>NZ_CP162601.1:0-1200000 GCF_040957575.1 Vibrio sp. HB236076
GTGTCGTCTTCGCTTTGGTTGCAGTGCTTGCAACAACTACAAGAAGAGCTACCAGCTACAGAATTTAGTATGTGGGTACGTCCGTTACAAGCGGAGTTAAATGACAATACACTCACCTTGTTTGCACCCAACCGATTTGTTTTGGATTGGGTAAGAGATAAGTACTTACACAGCATCAATCGCATGCTGCAAGACCACTGTGGTCATGACATCCCCAATTTGCGTTTTGAGGTAGGGAGTCGCCCGGTTGCCGCTCAGCCAAAGCCGCAAAGAACGCCCGCCGATGTCGCGGCAGAGTCTTCAGCGCCAGCACAGTTGCAAGCGCGTAAACCGATCCACAAAACGTGGGAAAGCGATGTCCCCGTTGCCGCCGATCTCAATCACCGCTCCAATGTTAACCCCAAACACAAATTCGTTAACTTTGTAGAAGGTAAATCAAACCAATTGGGGTTAGCGGCAGCAAGACAAGTTTCTGATAATCCTGGGGCGGCGTACAATCCTTTATTCCTCTATGGGGGAACCGGCCTAGGTAAAACCCACTTGCTGCACGCCGTTGGCAACGCGATTGTCGACAATAAGCCCAATGCCAAAGTGGTCTACATGCATTCAGAACGCTTCGTGCAAGACATGGTTAAAGCGCTACAAAATAATGCGATTGAAGAATTTAAACGCTACTACCGCAGTGTTGATGCTTTGCTGATCGATGATATTCAATTTTTCGCTAATAAAGAGCGTTCACAGGAAGAGTTCTTCCATACGTTTAATGCCTTGTTAGAAGGCAACCAGCAAATTATTCTTACCTCAGACCGTTACCCCAAAGAGATCAATGGCGTAGAAGACCGTTTGAAATCGCGTTTTGGTTGGGGGTTAACCGTGGCTATTGAGCCTCCTGAGTTGGAGACCCGGGTTGCCATCTTGATGAAAAAAGCGGAAGATCACCAAATTCACTTGGCCGATGAAGTGGCATTTTTTATTGCCAAGCGTTTGCGTTCGAACGTTCGTGAACTCGAAGGTGCACTCAACCGGGTGATCGCAAATGCGAACTTCACCGGTCGAGCGATCACCATTGACTTTGTCCGTGAAGCTCTCCGGGATCTGCTTGCTTTGCAAGAAAAACTCGTCACCATCGACAATATTCAAAAAACGGTGGCAGAGTACTATAAGATAAAAGTGGCGGACTTACTCTCTAAGCGTCGTTCTCGCTCAGTGGCCAGGCCAAGGCAGTTAGCGATGGCATTGGCGAAAGAGTTGACCAACCACAGCTTGCCAGAAATTGGCGATGCGTTTGGCGGCCGCGACCACACCACGGTATTACACGCCTGTCGTAAAATCGAACAGCTGCGTGAAGAAAGCCACGATATTAAAGAAGATTACTCTAACCTTATCCGTACGCTCTCCTCCTAAGTGGCAAGAGATGATGCGCAATGAGCTAATGAGTGTGAGATAGATGTTATGAACTTTTCGATTGAACGCAGCCAACTGCTAAAGCCATTACAACAAATTTCTGGTGTTTTGGGCGGACGTCCTACTCTGCCGATTCTGGGCAATATATTGATCCATGTTGAAGGCAACCAGTTGTCTTTAACGGCGACTGATCTCGAGGTCGAACTGATTGGTCGTTTGCCGTTGAGCGGTGAGGTTGAACCTGGTCAAGTGACCGTGCCCTCGCGCAAGTTTCTCGATATTTGTCGCGGCTTGCCCGACGACGCGGTGATTAAATTCTCTCATCAGGACGATCGCGTTACGGTGCGTTCTGGTCGAAGTCGCTTTACTCTCTCGACACTGCCGGCGTCGGATTTCCCCAATATAGAAGATTGGCAAAGTGACATTGAGCTCGTACTGCCTCAATCTGAGTTGCGTCGCATTATTGAAAGAACGCAATTTTCAATGGCGAACCAAGACGTGCGCTACTACCTTAACGGTATGCTGTTTGAAGTTGAAGATAATATTTTAAAATCGGTTGCGACCGATGGCCACCGCATGGCAGTCAGTCAGACTGAGATTGACGGCAACTTTGAGCGTCAACAAATTATTTTGCCAAGAAAAGGCGTGCTCGAGTTAATGAAGTTGCTCGATGCGCCCGATCAAACGGTGACTTTGCAAATTGGTCAATCGAATGTACGCGCTCAGGTCAATCACTTTGTCTTTACCTCAAAACTGGTTGATGGCCGTTTCCCTGATTATCGCCGAGTATTGCCTAAAAATACCAACAAAACTCTGCTAGCTGATGGTGAGAGTTTGCGTCAGTCATTGGCGCGTGCCGCGATTTTATCTAATGAAAAATTTCGCGGGGTACGAGTCAACCTGGCCGATAACCAAATGCGTGTTACGGCAAATAACCCAGAGCAAGAAGAAGCGGAAGAAGTCATCGACGTTGAATACCAAGGCGATCCGATTGAAATTGGCTTCAACGTGAGCTACTTATTGGACATTCTCAACAGTTTGCGTTGCGAGCAAGTGCGTTTTTCAATGACAGACTCGAACGCGAGTACGTTGGTTGAAAACGTCGCTGACGAGCAATGTATGTACGTTGTCATGCCCATTCGTCTGTAACCGTAAGCGTTATTAATGGCGATAAAACGACTCCTCATTCAGCAATTTCGCAACATTAAAGCCTGTGATCTCAGCCCATCATCAGGCTTTAACTTTCTTATCGGCCCTAATGGCAGTGGCAAAACCAGTGTCCTAGAGGCCATATATTTGCTCGGTCACGGACGCTCATTTAAAAGCAACTTAACCAGCCGTATCATTGCTCATCACAGTGATGAGCTGTTTATTCATGGCCGTTTATCGATGCAAAACGATTGGTCTACGGTAGAACAATCCTCGGTAGAGACTGACTCATCGAGCAGCCCAGTGGCAGAGCGCGATGTGATGGCGGTTAACGAGCCAATGCCAAAGCACGCTATGTCTTCTGAAGCGTCAGAGGAAATGAGTGACGATGCAAGCTTGGTTGTCGGTGATGAGAGCAAAAATAATCGGGCGCTGTGGTCTGATTCGGCGTTGATGGCGACGCCTTCGTCAGTCGAAATGCCCATTGGCCTGAATAAAAAAAGAGATGGCAGTACCTTGATCAAAATCAGCGGTCAATCTGGGCAGAAAATGGCCCAGTTAGCGGAAGTGTTGCCGCTGCAACTCATTCATACCGAAGGCTTTGAGTTGGTGACTGAAGGGCCTAAGTTACGACGCGCTTTTATCGATTGGGGGGTCTTTCACACCCAACCCCAATTTTTTGATACTTGGGGGCGTTTTAAGCGCCTCAACAAACAGCGCAACGCGTTGCTCAAAAATGCGCGTAGCTATCGCGAACTCAGTTACTGGGATCGCGAATTGGCGGAATTGGCCGAACAAATTAGTCAATGGCGAGCTAGGTATCTCGAGGCGTTTATTCCACAAGCGTTAACCTTGTGCGAAGGGTTCTTACCCGAATACGAAATGAGCTTTTCCTATTCTCGTGGTTGGGATAAAGACACCGACTACGCCGAGCTATTGGCGGATAATTTCGAACGCGATCAAAATATGGGTTACACGGTGAGCGGTCCGAATAAAGCGGATTTACGCATCAAAGCCAACGGTACCCCAGCAGAAGATATTTTATCGCGTGGGCAATTAAAATTACTGGTCTGCGCCTTGCGCGTGGCCCAAGGACAACATTTAAGCAGTGTGACTGAAAAGCGCTGCATATATTTAATCGATGATTTTGCTTCTGAGCTCGACAGCACTCGACGCCAGCGTTTAGCCGAGTGTTTTAAACAGATGCAAACTCAAGTTTTTGTTAGCTCTATTACCCAAGCGCAAATTTCTGACATGATCATGCCAAATAGCAAGATGTTTTATGTCGAACATGGCACAATAGAGCAAGGATAAATAGTGAGAGAGTAACTCATGTCTGAAAATTACGATTCATCGAGTATTAAGGTACTGAAGGGCTTGGATGCGGTTCGCAAGCGTCCGGGAATGTACATCGGCGACACGGATGATGGCACCGGTCTGCACCATATGGTTTTTGAGGTCGTAGATAACTCAATTGATGAAGCGTTAGCCGGTCATTGTAAAGATATTATCGTGACCATACATGAGGATAACTCTGTGTCGGTCAGCGATGACGGCCGTGGTATCCCAACCGAAATGCACTCCGAAGAACAAGTCTCGGCGGCCGAAGTCATCATGACGGTCTTGCACGCAGGCGGTAAGTTTGACGACAACTCTTATAAGGTGTCGGGCGGCTTACACGGTGTGGGTGTTTCGGTGGTGAACGCTCTGTCTGAGAAAGTCGAGCTAACCATTCATCGCGGTGGTCATATTCACTCGCAAACCTACCGTCATGGTGAGCCTCAAGCACCGCTGTCTGTGATTGGTGATACCGAAAAAACCGGGACTCGAATTCGCTTTTGGCCAAGTGCTGAAACCTTCTCGCAAACTGAGTTTCACTACGATATTTTAGCGAAGCGTTTGCGCGAACTTTCCTTTTTGAATTCTGGTGTCTCAATCAAGTTGATCGATGAGCGTGAGAAAGACAAATCGGATCACTTCATGTACGAAGGCGGGATCCGCGCGTTCGTCAACCACTTGAACAAAAACAAAACCTCGATTCACGACAAGGTTTTCCACTTTGATTTCCAACGCGAAGACGGCATCGGGGTCGAAGTGGCGATGCAGTGGAACGATGGTTTCCAAGAAAACATTTACTGTTTTACCAATAATATCCCACAGCGCGATGGCGGTACTCACTTAGCGGGTTTCCGTGCAGCCTTGACCCGAACATTGAACAATTACATGGACAAAGAGGGCTACTCGAAAAAAGCCAAGACCGCGACATCGGGTGATGATGCCCGCGAAGGTTTGACTGCTGTCGTGTCGGTAAAAGTGCCCGATCCTAAGTTCTCAAGCCAAACCAAAGACAAGCTGGTGTCTTCAGAAGTGAAATCAGCGGTAGAATCGTCAATGGGTGAAAAACTGACGGATTTCTTAGCAGAGCACCCAAATGAAGCCAAAATTGTCTGTGGTAAGATTATTGATGCCGCGAGAGCGCGCGAAGCGGCGCGTAAAGCCCGTGAGATGACTCGTCGCAAAGGTGCTCTTGATTTAGCCGGCCTACCGGGTAAATTGGCCGATTGCCAAGAAAAAGACCCAGCACTTTCTGAACTCTATATTGTGGAGGGTGACTCTGCAGGTGGGTCAGCCAAGCAAGGTCGCAACCGTAAAAACCAAGCCATTTTACCGCTCAAGGGTAAAATCTTGAACGTTGAAAAAGCGCGCTTTGATAAAATGCTGTCGTCACAAGAAGTGGCAACCTTAATCACTGCATTGGGCTGTGGTATCGGCCGTGATGAATACAACCCAGATAAGCTGCGCTATCACAACATCATCATCATGACCGATGCGGATGTCGATGGCTCTCACATCCGTACTTTGTTGTTGACCTTCTTCTACCGTCAAATGCCAGAGCTTATCGAGCGCGGCTACGTGTACATTGCCCAACCGCCGTTGTACAAAGTGAAAAAAGGCAAGCAAGAGCAATACATCAAAGATGAAGAAGCGATGAATCAATATCAAATTTCAATCGCTTTAGACGGGGCAGAGTTGCACGTCAATCCCGATGCGCCTGCGATGTCTGGTGCGTCTTTAGAAGCCTTGGTTCAGCAATACAACTCGGGCATTAAATTGGTCGAGTACATGAGCCGTCGTTACCCTTATGGCATGATGTATGAAATGATCAATCTGCCGCGTTTGACTGCCGAGGATTGCCACGATGTTGAAAAGGTACGCCAGTGGGGCGAGTCTTTGGTGTCAAAACTCAATGCGAAAACGTCAGGCATCAGTGAATACCGATTGGAAATTGAGCAACACCAAGAACTCAATCTTAACGTGCCAAAAATTAAAGTTCGCACTCACGGGGTTGAGCACGAATACTTGCTCAGCGTGGATTTCATCAACTCACGTGAATACGGCCGTCTCGCCTCATTATCTGAAGCGTTAGACGGTTTGCTCGAACAAGGTGCTTACGTACAGCGCGGTGAACGCAAACAAGCTGTGAGCAGTTTTGAAGAAGCGCTTAATTGGTTGATAAAAGAATCTCAACGCGGCTTGAGTCGTCAACGTTACAAAGGTTTGGGCGAGATGAACCCTGATCAACTGTGGGAGACGACCATGGATCCTGATACCCGTCGTATGATGCAGGTGACGATTGAAGACGCGGTTGGTGCTGATGAGTTGTTTACCACGTTAATGGGCGATCAAGTCGAACCCCGTCGTGCTTTCATCGAACAAAACGCGCTGCAAGTGGCCAACCTCGACGTCTAGTCGTTGTTTACTCGGTGAAAAAACCACTCTTCGGAGTGGTTTTTTTATGGAAAAAGATATTTTTCCTCTTGAAAGAGCAAAAAAAGTCCTCATATAGTAATTGTAAGGCGCCGTAAGGGCCTTATTCGATTAAATTGAGTTTTTAACCCAAATCTGGAGCACGTCTTATTAGAGTGCCGCCAGTTTCCCTTATTTGCGCCAGTATGTGCCAATTAAGGCTATTGCTTAATGATGAGGATAGCACCATGAGAACATTAGACTTTACTCCACTATACCGCAATGCAATCGGCTTTGACCGTTTAGTTCATTTGATGGAAAACCAAGCCTCGGCGAAGAGCCAAGGTTATCCACCGTATAATATTGAGCAGCAAGAAGAACACAAATATCGCATTACGATGGCGGTCGCGGGCTTTGCTGAGCAAGATATCGACATTACCCAAAACGAAAACCTGTTAATCGTTCGGGGTGAGCGTCAAGCAGATGATAGTAAAAACTATATTTATCAAGGTATTGCTGAACGTGATTTTGAGCGTAAATTCCAATTGGCGGATTACGTGAAAGTCCTTAACGCTGTGATGGAAAATGGGTTGTTGCACATTGATCTCGAAAGAGAAGTACCAGAAGCGATGCAACCGCGTAAAATCAGCATCCAACGCACTCAGTAATAGCTGTTGCCTGACCTGTGAATCAAGGCTGCAGGTGACGAGGAAGAGAAGCCGCAATTGAGCTGCTGCTCTGACCGAAAAGACGAAACCCCGGATTTGCGCTGCAAAGCCGGGGTTTTTCATCGATGGGGGGCACGAACTCGCGGTATCCTATAATTCGTCACCTGTTATACCAATCTGATTAAGTCGGTGGTCAATGATGACGCAGAATCAAGCTTGAGAACAAGGCAACCTATTTGCTTATAAATACAAGACAGTGAGTCGTTGTTCTACAAGCTATTTTCTTAACGATGTTATCGAGTTTTTTAACCCGCTATTGAGTTTGCTGGTAAGCTTTAGCTACCTCTTCTGCAATAATCTCAATACCTTGCTGCATTTTTTTATCGTCTTGAACATAGTTCATTCGCAGGCATTGATGAGCGTGTGACCAATCTTCTTCCTGACCGATGAAGAAATACTCCCCAGGTACAATGAGCACTCCACGTGCCTTGAGCCTTTGGTAAAGCGCCATGGTCGTAATCGGTAATTCATCAAACCATAACCACAAGAAAATCGCCCCTTCAGGCTTGTGGATTTTAAATCTTTCATCACGGATAGCGCTTTGCAGTAACTCCACCGCGCGCTGCGCTTTTTGTTGGTAGAAGGGTTTGACAACTTGGTTACTCAAACGCAGTAAATCGCCCTTTTCAATCATGTGATGAGCAAGGGCGGGACCAATACTGCCCGGGGCTAGGTTGACGATACCACTCATATTGGTTAAGGCTTGGGTGATGGTTTCATTGGCAATGATGATGCCGCAGCGCAAGCCGGGTAATCCGAGTTTTGACAGACTCATGCACAAAATGGTGTTGTCGTTCCAAAACGGTTTCACCTCTTCAAAGATGATATTGGGGAACGGCAATCCGTAGGCGTTATCAATAATCAACGGAATGTTGTTGTCGCGAGCCAACTGATCGAGTTTCATGATCTCGTCATCGGTGAGGACATTACCGGTCGGGTTGGTCGGTCGTGAAGCACAAATGGCGGCGATAGAATCGTCAATCTTCAGCTTGGAAAAGTCGACGTGATATTTAAATAGACGATTGCTGAGTTGTTCTATCCCTGGGCGATAAGAGTGAAAGATATTGTCATCGATACCCGCATCGCCATAACCAATGTATTCAGGGGCAATGGGCAGAAGAATCTTTTTGTGGCTACCATCACTTTGTTCACCAGCCAGTAAGTTAAACAGCTGAAAAAAACCGCTCTGACTGCCATTGGTTAAAGTGATGTTTTTTTCACTGATCGGCCAGTCGTATGTCTCACGCAACAATTGAGCAAGCGATTTTAACAAGCTGTCTTTGCCTTGTGGTCCATCATAATTGGCCATGGCTGAAATCAACTCACCACTCTCGAGCATGTCGCGACTGGCTTGTTGAAAATAGTCTAGCATGGGGTCTATAGCAGCGGGGTTACCACCGCCGAGCATGATGGCACCTGGGGTCCTTAGGCCATCGTTTAAGTCATCCATTAACTGAGTGATCCCGGAATACCGATTGAATTTTTCACCGAATTTTGAAAACTGCATGGGATTATACCTAGTTTGACTGTTGGAGTGGACGGGTGACGAAGTCACGATCAACTGTGTTGCGGTGTGGTATATAAGGTAAGACCAATTTCACGACATAGTTGGTGACCTGAGTTGGATAAAAACTCGATAACGGCGAGCCTATCGCCAATAAAGCCCAGCGATAGGCTGGGCTTAAACCACGATTTCGATTACTTTTGCAGTAATGAAATGTCTGCGATTTCTAAGAATAGATTGCGCAGTTTGTTGAGTAGAGTGAGGCGATTTTGCTTCAATGCCGCGTCATCCGCCATCACCATCACATTGTCAAAGAAAGCATCGACAGGCTCTTTGAGCTCGGCAAGTTGCGACAGTGCCGCTTGGTAATTACCGGTAGCAAAGGCGGGTTCAAGTGCTTCGCTTAGTACTTCAACGTGCTGTGCTAAGGCCTTCTCTGCGTCTTCTTGTAACAGAGCAAGATCGATTTCAGCGGCCAATTCACCGTCGAATTTGGCTAAAATATTGCCGACACGTTTATTGGCAGCGGCCAGTGATTCAGCGGCTTCGAGCTCACGGAAGTGAGAGACGGCTTTTACGCGTTGATCAAAATCAGCGGGCTTGGTCGGACGACGTGCTAATACCGCTTGAATGACATCAATGCTAAAGCCTTCGTCTTGATACCAAGCGCGGAAGCGGCCGAGCATAAATTCAATCACGTCGTGTTCTACGTTTTCGTTAGTGAGACGATCGTCAAATAGGCTGGCGGCTTTGGCGACTAAATCACTCAGATCTAAGGCATAACCGTATTCAACAATAATGCGCAGGACACCGAGTGAAGCACGGCGAAGGGCAAAGGGATCCGAGCCTTTAGGCGCTTGACCAATACCAAATATACCGACGATGGTATCGAGTTTGTCCGCCATCGACAGCACTGTTGATACGCCATGACTTGGCAATTCATCACCAGCAAAACGCGGCATGTACTGCTCATTGAGTGCTACGGCCACGGCTTCGTCTTCCCCATCATGGCGAGCATAATGCATACCCATGACGCCTTGAGTATCGGTAAACTCGAACACCATCGAGGTCATCAAGTCACACTTGGCCAGTTGACCAGCGCGGCGAGATTGCTCAACGTTGACATCGATTTGCTCAGCGATGTAGGTTGCCAGTTCAGTAATGCGGTCGGTTTTATCTTTAATGGTACCGAGTTGTTTTTGGAATACGGCTTGATCAAGCTCTGAGAGACGGTCAATCAATGGGCGTTTTCGGTCGGTATTAAAGAAAAACTCGGCATCGGCAAGACGTGGGCGCACCACTTTTTCATTGCCTTCAATGACGTGACGAGGTTCTTTTGACTCAATGTTCGAGACAAAGATAAAGTTAGGAAGCAGCTTCTTGTTGTCGTCGTAGACAGGGAAGTACTTCTGATCGCCTTTCATAGTATACACCAAGGCTTCAGCAGGTACTTTGAGAAACGCTTCTTCGAATTTTGCCGTGAGGACCACGGGCCATTCAACCAAAGACGTCACTTCTTCAACGAGGTCATCGTCAAGGTCTGCAGTGCCGCCAACCGCTTGAGCCGCTTTTTGTGAGTCAGCAATAATGATGGCTTTTCGCGCTTCGTAATCCGCCATCACTTTTCCGCGCTCTTCTAAGATCGCTGGATATTGTTCAGCCGACGCAATTTCAAAGCTCGATTCGCCCATAAAGCGGTGACCGCGAATGATACGAGCGCTGTCGACGCCTAAAATGGTGCCAGGAATGAGCTCATCGCCAAGTAAAACGGTTAGGGTTTTCACTGGACGGATAAATTGCGTGTCTTTGTCGCCCCAGCGCATTGGCTTGGCAATAGGGAGGTTGCTCAGCGCGTTTGCGGCTAAATCAACTAAGATCTCACGCGCGCTTTGGCCTTTGACTTCTTGTTTGAAAAGCAGCCATTCACCTTTGTCGGTAACAAGGCGTTCTGCTTGTTCAACCGTGATGCCATTACCGCGAGCCCAACCTTGTGCCGCTTTAGTCGGTTCGCCACTGTCATCAAACGCAACGGCAATTGCCGGGCCGCGTTTTTCGACGACTTTATCCGCTTGTGCTTCGGCTAAGTTGTGCACGCGCAAGGCGAGACGGCGAGGCGCGGCGTACCATTTGATGTCGTCAAATTCGAGTGCGGCTTTTTCGAGTTCAGCGCGAAAGTTATCGGCGAATGCTTGTGCGAGAGTGCGCAGTTGAGTGGGTGGCAGTTCTTCTGTTCCCAACTCGATTAGAAATTCTTTTGCCATCTTACTTCTCCTCGTCCTTCTTGAGCATTGGGAAACCGAGCGCCTCGCGAGAAGCGTAGTAAGCTTCGGCGACCGACTTGGTCAAATTGCGGATACGCAAAATATAACGTTGACGTTCTGTCACCGAAATGGCTTTGCGTGCATCAAGAAGGTTAAAAGCGTGTCCTGCTTTGAGAATGCGTTCATACGCAGGCAAAGGCAGAGGAGAGTCGAGCGACAGTAAGTGCTGACATTCTTTTTCACATTGGTCAAAGAAGGTAAAGAGGAAGTCGACATCGGCGTGTTCAAAGTTGTAAGTCGATTGTTCAACTTCGTTTTGGTGGAAAATGTCACCGTAAGTCACTTTGCCCAAAGGACCGTCGGTCCAGACCAAGTCATAAACAGAATCAACACCTTGAATGTACATAGCGAGGCGTTCGATACCGTAAGTAATTTCACCGGTTACGGGTTTGCACTCTAGGCCACCGACTTGCTGGAAATAAGTGAACTGAGTCACTTCCATACCGTTGAGCCAGACTTCCCAGCCAAGGCCCCAAGCCCCTAAGGTTGGGTTTTCCCAGTTGTCTTCAACAAAACGGATATCGTGAACGCCTGGGTCGATGCCTAATACTTCTAAAGAGCCAAGGTAAAGCTCCTGAATGTTGTCCGGTGAAGGTTTGATGATCACCTGGAATTGATAGTAGTGCTGAAGGCGGTTCGGGTTTTCACCGTAACGGCCATCGGTAGGGCGACGAGAAGGTTGTACGTAAGCGGTGGCAATTGGCTCTGGGCCAATGGCTCGCAAGCACGTCATTGGATGCGAGGTACCGGCACCCACTTCCATATCTAGAGGTTGAACAATGGTACAGCCTTGTTGGGCCCAATAATCCTGCAGCGCGAGGATCATACCCTGAAAGGTTTTGATATCGTATTTTTGCATAGTCAGGTTCGCGCGATTCTTTTTGTATGAATGAAAATAATAACACCCCAGTATACCGAGATATTGTTAAAGCGAGTAGTGGTAAGGCGATTAATTGTTGCACTTATTAGTGAATTTATCGCCAGCAGTGCGATTCACAGGTCAGGCGTGATCAAAAAAGGGGAGAGAGATTAGCGCCATGGATAAAGCCTTAGGAAGATTCAATCGCGTTTCACAGACTAATTTACCTAGCTGTGATGCAGCTTCGGGTTTCACGTTAGTGAGCGTGGTAATTTTTTGAGCGAATACCGTTATGTGATGAGGTGAGTTATGTTGGCGAGATACACGGCAATGACCGCAAAGAGTCAGAGTTATTTGTACACGTTTGGTCTTGGACTAACGTTGCTGGGAATGGCGTTGACCGACATGTGGCTGCCAATGGTTGCCGGGGCTATTATCATGACGGGCCTCATGGTAGAGGCGTGGATTCGAGTCGCTTATATCGAGCCGATGCAGGAGCGTCTCAATGCGTTAGCTCAGAAAGTGGATAAGTTGGGAAGCTAGTTTTCCTCAGTTCGGCGTCTTCTTTTTCATGACCTTGGCTTTTTTATTGAAACCAAGGTCATTTCAGGCGTGGGAAACCGTAAATAAATCGGTATTGGTGATTGAATTTACAAGCCTTTTTTTATCACAAAGACATAAGGAAGCTGATCGGTTTGCGACTCGAGTAACTGGTGATCCATAAAGCGACAAAAGCTAGGGATATCACGTGCGGTTGAGGGATCATCGGCACTCATCCACAAAATTTCTCCATCTTGCATGTTACGGATGGTTTTTCTGACCATCATTACCGGCTCTGGGCAGCGCAGCCCTTCTGCAGACAGCGTTTTATCCGCATTTTCTTGAGTAAAATTCATCGTCAACCAAGGATTAAAACAAAAAAGGAATGATACGTCGGTAGAAAAATTATGCAATATCGCTTGGCAAAAAGGTGGAATTGTTCTAGGTTTGTTGGCAAAGGATTAACCAATCGATGAGGTAAAGGATGACCCATATCGATCGTTTAACGATTTATTCTGTGCTGTGTTTTATCACGGCGTGCTCACTGTTTATCGTGCCGATGAGCGGGGTATTTGCCTTGCCAATGATCGGATTATTGGCCGCCATTATTGGTATTTTAGTGGAAATGCACGACTGGCCTGGCTGGGAGTGTTAACCCGCGTTGATGCCGTGGTATCAATGACCTAGGTTTAACGTGACAACACGGATAATAGGTATACGGATATTAGGTATTTGGCGCTTTTTCCTCTACTCTATCTGCTCTTTGGTTGTGATTGTTCAAGGGTAGGTAGATGGAAATAGAAGAGGTATATCGACGCGATCTCAACTTGCTGGTGGCGCTGCGCGTGCTTATCGAAGAAGGCAGCGTCAGCCGCGCTGCTACGCGATTAAACTTGAGTCAATCCGCGATGAGCCGTGTGTTAGCTCGCTTGCGAGTGTTACTCGATGATCCATTGTTTACCCGCAATGG
The DNA here is from genome assembly GCF_040957575.1 of Vibrio sp. HB236076. Lineage (NCBI taxonomy): Bacteria > Pseudomonadati > Pseudomonadota > Gammaproteobacteria > Vibrionales > Vibrionaceae > Vibrio > Vibrio sp. HB236076. The sequence continues at coordinate 13,223 of NZ_CP162601.1, forward strand.
CCAGCGTCTGATGCCAACGGAAAAAGCACAGCAGATCAACCGACAGCTCTCTGCCCCTTTAGAGGCACTCAAACAGGTGCTTTCCCCGCAAGATTTCGATATTACCCAATATCAAGACACTTTTACCGTCGCGACGACCGATTACGCGATGCAAACCATCATGCCGTTTTCTTTGAGCCAAATGCAGCGCAGTGCACCTCAAGCCTCGTTTGAATTCGTGCCTTTAGACCAAGAGCGGTTGGCCGATCAGCTCAATCTCGAACAAGTTGACCTCGCCATTGGTCGGGTACCCTCTTTATCGGCGCCTTTGCGTCATCAGGTCTTGGGTAAAGTTGGGGTGTCTTGTTTGGTCTCTCGCTCACACCCTTGTGCAGAAAAAACGCTGAGTTTGGATGATTATCTGGTATATCCCCATGCCATCATTGCGATCAGCGAAGGTGTGCATCGCTTGCTTGATGAGGCACTCGCTGCCTATGAAAAGCGCAACGTGGTGTTAAAAGCCTATTATTTACAAGCGGCTATTGCGCTGTTTGATAATTTGCCTTTAATTGTCACAGTGCCTGCTGATCTGGCCTATTTGTTGGCGGCTGATTATGACTTGGTCGTTAAGCCTTTGCCTTTTCACTTTGAACCTTTTGATTACTCAATGATCTGGCATGCTCGTCGTGATCACTCTCCGGCGCAAGTGTGGTTAAGAGAAAGTATTGAGCAAGAATGGGGGCGGCTGATGGCGAGGAGACAACAACTTGGGCTGAATAACCGCTAATCAGCCCAAGTGAGTGACTGGGGCGCACCAATCATTAAGGTCGCACTTCCCAGCCTATGCATTTACAGTTTGACGACCACTCGGCCAGTGAGTTGACCATCAATCAGGGTTTGAGCGTATTGCGGTGCCTGTTCAAGTTCAATTTCATGGCACGCCTGCTGATAATGGCTTTCTGGCAGCAGTTCGGCGAGTTTATTCCAAGCTTGCTCGCGTCGCTCAAGTGGGCAGTATACTGAGTCTACCCCTTGCAAACGGACATTGCGCAAAATAAACGGCATTACCGTGGTCGGAAGATCAAAACCACCGGCTAAACCACAAGCGGCAACGGTTGCGCCGTATTGCATCTGACTGAGCAGTTTGGCTAATACTTTACTGCCAACGGTATCAATGGCACCGGCCCAACGTTGTTTTTCAAGTGGGCGGGCATCGTCAGTAAATTCACTTCGATCGATCACTTGGCTTGCACCGCGTTGTTCTAACCAAGTGCGGTTTTGTTCCGCGCGACCTGTCACGGCAGTGACCTCAAAGCCGAGTTGAGTTAGCAAGCTAATCGCAACAGAGCCGACACCGCCACTGGCGCCAGTGACTAAAATAGGCCCCGATTGTGGCGTAATGTTCGCATCGAGCAAAGCCTGGACACACAACATCGCGGTTAAACCTGCCGTACCAATTTTCATGGTTTGCTGCAAACTTAACCCCTGTGGTAGTGGTACCAGCCAATCCGATTTAAGACGCGCTTTCTCCGCTAAACCGCCCCAATGCGTTTCACCAACGCCCCAACCGGTTAAGACCACTTTGTCTCCGGCTTTAAAACGCTCGCTTTGCGAGTCGAGTACCGTACCCGATAAATCAATACCCGGAACCATGGGGAACTGACGCACTATTTTACCTGTGCCAGTAATCGCCATGCCATCTTTGTAGTTGAGCGAGGAGTATTCAACGGCAACCGTTACATCGCCCTCAGGCAATTGCTGTTCATCAATAGACTCAATGTTGGCCAACGTTTTTTTGTCTTGCTGCGTGAGCAAAAGCGCTCTAAACATAGTGATCTCCAAATTTAAGGTTGTCATTGGGACGTTTGAGACAGTGTAATCGCGTTTGGAGTATGATAAAAATGAAAAGATATCATTATTATTATGCGTCTTATACATAATAAAACCTCAAAACAATGAGAGGGCCCACGGTTTTGAGGTTGGGTATGAGTATGGTGACTCTCCCGCAAATGAAAGGCGGTAATCCAATGTTGCTCATGTCTTACCGCTTATGGGTATTGTGTGTTACTCGACTCTTTCAAATACCGTCGCGATACCTTGTCCCAACCCGATACACATTGTCGCCAATCCCAACGATTTGTCTTTGTTCTGCATCAAGTGCAACAGGGTTGTGGAAATTCGAGTCCCTGAGCAGCCCAGTGGGTGGCCTAGTGCAATGGCACCGCCATTGAGGTTCACTTTGTCTTGCCAGGAGTCTTTTAGTCCTAACGCCTGAATGCAAGGCAGTGATTGTGCGGCAAAGGCCTCGTTGAGTTCGAAGATCTCGATGTCCTCAACCGACAGTTTCGCGCGTTTTAGCGCTTTTAAACTGGCAGGAACAGGACCAAATCCCATGGTTGACGGATCGCAACCGGCCACGGCCATCGAACGGATTCTCGCCATGATTGGCACACCGAGTTGTTTGGCTTTTTCTTCGCTCATAATCAACATGGCACTGGCACCATCAGACAGTGCAGAAGATGTCCCTGCTGTTACTGTCCCATTAACGGGATCGAATACGGGTTTGAGACTGGCTAACCCTTCCAATGAGGTCTCAGGGCGAATAACCTCGTCTTGGCGTACTTGAATCAGTTCACCGGCGCTGTTGTGCCCCTCGACCGGGAGAATTTCGCCGTCAAAGAGACCGCCTTGTTGTGCTTGGTAGGCGTTGTGGTGAGAGCGGACGGCAAAGGCGTCTTGTTGCTGGCGATCGATTTCGTGTACGCGAGCCAACATCTCAGCGGTTAATCCCATCATGCCGGCAGCTTGGGCGACATAGCGAGATAGCCCAGGGTGAAAGTCGACGCCGTGATTCATCGGTACGTGTCCCATGTGTTCAACCCCACCCACCAAGCAGATGTCTGCATCGCCGACCATAATGGCACGGGCTCCGTCGTGAAGGGCTTGCATAGAGGAACCACACAGGCGGTTGACGGTGACGGCGGCCACTGTCTTGGGTAATCCAGCCAGTAAGGCGGCGTTTCTGGCAATGTTAAAGCCTTGTTCTAGCGTTTGTTGTACACATCCCCAATAAATATCTTCAATTTCTGTGGCTTCGACTTGAGGGTGTTTTTCCAGTAACCCTTGCATTAAGCGCGCCGATAAGTCTTCTGCGCGAGTGTATTGAAAGACGCCGCCTTTAGAGCGTCCCATCGGTGTGCGAAGGCAATCGACAATAACGACATTTTGCATTTTTAATCCCTCTCTAAAGTGCGCTTTTTGATGATTGTGCGTAGAATGTTTGCTTCTCTGCTTGCATTTGCAAGAGAAGATCAGGGACGCGATACAAGGGGCCAAGCTCTTGATATCGAGAGGCCATCTCTATGTAGTTTTCAATCCCCATCTCATCGAGATAACGACAGACGCCACCTCTAAACGGGGGAAAGCCGAGCCCGTACACCAAGGCGATATCCGCTTCTTGTGGTGAGGCAATGATGCCTTCTTGCAAACACAATACCACTTCGTTAATCATGGGGATCATCATGCGCTCAAGGATGTCTTGTTTGGATGGCGCTTCGGCATCAGAGCGTTGAAGTTGCTCCAATAGAGAGGAAATATCTTCGTTGTCTGCTTTGACTAAGCGACCTTTTTTGTCTTTTTGGTAGCGGTAAAAGCCCGCGCCACTTTTTTGCCCCAAGCGCTTTTGTTGATGCATTGCGCCGATCAAGTCGTTGGCCGGGATCGACATTCTTTGTGGGAACCCTTGTGCCATGACCTGTTGGGCGTGATTGGCGGTGTCTATGCCGACCACATCAAGTAAATACGCTGGTCCCATCGGCCAACCAAATTGTTTTTCCATGACTTTATCGATAGTAACAACGTCGGCGCCGTCGCTGATGAGTAAGCTAAAGCCCATAAAGTAAGGAAACAGGACACGGTTAACAAAAAATCCTGGGCAATCATTAACGACAATCGGGGTTTTTCCCAGTTGAGATGCATAAACCACCACTTTATGGATGGTTTCATCGCTGGTGTGCTCGCCGCGAATAATTTCAACCAGCGGCATCTTGTGTACGGGGTTAAAAAAGTGCATGCCACAAAAGCGCGTCTTATCCTTGAGTGCTTTTGCGAGGTGATTAATCGGAATGGTCGAAGTATTGGAGGTCAAAATTGTTTCGTCGCTCACTTGTTGTTCGAGGTCAGCAAGTACCGCTTGTTTAACCTCTGGGTTTTCGACCACGGCTTCGACCACCATGTCGACGTGTTCAAAAGCGCTGTAATTTAACGTTGGTTGAATGGCACTGGCTTGCTTGGCCATGCTTTTTGTATCCAATTGTCCGCGTTGCGCTTTTTTGTTGAGCAAATTGATGGCTTCCTCCATCCCGAGATCCAGCGCGGCTTGCCGTACGTCCTTCATGACCACTGGTAACCCTTTACTCGCGGCTTGATAAGCAATACCACCACCCATAATTCCTGCACCGATGACGGCGGGGCGTTCAGTGGCACTGGCTTGTTTGGCTGCGCCTTTGGTTTGCGCCTTGACGTATTGATCATTGAGAAAAATACCCACTAAAGCGCGCGCTTGCGGGGTTTGCGTCAGCTCGGCAAAGAAGCGTCTTTCGATGTCTAATGCACCATTGCGATTGTGTTGATGGCCTTGTTCTATCGCGGTGACGGCTTTGAGAGGAGCGGGGTAATGCGGGCCGGCTTTTTGCATCACTAAGCCTTTGGCGGTATTAAAGCTCATCGCGGCTTCAATAGGGCTTAACTCAAGTTTAGCGGTTTTCTTGGCCCGGCGTTTTTGCCAGTCTATTTCACCGTTTATTGCACTGGTTAGCAAAGAAAATCCATTGTCGCGCAGGGTTTCATCACTGACAACGGCATCGACTAAACCCAAGGCCATGGCTTCTTTGCCACGGCATTGCTTGCCCTGGGTAATCAAGGTCATGGCGTTATCGGCGCCGATAAGTCTTGGCAAGCGCACACAACCACCAAACCCTGGCATGATCCCGAGGCGAGTTTCGGGTAAACCAATTTGCACCGATTGAGCGGCAATGCGCAAGTCACAAGCAAGTACGCACTCACAACCTCCGCCGAGTGCGTGGCCTGCAATGGCGGCCACGGTGGGGTAAGGCAGATCTTCTAAGCGGTTAAAAATGTCATTGGCGTAACGCAACCAGTTATCAAGTGCCTCTGCAGGTAAGGCAAAGAGTTCAAAAAACTCTGTAATATCAGCGCCAACAATAAAAGACGATTTGTTCGAGGTAAGGAGTAAACCGCGAATGTTCGGCGTCTTAGCAAGCGTTGTTAGACCTTCGTCAAGAGACTCGAGTGTCGCTCTATCTAGCTTATTAACCGAGCCAGGATTGCAAAATTGTAATTCTGCGATGCCATCTTGGTGTTGTTGTATTGTTAGTGTAGGGGATTGGTAAATCATGTTTATCTCCAAATCGGCTGTCGCTCAGGAAAAGGATTTTTATCATCTGGTTAGACCAGTTGATTTAGTGTGGTCTGACGGAATAAAAAAAACAACACATTTAAGCAACATTTTATTAACAATGTGCACTGGCTCAGATCTCCGCTAGGTTTTATTTATCCTGTGCTACAATTGCTCGTTTGCGACAATAATGACTTTCAATGATGAATACACAGCCCTACTTGATCCCTCTTGAACCTGTTGTGGCGCAAGAGGAAATAAAAAAAAGTTTGTTCATTACCTATCTCGCTCATACGCCGAGCCATGAAAGTGCTAAGGCGTTTATCGAGCAGATCAAACACAAGCACAGTGACGCGAGACACAATTGCTGGGCTTATGTGGCAGGGCGCCCAGAAGATTCATTGCTGTGGGGGTTTAGTGATGATGGTGAACCATCGGGAACGGCGGGCAAGCCGATTTTGGCTCAGCTCAGTGGCTCTGGTGTCGGTGAGTTGTGCGCCGTGGTGACACGTTACTACGGCGGAATTCGCCTGGGGACGGGAGGGCTGGTAAAAGCGTATGGCGGCGGTGTGTCGCAAGCGTTGAAACAATTGAAAACGGTAGAGAAAAAGATAACGACTTTGTTAGCCTTGCAGTTAGACTATAGTTTGGTTCCTTTGATACAGTCGATTATGGCTTCATATCAAGCGGTGGAACAAAAAGCGAACTACGGGGCTGATGTCAACTTTGTGATTGAAATCGAACAACAGCAAGTTGATGAGTTTACCCAAGTGGTGATCAATAAAACCAGTGCTAAAGTGGTGGTTACTCCGTTAAATTTGAATTCCGTAGACTGAATTACAAGGACGTCATCAAGACATGCAATTTCGCTCGATCATTCGCATTGTAGGCCTGTTACTTGCCTTATTTAGCCTCTCAATGTTAGTGCCATCCCTCGTTGCACTTATTTACCGCGACGGCGCGGGTGTCGCGTTTGTCAGTACCTTTTTTGTGTTAATTGCTTGTGGCTTTTTGTGCTGGTTTCCCAACCGCCGTTGTAAGCACGAGCTTAAAGCAAGAGATGGCTTTTTAATTGTCGTGTTATTTTGGACCGTTCTTGGCAGTGCGGGTTCCTTGCCTTTTTTATTAGCAGAACAGCCAGATGTTTCAGTCACCGATGCTTTTTTTGAGTCCTTTTCTGCCTTAACCACGACCGGGGCGACGGTATTGGTTGGCCTAGACGGACTGCCTAAGGCGATACTGTTCTATCGTCAGCTATTGCAGTGGTTTGGCGGGATGGGGATCATTGTTTTGGCGGTCGCCATTTTACCGGTTCTTGGTATCGGGGGGATGCAGCTCTACCGCGCAGAGATCCCTGGCCCAGTAAAAGACAGTAAAATGACCCCGCGTATTGCCGAAACGGCGAAAGCGCTTTGGTATATTTACCTTGGGTTGACCGTTCTGTGTGCGTTGGCTTTTTGGCTCGCTGGGATGTCAGTGTTTGATGCCATCAGTCACAGCTTTTCGACCATCGCCATTGGTGGCTTCTCAACACACGATGCGAGCATGGGCTATTTTGATAGTTTTGCCATCAATATGATTACCGTCGTGTTTTTGTTAATTTCCGCTTGTAATTACTCGCTGCACTTTGCGGCTTTCTCTAATGGTGGTGTACACCCAAAGTATTATTGGCGCGACCCTGAATTTCGTGCGTTTATGTTTATTCAGTTGGCGGTCTTTTTGGTGTGCTTTTTGGTTTTGCTATCTAATGTGAGTGTCGGACAAAGTTGGTTTGACACTTTTGACCAAGCGTTATTTCAAAGTGTCTCTATTTCTACAACGGCGGGCTTTACCACTTCTGGGTTCTACGAGTGGCCACTGTTTTTACCCGTTCTTTTGTTATTTGCTTCTTTTATTGGCGGTTGCGGCGGCTCGGCGGGAGGCGGTATGAAAGTGATCCGAATTTTACTGTTGACCTTACAAGGGGCACGTGAAATGAAGCGGCTAGTACACCCAAGAGCGGTTTATACGATTAAAATTGGTGGTGCTGCACTCCCGCAACGCGTTGTTGATGCGGTGTGGGGCTTTTTTTCGGCTTATGCCTTGGTCTTTGTGGTTTGTATGCTCGCCTTGATTGCGACAGGAATGGATGAACTCAGTGCCTTCTCTGCCGTTGCTGCGACACTGAATAATTTGGGCCCAGGTTTAGAAGAGGTGGCGGTTCACTTTGCCAATGTCAACGATACTGCCAAATGGGTGTTGGTGGTTTCAATGTTATTTGGCCGTCTTGAGGTCTTTACCTTATTGATACTGCTAACGCCGACCTTTTGGCGTAACTAGGCAGCGCTGCTTTATTCAATACTTTTATTTCTTACCTATTTATCGATCCACAAGGCGGTATCATGAAAAAGGCGATTTTGCTTTACTCATCGCGAGAAGGACAAACGACAAAAATTTTACAGTTTATCGCGACAAAAATGTCGGGCTATCAATGTGAGCTGCTCGATCTACACCAAGTTGGCAGCGACGTGACGTGGGCGGATTACGATAAAATCTTGGTGGCGGCTTCGATTCGCTACGGAAAATTCAACCCTGCTTTGTATCAATTTATCGAGCAGCACCACAAGGCATTAATTGAAGGGCATGCGGCTTTTGTGTGTGTTAATTTAACGGCACGCAAAGAAGACGAAGGCAAAGACACACCAGAAGGCAGTGCCTATGTACAAACCTTCTTGAAGCGTTCCCAATGGCAGCCAGATACCATCGGCGTTTTTGCTGGGGCGCTGCAATATCCTAAATATCGTTGGTTTGACCGCATTATGATTCGATTCATTATGTCGATGACTGGCGGAGAAACCGATACCAGTAAACCCTTCGTCGAATATACGAACTGGAATAAAGTGGAAAAGTTCGCTTTATCCTTCGCTCAAGACTAGCTTTTCGTATGGCTTTTGAGCACTTCGCTTTACTTTTGCCCACTTGGTGCAAAAAGTCGTAAAAAAGCGCATTTTGTGCTTGCTAACTTTTCGCTCTTCCCTATAATGCGCATCCACTGACACGGCAAAGCGAGATGCTTAAACGCCAAATCAGAAGGACGGTTTTAAGCGTGTTTCACTCTTAAGAAAAAAGTTTCAAAAAGTGTTTGACACAGAAACTTAAATCGCTAAAATGGCCGTCCACTTCGAGGGAAAGCCTTGAAGCAAAGCTCTTTAACAATTTAAACACTATCAATCTGTGTGGGCACTCGTTGATGATAATCAATAGATTCTTAGGAATCACATTGGTTTCAATGAACTGAGTGACCAAACGAGTCGAAAGACTTGGCACAGTCAATTCACAGTCCTTATTCGGCAACGAATAAAGAATGTAATCAGTATTCATTGAGCCGCTCGAAAGAGCACAAAAACTTTAATTGAAGAGTTTGATCATGGCTCAGATTGAACGCTGGCGGCAGGCCTAACACATGCAAGTCGAGCGGAAACGAGTTATCTGAACCTTCGGGGGACGATAACGGCGTCGAGCGGCGGACGGGTGAGTAATGCCTGGGAAATTGCCCTGATGTGGGGGATAACCATTGGAAACGATGGCTAATACCGCATAATCTCTTCGGAGTAAAGAGGGGGACCTTCGGGCCTCTCGCGTCAGGATATGCCCAGGTGGGATTAGCTAGTTGGTGAGGTAATGGCTCACCAAGGCGACGATCCCTAGCTGGTCTGAGAGGATGATCAGCCACACTGGAACTGAGACACGGTCCAGACTCCTACGGGAGGCAGCAGTGGGGAATATTGCACAATGGGCGCAAGCCTGATGCAGCCATGCCGCGTGTATGAAGAAGGCCTTCGGGTTGTAAAGTACTTTCAGCAGTGAGGAAGGGGATTAGGTTAATAGCCTAGTTCTTTGACGTTAGCTGCAGAAGAAGCACCGGCTAACTCCGTGCCAGCAGCCGCGGTAATACGGAGGGTGCGAGCGTTAATCGGAATTACTGGGCGTAAAGCGCATGCAGGTGGTTTGTTAAGTCAGATGTGAAAGCCCGGGGCTCAACCTCGGAATAGCATTTGAAACTGGCAGGCTAGAGTACTGTAGAGGGGGGTAGAATTTCAGGTGTAGCGGTGAAATGCGTAGAGATCTGAAGGAATACCGGTGGCGAAGGCGGCCCCCTGGACAGATACTGACACTCAGATGCGAAAGCGTGGGGAGCAAACAGGATTAGATACCCTGGTAGTCCACGCTGTAAACGATGTCTACTTGGAGGTTGTGGCCTTGAGCCGTGGCTTTCGGAGCTAACGCGTTAAGTAGACCGCCTGGGGAGTACGGTCGCAAGATTAAAACTCAAATGAATTGACGGGGGCCCGCACAAGCGGTGGAGCATGTGGTTTAATTCGATGCAACGCGAAGAACCTTACCTACTCTTGACATCCATAGAACTTAGCAGAGATGCTTTGGTGCCTTCGGGAACTATGAGACAGGTGCTGCATGGCTGTCGTCAGCTCGTGTTGTGAAATGTTGGGTTAAGTCCCGCAACGAGCGCAACCCTTATCCTTGTTTGCCAGCACTTCGGGTGGGAACTCCAGGGAGACTGCCGGTGATAAACCGGAGGAAGGTGGGGACGACGTCAAGTCATCATGGCCCTTACGAGTAGGGCTACACACGTGCTACAATGGCGCATACAGAGGGTTGCCAACTTGCGAAAGTGAGCGAATCCCAAAAAGTGCGTCGTAGTCCGGATTGGAGTCTGCAACTCGACTCCATGAAGTCGGAATCGCTAGTAATCGTGGATCAGAATGCCACGGTGAATACGTTCCCGGGCCTTGTACACACCGCCCGTCACACCATGGGAGTGGGCTGCAAAAGAAGTGGGTAGTTTAACCTTCGGGGGGACGCTCACCACTTTGTGGTTCATGACTGGGGTGAAGTCGTAACAAGGTAGCCCTAGGGGAACCTGGGGCTGGATCACCTCCTTATACGAAAGATTATCTTTCGATGCGTGTCCACACAGATTGATAGGGTTTAAAGTAAAGAGAAATGGGTCTGTAGCTCAGCTGGTTAGAGCGCTCGCCTGATAAGCGGGAGGTCGGTGGTTCAAGTCCACTCAGACCCACCACTATCTTTTCCCAGAGATAGGGGTCGATTTCATTGGGGCTATAGCTCAGCTGGGAGAGCGCCTGCCTTGCACGCAGGAGGTCTGCGGTTCGATCCCGCATAGCTCCACCATCTTTAAGCACATTGCTGCGATAAGCAGAAATGAGTGTGTTTAAAAATGGTTTCTCTTTCATTAGAAAGACAATCATGCTCTTTAACAATTTGGAAAGCTGACAAAACAATCTCTTTGAGATTGTTTGTAAAAGTTCTCAATTATCTCTTTAAGAGATAACCAACACACAATCAAGTGTTCTTGGGAAAGCATAGTAATATGTTTTCAAAATTGAGTCCGGCAATATCGAGTTCGTGACATGTATAAAAACACGAACACACCTTGGTGACTAACCGCTTTACTTGTAAAGCACATCAACTCAAAAGACTCTTTTGGGTTGTATGGTTAAGTGACTAAGCGTACACGGTGGATGCCTTGGCAGTCAGAGGCGATGAAGGACGTACTAACTTGCGATAAGCGTAGATAAGGCAGTAAGAGCCACTTGAGTCTACGATTTCCGAATGGGGAAACCCAGCTGCATAAGCAGTTATCATTGTGTGAATTCATAGCACAATGAGGCGAACCGGGGGAACTGAAACATCTAAGTACCCCGAGGAAAAGAAATCAACCGAGATTCTGGAAGTAGCGGCGAGCGAAACCGGATTAGCCCTTAAGCTTTTTATGCGTCAGGTGAAGTGTCTGGAAAGGCACGCGATACAGGGTGATAGCCCCGTAACCGACAGCGTATATTCAGTGAAATCGAGTAAGGCGGGACACGTGATATCCTGTCTGAACATGGGGGGACCATCCTCCAAGGCTAAATACTCCTGACTGACCGATAGTGAACCAGTACCGTGAGGGAAAGGCGAAAAGAACCCCTGTGAGGGGAGTGAAATAGAACCTGAAACCGTGTACGTACAAGCAGTAGGAGCCTCTTTTATGGGGTGACTGCGTACCTTTTGTATAATGGGTCAGCGACTTATATTCAGTGGCAAGGTTAACCGTTTAGGGGAGCCGTAGGGAAACCGAGTCTTAACTGGGCGCTCAGTCTCTGGATATAGACCCGAAACCAGGTGATCTAGCCATGGGCAGGTTGAAGATTGAGTAACATCAATTGGAGGACCGAACCGACTAATGTTGAAAAATTAGCGGATGACTTGTGGCTAGGGGTGAAAGGCCAATCAAACCTGGAGATAGCTGGTTCTCCCCGAAAGCTATTTAGGTAGCGCCTCGGACGAATACTACTGGGGGTAGAGCACTGTTAAGGCTAGGGGGTCATCCCGACTTACCAACCCTTTGCAAACTCCGAATACCAGTAAGTACTATCCGGGAGACACACGGCGGGTGCTAACGTCCGTCGTGGAGAGGGAAACAACCCAGACCGCCAGCTAAGGTCCCAAATTATAGCTAAGTGGGAAACGATGTGGGAAGGCTTAGACAGCTAGGATGTTGGCTTAGAAGCAGCCATCATTTAAAGAAAGCGTAATAGCTCACTAGTCGAGTCGGCCTGCGCGGAAGATGTAACGGGGCTAAGCTATAAACCGAAGCTGCGGCAATACAGTTTACTGTATTGGGTAGGGGAGCGTTCTGTAAGCCGTTGAAGGTGAGTTGTAAAGCTTGCTGGAGGTATCAGAAGTGCGAATGCTGACATGAGTAACGATAATGGGGGTGAAAAACCTCCACGCCGGAAGACCAAGGGTTCCTGTCCAACGTTAATCGGGGCAGGGTAAGTCGACCCCTAAGGCGAGGCTGAAAAGCGTAGTCGATGGGAAACGGGTTAATATTCCCGTACTGCTTATAATTGCGATGGGGGGACGGAGAAGGCTAGGTGGGCCTGGCGATGGTTGTCCAGGTTCAAGTGCGTAGGCTAAGGAATTAGGTAAATCCGGTTCCTTGTTAGGCCGAGACACGACGTCGAGTCACTACGGTGATGAAGTCATTGATGCCATGCTTCCAGGAAAAGCCTCTAAGCTTCAGATTATAAGCAATCGTACCCCAAACCGACACAGGTGGTCGGGTAGAGAATACCAAGGCGCTTGAGAGAACTCGGGTGAAGGAACTAGGCAAAATGGTACCGTAACTTCGGGAGAAGGTACGCTCTTGACGGTGAAGTCCCTTGCGGATGGAGCTATTAGGAGTCGCAGATACCAGGTGGCTGCAACTGTTTATTAAAAACACAGCACTGTGCAAAATCGTAAGATGACGTATACGGTGTGACGCCTGCCCGGTGCCGGAAGGTTAATTGATGGGGTTAGACTTAGGTCGACGCTCTTGATCGAAGCCCCGGTAAACGGCGGCCGTAACTATAACGGTCCTAAGGTAGCGAAATTCCTTGTCGGGTAAGTTCCGACCTGCACGAATGGCGTAATGATGGCCACGCTGTCTCCACCCGAGACTCAGTGAAATTGAAATCGCTGTGAAGATGCAGTGTACCCGCGGCTAGACGGAAAGACCCCGTGAACCTTTACTACAGCTTGGCACTGAACATTGACCCTACATGTGTAGGATAGGTGGGAGGCTTTGATACATGGGCGCCAGTTCATGTGGAGCCATCCTTGAAATACCACCCTTGTAGTGTTGATGTTCTAACTTAGCCCCATTATCTGGGGTGAGGACAGTGCCTGGTGGGTAGTTTGACTGGGGCGGTCTCCTCCCAAAGTGTAACGGAGGAGCACGAAGGTGGGCTAATCACGGTTGGACATCGTGAGGTTAGTGCAATGGCATAAGCCCGCTTAACTGCGAGAATGACGGTTCGAGCAGGTGCGAAAGCAGGTCATAGTGATCCGGTGGTTCTGAATGGAAGGGCCATCGCTCAACGGATAAAAGGTACTCCGGGGATAACAGGCTGATACCGCCCAAGAGTTCATATCGACGGCGGTGTTTGGCACCTCGATGTCGGCTCATCACATCCTGGGGCTGAAGTCGGTCCCAAGGGTATGGCTGTTCGCCATTTAAAGTGGTACGCGAGCTGGGTTTAGAACGTCGTGAGACAGTTCGGTCCCTATCTGCCGTGGGCGTTGGAGAATTGAAAGGGGCTGCTCCTAGTACGAGAGGACCGGAGTGGACGAACCTCTGGTGTTCGGGTTGTGTCGCCAGACGCATTGCCCGGTAGCTAAGTTCGGAATCGATAACCGCTGAAAGCATCTAAGCGGGAAGCGAGCCTTGAGATGAGTTCTCCCTGGCGCTTAAAGCGTCCTAAAGGGTTGTTCGAGACTAGAACGTTGATAGGCAGGGTGTGTAAGCGTTGTGAGGCGTTGAGCTAACCTGTACTAATTGCCCGTGAGACTTAACCATACAACACCTAAAGGGTTTTTATCGGACTCGATAAAGAAACTTGATTGTGTCGAGAACACAAACAGCTTTCCAGATTTTGTTATCTTGCCTAACGGCAAGATAACGCCATATTTTGCTTGGCGACCATAGCATTTTGGACCCACCTGACTCCATGCCGAACTCAGAAGTGAAACAAAATTGCGCCGATGGTAGTGTGGGGCTTCCCCATGTGAGAGTAGGACATCGCCAGGCTTTGATATTCCTTCTTGATGTATCAAGAAGACACAAGCTAAAGCATGTAAAGTAAGACTTTAGACTGTGAACAATTTGTAGTGGAGCGGTAGTTCAGTTGGTTAGAATACCGGCCTGTCACGCCGGGGGTCGCGGGTTCGAGTCCCGTCCGCTCCGCCACTCAATTTTAGGGGTGTAGCTCCAATTGGCAGAGCAGCGGATTCCAAATCCGCGTGTTGGGAGTTCGAATCTCTCCACCCCTGCCATATTTCCCTTAGGGGATATGAAAAGCCTCAACTTCGGTTGAGGCTTTTTGCCATCTAGTATTATGAAAAATAGACAGTTTCAGATCTCTTGTCTATCAACCCCATCAAAAGTCTATCAGAAGCGCTCATAAAGCCTCTCCAAAACACTTCCGGTACATATCCTGCACTTTCAGCTTCAACCTCGTGGTGAGCTATACAGCTATTAATAGAGCTTGCCGGCTACCTAGGTGAATATTGCCAACAAACACCTTTCATAGAAATTCGCGACTGGTATGGTCTATATCCGGTCACGATATACTACAGATCTGGTGAGCGAGACGAGTTCATATCCCACTGTTCTTTAGTCGATAGAGCTAGGACATATCGACACTCATCAGACGGTGCGCTACGGGGCGTCGTTTATATGGTTTACCTTTATCCGAGTCGTTCGGGGTATCCGGAGATAAATTTCAGTCTTTGTTATAGCAATGTAGGAGTGTTGCCGATGTTTGTTTATTGATGTTGTGGTGATGATTAGAAGTGTGATTACAACGCTAAGCGACACGAGAATGACGGCAACATACTATTGCTAAAGACTAGGTTTGATATGTATCTATGAAGTCTTATAAGTCAATTGCTTGTTCTGAGTGTGGGTTACTATAGGAGATATGTACTTAGGTAATTGAGTGAATGTTTATTGACCTCGTTCAGCTATTCAAACAGTATGTAACCTATTGAGTAATCAATTCAGAAGTTGAAAAAAGTTATCTGTGTATAGTTTGGTTGGTGGGTAATATGAGAAAAGTGATAAATAGCTTAAAACAGCTTGAACTCGAGTTAGAACCGTTCCGGGAAGGATACCTCTTTCGTGGACAAGTAAAGCATTATCCCGACGAATCTGGCAATACAAATATACCGACATCTTTTAGCAGACACGGCTGCATTCCACCGATAATGTTTAAGTGGACCCATTATGCCAAAGCGATGATAAGAGCATTTTCCGGTGCTAACTATTTCGATATCGACTTTGAGATCTCTCAAGCTATCCTTCAGCATTACGGATGGCGTTCATTCTATGTTGATCTAACTAAATCCCCTCAAATAGCTGCTTGGTTTGCATCAAATGTTTTTGAAGAAAAAAAGTCTATTCATATGTGTGAAGACTTAGACGAAAACCCAGTTTGGTTGGTTCACAAGACAGCTAAATATACCGAGAGCTCAAGTACAGGACATATCTATGTTATAGACCTACTTGCGCTAAGTACTCTGGGTATCAAAGTCCATGACTTAACTCTATTACAAGGGGATGAAGGGAAGTTAAGGTTTCATGCTCAACAGGCTTGTCTAGTGGGAAACTTAGACCATAACCTCCCTTACGAAACGATAGCTGCGCATTTTGAAGTACCAGCAAAAATCTTGCGCGAATTTTATCAGGATAGTGGAATTTCTGAGTTGTCAGATGTATTCCCTCATAAAAATGAAGATTTTATTTTAAGTTCTCTTCTCAATTTACCCTGGGAAAGTGTTCCTGTGGATAGTCCGATACCTGCTTTTAAGCGAGGCTTGGAACTACCGGACTATGAAGCAAAGTTAGTCAAACATCTTCCGCCTAATATAGCGCTATACAGTGATTTTTGGTTGTCTGACAACAGGGGGGAAGAAGATAATCCTTTTAAAAACATAATCTTCTACAAAATGTCGCAGTTCGTTTATTATGCTAATACAAATGAACGGTTTGAACTCGATCGCGTTACTGAGTTACTTCAAAGTGAAGGTGAATTTGTAATTGAACTCGATAGTTTGATTAAAGTTATTGAGAATCATGACGTCTATGAGTATGAAAAGGGTATTCATGTTCGCATGGATGATGATGGATACATTTGGGTTTCTGGATTGGTTATCGAGCATCCCTGTAATGTTGTTAGTGGGGTCGGTGTAAATCAGGGTTGGTGCTATAAAGTAGAAGGCGTTAACTGGAATAGTGTGAAGCATCCCCAGTTGTGCCCTTGTAATAATGATTTAAGGCATCAGTTACATTTTTCAATGCTGCGACACTTGAATGAGTCATTAGAAACAGATAATTTCAAGATAGAGAACCCCTTATGCTACCGAGATAAGGACTGCAGCGTTAGATAATAACAGTATTAACTTAAATTGCTGATATATATGAAGATGTTAATTTACACTTAAATCTGATCCACGAGGTCATTACGATAAGATGGTCGCTACGTTTGAAGCGGATGGTATCGAAGGTATCACCAAGCAAGATCTCGCAAATGCAAAGGGACGTAAGCTACTGGAATCAGCGTTACCAATTACCTCACGTATGCTTCCGTTACTGTCTTGGTTTGTTAGTGAGTATCCGATGGTAGATATGTCGCTTATTTTTCATCCAGACGAGGTTGATGAAGAGGTATTGATACTTGAAGAATACAACCTTGGCCATACTGAAAAACTCGCTGCGTAGTATCACGAACCCTCTCTAAGCCAGATTCCGAAAGGGATCTGGCTTTCTATTTCAGAACAGGTAGTAGCAATGTAGTGGAACGATTGCTGTTGTTTATCTGTCGTGTGCTGGTGGATTATTCGAAGATAGTAGAGTAGCAATCTTGCTGAAGTAATCACGCACTCTACGACTGCTACTATCAGGGTTTGAAATTTAGCTATCCACGTTATTGCCTTTTGAACGGTCAGGGTTGGCTCTTACGTATTTATCTCCCTCAACTTCCACTGTATGAAAGTTAGGATGTTTACCTTGATCTACTTCTTTAACGAGAGTTTCTCTATCTACTACACCTCGACCGGGAATGGTGTATGTTTGGTTTTCCCTATTTTTACCGTCTTGGTTGCCTTTGATATTGTTAGCCATGATTTCAGTCCTTATGTGATCAGATAACAGGTTTTGTTAAATCGTTTTAAGTATATAGCTATTTAGTGCATATATATGAGCTTGGTGGTGTATGATGATATTGGAATGAATGTCAAAAAAACGCTTGTGGTTTATTTGAATGCAGGACTGGTAGATGGAATTTGTAAGACATATAGGAAAGGGCGGATTTGGAACCGTTGATTTGGTCAAAGACGTCAATGGGAGCTATTGGGCACGAAAAACCTTCTCTATTAATCAACCTGTACCGTTATCTCCTGAACTGGAGAGTAATGTCAAAAAGCGGTTCATAAGAGAAGCTAACATTCAGTCTAATATTAATCACCATAATATAGTTAGAGTGGTAGCGGCTCAGCTTGATCATAATCCTCCATATTTTTTCATGCCGTATGCGCAGTCGTCTTTGTCTGATGATTTATCTGCGGATCGAACTCTGAATGGACGTTATTTAGAAGCTATTATGGATATTCTAGCTGGCTTGGAAGAACTTCA
This sequence comes from Vibrio sp. HB236076, assembly GCF_040957575.1. NCBI lineage: Bacteria > Pseudomonadati > Pseudomonadota > Gammaproteobacteria > Vibrionales > Vibrionaceae > Vibrio > Vibrio sp. HB236076. The sequence goes on from NZ_CP162601.1 coordinate 30,856, forward strand.
TTCTTTAGGAATCTATCACCGTGACTTAAAACCACAGAATGTACTGAGATTCGGTGCTGATGAATATCGAGATTATGCTATTGGTGATTTTGGCTTGATGTCCATAAAGGACACACAATTATCGGTCTTGACAACCACTGGTATGCGAATGGGGTCTGACATGTATACAGCTCCTGAAATCACTGCTGATTTGAAGAAGGCATCGGCTCGATCTGATATTTATTCTGTTGGTTGTATATTGCATGATTTCGTTGGTACGGGAGATCGTATTCCTTGCAACGAGATAGATGATGACCATAGTCAGTATGCTGATATCATTCGTATTTGTACGAGAAGAGACCCCAATAGGCGCTTTTCTAGTGTATCTGATCTACGTGAAGCCTTGTTGTCTGTTGATACTATTCCTGCGGTTCCGACATCTGCTACTGTAGCTAAGTTTGTCGAAATGTTAGCATTCGAAAAAAGACTTGATAGAATGTTCTGGGAAGGGCTAGTCACATTTGTTGAAGCAACCCCTGATAGTGATGACATTAGATTGATATTTAATGTGCTTACAATCCTTCGTATAGATGAGCTCTGTAACTTTGATGAGGATTTAGCTCGGAGGTTATCAAACAGATATAGTTCTTGGATCGATGGAAGCTCGTTCTCCTTTTCTTCTTGTGACGGATTGGCAAGTCGCTTGGTCTGTTTCTTCCATAACTTAAATGAGTTAGACTCACAAGTTAACATTTTGCTCGCTTTACTCTATTTGGGTACCAGCCACAACAGGTGGTATGTAGAGCGCGAGTTTGAGAAGCTCTGTGGGTTGCAAATGAATAATAACCTTGCGACGCGGTTAGGCTTGGAGATTAGAGTGATTGGCCAAGATGCCTGTAGAATGTTCCATCACTTGGAGCGTAGTATAGGGACTAATTTGCAGAACCTTCACCCAACGGTTTATAACACTTTAAGACAAGTATGTAATTTATAATGCAGACCTATTTATTTAGTTCTAAAGGCCCTAGGATAACAAACCAAGATGCAGCTTCGTTGACGTATGTCAGTGGGGGAGTTCTTCTGTGCGTTGCTGATGGGGTCGGTGGAAATAATGGTGGGGAAGTCGCTTCAAAACTGGCGATAGAAGTGTTTCTGAGAGAGGTTATTAGTTCTAAGTCCTCCTTTAGTTTTAGTAAAGCCATGGAAGTGGCTCATAATGAGATAAAAGAACGAGCTTCTGAAGATGCTGAGTTGTCTGGTATGGCGACTACATTTACAGCTGTTTTTGTAACTTCAGAAAGGGTTATTGGAATTCACTGTGGCGATTCTCGTGCGTATATCTTAAGAGATAATGGGATTAAGCAACTTTCCGAAGATCATTCTGAAGTTGCTAAATTGATTCGTTCAGGAAAGCTGACGAAGGAAGCAGCAGTTGATTATCCTAGAAAAAACGTAATATACAGTGCTCTTGGCTCACACAAAGAACTGGTTGTTGATGAATTCGAGTTTGAATTAGTTTCGCAGGATAGAATTGTACTTGTTACTGATGGCGTGCACGGAGTGGTGTCGAAGAAAACATTTCGCGATACTTCTTTAAATTCATCTAGTTTGAAAGAATGGTGTGACACCATCGTCACAATTTTGGAAGGTCTTGGCCCTGAGGATAATTTTACTATTGCTTCTGTTGAGCTAGATTAAGTGGCTTTTATTCTTTTTGATATGTGCTTGCTAGATTCCCATATGGTTCATGTCAACATAGCTGACTAGTGCGATTGGTTATGTCTTTAATGCAGCGTAATTATTTATTCCAAATCCGCGTGTTGGGAGTTCGAATCTCTCCACCCCTGCCATTACCAGAAAGCCTCAGTCGAAAGACTGGGGCTTTTTTGTGTCTAAAAACTAAAAAGTCTAGGGCATTGAAATATCGTTCGCGACGCTTGATAAAGGGATAGGAAAACTGGCAAGGGAGCGCTAAATATCACGAGCCGTATCGAGGGGCTTTCGCAAGAGAGAAGCTTTGGGGTTACTGGTGGTCAAAAGCGAGGAAAGCCATTTTCTTGGTTATGCGTCCTCACCCTTGCATGAGGCTCTGAATGAGGTCGAGGGCGATTAAACGTGAATGTACTTGGTCTCCGCAATTTGCCATAGGGCTTGCACTAATGGGTTATCGAGCTGAGAGCGTTTACAGCAAAGCCCCAAGGTAAAGGGCCTAATGGGCTTCACATCCAGCTTTTTGACTTTATCTCGCACCGGGCTATTGTTAATCACTACGTCGGGCACAATGCCAATACCGCAACCGAGCGCCACCATGCTGACAATGGCTTCATTGCCTGAGACCTGAGCATAAATGTTTGGGCGGATCTTCATGTCTTTAAACCAATCATTGAGGCGCTTTCGAAACGCGCCAGCCTCGGGGACGATAAAGGGAACCGAGCTCCAATCCGGGCTATCGCGCAATACCTGATCAGTGGCGTTATTGGTGGTGAGCGGGGCAATGACAGAGACGGTAATTTCACTGATCGATTCAAACACCACTCGCGATGGCAACTCATCAGATTTCGCGGTAATCGCCACATCCACCTCATCGTTTAACACCTTTTCGACCGCCAATGCGGGATCGCCGGTCGAAATCTTAAATTCGATGAAGGGGTACTGTTGACGAAATTGCTCGATCAACAAAGGAAGGTGGCTATAACTGGCGGTCACCGAACAATAAAGACGGATCTCTCCGGTGAGTTCTTGGCCTTGATTTGACGACTGTTGCTGCTGATAACCTTGCCAGCTTTCAACAATGTTATGGGCAATGGGCAGTAATTGTTTGGCCGCTGGCGTTAACTCGACACTGCGATTGTCACGCACGAATAACGTTTGTTTTATCTCTTGCTCTAGCTTTTGAACTTGTCGACTCAGCGCAGAGGGGCTCATATGCATGGCAGTGGCAGTTTTACTGAAATTTTGACTGTCACACAGATGGATAAATATCTGTAAGTGTTTGATATTCAATTAAATAGCCTCACGTTGCACTTTTTGCAATTACAAGTTGTTAATATATCACTTTAAGCAACAAAAAGTCTGCACTAGTATGAAGTCATTCGGTAAGAGAGTACCGACCTTTGGAAAGAATTTTTAAGGAGAGCCCAATGGCTAACTATTTCAACACTTTAAATTTGCGCGAGCAGCTAGACCAACTTGGTCGTTGTCGTTTTATGAACCGCTCTGAGTTTGCTAATGGTGCAGACTACCTGAAAGGCAAAAAAGTGGTGATTGTTGGTTGTGGTGCTCAAGGTCTTAACCAAGGCTTGAACATGCGTGATTCAGGTCTAGACGTTGCTTATGCACTTCGTCAAGCGGCGATCGACGAACAGCGTCAGTCTTACAAAAACGCCAAAGAAAATGGCTTTGAAGTAGGCAGCTACGAAACGCTTATCCCACAAGCAGACGTCGTTGTTAACCTAACGCCAGATAAGCAACACACCAACGTAGTTGAAACGGTAATGCCATTGATGAAAGAAGGCGCTACCTTGGGTTACTCGCACGGCTTCAACATTGTTGAAGAAGGCATGCAAGTACGTAAAGACCTAACGGTTGTTATGGTTGCTCCTAAGTGTCCAGGTACAGAAGTGCGCGAAGAATACAAACGTGGCTTTGGTGTACCAACACTGATTGCGGTTCACCCAGAAAACGATCCAAATGGCGATGGCCTTGAAATCGCAAAAGCTTGGGCTGCAGCAACCGGTGGTCACCGCGCTGGCTGTCTAGAGTCTTCTTTCGTTGCTGAAGTAAAATCGGACCTTATGGGTGAGCAAACTATCCTATGCGGTATGTTACAAGCTGGCTCTATCGTTTGTTACGAGAAAATGGTTGCTGAAGGTATCGAACCAGGCTACGCAGGTAAACTGCTGCAGTTTGGTTGGGAAACCATTACAGAAGCACTGAAGTTCGGCGGTATCTCACACATGATGGATCGCTTGTCTAACCCAGCAAAAGTAAAAGCGTTTGAGCTGTCTGAAGAGCTTAAAGAGCTGATGCGTCCTCTTTACAACAAGCACATGGACGACATCATTGCTGGCGAATTCTCTAGCACCATGATGGCTGACTGGGCAAACGACGACGTGAACCTACTCGGTTGGCGTGCAGAAACCGCGGAAACCGCGTTTGAGAACTACCCAGAGAGCGATATCGAAATCTCAGAACAAGAGTACTTCGACAACGGTATCGCGATGATCGCTATGGTTCGCGCCGGTGTTGAGCTTGCTTTTGAAGCGATGACCGCATCAGGCATCATTGACGAGTCTGCTTACTACGAGTCTCTACACGAGTTGCCACTGATTGCAAACACGATTGCTCGTAAGCGCTTGTACGAAATGAACGTGGTTATCTCGGATACGGCTGAGTACGGTAACTACCTATTCGCAAACGTTGCCACTCCACTACTTCGCGAGAAGTTTATCCCAACAATCGGTACGGATGTGATTGGTAAAGGTCTTGGTGAAGCGTCTGAGCAAGTGGATAACCAACAGCTTATCGACATCAATGAAACCTTGCGCAACCACCCAGTTGAAAAAATTGGTCGTGAGCTACGCGGTTACATGACAGACATGAAACGCATCGCCGTTGGCGGCTAATCATGACAGCCGCTCGAGTAAAGGGCGGCTAAATAGGCCTTAATCGGTCAGCTCGATAAAGAGCAAAAAATAAATATAAACTCAAAATAGAGTAACAAACACAACCTATACAAAAGAGGCCTGATGATCATCAGGCCTCTTTTTTTATGGTACGACACACGAAGGCAATTTACTCAGCACGTGGTGCGCTGTCTTCATTATCATTAGTCTCGTCGTTACCCGCTAGGCGAGCTTCTAACTGATCGAGTTTTTGCTCCATCTCTGTCAGCTTTTGACGGGTGCGCAACAGCACTTGTGTCTGTACATCAAACTCTTCGCGACTTACCACGTCCAATTTGTTGAGTTGGCCTTGAATCACTTGGCGAATTTTTTGATCCATATCTGAGCCTAAATCTTTGACTGGCTGTGGCATGGATTCATGAATTTGGCGAGCGACCTGCTCTAATTTTTTTGCATCAAACATATTTCGCTAAACTCCTTTCAGTATTAACGCTATATTAAGTAATTACGTGTTGAAAGTCCTGTTTTGGTCAAAAATTTCACGTTGGATTTTCCCGCTTGTGATTGATCTTTGCACGCCTCGCGATGGCATTCTATAGATAGGCCGATTATCATAACGCCTTTCTCTTTTCTTTGAGTACACCAATGAAACTGAATTCACGACAAGACGAAGCGGTTAAATACGTTTCAGGCCCTTGCCTCGTCCTCGCGGGCGCAGGTTCTGGTAAAACCCGTGTGATCACCAATAAAATTGCTTATCTCGTTCAGCAGTGCGGTTACAAAGCCAGAAATATTGCTGCTGTCACCTTTACCAATAAAGCGGCACGTGAGATGAAAGAGCGGGTGGCTCAAACCTTAGGTAAGGCCGAGTCACGCGGGTTAATGGTATCGACCTTTCACACCTTGGGCCTTAATATTATCCGTCGTGAATACAAAGCGCTTGGCCTAAAAGCGGGCTTTTCGCTGTTCGATGATCAAGATCAAATGGCCTTGCTAAAAGAGCTGACCGAAAAGCAGCTCGACGGCGACAAAGATCTCTTGCGCCAGTTAATGAGTACTATCTCAAACTGGAAAAATGACATGTTAACCCCTGACCAGGCCAAAGCGATGGCGCAAGGTGAACAACAGCAACTGTTTGCTTTTTGTTTTGAGCAATACCAAGAGCAGATGAAGGCGTACAATGCGTTGGACTTTGATGATTTGATCGCTCTGCCGGTTTGGCTGCTTCGTCACAATGAAGAAGCCCGTCAGCGTTGGCAAAATCGCATTCGCTATTTATTGGTCGATGAATATCAAGATACCAACACGAGTCAATATGAGTTGGTCAAACTCTTGGTCGGCGAAAGAGCGCGCTTAACCGTGGTAGGGGATGACGATCAGTCTATTTATTCTTGGCGTGGGGCTCAGCCACAAAACTTGGTGTTACTCGGCAGTGATTTTCCGTCATTGCGCTTGATTAAGCTCGAGCAAAACTACCGCTCGACCAGCCGTATTTTGCGCTCGGCCAACATTCTGATCGCCAATAACCCCCACGTGTATGAGAAAACCTTGTTCTCGGAAATCCCCGATGGTGAGAAGCTCAAAGTCATCGTCGCTAAAAATGAAGACCACGAGGCGGAGCGGGTTATCGGCGAGTTAATTGCTCATCAGTTTATCAACCGCACTCAATACAGTGATTATGCCATTTTGTACCGCGGTAACCATCAATCGCGTTTGATGGAAAAGGCACTGACGCAAAACCGCATTCCTTATAAATTATCTGGGGGAACGTCCTTTTTTGCCCGTGCCGAGATCAAAGACATCATGGGGTACTTACGAGTGTTGGTCAACCCCGATGACGACAACGCGTTTTTGCGAATCGTCAATACCCCTAAACGTGAGATTGGCCCTGCGACCCTGCAAAAATTGGGCACTTACGCCAATATGAGGGGAAAGAGTTTATTTGAGTGCAGTTTTGAACTGGGGTTAGAGCAGCACCTGACGGGCAGAGGACTGGAAAACCTTCGTCGATTCACCCAGTGGTTAGTGTCTGTCGCCGATCAAGCCGAGCGTGGTAATACGGTCGATGCAGTGCGTTCTTTGGTGCGTGATATTCACTATGAAGACTGGCTATACGAAACGTCATCGAGCCCTAAAGCGGCGGAAATGCGGATGAAGAACGTCTCTGATCTCTATCGCTGGATTGTCGCGGATCTCGAAGGGGATAACCCAGACCAAGAGGAAAAAACGTTAAAAGAAGTGGTACAACGCTTGACGTTAAGAGACATGATGGAACGCGGCGAGGATGACGAAGAGGCCAATGCAGTGCAATTAATGACTTTGCATGCATCGAAAGGTCTCGAATTTCCGTATGTGTATTTAATCGGTGCAGAAGAAGGGATTTTGCCACACCAAACCAGTATCGATGAAGGTAATGTCGATGAAGAGCGTCGCTTGATGTATGTCGGGATCACAAGAGCGCAACGAGAGTTAACTTTCACTATGTGTAAAGAGCGTCGTCAGTACGGTGAGTTGATCAAACCCACTCAAAGCCGCTTTTTAGAAGAGTTGCCCTATGACGACGTGGAATGGGAAACGGTGAAAAAGCCAATATCACAAGAAGAGCGGATGAAAAAAGGCCAAGCGCATTTGGCGAACATTAAAGCCATGTTTAAAAAGTAAGCGCTGATTTTTCATAAGGTTAATTAAGCTTCACATAGTGTGGTGTCGCCCCTTTACCTAAGAGGCGCTTTCACGTACTCTAGCGTAGGTTACCAAAGAGACTTTATCTCTGGTTGTAAAATCAATATTGGTGGTCGAGGGTGTTTAGGGATAGATGCCAAGCCTTTTCGTGCTTTTTTGCTCGTTTTTTTAGTTAATTGTTGAAAAAGCCATCAATTGACAAAAAAAGTTAAAAAAACACTAGACGGCCTAGGGTGATATCCGTATTATTCCACTCCGCCGATAGGGCATGCGCCCGTAGCTCAGCTGGATAGAGCGTTGGCCTCCGGAGCCAAAGGTCGAAGGTTCAAATCCTTTCGGGCGTGCCATTCCAGAGGTAAAAATTCGGTAACAAAGTGGTGGCTATAGCTCAGTTGGTAGAGCCCCGGATTGTGATTCCGGTTGTCGCGAGTTCAAGTCTCGTTAGCCACCCCATTATTTTATAGATAGGCTTTAGGCGTATCTAAGTCCATTGAGTGGACAACACTTGTCGGTGAATAGCGCAGCTTGGTAGCGCATCTGGTTTGGGACCAGAGGGTCGGGGGTTCGAATCCCTCTTCACCGACCACTATTTTATTTCTAGCCGTTTGCTAGAAATAGATAACGCAAGTTATCAACGTTTTGATGGTGGCTATAGCTCAGTTGGTAGAGCCCCGGATTGTGATTCCGGTTGTCGCGAGTTCAAGTCTCGTTAGCCACCCCATTCTTTTATGAGAATGAAAATTTGTCGGTGAATAGCGCAGCTTGGTAGCGCATCTGGTTTGGGACCAGAGGGTCGGGGGTTCGAATCCCTCTTCACCGACCACCATTTAAAGCCTCGTCAGCAATGACGAGGCTTTTTTCGTTTTTAGTCTGTGGTGTAATTAATGTGTGTTTGGCTTGGTTGCGCTCTGGTGTGTGAGCAGAGGGCCGGGGTCTGGAAGCCCAGCCGCGCCGAATCCCTCTTCACCGACCACTATTTAAAGCCTCGTCAGCAATGACGAGGCTTTTTTCGTTTTTAGTCTGTGGTGTAATTAATGTGTGTTTGGCTTGGTTGTGCTTTGGTGTGTGAGCCGAGGGGCGGGGTCTGGAAGCCTAGCCGTACGAAAGCCCGCCATATCACCTTTCTTTTCAACGATTGCGCTTTGACGGCCTGTCTCAATGGGGGGCTTTTAGGGTGCAACGGTGCACTAAATTCGTTTTGGACAGCAAAAAAGCCGCGCTTGAAATACGGATACCAATTACACTAAATCGCGAGTCACCCTAGCAGGTTAAAAAACTCGATAACGTCGTTAAGAGCATCACTTGTCGAATAACAACGACGATTCTTGTTTTATTAAGTAAAGAGGTGCCTTGTTCTCAAGCTTTTTTCTGCGCTATCCTTGACCACATACCTAATCAGATTGGTACTATTTCCTCATAAATTGCGCATAAAAAACTACACTTAATATTGGGTATAATATTAAATGTCTGTTATATAATGATTTTTTGTTTTTACCCTCTCGTTTTACTTTTCTTTGTTGACTAAATATTCACTTTTCACCTCAATAAAATATGGAAAAGCGCTGAATATGGCGTTAAATGTGTTTTAAATCATTTTTTTGATGAAATAATCTGCTTTCATATTGCATTTTCATTATTTTTTTGCGAACTTGTCCGACTAGTTAATTTTGAACACCGATTTTCTTCTATCTTGTAAGAAATGGCGCATACCTTGCAGCCTTTGTCGGTTTCGTATGGATACAGATCAATGAGTGGTCTCTATGAACCATTCATTACATGGTAGTTGAGGTTTTCATGTCACTATTGGAAGTGAAGAACCTGCGCATTGAGTACCCCTCTCGTCATGGGGTACATGCTGCAGTCAAATCCTTGTCTCTTAATATCGAGCGCGGTGAAATTGTTGGCGTGGTCGGAGAGTCGGGTGCCGGTAAATCCACCGTCGGCAATGCGGTGATCGATCTCCTTAGTCCACCAGGAAAAATTGCGGGTGGCGACGTCTTTCTTGACGGTGAAAAAATATCAGGGCTAACCCCAGAAGCCATGAGACAAATTCGCGGCTCTAAGATCGGCTTCATATTCCAAGATCCCATGACCTCGCTGAATCCGTTATTTACGGTTGAGCAGCAGCTCAAAGAAACGATCCACGCCAATATGAAAGTGTCGGATCAGGAAGCGTATCAAAGAGCCTTGACCTTGATGCAGCAAGTGGGGATCCCACAGCCAGAAAATCGCCTCAAACAATACCCTCATCAATTTTCTGGCGGTATGCGCCAGCGCGTGGTTATTGCCATTGCATTGGCTGCCGAGCCGGATCTGATCATTGCCGACGAGCCAACGACTGCGCTGGATGTGTCGATTCAGGATCAAATTCTCGGCCTGATCCGCGATTTATGCGTAACTCACAACGTAGGTTGTATGTTGGTCACACACGATATGGGTGTGGTGTCGAATGTCACTGATAAAGTGGCGGTGATGTACCAAGGTGAGCTTGTGGAGTTTGGTCCGACGGCTCAGGTGTTAGGGACTCCGGCACATGAGTACACGCGCAGTTTGATTTCTGCGGTACCGCGTTCAGATCGAAAACTCGATCGCTTTCCACTTGTCACCTATATTGAAAAGGCCGAAGCGGCGCCAAACTTTGATTTAAAAACACACTGGCTAGGTCAACGAGAAAGTCAGCGTGATTACCAAGGGCCTTTGTTGAGCGTGAACAAGGTCAATCTGCGTTTTACCACCAAAGACTCGCTGTTTGCCAGTCGCCGTGAATACGTTCAAGCGTCTAACGATGTCAGCTTTGAGATTAAAGAAGGGGAAACCTTTGGCTTAGTGGGGGAGTCGGGGTCTGGTAAATCGACGATTGCTCGCGTTATTGCCGGTTTATACCCACCCAATTCCGGTCAGGTCACCTTTGAAGGCATCGACCTGACGGCGCTAAAGTCTGAAAACGAGCGCCGTCCGTTTCGCCGTCAAATGCAAATGGTGTTTCAAAACCCCTATACGTCGATGAACCCGCGTATGAAGGTGTTTGACATCATTGCAGAGCCCATTCGCTTTCACCGCTTAGCGGACAACGATGCTCAGGTGCGCAGTATCGTCAATGACTTGCTCGATTACGTGGGGTTGGGACAAAAAGCGGGGCTGAAATTTCCCCATGAGTTTTCTGGTGGTCAACGTCAGCGCATTTCGATTGCTCGTGCTTTGGCGACGCGTCCTCGTTTGTTGATTTGTGATGAGCCAACCTCGGCACTCGATGTCTCTGTACAAGCACAAATCTTGAATTTACTGAAAGATTTACAGCAAGAGTTAGATTTGACCATGCTGTTTATCAGCCACGATCTGCCGGTGATTCGCCAAATGTGCGACCGCGTGGGTGTCATGCAAAAAGGCACTTTGCTCGAGGTGGCTGAGACGGAAACGCTATTTACCTCGCCGCAACACCCTTATAGCCAGCAGTTGATTTCGTTAATGCCGGCGTTTACTGGCCTGCGCGAGGATATCGCGTAGTCTGATTTATCGGCGGTGATGGTTTGAGTCGATTGTAATATCAACCAAAAAAAGGCCTTGGAGTTTCGTCCGAGGCCACAGTGAAAGAACAACAACACAAATAGGGAATGCTTTCCCGCATAAGGAGCTATGCATGAAATTAATGAAAACCAAATTGCTCGCTGCCATGATGGCGACAGGGCTTTTCGCATCGGTTAACGCTGCCGACATCACGGTGGCTTACGATGCCGATCCTGTCTCTTTGGATATTCAAGAGCAATTGTCGGGTGCGACACTACAGGTTTCTCATATGGTGTTTGACCCTTTGGTTCGCTACACCCAAGACCTTGAGTTTGAACCGCGTTTGGCGAGCAAATGGGAGCGTGTTGATGATCATACGTTCCGTTTTCACTTGCGCGAAGGGGTGAAGTTTCACTCGGGTAACACCATGACGGCGGACGATGTCGTATGGACCTTTAACCGTCTGAAGTCATCGCCAGACTTTAAAGCCATCTTTGAACCGTTTGAGAAAATGGTCAAAGTTGACGACAACACCGTCGACATTGTGTCTAAGGGTACTTACCCATTGGTTTTGCAAACCGCGACCTACATTTTCCCAATGGACAGCAAATTTTACACCGGTCAAACCGATGAGGGTAAAGACAAAGGTGAGATTGTTAAGCACGGTAATTCTTACGCTTCAACCAATGCATCAGGTACGGGGCCTTTCACCATTACTTCTCGTGAGCAAGGCGTAAAAACCGAATTTAAGCGCTTTGCCGACTACTGGGATAAAGACAGCAAGGGCAATGTTGATCATCTGACGTTGGTGCCAATCAAAGAAAATGCGACTCGCGTTGCCGCGTTGCTTTCAGGTGATGTGGATATGATTGCCCCCGTCGCGCCTAACGATCTCAAGCGTGTAGACAGCGCTGACGGCGTTGATTTGGTGACCTTGCCTGGTACGCGCATCATTGAGTTCCAACTCAACCAAAATGCCAACCCTGCACTGAAAGACGTGCGCGTGCGTCAAGCGATCGTGTATGCGATCAACAACGAAGGGATTGCCAAGAAAATCATGCGCGGTTTTGCCACAGCGGCAGCGCAACAAAGCCCAACCGGTTATGCCGGTCACAACCCAGAGCTCAAGCCGCGCTTCGACCTAGACAAAGCGAAGGCGCTGATGAAAGAAGCGGGTTATGAAGACGGTTTGGAGTTGAGCATGATTGCGCCGAACAACCGTTATGTCAACGATGCCAAAATTGCTCAAGCGGCGGCGAGTATGCTGGCTAAAATCGGTATCAAAGTCGATTTGAAAACCATGCCAAAAGCCCAATACTGGCCAGAGTTTGATAAGTGTGCCGCGGATATGCTGATGATTGGTTGGCACGCCGATACGGAAGATTCGGCCAACTTCACTGAATTTTTGGCGATGACACGCAACGAAGAAACCGGTCAAGGTCAGTACAACTGTGGTCACTACTCGAATCCGGAAGTTGACAAGTTAGTGATGGATGCCAACGTGGAAACCGATCCTGCAAAACGCGCTGTGTTACTGCAAAAAGTCGAAACTACGTTGTACAACGACGCGGCCTTTGTTCCGCTGCATTGGCAAAACCTGGCTTGGGGTGCGAAGTCTAACGTCGACATCAAGCCGATTGTTAACCCAATGAACTTCCCTTACTTAGGCGATCTTGTCGTTACCGAATAACCACTTATAGTCCGATTAAAGCGCATTACAGTGTCAGCCTGTGATGCGCTTATTTCACTTGCTGACATACCCAATCTGCTTTGGCAGACAATTCAAGGAAAGGAAGGGGCAGGAAATGTTTTCATTTCTGATTCAACGCCTATTTCAGGCACTGATAGTGATGTTTGTGATCAGTCTGGTGGCGTTTGCCATTCAAGATAATTTAGGTGACCCGTTACGCGAACTGGTTGGCCAATCGGTTTCCGATGCTGAGCGACAAGCATTGAGAGACGAACTCGGGCTTAACGATCCTTTTATCGTTAAGTACCAACGCTTTATTACTGCCGCGGTGCAAGGGGATTTAGGCACATCTTATTTCTTTAAGCGCCCAGCACTCGATGTCATTCTCGATAAAATGGTCGCGACACTGGAGTTGGTGTTTGGGGCGACCCTGTTAATTATCGCTCTGTCGATTCCCCTAGGCGTGTATTCGGCCATTCACCCTAAAAGTTGGTGGACCAAAGTCATCATGGCCTTTAGTAGTGTCGGCATTTCTATCCCCGTTTTCTTGACCGCCATTTTGTTGATGTACGTCTTTTCGATTTCTTTGGGATGGTTGCCTTCCTATGGACGGGGTGAGACGTCCGATATCTTGGGGTGGGACTCAGGCTTGTTTACGATCGATGGTTTGTTGCATCTTATTTTGCCTTGTATTTCATTGGCTTCCATTATGTTGCCGCTTTTCATTCGCTTGGTGCGCTCCGAAATGCTCGAAGTGTTGGGCTCAGAGTACATTAAGTTTGCCAAGGCGAAAGGCTTAGCCCTGAATAAAATTTATTACCAACACGCGCTAAAAAACACCATGCTACCGGTACTGACGGTAGGGGGAGTACAAATTGGCACCATGGTCGCCTACACGATTTTGACCGAAACCGTGTTCCAGTGGCCGGGGATGGGCTTTTTATTCCTCGAAGCAATAAACCGCGTTGATACACCGTTAATTACCGCTTATGTCATTTTTGTTGGCTTGATCTTTGTCGTGACCAACACGGTGGTTGATTTGTTGTACGGCTTGATTAACCCAACGGTTAACTTGACCGGTAAAGGAGCATAACCATGACGACGTCTCATTCTCAAGCCTCTCGTTGGCAGCGTTTTCGTCAATCCGACATCGTTTACTACTTTTTAAAAGACAAGGTCGCCATGACCAGCTTTGTCATTTTTGTTTTCATGCTGTTGGTGGCGTTTGCCGCCCCGGTGATCGCACCGAGCAACCCGTATGATTTGGCCAGCATCGATATCATGAATTCAGAGCTGACTCCAGCGTGGATGGACGGTGGTGAAAGCCAGTTCTTGCTGGGGACGGATGACCAAGGCCGCGATATTTTATCGACCATTCTCTACGGTGCTCGCCTATCACTCACCATTGGCTTTCTCGCGGTGGGTTTGCAACTGATACTCGGTATTGTCGTCGGCTTGTGTGCCGGCTACTTTGGCGGTCGTATTGACAGCTTTTTGATGCGTTGTGCGGATATTCAATTGTCTTTTTCAACCATGATGGTGGCGATTATCGTCTCGGCGATTTTCAAAGCCAGCTTTGGCAGTGATTTTTATAGCCAGTATGCGGTGTTGATGCTGGTAGTGATCATCGGTATTGCTGAGTGGCCACAATACGCACGTACGGTACGTGCGTCTGTTTTGGCAGAAAAAGAAAAAGAATACGTGGAAGCGTCTCGTGTGATGGGCCTTAAAGCACCGCGCATTATGTTTCGCCACATTTTGCCAAACTGCTTGTCGCCCATTTTGGTGATTTCAACGGTGCAAGTGGCCAATGCCATTATGTCGGAAGCCGCGTTGTCCTTCTTAGGACTTGGTTTGCCGGTCGATCAGCCGTCGTTGGGCTCATTAATCAGTATCGGGTTTAACTATATCTTTTCTGGCTCTTGGTGGATTACCGCGTTTCCCGGGTTAGTACTGGTCACCTTGGTGCTGGTGATCAACTTGCTGGGCGATTGGTTGCGCGATGTCTTCAACCCGAAAATTTATAAAGGTTAATGCAAATGTGCGATCCACTGGATTGATTTGCCTTTAAAAATCTCATTAAACTAAGAGCGGCTTAACAAAGCGGCTCTTTTTTTGCTTAATGAAACCTGTGGTCTATGTTTATAACAGTCTAACTCAAGCTGTTCCGGTATCAGTTTGAGCCCCATACTGAATGCGTTTGGTATGAGTTGTGTCTGATGCCATCAGGGTATCGACGAAGACAATCACTTTATACGATGATGAGACGTGCTTATGGAGATTAACAAGGCATCTAAAGGCAAGGCTTGGCCTTTAATTGGCCTTCAAATGAGTATTTTGGCGTTGCCTTTTTCTTTTGTCGCCCCAGTGATGGCCGAGAGTGACAATTTTTTGTGTGATGCGCGGCAAAGTCGTGCCAATGCGTTGCCACTGTTAGAGTCGAATTGCCCGATTGGCAAAGGCTTGTGGGGCAAAAAGTCGCCGTCGGATAAAAAACAAAACTTTTGGATTCAGTGTGGTTTACTGGCCAAGCCACTGACTGTGCAACAAGCAAAACCAATCCAACAAAAGATTCGCGCCCATGTTTTACTCAAGCCCGAAGGCCGTCAATATCGTTGCTTGATTGGGCCTTATTCGAATTTCACCAATGCCAGCCAAGATCTTAAGCGCGTGAAAACATTGGCAGATTATCGCCAAGCCTTTATTCGGGTGGTGACGATTGGTGAGCCAGATCAGACCACGGCGCCAAGGGTGCCTTCTAACTCAAAGCCGGTTGTCCGCAATGCGGTCACCCAGTCTACTGCGCCGGTGAAAAAGGCCCCTCAGTCTGGTGGTCAAATCATTAAAAAGCGAGCGTTGACCTTGGCAGGCCGTGAGTTTGTCGTACCTTATCTCAAAGACAATCGCCACGAATTCTATATGGAGTATGGTCAGCCTTGGAATCGCCTCGACTTTCAAGAAGCTCAGGTGGTCTGCCAACAAATGAAAATGCGTTTGGTGACTGGTGAAGAGTTTAAAACCTTACTCAGTAGCCAAGAAATGGAGCGCAAGCAGTGGCCGTTGCAGTTGCCCTATTGGGGACTGGCACGCAAAGGCTTGTTTGCCGATGGTCGAGTGACCGAGTTAAAAGGCAGTTCTATGTTGAATGTTATGTGCACCGCAAAAGCGTAAACGGATGCGAGAGACGATGAAAGAAAAAGCCCAAATCCTCAGGTGAGGGTTTGGGCTTTTGATTCGTTGCTATCTTTTACTGAGTTAAGCACTCGCTTGGAGTGTGTTCCCCAAGCGAGCCGTGAGCTATTTATTCTCTATCTCAGCGGGCTTGTTCTCAATCTCGGTTGACACGGGTTCTGCACTGGTGTCCGCTCGTTTGACTTTGAACAGCTTCATGACCATGACATAGAAGACAGGGACAAAGAAGATCGCCAGGAAGGTCGCGGCCAGCATACCACCAACAACCCCCCAACCAATGGCATTGCGGCTCACTGCGCCTGCCCCAGAGCTCAATGCCAATGGCAGAACGCCGAGGATGAATGCCATCGATGTCATGATGATCGGGCGCAAACGCATACGACAGGCTTCTACGGTGGCTTTGACCAAATCCATGCCTTCGTCGTACATGGCTTTGGCAAACTCAACGATCAAAATCGCGTTTTTCGCCGATAAGCCGATCGTGGTTAACAGGCCGACTTGGAAGTAGATGTCGTTAGAGAGCGATTTAATCGTCGCAGCGACAATCGCGCCAAAAATACCCAAAGGCACAATCAAAATCACGGAGAAAGGCACACTCCAGCTTTCGTACAGGGCGGCCAAACACAAGAAAACAATCAGCAAGGAAAGCGCGTACAAGTACACCGCTTGAGAGCCAGATTGAATTTCTTGGTAAGACGTCCCAGTCCACTGAATCTCAAAGCCAGACGGCAGCTGTTCAACCAGTTTTTGTATCTGAGCCATCGCATCACCGGTGCTGTAACCGGCACTCGCCGAGCCCTGAATGTTAACGGCTGAGCTGCCGTTATAACGCTCAAGACGCGGTGAGCCATAGGTCCAACTTGTGGTGGCAAAAGCATCAAAGGGCACCATTTCGTTATCGCTGTTGCGCACGTGCCAGAGTGACAGGTCATCTGGGTTCATTCGATAAGGCGCATCGGCTTGAACGTACACCGTTTTTACTCGGCCATCATCGATAAAGTCGTTGACGTAGCTCGAGCCTAACGCGGTTGATAAGGTGCTGTTGATATCGGCGACCGATAGACCCATTGCCATGGCTTTCTCATAGTCAATATCGATGTGGAATTGCGGTGTATCTTCCATGCCGTTCGGGCGCACCCCGGTTAAGATCGGGTCTTGGGCGGCCATACCGAGCAATTGGTTACGCGCTTGGATCAGCGCTTGGTGACCAGCGTTATTTGTATCAACCAGGTAAGCTTCAAAGCCACTGGCGGTACCTAGGCCACGAATCGCGGGTAAGTTGAAGCTGAAAATTTGAGCGCCTTTAATCTGCGCAAACGCTGGGTAAGAGCGCGCAATCACCGCATTGGCCGATAACGAGGGATCAGTACGCAAGCTCCAGTCTTTTAAACGTACAAAGGCCATACCCATGTTTTGCCCTTCACCGGCAAAGCTAAAGCCAGCAACGGTAAAGACAGAGACAACCGCTTCTTTTTCATCGTTGACAAAGTGGTCTTTGACTTGGTTGAGGATTTTGACCGTTTCTTGGCGAGTCGATCCAGAAGGCAACTGCACGATGGAGAGGAAGACGCCTTGGTCTTCTTCTGGCAAGAAACCGGTTGGGATTTTATTCCACAAGTGAGCCAAGCCTGCCAGTAAAACCGCGTAGATGATCACATAGCGGAAAGTGCGCTTGATCCCTTTAGAGACCGAACGGCTGTAGGCATGAGTGCCCTTGTCAAACGCGTTGTTAAACCAAGCAATAGGACCGCGCTTGATATGACCACCACCGGGTTTGTGCGGTTTTAAAATAGTGGCACACAAGGCCGGGGTCAGTATCAACGCCACTAAGACCGAGAGCGCCATAGACGACACAATGGTGACGGAGAACTGACGATAAATTTCACCGGCCGCGCCACCAAAGAAGGCCATCGGGACGAATACAGCACTCAGAACTAAGGCAATACCGACCAAGGCGCCAGTGATTTGGCCCATGGATTTACGGGTTGCTTCTTTTGGCCCTAAGCCTTCTTCAGCCATAACGCGTTCGACGTTTTCGACCACGACGATGGCGTCATCAACCAATAGGCCGATGGCAAGTACGAGGCCAAACATGGTTAACGTGTTGATTGAGTAGCCAAAGGCTTCCATGATCGCAAAGGTACCCAAAAGGACCACAGGCACGGCAATGGTGGGGATGATGGTGGCGCGAAAGTTTTGTAGGAACAAGAACATGACGCAGAAAACTAACACCACCGCTTCAAGTAAGGTGTGTACCACCTCCTCAATAGAAATTTTGACAAACGGGGTGGTGTCGTAAGGGTAAACAACCGACAGACCTTGAGGTAAGTCATTCTTTAAACTGTCGATTTTTGCCCGTACTGCGTTGGCGGTTTCAAGTGCATTGGCGCCCGTCGCCAGTTTAATTGCAATACCAGAGGCGTAATCGCCATTGTAGAAAGAGGCCGCGGTATAACTCTGTGCCCCCAGTTCGACTCGAGCAACGTCTTGCAGGCGGATTTGTGAGCCATCCGACGAGACTTTCAGTAAAATGTTTTGGAACTCTTTAACCGTGGTTAACCGACTTTGTGCCATGATGGTGGCATTGAGTTGTTGCCCTTCTACCGCTGGGGTTTGGCCGAGTTGGCCCACCGACACTTGGGTGTTTTGTGCGCTGATGGTAGTCGTGACATCGGATGGGGTCAAACCGTACTTGTTGAGTTTGTGTGGATCCAGCCAGATGCGCATGGCGTGCTCAGAACCAAAGACTGTCACGTCACCGACACCGGCGACCCGGCTTAGCGAGTCTTTGATGTGGGAGGACATGTAGTCAGAAATCTCAATGTTATCCATACTGTTATCTTCGGATACAAAGCCCACTACCATCAAAAAGTCACTGGACGTTTTGGCGACGGTAATGCCGGAGTTCACCACGGTATCCGGTAAGCTCGACTCCGCCAAAGAGAGTTTGTTTTGCACCTGAACTTGAGCGATGTCGGAGTCCGTTCCTGTGGCAAACGTCAAGGTGACTTGGAATGAGCCGGAAGACGAACTGGTTGACGACATGTACAAGAGGTTATCGACCCCAGTCATGTTTTGCTCAATGGTTTGAGTAACACTGTTTTCTATGGTTTGTGCTGAGGCGCCGGAATAGTTCCCAGATATCGACACCGTTGGCGGGGCAATATTAGGGTACTGTGAGACCGGCAAGTTCATGATCGACAGCACCCCTGCCAACATGATGATGATGGCAATCACCCAGGCAAACACTGGGCGATTGATAAAGAATCGAGACATAACTTAGTTTTCCTGCGTTGACTCTTCGATAAGGTTTGGAGCGACCGAGGCCCCGGCTTTAATTTTTTGCAAGCCGCTGATGACGATTTGCTCACCTGCAGTCAGGCCAGAATCGACGACCCACTGGGTACCGACGTTCGAGTTAGCCACAATCACTCTGTCTTCTACGGTATTGTCTTTCGTCACGACAAACACATGGGCTTGCCCTCGGCTGTCACGGCTGACGGCTTTCATCGGCACGGTGATCGCATCGCTGCGTTTTTCGGTCGGCACTTGGGCACGGACAAACAAGCCAGGTAACAGCGTATTGTTTGGGTTTGGCAAGATGGCGCGTACATTCACGGTTCCCGTGGTTTCATTGACGTTGACTTCGGCAAATTGCAAGGTTGCGGTTTGCTCAATAGGTGTGCCATCGTCGAGGAAAACTTTAATGCCTTTTATTTGTTGTTCTTCACCTTGCGCGGATTGGCGCAATTTAAGTAGTTGATTACTCGGTTGTGAAAGGTCGACATATAGGGGATCAAGCTGGTAAATCGTCGCTAAGCTGTCGGTTTGGTTGGCAGTGACCAGCGCGCCTTCTGTGACACTTGAGCGGCCGATACGCCCTGAAATTGGCGCTTTGATACTGGTGTAGCCCAAGTTAATTTGCGCACTGTTGACCTCGGCTTTAGCGGCTTCTACGGTGGCTAACGCCGCCTTGTAGGTCGCCTGTGCTTCGTCGTTGTCTTGTTGACTGACGGCATTGGTTTTGATCAAGCGAGCATAGCGTTTGGCATCGTATTCCGCGCTGGTTAGGTTGGCCTGAGCTTGAGCGAGCGTCGCTTTCGCGCTGGCCAGTGTGGCTTTGTAAGTGGCATCATCAAGTTGATACAGCACATCGCCTTTTTCCACCATACTGCCTTCGACAAATAAGCGCTTAAGAATGATTCCCTGAACTTGAGGACGAACTTGAGCGGTGCGGTAAGCGGTGGTTCGGCCAGGCAGGCTGCTGGTAAGAGTGAGTGGACTTTGTGTCACCTTGATGACATCAACAGGGGTTGCAGGCTGCTGTTGGCTACTGGCCGCGGCTTGGTCCGATGCCTCGGGTTGGCAACCGGTGAGCACCGCAGTGAGACCAATAGCGATGAGACTGTAGCGAAAAAAGGTGGAACCTTTTGCCATCTTGATTTACTCCTCAACAAAATCGTGGAATGTGCGCTAATTCAGGTCGATTGGTCCGAAAAAGCGATAAGTATGATCCTATCAGAATAACCTATTATAGTTTGCTCGTAGGTTAACACTGGGTTAAGCCATTATTCATCAAGGTGCGCTGGCCATCAAGGCGAAATAGCCGGTCACCTTGGCGGGGTAAAGAGGCGGAATCAGATTGGTAGACAATAAAAAAAGCTCCGCGAGTGCGGAGCTTAAGATAACGAACAGGCAAGGATTATTCGTTATTACTGGTACCGGTCCAGGTGACGGACAGGTTGACATCAGGGGTGTAACCATTGCTTGATTGGGCGCTTAAGCTATACACGGTATCGACACTGAGGTCATTGTCAATATCGAGATCCCAGGTGGCGTAAGAAACGTTATTTTCTTCATTGTCGAAACAAGCGTCTGGGTAAATTACGCTGCCAGTACCGACCAAGGTGAGGGTATCAAAGTGTTCGGTGACCATTTCACAGGTGATGTCACTGCCGTCAAGGCTATTGAATAACACATCGGCATCGTATAAACCGGAGTCTTCGCTGGAGGCTCTGAGGGCGACCGTGACGAGGACCTCGCGATAGTCATCATCGCCATTGAGGTTGAGCAACTGGGTAAATTGACGCTCGCTAGCCTCACCGTCAGATTGCACATTCAGTCGCGCTTGCGCATCGGTTTGTGACGTAAAGACGGTAAAAGTCTCTAAACCTTCATTGACGATCACCGAGCTAAGCACATACTGGCTGCCATCGTCGGTACTGGCTTTGACGGTTAAGGTCATATCACGGCTAAACTCTGTGCCATCTTCATCGGTCTCAGTAAATTCGGCCGTGATGACGTCATCAGCAAGATGGTACGTACCCATTTCGACCAGTTCGGCATTGCATTCAGTCGTGCTGGTGCCTTCGGCGTAATCCCACGTGCCGTCGCTGTTAAAGCGCAGGGCATGGCAAAGGTTGTCACTGATGTTGTCGTCATCTTCTGAAGCGACAATCGAGTACAAGGTTTGGTCAACCAGGTCATCCATGGTTTGATTGGCAGGACTGTTGCCGGCGACCCAAGCGCGATACAGGCTGATTAGTGTCTCTGCATTATCCGATTTTATCTGGAAGTAGCCATTTTCGCCATCGGCGTATTTATCGGTAATGTAAATCGAGATGTCACCAAAATCGCGGACGCGGTAGTTATTGCGAGCATAAGAGCCATCGAACGGTTCGACCAAGTTTAGGACGGTATTGCTTTCTTGAGACCAACTACCTTGGAACCCATCGACGGTGACGTCATAGCCATAGGCGTTGAGCAGGTAGGTCCCTGAAGTAGACTCGCCCGAAGTGAGGTTAAATTGAACCGTATCGAGCAGGGGCTCAAGCTCATCGCGATCGGTGCGGTCATCGGCCAAGGTATATTCAAACTCACCATCACTATGACTGATGTTTAAGAATTGCTCAAAGGCGGCCTCGCTAGAATCTAACCACAACATTTCATCATCGGCCATGACGATCAGTTGATAGTCGTTACCATCTTGATTGAGGTAGGCGACAGTGAAGGTGGTACCGTCGTCCTGAACAAGGGTGCCCTGTTCGGTAAGGGTGCCATCGACACAGTAAGCGTCGTCAAATGAGACATCTCGGCTGTCGGCACTTTTGAGCTGTGCTTGCCAAGAGGCGCTGCTGTCGCTGTCACTGATTTTGTTTTCTGATGTGACGCAAAACTCAACGTCGCCCGAGGCTAGAGTGCTAAAACGCACGTAGGCAAGCTCGTTGTCACCGGCGTTAAAAGTGCCCATTTTCCAGGTTTGGCCATTGAACATCGCCGAAGTGAAGGCCAGTGACACACTTTGATCATCACTGCTCTCATCTTCGCTGTCCTCGGTACTGTCGGTGTTGCCTGTGCTGACCGTCGCGGTAAAGGTGGCGCTGGTTTCTGCATTGACGCCATCTTCAGCGAAGAGGCTAATGGTGAGACTGCCTGCGCGGGTCGGCGTGCCGGATACGGTTAATAGCCCCTGGCTAATACTGGCAACAAGCCCACTGTCTGTGGTGTTAGCACTGTATGTGAGGGTGTCCTCATCAACAAACAAGCTTGAAATATCCACGCTGTTGGTGCTTTCTACACCGACTTGTAAAGACCAATTTGCGATGGTATCGGCAATGCTGATTTCGCTGCCTGAATCCACCGTGGGTGCGGTGTTGGCCGACGCGATATCAAACGTTACGGCAGTGGCAACGGTGCCCATGTCGGTGCCAAGGCTGTTGTAATCGTCCGCTTGAATCACAATTTGGATGTTGTTCGCGGCGGTTTGTAGGGCGTCGCTGGTCAGGGTTAGCACTTGGTCGGTGAGGGTGTAGTCAATCCCATGGCTGCTGAGAGTTGAGATCGTGGCATCAGACAGGCTAAGCGTGATGCTTTGCTGATCGGTGTCGCTCATTAGGTAGCTAAGATCAAACTCAGCGTCTAAGGTACCATTGACGGTGAGCGTTAAGCTGTCTAGCCCCGCTTGGATAATGTCGATGATGTCGCTATCAACCGTCAGTTTTGTGTTGGTCGAGGTGCTGACTTGCTGTTCATCGCCATCTGAGCTCAGCACAATTTGGTAGTTCTCATTGTCGAGATCTTCATCACTGAGTGTACCAATTTGGGTAACGAGCGTTTCAACGGTGCTGTCACTGGTTGAGACATCATTCGCCTGTGCGATGGTCAGAGACTGGGCCAATTTGTGTAAGACATTACTCGATGAGCTGTCGTTGATGTAGTCGCTGTATACGGCGTTGCTGTCTTCGGCCAGATCCAATAGGCCCTTGACCTCGTTAACCGCGTCTTCTTCGGTACTGCCTGCTGCCATTTTATCTGCGACGAGACTGGTGATCGGCGTAATGACGGAGGAAGTCGTCGGCGCGCGAAATACCACTTCGTAGGCCATGGCTTGGCCCGGGTTGTCCATATCTACCGTGTATAAGCCGGCGTATTGATCTGGGTTGAGGGTCAGTAGGGCGGCTTGATTGTCACCACCGGGGATCAGGGTTTGCACCGCGACCAAGTCCTCTGCTGACAAGCTTTGTGAGGTGGAAATCGTACCGGATTCATCGGTTAAGCCGAGAAAGGTATCGCTGGTGCTGTCCCATACGCCATCTTTATCCGTATCGATAAAGACCACGGCATTTTTTAGGTAGCCGTCAATGGCGGTAAACGTACTGGTCGACGAGCTGCTGTTGGATGAGGAGCCTGAGTCACTGCTGCCTCCGCCACCACAGCCAGAAAGGGCAATAGCGACTGACGTTGCAATAAGCGCTTTTTTCATGATGTTTTTGTTCCTTGCTTTATATTCTATTTTTTTATATCTAGCCAAAGACGTTGTGAGTGACGGTGATTTTTTATGATGACGTCGCGTCGATGTAGTGGTTATAACCAACAGATGGTTGTGGCGCTAGATACGAAGTTTGTAAAAAAGTCCGTAAATTTTTTTATTTTTTATCCGTATTAAACGTTAATAAGCGCTGTCCTCAGGTTTGTGGTAGATAAGGTTGATGCGAAAAGCCTCTAAGCGATCGCGGTATTGCACTTTGGGTTGCAGTACATAACTGTAGCGATTGCCATCGATAAACTCGGCGTAGTCATCAAAGTCGAGATCGAGAAAAATGAAATACTGGTTCCAATAAGGATGCCAAAACTCATCGCACTCTATTGCCGAATCACTGGTCGCTGAGGAAGAAATGATGGTGCCGTATTCGCCGACCCCCCCGACCTCTGAGCTTTCAAAATACGGCAGGTATTGCTCGCAATAGAGGCTGCGCTCGGCAGATTGAATGTTCATGTCTGACTCCATGGTGTACAAAGAGTCCACATAAGTATTGCCCCACAGCCGCTCCTCGGCAATGTAGTTGCCCGAGCTAGAAATAAAGTAATCGCCATTTTCGTCAAGTAAGGGATAGGGAAAAGCGGTAATGTCTGTCGATAAGCCGGTGGAGACGGTTAAACGCTGTTCCATGGCGCTTTGATCTTTGATAAAGCTGTAACTGTGATAGTTCGCGCCATCATAGGTTGAGGTGAGTACGCTTTCACCGCCATTGGCGTCGGCCTCGTATTGCCATTTTACCTGCCAGCGTTGGGAGGCAAGCCGATCGCTTTGCAGTGAGAGCTCTAGGTCGTCGGTGTCACTGACGGTGGCGCTGATGCGTTGATAACTGCCTATCGGGGCTAATTGATCGCGACTGGGGCAAGTACTTTGCGACTCGCTTTGCGCGTAATACACCACATTATTGGTCAAGAGAAAGCTCTCGCAATACACCACTTGGTATTCATAAAGCTGATTGTTAAACGTTTCACTGCTGTTGAGTCGATAGAGCACGTCGTCGATCAAAGGGTGTGCTCGCTCGCTGTCGTCATCGGAAATCGGCAGTGAAAAAGACACCTCGACCCAGGCCTCTTCTTCTACGCCGTGATAACTGTCGCGGGCGGCAAAGCTTAGCGCCGCGCTTACAGGTGCTTGCGTTGCACTGATGGCGCCTTGTATTCGCCAGCTGCCAGATTGATACAGGCGAATCCCGGTGTGGTCGGTGTGGCTTCTGAGGGTTAAAAAGTTCCCCTCTGGGTCTTCAAATAACCCTGTGGTATCGAGGCGATAGCTAAATCGGTTGCCTGGGGTGATGTCCCATTGAGCAATCTGTTTTTTCAGTTGTGCGTAGACCACCGGGTTGACCACGGGCTTGCGGTTGCCCGGTGTGGGCGTTGCTGCTTCAGGGGCAGAGGTGAACACAGTGTGCGCGCTTAGGACCTCGTTGCTGGTGCTGATCGCTTGTGCCTCTTGGTCACTTTTGGGCTCAATGGTGAATGAGGTCTCACTTGGGCTGGTTTTGACCCCGCCTTTGACGGCATCGCCAACACGGGCGTGAATCACATGAGTGACGGGCTCGCGGTGACGCCATGGCTTGTTGGCGAGCACAGACTCGGAGACAGGCCGAGTACTGGGCTTCGCTTCTAAAGTGGGGGGTGTGCTTTCACTGCGCGGCCAAAAAAGCAATGCAGAGAGGCCAACCAAAACTAAGAGCACTGCGTGTTTCGGCGACATTAATTGGCGACCTTACTGGCTAACCAAGAGCGCGAAAACTTGAGATCTTTTTCGATTAAACTGCAACTGCACTCGAGTAGTTGGCTGATTTCTTGATTTTTCATGCCGATTAAATATTTTAATTTAAAGGCGTCGGATTGACGGGGGTAATGATCGCTAAAGTGTTCAAGCACTTGATTCACACTGAGTAACGCATCGATCTTATTGTCGTGTAGATCGTAGCTCGGCGTATTGTGTTGGCGTTTTTGCGCTTGGGTGCTTCTGGCGTGATCGATTAATATCTGTTGCATGACTTTGGCCGCCATCAATAAAAACTCACGAGTGCTGGCGATGCTGTGGCGGTCCATCGTCGACATGCGCAGGTAAGCATCGTGGATAAGGGCCGTAGTATTGTTGATGCTGTCGCTTAACACTTGATTGCTAAAACCAAACTTTTGTCCGCTTTTCTGACGGGCATTTTGCGCCAGTTCACGCAATTTTAGGTAAGTGAATTGGTACAGTTCGCTTTCTGCTTGTTTGTCGCCATGTTGCCATTTAACTATGATCTCGGTGAGGGCACAGGGTTTGTCTTGCTCCATGATAGGCTCCAAATTCAATCCATTTTTCCGTGTTATCGAATGTCAATCTAACCAATTGACAGGTCATCGGGTGGTGTCAAACTCCTCGACAACCGCGTTAAGAAAATCACTGCTCAGTGAGCTTAACCAATTGCGATATGGCCAAGGTGTCCAATTGTGGATAGCCTTTGGCTTGATGTTGTAAACGCATTTGGTAGCGATACAAAATGCCTTTCTGCCACAAGGGGCCGTTGGGCAAATACTCCCAGCGGGTAAAGTGGTCGACTCGGTCGGGCGTGCGCCAACGCACCTGGGTATTCATTTGCGCCAGTAAAGGCCAGGCGTCATCGTCGCGGTTGTCTAGCCACCACATATCTTTAAATTCATGGGTTACGTCATGGGAATAATGAGCGGTTTGGGTACTGCAACGGCCCTGTTGCGGCGGTGTCTCTGAGCGAAATACGCGCGTGTCGGTGATGCGCAGGCAGCGCTCGCTGTTCTGGTGATTGGCGTAATGGTTTTCACGCCAAATGCCTTGATAGCGAATGCGTTGCGCTTTGGCCGTTGGGTACACAAAGCGAATCGTCTGTTCTTGATTGTCGTGAGCGAGCTTGGGGTGAGCGCCCAGGCCTTGAATTTTCTGCATCGATATTTGGGTTTGCGGATCAAAGCTCATGGCAAAGGTGCGATAGTTCCAGTCGTCATCGTCTTGGCGATCTTCAATCGAAAAGCCATTCAAGTCATTGTGGGTACACCCTTGCAGTGCACAGCCAATCACACCAGGGACGCCCTTTAGTTCATTCACATCAATATGTTGGGTTGTGGCGGGTTGAGGTTGTAGGTGACAATGGCTAAAGCGATCCCCGGTTGATGATTTAACGGTGACGCGATCCGAACGGACGGTGAACTCTTGCACTGCGATCGGCGGGGAAAAGGGGCGGCGATGGCGAAAATCCAAATTAAAGGTGCAAATGTTACCTTCGATGTCTTTTTGACGAATCATCACCTCGGTCATTGGCTGATCAAACGGCTCGAAGATAACCTTGGGGGAAGTAAAGCGCTCTTGAATGTACTGCTGACTGTTGACTAAGTGTGCGAGCGCTTCTTGTCCGGAAACCAGCTCTTTAGCCAGAGGTAACAAGGCTTGATCTAAGTAGCTAAAGTCCACGTTGCGCAATGTATCTAGCCAAGGCTCGAGTACACTTGTTGATGTGTCGACAACGATGTGATCACGCTCTTTTGGCTGGTTATCTAATGACATCAACAAGCGCGTAAGATTAACGCTATGGGTGGTTTGCGTGCTGATTTGGAGGGGGGTGATCACTGGTTTGGCCGAGGTGCTGGCCAAGAGGATTCCCTCTTGGCGGTTGCCCAAGAAAAAATCGACCGTATCCCCTTCTCGATAGGAAAAGCCGCCCTTATCGGTCACGCCAGAGAGCCCCGAAGAGGTGTAGTAGTAAAGCCCGGTTACCGGCGCATCAATAAAATAGCCGACTTGTGGCGTGGCCTTATTCGCCGACACCGCGTTAGGCAGTAGAGCGAGTAAGGCGAATAATATGAGTGTGTAGTGCATCAATCTTGAGAACCTTGTGAAGAAGAGCCGAAATAGTGTTTTTTGGGGATCGGGGTCATCATGGCAAACAGCATTTTTTGTTTGAGTTCGTCAGGTAAGTCTGGGCTGGCCAAAATACGCCGTCGGGTGACATCTAACATCGATTCAAAAGAGCGTTCGTCGATATTTTTACTGTGGTACAGCAAGCTGGTGACTTCAAACATCATGTCTTCGGCGATGACTTTCTCCTGTTTTAACTGCGCATTGGCCTTGATAATCGCGTTGGTAAAGACGGTGGCACAAAGCAGTAAAGCGAAGGCTAAACCACACGTGACTGGGCGGCGGCGCAGCAAAAGGATTAATCGATAAGTGGGTTGATTGCGCAGTGAAATCGGCCGGCGGGTGAGCAGGTGTTGGATGTCTTGGCGCAATGCCGCCATGGATGGATAGCGCGCTTCACTCTGCTGTTGTGTGGCTTTGTTTATGATCAAGGCCAGGTCTTTGCTGATGGTATAACGAGGTTGGGTACGCGATAAGGTCTTAAAGATCACCGCCATAATTTTTCCCAGTGAGAACACGTCGCTTTGCGCGGTTAAGTAATCGCCTTGGCACTGCTCTGGACTGGCAAATTCGCGGTGACAGGCCACGATAAAATCAGGGCTTTGCGAGGCTTTATCACGGACTTTTTGAGTAATGTTAAAGTCGATCAGTTTTGGGTTGCCATCGCGGTCAATCAAAATATTGTCGGGTTTTAAATCGGCGTGCAAAATGTGTTTTTGGTGCGCGTGCTCTAGTGCAAGGGCCACTTTTTCTACCAAACGTAATACTTCTTTTTGTTCTAAGGGTGTTGATTTTAGATACTGGCTTAATGTTTGGCCTTCCACTTTTTCCATCGCGATATACACCATGTCTTGGTACAGGCCGCCATCAAAGACTTTGGCAATATAGGGATGATTTAAGTGAGCGAGAATTTGCGCTTCATGAAACAGGGTTTGTTGGCCAAGGATCGACGAGGTAGAGGGTTGAATGAATTTAATCGCGAGATCTTGTTCGAAGGTATCATCGGCGCGCTTGGCGCAATACACCACGCCCATGCCACCTCGGCCGATCTCTTCTTGTAAGGAATATCTGCCAATATTGACACCGGTGAGTGATAAAGACGGCTGATCTAGGTGTTGTGCATGATGCGCAAAGAGTTCGGTGTAGGCTTCATCCTCACCGCTATCGAGCCATTGTTTGACTTGATGATAGAGTGCTGGCTGGTCTTTGGCTAATGCGTCGAGCTGCGCTTTTTGCTGCGCACGGCTAAGGTCGAGTAAGTGATAATACACCGCCGTAGCCCCGGTTGTTTTTACTGACAATTGATTTGTGTTACTGACTTTTTATTCAGTTTTATTGTTTGTATTTATTATATTTTTAATATTAATTTTTTTGTTTGTAAATATTTATTTTTTATTTGTCGGCGCTTTTTTTGTTGTCATTTTTTGTTGTCATTCACACCGCCGAGATTCTGGGGGACGGAGCAATACTGTGCGTCACTGTTCCCCCTTTTTTCTTTAAGGTGAGGGGGGTATCCATGGCTTAATTTTTATGATTCGATAAAGGCAATACCTTCTAATTCAAGTAGGGCTTTTTTTCGAGTTAACCCGCCGGCGTACCCTGTGAGTTTGCCTGTGGTGCCGATGACTCGATGGCAAGGGATCACAATGGATAAGGGGTTTTTACCATTGGCAGCCCCGACGGCGCGCACTGCTTTTGGGCGACCAATGGCCGTGGCCAGTTGTTGGTAGCTCCACGATTGACCGTAAGGAATGCGTTGCAACCCTTGCCACACGGCGAGCTGAAAGTCGGTGCCATGCAAATCAAACGGCAAGTCGAATTGGTGGCGCTGGCCTGTAAAGTACTCGGTCAGTTGCCTCTGTGCCTCTTGTAAAAGTGGGTGCTCTTGAGCCCAGGTGCCCAGCTCATCGGGTTGCGTGGTGTGAGTGGTAAACCAGATACCCGTTAGGCCTTGCTGACTGGTTTGCATCGTTACCCTGCCTAGGGGGCTGTCAAATTGGTGATAGTAAAAGTGTGTCATGGGTGGCTCCATAAATGAAAAGTGGCGTAACTGCCCCAAGGTGAAAGGCTTTCTGGGGTGAGATGCGGTTTGTTCACTAGGCGTTTTTTGATGATCAAATCGGTGTGTAAAAAGCAGTCTGTCGCCGAGAGCCCGCGCAACTTGGCGTAGTTCACCGTCCAAGGTCCAATGCCTTTGAGCGCTAACCACTGTTCTGGGGCGCTGTCTGGGTTGTCGCACAGGTACTTGGCAAACCGCGCTAAGGTTTCTTTGCGACTTTGCGGCATTTTGAGAAACGAAAGATCGGCGCTGGCGACTTGTTGTGGACGGGGAAATTGTTTTTCATCGTGACTGGGGTCGCATAAGGTGTTGACCAATAGGTTGAGCTGGCCAATAGCGGCTTTCACCGACACTTGTTGGCCTAAAATCGCGCGCACTCCCGCTTCCCAAGTGTCCCAGACCCCAGGAATTCTCAGCCCCTTCAGGTGGACCATATCACGGTCTTGCTCGCTTAGGTGCGCTTCAATGACGTCGGTATTGGCGTCGAGATCAAAGAGGCGACGGATGTGTTTAATCAGGGGTTTCATGTGTTGCAGCGACTCAAAGCGCAGCGTTACTGTCAGGGCTTGCCCGCCGTTATAGCACACGCGCAGCCAACCGAAATGGCCTAGAAAGGTAAAGTATCGCTGGTAGCTGTGTTCATCGACCCTTTCGATCCCTTCTATTTGCCGGGTTCGATAAAATTCGAGCAGGTGTGGCCAATTGATCTGGCCTTGGAACGGCAATTGTAAGGTGAGTTCTGGGTTGGCTACCGGCTGGCGGCGAATTTGCCCTGGGGTGAGTTTTAATTGTTTTTGAAACGCATCAAAAAAGCGTCGTGTGCTGTTAAACCCGGCCGCGTAAGCGATGTCTTGAATTGAGAATTGGCTGTTGTGCAATAGGGTCTTGGCAAACAAAAGGCGTTGGTAGCTGTCGTATTGTTTTGGCGATAAGCCGAGGTATTGTTGAAACAGCTGGCGTAAGTAGCGTTCGCTGATGCCGAGCTTGTCCGCCAGTTGGCCGACTTTCATGTCTTGTAAACCGTGTTGATCGAGCCAGGCTAGTGCGCGTTGGAAGGTGGTTTCGGTGCCTTTCCATGCCCATGAGCTTGGGGCCGAGTCTGGCCGACAACGCAAGCAGGGCCGGTAGCCGGCATTGAGGGCTTGGGTTTTGTCTTGAAAGTATTCGACATTGTCTTCTTTGGGCAGGTTGGCTGGGCAAATCGGCCGACAAAAAATACCGGTGGTTTTGACTGCGACAAAAAACTGCCCATCGAAACGGGGATCTCTAGCAAGGCGAGCTTGTTGGCATTGTGCTTGGTTAAGGTTTGGCAGCATGGCGGCAATCTCTGATGGCATTCACTCTAGTGGACATTCGCTACTATAGCGGTATTTTGGCGCCAGTTGTGCCATTTTCGGTAGTGAATGTGATGAGAGTATTTGGGTTTTTTGGCCGAGTGATGTCATGAGCCAAGTGAGGTCATCAAGTGCTGCTGCCATAAAAAACGGCCGTGGATTACATCCTGATCAATCAGGACTCAGCCACGGCCGTTTGGGTCGGGTAAAGCGCAACTGTCAGCGCGTTACTCTGTGATAGCGATTAACGCATGGTCACAAACTCTTCAGAGCCGGTGGGGTGAATGGCGACCACGGCGTCAAAGTCTGCCTTGGTGGCGCCCATCTTCATGGCAACGGCAAACCCTTGAATCATCTCATCAACGGTAAACCCAATACCGTGTAGGCCAACCACTTTTTCTTCCTCGCCAACACAGACCAGCTTCATACGACAAGGTTGACGGTGCTTGGTCACTGCGGTGTACATGGCGGCAAAGCTCGAGGTGTAGACCTTCACTTGCTCATCGCCATATTGCGCTTTGGCTTCGGGTTCGGTTAAACCAATGGTGCCAATTGGCGGGTGACTGAATACCACCGTCGGAACCAGATCGTAATCCATCTTGGCGTTAACTTTATTATTGAACAAGCGCTCAGATAACTGACGACCCGCCTTAACGGCAACAGGCGTCAGCTCAATACCGCCTTCCATAATATCGCCGACACAATAAATACCAGGGACATTCGTCGCTTGGTATTCATCCACTTTAATGTAGCCTTTGTCATTGGTTTCAACCCCGGTCGCCGCCAAGTTAATCGCATCGGTAGTGGGGTGACGACCAATGGCCCAAATTAAGGTGTCG
Source organism: Vibrio sp. HB236076 (assembly GCF_040957575.1). Taxonomy (NCBI): domain Bacteria; kingdom Pseudomonadati; phylum Pseudomonadota; class Gammaproteobacteria; order Vibrionales; family Vibrionaceae; genus Vibrio; species Vibrio sp. HB236076. The sequence goes on from NZ_CP162601.1 coordinate 62,458, forward strand.
ACATTGTGCGTTTGGCCATTTTCTAGATGCAGCGTCAGCGAACCATCGGCTTCTTTGGTCACTTCTTTTGGCACCGAATGGGTGTGTAAGCTTGGCCCTTCGGCTGCCATCACTTCGGTCAGTGTTTCAACCACCATAGGATCAAAGCTGCGCAATGGTGACTCTTTGCGCACAAACAAATGAGTTTCGCTGCCTAAAGCGTGTAATACGCCAGCAATTTCTACTGCGATGTAACCCGCGCCAATCACGGCAACGCGGTCTGGGCGTTCATTGAGCTCAAAAAAGCCATTTGAATCAATACCGTACTCAGCACCTGGGATCTGAGGAATGGTTGGGCGACCGCCAACGGCAATCAAAATGTGATCAGCGGTGTAAAGCTCGCCATTGACGTCGACGGTTTTCGCGTCAACAAACTTGGCAAAACCTTTGATGACTTCAACCTTGTTGTTGCCCAAGACGCGATCGTAAGACTGGTGAATACGACCGATGTAGGCTTGACGGTTTTCAACCATTTTACTCCAGTTAAAACCTTTAAGGTCGACATCAAAACCGTAGTCTTCGGAATACAAATTAATGGCTTCAGCAACTTGAGCGCCATGCCACATGACTTTCTTCGGCACACAGCCGACGTTAACGCATGTACCACCGAGGTCTTTTGCTTCGATGAGGCCGACTTTGGCTCCGTACATGGCTGCGCGATTGGCCGAGGCAATGCCGCCACTGCCGCCACCGATACAGAGATAATCAAAATGTGTTGCCATTAGGTACTCCATGATTGTTTAAAATAGGTCAACGCAATAGGCGCTGATTACAACCAGTATTGTGACTCAGGGTTAAAAATTCAAGTCACTCATACCGGTTTGGTTTGCTTTGTGGGCGGATTTACTCCGGTACCACCCAGCGCACAGTGTGATGACCCGTCGCGGGGGCGATGATGTTCTGCAACGCCGGAAGCAGGTTTTGCATCTGGCTTTCGAGTTTCCACGGCGGGTTGATGACAATCATACCCGATGCGGTCATGCCTCGCTCGCTGGTGTCTGGAGAAACGCCCAGCTCGATTTGCAATATTTTGCGAATGCCCAGGTTTTCTAACCCGTCGAGCATGTCATCAATGTCGTGGCGATTGACCACCGGGTACCAAATGGCGTATACGCCAGTCGCCCAGCGCTTATGGGCTTGAGCAATGGCCTGCACCACATCGCGGTATTCTTTGGCCAGCTCATACGGTGGGTCAATCAACACTAAGCCGCGTCGCTCTTTGGGCGGTAAACTGGCCTTAAGGCGTTGAAACCCGTCTTCTTTAAAAATGGCGACCTGGTGTTGGCCAGCAAATTCCTGACACAGTAATGGGTAATCACTTGGGTGAAGCTCTGTGAGTACCATGCGGTCTTGTGGCCGGAGTAGTGCGTGGGCCACTTTGGGAGAGCCGGGGTAAAAACGCAATTCATCGCCCTGATTGAGACTCGCGACAGCGCCTAGGTAGCTTTCTGTGTGCTCAAGCTCAGCGCTGTGTTGCCATAAGCGAGCAATGCCTTGTTTGTACTCACCGGTTTTCTCGGACCATTCATGAGTGAGATCGTAACGACCGACGCCAGAGTGGGTGTCGTGATAGACAAAGGGCTTGTCTTTTTGTTTAAGCGCATCAAGGATAAGGCTTTGAACTATGTGTTTAATCACATCGGCGTGGTTGCCAGCGTGAAAGCTGTGACGGTAACTTAACAAGCGCGTTCTCTCTGTAGTTGCAGGCGAAGTTGAGCCATTATATAACGAAAACGAGTGGGATTCAGCTGGCAAAACTGGCGGATATAAGCCAGGTTTTTGTCTCACTTTTGCTCGTGGCTATTGAAAATGAGAGGCTTTACCCTTATTAAATAAGTATACCCATTAAATGTGTTGTGCTGGTTGCCAAGCTTTTAGGCTCACGCAAGCGGATTACTTCTCAGCCAATAAAGGAATTCAACATGTCGAATCCTCTACTCTCGTTTACTGATTTACCGCCGTTTTCTCAAATTCAACCTGAGCACGTTAAGCCCGCGGTTGAGCAGGCGATTGCCGATTGCCGCGCGACGATTGAGCGCGTTCTGGCGGAAACGACCGCGCCAAGCTGGTCATCGATTGTTGAACCCATTGATGAGGTGGATGATCGTCTGAGCCGCATTTGGTCTCCCGTCAGCCACATGAACTCGGTGGTTAACAGTGAAGCCTTGCGCGAAGCTTACGAAAGTTGCCTGCCACTCTTATCTGAATACGGTACTTGGGTGGGTCAGCACAAAGGTCTTTATCGAGCTTATAAAGCGATTAAAGCCGATGAAAGCTTTGCTCAGCTGTCTCAAGAACAGCAAAAAACCATCACCAATGCGCTGCGCGATTTTGAACTGTCTGGTATCGGCCTTGGCAAAGAAGAGCAAACCCGCTACGGTCAGATCAGCAAACGCATGTCGGAGCTGGGTTCGCAGTTCTCTAACAACGTCCTCGATGCAACCATGGGCTGGAGCAAGCACATTACCGATGTGGCTGAGCTTGCAGGGATGCCAGAATCGGCCTTGGATTCCGCGGCTGCAGCGGCTCAAGCCAAAGAGCTCGACGGTTACCTCATTACGCTGGACATTCCCTCTTACCTGCCGGTGATGACCTATTGCGACAATCAAGCCCTGCGTAAAGAAGTGTACGAAGCCTATGTAACCCGAGCTTCGGATCGCGGTCCTAATGCTGGCAAATGGGACAATACGGAAATCATTAACGAGCAGTTGAAATTGCGTCACGAAATTGCTCGTATGCTTGGTTTTAACAGCTACAGTGAAAAATCGTTGGCGACCAAAATGGCGGAGACGCCAGATCAAGTACTGGGCTTTTTGAACGACTTGGCCAAAAAAGCCAAACCGCAAGGCGAAAAAGAAGTTGCCGAGCTCAAAGCGTTTGCCAAAGAACACTTTGGTGTTGATGACCTCAACCCTTGGGATGTGGGTTACTACAGCGAAAAACAAAAGCAGCACCTTTTTGATATTTCGGATGAAGCTCTGCGTCCTTATTTCCCAGAAAAAACCGTGGTCAATGGCTTGTTTGAAGTCCTAAAACGCGTGTTTGGTATGGAAGTGAAAGAGCGAACGGGCGTCGACACATGGCATGAATCGGTGCGTTTTTTCGATATCTTTGACAGCAAAGGTGAGTTGCGCGGTAGCTTTTATCTTGATTTGTACGCCCGTGAACACAAGCGCGGTGGTGCTTGGATGGATGATTGTCGCGGTCGCCGCCTCACACAAAGTGGCGAGTTGCAAACCCCGGTGGCGTACTTGACGTGTAACTTTAACAAACCAGTTGGCGATAAACCGGCGCTGTTTACCCATGATGAAGTGGTGACGCTGTTCCACGAAACGGGCCATGGCATTCACCATATGCTGACCCAAGTAAATAGCGGTGCCGTTGCCGGTATCAGTGGTGTACCGTGGGATGCGGTGGAATTGCCGAGCCAATTTTTAGAAAACTGGTGTTGGGAAGAAGAAGCCTTGGCATTCATCTCTGGTCATTATGAAACCGGTGAGCCTTTGCCAAAAGCCATGTTGGATAAAATGTTGGCAGCGAAAAACTTCCAATCGGCGATGTTTATTTTACGCCAATTAGAATTTGGCTTGTTTGACTTTACCTTGCACACCAATTACGACCCGGATGTGGGGGCTCAAGTATTGGAAACCCTGGCTCAAGTCAAAGAAAAAGTGGCGCTCTTCCCTGCGCTCGAGTGGAGTCGTTTCTCTCACGGCTTTAGTCACATCTTCGCCGGCGGTTACAGCGCGGGCTACTACAGCTACTTGTGGGCCGAAGTGCTTTCTTCAGACGCTTACTCGCTGTTTGAAGAGCAGGGGATTTTCAATCAAGAAGCAGGGCAAAGCTTTTTAGAAAATATTCTCGAAAAAGGCGGCAGTGAAGATCCTATGGTGTTGTTTAAACGCTTCCGCGGCCGTGAGCCACAAATCGATGCTCTGTTGCGTCACAGCGGTATTGCTGCGTAATTGACTCGATGGAATGGAAAAAAGCAGCTTAGGGCTGCTTTTTTTATGCTTGCTGGTAAAGCAGTGCCAGTGTGACACGCAGAATCAACGGACGAGCCAATCAAGCCGAACGTTAGGGGTTGACCGTGCGGTTTATGGGGTTTTGCAGAGAAATCAGCGTCTCGGTCGATTGCACTTCGTCAATGGCTTGTAACTTATCAATCAACACATATTGCAGCTCTTCAATAGAACGGCACATGAGTTTGACAAAAATATTGTACGCCCCAGTGGTGTAATACGCTTCAACGACTTCATCAAGCGCGTTGAGTTTCTCTAGTGCGGAGTGATAATCGCGCGCCGCGTTTAAATTGATGCCAATGAAGCAACACACGTCGTAACCGAGTTTTTTGGTGTTAATGATCACTTTGGTTTTTTCGATGATCCCCGCCCCTTTCATCTTTTCAATGCGGACGTGAATGGTCGCGGGGCTCACATTAAACTTTTTGGCCATTTCAGCATAAGGCGTGCGGGCGTCATCAATCAAAATGGTCAAGATGGCGCGATCGAGATCATCTAATCGAACATCAGTATTAGGCATGGCGCGTATCTTCTCAGTGAGTGGCTACCGTTGAGTCTCAATGAAACTCGCGATGGTGAAAGTAAGCCCAAGTTTAAAACCAAAAAGCGCCCCAAACAATGGATATTGTCTCGATATTTAGGCGACCAGTCGCGATGGTCAAGTCAGATGTCGTGGTGTGAGCACTGGCCACAGCGTCGACGATGTCTGTGGCGCTTTTTATGGGGTAGGGGGGTTTTTGACTCGGACACCTGTTAGAGGCACCGCTTTTGGTATGACTTTTGCAATTTTTGCCAGTACACTTTGCCCATTAACTGAGAGCAGCGACAGTGTGGAGTCTTTGTGCGTATTCAATTAATTTGTGACAACCCAGAACAAGAAGCGAAACTGAGGCACTTGGCCAACCGCTGGCAGCTGACTCATGATTCGAGCAGTGAATTTGCGTTGGTCTTTACCGCCGAACATCTCGAACTTCGAAAACTCGATGAGCCGAAGCTCGGCGCCGTCTTTGTCGATTTTGTTCATGGCGCCGTTGCCCACCGCCGCAAGTTTGGTGGCGGTAAAGGCCAAGCGATCGCCAAGGCCGTTGGTCTCAATAAAGGGGTGACGCCCAAGGTGCTAGATGCAACCGCCGGGCTTGGGCGCGATGCCTTTGTTTTTGCGTCTTTGGGCTGTCAGGTGCAAATGGTCGAGCGACACCCTGTCGTTGCCGCTTTACTTGATGATGGTTTGCAACGCGCCTATCGCGACCCAGAAATAGGTGCTTGGATGCAAGAGCGAGTGCAATTGTTACACGGCTCGAGCCATCAGGCGTTATTGGACTTTGCCAATAATGCCGACTTTACTCCCCCGGATGTGGTGTATCTCGATCCTATGTACCCGCATCCAGAAAAAAAGAAATCGGCATTGGTAAAAAAGGAAATGCGCGTCTTTCAAACCTTAGTTGGCAGTGATGATGACGCAGACGGTTTGTGGTCACCTGCTTTTCAATTGGCGGTCAAACGCTTAGTGGTTAAACGCCCAGACTATGCGCCATTTCTTGCTGCACAAGTGCCGAGCATGCAAATCGAAACCAAGAAAAATCGCTTTGATGTCTATGTCAAAGCCGCGATGAGTTAATCAGCGGCGTTAAGCACACAAAATAGCGAAGACCGACTCACAGCAAAGGCACAAATCACTTGCAAGCGAGGATAAGGATAGGTATATCTATATAATAATCATTCTTATTCGTAATTGGGTTTGCCGTGAGTCAACGTTTTTGTAAAATGAATCGCCGTGATATTCAAGCTCGTGCTTCGCAAGTGGAAGCCTTGGTCAGTGCACCGCAATACATGTGCCGAGGGTGTGCACGTGTGTCGTCGGATGCCAAAAACTTGTGTAAACCCAAAGCGCTCAATCACGTTGCTCACAGTCAAGAGCCGCAAGACCCATCGGTGTTTTTGGCTTTATCAGAGTCTGCTCAAGTAGCCGAGCAGTTGGCTTACCCTGCAAGATTGAGTGAGAAAAGTGACGCGAAAACGGACATGCCTGTGGCGGTCCATCAAAGCGCGCCTTTGCCTCACTTGGGCAAGAAGGAAATGAAAAAAGCTAAGAAGCAGTTGAAATTACAGAAAAAACAGTTGAAGAAGGTCAGTAAACTGGTCAAAGCGCAATATAAACTGCAACGTCGAAAACAAAAACTACTGGAGCAAATAGCTCACCTTCCCGAAGAACAAAAGCTCTGGTTGCTGCCCCCAGAGTCGCGAACGTCATTGCATTGATACCCATTAAGACAATCTCAGGTTATCCAGTGTGAATCCCTCAATACGGTGTGGGTACTGAGGGATTCTTTTATGGGGTTTAGTGTGCCGTCAGCGCGACGCGTTTTTTGACCCAGGTTTGATTAAACCACAAAGAGAAGACGATAATTGCCCCTCCAATCGCAAGGCGCAAGAGGTCGGCTTCGCGATTCCAGATCAGTAAGTTAACGATTAATCCGGCCGGTACAAGGGCGTTGTTCATCACGGCCAACGCGCCGGCATTGACCAAACAAGCGCCTTTGTTCCAAGCAAAATACCCCAAGCCAGAAGCAAAAATACCCAGGTAAACTAAAATGCCCCATTGGGTACTGGTGGTCGGCAAGCGGCTGCTGTCGCCGAGCAGCAAGAAGGCCACAGTGGCAACAATTAGCGCACCGAGGTAAAAGTAGCCAAAGACCTGATGGTGAGGGATTTGTGTTTGCTCTTGCTCCATGATGTGCTTAAAGCCAACTTGGCCAATCGCAAAACAAATGTTCGCACCTTGTACGACCAAAAAGCCGGTTAAGAAATCGCTGTTGACGGAGGCGTATTTGATCACCAGAGCGCCGGATACCGCGATGGCGGCAGACACCAAATACCAAAGTGAAAAGCGCTTTTGTAGTAAGTCGTAAATTAAGGTGACGTAAATCGGTGTTAATACCGTAAACATCAAAACTTCTGGAACGCTCAGCATAGTAAAAGAAGGGTAGTAAAAACAGTACATTAAGCCAAGTTGAAACGCGCCAACCAACATTAATTTAGCGATCAACTGGGGCTTTAGCCCTCTCACTTTTAAAAATGGTAAGAAGACCAAGCTCGCCAAACCAATCCGCATTAACACGGAAAACCACGAGTCCACCTGCCCGGCCAGGTAGACCCCAATTAAACTAAATGAAAAAGCCCATAAAAGGGTCACTGCTACTAGGTATGCCATTCCTATATTCCATGAATGTTAAGGGGATAAGCAGTGTATCCGACCCGTGTAGTAACGCCAAACCTTGTCTTTAGTCGGTGTTCTTTAATGGGATCACAAGCGTTTCAATCGGTGAGCAGTTAAGGAGTTGGCGGGTCGACGATAAGAACTTACTCCAAAAATCTTGGTGATGGCCGCAGATAAGGAGGTCGATGTTGTGGGTGGTAATGGTGTCGCACAGTTCGCTGATCAGATCGCCACTGCCCACCCAAGTATTGGCAATCGGATACTCGGCGTAGTCGACGAGCTGATTCATTTTTTGGCGAGAGATGTCGACCGCTTGGCTTTGGGCTTCGGCGAGGTTGATATCGACGAGTCCGGTGTAGAGTTCGGCGTAATTGACATCGATGTGAATAAAGGAAATATTCGCTTCAATACTGCGTGCGAGTTTAACGGCTTTATCAATTAAAATTTGGCTGTCGTCGGACAAGTCAACGGCAACAAGTATATGTCGGTAGCACATAATGGCTTCTCCTCTGTATCCAAGATCTCTATCTTTAGCATTTATTTTGCCTTTGTTTTGCCGTTTTGATCCCATCTTAGGGTTTATCTGTAATATAAATAGGCTAAGATTAGTCATAGAGTGACCGACAGCAAACTTTGAATCTTTTAGGAGAAACTATGCTTACAGAAACGATGGTTGAGCAATTAAATCAGCAAATAAATCTCGAATTCTTTTCATCCAATCTATACTTACAAATGAGTGCTTGGTGTGAAGACAAAGGTTTCGAAGGAGCGGCTGAGTTTTTACGCGGTCACGCACAAGAAGAAATGGAGCACATGCAGCGATTGTTCACCTACGTGAGCGAAACGGGCGCTATGCCTATTCTCGGTGCGATTGAAGCGCCTCAGCACGAGTTTTCTTGCCTTGGCGACGTGTTTCGACTCACGTTAGAACACGAACAGCTTGTGACGAAGAAAATTAACGAACTCGCGCACTTTGCGTTTACGAATCAAGATTACTCAACGTTTAACTTTTTACAGTGGTACGTTGCTGAGCAACACGAAGAAGAAAAACTCTTTAAAGGTATTATCGACAAGCTGGAATTGGTCGGTGAAGACGGCAAAGCCTTGTTCTTTATTGATAAAGATCTAGCAGAATTGGCAAAAAGTGGTTCATCTTCCATTATGGATGCTCCTAGCGCAGTGTAAATGTCCTTTGGGCACAGACATTGCGGGGCGAAGCGAGCAGTCGCGTGAGCGGTTTTCGTCATGAGCATAACTGGAGGTGCGGGAGGATAAGATGATTAATTCAGATTTAGTGTTATTGACTCTTATGGGCATCACAGGTGTGAACATGTTGAGGTATTTCACCACCTTGCGTTCACTGCTCTATATTATGCGAGAAGTTCATCCCTTGCTCTATCAGCAAGTGGATGGCAATGGCTTTTTCACCCCATCGGGCAATGTCTCCAAGCAAGTTAGATTGTTTTATTACATCAAAAGCAAAGAGTACCACCATCATCATGACGAGCGCTTTACCACCAAATGCGAAAGGGTGAGGGAGCTGTTCATATTATCGAGCATGTTGATGGGGGTGACCTTGTTAGCGGCAATTTTGCTTTGAAGTCGCTTGGCGTTTGAGGTGACTGTGGTTAGAATTGGCCCCTAATTCGACAAGATTCGGGATGTGCGTTGCACATCCCTTTTTATTGGGAAAAGTATGACTGAGCAATTTGATGTTGTCGTGATCGGTGCAGGCGCCGCGGGATTGATGTGTGCAGCCCAAGCGGGCTATCGCGGCAAGCGAGTGTTGGTGCTCGATATGGGCAAAAAGGCCGGCCGAAAAATTTTGATTAGCGGTGGAGGTCGTTGCAACTTTACCAATGAAAATGCGGCAGCGAATAACTACCTCAGTCACAATCCCCATTTTGTGAAGTCTTGTCTGAGTCGTTATACCCAGCGCGATTTTATTGATTTAGTCGATCGCCACGGTTTGGCTTATCACCACAAGACACTCGGTCAATTGTTTTGTGATAACAGCGCCCAGGACTTAGTGGATATTTTGCTGACCGAATGCGAATGGGCAGGTGTGACGATTCAACTTCGCTCTGCGGTTCAAGGCATAGAGAAAATTGCTGACGGCTACCTTGTTGACAGCGAAAGCGGTCGTTATGTATGCCGCTCTGTCGTTGTTGCGAGCGGCGGTTTGACCATGCCTAAGCTGGGGGCTTCGCCGATCGGTTATAAAATTGCGCAGCAGTTTGGTTTAGCGGTGTTACCCACGTGTGCGGCTTTAGTGCCATTTACCCTGCATCAACACGACAAAGACAGGTTCGAGGGGTTGTCGGGGATCAGCATCGATTGTTTGGTCAGTGCTGAAGACGGCACAGCTTTTCGCGAAAATATCTTGTTTACCCATCGCGGTCTGTCTGGACCGGCGATTTTGCAGATCAGCTCTTTTTGGCGATCGGGCCAAGCGGTCACCATCAATTTGCTTCCCGATCTGGATCTCAAGTCGCAATTGCTCAGCTGGCGTGAAACTCAAGGCCAAAAGTCGTTGAAAAATAGCTTGGCGACGGTGTTACCCAAGCGTTTTGTTGATATGTTGCACGAGACACAAGCGATCCCCGATGCCAATGTGAACCAATTGACCCACAGTCAAATCGATGCCTTGCATCAGTATGTTCACCATTGGCAGATCAAACCCAATGGCACCGAAGGTTACCGCACCGCAGAAGTGACCCTAGGCGGGGTGGATACCGACGAGTTGAGCTCAAAGACGTTTGAAGCCAAAAAGGCACCGGGGTTGTATTTTATTGGCGAAGTCGTTGATGTCACTGGCTGGCTCGGTGGGTATAACTTCCAATTTTGTTGGAGCAGTGGTTTCGCCGCCGGCCAGTTTGTTTAAGGGGTCACGTTTAAGCGGCACAATAAGGTGTTGTCTTGCGTTAAGCTCGAGGACCAGATGAGTTTGGCAGCAGGAGACCACTTGACCTCGTCATAGCCGCCTTTAGGTCTGACTTGCTCTTTGCTGTACTCGACGGCGGCCGGCCAGTGTTGGTCGTCAAAATGAGGCTGGGTCCAACCATGGGGCTTGGCGATGGTCTCAAACTGACACGGCCCTTTACCTGCACTGGGCGACGATTCATTGGCGCAGCGCTCATCAAGCGGGGCGCGGTGGATGACCAAGCAACGCATGTGACGATCGCTCACCGCCACTACTTGACCGCGCTTTTGTTCCATGATCTGAGCAATAAATCCGCCATCGCCCATCTGCTGATGCCATGAGCCTATGTATTCGAGCCCGGTGTCATCTTGTTTAAAGTCTTTAAGCTCAAAAGCGATCACAAAATCGCCTTCGACTGAAAACTGGGCGTGTTCGCGATTAAACGAACGCTCTGTAGTAATGGGCGTGGAATCTTCGACTAATTCTTCGCCATTAATATAAGCCTTCAGCCAGTTATCGGCCCAGAGATCAATGTGATAGCTGCTTGGTTTGGCCATTGCAGGGCTGCTCAATAGCGCAGTGATGCCCGCCCATGCCAATAACGAAAATCCTTGCTTCATGACGACCCCCTGTCGTTTTTGTGTTGTATATGCTCATCGACAGCCCAGCCTTTTGGGGTGGCCGTCATAGTTCCAGAATAATCCGTTTGGCCTTGGCGTGTTGGGCTCGTCGCCCGTTTAGCTTGGCTAAAATTGCGCCTTTAACCAATGACTAAAGGCACTGACCGCTTTAGGTACCTGTGCTAAGTATGGACGAACAATATAAATTTGCTCGGCAAACTGATCGAGAATTTGCCAGTGCGGCAATACTTCGACCAATTGACCTTCTTCCAGCGCCTGTTGGACACTAAAATCGGGTAACAGCGCCACGCCTAATCCTTGAATCGCGGCATCGCGAATTGCCTCGCTATTATTGGCGGTAAAAGGGCCATTAATGTCAGCACAATCGGCGTTTTCACCGTTGCCCTGATGGCGAAAACGCCAATGGGGAGCTTGGTCGCCTCTGGGGTAATAAATACATTGATGTTCGGCCAGATCGCTTGGGTGCTGAGGCTGCTGGTGTGTGGTGAGATACTGTGGGGAAGCGACCAGTAGCGTTCTGGTGCGGCACAGCTCAATGGCGACATGAGTTTCTGGTACGTGATTACTGTGACGAATGGCCAGATCGTAACCTTGATTGGTCAATGAAACCAAGCTATCGGCGATCTCAAGTTGAATGCGCACTTGTGGGTATATCTTGAGAAACGCGCTCATTTTGGGTACTAAGTGTTGACGCGAAAAGGCGACGGGAGCTGTGACTTTGACTAAGCCGCGAATCGGGCCGTGAGCGTCTTTGGCAGCGGTAAAGCTTTGTTCGATTTGTTGATAGGGTTTTTTGAGGTTTTCGACCAACTCTTTACCGGCTTGAGTTAAGCGTACTTTGCGAGTGCTGCGCTGAACCAATGCCATACCTGCATCTTGTTCGAGTTGTTTTATCTTGAGGCTCATAGAGGCCTTGCTGATGTTTAAGCGCTCAGCGGCCTTGGTAAAGCTTTGTTGTTCATCGAGGACAACCAGCCAGTATAGATGGGTCAATAAAGATGACGACATAATCCCTCCTTGGTGTCGATTGTTTAATATAGTAAACAATGTGTTTAGGAAAAAGGATTTTTCGCGGCGATTTTTTTCGGCACAATGAAATCAAATTAACGCCAAGGAGTGCTTATGCCATTATTACAATTTGACCTGATCGAAGGACGCAGTGAATCAGACATTAAAGCGATTTTAGATGTTGCCCATCAAGTGGTACTGGATGTTTTTAAAGTCCCCGAGCGCGATCGCTATCAAATCGTGACCGAAAACAAAGCTCGCAACATGATTTTTGAAGATACCGGGCTGGGTTTTTCGCGCTCAGAAAAATTTATTATGTTGCGCGTATTCACCAGTCCGCGTCCCGAAGAGCAAAAATTTGAGTTTATGCGCGTGTTAGCCGAGCGTCTCGAAGCCGAGTGTGGCATTGAAGGCAATGACCTGATGATTGGCTTCTTTTCCAACACGCGTAATGACTGGAGCTTTGGCTTTGGCGAGGCTCAGTATCACACGGGTAAATTATAACTGAGCGGCACAGATAATGAATATAAAAACGCCAAGCCTTTTTTCGAGGTTTGGCGTTTTTTTGTGGTGTACTGATCTCCGTAACGGGTCGATAAACGACGAGATTAGCGCTGCAAAAACTGACGAATGATCGTCATGAACTCCGCAGAATCGACACGCTGGGTGAGACTGTGTTTGGCGTTGCGATAGACCGCTTTATTTAAATGCGGCTTTTTGAGTTCGAGAACCTGCGCCATAAAATCGAGTGAAAATTCAGGGTGCCCTTGAATCGTCAATACGTGCTGATCTTTGCGCAAAAAATAATACGGGCAGAAATCACTGGCGGCAAGTACCTCAAACCCTTGGGGAATTTCAGTGACTTGATCTTGATGACAACTGAGTATATTGAGGGTGTTATTGTCGTTAACTCCCTGTGCTGGCAAGGCGTTTGAAGCCGTGGCTTGGGCGCTGGCCAGATAACGGTTTTGACTGACACCCAATCCCCAGCCGTGTTGACTGCGCTCGACGTGCCCGCCCAATGCTCGGCAAATGATTTGATGGCCGAAACACAAGCCGACTAACGGGACCTTAGCTTGTTCACAGTCGACAATCCACGCCATTAAGGCATGAATCCAAGCTTGATCGCCGAAGGCATCTTGGACACTGCCAGTGATAATGTAGCCTTGGCAAGTGTGCAGAGTGGGCGGCAATTGTTGGTTAATGGCTTGATAGCATTCAAATTCAAACTGGCCCGCCGGGGCGAGTGTTGATTCAATCATGTCGGCGTACTCGCCAAAATCGCGAGCTAATTCAGGCTCGACCCAGCCGGTAATAATGATGCCTATTTTCATATTTATCTTCCTTGATGTGCGCATTCACAGAGTGCTTATCGCGATAACCTTGCTTTGATTGATATGTATCATATTCCTTATGCTGCAAGCTAGTGGTGAGCGAGGTGGTGGTGGATTAATCTGATGAGTCCTTAGGTGATAAACAGGATTTAGGCGGGTAGCCGAAGGCCTTGTGGAACGCATGAGTAAAATTACTCGGATGTCGATACCCGGCGTTGTAAGCGGCTTGCGTGACGCTGACCAATCCCTGGCTCAACTGCTGATGCGCGAGCTCGAGTCTACGATGTTTGATGTAACTCAGTAAGCTGTAACCCATGGCAGCTTTGAATTGGCGCTGTAAGTTAGACCGGCTCATGGCCGCGACATTGGCGAGCTGCTCAACCGTAAAAGGGCCATCGAGGTGTTGCTCAATGTGGCTGAGTAAGCGAGAAAGCGTCACGTGAAACGGACGGGTTATTGGGTGAGGTTCTTGGTCGTTTTGCTGGGGCCTGTGCGCATGACAAGGGGCGGCGTTTTGTGCTTGCTCGATATCGACTTGGGAAAAGACGGCTCTGAGCAGTTGATAAATTGAGCATTCCAAATCAAGTTTGTCGGTGAAGTGCACTGGTGAGGGTTGTGCTAACAAGCGGTTTATAGCGTGTTCCAGATCTTGATTGACCTCAAAGGTGATGGCACTAAGGTGGCGTTCAAAAAACGCATTGTTGCTCACCGAGGGGCAGTAGCGGTTGAGTAACCAAGCCCTTGGCAGCATGATGTTCAGCTTGCAGGTATGACGGTGTTTTTTCAATACCCTTTGAAAACTGGCTGGCTTGGTTAAATTGACCATTAACCCTTGAGCACTAGGCTCGCTCTTTAAGTGAAAAGGAATGCCATCGTAGCTCACTTCCAACTCACCGTGGAGAACAAAGCTAATCAGCACCGAAGGCTCAACCGTGTTGTGTGCCACAACGCTGTAAGGCTCGAGAAACGTTCCACCGTGGAGGTCACAGCCGAGATCCCACTGATAATAGAGTCGTTCACGGTGACCCGCAGGTTGGCTCACACTGTGACCTTGGTTGGTTTCTAAGGCTTGAATCGCGGCGCGAGTATTGGCGGCGGAAGACGTTCCCTGTTGGCTCATTTATGGTCCTTTTGCATAATAATTTGCTTTTTTTGCACAAGCAAAGTGACTTTCCCTTCATACTAAACGCTCTTAATATAAATGAGAATGTTTATTATTAGCATAATCATCACGAATTTATATTAATGATTAGGGAAGAACTATGACAACGGCGAGACCCCTCGGCATCCATCGACTCACTCTGGCTATCGCGACAGCGTTAGCAAGCTCTGGCGCGCTGGCGGAACAAGTAGAAAATCAAGTGGTATGGGGCACTCAAGTCTCAAGCAACTCAGAGTACTTAGGCGATCAAGATTTTTCACTCAAACAAGCCGACCATATGTCGGATTTATTGCGCGATCTGCCTGGTGTCGATGTGGGGGGGACGCATTCGCTCAACCAACGAATTAATATTCGCAGCCTCAACGAAACCGACTTGGATATTCGCCTTGATGGCGCCTCACAACACGCCAATATGTTCCACCACATTGGCAACCTGACATTAAACCCAGATATCTTAAAGTCTGCCAATGTATTGGTGGGGAACAACTCCGTCACTCAATCTGGATTGGGCGGCTCGGTGTATTTCGAAACCAAAGACGCGAAAGACTTACTGCGTTACGATGAAACCTATGGCGCTCGCGTGTACGGTGGTTATGCGACCAATGACAGCCAGCAAGGGTCATTTACCGTTTACGGCCTGCTTGGCGAGCAATTCGATGGCATGGTGTACGGTCATTTGGTCAGCCGCGATAACTTTAAAGATGGCGATGGCGATGAAACCTACGGTTCGGCAGGCGATGTTGGCAATGTGCTGATTAAACTGGGCTACGAGCCGTCTGCGGCGCACCGTTTAGAGCTCAGCTACGATATGTATCGCGACAGTGGTGATTATGCGCCGCGCCCAGACATGGCTGGCTCTGCCAATACGGGGTTAAGTGGCGACTCATTAATTCCAACCGATTACGATCGCGATACATTGACCGGGTCTTACGAATTGCGCGGCGATCTGTTGAACGGCAAAGTGACGCTTTATAGCACCAAAACGGAAATTACCCGTGATGAAAGCGTCATGACCAGCTGGCCTTCGAGCCGTCAAAGCAAAAATAGCGCCAGCAACCAAAACTTAGGCGCGAATGCGACCATGAATTTGTTGCTGCCAGTGGCTGGGTATGGCAACCGCTTCACGTATGGCTTTGATGTGATTTCGCAAAATACCGATTCTTATTACGGTAGCACGAAATTTATGGATGAAAGCACCTTGTCCAATGCGGTCTTTATTGAAGATCAGCTGCACCTGACCGAGGCTTTTTCTATTACAGCGGGCTTGCGTTACGAGACGTTTCAACGCGACGCTGAAACCAGCGAAACCACCTTCGATGACGTGACCTGGGCACTGGGCGCGGATTGGGCAGTAACCGATGCGGTCACTGTTTTTGCCAATACGCGTAGTTTGTTTAAAGGCCCTGAATTACTCGAAACGTTTGTTGCTTATCAAGATGTGGCTTATCTCGACGAAGACATCAAAGCGGAAACCGGCCAAAACAGTGAAATTGGAGTGAAGTATCGACAAAGCTTCGACCAACACCGAGTCAGTGCCAATGTCACCGTGTTTAAAACCGATATCGACGATTACATTTACGACTCCTATGAGTCGGATGGCAGCGTGCTGCTTTACAATGGCGGCGATGTCGAAATCAAAGGCTTTGAAGCCAGTGCGTCTTATGGCTATGGCGCCTGGTTCTCAACCCTCTCGTATGCGCACTCAGAATCCAATAACGTCACTACGGGCGATCCTTTGACCAACTTGTGGGGCGTGAGCGCCGATGTGGGAGACAGCATTTCCTTGAGCGTGGATTACCAATTAGACGATTACGATACCTTGATCGGTTGGAGCTCTAGCTTTGTGTTCGAAGAAGACAATGTGCTAGAGGGGAATGATCCGAAAAAAGCCTATAACGTACACAATTTGTACGCGCAGTGGACGCCGATGCAAGTCGATGGCTTGCAAGTCACCTTCGGCATCGACAACGTGTTTGATGAGCTGTACACCTCACACGCTTCGCGCAATGGCAATGCACGTGGTTATACCCTGGACGATTACGATCCTGGTCGCAACGTCAAGTTGTCCGCCTCTTACCAGTTTTAATCTGGCTTAATAAAAACCTGCTGCGGCAGGTTTTTTTATTCAGGAGGACCAGGGATTACCGCTCAGGGATGAGAAAAAAGCTCATCGAGCCAAAGCGACGCTTCGATATCGCATTCGATAATTTGCTGTTCAGTGAGGTTGAGGTGGTGGGCCAGCTGGGCGGCCTGTGACCAAAAGTTATGCTCTCTGGCTTCGATAAGACGGAGCAACAACCCCAAACGTCCACGCTTTTCGATCAGGGCTCGTGACACCTCCTCATCAATCTGCAGCGGTTTGAGGATAGTGCTCATCTCGTTGTCGAGAATGGCATCCATCAGTGATAATAAACCACACAGATACCCCATTTGCGCTTCGTCACTGTCTTTTGATAGCAAACACTGAAACAGCTTGGCGCGATATAATGAATACTTGAGTAAGACCGGCGGCTTGTGTTCGCCAAGCGATGCGATGGCAGTGTAAGAGGAAAACTTGCGCAAACGTTCGGCGCCTAAGTAAATGATCGCTTGGCGAAATGAGCGAATCTTACTGCTGACTGCGGCACTGGAATTGACAAAGTTAAGCAATTTGAACGACAAAGTCGCATCTGAGCTGATGATAGATTCGATCAAATCAATGTCGAGATCGCACTGAGCAACGGCTTGGCATAAGCGTAAGCTGCTGTTAACACTGTGGATAACCTTGCGATGCTTAATCATTTCCGGCTTTTGAAAATAGTAACCTTGAAACAGTTCAAACCCCATCCGCAGGCATTGTTCAAACTCGTCGTGGTTTTCGACTTTCTCCGCTAAAAAAACGATATTGTAGTGAGAGAGCGCACTAATCACTTCTTGGCATTGAGCCAGGCTTAGGGCTCGGATATCGAGTTTGATGTAATCGACCAGTTGATAAAACTCTTGCCACAGCGGGTCAGGAATAAAGTCATCGAGGGCAATTTTGAGCCCTGAGGCCTTAAGCTCACGGACAATATCGAGCAGTTCAGCGTTGGGGTGGCAAGTTTCGACAATCTCAATCACGTATTGATTGGGCGGAAAATCGAGAGGCATGCGTTTTTTGAGCGTTTCTATGTCAAAATTGACGAAACCGAGATGGCTATCCAAAATGCGCCCTTGCCCGAGTAACAGTTGCTCCACATAGAGGTTTTGAGTGGCTACATCGGGGGCGACATTGGGAAAGACATTGTCTTCACCGTTGCGGTATAAAAGCTCAAAAGCGACCAGCTGGTGAGATTTGTTGACGATAGGTTGCCGTGCGGCGTAACTAAACGCGGCTTGATTGGTGTTATCCAATTTGATTAATGACACGTTTCCCTCATAGCAAAGCTAACATTTGATGCTTCCCTCAGAGAACGCACAGGCCAAGTAGGGCGCAAAAAGGACATGTGAGGGACGAGTGTATTCTTGTGTTACAGTAATATCAGACTTTGCACCAATGCGCAGTGACATTGAACAAAAAACCAAAAAGTAGGCCACACGGATGGCGGCACATTGGGATGGCTTATCGATGTTTGTATTGACTGGGGCAGTAGCCTCTGTTGACGGCCTCACTGCGCAATGAGCGGTGTTTGGTGCGTCGTCCTGATACCCGAGCCCGCCATAAGCGAAAACTGGCCGGTTTGAGTTCACGTCTCATTACTTGAATCACTTGCGATTCTGTGAGAGAAAATTGTTGATCAATCGCTTCAAACGGGGTGCGATCTTCCCAAGCCATTTCTATAATTCTCGATAGGTCGTCAGGGCTCAAGCGAATAACTCCTCTCTCTTCAGCAGATGTGCGTTGATGGTACCGGTGTTATTAAACCGCGAATCAATTTAGCCGGTCTTAAAATTCGTCTTGCAATGATTGCGATCTAGAAAGGTATTACGAGCGAAAAGCCGATTGGGTTCACAATAATACCAATCTAACTAAATAGCTGGTCACCCTAGCTGGTTAAAAAACTCGATAACGTCGTTAAGAAAATAATTTGTAGAACAACTACTAACTGTATTTTCTTGCCTTGTTCTCAAGCTTTTTCCCTGCGCTATCATTGACCACATACTTAATCAGATTGGTATAAAAACAATTGACTCAATATGTGCTTTAAAGGCCTAGAATAATTAAACTTTACGCTTCATATGTACGAAAACAGAGAAATTATTCCTGATTTTTTCTGCAATCTGGGCATTTTCAACTACACTTGAATTAAGTCATACCCTGATGACTTACAGCGATATTGGTATACATCGCCTCCCCTTTTCGCAGCCCATGATTTAGGCTGCGTTTTTTTATTTCTCGCTATTTTCTGTTACCTACGCCTAAGATGTCATGGTTGCCATAACACGGTTTCTCCACTGCTGAAAGACCAAGCCTAAGATGATCAAGCAAAGACCGATAATGGTACTGATGGCAACCGGTTCATCGATCACTTGATTGAGAATAATCAACGACAAGAAGGGCGATAAAAAGATAAGGTTGCTCAGTCTGGCGGTATTGTCCGTTTGTTTGAGTGCCGATAACCACAACACAAACGTGGCTCCCATCTCAAATAAACCTATGTATATCGCGGAGCTGTATCCTTGCCAGGTGACCGCTTGCCAAGACGCGCCTTCGAGCAGCATCAGCAATAAGCTTAGCGGCAGAGCAACTAAGAAGCCTAACAGTAGGGTGATGATCGGTTCGGCAGATTGAGTGCGATTGATGATCCAATACCCAGCCCATAACAAGGTGGAAATCAGGGCCAAGACAACGCCGAAGGGACTGGTTACCGACAAACTGAGCAGTTGGCCTTGCGTGGCGATCACCACGACACCGGCGTAACACAAAACGGCGGCGACCACATCGTGTTTGCGAAAAGGATGATGCAGGAAGATGGCGGACATGATTGTTAGCGTTATGGCCCAACTGTAATTAATCGCTTGCGCTTGTTGGGCGGGTAATAAATCGTAGGCTTGAAACAATATGAGATAATAACCGAGTGGGTTTAAAAGGCCGAGTAGCAAGTAGGTTTTCGGCGCTTGTCGAAAGGTTGGCCACAGCAGGGGTAAATGCCTTCGTTGGGCGGCGAGTAACAAGAGAAAAAGACCCGAGGTCGCACTGGCAGCAAACACCATTTGCACTGGGGTCAATTGGGCAAGAGTGAGTTTAAAGGCGGTGGCCACGGTAGACCAAAGCAATACCGCGGTTAATGCAAGCCAAATGGCACGTTGGTGGTTCAATGCGCTTGTCCTTAAGCTGGGGTGAATGAAAACAGAGTACGGCAGAAGTGGCCCGTTAACAAACTGGACATTTATCCAGTATATGCATACCATTAAATGACCGTGTTTTGATGCAAAAGAGTTGATGATGCAATGGATATTTGACAACGCCCAGTGGTTAACTGCTGTCCTGGCCAGTGCCGGTGTCGCTGGGGCTGTCGCGAGTTGGTGGACGCGACAAAAACAGCTTGGCCAAGTGCAAAAGCTGAGCTACCAAATTGAGTCTGATACGCGCTTTTACCAACAACAAATTGAGCAACTCAAGCACTCTGTTGCTGAGGCCAATCAAGAGCTCGAAGCATTAGACAGCGAACGAGATCAAGCCGCCCATGAGCTCAAGCAAACCCACGGAAAAATGATGGCAGTGATGGAAAAGCTGCGCTACTTTGAGGCCGTGAAACAAGAGCGACAACAAGCGATTGATGCGCTGAGTGAGGCTCGTGAAGACAAGTCCCGCCTCGCCACACAACTGCGTGAGCAACAAGTGCGTTTTGAGCAAATACAACAGTCTCAGCAGGAAAAAATCGCCTTACTTGAACAAGCCGAAGAGAGGTTAAAGCAGCAATTTGAGCACTTGGCCAATCAAGTGTTTGATGAAAAGAGTGCCAAAGTTGACCAACAAAATCGCCAGAGTTTAGAAGCCATATTGACACCGCTACGCGAGCAATTAGATGGTTTTCGAAAGCAAGTTAACGATAGCTTTCACGTTGAATCGAAAGAGCGGCACACCTTGGTGCACGAGCTCAAAAACTTGCAGCGACTCAATGAACAAATGGCGCAAGAAGCCCTTAATTTGACCCAAGCTTTAAAAGGTGACAACAAACAACAAGGCAATTGGGGTGAAGTGGTGCTGGCACGCGTGTTAGCAGAGTCGGGCCTGCGCGAAGGCCACGAATATCATACTCAAGTCCCGCTCAACAATGCATTGGGCAAGCGTTATCAGCCCGATGTGGTGGTGAACCTGCCCGATGATAAACAAGTCGTGATCGATGCGAAAATGGCCTTAGTCGCCTATGAGCGGTATTTTCACGCCGAGACGGATGCCGAGCGCGACCGAGCGTTGCGCGATCATTTGTTGGCGTTGCGTGCCCACATTAAAGGCCTGAGTCACAAAGACTATCATCAGCTCAAGGGCATTCGCAGTTTGGATTACGTGCTGATGTTTATTCCGGTTGAGCCCGCTTTTCAAGTGGCGATTTCGGCGGATCCGAGCTTGGTTAAAGACGCAATGGAACACAATATTATTTTGGTCAGTCCAACGACATTACTAGTTGCACTGCGTACTATCGATAATTTATGGCGCAACGAAAGACAGAACGAAAATGCGCAGCACATCGCCGAGAGAGCCAGCAAGTTGTACGACAAAGTTCGCTTGTTCGTCGATGATATGCAGCAACTCGGTGCATCGCTTGACAAAGCCAATCAGAGTTTTCAAGGGGCGATGAATAAATTGTCGACCGGTCGAGGCAATATAGTGCGTCAAGCGGAGAGCTTTAAGCAGCTTGGCGTCGAAGTGAAAAGACCGATCGCGAGTGAGGTGACAGAGCAAGCACAACGCGACGGAATTTATGCAAATGACCCGCAGACAGAAAGACAACAGCTAGAGGATAAAGTAAACTAGGTGATTGTTGTTTAAGGGTGAATTACCCCATGGCCTAGCCATCCCAAGAAGGAATTATGCATGACCGATAAACAAGAGCCCGTTTCTCAATCTCAGGATGATACGACGCACTTTGGCTTTAAAACCGTGGCGAAAGCGGAAAAAGCAGAAAAAGTGGCTGAGGTGTTTCACTCCGTTGCCACTAAATACGACATTATGAATGACATGATGTCGCTTGGTGTACACCGCTTGTGGAAGCGATACACCATTGATTGCAGTGGGGTACGTCCAGGCCAGCGCGTACTCGATTTGGGTGGCGGTACGGGTGACCTGACTGCAAAGTTTTCGCGTATGGTGGGTGAGAAGGGGCAAGTCGTTCTTGCCGACATCAATAATTCTATGCTTAACGTCGGTCGTGACAAACTGCGTGATCGCGGTGTGGTTGGCAACGTACATTATGTACAGGCAAACGCGGAATCCTTGCCGTTTCCCGATGATTACTTCGATGCCATCACCATCAGTTTTTGTCTGCGCAATGTGACCGATAAAGACAAAGCGTTGGCGTCGATGTTTCGAGTGTTAAAGCCAGGTGGGCGTCTATTGGTGCTCGAGTTTTCCAAGCCGGTATTCGATCCTTTGTCAAAAGTGTACGACGCTTACTCGTTCCACGTATTGCCGCGCATGGGTCAATTGATCGCTCAAGACTCAGAAAGTTATCGTTATTTGGCTGAGTCGATTCGCATGCACCCCGATCAAGACACGCTCAAGGGAATGATGGAAAACGTCGGCTTCGAACAAGTTGAATATTTTAATATGACCGGCGGTATTGTTGCCCTGCATCGCGGCTATAAGTTCTAACTGAAGGAGTAGAAGATGCCTTTTGACGCCTTAGTGACAGGTCTTGTCGAGGTGAGTTTAAATCGTTTCATTCAGGACGACAGTGAACTCAGTCGACGACTTGGCCGTTTAAAAGGCCAAGCGATTCAAATTCATTTGATTGAGCTCGACAAAAGCATAACGTTTTTGTTTAGTCAGCAAATCGACGTGTTGGCCCATTATGAAGGCGAAGTGGACTGCTACTTATCCCTGTCTTTAAGTGTGTTGCCGCAATTAAAAGACCACGCCAACATTACCCAGCTGATCAAGCAAGATAAATTAATTCTCGAAGGCGATGTCCAACTGGCGCAAAAATTTGCCAATTTGCTCAATGACAGTCGACCAGATTTGGCCGAATGGTTATCTCGTTACCTCGGTGATATCGCCGCACACCAACTGGTGTCTAGTGGCGAACAAGGTTTGCAACGCTTAAAACACCAAGCCGATCGACAGCAGCGTTATATCGGCCAGGTATTGACCGAAGAATGGCGCGTTGCACCTCCGGCGCTTGAGATCGCGTATTTTTGCGATCAGGTCGATGACTTGCGTTCCAGTGCGGCCCGTTTTGAGGCTCGTTTACAACGAATCATGGAGAAGTTATGACACTCAATGAGTGCAAACGCTTATATCGAATCACCCGAGTTTTACTTGAGTACGGATTAGATGAGCTTTTGCCAGAGCACCAATGGCTAAAGTTCCCTAAATTGGCCAGAAAAAGCCTTTTTTGGATCAAAAACAAGCACCCCGATGTGCCGTTAGGTGATCGCCTGCGCTTGGCCTTGCAAGCGCTTGGGCCAGTGTGGATAAAATTTGGCCAAATGATGTCGACGCGGCGAGATTTGTTTCCTCCACACATTGCTGATCCGCTGGCCATGCTGCAAGACAACGTGGCTCCCTTTGATGGCCATGCGGCAAAAGCGCAGATTGAACAGGCCTTAGGCGGGGCAATTGAAACCTGGTTTGATCATTTTGATATCAAGCCGCTTGCGTCGGCATCGATTGCCCAAGTGCACACCGCTCAACTCAAAGGCAGCGGCCGGGAAGTGGTGTTAAAAGTGATTCGTCCAGATATTCGTCCTATGATTGAAGCCGACTTGCGTTTGATGTATCGCCTAGCGCACATTGTGGCGCGCACCTTGTCTCACGCTCGCCGTCTTAAGCCTGTTGAAGTGGTCAAAGAGTACGAAAAGACATTACTCGACGAGTTGGATTTGCGACGTGAAGCGGCCAACGCCATGCAACTCAGACGCAATTTTGCCGACAGCGATGAACTGTACATCCCCGAAGTGATCGCAGATCTAAGCAGTGAGTCTTTGATGGTGTCTGAGCGAATTTACGGCGTGCAAGTGTCTGACATTGAACGATTAACGGCGTTAGGTGTCGACATGAAAGTGTTAGCAGAACGCGGCGTTCGAGTCTTTTTTACTCAGGTTTTCCGCGACAGCTTTTTTCATGCTGACATGCATCCGGGCAATGTGTTTGTCAATCCAGAGCGACCTCAAGACCCTCAGTGGATAGGGTTGGACTGTGGTATTGTCGGCACGTTGAACAGCGAAGACAAGCGCTACTTGGCAGAAAACTTTTTGGCCTTTTTTAATCGCGATTATCGCAAAGTTGCCCAATTACACGTCGATTCTGGCTGGGTACCCCAAGATACCAATATCGACCAGTTTGAAAGTGCTATTCGCGTGGTGTGTGAGCCCATTTTTGCTAAGCCGCTGTGTGATATTTCGTTTGGTCATGTATTATTGAATTTGTTTAACACGGCACGTCGCTTCAATATGGAAGTACAGCCTCAATTGGTGCTGTTGCAAAAAACTTTGTTGTATGTTGAAGGTTTGGGCCGTCAGTTGTACCCACAATTAGACTTATGGCAAACCGCCAAACCTTTTTTAGAAACGTGGATGCTAAATCAGGTTGGGCCGCAAGCGGTGTTTCGCACCGTAAAAGAACGTCTGCCGTTTTGGGCGGAAAAACTGCCCGAATTGCCAGAACTTGTTTACGATAGTCTGCGACAAGGCAAAGCGCTCAACCAGAGAATGGAGCAATTTTATCAAGGCTATCGAGCGTCAAAGCGACAGCAGGCGAAGAGTTATTTTTTGCTTGGTGTCGGCGCCACATTCATGATTTGCGCGGCGATTTTGGCGACGGACAACGATTCGAATTTAGCGGTAACTTGTGCGAGTGCTGGTGGTCTAAGTTGGTTGCTGAGCTGGTTTTTTTCGCGCCGTTCTTAGTAAAACCAGTGAGATAATTATCTTTAAGGAGAAAGTGTATGGGTGGCATTAGTGTTTGGCAACTTCTGATCATTGCGGTCATTGTTGCTCTGTTGTTTGGGACGAAAAAGTTGCGCGGCATGGGCAGTGATTTAGGTGGCGCGATCAAAGGATTTAAAAAAGCACTCAACGAAGACGACAGTGCGGCAAAGTCTCAACATGACGCCGATTTTAATGGCAGTGAATTGTCTAAACCGGCGCAAAAAAGCACCGACAACGACAAGCAGGGCTAAATCGTGTTTGATATCGGTTTTTGGGAGCTGGTATTAATTTTTGTGATTGCGCTTGTGGTTCTGGGACCAGAGCGTTTGCCTTTTGCCATTCGCAATGTCGCGCGTTTTATTGGCAATGCACGTCGTATGGCCAATGTCGTCAAAGACGAATTGTCACAAGAGTTGCAGATGCAAGAGCTCAAAGAGGATTTAGAGCAAGCCAAGCGCAATAGCATTGGTTTAGATGCCGCAATGCAAGAGGTGAAGTCCACGTTTGATGAGGTGGAGGCTGTTTCCTCAAAGGCTGCGTCTGGTCCTGAGCGCCATGCCGAATCGGCTCCGGCGTCTTTAGACACAGGAAAAACGGCCAAGTCTGAGCAGACGCGACACCGTGACGACACCGTCGAACCATCCGTGGCGGATAGCGCTTCGCAACAAAAATAGTCACCCAGTAAGGGGATGGAGTCTCTCGGTCATCCATCCATAGGTTTACGCAATTAAATGGGGCTTACATGTCGTCCTCTGATGAGAGTCAACCACTGATCTCGCATTTACTTGAGCTGAGAAATCGATTGCTGCGCGCGATTGGCGCTGTGTTGTTGGTTTTTCTGGCGATGGTGTTTTTTTCAAACCACATATATGAATTTGTTTCCGCCCCCTTGATTGAAAAATTGCCTCAAGGGGCATCGATGATTGCCACTGATGTCGCGGCGCCTTTTTTCACGCCTTTAAAACTGACATTGATCAGTGCCGTTTTTGTGGCGATTCCCTTTATTTTGTACCAAGTCTGGGCATTTGTTGCCCCCGGTTTGTATCAATATGAAAAGCGTTTAATCTTTCCGTTGTTATTGTCGAGTTCTCTGCTGTTTTACGCGGGGGTTGCGTTTGCCTACTTTGTGGTTTTTCCACTCGTCTTTGGCTTTTTTACCGCAATCTCACTCGGAGGGGTGGAGTTCGCGACCGATATCACGAGTTATTTAGACTTCGTGTTGGCGTTATTTATGGCATTTGGTATTGCTTTTGAGGTGCCGGTAGCGATTGTTTTATTGTGCTGGACCGGGATAACAACGCGTCAATCTTTGAGTCAAAAGCGTCCTTACATTGTTGTGGCTGCCTTCGTCGTGGGGATGTTGCTGACACCGCCTGATATTATTTCTCAGACCCTGTTGGCGATCCCTATGTGCCTTTTGTTTGAAGTTGGGCTGCTGTGTGCGCGTTTTTATCAAGCAAAGCAAGCCGATGAAGACGATGAGGCAGAAGCCGCGTGATAAGCGATAGCAATACCGTTCTATCACTCGGCTAACGTCAGTGGCGCTGCTGGCGTAGACTCTCGACACTGGCCAAGAGCCAATGAGGTCAGTGGCTTATAAGGAAAATAATTGCTTGGCGTTTCGCGTCGTGATGGCATCAAGCTCTGCTAATGACAATCCCCTTAGCTCCGCAACACGCTGGCCGACCAGTTGAGTCCAAGCCGGCTCATTGCGCTTACCGCGATTAGGGACTGGCGCCAGATAGGGGCTGTCGGTTTCCAACACCACGTAGTCCATATCTAGGTGTGGGATGACGCTATCCATGCCGCCGTTTTTAAACGTCGATACACCGCCAAGGCCTACGTGAAAGCCGATATCCTTGATCGCTTTCGCTTGCTCTACACTGCCGCCAAAACAGTGAAATACGCCTTTTAGTCGTCCGTCTTGTTGTTTGGCAACAACCTCTAGGCTTTCATCGATAGAGTCTCGAGTGTGGATCACCACAGGTAAGTTGCGTTGTTTTGCCCATTCAAGCTGCACGTTAAAAGCGTCAATTTGCTGCTCGTGGAACGTTTTATCCCAGTACAAATCAAGGCCGATTTCACCCACTGCCACAAACGGGTGTTTGTCAAAGTAAGACTCTATGATGGTTAACGCTTGCTGATAATCTTCTTTGACATAGCAAGGATGTAGGCCCATCATTGAGCGACATAGATTGGGGTAAGCTTGTTCGGTGTTTAACATCGCAGCAATGGAATCAATATCAATATTGGGCATTAGGATCAGTTCAATGCCCTGTGCCTGAGCTCTTGCGATCACATCGTCTCTATCTTGATCGAACTCTTGAGCGTAAATATGGGCATGGGTATCTATCATGGGAACCTCTAAGTGGCTTAAAACCGTGTTTTGTCCAGTATACCCAAGACAGCGTCATCGATCATTGTTGCTGTGTTGCTCGTTTTGCCAATGACAACAATTTGCCAATGACAGCAATCGGTATAACGGCTTAGTGTCTCGCGATTAAGCTGCTATGCTAATGCTCACCAATCAATTCATGACCCATTTGCCAAATTCGCTTAAGGAGTATTGAGTGTCTGTTTTCCAATCAGGTTCTTTCCCTGCTCGTCGTATGCGTCGCCAACGCAAACACGATTTTTCTCGTCGCTTAATGGCTGAAAATCAACTCACGGTTGATGACCTTATTTATCCTGTGTTTGTACTTGAAGGTAAAAATCAACGTCAATCTATCCCCTCAATGCCGGGAATTGAACGTTTGTCCGTCGATTTATTGGTTGACGAAGCTCGTTACTTGGCGGCGTTAGGCATTCCGGCTTTAGCGCTGTTTCCGGTTATTTCCCAAGAGTATAAATCGCTCAATGCAGAAGAAGCCTTCAATGCAGAGGGATTGATCCCTCGTGCCGTCCGCGCTTTAAAACAGGCGGTTCCTGAACTGGGTATTATTACCGATGTAGCGTTGGATCCTTACACAGTTCACGGGCAAGATGGCATCATTGATGAGCAAGGTTATGTGATCAATGACATCACAACACAGGTATTAGTTAAGCAGGCTTTATCTCATGCCGAAGCCGGGGCCGATGTTGTTGCCCCTTCCGATATGATGGATGGTCGTATTGGCGCTATCCGTCAAGCCTTAGAAGACGCTGGGCAAGTGCACACGCAAATCATGGCTTATTCGGCGAAATACGCGTCTTGTTACTATGGACCATTTCGAGATGCGATTGGCTCTGCCGGTAACTTAAAAGGCGGCGATAAAAAAACCTATCAAATGGACCCCGCGAACAGCGATGAAGCGCTTCAAGAGATTGAGCTAGATCTGCAAGAAGGGGCAGACAGCGTTATGGTCAAACCCGGTATGCCTTATCTCGATGTTGTACGACGTGTCAAAGATGAGTTTCAAGTCCCGACGTTTGCTTACCAAGTCTCGGGTGAGTATGCGATGCACAAAGCGGCCTTTGCCAATGGTTGGCTGAACGAAAAACAAACGGTCATGGAGTCCTTGTTGTGTTTTAAGCGCGCTGGGGCTGATGGTGTGTTAACGTATTTTGCTAAGCAGGTCGCTCAGTGGTTAGCGGAAGATCAAGCAAAAATGGCGCATGTGCTGGCGCAGCGTCCCAGTGAGTAGTGCGGGTTATCGTTTCGAGTTTGCAGTCTAGTAAATTGTGATCCCATCGTGATTACAAAACTTAAATGAGAATTTTTATCATTTATTGGTTGACTATCAAATGAGAATGATTATTATTAGAGTTGTCTTAGGGGATGAGGTAACACAAATAAGATAAGTCATTATCTTATCTGGTGCATTCTTTTCGACACGACATTGCTCACATTGCTTCCAGTGTATTTATATAGCTTTCTGGTAAAACCTCCAGATAACTCGGTTTTATCTTTCTTTGCTAGGCGACATCTTCGGGTGTCGCTTTTTTTATTTCTCTTATTTGTGTTGAGAATCGGTTTTCTAAAATTATGTCCACATGAAAGGATCCTGTCTGGATCCTTTTTTTGTCTATTTTTAAAGTTAAAAAACATTAATATACAACAACTTAGATTGTGTTTTGGCTGTAAAAACAGCCTGTGGATAACAGGTGGGAAAAATATATAAACAGAGTTATCCACAGATTGCTTGTGACGTTTTTGGGCAAGTTCGCACCAAGATGATGAGTTATCTGAGTCTGGACGTGGCATCACAACACGACTCGTGGCATTCTAGCCCATCAAAGAAAAGATTTTGGGTATTCAACACTATGGCCACGATTCCAGATAATCCATTGATATTGATTGATGGCTCATCCTATTTGTACCGAGCATTCCACGCTTATCCAGGTACGATGAGCAATGGCGAGATCCCGACCAATGCGGTCTATGGGGTAATTAATATGCTGCGCAGTATGATGAGGCAGTTCTCATCGGAGCGCATTGCTGTCGTTTTTGACGCCAAGGGCAAAACCTTTCGCGACGATATGTTTGCAGATTACAAAGCCAATCGTCCCCCAATGCCCGACGATTTGCGTTGTCAAATTGAGCCATTACATCAAGTGATTCATGCGATGGGCTTGCCATTGATTTGTGAACCCGGTGTTGAAGCCGACGATGTGATTGGCACACTCGCTGCTCAGGCATCAGCTAAGGGCATGCCTGTTTTGATCAGCACGGGTGATAAGGACATGGCGCAATTAGTCGACGATAACATCACGCTGATCAACACCATGACCAATGTCGTGATGGATCGTCAAGGCGTGGAAGAAAAGTTTGGTATTCCACCTGAACTCATCATCGACTACCTCGCCTTGATGGGCGATAAAGTGGATAACATTCCCGGTGTCCCTGGTGTGGGGGAAAAAACCGCGACCGCTTTGCTCCAGGGGATCGGTGGCCTAGACAGTCTTTACCAGCGGTTAGACGACATTGCCGAGCTTGGCTTTCGGGGTTCAAAGTCGATGGCGAAAAAATTGGTCGACAACAAAGAGGCGGCGTATTTATCGTATCAATTAGCGACGATAAAACTGGACGTTGAGCTAGCCGAAACCCCAGAGAGTCTACACAAAAAAGAGCCCAATATTGATGAGTTGGTGAAATTGTATGGGCAGTTGTCGTTTAAGTCTTGGTTAAACGAATTACTCGATGGCGGTTCGCCGGTTATCGAAACGCGTGCCCAGCAAGCTGAAGCACAACAAGCGGCGGCAGAAGAAAGTCAAACGGTTGCGGCCAATATTAATGCCAGTGAATACCAAATGGTGTTGACGGAGTCTGACTTTGTGGCCTGGTTGGAAAAGCTCGAGCAATGTGAACGTTTTGCTTTTGATACCGAAACCGATAGCTTGAACTACATGCAAGCAAACTTGGTTGGGGTTTCCTTTGCGATTGAAGCCGGTAAAGCCGTCTATGTTCCGGTGGCGCACGATTACCTCGATGCACCAGAACAATTGGATCGCGATTGGGTGGTTGAGAAACTCAAGCCCATTTTAGAAAACCCCGCCATTGGTAAGATTGGCCAGCATATTAAATACGATGCCAATGTATTGGCGCGCTATGATGTTCATTTACAAGGCATCTGTGACGATACCATGCTGGCTTCTTATGTTTATAACAGTGTTGGCGGTAAACACGATATGGACAGCTTGGCGCTGCGTTTCTTACAACACGCCTGCGTTTCCTTTGAGCAAATTGCGGGCAAAGGTAAGAATCAACGCACCTTTAATCAAATTGAGCTCGAGCAAGCCGCGGTTTACGCAGCAGAAGATGCGGATGTGACTTTGCAATTACAGCAAAATATCAATGCGCTACTTGAAAAAAACAGCGAGTTGACCGCGATCTATCGCGATATTGAAGTGCCGTTGATTTCGGTGTTGGCCCGTATGGAGCAAACCGGGGTCTACATTGATGACATGTTACTAAGTGCTCAGTCGCAAGAGATTGCCACTCGTCTTGATGAGTTAGAAAAGCAGGCCTTTGAGATGGCAGGGCAAGAGTTTAACCTGAGCTCGCCAAAGCAATTGCAAACCATTTTATTTGAAAAAATGGCCCTGCCGGTGATCAAGAAAACGCCGTCTGGAACGCCTTCGACCAACGAAGAAGTATTGCAAGAGTTGGCACTGGATTACCCCTTGCCTAAATTATTACTCGAGTATCGCGGTCTGGCTAAACTCAAGTCGACATACACGGATAAGTTACCGAAGATGATTGACCCAACAACCGGTCGTGTTCATACCTCTTATCACCAAGCCGTTACCGCGACAGGGCGCTTGTCATCGACAGAGCCTAACTTACAAAATATTCCGATTCGCAACGCCGCCGGTCGCCGCATTCGCCAAGCGTTTGTTGCCGAACATGGCCATAAAATTTTAGCGGTCGATTACTCACAAATTGAATTGCGTATTATGGCGCACTTATCTGGCGATGACGCCTTGCTAAGTGCCTTCCAGCAAGGCAAAGACATTCATGCGGCAACAGCGGCAGAGATCTTCGCGGTGAGTATCGATGAGGTGAGCTCGGAGCAAAGACGCCGTGCAAAAGCGGTTAATTTCGGCCTTATCTATGGTATGAGTGCCTTTGGTCTTGCGAAACAGTTGGGGATTCCTCGAGCAGAAGCGCAGCAGTATATGGATACCTATTTTGAGCGTTATCCCGGTGTTTTACAGTACATGGAAGACACTCGTGCAACGGCGGCAGAGAAGGGGTACGTGGAAACCATTTTTGGTCGTCGCTTACATTTACCAGAAATTCGTTCGCGCAATGGCATGCGTCGTAAAGCGGCAGAGCGCGCGGCGATCAATGCGCCAATGCAAGGCACAGCGGCCGATATCATCAAGAAAGCGATGTTGCTTGTCGATGCGTGGATTGAACAAGAAGGTCAAGGCAAGGTTAAGCTACTCATGCAAGTACACGATGAATTGGTGCTTGAGGTGAAAGAATCTGATCTGGCAAGCGTCAGTGAGAAAATCCAAGCTTTGATGGCCTCAGCGGCGGACTTATCTGTACCGCTGATCGCAGAAGCCGGTCACGGCGACAACTGGGATGAAGCGCACTAATTCGCCCTTTGTCTTCATGGAAGCACATGCTCAACCGAGGGGCGCTTTCATGGGGCGATAAGCTACCGAGATAAGCTGGCTTTTTAGCCAGCTTTTTTTATGCGTTGACCACTGTTCACATCATGACGCCTTGGTGTCAATCCGCGTTGTTTCGACATCTTCGCGAATCTCAACCCCACGATAGGGGGCCATTTGCGGGTGTTTTTGTTGTTTAATAAAATTTTAATGAAAAAAAACTACAGAAAGGGTTTGCAAAAGCGGCCAATTGTTGTACATTTTAAGACGTAGGGTACAGAGGTAAGATGTTCTATCTTTCAGACCTTTTGTTTCACGTTATTGGATTAGGCTGATTCAGCCGCCCCAGTCGGTTTTCGACTGGGGCGTTTTTTATTTTGGCAATCGAAAAAAAACTATTCCCGCAATTTAAGTGATGTAACTCCCACTTTTTCACCTTTGCACTAACATTGTGCGCAGTTGCCTCGTTTTTGAGCAAAATTACATAAAATCTGTAATTTTACTTCATAAAATGGCTGCCTCTTTTTCATTCCCCATCGTTTTATTCTTTTTCATCGACATTTTCCCCTAGGGTTGGCGGGTGACGCGTGTGTTGAGGTGTTTGACAGGCTCCGTCACTCACATCGATGGCATAGGCTTATTGTTTTGGCGAGCTGGGTATTAATACCAATCTAACTCAGTAGCTGGTCACTCTAGCTAGTTAAAAACTCGATAACATCGTTAAGAAAATAACTTGTAGAATAACGACTTAGATTCCGTTCTTGACAAGAAAAGGCTCAAGCTTTTTCCTGCGCTACCATTGATCACATACTTAATCAGATTGGTATAAGAGGGTGAGGACGTTTGAGGTAAATCAAGTCGCGAAGACAATATGCAGACCGCGTTTTTCACGGTCTGCGAGTCTCATTTTTACCCTACCTATTGGGAAGGATAAGTTGAGGAGAACGAGAGATTACTTATCTTGAGGGTCTTCAGTTTGTTGCGCTTCTTCTTGGGCGAGTGCGGCCTCAATGGCCGGTGTGAACCATTGATCAAGTCGAGCGCGCAATTGGTCAACGCCAAAGCCTTTGAGTGACGAAAACGCATCGACTTTGATATCACCACCCCATTGCGCCACTTGTTTACGCACTTGTAGGATTTGAGCCTGGCGTGCGCCACTTTTGAGTTTATCGGCTTTGGTTAGCAAAATATGGACAGGAATCTCTGATTCTAGAGCCCAAGTGACCATCTGTTGGTCGAGGTCTTTCATTGGGTGGCGGATGTCCATCAATACCACTAAACCTTGCAAGCTTTCGCGTTTTTGTAGGTATTCTCCCAATGATTTTTGCCATTTCTTTTTCATCTCGAGAGGGACTTGAGCAAATCCGTAACCCGGTAAGTCGACAATGTGGCATTCCGGTGTCACTTGAAACAAGTTGATAAGCTGAGTACGCCCTGGTGTTTTAGACGTTTTCGCGAGACTTTTTTGATTGGTTAGACGATTGAGAGCGCTCGACTTACCTGCGTTGGAACGGCCTGCAAATGCCACCTCGACACCATAAGCCTCAGGTAAATGACGGATATCAGGGGCACTGGTGATGAAGTGGGTATTTTGGTAGTGGATCTTGATGCTCACAATAGGCTCCAAAGTTCGAGTTTTACCAATCTTAATGTGGTCTCTTGACTGATAATCGATTGAGAAAAGGACAAGACGTAGGCACAACCCTGTGCCGCTTGTCGTAAAATCAGCCCATGCATTTTGGCTGTACACATCACTCTTCTCAACCCGGTTATCGAGTGTTAAGCCGCGGTGTCGTTAGACTGGCAGTATTGATGATTAACAATCCGCTGAACTGTTTTGGCTGCTGACGCGTAAGGCCATTTGATAAACAGTAAAACGTGATTAAATTATGGCCGTTGCCATTGAAGCGCGATTGTAACACAACTTTTTTTTGTTCGTCTTCGCTTATTCACGACATTTGTCACTAAGCCTCTCTTATTTTTTGTGATCTAACTCACTGAAGGAAAAGCAGTGAAAAGAGGTGATTTCTGTGTCACCTTGTAAGAGATCGGCCATTCAAGATAAAGAAAAACACAATTCAACTTAAATAAGTCGTTGTTTTGTTTTGTTATTTTTATTTTATTTATTTTCTGGACAAAAAAAAGTTTACCGACTATTGCCGTGAAAGCTCAATATCGTAGAGTATCTACATCGGCAAGGAGCTGTAACAGGATGTTCGGTCTATGACCGCCAAGGACGCAAGCTAGGAAGGCTTGATTGATTTTAGGATGTTTTACTGACATGAAGTGAGTAAAAAATACGGATGTTAATGTTCATCAGGATGTGAAAGCAAGGACCCAATCTAAGGATAGGTTGTGTGGTTAGGGATTGCTTAGGGAAGTAAAATTCATCAGGACGATGGAAAACGAATTTAGGCTAGGATGGGCCGATTGATCATACGGATTTGATGCACAATGAGTGCGACTCGTTATCGAGTTAGAAAGCGATAGGATATTCCTATCGCTTTTTTCTTTTCTGGTCTTTCTTTTTGCCTTTATCACTTCTTATATTTTCTTCTTGGTTGGTCGTATCACTCAATAGGCCGTCTTGCATGGGCTAAAAAAGACGATGCTCTAGGCACTTGTTTTAAAAGGTGTCGTTATCTTTTCTTATTTTCCCGCTTTTTTCTGTGTCTTCATTGACGACCCACACCCTCTGATAGGGGAAACGCGCTAGCAATAAAAATTGTTGAGTTCTTCACCACATTCTCTCCCACATTGGCCTCATTTCTGGTATGGTGCGCATCCTTGTGAGTCACTGCGGATGAAATCGACTATGCACTCTTGCCCACTTTGTCATCACCAAACTACGCTGCCGTTTTATTCCGATCGGCGACGCGATTTTTTTCAGTGTCAAAGGTGTCAACTGGTGTTTGTCGACCCAGAACAAAGGCTTGATTCGAAAGCGGAAAAGTCTCAATACGATTTGCATCAAAACAACCCCGACGATCAAGGCTATCGGCGATTTTTATCGCGTCTGGCCGAGCCTTTGATTGAACGTTTACCCGCAGCCAGCTCTGGGCTAGACTTTGGTTGTGGGCCTGGTCCTACCCTTTCGCTATTGCTCGAAGAGGCGGGGCATCAGGTGGCGTTGTTTGATATCTTTTATCGACCTGATCAGCAAGTGCTCACAAAAACGTATAACTTTGTCACTGCGACGGAGGTGATTGAACATCTTCATCACCCCGATCGCGTTTGGCAACAGTGGTTAGCTATGATCAAGCCAGGTGGATGGCTTGGATTAATGACCAAAATGGTGATCGATGTCGATGCGTTTCGTCATTGGCACTATAAGAATGATCCCACCCATGTGGTGTTTTTTAGTCGTGCGACCTTTCAATACCTGGCTGAGCAGGATAAGCTCAAGCTCGAGTTTGTTGGTAACGATGTAATTTTACTGAGGAAAGGGCAGTAATGGGACGAAGTAAAAAAACGAGAAAACTCGGCGCCGCAGGGGCACCTGAGTTTGTTTTTAAACGCGGATTAAATCGCAGCGAATCGGATGAAGAAGGCCGTTTGCGCAAAAAATTGAAAAAGCGCAAGGGGCATAGTGCAGGCAGCCGTCATTCTCAAGTTACTGATGAAAGAGCAAAAGGCCAAGGACAAGCCAAAGACCCGCGTTTGGGCAGCAAGAAAAAAATCCCGTTGATCGTTGAGCCTAAAGCGAAGGTTTCCGCACAGCAGCGAAAACTCAACGCCGAGCAAGAGCTTGAAATGTTGGAAAACGATCCGCAACTGAATGTCTTGCTTGATCGTTTAGAAGCGGGTGAAAATTTGGGTGTCGGTTTACAACGCAGCGTCGATGAAAAATTGGATCGCATTGAACAACTGATGAGCCAACTGGGTCTGCTTGATGAAGACGATGTCTCTGAGTCGCAAACGCCAAAAGCGACAGGAGAGCGAAGTGACGAAGCGTTGCTGGATGATTTTGATAACTTTGATATCAATGATCTAAAAGGATAATTATGAATACCACGCTATTAGCAATGATCGGCGTTATTATTATTTTGGCTTTGGCAGCGTATGCCATTTTTCTGTTGTTGAAGTTAAAGAAACAGAATCAGTTGCAACAGCAGCATCGCGAATTGGCGATCGCCAAGCGCAATGCCAATATTTTTGATAACGTGAATACGTTGTGTATGGCGGGAATTCAAGGCCAGTGTGATTTGTCTGAAATCGCGATTCGAGTCTATTACTTGATGGACTATGTGCAGGGTGAGGCACGCGTCAATTTTGACGAGACTTACCCTGCGATTGCCGAGCTGTTCCACATCGTCAAAGATATGCCACGCGGTGAAGAAAGACAGCAGATGGCGAAAAAGGAACGCATGAAGGACAATTTAGCGCGTGTGAAAGCGGAAACGCGCTTAAACGATGCTATCATTGCTGACTTGTCTCGTCTTAAAGAACGCGTTGCGCCAGGTAAGCAGGATCAAATCCAAATTCAAATGGTGTCTTAATCGATAATCCGATCAGGTAATGAGTAATGATAGATTGATTACTGATTAGTGATCTTGCTAACACTTTTTGAAACTTTATCAATATTGTTGATAACAGTCATCATAGCCGCTGCAACTCTGTGGCAAAATAGCCGTCTTACGGTTTTGTTCACAGCAGCGGAAATGATTTATGCCTCCGGATTGTGCCGATTTTAACCCCATTCTTTGGGATCAGGCGACCCTCGATAAATACGACCTCTCGGGGCCTCGTTATACTTCTTACCCTACTGCGTTAGAGTTTCACGAAGCGTTTACCATTTCTGATTTCGATATGGCGTGCACTCAATACCCTGAGCGGCCGCTGTCGTTGTATATTCATATCCCGTTCTGCCATACGCTTTGCTACTATTGTGGCTGTAATAAAGTCATCACGCGCCATCAATTCAAAGCCGATGAATACCTAGATGTACTGGAACACGAAATTCGCCAGCGAGCGCCTTTGCTCGATGATCGCAAAGTGACACAGCTCCACTTTGGCGGAGGCACGCCGACCTTTCTGACTCACGAGCAAATGACGCGTTTGATGAACCTGCTGCGACAAGAGTTCTTTTTGGCAGACAGTGCGGAAGTGAGTATTGAGATAGATCCAAGAGAGTGTGAGGTTTCCCTGCTCGATGATTTGGCCGCGTTGGGCTTTAATCGCATCAGCATTGGGGTGCAAGATTTTGATCCCGAGGTTCAAGCGAAGGTCAACCGCCAACAAAGCGAGGCGCTTATCAACGGGCTGGTTGACAGAGCTCAGGCATTGGGATTTTCTTCTACCAATCTTGATTTGATTTACGGCTTGCCAACGCAAACGCTAGACTCTTTTTCTCACACGATCGACAAGGTCATTGCTTTGCGACCAGAGCGCCTGTCGGTGTTTAACTATGCGCACATGCCAGAGCGCTTTGCCGCGCAGAGAAAAATTCACAGTGAGGATTTGCCAAGCCGTGAGCAAAAGATGGCCATTTTACAAATGACGATTCAGCGATTAACCCAAGCGGGTTATCAGTACATTGGGATGGATCATTTTGCGCTACCCGACGACGAACTCGCGGTGGCTCAGCGTCAAGGTCAGTTACATCGCAATTTTCAGGGTTATACGACACAGGCCAATAATGATTTAATGGGGTTTGGCGTGTCTGCGATTTCAATGATGGGTGACAGTTACGCGCAAAATCATAAAACGTTGCGCGATTATTATCAGCAAGTGAACGATCAGCGTCATGCACTGGCGGCGGGGTTGCAGTTAGAACGAGATGATCTGATTCGTCGCGACGTTATCCAGTCGCTGATGTGTCATTTTCAATTGGATACTCAAGCTATTGAGCAGCGTTTTTCACTCCACTTTACTCGTTATTTTGCTAAAGATATCCGTTTGTTACAGCCGTTACTTGATGATGGATTAGTCGTGTGGCAGGGCAAGATACTGAAGGTTTCTGATAAGGGACGTTTACTGATTCGTACCGTGTGTATGTGTTTTGATCGCTACTTGGGCGAGCACACTCAGAGCCAATCTTTTTCTCGTGTGATATAAGCGCTCATTTCAATTTAATGCCATTGTAATCATCATAAAAAAAGAGCCTTAAGGCTCTTTTTTACTGTGCGCGATGCGATTTACACCGCTCAGTCACGCTTATGGCATCGCCGGTTAGCTTAACGTTTGGCTGCCATCGCTTTGAGCTCTGCCTTCTCTGAGTCAGAGAGGTAAGCCATTTCTAGGCCGTTGATTTGCGCTTGGCGAATTTGTTCTTGACTCAAACCAGCCGCCGGGGCCGCAACTTCAAACTCATAAGGTAGCTCAATACCTTCTACCGCAGGGTCGTCGGTGTTAATGCATGCCATGATACCGTGCTCTAAGAAGGTCTTGAGCGGGTGAGTGGCTAAGCTTTCTACCGTACTGGTTTGAATATTAGAAGTGAGGCAAGACTCAATACCAATACGGTTGTTGGCGAGATAATCCATTAACTCAGGGTCGTGAATCGCTTTGACGCCATGGCCGATACGAGTGGCACCGAGCTCGCGAATGGCTTGCCACATACTCTCTGGTCCAGCGGCTTCACCGGCGTGAATCGTCACCGGAAGATCCGCACGGCGTACTTGTTGGAAGTGAGAGACAAACTGTTGGCCGGGTTGGCCGAGCTCATCTCCAGCCAGATCAATGGCCGCGATGTGCTGTTTTTGACTCAGGATGGCGTCGAGCTCTTGCTGACAGGCCTGACTACCAAAAGTACGACTCATGATGCCTATTAAGTTAGTTTTTACACCAAAATCACGACTGCCGGCAGCGACGCCATCAATGACGGCTTCAACGACGCCTTGTAATGGCAACTGGTGTTTCATCGCCATGTAGTAAGGAGAAAAGCGCAGTTCGGCGTAGTCAATACGGGCATTGAGTGCATCTTGTACGTTTTCGTAAGCGATGCGTCGGCAGGCGTCTAAGTCACCGAGCACGGCGACTCCCCAATCTAACTTGGAGAGAAAGGCAACCAAAGAAGGCTGGTTTTCGACCACTTGTACATGAGGCGTTAAAGTGTCGATATCATGGCCAGGGAGGTTAATACCAAATTGTTGTCCAAGCTCTAGTATGGTTTGAGTACGAATATTACCATCGAGGTGACGGTGGATATCGGTAATCGGTAACTGTGTAGTAATCATGATTAATATCTCAACAAAGACTTTTACAGAGCCTAAACAAATGTCACTAAAGATGCAATGACACCGGATTGAATATCGCCGCTTTGTCGGTGATTAATCGGCGATATTTTGTGTTTTTAATCAATATAACTCTTTGAGCTTTCTTGTTAATGTATTGCGCCCCCAGCCTAAAACTTTTGCCGCCTCTTGCTTGTGCCCATTGGTGTGATCAAGCGCGGCTTCTAGCAATATGCGCTCAAACTCAGGCAGTGCGTAAGAGAGGATGTCTTGTTGACCTGAATTGAGAGATTGTTTGGCCCAACTGGCGAGATGAGACTGCCAAGATTGTTCACCACTGACTGTATCAACCTTTTGTTCATTGAGTAGTTCACTCGGTAAATCACTCGGTAAGACTTCACTGCCACTGGCCATGACCGTTAACCAACGACACATGTTCTCTAGTTGTCTCACATTCCCCGGCCAATTGAGGCGATTTAAAATTTCCAGCGTATTCGAGTGCAAGGTTTTTACCTCAACACCAAGTTCATCCGCTGCTTTGACTAAAAAGTGCTGAGTCAGTTTTTCTACGTCTTGTTTGCGCTCTCGCAAGGCGGGGATTTGAATGCGAATGACATTGAGTCGATGAAATAAATCCTCGCGAAAATCGCCTTGGTGGACCAACTTCTCTAGGTTTTGATGCGTTGCGGCGACAATGCGAACGTCAACGCTAATCGGAGAATGACCACCGACGCGATAAAATTGACCATCGGCGAGCACGCGCAATAGTCGCGTTTGAATATCGAGGGGCATATCGCCGATTTCATCGAGGAATAACGTGCCGCCATTGGCTTGTTCGAAGCGGCCTTGACGTACGTTTTGCGCACCAGTAAATGCGCCTTTTTCGTGGCCAAATAGCTCAGATTCAATTAAATCTTTTGGGATCGCAGCCATATTGAGCGCAATAAAAGGTTGACTGGCACGAGGGCTATGACGGTGTAAAGCGTGAGCAACGAGTTCTTTACCTGTCCCTGATTCGCCATTGATTAACACCGATATGGAAGAGCGCGACAAGCGGCCGATAGCGCGAAATACTTCTTGCATGGCCGGGGCTTCACCAATGATTTCTGGGGTTTGTGTCGGGGTGACATCGTGATCGGTTTGCCCGCGGCGCTGCTCATGACTGTGGGAGACGGCGCGCTCAACGAGGGCTAAGGCTTCATCAATATCAAAGGGTTTAGGCAAGTACTCAAAGGCCCCTTTTTGATAAGCGTTAACCGCCGCGTCAAGATCGGAGTGGGCGGTCATGATAATCACGGGTAACTCAGGGCATTGTTCATGTACTTTGCGCAGCAGCTCAATACCATCAATCCCTGGCATGCGAATGTCTGAAACCAAGACGTCAGGAGTTTCTCTTTCCAGCATCATTAAAACGCTTTCTCCGTCGGCGAAGGTTTCGCATTTTATGTCGGCGGAGGAGAGCGTCTTCTCCATAACCCATCGAATTGAGCTGTCGTCATCGACGACCCAAACATATCCTTTACTCATGTGTTAATCCTTGCCTGCGATGAGTCTTGACTGTCATGACTCATTTAATCGGTAAATAAATAGTGAAATTGGTGTAGCCTGGCCAACTTTCTACATCGATTTTTCCGTGGTGTTGATCGATGAGGTTTTGTGAAATAGACAGACCTAACCCGGTCCCGCCCTCGCGGCCACTGACCATGGGATAAAATAACGTGTCGATCAAATTACTTGGAATACCCGGGCCATTGTCGATAATTTCAATGCGCGCGGCCAATTTATGACGCTTGCCGTGTATATTCGCTTGGTGAGCGGTACGGGTGCGCATAATGATATGGCCATTGGGCTGCTTGGATAAAATTTGCCCGGCGTTACTGGTGATATTGAGTAATGCTTGTTCAATTTGATCGTGATCCATATAAATATCCGGTAAGCTCGGATCGTAATCGCGTTCGATTGTGAGACTGTGCTGGCAATCGAGCTCGACCAATTGACGTACCTTTTCTAATACTTGGTGAACGTTGGCCCGTTGTTTTTTTCCTGGCTTTTGCGGACCTAATAAGCGGTCAACTAAGGCCCTTAAGCGGTCCGCTTGTTCAATAATAATATGGGTGTACTCGGTCAATTCTGGATCGGGTAGCGTTTTTTCCAGTAATTGAGCCGCTCCGCGCAAACCACCGAGTGGGTTTTTGATTTCGTGGGCTAGGCCTCTAACCAATAACTTCGCCGCTTGTTGCTGAGCATGTTGATTTAATTCTTGAGTTAAGCGTCGTTGTTGATCGATCTTTCGCACTTCGACCAAAAGGGACAATTCTTGTTCCCATACCATAGGGCTCACGGTAACCTCGAGCAAAAGGGGCTTGCCATCAACGACAAACGTGACATCGCTATCGGTAATACTTTGTCCGCTTTGTAACGGCTGTGATAGTAGGGCAAG
Organism: Vibrio sp. HB236076; assembly: GCF_040957575.1. Lineage (NCBI taxonomy): Bacteria > Pseudomonadati > Pseudomonadota > Gammaproteobacteria > Vibrionales > Vibrionaceae > Vibrio > Vibrio sp. HB236076. The sequence continues at coordinate 103,510 of NZ_CP162601.1, forward strand.
ATCCATCGAGGCGTGTTGTACCATTTGGGATAAGGGTTGGCCGACAATGCGTTTTGCGCTTTGAGAAAACAGCTGTTCTGCCGATGGGTTAGCAAAACGGACGAACAGGGTGTCATCGAGGATTAAACAAGCTGTGACCATGTTGTCTAAAATTGCATTGGCTTTTATATCCACCATTTTTGTCCTTCCGTCTACCAATATTGGTGCTAAGCACCATTTTAGTGCATTTCACATACCATTGAACAGAGCGACATTAAGGCGTTATGAGCGATATTGACTCTTCTGGCCTGAAATGGTGCGCAAAATAGCACTAAAACGACTCGTTTATGGATTATGCACCTTTATAGGGATAATACTCCCAATAGACAATGCAATAAGCTTGCCGATTAAGGTGGCGAACGAAGAGAAAATAGCAATAAAAAAACCCGCAGCAAGTGCGGGTTTTTGTTAGCTTAATCAATAAATTAAACTGAGTAGTAAAGCTCGAACTCAACTGGGTGAGTCGTCATGTTAATGCGCTCTACGTCGGCTGATTTTAGCGTAATGTATGAATCGATGAAGTCATCAGAGAATACACCACCTGCAGTGAGGAACTCACGGTCTGCATCAAGAGCGGCCAATGCTTCTTGTAGAGACTCAGCGACTTTTGGAATCTCAGCCGCTTCTTCTGCAGGAAGATCGTACAAGTCTTTGTCCATCGCTTCTCCTGGGTGGATCTTGTTCTTGATACCGTCAAGACCTGCCATCAGTAGCGCTGCAAAACCTAGGTATGGGTTCGCTGTTGGATCGGGGAAGCGTACTTCGATACGACGTGCTTTCGGGCTAGAAACCACAGGGATACGAATCGATGCAGAACGGTTACGCGCTGAGTAAGCTAGCATAACTGGTGCTTCGAAACCCGGTACTAGACGCTTGTAAGAGTTAGTTGATGCGTTTGCAAATGCGTTGATTGCACGTGCGTGTTTGATGATACCACCAATGTAGTACAATGCAGTTTCAGAAAGACCGCCGTATTTGTCGCCTGCGAACAAGTTGACACCGTCTTTTGAAAGCGATTGGTGAACGTGCATACCAGAACCGTTGTCGCCAACCAGTGGTTTAGGCATGAAGGTAGCCGTTTTACCGAAGGCGTGTGCTACGTTGTGAACGACGTATTTGTAGATTTGGATTTCGTCAGCTTTGTTAGTCAACGTGTTGAAACGACATGCGATTTCGTTTTGACCAGCCGTTGCAACTTCATGGTGGTGTGCTTCGACAACGAGACCCATCTCTTCCATGATCAAACACATTGCAGAACGGATGTCCTGTGATGAATCAACCGGTGCGACTGGGAAGTAACCCCCTTTGACACCTGGACGGTGGCCTTTGTTGCCGCCTTCGTAGTCAGTGTCTGAGTTCCAGCACGCTTCGATATCGTCAATCTTGTAAGAGGAGCCAGACATGTCGGTCTTAAATTTTACGTCGTCGAACAAGAAGAATTCTGGTTCTGGACCAACAAGTACGGTATCGGCAATGCCTGTTGAACGCATGTATTCTTCAGCGCGTTGAGCAATAGAGCGAGGATCGCGATCGTAGCCTTGCATCGTTGCTGGCTCAAGAACATCACAACGAACGTTAAGCGTTGCATCTTCAGTAAATGGGTCAAGTACTGCGCTCGTTGCGTCTGGCATTAACACCATGTCAGATTCATTGATCCCTTTCCAACCTGCAACAGAAGAACCGTCGAACATTTTACCTTCTTCAAAGAAGTCGGCGTCGATTTGGTGAGCAGGAATAGAAACGTGTTGTTCTTTACCTTTAGTGTCGGTGAAACGTAGGTCGACAAATTTTACTTCGTTTTCTTGGATCAGCGATAGCACATTTTCTACTGACATCTTGGATAACCTCCGGTGTTATTAAAGCGGTTTTTCAGCGAGATTCGCTTGAATCTGGCATTGATTAATTTTTATGAGTGATTAATCGATACTGATTCTGGTGTAGCTAAAACCATGCCAAAAAAATATTCCTTTGTAAAACAAATATTTATCATATTCACTTGCTGTTGTGGTGCAACGCTTTGCACCATGATGATCTCACTGTGCACCAAATTGGAGCTTTGGCCTGTTTAATGCACCATTATGTGCACAATATTGATACAAAGTGATTGACTCATTGAGCCGTGAATGTTCGGGTTTGTCAATTGGTCACAGTAAAGATGAATTTTTTGTGTTGCCGCGAAAAAAACGACTAAGTTCCAATGAAACAAGATGTTGACTTCTTATTCCGGGAAATTGCTTTTTCATCTATCCAAAGAAAGAATTATAACCTTGTGATCCAGTTGGCGTTTTTTATGCTCTTTTGGCGATGAATTCGTCAATGAGAAAGGGGTCATGTGGCTTTTCTCGTTAAATAAGTCACATATTTCTGGGTTTTTTGCGGAAATCTGGTACATTATTGCCGTTTTTTAAACCATATAAGCGCCGCGATAAAATCAATCTGCGACGCTTCTTTAATGAGTGAAATACAATCCATGACCACTTCACAGATTGATAAATTGAGAAATATCGCCATCATCGCGCACGTTGACCATGGCAAAACTACCTTGGTAGACAAATTGCTTCAGCAGTCAGGGACTTTGCAGTCTCGCGGTGAGGTTGAAGAGCGAGTCATGGACTCGAACGATATTGAAAAAGAACGCGGCATTACCATCTTGGCAAAAAATACCGCAATTAACTGGAATGACTACCGCATCAATATCGTCGACACTCCTGGACACGCCGACTTCGGTGGCGAAGTAGAACGTATCATGTCGATGGTCGATTGTGTTCTGTTGATTGTCGATGCGGTTGATGGCCCGATGCCACAAACGCGTTTCGTTACTCAAAAGGCATTTGCCCACGGCCTTAAGCCAATTGTTGTTATCAATAAGATCGACCGTCCTGGCGCTCGTCCGGATTGGGTGATGGATCAAGTTTTTGACTTGTTTGACAACCTAGGTGCCTCTGACGAACAGTTGGACTTCCAAGTTATTTACGCATCCGCACTTAATGGTTGGGCGTCGATGGAAGAAGGCGAAGAAGGCAGCGATATGGAGCCGTTATTCCAAGCGATCGTTGACAACGTTGACTCGCCAAATGTGGACCTTGATGGCCCGTTGCAAATGCAAATCTCTCAGCTCGACTACAGCTCATACGTTGGTGTTATCGGTGTTGGCCGTGTTACCCGTGGTCGCGTTAAGCCAAACCAAATGGTAACGGTTGTCGGCGCGGATGGTAAAACTCGCAATGGTAAAGTGGGCACTGTTTTGGGTTACCTCGGTCTTGAGCGTCACGAAGTTGACGCGGCAACGGCAGGTGACATCATCGCGATTACCGGCTTGGGCGAGCTGAAAATTTCTGACACCATTTGTGATCAAGGCAAGGTTGAAGCGTTGCCAGCGCTGTCTGTGGATGAGCCAACCGTGACGATGACTTTCCAGGTCAACACCTCTCCATTTGCAGGTAAAGAAGGTAAATATGTCACCTCGCGTAATATTCTTGAGCGCCTTGAGAAAGAATTGGTTCACAACGTTGCGTTGCGCGTAGAACAAACCGACGATCCTGATAAATTCCGCGTTTCTGGTCGTGGTGAGCTTCACTTGTCTATCTTGATTGAAAACATGCGTCGTGAAGGCTTTGAGCTTGCAGTTTCTCGCCCTGAAGTGATCATCAAAGAAGAGAACGGCCAGTTGATGGAACCGTTTGAAACGGTAACGATTGATGTTCTTGAAGAGCACCAAGGCGGTATCATGGAGAACATTGGTTTGCGTAAAGGCGAACTGAAAGATATGTCTCCAGATGGCAAAGGCCGTGTACGTATGGACTTTGTGATGCCTTCTCGTGGCTTGATTGGTTTCCAAACTGAGTTTATGACACTGACGTCGGGCTCTGGTCTTCTGTACCATACTTTCGATCACTATGGCCCTCACAAAGGCGGTGAAATTGGCCAACGCGTCAATGGCGTATTGATTTCGAATGCAACGGGTAAAGCGCTGACTTACGCTCTGTTTAACTTACAAGAGCGTGGCCGTTTGTTTACTGAACACGCTGATGAAGTGTACGAAGGTCAGGTTATTGGTATTCACAACCGTTCAAACGACCTAACAGTGAACTGTCTTAAAGGTAAGCAGTTAACCAACGTTCGTGCGTCTGGTACTGATGATGCACAGGTTCTTACGCCGGCGATTAAGTACACGCTGGAGCAAGCGCTTGAGTTTATCGATGATGATGAATTAGTTGAAGTAACCCCTGAGAACATCCGTATTCGCAAACGTTTCTTGACAGAAAATGATCGTAAACGCGCTTCTCGCGGTGGAAAATAATCCGCTGATTGACCGATGGCTCTAAAGCCTAAGTTAATCGTTAAATAAGCCCGCTCTCGAACGCTTCGAGGCGGGCTTATTTTTTCTCTCCTCTAACGCCTTTGGCCGATTCTTTATTCGGGCCATCGACTCGCTGTGGTCAGTTCAGTGAGTTTGATCGGTATCGATGACAAATTGGTATAAACGAAACTTACAGGACTAACTATTGCCGACAGCGCAACCGGCATGCAATGATAGGACGCAGTGATCAATTTTAGGTACCGTTGAGAGGTGCCTTAATAGCGGTGGATAAGTTTTATGTTTTCTAAGTTTAAGCTGGAGTCTTCTCAATTGAGTCAGCGGCGTCAAGTGGTGTGGCACTATACCCAATACTTATATCAACGAATCAGTCAGGATCGAATTAATGTCAACGCTGGCTACCTAGCGTACATTACCTTGCTTTCCCTGGTGCCATTGTTAACCGTACTGATTTCTTTGATGTCCGCTTTTTCTGCTTTCGCGGACGTCAGTGAAGAGATCCAAGACTTTCTATTGACCAACTTATTACCGGCTGCTGGTGATAGCGTGCGCGACGTGCTGTACCAGTTCGTGAACAATACTGGGAAAATGTCAGCGGTTGGTGCGGTATTCCTGTTCATTACTTCCATTTCCTTGATCTCAAATATCGATAAGAGCTTAAATCATATTTGGCGAATCAAAACCAAGCGCCGTGCGGTGTTTTCTTTTTCTATGTACTGGATGGTGTTGACACTCGGGCCTGTATTGGTCGGTGCCAGTATCGCGGTGACGTCTTATATTACCTCTATTTCTCTCTCCCATGCTGAAACCTGGTCTTCAGCGATCACTGGGCTGTTAAAGTGGATTCCGTTGAGTTTTTCATTTTTGGCTTTTACCGGGCTCTACCTTTTAGTGCCGAACAAAAAAGTCTCGATTCGTCAGGCCATGCTAGGTGGGGTTGTGGCCGGGGTTTTGTTTGAGCTCAGCAAGCGCGGTTTTGTGCTTTATGTGGCGACCTTCCCCTCTTATCAGTTGATTTATGGCGCTTTGGCCGCGATTCCAATTTTGTTTGTGTGGGTTTATTTGTGTTGGATGATTGTCTTGTTTGGTGCAGAGGTCTCGGCCGCGCTGGGTGAGCGAGTTCAATGGCATCCCAAGTGGCAGAGTCAAGCAGACGTGGTAGACTCATCATCGCCGAAACAAGTCACACAGGAGTTAAATCGTGATAGCACTGATTCAGCGAGTAAGTGAAGCTCGCGTTGATGTTGAAGGGGAAACCGTTGGGCAGATTAAACAAGGGCTCTTGGTGTTGCTCGGTGTGGAGCAAGGGGATGATGAGGCCAAAGCCAAGCGCTTGATGGAGCGTGTCATCACCTATCGCGTCTTTAGTGATGAGAACGATAAAATGAATCTCAACGTGCAACAGGTCAATGGTGAGCTTTTAGTTGTGTCACAGTTTACCTTACCCGCCGATACGCGTAAGGGCACACGAGCTGGCTTTTCAAGAGGGGCTGACCCCAAACAAGCTCAGGCTCTATACGACTATTTTTCGGATCTGGCCAGCGAACAGATTCACACCGAAAGAGGACGCTTTGCCGCGGATATGCAAGTGTCTTTGGTCAATGATGGTCCCGTTACTTTTTGGTTGCAAGTGTAAACCGGGTGTATAGGCTCAAGATGGAATGAACTAGGGACAGTTATGTTTAAATTAGTCACGCCTAAAACGGACAATCAGATCAGTAAGTATTTCCACTTCCGTTGGCAGATGTTAAGAGAACCTTGGTGTATGCCCGAAGGCTCAGAGCGCGATGAGTTTGATCCGATGAGCCATCACCGCATGATTGTCGACGGCCGCGGTCGTCCTATGGCGATCGGTCGTTTGTACATTACCCCAGATGAAGAAGGGCAAATCCGCTTTATGGCGGTAAAAAGCAATCGTCGTCACAAGGGACTGGGTTCTTTACTATTGGTGACGTTAGAGCAACTGGCTCGTCAAGAAGGCGCTAAGCGATTGGTGTGTAATGCCCGTGAAGATTCGATCGCCTTTTATGAAAAAAACGGCTTTGAGCGACGTGGTGAGCTCAGCGATGAGCGCGGCCCGGTGCGTCATCAGCAAATGGTTAAAGTTCTGCCTCTGTTTAAATCGGTCATGCGTCGCCCTGAGTGGTGCCAAGAGTTACAACAACGCTGGGAAGAGCAAATCCCCATTAGTGACAAAATGGGCATTAAAATCAATGAGTATACCGGGTATCAATTTGAATGCCGCGCTCAGCTCAACCCCAATTTAAACCCTCATAATACCATGTTTGCCGGTTCGGCATTTACCTTGGCTACATTGACGGGCTGGGGAATGACTTGGCTGTTACTCAAAGAGCGTGGTCTCTCTGGGGCGATCGTGTTGGCCGATAGCCATATCCGTTACCACAAGCCGGTGGAAGAGCTACCCGTTGCTAAGACCTCGCTTGATGGCATGAGTGGTGATCTGGACCGTCTGGCCTCGGGCCGCAAAGCGCGGATCGTGATCAAGGTGACGATTTACAGTGGCGATGTTGAAGCGGTGCATTTTGTCGGTACTTATATGCTCTTGCCAGAGAGGGAAAGCTCCCGGTTAGGGTGACCACGACCTCTTTTCATCGCCAGTAAAGCGCGACGACGACGTCAATTCTCGGATAAAGATCGCTGAGTCTCAGAATTGACCGGTTGCTCATCGTAGTTTGATTGTACTGGCTTGTTGACGTCATCAACCGATGGTGGCTGTGATAAACAATCAGCAGTGAGCTGGCATTGGAGCTGATAATCAAACCTTGGCCAAGAGACTTTGGTTAAGTCAGCACTTCCTTGCCAGTTCAATTGCCAGTTTGGCCCTTGCAATGTCACCGGGGCTAAAGTCACTCGGCCACGGTCCAGGGTTAACGATAGCTCGTCAGAGCGAAAAGGCGTTTTGGTGGTGTTCATTTCTGCGTATTGATGATGCAGTTGAGCATGGATATGGCCACTGAGTGAATGGCTCAATATTGAAGTATCGCCTGCTAAGCCTGACAGTTGTAGGTCAAAATCGGTCAGAGCGTGTAATGCACTGGGAAGGGGAGTGAGTGTACGCCACGCACTCAGTGGCAATCCCGCCCCCGATAGCGACAGTTGCCAAGGCTGACTCAGGGGAGCTAAATCCACTTGAGCTTGCCCTTCCAGATACCCTTGTTTGAGGGGGATCAGCAAGCGGTCGAGTTGCCAGTCGCCCTTGTCACTGTGCATACTGATGATCGGGCGTGAAGAATAATAGCGCTCGATACTGGCATTGTCAGCGCTCAGAGTTAACTTGCCCTGCCACAACCCCCATTGGCCTTGTTGCTTAAAATCCAAGTGTTGGCCTTGTGCATCTAGCCCGGTGACTTGCCAAAAAGGCGTTTGGGCCAGTTGGATAATTTGGTTGTTTTTCAATTGTAAGCTGTCGACTTTTAGTCCATTAAGCCCTTGTAATTGCTTGGATAACTCCGTCAAAGTGCGTTGAGAGAGCGGGTCTTCAAGGCGATAACGCACACCGAGGATCTGTAAATTAGACAACATGAGTTGTTGCTGGCTCCAGTGACCTTTGAGACTGACTTTACCCTCTCGCCAATCCGCCTGCATGCGTTTTATGGTTATTTGTTCGGGTTGTAAGGTCATTTGCACGACCGGGTTGAGGAGCGTTTCCCCCGCCGTTTGTAAACTGTCTGCCTGTAAGTGGATGTTCGCGGTTTGACGGGCTAAAGGCAGCTTAGGGCGCCAGTGTTCAATGGCGAAATTTAATCCAGAGGTCTGCCATTGGTCACTGCTGATGTTGCCGTTGACGATATTGAGACTTTTAATTTCTGCAATCGGTGCGAAGGAGAGCAAGTGTTTGGAGAGGGACTCACTTTGCTTTTGGTTTAGCTTGAGTGAGTCGACCGTGGTGTTGTCGACCACCCACTGCTGCTGAGCGTTTTGCCAAGCTTGGCCTGTAATTTTTGCCTGATTCCAAAGGAAAGAAAACCCGTTAATATGGCTTTGTTCTGGCTGCCATTGACCGCTAACCAATAAGTGATTAAGTGCTTGGCCATGCCAGTAGAATTGGTCGGCGTAAAGTTGGATTTCTCCATAAGGCAACCATTGTCCCTGTTGCCAAATGGGATTGTCGATTTGTAGCTGCAGATCGCGAACACTCCATGGGCCGTGTGCAATGTCTAAATGTGCAATGGCCAGGCGTCGCAGTGGGATGGCATCGGGCCACGAAATGGACGCTTGTGCTTGTTGCCACGAGGCGCCATCAATCAAAAGAGAGTCGACCGCGAGTTTCCCTTGCCACAATTGATCTCGGTCGATCCATAACTCGACCGCGTCGATGTCGGAGACTTCACTCTGTGAAAAATACAATCCCTTAATTTTTAAGTGGTTGGGGAATTGGTAATGGAGCTTTTCAACTTGAATGGGCCACTCGAATTGCTTGGCAAGTGTATTGAAGACGGTGGCAGAAAACGGGCTGTACAGCAAAGCCACCAAGGTGAGTGGAGAAAGCAAAATAATGACGAGCACTAGCATGCCCAACGTGCGTAGTAGTTTCATTCTCGATCGCGTCTCCTTGCTGATACCCAAAGGTCAGTGTATCGCCAGTTAGGACAAAATTCGAGTAAAATCAGAGCTCAACGCGAAAAGAACAATCAGAGCATACCGCTATTGTCAAAGGAAAGTGGGCACGGATAAAAAAAGCCCATGATGGGCTTTTTTACTGGCTAGGGTTGCCCCGCGATTGAGTTAGATGGCTATTTTCTCAGCGGTTTAACCATGGAGAACTGCGGCGTTTTTAATCGGGAAGCTGTGGGCCGCTAGCCACCAAAGATTGGCCATGCGCCGTATCCGTGTATTGAGCAAAATTATCGATAAAGCGCTGGGCAAGATCGCAAGCTTTTTGTTGCCATTGGCCAGCATCGCGGTAACTATTGCGAGGGTCTAATAATTCAGTACTGACTCCGGGTAGCGCTTGTGGGACCGCCAATTGGAAAATGGGTACTGTCGTGGTGGGCGCGCGATCGATATCGCCATTGAGAATCGCATCGATAATAGCGCGTGTTTCTTTCAGTGAAATGCGTTTTCCCGTGCCATTCCAGCCTGTGTTGACCAAGTAAGCTTGAGCGCCAGCAGCGCGCATGCGCTTGACCAACACTTGGGCGTACTGAGTGGGGTGTAAGCTTAAAAATGCCGCGCCAAACGCCGCTGAAAACGTCGGGGTTGGCTCGGTGATGCCGCGCTCGGTACCCGCAAGTTTGGCGGTAAAGCCCGATAAAAAGTGGTATTGAGCTTGTTCATCGGTAAGGCGTGAAACCGGAGGTAAGACCCCAAAGGCATCGGCGGTTAAAAAGATCACTTTTTGCGCATGGCCGGCTTTAGAGACGGGTGTCACTATATTATCGATGTGCTCAATGGGGTAAGAGACACGAGTATTTTCAGTGCGTGAACCATCGTCAAAGTCAATGTGTCCCTCGTCATCGACCGTGACGTTTTCGAGCAAGGCGTTGCGGCGGATGGCGTGATAAATTTCCGGTTCTGCGGCTTCAGAAAGGCGGATGGTTTTCGCGTAACACCCTCCTTCAAAATTGAAAACGCCATCGTCGTCCCAGCCGTGTTCATCATCACCGATCAATTGGCGGTGAGGGTCGGTAGACAGTGTGGTTTTTCCTGTGCCAGACAGACCAAAAAAGACCGCGACATCCCCTTGTTGACCAACGTTTGCCGAACAGTGCATCGAAGCGATTCCCTTTAATGGCAACAAGTAATTCATCACCGAAAAAAGTCCTTTTTTCATTTCGCCACCATACCAAGTCCCGCCGATGATTTGCATGCGCTCGGTCAGGTTAAAGGCGATGAAGTTCTCGGAGTTAAGCCCTTGTTGTTGCCAATTGGGGTTGTGGGTTTTGGAACCATTAAGAACGACAAAGTCAGGCTCAAAATCCACTAACTCTTCTGGACTGGGACGAATGAACATATTTTTGACGAAGTGAGCTTGCCAGGCCACTTCGGTAATAATCCGCACGCTCAAACGCGAATTGGGGTTGGCGCCACAAAAACCGTCAATGACAAACAAGCGCTTTTTCGACAGCTGATCAGTCACGAGGGACTTGAGTTGCTGCCAGGTATCGGTCGATAGAGGGTGATTGTCATTTTTGCCTTGATCTGACCACCAAAACGTCTCTGCTGTGGTGTCGTCTTTGACGATGTATTTGTCTTTCGGTGACCGGCCGGTAAAGACACCGGTGTCTACAGACACAGCGCCGAGCTCTGTGACCATGCCTTTTTCATAGCCGGTTAGGGTTGGGAGAGTTTCTTCGATAAACAACTGTTCGTAACTCGGGTTGCGAACAATGTCGGTTGTGGATTGTATTCCGTATTGGGTCAGATCGATGTCCTGACACTGAGGTCGCGGATCTATCACGGTCATAGCAGCTCCTGAGCCTTTCAATTTTCGTTATTGGTCATGTTGTTGTCACGGTGCTGGTTGTTATATCTCGAGCCTAATAAAGGTCGAATTTGTGTTGTCGTGATTTGACTTATTTGGGGTAGCACCTAGGCGGGATAGTAACACTCGACTAAGTCGAAAAAGGGATAAGTATCAAAAAAATGGCTAATTTATCGCGGTGAAAAAAGGTATTGCTTAGAAACGTGAAGAGGATTGGAAAACGCGTGTAACAAAAGTAAAAATGGACCTCAAAAATGACAAGCCGAGCAGGTTTTGCTCGGCTTGAAATGAGGCATTGTGCTTACGTCTTTTTCTTCGCCGTGCACAAGGCGTTTAAGGGCGCTTAATGTAAAGTGCTGTCCTTTGGTGCTTGCGCTTGTTGGTAGAGTTCTTCGATATCGTCGGCATCAAAGCGGTAATTGCTGCCACAGTAATCGCAATGCAGAGTAACCGCGCCTTCTTCTCGCACAATCTCGGCCACTTCAGCAGGGTCTAAAGTGATGATGGCAGCGCCGCTGCGCTCTCGAGAACAACCGCAATAAAAGCTGACTTCATGGGCTGGGAACAATTGTACCTTTTCTTGGTTATACAAACGGTAAAGCAATTCTTGTGCTTCAAGGCCAAATAGTTCTTCGTTTTTAATGGTTGCGGTGAGCTGCTCTAAGTGCTCAAAGTCATCGGGACTGCCTTTGCCGTCGGGCATAACTTGTAGCAGCATACCTGCCGCGTGCGCTTTACCTTGGTAGTCACCTGTGCGGATCCAAAGGCGCGTTTTCAATTGCTCTGAATTGGCAAAATAGCCTTCGAGGATCTCTGCCAGGCTGTCGCCTTCCAGTGCCACGATACCTTGGTAGCGCTCGCCTTGTTTCGGTTCAATGGTAATCACTAAGTAGCCCTTACCCATTAAATCGTGAATACTCGCTTGTTCAGACAGTTCGCCTTCCCAACGGGCAACCCCGCGCAGCTTTTGCTCGTGGTCACCGTTGATGACCGCGAGTGAAACGGGACCATCGCCTTGTAATTGCATGGTAATCGAGCCCTCGAACTTAAGGGTTGCTGTCAACAAAGACGTCGCGACCATCAGCTCGCCCAGCAAGGTTTGCAACACAGCTGGGTAGTCCTTATTGGAAATGACCTGTTGGTAGGTATCGTCTAATTGTACTAGCTCACCTCGTACCGAAAGGTCTTCAAAAAGGTAGCGGTTCAACACATTGTTCGCCATTGCGGAAACTCCAGCTGTTATTGATGTTTGAATTTAATAATGTCACGACGTTGTTTTTTGTCCGGCCGTCGTTCGGGACTGGGATTATGAGCCATCATCTTGCGCTGTAAAGCTTGCTCTTCTCGCAATTCGATACTGGCTTGTGTTTCTTGATACAGCGTTTGTGCCTCAGGCGCACCACGCCGTTGGTCGGAAATCTTTTCAACCACGATTTGTTTCTGTTGATTGCCTTGGCGTAGGGTAATCAAGGCACCGATTTCGACAATTTTACTCGGTTTGCTGCGCTGGCCATTGTAATGCACTTTGCCGCCGTCGATCATGGTTCTGGCAATGGAGCGCGTTTTGTAAAATCGCGCTGCCCACAACCATTTGTCTAATCTTACATTGTCTTGTGGGGAACTCATGTCAAATTTGGTTCTCTAATGATTGCGATTGAATGAAGTATTCACTCTATTTTAGCGGTTTTTGTCGCAAAGATGACAAAAAAACGTCAAACAGCAAAATGACATTGTTTTCTTAGTGTGTCATAGCATGAGCCGCGACATTTTCATGATATCTTAATAAAGATGAACATCGAGTTAGCTTTAAATGGTGACGTAGATCATATTTTTCAAGCTAAATTTGTCGTTTATCACCAAGACGTCATCATCGTGGTGTCTTATGATAGAATTTTGTCATGTTTTTCGCGTGCATACCCGCGTTGCGCCGAGAGTTAAGTTCAGTGAAGGAAACAACAAGAAGTGAAGCAAATGGAGCTGAGTGCAATTTCTAAAAGCCTACCTTGGTTGACCGCATTGCTACAACATCACCTGATGATTCAATCTAAGACTAGCGTACTTGCCACTTTGGGCTGTCTTGCTGTATCGGGCTGGATTGTGGGGCAATCGGTATGGCTTGTCGTGCCAGACTCGCAAGCACTGAAACCGTGGCGGGCGAGTGCGGTAACCAAGAGTGCGACTGAGAAAGACTCAACACCGCTCGATTTAGCTGAACTCAAAGCCGCTCATTTGTTTGGCGAATATCGCGCCCAAGCGGATGAGCCCAAAGCGCCGCCCCCGGTGGTGAAAGACGCCCCGAAAACGCGTTTAAATCTCACTTTGGTGGGCGCAGTGGCCAGCTCTGATCCCAAGCTCAGTTTAGCGGTGATCGCCAACCGGGGTGATCAAGCCACTTATGGCGTTGGTGAGAGTATCGAAGGCACGAAAGCGAGTTTAAAAGCCGTTTATTCCGATCGCGTCATCATTGAAAACGTTGGGCGAGATGAAACCTTGATGCTGCAAGGCATTGATTACGATGAACGCGACTTAGCCAGCGGCTCCAGCGAACGCTCGGCGCGGGAAGAGGACGAAGCGGCCGCCGATGAGCTAGCGTCGATCAAACAACAAGTGCGAGAAAACCCGCAGTCTTTACTCAAGTACGTCAAGTTGTCTCAAGTGACGCAAGACGGTGAAGTACAAGGTTTTCGTTTAAGCCCGGGCAGCAATGCAGAATTATTTACGTCATTGGGACTTGAAGAGGGTGACATCGCCATCGAGCTCAATGGGTTGGATCTCACTGACCAATCGGTGCTGCCCAGTTTAGCGCAATCGCTCAGTGATCCATCAGAACTTGATTTGACCGTACTGCGTGACGGTCAGCGCTACAATGTATTTATCCAATTTTAAACCCTTAAGCCATAAGCGTTGGCTTAAGACAGGGAGAGAAAAGTGAAACACTGGTTACGCAAAAGCACTTGGTTGATGCTCGGCAGCTTACTCACTGCGCCAAGTTTGGTTTGGGCAGAAGAATTCAGTGCCAGCTTTAAAGGCACCGACATCAAAGAATTTATCAATGTCGTCGGACGCAACTTGGACAAAACCATCATCGTCGATCCCTCTGTGCGTGGAAAAATCGATGTGCGCAGTTATGATTTACTCACTGAAGAACAGTATTATAGCTTTTTCCTCAATGTGTTAGAGGTTTATGGTTACGCTGTGGTTGAATCAGACAACAATGTCTTAAAAGTGATCAAAGCGAAAGATTCTAAAACCGCCGCGATTCCGGTCGTCGGTGATGACTCTGCGCAAGGCGACAATGTCGTGACTCGTGTGGTGGCAGTAAAGAACGTGTCGGTCCGTGAGCTTTCCCCTTTGTTGCGTCAGTTGGTGAACAACGCTGGGGCAGGGAACGTGGTGCATTACGATCCGGCCAATATCATTTTGCTGACTGGCCGTGCTGCGGTGGTCAATCGCTTGGCCAATATCATTAAACGGGTCGATCAAGCAGGCGACAAAAACGTGGAAGTGATCGAACTTCAAAATGCGTCTGCTTCAGAAATGGTGCGCATTGTGGAAGCCCTGAATAAAGAAGGGAAAAGCAGTAATACCCCAGAGTTGTTGATCCCGAAAATTGTCGCCGATGAGCGCACGAACTCGGTATTGATCTCCGGTGAACCGCAAGTTCGCGAGCGAATTACCAACTTAATCCGCAAGCTCGATATTGAAATGGCGACCAAAGACAACAACAACCGGGTTGTCTATCTCAAGTACGCCAAAGCGGAAGAATTGGTTAACGTGTTGCAAGGCGTGTCGGACAACTTACTGAAAAACAAATCCTCTGGCGATAAGAAGTCCTCTTCGTCGAGCAGTCAACGTGAAAATGTGGTGATTTCTGCTCATCCAGAAACCAACTCATTGGTCTTGTCGGCGCCGCCGGATGTGATGGCGGCGATGCAGGGCATCATCGATCAATTGGATATTCGCCGTGCTCAAGTGTTAATTGAGGCTTTAATTGTCGATATGTCGGAAAACAATGGTGTCAACCTCGGTGTGCAATGGGGTTCACTGTCGAGTGGTAGCGTGATTCAGTACGGCAACGCCAGTACGCAAATTGGCAGTGTGATGGTCGGTATCGAAGAGGCCAAAGACTCAACGGAAACCATTAGCGGTGTGTCAGATGGTGAAGTGTACTCTTATGAGTCTACCGACGACGGTGATTACACCACCTTGGCGTCCTCGTTGTCGAGTGTCGAAGGAGCCGCCGTGGCGATTACCTTTGGTGACTGGACGGCATTGTTGACCGCGGTCGAAAGCGATTCAAACACCAATATTTTATCGTCGCCGAGTATTACGGTGATGGACAATGGTGAGGCGTCGTTCATCGCTGGTGAAGAAGTGCCGGTGATCACGGGGTCAACGACGGGGAGTGGCGGTGACAGCAGCCCGTTCCAAACCGTTGAACGAAAAGAAGTGGGCATTAAAATGACCGTCGTGCCGCAAATTAACGAAGGCGATGCGGTGCAATTGACGATTGAGCAAGAAGTGTCGAACGTACTTGGCGCCAGTGGCGCTGTGGATATTCGCTTTGGCAAACGTCAGTTAAAAACCTCGGTGATGGTCAATGATGGTCAGATGATCGTCTTAGGTGGCTTGATTGATGAGCGCACCGCAGAAAGTGAGTCAAAAGTGCCTTTGCTTGGCGATTTGCCTTACATCGGTTGGATGTTCCGCTCGACCAGCAGTGCGGTTGAAAAGCGCAATCTGATGGTGTTCTTAAAGCCCACCATTATTCGCGATGGGATGACGGCCGACGGTTTAACCCAGCGCAAATACAATTACATCCGCGCCGAACAGCTTTATCAGGCGGAAAAAGATCTGCGCTTGATGGATGGGGTACACACCCCCGTGATGCCTAAATACGGTCTTGATCAATATCACGCCCCCGAAATTCAAGCTTTTATTGGTCAGGTTAGGGAGCAGTAATGACAGAGAGTCGCTCAGGCGCCCCCGCCCAACGCCGTTTGCCTTTTAGTTTTGCCAATCGTTTTAAAGTCGCGATTGAGCCTGGCTCTGAGCAGCAAAAGCCGGTGTTGTACTACAAAGCGCCGCTTAATCCCGCGGCCTTAATTGAAGTGCGCCGCGTGTTGCACACGAGTGTCGAGCCGCGATTACTCAGCGACAGTGAGTTTGAACAAAAGCTCACCGAGCTCTACCAACGGGATTCTTCGGAAGCGCGCCAATTAATGGAAGATATCGGTGCCGATAGCGAGGACTTTTTCTCATTGGCGGAAGAACTGCCTCAAAATGAAGACTTACTTGAATCGGAAGACGATGCACCGATCATTAAGCTTATCAATGCGATGTTGAGTGAGGCGATTAAAGAAGGTGCTTCGGATATTCACATTGAAACCTTTGAGGTGAGCTTGTCGATCCGCTTTCGCGTGGATGGGGTTCTGCGTGAGGTGTTATCGCCGAGTCGCAAGCTTGCGCCTTTGTTGGTCTCTCGGGTCAAGGTTATGGCCAAGCTTGATATCGCAGAGAAACGCGTACCTCAAGACGGTCGTATTTCGTTGCGCATCGGTGGTCGAGCCGTCGATGTGCGCGTGTCGACCATGCCGTCGTCTCACGGCGAGCGGGTGGTGATGCGCTTGTTGGACAAAAATGCGACCCGTTTGGACTTATTTAGCCTGGGCATGACAAAGGACATTCATGAAAACTTTGCTCACTTAATCCAAAGGCCACATGGGATTTTGTTGGTCACTGGCCCAACCGGTTCGGGTAAATCAACCACATTGTATGCGGGGCTACAAGAGATCAATAGCAATGAACGCAACATTCTGACCGTCGAAGACCCGATTGAATTTGATATTGATGGCATCGGCCAAACGCAAGTTAATCCAAAAGTTGACATGACATTTGCTCGCGGCCTCAGAGCCATTTTGCGTCAAGACCCCGATGTGGTGATGGTGGGAGAAATCCGAGACTTGGAAACGGCACAGATTGCGGTGCAAGCATCATTAACGGGTCACTTGGTAATGTCAACATTGCACACCAATACCGCGGTTGGCGCCATCACGCGTTTGCGAGATATGGGGGTGGAGCCTTTCTTGATTTCCTCTTCCTTACTCGGAGTGTTAGCTCAGCGATTGGTACGCACCTTATGCCCACATTGTAAAGTGCCTTACCCAGCGGATAACGAGCAGCAAAAATACTTTAATCACAGTGATGATGAACCGCTCGTCTTGTATAAGCCCAGTGGGTGTGAACACTGTAACCACAAGGGCTATCGCGGTCGTACCGGGATCCACGAATTGATCCTAGTCGACAGTCAGGTACAACGTTTAATTCACAGTGAGGCGGGTGAAAAAGAGATTGAGCACGCCGTTCGCCAGCATACGCCGAGTATCCAAAGTGATGGTCTAGCCAAAGTTCGCCAAGGGGTTACCTCTTTTGAAGAAGTCATGCGCGTGACTCGGGAGGAGTAATGGCGGCATTTGAATACAAAGCACTCGATAAAAAGGGCAAATCAAAAAAAGGCACTCTAGAAGGAGATAACGCTCGTCAGGTTCGCCAACGCCTCAAAGAGCAGGGGCTGATTCCTGTTGAGGTGAGTGAAACGCGGCGTAAAAAAAGTTCACAAGGTAGCGCGGGGTGGCGGCGTGGCATCAGTACCGCCGATTTGTCGTTGATCACTCGTCAACTTGCGACCTTAGTCCAGTCGGGGATGCCATTAGAGGAGTGCTTGCGCGCGGTTGCCGATCAAGCTGAAAAACCACGAATTCGCACTATGATGGTGTCGGTACGCTCGAAAGTGACTGAAGGTTATACCTTGGCCGACAGCTTGGCGGATTACCCACATATTTTTGATCAGCTCTATCGAGCCATGGTGTCGGCGGGCGAAAAGTCCGGTCACTTAGACAGTGTCTTACAACGTTTGGCCGATTATGAAGAAAACCGTCAAAAGGTGCGTTCTAAACTCGCACAAGCGTTAGTCTATCCTGTTGTGCTGGTGGTGTTTGCTATTGGTATCGTCAGTTTTCTTCTCGCTGCCGTTGTTCCCAAAATTGTCGAACCCATCATTCAAATGGGACAAGCCTTACCCGCTTCGACTCAATTTTTATTGGCGTCGAGCGAGTTCGTCCAACAATGGGGATTGATCCTATTGATGGCCTCCTTACTGGTATTGGTTACTGTGAAGCGGGCGCTCAAAAAACCGACCTTACGCTTGCGTTGGGACCGCAAACTTTTGTCGCTGCCTTTGATTGGAAAAATTGCTTCTGGGCTCAATACCGCTCGCTTTGCGCGCACTTTGGCTATTTGTACCTCGAGTGCGATTCCGATTTTAGAGGGCATGAAAGTGGCGGTTGAAGTCATGTCGAATCAATATGTAAGAAGGCAAGTGATCAGCGCGACAGACAATGTACGCGAAGGGACCAGTTTGCGCAAAGCCCTAGAACAAACGCGCTTATTTCCGCCCATGATGCTGCATATGATTGCCAGTGGTGAGCAAAGTGGCGAGTTAGAAAGTATGCTAACGCGCGCGGCAGATAATCAAGATCAAAGTTTTGAGTCAACGGTCAATATTGCTTTGGCCATTTTTACGCCCGCATTGATTGCGTTGATGGCGGCCCTAGTCCTCTTTATCGTTATGGCGACACTGATGCCGATGTTGGAAATGAATAACCTCGTCAGCGGTGCGTAATATAAAAAACAAGCTGATGAACTCAGCACAGACACACTTGGAGAAAATGAATGCAAAGACGTGTAAAACAGCAGGGTTTTACCCTATTAGAAGTCATGGTTGTCGTAGTGATACTGGGTATCCTTGCCAGTTTTGTCGTCCCTAACTTGTTAGGCAACAAAGAAAAAGCCGACCAACAAAAAGCCATTACTGACATTGTGGCATTGGAAAATGCTCTGGATATGTACAAGTTGGACAACAGCGTTTATCCCACGACGGATCAAGGCTTAGACGCCTTGGTAACTAAGCCGAGTAACCCGGCGCCTCGCAACTACCGCGATGGCGGTTACATCAAGCGTTTGCCAAACGACCCTTGGGGTAATGCTTATCAGTATTTAAGCCCTGGTGATAATGGCGCCTTTGACGTCTTTACTTTGGGCTCTGATAACCAAGAGGGCGGTGAAGGTTCGGCGTCGGATATTGGCAACTACAACATTCAAGATTTCCAATAAGTCGCCTTATGCCTTTATGTTCAAGCCGCCGAAGTGGCGGCTTTACCTTGTTAGAGATCTTGTTGGTTTTGCTGTTATTGTCTTTAACGGCGGTTGCCGTTATCGCGACGATTCCCAGTAACCAAAACGATGAGGCTCAAAAAGAAGCGCGACGCCTTTACCACCGACTGCAGTTGCTCAACGATGAAGCATTACTCAGCGGTCAAGATTATGGTATGTACGTCGATGTGACTCATGGGCAGTATCAGTTTTTGTTATTGACGCAAGATGGTTGGCAGGCGATTGATCGCTATAAAATGCCGTCAGAAAATACCTTGCCAGAGAGTTTAGCCATGGCGTTAACACTGGGCTCAGCGGGTGAAGACGACGCCAGTTTGTTTGAAAATATTGAGCCATTGTTTGGTGATGAGGACTTGTTCGACGACATCGACGAGACCTTCTCAACGCAAGAATCGGCGCAAAAAAAGGTGGAGCCCCAGTTGTATTTTTTGTCGAGCGGTGAAGTGACGCCGTTCTCTATCTCGGTGTACCCCAGCGATCAGGCGAGCCATCAGGGATGGAGCGTGGGGGCGAAAGCCAACGGGGAGTTGTACCTCAGTCGAGCGGAGGATGATGGTCAAGATGCGTATTAAAGGGCGCTCTTCTCAGCAGCGAGGCATGACATTGCTTGAAGTGCTGGTGGCTTTGGTCATTTTTGCCACGGCAGCCATGAGTGTGATTCGTGCGGTCAGTCAGCACATTAATACGTTGAGCTACCTAGAGGAAAAAACGTTTGCCTCGATGGTTGCAGACAATCAAATGGCGTCCGTGTACCTATCGGGGTCGACCACGGCTCGCTCAGGTACGGAACAGCTCGCTGGAAGAACTTGGTATTGGAGTGTTAAACCAGTCAGTACCAGTGGCAGTTTTTTACAGGCGGTCGATGTCACGGTGGCCGCGCGCAAAGACGCCAGCCCAGTGGTTTCGCTGCGCAGTTACTTGGAAAAATAGTATGGCGCTGACGATTTACAGTAGAGCTTACCAACGCCGAGCGAGGTTATCGGCTAAGTCACGGTTGAAGCAAAGCGCATTTACTTTGATTGAAGTCTTGGTCGCCATGGCTATTTTTGCTGTGATGAGTGTCGGGGCTTACCAGATCCTCAATCAAGTTCAGCGCAGTAATCAAATATCGGCAGACAGCACGGCGAGGATGAACGAATTGCAAAAAGCGATGGTGTTTATGGACAGTGATTTTCGTCAGATGGCATTGCGTCAAACCCGTTCACAAGGCGAAGAGCCCAGCCAAGCCTTAATTGAGTGGTCAGAGTATTTACTCGATTCCGATCAGCAAGGGGTTCGCTTTAGTCGTTTGGGGTGGTTAAACCCCAATCAGCAGTTTAACCGCGGTGAAGTGGCGAAAGTCGGTTATCGCATTAAAGATCAGGTTTTACAGCGGGTGTGGTGGTCGCACCCGGATAGCCCACTTGGTGAGCCGCCGATTGTTCGTTCACTTTTACAGGGCGTCGAGAGTTGGCAAATGCGTTTTTACGATGGCGAGTCTTGGACACAGGATTGGGAGAGTGCAAACACGTTACCTAAAGCGGTAAAAGTGGAGTTAACGCTCAGTGATTATGGCAAAATATCAAGGACGTATTTAACGACTGGCGCGGTCCTTTCCGGTGATTCGATTGCGGGCAGTGATGATAATGAATAGTCCTGCTGTCACCCGAAGTCGGGGCGTTGCTTTAATTATCGTGTTGTTGATTTTGGCGATGATGACCACGATTGCCGCTTCTATGTCTGAGCGTTTGTGGGGGCAATTTGCTCGTGCAACGCACACCCTCGACTATCAACAAGCCTATTGGTATAGCTTAGGGGTCGAAGCGTTAGCGAAAACGGCGATAGAAAAGAGTTATGAAGACGATGATGACGTGATCGCGTTGGATCAACCTTGGGCCACAGAAGAGCAAGTGTATCCCCTCGACAATGGCCAAGTACAAGGTCATATTGTCGATATGCAAGCGTGCTTTAATCTCAATGCATTGGCCAACGCGACAGCCGATCTCAACGCCACGAGCCGGCCTTTTTTGGTCTCGGTGTTGCTCAATTTATTAGAAGCGACGGGGATTGATAGCGCTCAAGCCGAAGTGATCGCTGACTCAACATGGGAATTTATTGACAGCAACAGTGTGACGAACTCGCAAACCGGTGTGGAAGAGCGCACTTACGAAAGTTTTGACCCTGCCTATCTCAGTCCCAACACCTTTTTGGCCGATGGTTCTGAGATGCGTTCTGTGTATCAAATGAGTGGGGCCATCATGCAGACGTTGTCAGGATTAGTTTGTGCTTTACCCGATGATGATTGGCGTTTAAACGTCAATACCCTTAGCGTGGCACAAGCGCCTTTACTGGTGGCACTCTTTTCACCGACGCTGAGTTTGAGTCAAGCACAAGAATTGATTGAGAGTCGTCCTACTGACGGCTGGGAATCGGTGGAGACGTTTTTAGATCAATCGGCGTTGTCCACGGTAACCGATACCATCAAGGACGAGGCCGACGGTTATCTAACGGTCGACAGTCGCTATTTTGAATTAGATGCGCAAGTCACCGTAGGGGAATCTCGAGTTCGCCTACGCAGCTTGTTATACAGTAGTAATCGTGAGACGGCTGAAGTCATACGCCGTCGTTTTGGAGGGATCAGTGAGCGAGTGTCTAACCGTTCGGCTGAGTAGCGAACACAAGACATCCATTCTGTGGTCCGTTTGGTCCAATCAAGAACAGGATGTGATTGCCAGCGGCGCGCTGGAAACCATACAAGAACTCGAAAAATTGACCCCGTACGCCACGGGTCGGCGAGTGGTCGTGTTGCTGTCGTCTAGCGATGTCTTGTTGACCGAGGTTGACATCCCCGCAGGCAGTGCACGGCAGTTCGAGAGTATATTGCCCTATCTAATTGAGGACGAAATTGCCCAAGATGTCGATGAGCTACATTTTAGTCTCATCGCTAAGCGGGCGAGTAGTGCCTATGTTTGTGCGGTTGAAAAGCAATGGCTCAATGAGATCATCGCGCAATTTGCCGCTCATGACATGGAAATTGCTCAGGTGCTGCCCGATGTGTTGGCGTTACCTAGGCACGGCGAAATGGCTTGTGCTTTACACATCGACAATACCTGGTTGCTGCGCGTTGCCGATCACCTCGGGGTGAGCTTAGAGCCCGATTGGTTACCGCTGTACTTAAATGATCGTGCCAAAACTGGCGAAACGGTTACGGTAGCAAGTTACAGCGAGGTACCGAACACACTTTCGTTTAGCCCAACCATTGAGTGGCAGCAGATGCCGCTGGAAATGCCAATGGCTTTACTGTCGAAAGGGGCATCGAGTAGTAAGGTCAATGTGTTGACAGGCGCGTTTCAGCGCAAGTCCTCATGGGCTCCCTACTGGTCGATTTGGCGCAAAGCGGGGATTGCCGCCACCTTATTACTGGTGGTGATAGGCGTACAGAAAGGCCTTGAGACTTATCGTTTTGAACAGCAGGCGACGGCCTATCGGGAGCGCAGTGAAACCATTTTTAGAAAAGTCTTTCCCGATAAGCAACGCATTCCTACCGTGAGCTATTTGAAGCGTCAATTTGATACCGAGTTAGCGCGTTTGACCGGTGGTGATTCGGGGGAGTCGGTACTGAGTTGGTTTGCCGCGATGCCGGCAACTCTTGCCAGTGTCAAAGGCATGGAGATCCAAAGTCTCAAATACGATCATCAGCAAGCTCAAGTGCGTTTACAAGTCAGTAGCCCAGACTTTCAAAGTTTTGAGCAGGCACGTGCGCGTTTGGCTGAACATTTTGTTGTTGAACAAGGCCAGCTTAACCGCAATGGTCAACAGGTGTTGGGCAGCTTTGTGCTGGCCAAGCAGTGAGGAAACCATGAAATCCATATCTCAGCCCTTGTTACAGTGGTGGCAAACCATCACCTCTAGAGAACAGAAGCTTGTTATTGGCGCCGGTTTAGTCGTTGCCATTGCCTTGTTGTATTGGGGAATCGTGATGCCATTGCTTCATCAAGCCGAGCAAGCCGAGCAGCGATTAAACAGCGCGATGCAACTCAATACTTGGGTTAGTGAGCGAGCGAACCAAATTGTGCAGTTGCGCGGTCAAGGTGGGCGCCAATACTCGAGTGCGCCGCTTAATCAATTGGTTGCCGAGTCAGCAGGGCAGTTTACAGTGGAGCTGATCCGAATGCAGCCTCGCAACGACGATGGCTTGCAAGTATGGATTCAACCCTTGGCCTTTGATCAGTTGATCAATTGGATCGATTTTTTGCAACAGCAACAGGGGATCACCGTTGAGTACCTCGATATCGACCGCGGTCAACAAAGCGGTACGGTAGAGGTGAACCGCTTACAATTTAAGCGAGGGTAAGATGAGACGAGCAGTATTATACAGTTTGATTTTTTTGCTGTTCTTTGCGGTGAGTGTGGTGATCAGTGTACCGGTTACACAATTACTGCCTTACATGCCTTTACCTAAAGCACTTCAGTTGCAAGGGGTGAGCGGTACCTTGTGGCAGGGAAAAGCTCAAGAGGTTTATTGGGATAAGACGTCGCTTGGTCAAGTGAGTTGGGATTGGCAGTCTAGTGCGTTGTGGCAAGGTGACATGGCCTATCAGGTGCGTTTTGGAGAAGGCAGTGCTTGGCAGCTGCGCGGTCGTGGTGTTGTTGGTAGCCACTGGTCTGGTCAAGTGTTTGCTCGCCACGTTTTCGCATCAATGCCGGCGGCTCATGTGGCCAGACAACTGGATTTGCCTGTGCCCATCAGTGTGACGGGGCAAGTTGAGCTCACCCTGAGGGATTGGCAATACGCCCAGCCTTGGTGTGTACAGGGCGAAGGTGAAGTCGTGTGGAATACCGATGCCGTTGGAACGCCGCTCGGCCCATTACAATTGGGACCAGTGATCACAGACATTCAATGCCAAAATAATGCGATCACCGCCAAAGGGGAACAAAAAAGCGATCAAGTCAGTGCGGCGTTTAGCGCGGAGTTAAGTCAAAATGGCCGTTATCAAAGTCAAGCTTGGTTTCAACCAGGGCGCGAGTTTCCTGAGCAAATGGCATCGCAATTACAATGGTTGGGCAAGCCTGATAACAAAGGGCAATACCAGTTTGATCACAAAGGCCGGTTGCGGTTGTGATGCCCAGACGTATAACGGTGTGTTCCTTGATGGGTAATACAATGATTGGAATAAAAAACGAGCGTCTCAAGCGCTCGTTTTTTATTCCAAAGACCGTGGTCAGACACGCTTTTTTGTGCCCTTCTTTTAGAGGCTACTTTTTCTTGATTAAGATTTGATCCCAAGGCAGATCGGCATCACCGAGTACAATAAAATTGGGGTTTTGAAACGTATCCCTTTCATTGTAGGACAGCGGGTCTAGTTGGGTACTGAGAATGCGGCCACCGGCTTGTTCAACAATACACTGGGTTGCCGCCGTATCCCATTCACCCGTTGGCCCTAGTCTCAGGTAGCAATCCACGGCACCTTCTGCCACTAGGCAGGCTTTTAAGGCCGCAGAGCCTAGAGGGATCAGTTCGTAATTCCACTCTGAGCTCATACAGTTAGTGATGCGATTGATGTTTTGCCGACGGCTGATGGCGATGGCGATACTTTGTTTGGCGTATTCGTGTTTGTGAGTGTAAATTTTTACACTTTCGCCCATTTCGGGAATTTTCCAAGCTCCCTTGCCCTGATAGGCGTAATAGGTCACGCCAGAGACGGGGCCATAAACAACCCCCATCACGGGATGATTGTCTTCGACCAGGGCGATGATGGTAGCGAAATCGCCACTGCGCGCAATAAACTCTTGGGTGCCATCGAGTGGATCAACTAACCAGTACCGGTGCCAGTGTGCTCGCTGTTTTAAGCTGATGTCGGCATCTTCTTCAGAGAGTACGGGGATATCGGGGGTGAGTTGTTTTAGCGCCTCAGTGATCAGTTTATGGGCGGCGAGATCGGCGCTGGTGACAGGGGTTTCATCGTCTTTGGTGTACGCTTGATATTGTTTGGTTTCGTAAATGTCTAAGATCAGTTGGCCAGCTTGGCGTGCAATGTCGATAACACTAGGTAATAGATGAGATAAATCCTGCATGTCTCTTTCCCTATTTTGACAAGTGACGCAAGGTCATCATTAAAGCGGTGATACTTCGAGCTTCACAAAAGTCGAGGTGAGTGAGCAGCTCTTCCGCTTGCGCCAGTGGCCAGCGAACGATGTCGAGGGGCTCTGGCTCGTCACCTTCAAGCTTTTCTGGATAGAGGTCTTGAGCAATGAACAACGTCATTTTGCTAGAGAAATAAGAGGGCGCGAGCACAACTTGTTTAAGTGGTGTTAAGGTTTTCGCCCCAAAGCCAATTTCTTCTTTGAGTTCACGTACCGCGGCTTGTTGTTCCGTTTCGCCAGGGTCAATCAACCCTTTGGGAAAGCCAAGTTCGTAGCGCTCTGTCCCGGCACCGTATTCCCGTACGAGTAAAATATCGCCTTGCTCTGTGATTGGCACCATCAAAACGGCATTGCGACCACTGGGTCGCATGCGTTCATAGCGGCGTTCTACACCGTTTGAAAAACGCAGGTCTAGGCCCTCAATCGTAAAGAGTCTAGATTGAGCAACAGTGTGTTTGGCTATGATCTCTGGTGGTACTCGCTTAGACATTGGCTAACTCCTTGACTGGCATGTTAGGACTAATATAGGTAAAAATGCACTGACTGCCAATAAGATAGCCCTTCAAATTATCGTCAATTCACAGTTTGTCGACATTGGGCTCAAAAAGACAGCGCGGGGATAAGGGGTAATATGAATGCATAAGTATATTGGTTGGCAAAATGAACTGACGATGAGTAAGCCGTCAGCGGCGAAGAGGCATGGGTGTGACATCGGTAACGCCCATCGTATTGAGCGTTACCGTAAGCAGGTTGAAGTGTGTCCTGTTCGCCGTGCGATTACATGTAAGAGTGATCACCGCGGTTGTGCTCGGTAGCATCGCGCACACCGGTGAGTTCGCCTTCAAACATGTTGAGCAGTTGCTTTTCAATGCCGTCTTTAAGAGTGACATCGACCATAGAACAACCGTTACAGCCACCGCCAAAGGCGATAATGGCCACGCCATCTTCGGTGATTTCAACCAGGTTAATATGACCGCCATGACCGGCTAAATCAGGGTTGATTTGCGTTTGAATGAGATACTCAACACGCTCGATTAAAGGTGCATCGTCTGAGACTTTACGCATCTTGGCATTGGGCGCTTTTAGCGTCAGTTGAGAGCCCATTTTATCAGTGACAAAATCAATAACGGCCTCGTCTAAGAAGGGTAAGCTTAATTCGTCAATCATGGCCGAAAAACCGTTAAACGGCAGTTCTGTATCATTGGACTCTACGGCTTCTGGTGGGCAGTAAGAAACGCCACACTCTGCGTTTTGAGTACCTGGATTGACGACAAAAATACGAATATTAGTGCCTTCGGCTTGTTGAGAGAGTAAGTTGGCAAAATGAGTTTGCGCTGTTTCAGTAATGGTAATATTTGACACGACGAATACCTGAGTAACTTTGTAGGCTATTTAATCATCATTCTACTCCAGAGAAATTTGAGATCTAGCCTTTTGTGAATTTTGAGTGCAGTTAACATTTCGATCTTGGATCACCTGTGCGACAAATACAATAGATATCGATTTTTTTTACTCCACACTCGAAGAGCAAAGGGCAAATGGCATTGAGCGTACTGCCTGTCGTGACGACGTCATCGACCAAGGCGACATGGCTAGGTAGCGCTCGGCAGGAGGGTAACAATGCGATGGCACCTTGGAGGTTTTTTTGTCGCTCTTTGCGTGTTAATCCACGTTGAACTTGGGTATGACGAGTGCGCTTGAGGGCATTGACGGTTCGATTGCCGAGCCTTTGACTCAGTGCACGTGCAATCAATTCGCTTTGGTTATAGCCTCGTTGCCATTGGCGTCGCCAGAATAAAGGCACTGGGATCATGACTGCAGCGGGGGTGTCAATGCGCTTAGCCAGTAAGGCGGCAAGGTCATTGGCGAAATACGGCTGCTGCTGGTATTTGAGTTTGTGAATATACTGATCAAGAGGAAATTGGTAATCTCCCAAACAGTACAAGCGCTGCCAGTAAGGCGGTTGCAGTAGGCACTGACCGCACAGATCCTCTTCGGCTGCCAGTTGTAACCCACATCGAGGGCATAAACAGTCACTCGAGAGGCTTTGATAGCAACTGTGGCACCAAAGGCTGTGATCTTGCGTAACGCGAGGCAAACCACACAAATGGCATGGGGTGGGTGAGGGGACTAAAAACCAGGCTAAGTGATGTACAAAGTCTCTAAGAGCAAAACGCATTGTCGATAACCTCATTTAGCCACCTAATCCATGGAGTGAGTTTTTATCATAGCGGTCTGTGTTGATCAGTTAGAGGGATATTTGAGGGATAAAACGTGACACAAGTAGAAAACATTCACTGGCAAAGTATGGGCCAAGGGCCAGATCTGGTGCTGTTACATGGTTGGGGCATGAATGCTGAGGTGTGGTCGGAAATTGCCCTGCCACTCAGTCGACATTTTCGCGTGCATTTGGTTGACTTACCCGGTTATGGGTTCAGTGCAGGTTGCCCTGCGACAGATTGGCAGCACTTGCAATCACAACTGTTGGCACAGGCGCCGGATAAGGCCATTTGGCTCGGTTGGTCCTTGGGCGGTTTAGTGGTGACTCAACTTGCCTTATCCGTTCCCGAGCGAGTCAGTCATGCGATCACGGTGGCGAGTTCGCCGCGCTTTTCGGCGTTAAAAGCGCAGCGATGGCGAGGGATTGAGCCCGAAGTCTTAGCGCAATTTAGCCAGCAATTACAGTCAGATTTTCAGCAAACGATAGAGCGTTTTATGGCTTTACAAGCCATGGGGAGCAGAACCGCCAAGCGCGATGTCAAAACCATTAAGCAGGCTGTGTTGTCACGTCCTACACCTTGCCCAGAGTCTCTGGCACAAGGGTTAGACTGGTTGGCAAAGATCGACTTACGCGAGCAATTGGTCAATATTAAGTTGCCGTTTTTGCGTCTATATGGACGCCTAGATGGTTTGGTTCCTAAAATTACGGCCACCCATGTAGACCAGTTACACCCGAGCAGTGAAAGTATTATTTTTGCACAATCCTCACACGCGCCTTTCATTACTGAGCCGGAGGAATTTTACAATACCATTATAAAATTTGTTCAAAAAAACAGCTAAACTTGAGTGAGTTTTCGCCGATAACTTTACTGCCAATAACGGGATGACATTGGTTGTGCGCTAAATGTTCTCATTGATGAGAGGCGGATAGCGATGAGTTGGGCGATTCTCTTTGGAGGTGTCGCATGAATGTATCATTGAATAATATCAATGTGCCGTTAATCGCCCCAACGGTGAATTTGCCAACTGAACAAGTCGCACGGGACAATCGAGTTAAACAACCCGTTAGGCCAACAGTGGCAACGTCTCGAGCACAATCCGAGCGAAAAACATCGACACAGGAAAAGCACGATAAAAACCAAGCCTGGGATCCGTCATTGCACCCAGACTATGAGGTTGATGGCGTGACTGAACAAGCTGATAGTGAAGACGCGGCCTCGCCATTGACGAGGTGGTTTGAGTTGTTAGCGCTGAGCAGTTACAGCGAAAATCAGGGCTTGGGTTATACCGTGCGCTTTCGATTGCCGAAGAATTTGCTTGATGGGATCGCGCATTCCGGAGAAATGAATAAACGCCGACAAGTGATCCGATATCACTATGGTCACTCGGTCGCGCCCAATTCTCCCTCTCACGTGATTGCCGTGCTCTAACCCCGTGGTGGTATGTATCAAACGATGAGCTTTCATCACGATGACAACTACCGTTGGTCAGCGATGTGTTAGAAAAACAATGGCCCTCATAACGAGGGCCATTTTTTTGCGCTTATACCTACCGGATTCAATCTGTGGTCAATGATAGCGCAGTGGTCGAACTTGAGAGCAAGACAAGATCTTTTCTTAACGACGTTATCGAGTTTGTTAACTCGCTAGGGTGATCCGCTTATTTCGTTGCGTTGGCCATTAACGTTTGGCTTTGGCAAAGGCCGCGGCAAAAGCGCCCCCCATCGCACCATTGGTCTCTGGTTGAGATGAGTGCGTTCGCGAATGACGCTGCCCTTTGTTTTGATGGCGCCCTTTGTCGTGGCTGGCTTTCGCACCACTTTGCCCCGGTTCATCGTTGAGGCGCATAGAAAGCCCTATGCGTTTACGAGCCGCGTCAACTTCCATCACTTTCACTTTGACAATATCGCCTGCTTTCACGACCTCACGTGGGTCTGACACGTAGCGATCGGTCAGTGCGGAAATGTGTACTAAACCATCTTGGTGTACGCCAATATCGACAAAAGCGCCAAAGTTTGCCACGTTTGAGACCACACCCTCTAAGACCATTCCAGGTTCTAAGTCTTTAATTTCATTGACTCCTTCGGCAAAGGTGGCGGTTTTAAACTCAGGTCTTGGATCGCGACCGGGTTTGTCGAGTTCTTTGATGATATCGGTGACCGTAGGTAAGCCAAATTCATCATCAGTGTAATCTATGGCATTGAGCTGGCGCAAAAACGCACTTTGACCAATCAGTTCGGCAAGCGGTTTGTGTTGTTTTTCCGCGATACGCTTGACGACCGGATACGCTTCGGGGTGAACGGCAGACGCATCAAGTGGGTTTTTACCATCCATAATACGTAAGAAACCGGCACATTGTTCGAAGGCTTTCGGCCCCAAACGAGGTACTTTTTTCAAACTGGTGCGTGCGTCAAAGCGGCCGTTTTCATCGCGATAGTCGACGATGTTTTGCGCCAGGGTCTGCGAGAGGCCCGCTACGCGAGTCAGCAAGGCTGCGGATGCGGTGTTGACATCAACACCGACGGCGTTAACACAGTCTTCCACAACCGCATCGAGCCGTTTTGCTAGCATCGATTGACTCACATCGTGTTGGTATTGGCCTACTCCAATCGATTTAGGATCAATTTTAACCAATTCGGCAAGCGGGTCTTGCAGACGACGGGCAATGGAGACGGCACCGCGTAAAGAAACGTCGAGGTTAGGGAATTCTTTGGCGGCCAGCTCCGAAGCGGAGTAAACCGACGCGCCGGCTTCACTAACGGTGATTTTCTGTACTTTTAGATTGGCTTGCTTGATCAAATCGGCGACAAAAGCATCGGTTTCCCGAGAGGCGGTACCATTGCCGATAGCGATGAGATCGACCTGGTGTTGTTTAACCAAGTGAACCACCGTTTGAGCGGCCTGAGCGTACTGCTTTTGTGGTGGGTGTGGATAAATGGTGTCTGTTGCGAGCACTTTACCTGTGCTATCGACGACGGCAATTTTAGAGCCGGTGCGCAATCCAGGATCCAAACCTAAAGTCGCTTTGGGACCTGCAGGCGCGGCCATGAGCAGATCTTTGAGGTTAGTGGCAAAGACATCAATGGCTTCAATTTCAGCGCGCTCTTTCATGGTCGTCATGAACTCGGTTTCCATATGCATGGAGACCTTGATACGCCACGCCCAGCTGATCACTTGTTTGCGCCAGCTATCGCCCGGTGCATCACTGAGATTGAGACCATAGTAGTGAGCGATAATGGTTTCACAATGAGACTGGCGTACGTCTTCTTCTTGGTCGGGGTCGGCATTGAGCGTCAAATTGAGGACACCTTCATTGCGGCCGCGCAGCATGGCCAGCGCACGGTGAGATGGAACCTTTGCAATCGGCTCTTTATGGTCAAAATAATCTTTGAATTTTTCCCCAGATTGCTCCTGACCAGCGATCACTGTGGACTCTATTTGAGCGTGACGCGTCAAATGTTGGCGCAGTTGTGCGAGCAAATCCGCCTCTTCGGCAATGCGCTCCATCACAATTGCACGGGCGCCGTCTAGCGCGTCTTTGATCTCGTTAATTTTGTGCTCAGGGTTGAGGTAGTGCTGTGCGCGGGTGGCCGGGTCTTGGCTCGGGTCTTGCCAAAGTAAGTCGGCGAGTGGCTCTAAACCGGCTTCGATGGCGATTTGCCCTTTGGTTCTGCGTTTTGGTTTGTAGGGTAGGTACAAATCTTCTAAGCGAGTTTTGCTGTCGGCACTTTGAATCGCAGCGTGTAGATCCGGGGTTAACTTACCTTGCTCCTCGATGGACTTGAGAATGCTTTGGCGTCGTTCTTCTAATTCTCGTAAATAACTTAAACGACTGTCTAGGTTGCGCAGTTGGGTGTCGTCTAGTCCACCGGTTGCCTCTTTGCGATAGCGTGCGATAAAAGGCACCGTGTTGCCATCGTCGATTAATTGCACCGCCGCGGTGACTTGCTCAAGACGGACGTTGAGTTCTTTAGCAAGAGTTTGAGAGATAACTTGGCTCATCCGTGGTTCTCTTTTTGTCGAGTTGCGAAAACTCTTTTTTTGAATGTATGATCAGAATATGGGGATAAAAAGACGATTTTACAAAGTGATATCGGCAAAACAAAGTCAGTTTTTAGCAAACTAAGCGTGGCGACACATTTTGTATTCCCTGTGATCATCTGAAAATTTTAATTTTGATTACAATGTGTTAAGCATACGAATATCACAGTCGTGGTGACCGGTATTGCCAATCGCTTGTTTGAGAGGCACAAAACCGAGCTTTTCATACAAACCGACCGCTTTGCTCAACTCTGGTAAGGTTTCTAAATAACAATACTGATAACCTATGGCTTTTGCGTATTGCAGGCTGTGTTCAATCAAGGCTTTTCCAATTCCTAGCCCGTGATAGTCTTGCTTTACATAAAGTTTTTGTAGCTCACAGTAGTTTTCAGTGCCACCTTGTAACGGGGCTATGCCACAGCCACCGGCAAGTTTACCTGCATACAGTGCAACCCAATAACGATGTTTTTCTTTTTGATAGGCAGCGGTGAGGTCAACTAACGCGGGGTCGTGTAAACTGACGCCTTCTAAATGGTCAATGCCGTGGTCGAAAAAGCTTTGCCTAATGATATCAGCCATGATGAGGTTATCACTGCTTTGAATGGTGCGAATAACAATAGGAGAAGAGGTGGGCATCATAAGGTCTTATTGTCCGTAGGTCATACACTGAGCATAAAAGCCGGTGTATAGGAAATCAATATTTTGTGATGATCATGGCGAGTATTTACCTCGTTGTCACAGTGATGTCGAGTAATCACTGGCGCTGAATAAGGACAAACAATGAAGTCAAAACTCATTACCCGTGAGGGGTATAATAAACTGAAACAAGAACACGATTACCTGTGGCATGAGCGTCGACCTGAAGTGACGAAAATTGTGACTTGGGCAGCGAGCTTAGGGGATCGTTCTGAGAACGCTGACTATACGTTTAACAAGCGATTATTGAGGCAAATTGATCGACGGGTCCGTTTTTTGCGCAAGTACCTACCGGATGTCACTGTCGTTGACTACTCTGAGCAACAAGAGGGGAAGGTGTTTTTTGGTGCTTGGGTTGAAATTGAAAATGAAGCCGGAGTGATTAAGCAGTTTCGCATCGTAGGCCCTGAAGAAATTTATGGGGAAGAGGCAAAAATGTATATTTCGATCGATGCCCCGATGGCGCGTGCGTTGTTAAAGAAAGAAGTGGATGAAGACGTCGTTGTCCGTACACCAGAAGGTGAGAAAGTGTGGTGGATTAACCGCATAGAATATGGAAAAACGATCGATTTTCGCCCGAATTGGTTGCTGTCTACCATAAAAGATAAGACCAATGGATAAATGTTATGGCGGTTGATGGCGAAGAAAGCAGGGTGAAAGCAAAAGGGTGAAGACAAGAAAGAAAAACACACTTACTCGCTGTTTTGAAACGGCTTGGTGAGCGACACAACTGGGGGTAATCGTGATGGTCTAGGCTAAGTGCCTTGATTGCGATAGTTTTTGTATACTAAGACAGTGTGTACTCAGTTAGGTATACTGCTCAGGTTTAGCTTATTACTGGCGCTCAACCTAACCTTGAGTGGTCTTCCAATTTCATTGCTGCAAAGGCGCGTCTTCAAGAAAAACTTTTGCGCTTTGGGTGATGGCGTGCCAAGCCGAGCCACGAAGTTTGTTTTGATAGTGTAAATACGCGTCTTGATCAACAAACTCATAATGAAAATGGAACATTTGTCGCTCTTGTTTGGATGGATAAATTTCGAATAATAAGCAACCGCTGTGCTGTAAAGCTTTGGCGCAATGATAGTCGATTGCCGCCGTTACGACATCAACATCACGCTCGGCTACGTGCATGTAACCCTTGATGATGACCTTTGGCATAACAAGATCCTATGAATTGACTGTTTACCCATTCACCCTACCGCTAATTTGCCTCATTTTGTTAACAAATTACTTATTTTACTCGAGTTTTGAGGCTGTTATCACATGCTGGTGATAGTGTATTCACACCGAGCAGTGTCTGATGTTAACTGCGCAGCGCTTTCTTTTTCATTCAGCGCTGCGCATGTCAGTCTGTCCATTCGCATGATCTACCCTGTGTTTTTTCCGTTTGAGTTATCGACCTACGACGACGACACGGGCGTTGCGGGGTAAGTGGTGTTTTTGCAGAGTGTAGCAATCGACAGGAGGTGGTTGGTGTCCCCTTGGTCTTTTCGGAAAAATGACTCGGCATTTTAAATGGCGCTCACGACGGCCAATACCGAAAGGAAATTGACGATGCTTTTTGATTTTTCTGTGATGCTTGTGCTTGTGCTTGTATTTGTGTTTTGCGTCATCAATTTTCACATCGACAACACCGGGGATAGAGACCACAACCTGATCAGCATTGGCGCTCAGCGGAGTAAAAAATACCGCTGCCGCGATCAACAATAATACTTTTTTAACGGATAACATCTCGCTCTCCTCTCTTATGAGAAATACCAGAGAATTGAAGCTAGAGTATCCTTCCAAAGCCTATTATTTGTGTCATCAATATGACAGGCTTAAGTTGGAAAACAAACACGTCAAGTTAATGAGACACACTCGAAAAATAGAGCATATTGCTTTCCATCTCAACGGGCTCGGGCTTGCCTAAGTGATAACCTTGTAAATATTCGCACCCAGCTTGGCTGAGCTCGTCTTGTTGCTCTTGGGTTTCCACGCCTTCTGCAATAACCTTAAGGTCTAAAGCTTTGGCAAGGCTAATGATGGCCATGACAAAGGCGTGATCCGATTTAGAACGAGTCAAATCGTTAATAAAGTCACGATCAATTTTTAAGTAATCGACAGGGTATCTCTTCAGGTAGCTCAAGCTTGAATAACCGGTGCCAAAATCATCAACGGCGATTTGACTGCCCATGGCTCTTAGCTCTGCAAGGACCTTTTGACTGTTTTCTGGGTTTTTCATAATCGATGTTTCTGTTATCTCAAAGATCAATCGACTTGGCGGTATCTTATTGCGTTGTAAGGTGGTTTTTATGTCGTCCATAAAATGGGGCAGCTCCATTTGAATGGCGCTAATGTTTATGGAAATCGCTTGATACTGTCTGAACAAGGTTTCATTTTCACAGGTTTTGTTTAATACCAACATACCCAACTGATGAATCAATGTACTTTCCTCGGCAACCGGAATAAATTGATCGGGAAATAATTTATCCGTGTCATCGCTAGGCCAACGGCACAAGGCTTCCGCGTGAGTAGTTTGGTTGGTTTTGGTATTGAAAATGGGCTGATAGTGGACTTCAAGGCGGTTGAGCTCTATCGCTCGCTTCAGTCGTTGCTCAATTTCTAAACGCTGTTCAATGTGCTCGGTTAGGCCTTTAGTGTAAAAGCTGAAAGTGTTTTTGCCTTGTGATTTCGCTTGATACATGGCGACATCGGCACGTCTTAGTAGTGTGTCGGGGTCTTGACCGTCACGTGGGAAACTCACAATGCCAACACTGGCTGAGAGGCTATGCTGTGTCTTGTGTATTGTTAATGGCAGGTTAATTTCATCGAGTAAGGTTTGGCATTCCCGCTTGAGTTTCATGGCTTGATAGTTGTTATTGAGTAACACCACAAATTCGTCCCCGCCAAAACGATACACTTCATCTTGTGGCGACAAAAAAGTCTCGATGCGCTCAGACAGGACTTTTAACACGCGATCGCCTTCGGAGTGACCACGGCAGTCGTTGATGTTTTTGAAGTTATCCAGATCTAAATAGAGCAAAACAAAGTTTTTATCCGGCTCGGGGTTGTGGCAAAGCTCGGTTAATCGTTTGACCAGCACTGTGCGATTGGGCAACCCAGTCAACTCGTCGTGTTTTGCAATGTAGCACATCTCTTCTTGTAAATGGTGCTCTTTGGTTATGTCCTGATAAACCAGTACTACCCCTTGAAATTGCTTTTTATCCATAATGGGGTAGGCACGCTCTTTGATGATCATTTCTCCTTGTGAAGGGGAGTGTAGCTTGAGTTTTTGCTCGCGCTGAAATAGCTCATGACAAGACAGGACTTGGTTGACCGAGGTTGGCGTCTGCACGCCATCAAGATCGTATAGTTTAATTATATCATCGGCTGGTGAGTGCAGTGGCTGAGTGCTTTGACACAGGTCGAGTAAGGATCTAGCTTTAGGATTAACATAAGTGACTTTACCTTCGGTGTCGGTGGCGACAATCGCATCGCCGACGGAGCTCAAGGTCAATTGCAAAAATTGCTCGCGTTGCTGAGCTTGCTGATCGAGATGTTTTTCTCGAGAGATGTCAGAAAGGACCACATAAGCGCGCATTTGCAGGTGTTCTTCTTTTATGACTGCCGAAAATAAGACATTAATAGGCTCGCCATTCGCGTGTCGGAATTGATAGTCGAGCTCGTGTACCGTGCCACGTCGATAAAGTTGTGGCATGTGAGTATTGAGAGCCAGTTCTTTGCTGTTGGGCATCATGAAGTCAACCGATGCTTTGCCAAGCACGTCTTTTCTTTGATAGCCCAGTAAGTTTAACCATTGGTCACTGACATCAACAATGTCACCATACTGATCTAGGGTGTACATGGCGACAGGCGTCTTGCGATAAAGCTCTTTAGATTGTTGTTGTTGTGAAATTAACTGGGCTTGATTTTTTTTATTGCTGTACACCGCAAACGCTAAGGCCAACAAAGGGATCAGTGACAATAAGTGAGGCAAGTAAAAAAGGGCGGTAGCAAACTCGGCGAATTTTAAAATGGGGTCAGTGGGTATCAGAGCGCCAATATTGAGCATCAAAGTGACGAAAATGGTGGCAAAAAAAGCCATGTAGACAGCAGCACTTAACGAAATAACGGCGATGACAAAATAGGCCGTTGAAATGTAAATATAAGGGAAGGCCAAGTGAATTAAACTGTGATAAATAATCACCCCTCCAGCGATCAGCAAAGCCAATACCCATGGTTTGAGAAACGATTCCAATGTCGTGGTTAACCCTCGTTGGCTGACTAACAGACATAAAGGCAATAAGGCAAAGCAACCAATGACGCTCGATAACCACCAGTTTAATGTAAAGCTCCACGATAATTGTTGGCTGTAGGTATAGTGAAGTAAGGTGCCGGATAAGGCGCCCGTAATGGGTGTTAAAAAGCAAACTAAATAAAAGACTTTTAACAAGGCAAACGGTTTTTTAAACACTTGGTCTATCGATACATGGTGTTTTAATACATGAGCGGTAATGGTGATTTCTATTAGGTTGGCGGGCAAAAAGCTCAAGCTTTGTAGTATCGAGGACGAATACGGGTAATCGGCGGCTAAATTGGCGATCGCAACCCCAAGTAATGCCGTCGACCAGTATTTAGCATCTTGCGTTGACAAGTAATAGGCAACGCTAATATTGGCCATCCACAGTAACGCAATGTTTTGTCCGTCGCGAGTTAATGCCAAGGCCAGGCTGGCGAAAAGATAAAACAAGCCACTGCTGATCGTTAAAGTGGTAAGCCGCTGATGCTTAAAAGCTCGCTCAATTAAAAGAGTAGTCATTTTATTTAGCCTAACTGAGTAACATTGAGGTGTGATTACCTCTAATAAATCATCGAGTGAATGATAGGCATTAGCCAATTCTAATATGTGTCTATCAATTAGCTTAGTCGGTTCAGCCAATATTGATGGGCTAAATATTAAAAATGTGCCACATGTATCAAAAACGTTGTTACACTCATAGCGAGCTTTACCAGACTGGTTACACAGAGAATGTCGTCTCAATGTTAAGCTTCAATAAACGTGATTTTTAGGCGTAAAGCGGCAGAGACTCAGCTTATTTACCGTCATCGTCTGCGCGAAGGCGGTGTTATTTTTTGTCTTTTTATTAATCAACGAGAGTTAGGCATTATGTTTAAGTCAGTGCGCGCCGAGTGGATTCTCGTGGCGACCACAGTGTTAGCTGCCGCCGGGTGGATATTTTCTAAACAGGCGATAGAGGGATTACCCCCGATTGGATTTATTGGTATTCGCTTTGTCTTGGCGGCGGTGTGCTTATTGCCTTTTTGTTATCGCGCACTCAAACTCGCCAGTGCCCGAGATTGCTTAACCTCGATGGCGGTTGGGTTAGTATTAAGCTCTGCTATTTTTTGCTGGATTTACGCCATCTCGCTCTCTGAGACGTTAGGAGAGGGGGCCTTTATCATGAGTTTGGCGATGTTGGTGGTCCCTTTGCTGGCTTGGCCGCTGTTTGGCCAGCGGCCTCCTCGGGCATTTTGGCTCGCGCTGCCGATTGCTATCGCTGGGCTATTTTTATTGTCGTGGCACGGCGAATGGGTGGTATCGTCCAGTCAGATCTGGTTTTTAGCCGCCACAGTGCTGCTCGCCTTACACTTTAATATCAATAGCCGGTATTCTTTGCGATTACCCCCGATTTTGCTGACGACATTGCAGCTGTTCTCCGGTGGCTGTTTTGGCCTGGTGTTGTCCTCTTTTTTTGAAGTTTGGCCAGACAGCGTGCCTTGGATCACGTGGCAATGGGTGGCACTGAGCATTGTGCTGGCAACCAGTATTCGCTACCTCGTTCAGACCATAGG
This sequence comes from Vibrio sp. HB236076, assembly GCF_040957575.1. NCBI lineage: Bacteria > Pseudomonadati > Pseudomonadota > Gammaproteobacteria > Vibrionales > Vibrionaceae > Vibrio > Vibrio sp. HB236076. Next base: position 141,458 of record NZ_CP162601.1, read on the forward strand.
TCAAAAATACTGTCAGCCAACTAATGCCGCATTAATTATGTTGCTCGAACCTATTTTCACCTTGATACTGAGTATTGTGATTTACCAAGAGCAACTGACCTTAAATAAGACCTTAGGCTGCGGGCTGGTACTTTTGTCGATTTTGTTTTACCGACTCGTGTCTTTAAAGCGTCGTTGAGGCGGAAAGTCATACTCATTAACAAAATAGTCTTACCCGTGTGGGCGAAGGGTGTTACATTCTATCTATAGGAAACAATTGGTTAGAAAGTGACAATATCAATCTAAACAAGTAACGGGTTACCCTAATCGGCGCACAGCGAAATGGGGCCGGAGTTGGATTGGTATGGCTTTTGGCGTTGTCGGTTTATTGTCGAGGTGTATCCATGCAAGATAACTATAAAATTTTGGTGGTTGATGATGACGCAAGGTTGCGTTCATTATTGGAGCGTTATTTGAGTGAGCAAGGATTTCAAGTTCGCAGTGTAGCGAATGCTGAGCAAATGGACCGCCTACTCACTCGTGAAAATTTTCACTTGATGGTACTGGACTTAATGCTACCTGGTGAAGATGGCTTATCGATTTGCCGTCGTTTACGCGAGGCCAATAATGCCATGCCGATTTTAATGTTGACAGCAAAAGGCGATGAAGCTGATCGCATCATTGGGTTGGACGTCGGGGCTGATGATTACTTGCCCAAGCCGTTTAACCCCAGAGAGTTACTGGCTCGTATCAATGCGGTGATGCGGCGTCAGACGGTTGAATTACCGGGTGCGCCGAGTGCGGAAGAAACCTTGGTTGAGTTTGGTGATTTTAAGCTGAATTTAGGCACGCGCGAGATGTTTCGCCATGATGAGTTGATCCCATTAACATCCGGCGAATTTGCGGTGCTCAAAACCTTGGTGTCGAAGCCGCGCGAACCCATGTCACGCGATAAATTGATGAACATGGCCAGAGGCCGCGAGTATTCTGCGCTTGAGCGTTCTATTGATGTACAAATCTCGCGCTTACGCCGTTTGATTGAAGAAGATGCCAGCAAACCGCGTTACATTCAAACGGTATGGGGACTCGGCTATGTCTTTGTTCCTGACGGTCAAAAAGTCTAATTTCTTTCGATTCACGAGATAGCGCTCACTTTGGTGGGCGTTTGTTTTTTTAGGTGGCCTCTATGATGCGCAGCTCGTTTACTCAATCCGTGTGTATCTTTCTCTCTTTGCTGATCGCCAGTCAGGTGTTTTCTTACTATACGGTGTTTCACTATGCTCTGATGCCGAGTTTGCAACAGTTTACGAAGATCCTCGCCCATGAACTCGATGTCGTACTCGATAATCACGATACCTCTCAAGAGCTTGAACCACTGCAATTGAAGTTGCTACAGCGTTTAAATGTCACTTTACATCCTGAGGCCGATCCCGACGCCAGTCGCGATTTTCAACAAGCCATGCACATCGAGGTGATGAGTGAAGAAATGACGCAAGCACTCGATACGCCAACAGAGGTTCATCTGGGGTTAGGGAAAGACAGTTATATTCTGTGGATGAAAGCCGATGCTCTGCCTGGTACTTTAATTCGAGTCCCCCTTTCAGAGTTGCAAGAAGAAGATTTTATTCCTTTATTTCGCAATAGTTTATTAGTGTCGTTGCTCATATTAGCCGGGGTGTGGCTATTTATGCGGCTGCAAAACCGACCATTAGTCGCACTTGAAAAAGCGGCAAAGGAAGTGGGGCGAGGTCATATCCCCCCGCCTTTACCTGAAACCGGCGCGTCAGAAATCCGCTCAGTGACAAAAGCCTTCAATCAGATGTCTAAGGGGATTCAAGCCTTAGAAGAGGACCGGACCTTACTCATGGCCGGGATTAGTCATGATTTACGCACGCCACTCACGCGAATTCGCTTAGCGACAGAAATGATGTCGCCGGAGGACGATTACTTAGCTGAAGGGATCATTAGCGATACCGAAGAGTGCAATGAAATCATTGGTCAATTTATGGATTACTTAAAACCGACAGATACGCAATCCTTTAGTGAAGTTGACTTGAATGAAACGGTACAAGAAATCCGCGACTCTGAACGCCGTGAAGGCATCGACATTGAGTCGTCATTACTCGATCCTTTACTGCCGGTTTGTGGACAAAAAATTGCTATCAAACGCGCAATCACGAATTTAGTGGTCAATGCGATTCGCTATGGTAACGGTTGGGTACGTTTATCGACGGGCTTAAGCGCTGATCATCAATTAGCGTGGGTTTTGGTTGAAGACAATGGCCCTGGGATTGCTATCGATCAAATTGGCAGTGTGTTTGAGCCGTTTACCCGAGGTGATGCGGCGAGAGGCAGTGAAGGCACTGGGCTTGGTCTGGCGATTGTAAAAAGAATCGTCAGTCAGCACCAAGGGTCCTTGATTGTGAATAATCGTCCCGATGGTGGACTAAAAGTGCAATTGTGCTTCCCGACTCATGGTAAGAAAAAAGTGCGTTTGAATCTGAAAAAAGCCACACCTGGCGGGCGCCATTACAGCAATAACAATCACAAGTAGCGCAAGTCGAATCGTAAAAAAGCCACTGCTTATCGGCAGTGGCTGTGGTGATCATCGCTTGGCAACGTTAGGGTTGACTCTCGTTTTCTTGAACGCTCTCCGCCGTGGTTTCGGGCAGAATCAAATTGAGTAAAATGGCGGTGAGTCCGCCCGCGGCGACGCCGGAAGAGAGGATGTTTTTCACCATCTCTGGCATAAACTGTAAAATATCGGGTTGTTGAACGACGCCCAGCCCCATCGAAAAAGACAAGGCCATAATCAAAATGGCGCGACGGTCGAGCTCAACGCGCGCGATAATACGAACCCCTGCGGCGGCAATGGTGCCAAACATCACTAATGTTGCACCGCCAAGAACCGGTTCAGGGATCCCTTGTACAAAAGTGGCAACGGAAGGAAACAAACCAAGAATCATTAACATGACGGCGATAAAGTAACCGACATAACGACTCGCGACGCCAGTTAACATGATGATGCCATTGTTTTGGCTAAAGGTTGAGTTGGGAAAGCTGTTGAGTAAAGCCGCCAACGCAGAGTTGATGCCATCGGCCAGCACGCCGCCTTTGATGCGTTTGATGTAAACTGGGCCTTTGACGGGTTCGCCAGAGACTTCTGATGTTGCGGTGATATCGCCAATCGCTTCTAATGCGGTAATAATAAACACCAACACGAGTGGAATAAACAAGCTCGCATCGAAACTGAGCCCAAATTGCATTGGGTGTGGGATAGCAATCCAAGCTTGCTCATTCGGGGTACTGGGTTTGACCATGCCGGTAAAGTAAGCAACCACATAACCCACCACCATGGCGATAACGATTGACGCAACACGCAAGTACGGTTGACGGCTGCGGTTGAGTAAAACAATGATGGCCAATACCAATCCCGCTAAGCCCAAATTCGACAATTGACCAAAGGTGTTGTCCGACATGGCAGCGTACCCACCGCCAATCGAGACTAAGCCGACTTGAATGAGCGTTAAACCAATCAAAGTGACAACAATGCCAGAGACCAATGGAGTAATGATGCGCTGTGCGTAAGACAATACCTGCGACAAGATGACCTCTGCGCTCGAGGCAACCAAAATGGTACCAAAAATCGCGGCCATCATAGTTTCAACATCGGCGCCTCCAGCTTTGAGTGATAATCCTGCGCCGATAATTGGGCCAAGAAAGTTGAAACTGGTGCCTTGAATGGACAGAAGCCCAGAACCGATTGGCCCGAAGCGACGAATTTGGATCAGTGAGCTAAGGCCTGAGGCAAATAAAGACATACTGATAATGGTATTGGTTTGCTGGCTATCCACCCCTAAAGTTTGACAAATAATCAAGGAAGGCGTGATCACAGCAACAAACATGGCCAATAGATGCTGAATGGCGGCAAAAAGTGTTTGCGGCAGAGGCGGGCGGTCATTGAGTTGGAAAATCAGTTCGGAGTTTTTCGTCGGACCAGACATAACTAGATTCCTTGCAAATAAGCGTATTAATAGGTGACACCGATTACTCTGTGGTTGCGGTTATACCAATCTAACTAAATAGCGGGTTAAACACTCGATAACGTCGTTAAGAACATCACGGGTAGAATAACGACGGAGGTTCTTCTCTTTATAAGCCAAGAGGTTGCCTTGTTCTCAAGCGTTTTCCTGCGCACCTATTGACCACAGACTTAACCAGATGGGTATTCATCAGAGCGGATACCCTAAAGCGGGAGCCGTTTGTTCAAAAAGCGTGGTATAACCGTACTATTATTGATAACAAATCATCACTTGGCATAAGAAGGCGCTGATTATAAAGGCTTTCTTTGAGAACGCAAACGGTTGCTATTTAATGCCAATCTAATTAAATAGCAGGTCACCCTGGCGGGCTAAAAAACGCGATAACATCGTTGTGAAAATAACTGGTAGAACAACGACTCACTGTCTTGTCTTTATAAGCAAATAGGTTGCCTTGTTCTCAAGCTTGATTCTGCGCTTTCCTTGACCACAGACTTAATCAGATTGGTATAAGGTGTGCGAATCAGACCCCGTGGGGCACGACGGGTAAACCCATGAGGTCGGCATTAGGCGCGCGAATACACATCCCGATCACCGAGCCAGCGGTCAATAATATCTTTAGCATTGGTTGGGTATTGATCGTGAAGGTGACGAGCAAGGCGCTGTACTTCGGGGATCAAATATTGGTCGCGCATCAAGTCGGCAATTTTAAAGTCGGCAAGGCCTGTTTGTTTGGTGCCAAGCAATTCCCCGGGACCACGAATCTCAAGGTCGCGCTGTGCAATCACAAAGCCATCGTTGCTCTCGCGCAATACCGCCAGGCGTTTTTGTGCCGTTTTAGACAATGGAGAGTGATACAGCAAGACACAATGACTGGCGACAGAGCCACGACCGACGCGACCGCGCAACTGGTGAAGTTGAGCAAGCCCCAAGCGTTCGGGATTTTCGATGATCATTAAGCTGGCATTGGGGACATCGACACCGACTTCAATCACGGTGGTGGCCACTAATAACTGTAATTCGTTTTGTTTAAACGCCTGCATGACTTGTTGCTTTTCCGCGGCTTTCATTCGGCCGTGTACTAAACCTATTTTGAGATCGGGCAAGGCAGCTTGGAGCTCAGTGGCAATATCGGCAGCGGCCTGTGCTTCAAGCACTTCGGATTCGTCGATCAGGGTGCAGACCCAATAGGCTTGTTTGCCTTCGTGTTGGCAGGCGTGACGGACACGCTCAATGATGTCCCCGCGTTTACTGTCTGGAATGGCAACCGTTTGGATCGGGGTTCTCCCGGGGGGCAGTTCATCGATCACTGAGGTTTCTAAATCGGCGTACGCCGTCATGGCCAGCGTGCGAGGAATGGGGGTCGCTGTCATGATTAACTGGTGAGGATAATAACCTTGTTTGGCCCCTTTTTCTCGTAGTTCAAGTCGTTGATGAACGCCAAATCGATGTTGTTCATCAATGATGACCAAGGCGAGGTTGTCAAACTGCACTTGTTGTTGAAATAGGGCATGAGTGCCGACCACCATTTGTGCGCGCCCATCGGCTATCGCCGCGAGTTGTGCCTCTTTTGCTTTGCCTTTGAGTTTGCCAGCCAGCCAGCCGACCTGTATGCCCAGAGGCTCAAGCCATTGAGTGAAATTGATAGCGTGCTGCTCGGCAAGCAGTTCGGTTGGTGCCATGAGGGCAACTTGAAAGCCTTGTTCTATCGCTGAGAGAGCGGAAAGCACGGCAACCAAGGTTTTTCCTGAGCCGACATCGCCCTGAACCAAGCGCATCATAGGACGAGGGCGCTGTAAATCGCGCTCTATTTCTGTCACGACTCGGGATTGAGCCGCGGTTGGAGTAAAGGGCAGTGCCGCCAATAATTGTGCTTTTAACGTTTTGCTGGGCGCGAGTGCTCGGCCCGGATCGTGTTGCCCTTGTTGGCGAACGGCGAGCATAGAGAGGTTTTGCGCCAGCAATTCTTCCATGATCAGGCGAACTTGAGCCGGGTGCTTGCCTTGCTCAAATTGCTCGAGGTTAATATCTGGTGAAGGCCGGTGGATGAGATGCAAAGCCTGAGCAAGGGTAATTTGTTGCGGATACAGGCCTTGTGGCAGCAATTCATCGACGGCTGTGCTGTCGAGCAGTTTTAGCGCTTGGTCTGTGAGTTGACGTAAGGTCGTTTGCCTAAGCCCTTCGGTGGTTGGGTAAACCGGAGTGAGGGTTTTCTCAATAGCACTTTGATCCTGATTGGCAAAGAATTGATAATCGGGATGTGCCATTTCTAGTCCATAACTGCCGCGCTTTATTTCACCATAGGCGTAAACGCTCTTGCCTTCGGCAAAATTGTTTTTCATTGCTGCCGTAAAGTGAAAGAAGCGCAAGGTTAGTGAACCATTGCCGTCACTGATTTTTACCGTCATCATTTTTTTTCGGCCGAAGAGAGTATCAACCGCTTTGACTTGACCTTTGACGGCGGCCCAAAGGCCAGGGTGAAGTTGGGAGAACGGGTACAAGCGGGTGCGATCTTCATAGCGAAGTGGCAAGTGAAACAGTAAATCTTGTACAGAATTTAGGCCAATTTTCGCCATCTTTTCCGCAATTTTACTGCCGACACCAGATAAACTGGTTAACGGAATTGCTGACATCATTTGAGACATACGCCGCCACCTTGTGTTTTACCGACCAATATCACGAAAGCCCATGGTTAGGCATAACCGAATCAATAAGATAAAGTAAACCATCTCACTGTTTATTTGTACAGATAAAGTTTATCTCTTGTGATTTATCTCGTGTCAATTCAACCAGGGTCAACATCATGGATTTCATTGTCATCTTGAGCGGATTTTTGTTGCATCGCCTGCCACCAAGCCTCATCAGCGAGAATCTGTCCTCGCTCATCGATTTGCGGGTATGGAAGGCCTTTTTTCTGTGCCACTTTCGCCAGCACCGGGTGACCTCGCTCAAAGACAATACGGGCAATAGTCTCATCACTTAACGCGACAGAAGGTTGTTGATAAAGGCCTTTCTCTGAGCGCTGACGTTGCGCTTCAAACAATATGGTGGCACTGGCCACAGAGACATTCAACGATTGCACCATGCCAACCATAGGAATGATAATGTCTTGATCGGCAAGAGAAAGGGCGTGTTGTGATATTCCTTCTTTTTCGCTGCCGAGGATGATTGCTGTCGGTTTGGTGTAATCGATTGTGCGAAAGTCCACCGCACGCTCAGAAAGGTTGGTGGCCAACACTTGCATGCCTTGAGATTTTAACTCGGCGACGGCACAGTCGATGTTTGGGTGAGTATGGACTTCAACCCAGTTTCTGGCACCGGCTGAAGTATGTGCAAGCATCTGCATTTTTTCATCCGGCCAAACCGCGTGAATATTGTGCAAGCCGACCGCGTCGGCAGTGCGGATCACGGCTGAGACATTATTGGGTTTATGGACTTGCTCTAAACACAAAGTGAGATCGGGCTGGCGAGCTTTGAGAACCTCGAGGATGCGGTGGTAACGTTCTATATTCATAAGCGATGAGAGATTCAATGGCGACCTCTATTTTGGCAGAGGTCGCTAGCAATAACCCGGTTAACTTTTGCGGCGTTGAACGCGCGTTGTGTGTGGCATGACGCGGATCTTCTTCATGATGCCGGCAAGGTGGACGCGATCTTTGGTCGTCAAGAGCACGGTGACCGTATACAAACGACCATCGCGTTCTTCGGTGGATAAGCCGTGAATGTTAGAGCCGGTATTGGAAATAACATTGGTTAGCTCAGCCAAAGCACCTTGGTGGTTGTGCATATCGACTTTGAGCTCAGCGATGAACTCTTGATCGTACTCGTCTGACCAAGTGACGGCCATGTATTTGTCGGGCTCTTTTTGATAGCCGCGAACATTGGAACAGGTTTCACGGTGTACGACTAGGCCGCGACCCGGAGAGACATGCGCAATGATGGAATCGTCGGGGATCGGGTGACAGCAGTTGGCAAAAGTGAGCAAAATCCCTTCCGAGCCACGAATGGGGAGTTTGCGTTTGCCTTCGTTGGTCGGCAGCTCTTTTTCTTCTTTCTGCTCATCATCGATTAGGCTATCGAGCTCACCGAGTAAGCGACGAGCAATGACAATACTCATCAGTTCGCCCAGACCAATCGCGGCTAAGAGGTCATCTTGGCAAGAGAGCTTAAGCCCTTGCAAGACATTGTCGAGAACTTGCGGTTCAATATCCGCCAGCGAGTGCTCGCCGAGGGCGTGATTGAGTAAGCGACGCCCAAGCGTGATGGACTCTTCACGGCGCATGGTTTTCAGTACCTGACGGATTTTAGTGCGCGCACGCGATGTGACGACATAATTGAGCCAGGCCGCATTTGGGCGAGCGCCAGGTGCGGTAATGATCTCAATTGTTTGCCCGTTTTTCAGTGCTTTACTCAAAGGGTAAGGGTAGCGATCGACTCGGGCGCCGACGCACGTGTTACCCACATCAGTGTGAACAGCGTAAGCAAAGTCGACCGGTGTTGCCCCAGCGGGCAGTTCGACAATCCGTCCTTTAGGTGAAAACACATAAATCTCATCGGGGAACAGATCCGATTTAACGTTTTCGATAAACTCAAATGAGTTGCCCGCGCTTTGCTGCAATTCTAGTAAGCTTTGCATCCAGCGCTGAGCTTTCACCTGGGCTGTGGTGCCACTGTGTTTATCGCCTTTCGCTTTGTAAGACCAGTGAGCTGCAACCCCTTTGTCGGCCATTTGATCCATATCTTCCGTTCGAATCTGCACTTCAACTGGCACCCCGTGTGGGCCGACCATTGAGGTGTGAATCGACTGATAGCCGTTGGCTTTAGGGACGGCAATATAGTCCTTCATACGACCCGGACGCGGCTTGTACAAGCTGTGGACCTGACCCAGTACGCGATAACACGTATCGGCACTGTCGACAATAACGCGAAACGCGTAAATGTCCATAATGGTATGAAAACGTTGCTCTTTACTTTTCATCTTGTTGTAGATGGAGTAAAGGTTCTTTTCCCGGCCGAGTACTCGAGCATTGAGACCGGCGTCTTGCAGGCGGCCTTCAATCTCTTGATGAATGCGTTGAATCATCTCTTTGCGGTTACCACGAGCGGCTTTGACCACTTCTTTTAACACCTTGTATCGATTGGGATACAAGGCTTCAAAACCGAGCTCTTCTAACTCGGACTTTATATTGTGGATACCGAGGCGGTGTGCCAAAGGCGAGAAAATTTCGAGTGTCTCACGAGCAATGCGGCGGCGCTTGTCTGGGCGAAGTGCTCCTAGAGTACGCATATTGTGGGTGCGGTCAGCGAGTTTGATCAAGATAACGCGAATATCTTGGACCATGGCCAACACCATCTTGCGAAAGTTTTCGGCTTGCGCTTCTTTGCGGTCGCGAAACTTCAACTTGTCGAGCTTAGAGACCCCATCGACCAACTCTGCCACGGTGTGACCAAATTGATTTTCGAGATCTTGCTTAGTGACATCGCAATCTTCAATCACGTCGTGAAGCAGTGCTGCTTGCAGTGTTTCGATATCCAGATGCATTTCTGCCAGGATACGTGCCACGGCGACAGGGTGGATGATGTAGGGTTCGCCACTTGAACGAGTTTGTCCTTCGTGAGCGTTTTTGGCTACCACATAAGATTGACGCAGAGCCTCAATTTGAGGCTCTGGTAAATACTCTTGGGCAACATCTTTGAGACTATCAAATAGATACAAATTACAGGCCCGAAGTTGCTGGTGAGACGAGGTATACTTAACGGTTGTGAGTGATGCTGCTCACTGCGGCAAGTTCAGCGGCTTCTTGCTCTTGCTGCTCTTGACGTTCACGGGCATCGAGGACTTCTTTTGTGATCAAGCCTTCTTCGATTTCGCGAAGTGCGATCACGGTTTGCTTATCGTTCTCTTCAGGGACCAATGGATCTTTTCCACCGGTTTGAATTTGACGAGCGCGGCGAGCCGCAATGAGAACTAAGTCGAAACGGTTGCCAATTTTTTCAACAGCGTCTTGAACTGTTACGCGTGCCATGAGAACTCCAATCAATAATAAAAATCTAGAATGACGAGAAAGTATACTGGGTATTTGTTGTTTATACTACAGCCACTTTCTATTTGGTAGTGGGTATTAGCCGATTATTGAGATAATAAAGCGTCTAACATCCCTTTGTATTTCACACTTTGTTTGTCTTGTTTGAGACGTTCAGCGCGCAAAATAGCCTTAAAGTCGGTTAAGGCATTATCAAAGTCATCGTTGACGATAACGTAATCGTACTCACTAAAGTGTGAGATCTCTGATTTTGCTTCTGACATGCGCTTGGCAATCACTTCTTTGCTGTCTTGGCCGCGAGTGGTTAAACGGCGTTCTAACTCACTGTTAGACGGCGGCAAAATAAAGATGCTTCGCGCGAGAGGCATTTGCTCGCGAATTTGTCTAGCGCCTTGCCAGTCGATGTCTAAAAAGACGTCGATGCCTTGTTCTAAGGTTTGTTCAATCCAAGGACGAGAAGTGCCGTAATAGTTACCAAACACCTCAGCGTGCTCTAAAAAGGCGCCTTCAGCAATCAGGCTTTCGAACTCACCACGCGAGACAAAATGATAGTGTACGCCATCTTCTTCACCAGGGCGCATGTCACGTGTTGTATGCGAGACTGACACTTTCATCGCGTAAGTTGGGTTTTTCTCCAGTAGAGCAGAAATAAGACTCGATTTGCCTGCACCGCTCGGGGCTGACACGATATAAAGAGTACCTTTGCCTATCATAGTGATTCCACGTTGGTTGGGTGAAGTCGAAGAGAGACGACTTTGAAACTCAAGTGACTAAGCTTAGCACAGTCTTGATACTGGCCAGTGTCGTCAAGTGATAAAAATGGAGCGGAAGAGTATCACGATCCTTAGGATCTTCTCAAGCCATCTGCTGTGGTAAATTTATCATCACTGCACTCTGCGACCGTGAACATAAAAAAAGCGCCCCAATGAGAGGCGCGGTAAGCTAAGGGAGAAAGCTTAGTGAAAATTAATACCCCTTCCAAGGAACCAGTTTCGTTTCCAGGTAGCGCATAAAGAGATCAAATAAATAGGCGACCATACCAATAATGATGATACCGGCGATCACAACATCGGTTTCCAAAAACTCGGCGGCGTTTAGCACCATATAACCAATCCCTGCCTGCGCAGCAACCATTTCACTGGCGACCAATGTCGTCCAACCAAAACCAATACCAATGCGCAGACCCGTCAGGATTTCAGGCATCGCGCTCTTGATGATCACGTGATAGAGAACTTGAAACTTTGATGCGCCCATTGAGTAGGCCGCTTGAATCTGTTCGCTTTTGGCTGAGGTCACCCCAGCTCGAGCACTGAGGGCGATGGGCGCAAACATCGCGAGGTAGATCAAAGTGACTTTACTGGTTTCATCAATACCTAGCCAAATAATGACTAAGGGCAAATACGCCAAGGGTGGCAGTGGGCGATAAAACTCAATTAGGGGATCAAAAATGCCGCGCACCCAAACGTTACAGCCAATCAAGATACCAATGGGGACTGCGGTTATCACAGCAAAGAAGAACGCGCCAAACACGCGTGTTAAACTGGCTTGCATGTGCTCGCCAAGTGAAACACCGGCAAACCCATTGTTGATGAGATCGCCAAAGCGTTGAAAGACATCCAGCGGAGAAGGCAAAAACAGCGGTTTAATCCAACCCGCTTCGGTGACCAGAGTCCAAAGTAGGACAAAGAAAATCGCAGACAAAATCGAAATGAGCTTGGAGTTGCCCTGGCCGGGTTCTCCGTAGTATTTGCCCGGGGTTAACGTGTAGTTTTTGAGTTTGTTGAATAAGGTGGTCATATGTGGCTCCGGAGCGTAAGTGTCTGCTTCACTAAGCGCGGGTTTGGCTACAGACTCTTCCCTTGTGGTTTCATGTATAGTTTCGTCATTGAGGCGAGTGATGTCTGGGCTGCTCATGCGACCTCCTCTGAGGTTTCATCTTGGTGAATGATCGACAAAATCTTCTCGCGCATCTCAATGAAGTCTGGCATGGATTTGACTTTACGAGCATCGCGACACGCTAAGAAACGCTGATTGAAATCGAGCTCAAAACTGTGGGTGATTCGACCTGGGCGTGGCGACATGACGATCAGGCGCGAAGCCATAAAGAGCGCTTCTTCCACACTGTGAGTAATGAAAAACATCATTTTATTGGTCGCTTTCCATGCGTCGAGCAACAGTTCTTGTAACACTTCTCGAGTGAGAGCATCGAGCGCGCCAAGCGGCTCATCGAGCAAGAGAATACTGGGGTCGTTGGTGAGGGCTCTTGCGATGCCAACGCGTTGCTGCATCCCGCCAGAAAGTTGATAGACCTTGTGATGATGAAAATCTTCCAAGCCAACCAATTGCAGATACTTGGCGGCTCGCTCGATGCGTTCTTCTTTGCTGACCCCTTGTAATTTAAGGCCAAATGATGTGTTTTCTAGTACGTTCATCCAAGGAAACAGCGCGTGTTTTTGAAATACCACGCCGCGTTCTGCGCCGGGGCCAGTGATTTGATCGCCAATATCTCGGCCCATTTGTACTCTAGGGAAGCCTTCTATTTTAGAATCGCCTAAGGTGAGGTAACCCGATGAGGGTTGAATAAAGCCCGCCATAAGATTGAGTAGGGTGGTTTTGCCACAGCCCGATGCCCCGAGAGCAACGACTAAATCGCCCTGATTGATTTCTAGGTTAACCCCAGAAAGGGCAGTCACCGGATCGCCTCCTTGGAGGTCTTTATAGATAACTGATACATCCTGTATCTTCAAAACTTTTCCATCTGACATGCGAACTATCTCCGTGTTGTGTACTGTCGGGCTCCCTGTGTTAACCGCGAGGAGTTAACACAGGGGAGGAGGGATTACATTGCAGCGGCTTTTTCCGCATACGTTGGATTGACGTAAACGCTGTAATCGGGTTGAACCTTAGTGATTTTCTTCTCTTTAAATAAGAAGTTAGACGTGGTGGTCAAGGCTTGCGTTGCGCCGCCTTTTTCGCCACAACCCAACCATTGACAAGAGGTTTGTTGATCAAAATCGAGGAACTCATAAAGCGCGAGAGCATTGATGGCGTCTTGAGGCTGACCACCGGCTAACTTGGCGACTGAGATGGCAAGTGGGCTTTGTGCGTTAATGGTTTCTTTTTCCGCTTTGTATTGGTCATCCACGCCTTTTAATGTAGCCAGGAATTTCACCACAAACTCTTCGTTATCCTTGGTAAAGGATTTGTTGGCAATCACACCGTCGAAGGTTGGGCGGCCCCATGCGCTAAGCTGTTTGGAAGAGATTAATACGTGACCATCTTGCTTGATGCGAGCCAGTGCCGGATCCCAAATGAAAGCACCGTCAATATCGCCACGTTCCCAGGCGGCCATAATTGAGTTTGGCTGCATATTGATCAATTTGACATCTTCTTGTGATAGGCCAAATTGTGAAAGGGCGAACAGCATGTGATAGTGCGTAGTGGAGACGAAAGGCACGGCAATGCGTTTGCCTTTGAGATCCGAAGGCGAGGTAATGCCGCTTTTATCGCTAACGACAAGGGCTTCGGCATCGGCAATGTTTTCCATGATCCAAATCAGTTCAATGTCCAAACCTTTACTGGCGGCACTGGCAATTGGGCTAGAGCCTGCCATGGTAATATCGACGGCGCCCGATGCCATCGCCGTAATTGCTTTCGCACCAGAGTCGAATTTGCGCCATTTGATCTCATAGCCAGTGGCTTTTTCGAACATCTTAGTATCGATGGCATATTTCATCGGGTTGTAAACGCCTTGATAGCCTATGGTCACCTCTTGGGCGGCAAAAGCGGAAAGCGAGGCAAAAGCCGTTGATGCAATTACTAATGATTTAACTAATGTTGATTTTAGGAATTTTCCTGTTTTCATCGTCACATCCTCATTGTGTTGATTTCTTAACCACCTTAAGGCGATTTATAGAGCCAGTGTAGAGCCAAATTGAATCTTTATTGGGCCAAAGTTGCACTAAAACAGTGCCCATATTTGGTGCGAAAAAAGAGTAATTATTGGAATTCTCACTACTACACCATTCATTTTCGGACTGAAGTCATGCCTTAACTCTTGTCCTAGCCTGTACCGTCGGCTTGAGCGTATGGCAACCACTCATTGCGCGACGTTGGTGTCCATGCATTTATGATGCTAACGGCGAATGTTTTGTCTTTGCCTGTGGATAAACCATTTTTGGCCCTATATGGAAACATGCTATTTGGCACCATCTGGCTCTATTTTTAGGTCCAGATGGTGCCAGATGGCATGTTTTCTGCTTGTTTGCCCCCAAAGGCCAAATGGATTGGGGCCAGATAGCAAAAGGGACAGCAATGAAAAGCGATCATCTGATTCACATTCAATTTACCCCTGAGCGCAGTTTGCAAGAGCAAATTCGCGAAGTGCTGATAGAAAATATCCGCCAAGGAAAGTTCGATAGTAAGCCCTTACCTTCATGTCGAAAAATGGCAGCCATGCTCAGAGTGTCTCGCAACACCGTGGTATTGGCCTACGCGCGCTTAGTGGATGAAGGCTATCTTTACTCCCATGAGCGCAGTGGCTATTTCCCGACCGAGCAGGCTCTACAGCTCGATATTAAGCCACTGCGGCCGAATGGCGATGTATTGACTCAGTCTGGATTGCCGAGTGGTTTTTGGCGCAAACGCATCAAACCCGACCTTGATTCACAGCGCAACATTGAAAAGCCCGCCAATTGGCAGCAATTTCCCTATCCGTTTTTATTTGGTCAACCCGATCACACGCTATTTCCTCTCTCTCATTGGCGTGAATGCGGGCGACTGGCACAGCGCAATACGGTGATCAAAGACTGGATCAGTGATTTTGTCGATCACGATGACCCGATGTTAATCAAACAGCTGCAATCGAACGTTTTGTCTAAACGGGGGATCAGTGCCAAACCCGAGGAAATATTGATTACCATAGGAACGCAAAATTCCCTCTACCTTTTGGCCGATTTATTGGCTGATGAGACGACGACGTTGGGAGTGGAAGAGCCCGGTTGGCCAGATGTTCGCAATATTTTTATGCGCCACCAAGCCAGGCTTAAGACACTGCCTGTGGATCAGCAAGGTTTGGTTATTGATGATGCGCTGGCAGAATGTGATTATTTATACACCACGCCCAGCCATCAAATACCCACCAATGTCACGATGCCAATGGCACGGCGTCAACAGCTATTAGAATACGCCGAGCGCCATGATTTTTTGATCATCGAAGACGATTACGACAGTGAAGTGAATGCGATCAGCGAGCTGTCGCCATCACTGAAAAGTTTGGATCAAAAAGGCCGGGTGATTTATGTCGGTAGCTTGTCCAAAACGCTATCACAAGGGTTGCGTTTAGGCTTTATGGTGGCCGACCAAGCTTTGATCCGCGAGGCGAGAAAGTTACGCCGCCTCATGTATCGTCATCCGCCGGCCAACAATCAGCGTACCTGCGCGTTATTCATTTCTCTGGGTCATTACGATACGTATTTGCGACGGCTACGCAACAGTTATGCTGAAAAGTGGCAGGTGATGCGTCAAGCGATAGAAACGTATTTGCCGTATAGCATAACCTCGAGTACGGTCGGGGGCAGTGCTTTTTGGTTGCGATTGCCCGATGGCGTGTCGGCGCAGCACCTCGCTAGCCAAGCTCGTGAGGTGGGAGTACTCATTGAGCCGGGTGATGTGCATTTTCATGACCTAGCGCGATGTCCGGGCAATTTTATTCGCCTTGGCTATTCCGGTATTGATATCAATAAAATCAGTGCAGGTATAAAAACACTATCGCAAGTATTGGCGCAATTTGAACACTGGCAAGATGGGCAAAGCATGCGAAATAGGTCTGGCTAGAGTGTGCGATAGCCAGACCGGTATCCGTTAGTGTTGTGCGTCTTTGCTGTGGTCAGTCACTGAGTGCGTGTCACCGTGCTTGGTCAGCTTATCGAGATATCCCATGGCAAAAGCCGATAACACAAACGTGATGTGCAGCAGTAGATACCACTTTATTTTCTCACCATCGATGTTTTCTACTTCCATAAACACTTTAAGTAGATGAATCGATGAAATGGCAACAATGGAAGCGGAGACTTTATTTTTTAATGAGTTGGTATCGAGTTTGCCAAGCCAACCTAATTTATCCGCATCTTCGCTAAGGTCGATTTTGGACACGAAATTCTCATAGCCAGAAAACATGACCATCACAATTAAGCCGCCCACCAAAGATAAGTCGATCAGAGATAAAGCAAGTAAGATGAGATCGACTTCACCAACGCTAAAAATCATCGGCAATAAGTGAAACACTTCTTGAAAAAATTTGATCCCCAAAGCCAACAACACCAAACTTAGGCCAAGGTAGATCGGTGCCATAATCCAACGCGACGCGTATAGCAAGGTTTCTATTAGTCGTTCCATAATGTCAATTTTTATAAAGCAAAAGAAACAGTTTACTTATTATGTACAGGTAGAGCTACAAAAAAAGCCCATCCTTGCGCTTGGCAAGAATGGGCTTTTTTTCATCGCACAATGGCTTAAAACATACCGAGATTACAGCACGGTAATGATTTTTTCTTGCGGCAGTCGCGCTTTTGGCAAGCCGTAGTTGTAATCTTCACCGTCGAGGTGGTAGCCCATTGCCACGGCAACGTGACACTCGTAACCATCGAGCTCTTCGGCAAAAATTTCACTGATCATCTCAGGGTCGACACCTTCCATCGGAGTGGCATCAATATCGAGACGCGGTAGGAAGTGCAGTAAGTTACCCAGTGCAATATAAAGCTGTGCTTTAGTCCAATGGCCGTTAAAACCTTGCTCATCGGTTTGCGAAGCCGCAAAGCCAAAAGCGCCATTGAGCATCGCATCGTATCGCTCTGCGGGTAAATGACCTGAAGACACTTCAACATCAACGACTTTACGGTAATCGTCGAGTGTGAACTTAGGGTTGTGAGCCATGAGGATGATGTGCGACGCTTCTGTGGCATGCGGTTGGTTGAACTGATGCATGCGAGCAAAAGTGCGATCAAAACGCTGCTTGGCTTCATCACTTTCTAGGATGATGAATTTCCAAGGTTGAGAGTTAATCGAAGAGGCAGATAAGCGTAACGCTTCACGAATGACGTCCATGTTTTCAGCACTGATACGCTTATTGGCATCAAATTTCTTTGTGGTGTAACGCTTTTGTAGTTCAGTAATGATTGGGTGTGTCATATTCGCTTCCTCGTAAAGGATAAAAATCACAAATGCAGTGAACTGCCTAGAGGCGGTCATTATTGAGCAAGATAGTGAGCAACACGAGAGACGAATAATCCAAACTTAATGGATATATTTATCCATAATGATGTGACTTTAATCAAAATACATGGCCAAAAGCTGCTATAAATTGGACTTTGAAATCCAACAAATGGCGAAGCCACGTTCATCGGTATAAATGGTCAAAATCGTCGATATACGCATACCAATAGGGCGGAGTACCAATGTGGTCTTGCAAAAATTGCATGAACTCTTGTACCAGTTTGGTGTGTTTTCGATGTGGGTACACCGCGTAAATGCCTTTGCCTTTGGTCGAGAGTGCGTAGTCGGGCAGTAAAGGCCGCAAACCCAATTTGGACAAGGGGGCGCTGAGGTTAAATAAGTCAATAACCGCATAGCCTACCCCATCTTGCACCAGGTTGAGTAGCGTCTGTACATCATTGACCTTAATCGGCCCTGACATCTTATAGCTTTTTAGATTGTGTCCATGTGGTGTGTCACTCATTAGCACCGAGTCTAAGGTGACGTCGCGATTGGCATAAATAATCGCAGGCAATTGCATCAGAGCTTCTGGGCTGGTCGGCGTACCATAACGGCCAATAAAGCTCTCTGAGGCCACTAGGGCAAAATGGGTATTGGCAATTTTTTTGGCGATTAAGTTGGAGTCGTTCATCTTGCCCATTCGAATGGCGAGATCGAACTTTTCAGCGATGATGTCGGTGCGTTTATCTTCGAGAGTCAATTCAATTTTAACATCGGGGTAGCGGTTGATAAACGCACTGATTGCCGGCTGTATGTGCAATTGACCAAGGAGTAATGAGCTGGTGATGCGCAACACGCCTTTGGGCTGGTCTTGGTATGAGTGTGCAATGTCCTGGATATTGTTGATGGTGCTCAGGAGCAGTTTGGCTTGTTCGACAATTTCCTCGCCGGCTGGGGTCAGCGCCAATGCGCGAGTCGAGCGATTGAGCAATTGGATTCCCAAGTCAGCTTCGAGTTTTTTGATCTGTTTCGACAATTGCGAATTGTCGATATTTTTCAATGCGGCTACTTTGCTAAATGAGCCTTGTTGAACGACATCGAGAAGTAAAGACAGTTGCTCTGGTAGGCCCATATGTACCCCGTGAATAATAGCCGGTGAAACTCTATATTGGCCATAATGTTTAAGTGCTTATCGGCCATCGATGAAAACGGATCACTGAGTGATATTTTGAGAGAAATCAGATTTCACTAGTTGCTCGTCATGTCGATGTGTAATAATTTGTTACACACTACCAACTGCGGAGTAATTTTAACATGATGTCTCGTTGTCGAACTTTACTGGCGTCTAGCGCGCTGATTTTATCTACTTTTTCTGCTCACTCTATCGCTGACACCCCAGAGTATACTGGGAATGATCTCAACCAACAATTGGTGATGGCCACCATGTGGATGCAAGTGTCTGGCGAATATCGCGCTTTGGCACACCAAGCATTTAATCTGGCCCATCTGCAGTTTGATAAAGTGAAAAATACTTATCAAGGCGATAAAAAACTGGCTGTGGTTGTCGATGTTGATGAAACCGTACTGGATAACAGCGCTTATGAAGCTTGGTTATTGGGTCAAGACAAAGGTTACTCAAGCGAGACTTGGAATCAGTGGATGGCGGCCTCACAAGCGATCGCCATTCCTGGAGCTGTAGACTTTCTCAACTATGTGGTCGAGCAAGGTGGTGATGTTTTCTATATTACTAACCGCAGAGAGGTTGGTTATGAGGGCACAGAGCGCAACCTAAAAGCGGCGGGTTTCCCACAAGTGGATAAAGCGCATTTGATATTGAGAACCGACACCAGTAACAAAGAGCCACGTCGACAAGCGGTAGTGAAAGATCACCACATTGCTTTGTTAATGGGTGATAACTTGAATGATTTTTCCAAGGATTTCCACGTTAATTCTCTCGAAGAAACTTACCAAGTTGTCGAAGATAACAAAGAAAAATTTGGTGCCGAATTTATCGTTTTGCCTAACCCTACCTATGGTGATTGGGAAGGTAAAGTGTACAAAGGCAATTGGGGCGCTTCAGCGGCCGACAAAGATGCCATGCGCAAAGAAGCACTGCGTTACTGGGATACGGAAACAAAATAATCGCGTTATCTGATCATATTGATAAAAAGCAGAGCATTGAGCTCTGCTTTTTTATTACACTTGTAATGCCACTTCGAGTAACTCGAGTCGGTCTTGACCCCAAAATTGCTCCTCTTGCAACCAGTATGACGGCGAGCCTAGTACGCCTTTGGCAACCGCTTCCTCGGTATTCGCTTGATATTGCGCCAAGGTGCTTTCCTGTTTGGCGAGGCTCAATACGTCTTGGGCATCCAATTGATGCTCTAACAGTAGTTGCGTGAGCACGTCTTCATCAGCAATGTTCTGCTCTTGCGACCAGCAGGCACGCATCACGGCCCCAGCAAAGGCACTGACTTCTTTACCTTGTTGTAATAAAGCGATGATACAGCGATCGGCTAGGCTTGGATCGACAGGGAAATATGTCGGTTGAATGTTCATCGGCTGTTGACGAAATTCAGACCAGCGCTTGAGCTCGGTCAACCGGTACGCTTGGCGCGACTTGGGGCGTTGGCCTAGTGGTAAAGCGCCCGAAGCGCCAAAAACGGGCCCGAGCTGAATTGGTTTATAGTGAATCTTCACCCTGTATTTTTCGGCTAATTGATGCAATTTTTGTTGGCCCAAATAAGCAAAGGGTGACAGGCTGGTGAAGTAATAATCCATCTCTTTCATCGTGGTTTCCTTGTTCGTACGGCGAGGGCGGCAATGAGTCAGGGGAATACACCGGGTTGGCGAGTCGTTCACACCTGACCCGTCGTTTTAAAGATCAAATTGAGCAAAGTAGTGATCGATCATATCGAGCATTCTTTGTTTGTCTTGGCACAGGCGGCGATAGGTCCTAAGACCAATGATATGCACTTGTAACATGCTGGCTAGTGACTGCGGGTCCTGTTTTGCGTCGATTTCCCCTGCCTCGATGGCGGCTCGAAAAAAGTCAGCCATGGCACTTTCAATTTGTGCCAGTGCTTGTTTGGCGGTGGCGAGTAAATCCGCATTGTTTTCTTCGGTGAGTTCAGAGATGCTTTTTACCAATAAACACATTTCGTTTGGCGCCGTGTGTGCTCTTTCTATTACGGCAAAATGCACAAAACTTTTGATCGCTTGTAACGGCGATTCATGTTGCTGACGATACGTAGCAAGTAGGGCTAGCGATTGATCTGCATAGTGTTCAAGCACCCGTTTAAAAAGCCCTTCTTTACTGCCAAAGGCGGCGTAAATGCTGCCTGGGCGCATATCTATTTTTTCCTGTAATGCGCGCATGGATGTGGCGTGAAAGCCTTTTTCCCAATAGAGCTCAGTAGCTTTTTCGATGGCGATTTGAGGGTCGGTTTTGATCATGATATTTCTCATTGGGCTTGAACACTTGTTCAATTATCGCTTGAACAAGTGTTCAAGTCCAGTTATATTCGATCTCAGTCGTTAATTGAGACGCAACTTAAAACTATTTGATCGAAAGGAGCCAGTATGACTCAATTTACAATCCACGATGTAGAAAGTGCCCCGCAACAAAGCAAAGCGTTATTGCAAAAATCGCTCGATGGCTTTGGTATGATCCCAAATCTGCACGGTGTGATGGCAGAAGCTCCTGGGCTATTAGAAGGTTACCAAGTCTTGCATGGCCTATTTGCCAACAGCTCGTTTAACGCCGAAGAGCTGACTGTGGTATGGCAAAGTATTAACGTGGAGCACGAGTGCCATTACTGCGTTCCCGCCCATACTGGGATTGCCAAATCAATGAAAGTCGATGATGCGATTACCGATGCACTGCGCAATGAAACCCCGCTAGCAGATGCCAAGCTCGAGGCGCTGCGCACGATGACATTGGCCGTGGTTCGCCAGCGTGGCGCAGTGGAGAAAGAACAAGTCGAGGCCTTCTTTTCTGCGGGTTATGAGCAGCGCCAACTGCTTGAAATTATTCTAGGTTGCGCGCAAAAAGTCATGAGTAACTACGTTAACCATATTGCAGAGACCCCGGTTGATGAACCTTTCAAGGCATTTGCGTGGTCTAAGTAATCCGTTATACCCTGAGAGAACGTCGTGTGCTTGACCGCGAAGGTGCATACGGCCATAAGCATGACGTTTATTGATACTCAACAAGGAGAAACTCGAATGGCAGATCATTATCAGCCACCTAAAGTGTGGACCAATGATGCGAAAGGCGGCAACAAGTGGGCCAATATTAATAGCCCTGAAGCCGGTGCTCGATTTGAAAGAGAATTACCGGTCGGTGAGCACAACTTTCAGCTCTATTCACTGGGTACGCCCAATGGGCAAAAAGTGACGATCATGTTCGAAGAGTTACTGGCGCTGGGGATTACGGAAGCGGAATACGATGCTTACTTGATCAACATTGGTGAAGCCGATCAGTTTTCTTCAGGGTTTGTCGCGGTCAACCCAAACTCAAAAATTCCTGCTTTGGTGGATAAAAGCGGTGATAAGCCGGTCAATGTATTTGAGTCCGCGTCGATTTTGGTTCACTTGGCAGAAAAGTTTGGTCAGTTCTTGCCAACTTCTGGCGCTGCGCGTACTCAGGCGTTTAACTGGCTGTTTTGGGCTCAAGGCTCTGCCCCATTCTTGGGTGGCGGTTTTGGCCATTTTTATGCGTATGCCGATGAAAAACAAGAGTACCCTATTAACCGTTTTGCGATGGAAGCCAAGCGTCAACTAGACGTGTTAGACAAACAATTGGCGAATAACACGTATGTGTCCGGTGAAGAGTACACCATTGCCGATATGGCGATTTGGCCCTGGTATGGCAACTTGGTGATCAATAACTCGTATGATGCGGCTGAGTTTTTACAAGTTCACACTTACACCAATGTGGTTCGTTGGGCGACCATGATTGCACAGCGCGAAGCGGTGCAACGCGGCCGTATTGTTAACCGTGCTATGGGAGAAGAGTGGGAAAAACTCAGCGAGCGTCACTGTGCTGCTGATATTGATAACGTCCTCGCTTTAAAACCCTAAACCGATGAACCCGAGTGAAACCACTCGGGTTTTTTCTTTCTATTGATGTTGAAATCGCACTCGTCGCTGAGGAGTAACAATGTTAAGTAAGGCAAGTGTACTGGCCTTTGATGTGTATGGCACACTCATCGATACCAATGGTGTATTGACGTTATTACAACAGTTTTTAGGGGCGGCAGAGGCGCCTCGTTTCGCCAACCACTGGCGCGATAAACAACTCGAGTATTCTTTTCGTCGGGGTTTAATGGGGGCGTATCAACCTTTTGCCACTTGTACTCGAGATGCCTTAAAAGAAACCACGGCAACATTGGGGCTTTCATTAAATGAAGATCAGCAAAATGCCTTGATGAAGCAGTATCTGCAGTTGCCCGCCTTTGATGACGTCAAACCGAGTTTACAAGCTTTAAAAGCACAAGGTATCAAGCTGGTTGCCTTTTCTAATGGCGAGGCCTCTTCGGTACAAGGTTTGTTGGAATATAATCAGATTGAGGATTTATTTTCTGGCATTGTCAGCTGTCAATCGATTGAAAAATTTAAACCCGACCCTGAGGTTTACCAGTATTTATTGGCGCAAACTGGAGGCGATAAAGACTCGACATGGCTGATTTCAAGCAACCCGTTTGATGTGACGGGGGCGCGCAGTTTTGGTTTGCCAAGTGCTTGGCTACAACGCGACTCTGGCAAGGTGTTTGACCCGTGGCAAGATTGCCAACCTACCCGGGTAATCGGGCAGTTAGGTGACTTAGTCGAGTAACGAGATCATAAACAGCGGTGTATCCATTGCTGGCATAGAGAGACAATACCCCCTTATCGGTGTAAGGGGGTATTTCGTTACGAAGACGCTTGTTGCTCTTTCGCCATCTTAAAGGCAATTTTAGGTGCCTGCCACAGGCTCGGCAGCAAGATAAACGATGCTGGTACCGCGGTGATAACAATAAAAGATTGAAGAGCGGAAATACCACCAGAACCCATGGAGATCAAAACGATGGCCATGGCTCCCATCACCATCCCCCAAAATGCGCGAATCGCTGCATTAGGGTGACTGTCACCACTGATGACGACACTGATCGTATAGGTCATCGAATCACCGGTTGTCACAATGAAGGTTGTCGTCAGCAATAAAAAGGCGAGAGCGACCACGGTTGGGTATGGCAATTGCGAGGTGATTGCCAGCAAAGCGCCGGGCAGGTTGAAGCCTTCGAACCCACTGGCAATCGAACCTGGGTTGGCGAGTTCAAATGCCAAGCCACTGCCACCGACAATACTGAACCAAAAGCACGTAATAAGCGGCGCGATGAGACTGACGGACAAAATGAGTTGACGTACGGTTCGTCCGCGTGAAATGCGAGCAATGAAAATCGCCATCATGGGGCCATAACCAATAAACCAGCCCCAGAAAAAGACTGTCCACCAGCTTAACCAGTCAGGGTCTTGGCGATAGAGGGCCATCGGCACAAATTCTTTGATCATTGTCGTTACGCCACCCAGATAGCCATTGAGGATGAAGCTCGTCGGGCCGGCGATAAGAAGAAACAACACCAAGATAAGCGAGAGAATGATGTTATAGCGACTAATGATTTGTATGCCTTTGCTCAATCCCGTTAAGGCAGAAATGGTGTACATCGCAACGGCAAAGACGATGACCAATGCTTGAGTGGTAAAGGTATTGGCCAAGCCAAACAGATCATTGATGGCATAGCTAATCTGCAAGCCGAGAAAACCAATCGGACCAATGGTACCCGCTGCGACGGCAATAATACTCAAGGCATCAATCAGGTTGGCGATCCAACCAGAGACGGCGCGCTGGCCAAGGACAGGGTAAAGTAAAGTGCGCGGCTTTAGAGGCAGGCCCTTGTCATAATGCAAATGCATTAAGACCACAGAAGACAAGCAACCTAAGATGGCCCAAGCGAGGAAACCCCAGTGTAAAAACGACTGGGCAAGTGCGTTGGTGGCGCGTTGCCACGTGCTGGCACCATCACCAAATAGCGGTGGAGGTGAGACAAAGTGAGCGATGGGCTCAGCCGCGGCCCAAAATACGCCCCCGCCAGCCAGTAAGGTGCATAAAATGATCGACAGCCATTTAAAGTTTGCGATCTCTGGTTGCTTTAAGGCGCCGAGTCGAGCTGCACCAGAAGGAAGCAAGGCCAATGCGAAACCGATGAGAAAATTGGCCAACAGTAAGACTTGCCAAAAACCACCGAAGGTCGACGTGGTTATCGAAAAAGCGCGATTGATGTTAGAGGTTAGCCAAGAAGGGGCGATCAGAGCGGTCAGGACAAATAAGAACAAAAAACTGCCGCTGAGCAAAAACACGGGGTTCGTCAGTTGCAATTTTTGTGACCAGCTTTGCGGGGGATGAGTGGCGATATAATTCGCGCGATTTGGCGTGTGTATCGCCTTAGAAGGTTGAGACATAGTACGCTCTCTTTTGGGGTTGTGTTTACTATCAATAATGGGGTCGAATAGTACCACAGCATTGAAAAATGTGTTAAGTCTCACAAATTGGGTCTGAATTAATAGCTTTTCGCTATGGATTCTATGGCAAATTAACATTTTTCCTATTGAATCATCAGCGTTATTCTAATCGCTCTTATTGTTTTGTTTCTTTTTATCCATTTTAACGCAGTGATTCGAACCACAAAAAATCACCGCTCATGAGGTTAATATGCAATCAACATCGACGATATCATCGGACCGTGAGACAAGAGGAAATCACCAGGTAAATACGCTCTCTAAGTTAGGAGGGTTCACTTTATTATTGGTCGCGACGCTGACTATCATGGTTGGGGCGGTATTAGCACCTGGCTTGACCTCTATCTCATCTGAATTGGGAATGAGTGATCACGCCGCGTTATTGATTACCTTACCCGCGCTAGGCGTGGTGCTGTTGGCGCCCTTTTTTGGGTTGTTGATTGATAAGTGGGGAGCGAGACCGACATTGTTGCTCAGTTTGGTTGGCTATTTTATTTTTGGGTGTGGCGGGGCCTTTTTATCGCAGCATTGGCTGATCGTGTTCGATCGCGTGGTGCTAGGTGGCTTTGCCGCTGGTGCCATGGCCAGTGGTACGGCGTTGATCACGCATTGGTACACCGGACACGCACGCCTTAGCATGATTGCCAAACAAGGCATGGCGATTGAGTTAGGCGGGGTGGTTTTCCTTTTCTTAGGTGGATTACTCAGTGAGTGGAATTGGCAAGGTCCCTTTTTGATTTATGCCTTAGCGGCACTGATCTTTGTGTTGGTTGTGGCAATGATTCCCAAACAAACCCCTCTCGACGAGGTCAAAGAAAGCGATAGCGAATCAGTGCAATCGACATCGATTAAGTCGGTATTAACGTTTGCGACACTGGCGATGGCAACGTTTTATAGTATGTTTGTGACCTTACCTGGTCACCTTGGTAACGTGGGGTTCTCCGAAGCTCATGTTGGGTATTTCTTGGCATTTATTTCTTTTATGGCGGTTATTGCTGCCATGTTGATGCCGAAAATGATCAAAAAAACCAATGAACAAATAACCTTGAGTTGCGCCTTTGTGTGTTTTGCGATTGCTCATGGCTTATTTAGTGTCAGCGATGCTGTCGCGGTTATGGTCTTGGCTGCGGTGATCACTGGGATTGGTTTTGGCTTTTCGATCCCCTTGCTCAATCATGCCACGGTTGAACGCAGTGATGAGAGCAATCGCGGCCGCAATTTGTCTTATTTTGCCATGGCGGTGTTTATTGGTCAGTTCATGACCTCTGGTTTGTCTTTTCTTCCCCTCAGTTCACAGGGTATTTTTGTCTTGTGTGCTGCGATTGCACTGCTTTGCGCTATCAAGGTAAAGTGGGCGAAGACACTGTAAAGTAGGAAGCAACGTATGGAGTTAAAAACCTTAAAGAGTTTCGTTTCGGTGGCGAGGTTGCAAAGTTTCTCCGCCGCCGCCAAAGCGCTTCATACGGTTCAGCCGGCGATCAGTCGTCATATTGCCAGTTTAGAGCAAGAATTAGGGGTGCAACTTTTTGCGCGCAGTTCCCGTGAGGTGTTGATCACACCGGCGGGAAAGCGCTTGTTAATTGAGGCCGAAGCGTTATTAGCCAGTGCAGAGCAAGCCAAAGAGAACGTGATTAAAACGCATCAAGGCGATATTGGTCAGCTGACGATTGGTTACTTAGGTGGGGCAACCTTGTCTTTTTTCCCGCAGTTGATTCGCCAATACAGTCAGCGCTACCCAGGTGTCGACATCAATTTAATCGACATGACGGTTTCTCAGCAGCTCAGCGCTTTTGAACAACAGCAGATAGATATTGGCTTTTCTCGTGCGATACCAGAGCGTTTGCAAGACGAGTTTAGCTCGCTCGACATTTATCAAGACAGTTTAATTGCGGTACTGCCTGATCATCACCCTTTGGCCAACGAACGCCGTATTGAGCTCGCCCAACTCAAAGAGGAAACCTTTGTTTTGTTTAGTCGCTGTGAAGCCGTCGAGCTCTTCGATGCGATCATTAGCCACTGTCATCACGCGGGTTTCTCACCGAAAATCAAAAATGAGCCACAATTGATGCAAACGATGATGACGCAGGTTGCGGCGGGTATTGGGGTGTCTATTGCCCCTGGTGCCGTGAGTAAATTGGCCAATCACGGTTGTCGTTTCGTGGAGATAGCCGGCATGAAGCCAGAAATTAAACTGTCTTTACATCATAAAAAGTTTGGTGCATCGACTCATGTTATGGCGTTTAAACAAACGGTTATAGAGGCGATTCCGACTATTAGAGCGTCTATGTTTGATCCGACGCCGGTATCGTGAGCGACTTCTGGCCTCTGAGATCAATGAATACAAAATTGTTATTAATTGAATAAAAATTTAGCATTTTCCTTATAGCTAACGAAGGCGTATTCTGCGAGTTATTCTATTTATCCACTCAGTTAAAGGAGTGAACTCAATGTCTGCACCTTCTGCTACCACGTCAGCGAGCCTGACGAAGGGGCTATTGTTTTTAATGGCGATGGCCGTGGCTGCGACGGCGGCAAATCTTTATTACAACCAGCCTATTTTGCCCAGCATTGGCCTTGAGCTTGGCTTGAGTGATGGCCAATTAGGCTATATTCCTGCAGCCAGTCAGCTTGGTTATGCGGCCGCAATCTTATTGATCTCTCCACTTGGCGACGTGCTGGTGCGCAAAAAAATCATAGCCATCCTCTCTTTGTGCTTAGTGGTTTCATCGTTAGTGGCGTTTTCTTCTCACCATTTTGTTTTGTTAATTGTCGCGTGTTTTGGTATTGGTTTAAGTGCCAATATTACCCAGCAGTTGATTCCATTTGCGGCTTCAATGTCGACAGCGCAAGAAAAAGGGCGAGTGATTGGCACCTTGATGACCGGTTTGACGGTAGGCATTTTATTGTCTCGTACCCTCAGTGGCTGGGTCGGTGAGCTGTGGGGATGGCGCGCGGTATTTTTAATGTCGGCTCTCATTGCCGCAGTTTTTGGCGTGTTGCTTTATCGACGTTTGCCTCACAACACACCACCTGCTGCACTGCCTTATGGCCAACTGCTTGCCAGTATGTTGACGCTGGTGCGCCAGCATACCGTGCTCAGACAGTCGGCTTTGACTGGCGCGTTGTGGTTTGCCGCGTTTAATGCTTTGTGGGCGACATTAGCACTGCACGTGAGTAAGCCGCCTTTTGGCTACGATGCCCATCAAGCGGGGTTGTTTGGTTTAGTCGCGATGGCTGGGGTGATCGGCGCTAAGGTTTCTGGACGCTTGGTGCCGAAATTAGGTGCCCCGATGATGATCAATATCGCCTTATTGCTCATTGCGTCAGGCTTTGCCGTTACTTACTTTTACGCTGATCAGCTGGTGGGTTTAGTCATCGGTATTATCTTGATTGATTTGGGGGTTTTTAGTGCTCAAGTGTCCAATCAAGTGCGCGTATTTTCAATCGATCCTAAAGCGCAAAGCCGGATAAATGGTGTCTATATGCTGGGGTATTACCTCGGCGGCGCAGTGGGTTCCTATGGCGGCGTACAATTGTTTGATCAGTATGGTTGGAGTGGCGTCAGCGGGTTGGCCATTGCTTTACTCGCGATAAGTGCATTGGTCAATAATCTACACCGACGCCAATCGGGTCACGACTGAGCACATTAATGCGATGTCGGGCGCTTGTTTAGCGTAGTAGAGATTCATTGGCTGCTAAAGGCAGGGCCGTGGTGTATTTCACCTGTTCCATGGCAAAGCTGGATGTGACATTGGATAAGCCCCCGACTTCGTTGATTAAGGTCTTGTAAAACTGGTCAAAGGCTTGAATGTCTTTGACCACCAAGCGCAATAAGTAATCCCATTCCCCAGACATTCGATAGCACTCGACCACTTGCTCAAACGCGATAACCGTTTCGGAGAAGTGCTGTAACCAAGCGGCATCGTGGCGCTGAGTTTTGAGGTGTACAAACACCGATAAGCCTAAGTTTAACTGCTCGGCGTCTAAAAGCGCGACCCTCGCTTGGATGACGCCCTGCGTTTCAAGCTGCTTAATGCGTTTCCAGCAGGGGGTCGTTGATAGGTTCACGCGTTCAGCTATCTCACTCACTGACAAAGTACAATCTTGCTGAAGTAGGTTTAATATTTTCCGATCGATTCTATCCATAGAAAACGAATTCCTTTTTGAGACTTATTTGAGATTTTTTTTCTATATTGGCGCGAAAAGGTCAAGAGATAAAGGACTTTTTTATCCGTTGGAATTGCTATGCTAAACCTTCGCTGAATAAGAAGGAGATCGGCTAGTGCGCGAGTGGGTTAATGACGCTATCAAGAAAATTAATGCAGATTATCAACGTTCTGCAGACACGCATTTAATTAAGCTTCACGGCTTGCCTTTTAATGGCATTGATGTGTATTTGAAAGATGAGAGTACGCACCCGACCGGCAGTTTAAAACACAGGTTAGCGCGTTCTCTATTTCTCTATGCATTGTGCAATGGCCAGATTGATCGTCACACTACCATTGTCGAAGCGTCTTCTGGCAGTACGGCGGTCTCAGAAGCTTATTTCGCCCGCATGATTGGCGTTAAGTTTATTGCGGTGATGCCAACACAAACAGCGCGTCGAAAAATTGCCGCAATTCGAGCTTATGGCGGTCAATGTCATTTTGTTGATTTTCCAACGCAAATGCACCAAGAAGCTCGTCGAGTGGCTAAGCAGCACCAGGGCTATTTCATCGACCAGTTTTTAATGGCAGAGCGAGCCACCGATTGGCGCGGCAGCAATAATATAGCAGAAAGTATTTTTGAGCAGATGTCATTTGAACCTCACCCAGAGCCCCATACCATTGTGATGAGTGCAGGCACGGGAGGCACTTCAGCGACCATTGGGCGTTACTTGCGTTATACCGGTCGAAATACACGCTTACTGGTGGCAGACCCTGAGTATTCGGTTTTTTATGATAGTTATCAGCAAAGCGATCCCGCCTTGAAGTTGGAGCGAGGCAGTCGCATTGAAGGGATTGGCCGGCCTCAGGTAGAAGCGTCCTTTCAGCCTGGTGTGATAGATGACATGATCAAAGTCAACGACCGCGACAGTGTTGATACCATGCTTTGGTTGGCTGAGTTAATGGGGCGCAAACCCGGCCCATCGACGGGGACCAATGTATGGGCGGCACTGCAAGTCGCGACGCAAATGGAACTGCGAGGAGAAACGGGGTCGATTGTCACTTTGATGTGTGACAGCGGCGAGCGTTATCTTGATACTTACTATAACCCGCAGTGGGTGAGGGAGAATATTACTTGAGTTTTCTCTTATTGGCCTTACCCCAAATGGCAGGGAGTAAGGCCTAGCGAATTATTGTAAAACGTGTAAGTTTGACTCTGGTTGATGGTGTTTTACCGTGGTATGAATGGGACTGTGATGAGAGAGTAACCCCAATTGATAAAGTTGTTCAGTGGCGGGGGCGAGTAAGAAGTGTACGCTGGATAAACTAATGACCATTAACACCAGCGTATAAGGCAAAGCCATGTACACCATTCGACCATAAGAAAGGCGAATCAACGGCGCGAGGGCTGAGGTGAGCAGGAGTAAAAATGCCGCTTGCCCATTTGGAGTCGCGACTGATGGTAGGTTGGTACCGACATTAATGGCAACCGCCAAGAGATCAAACTGATCACGTGAGATTACATCATGCATTAAAGCTTGTTGTACTTCATTGATATAAACCGTACCGACAAAAACATTATCTGACACCATTGAGAGCAATCCATTGGCGAGATAAAACATGGTAAGTTGCTCACTACCTTGCATCTGTAAGACATAATCAATAATTGGCGCAAACAATTGTTGGTTAATGATCACAGCAACAATCGAGAAAAATACCGCTAAAAGTGCGGTAAAAGGGAGTGCCTCTTCAAACGCTTTACCGATGGCATGTTCGTTGGTGATACCGGTAAAACTGGTTGCCAATATGATCACCGAGAGACCCACTAGACCCACAGTGGCCAAATGCATGGCCAGCCCTGTGATAAGCCATATCATGACTAACCCTTGCGCCCATAGTTGAATAGTGTGTTGAGGCGTTCTTTGCTGTTGTTGCTGTTGGTCAAAATCATTCAAAATGGCGCGCACTTTTTCTGGCAGTGTTGCGCCGTAGCCAAACCAGCCGAGTTTTTCAACCAGTACACAGGTGATTAAACCACCTATTAGGGCGGGCAATGTGATGGGAGACATACGCAAAATGAACTCGCCAAATGCCCAGTTGGCGTGATGAGCGATAATGACATTTTGTGGTTCACCAACTAAAGTAATAACCCCACCTAATGCACTGCCAACTCCCGCATGCATTAATAATGAACGCAAGAAGGCACGATATTGATTGAGGTCTTGGCGGCTTAATTCTGGGATAGGTTGGTCATCACTGTGGTCGTGTTCGCCTTCTACATTACCAGAGACAACACGATGATAAATGGCATAAAAGCCGACGGCGACACTGATGATGACGGCGATAACAGTCAGGGCATCTAAAAATGCGGATAGTAACGCGGCGCTAAAACAAAATGCTAACGCTAAGCGAATCTTACGGCTTATTCCCAAGAGAATTTTAGTAAAAACGAGCAACAATAACTGCTTCATAAAATAGATACCGGCGACCATAAACACCAAGAGCAGTAACACTTCTAGGTTCGCTTGCAGCTCATGTAGGACTTGCTGGGGCGTCGCCATGCCAATGGCAATCGCTTCTAATGCCAATAGCCCTCCGGGTTGTAATGGGTAGCATTTTAGCGCCATGGCCAAGGTGCCAATAAATTGGGCGACTAATAGCCAACCCGCCCAGAAAGGGTTGATGGCGAATATAATGGGGTTGAGTAGCAGACAACCGATGATAGCTAGTTTATACCAATTAGGGGCTTGGCCTAAAAAAGTGCTGGCCAAAGCATGTTGATAACGAGTAAGCATGATGTTTTCCTTAAGAAAGCGCTAAATATCCTCGTTTAGCGCCTGTAATTATGGCTTGAAACGCCAAACTGGCTTACGCACTTTGGCGCGTATTTTCCATTTCGTTTTCAGACGACATGGCAATGGGCTCTTTGTAAACGGCTCTGAGAGCTTTGGCCACTGCTTGGCGAGGTAATACACCGACTAATTTTTGATTGTCGAGTACTGGTAAGTGATGAGGGCGATGAGCCATGTGTTGTTTGGCCCGCTCTTCAATTGATAGATGATTAAGAGTGATGGCAATACCATTATCGGTTGTTGGATAAATCTGCGTTTTATCAATACAAAGAAACTCAGCAATAT
This sequence comes from Vibrio sp. HB236076, assembly GCF_040957575.1. Lineage (NCBI taxonomy): Bacteria > Pseudomonadati > Pseudomonadota > Gammaproteobacteria > Vibrionales > Vibrionaceae > Vibrio > Vibrio sp. HB236076. The sequence continues at coordinate 173,575 of NZ_CP162601.1, forward strand.
TGATGAGGCTTTCTTGTGCATCGACGGCAATGACCTCGGTTTGCATTAGATCAGCGACGGTTTGTTGATCATCGGGTAGGTAATCCTGACACCAGAGATCCAACAAGACATCATGCAAAGAAAAATACCCTAAAAGGTGGCCCTGACCATCAGTGACAGGAGCCCCATCAATGTGATGTTCGAACAAAAAATCCATGGCTTTAGGGACGGAAAGTGTGGCTGATAGCGTTAAAGCCGGTGTGGTCATCAGATCTTTAACACGAGTTTGACTGAGCATTGGAATATCCTTTTTTGATGATGTGTTGATGGGCTTAGAAATGGCGGTGCGCAGTTTAGAATGAGGGCGTCGAAACACGTACCAGTGAGATAAGCCGACTAATATGGCGCCGCCGACAATGTTGCCTAGGGTGACGGGAATCAGGTTATTCACTAAAAAATGAGGCACAGTGAGATCGGCATAGAGACTGGCATCGGTGCCGATGGCTTGCCAAAAACTGTCAGGCGCGGTGTGGGAAATAACAATACCGAGTGGGATCATGAACATATTGGCAACACAGTGCTCAAAGCCACTGCTGACGAACATCGCAACCGGTAAGATAACCATCATAGCTTTGGCTAAAGCATTACCCGTGCTAAAAGTCAGCCAGATGGCTAAACAAACCAGTAAATTACACAAAACACCCAAGGCAAAAGCCTGGCCAGTGGTGTGGTGCAGTTTGTGTTGAGCAATATTGAGGGCGTTGAGTCCCCATTGGCCATGATCGCTTTGATACAGTGCCGCTAGACTGACGATCATCAGTAAAAACAACGCGCCAATAAAGTTACCAACATAGACTTTGCCCCAAATGCTCAACATGGTTTTAAGGCTGATATCGCGATTGGCGTAAGCCACACTGGTGAGTACTGAGCTGGTAAAAAGCTCGCCACCACAAAGTACGACAAGAATTAACCCTAAACTAAAAGCAATGCCGCCGGCTAAATGACTTAAGCCCCAAGGACCTTGATTACCCGTAGTCACTGTGATGTAAAAGAGAAAAGCAATCCCAATAAAAACGCCAGCCATAATGGCTAGACCTAAGGTCATCGAGGTTGGTTTCTGCGTTTTGTATCGCGCATATTGTTCTGCTTGCCCCATCATTTCACTAGGGGAGTAAAACTCCGGGGTAATGGCATTGTGTGTCGCCCTCATAACAACTCCTGAATATAAAGTAGAAAAGTAACTATCACCTGTCAGAGGAAAGAACGTTGCTTGACAGGCGGGTCTGGCTACAGAGTAAATCTTGCTTTTATTCAGAGTAAAATTGATATTCGTTAAGGTGCTTATCAATAAAGCTGATAGGTTAATGCTTGTGATGACGGGATGGAGAGGAGAAATGAGTGCGTTATTCATTAAAGCAACTGGCGGTTTTTGATGCTGTGGCCGATCTCACCAGTGTCAGCGCGGCGGCAGATAAATTGGCATTAACTCAATCGGCTGCCAGTATGTCTCTGGCTCAATTAGAAAAAATGCTCGGACGCCCGTTGTTTGAACGCCACGGCAAGTCGATGACTTTAACGCATTGGGGGCGATGGCTAAGACCGAAAGCGAAGCAACTGCTGCAAGACGCAAAACAAATCGAGTTAGGATTTACAGAGCAGCATATTTTAAGTGGTGAAATCCGTTTAGGCGTCAGCCAAACCCCTGCCGAGCACCTTGTACCAGAGCTTATCAGTATTATTGATAATGACTTCCCCAAAATTCGCATCGTTCTCAGTGTGCAAAGCACCTCGGGGATTATTGATGGGATTTTAAATTATCACTACGACTTAGGCATTATAGAGGGGCGGGTCGATGATGGGCGCGTTGTGTCTCAAGAATGGTGGCGTGATCATCTCACTGTGGTGGCCGCGGCTCACCATCCTTATGCCGCTTGTGCTTCGGTGAGCCTTGCACAGTTAGAGCAGGCAAAATGGGTATTGCGAGAAGTCGGTTCTGGGACGCGAAATATTTTTGATAGTGCTATTCACCCTCTGATCGAGAATCTTGATGTGTGGCGGGAATATGAGCACGTACCGGTAATAAGAACACTCGTTGCTAACAGCAACTATCTGACTTGTTTGCCTTATTTAGATGTGGAAAAAGCGATACAGAGTGGTGCGTTAGTCGCATTAAACGTTCCTCAATTGATGATGGAAAGACCACTGTCTTTTATTTGGCGAGAGGATATGGATTTAAATCCGCTTTCACAGTGTATTCAACGTGAAGCGATGCGTATGATGAAAGGCCGCCCAACCGTACTGTAAACCACAATAAAGGGTGAGGACATGGCAAACTTACACCGCTTTAACGATAAAAGCGGCGCAAGTATGAGGTGCTGTCGTTAGGCTTGGTGTTTGTTGGCAAATTCACGCATAAAGGTGGCCAGCACTTGTGTTTCTTCTAAGGTAACCCCGTTATATAAACTGGCTCGCAAGTAATCACCCACCCCAAATGGCGTGAGAGTACGCAGGCCGACCATGCCTTGATCCCAACTCTCAATTAAGAACTGTTCGGTCAGCGCTTCATCGCCGCCGTTAACATTAAAAGGAACGTTCATGCGACTGCGTTGCGTCTCGTCATCGACGGGCGTTTGATAAAACCCATTAGATTCATTGATGACTTGATACAGGCAAGCGGCTTTGGCTATCGAACGGGCTTCATTGGCTTCGACCCCGCCTTGTTCTAATAGCCAATCCATCACCATGCCTACCACTTCAATATTGAATGTCGCCGGGGTATTCCAAAGGTTACCGGCTTTGCTGTTGGTGGTGTAGTTAAACACACCTGGGCAAAGAGGAGAGGCTTTGTCATCGCCAAGCAGATCATCGCGGACCACCGTCATAGTTAAGCCGGGGTGGCCAATGTTTTTCGATGCACAGGCAAACAGAACACCGACATTGCTGCCTTGCCAATCAATCGGTTTAGAAGTGAAATCTGAGCTGGCATCAACGACCAGTGGAATGTGAGCACGCGAAGCAGGCAATTTGGGTAAACGGAACAGTTCGATACCGTTGACGGTTTCGTTCGAGCACAAATAAAGATAACGACTTTCCGGGTGAATTTGATCTTCGGTTAACTCGGGAAAGCTAACATAGCGGCCTTGGCTATCCTTGGCGTCAATGGTATCGACTTGGCAGTAGCGTTTGGCTTCATCACGGCCACGCGCAGACCAGGTACCATTGACGACATAAGTTGCTCTATCGCTGGCATGCGAACACAAATTTAATGGCACGGCAGCAAATTGACCGTGTCCACCGGCATGGGTGAATAAAATTTGATAGTTATCGGGAATGGCCATCACTTCACGTGCTGTTGCTGTGGCGTGATCTAAAATGGCTTGGAATTCCGGAGCGCGGTGAGACATCGCCAGAGAGGTAAAACCGGGTTGCTGAAATCGTTCGGCAATGCGTTGTTCAACGGCCTTTGGCAATGAGGTAGGGCCTGGGCTAAAGTTAATCACCGTCTCTGCCGTGGAGTTGAGTGAGCCAATTAAAGCCGGGTGAAGGGTATTGTCCATAATCGTGTTCTCCTATCTATCCTTGTGGTAAGTGCTGCTAGTCCTTAGCGATGAATGCACTTAGTGATGTTGAGTTAAATCAATGCGCTCACAGAGGCGCTGATGCCTAAAATCGACACCATCATTAAAATGGGTAGAGCAAAGTGCTTGAGTGATTTTGGCGGTTTGCGATTAAACAACCATTGGCCAATTCTGACCGCAATCAGAGTCGGGATCAGCAATGCAGCCAGTAGTGTGACGATCTGGGTATCAACCAGTCCTCCGGTGAACAGCGCGCCAACGGCCAAGGTTTCACTGACAATAAAAAATAAAATCATGGTGGCGCGTTGTGCGGTCGCCGTTAGTGGGCTCGACAGCATATAGCTGACGATCATCGGCCCACCGACTGAAGCGCCAGCGGTGCCAATCCCACTGGCAATACCAAAGCCCATTTTGATGCCGACGCGATCGGCATTGCGCAGTCGCAAATCAAACATCAAAAGGATTGAAATAAGTAAAATAACGATACAAATTAAAAGCTTAAGCGGTTGTTCTGGGATGAGAAACAGCAGTCCCATACCCATGGGAATACCGAGAATAGCGCCGAGAATGAGTAATTTGAAGGTGGCGAAATCCGCTTCGCGCAACGCTTGTTTGAGTAAGCCGACACTGCAGATGACATCGAGCATCAATACGATAGGGATGCTTTGTTGTGGGGCTAAGACAAAGTTTACGCCCACCACGGCAATCGCCGCAAACCCAAAGCCTGCGTAACCACGGACTAACCCGGCTAGCATAACCACAGGGACTAACAACCAAACGGAATCTAACATCACACTCAACCTCGTACTTCCTTGTAACGATTGAAAGCGTTTATCAACCTAACTCAGAGGTTCTTCTATCGACTTTCTCTACGTGTTATCACTCTATTGTGACTGAAGTAGCAAGTATGCCAAGGATAGGGAAGGGAAGTTAGCACCACTTTTGTCTTTTGGTAGTACCAAGTTATTTGTACCTGAGATTGGTGTTGTAACCCTTTGGTTGCATCAATAAAAAGGCGCGCTACCGTCCGTGGAGGCGCGCCTAAGACCGATATTAATTGGCCAGTGGCATCGCGATAAGGGGGGTGGCGATCAGTAATGGGGCCTCCGTTGCCGCTTGGACTTGTTCGAGTGAAAACTCGGGCGCGAGCTCGGTGATCATCATCCCCTGCTCGGTGATCTCAAATACCCCCATTTCGGTGACGATCATGTCGACTTGTTTGGCGGCCGTTAAAGGTAAAGTACACTCGGATAAGAGTTTGGCTTTTCCTTTGACGGTGTGCTCCATGGCAATAATCACTTTTTTCGCTCCGACGACGAGATCCATGGCGCCGCCCATGCCGGGGACCATTTTCCCGGGAATGATCCAGTTGGCTAAGTTGCCATGTTGGTCGACCTCTAGCGCGCCGAGTACTGTGATATCAACGTGCCCACCACGAATGATGGCAAAGGAATCAGCACTGCTAAAATAGCAACATCCGTCAACCGCGGTAATGGGTTGACCACCAGCATTGACCAAATCCGGATCCTTTTCGTCGTCTTGGGCAAAATGACCGACGCCCAGTAACCCATTTTCCGCTTGGAACAACAATTCAATATCACAAGTGATTTGATTCGCCACCATAGTGGGTAGGCCAATGCCGAGATTGACAACGTCTCCATCTTGCATCTCTTGCGCCACGCGCCAGGCGATGCGCTGTCGAATTTGTTCTTTACTGAGAGTGACCGAGCCTTGTGTGGTGTTAGGCTGCGTGGTTTCAACAATCAATGCATCTGACATAAGGCCTCCTCACAGATGTAGTCAACATAAATACTCGGGGTATGGACGGCTTCTGGCGCAATGTCACCCGTGGCGACCATTTGAGCGGCTTCAACGATCACCTTCTTGGCGGCGGTGGCCATCAGGGGATTAAAATTTTGCGTGGTTTTCGCGTAAAAAACATTGCCTCGCTGATCGACTTTTGAACCTCGAATTAAAGCAAGATCAGCGTGAAGAGGCGTTTCCAATAAGTAAGGCTTACCATTGACTTCGACGATGGGCTTGCCTGTTGCGACTTGGGTGCCAATACCTGTGGGGGTGAGGACGCCGCCAAGGCCTGCGCCAGCACTGCGTATACGCTCAGCAAGGGTACCCTGCGGGACCAGTTCAACCTTTAAGTGCCCTTGGTTCATTTGTTCACCGGTTTGTGGGTTGGTGCCAATGTGTGATGCAATCAGCTGTTTCACTTGCCCGGTGGCGATTAAACGACTGGCCCCTTTGCCCGGAGAGCCGGTATCGGTTGAGATTAGGGTCAGTTCTTTTACTTGGCTCTCTATTAACTGTGTGATGAGGTATTCGGGGGCTCCGGTGGCCATAAAACCACCGATCATCACCGTCATACCATCAAAAAAATGTTCGCGAAGATCGGCTGGGTGACTGAGTAATTTTTTCATCGTATTTCTCCTTGGCAGCGTTTAATCACGATTGCGGTGCCCATGCCGCCGCCAATACACACGGAAGCGAGACCGTAGTCGAGTTGGTGTGAGAGCAGTTGGTAAACTAAGCTGGTGACGATTCGATTACCCGACGCACCAATGGGATGACCTAAAGCAATCGCCCCTCCGTTGATATTAGTGCGAGTGAATAGCTCATTGAGCTCGATCTGATGCTCTTCACTGAGTTGTTTCATAACGCCTATCGCCTGCGCGGCAAAGGCTTCATTGAGTTCGATGGCCTGAATGTCTTTGAGGGTGATACCGGCTTTTTGCAGCGCATTCGCAATGGCAGGAACAGGCCCTAACCCCATGACCTCGGGGGCGACTCCCGCCTGTCCATAGCTTAGGATCTCAGCCAAAGGCGTTAGATGATGCGCTTTGACGGCTTTTTCACTGGCTAAAATCAATGCAGAAGCGCCATCATTGATACCAGAGGCATTGCCTGCGGTAACGCTACCTTGTGGGTCAAATGCCGGTTTGAGTTTCTCTAGCGTGGCGAGTTGGCAGTCAAACTTGGGGTATTCATCACGCGTAACTCGTTGTAATTCTCCCCTAATTTTTATCTCTACGGGACAAATCTCGGCCTCAAATCGGCCATTCTCGATCGCCAATTGAGCTTTGCGCTGACTGTGCAGGGCGAATTCGTCTTGTTGTTGGCGAGTGATCTGCAAAGCGTTGGCAATGTTCTCGGCGGTTATCCCCATCGGATAATGATGAAAAGCATCAGTGAGGCCATCTTTTAAAATGGAGTCTTCTAGGGCTTGATGTCCTAACTTGGTGCCGCGTCGTATTTGCGCTGAGCTTATGAAGGGCGCGTTTGACATACTTTCCATGCCTGCGGCAATGATTAAATGGGCATCGTTTGATCGAATATGACTGGCCGCTTCCATGATGGCTTTCATGCCACTGCCACAGATCATGTTAACGCCATAGGCTGGAGTGGATTGCGCTAAGCCGGCCTTGAGCGCCGCTTGTCGAGTGGCGCCCATTCCGGTACCGGCTGACAGCACATGGCCGGCGATAACTTCGTCAATGTTTTGAGCCTCTAGCTCGGTTTGCTTTAAGACGGCTTGGATAGCTTGAGTACCGAGGTCAGCCGCGCTAAGAGAGGCTAAGGCTCCGTTAAATTTGCCAATTGGTGTTCGTTTAGCCGCAACGATAAAAACACGCTCCATAAGTCTTCTTCCTTGTTATGTCGAGATAGTGTCAGTGTAGGAAGGTATGTGCGGCGGTTATATAGCTGAGATTTCAAAGTCGCTTTGCGAAAATGCAAAGCGATGTTGTGCCTTGTGCCTAAAAAAGGGCGGTGATGGCGCTTAGCCTGAAGTTAAGAGAAATTGTTTGAAGTCCTGGCTAATGGCTGAAGCGTTTTTGGCGGAGTGGTAATAGAGGTTTAGGCTCCAGGTGCTGGTGTGGTAATCCGTGAGTATCTGCTCTAACTGGTTATTTTTTAGCGCTGGTTCAACCACAAAATGAGGCAGGTAAGCGATACCTAAGTCATTCAGCGCGCCTTGCAGCAGTAAGTCACTGTCGTTAATCTCGATGGTTTTAGGGACTTTGATCAATGACGTTTCTTGTTGTTGACCAAAGATCCAGTCGTTACTGCCTGTCAAGGTAGAGGCGTACAAACAGGCATGATGACAGAGATCTTCGGGTGTTTTGGGGTAAGTGTGTTGCTTGAGGTAGTTCGGTGAGGCGACCACCACAAATGGGCTGGTCATGATTTCTCTTTTAACCAGTAATAAGTCTTTTTCTCTGTACCCCTGAAAATGGGCATTGGCTGAAATCATCAGATCAGATTGCGTGGCAAGATCTAAAGCCCAGGGCGTCACGGTGATATTAAATGTGACACCGGGTTTGTCCTGACGATAGCGACGGATTTTATCCATGAGGTAATGATTGGCATAGACAGGGGTACAGGCAATGTGGATATGGCCTTTACTGCTGTCTTGAAAATCTTCGAGCGTTCGCGTGATTTGCTGGGCTTTATCCGTCAGAGGCGCAAATTCTTGATAGAGGGTTAATCCTGCCGCGGTCGGTTCGAGTAAGCGATTGGTGCGATGGCACAAGCGGGTGCCAAAGTGTTGCTCGAGCTCTTGCAACCAGCGACTGCCGGCCGAGATTGAGATTTGACACTGACGAGCCGCCGCCGAAATTGAGCCAGAGCGAATAACTCGAACAAAAAACGCCATTTTATCAAGCATAATTATGACACTAGTTGTTTGAAAATAAGTTACTTTTTAACCTATTTTCAATTAATATGCGCAGTGTTGCGTCCCAGTTTTGGTATTAATGATCGCGCAGAGTATGATCATTTCGTATCAAGCTCACTTATCGTTCAATGATTTGGGTGAGTTGTGGTGGTAGGATTTTATCGTTAATGATAGCAATGTGGTCCTGAGCTGAATGGGTTTGGTTGCTTTTTATTCATGAAAAGAATATTTTTAGAGTAAAACTGTGGCATGTATCGCGTTAAAATTTAAACAATAGAATTTTTTTCGTTTACGTGACAAAGTAGGAAGGTGTTTCGTTGTATTCATTGAGTAGGGCATCATGGTTTATGTTGGCCACTGAGAGCAGCAGAAACATTGAGTAAAGGCAATGTGGCTATGTGGTCCTTGCCCTAAGTAAAATCGAGTTAATCAAAGGGAAAGTTATGAAAAATATTGCGTTGGCTTTAATTATGTCTTTAGGTGTGGTTGCACCATCATTTGCAACAACTGAGGGCGCTAGTGCTGGTTCAGCAACCGGTTCTGCTGGTACCGCAGGTACTGTCGGCACGGCAGGTACAGCTGGTGCTGCAGGTTCTGCAGCTGCTGTTGGTGGTATCTCTACTGCCGCTGCAGTGGGTGTTGGCGCAGCTGTTGTTACGACCGCAGCGGTTGTGGCAAGCGACAACGACAACACCACATCAACGTCTACATCGGTATCTGCTCAATAATCAGTGCCTAAACCAAGCAACCGCGTTATGCGGTTGCTTTTTTATTCCCTCGGTACTTTTTATTTTTATGGTAATCGCTATGTTAAAGGCACGATACCTAGTCGCCTTAACCAGTGTTGTGCTCCTTGGTGCATGCACTCAGAAAGTTAAAGACCTCAATGCCACCCTTCAGGCTGCCTTTATTGGCCCAGAGTCAAACCAGGTTTCACAGCAACTAGTAGAAAACACCCCTTACGCTTCTTTATTTGCTCAACAAGATAGCGACCCCCAAGCTTTATTGGTTCTAGGTTGGGTAGAGCCTGGGCTTTATCATCAGCAATTTAAATGGTTATCAGCGGATAATGAGATCTTGGTAACGGAAGCGGGTCGAATCGTCAAAACCGTGAATTTTCAGTATGGCGATTTGTTGCGCTTAACCGCGACGTCTCCCGACCCTCTAGCGCTAAATCTACTCAAGCCATCGACGCCAAAAAGGTGGCAATATACCCTAGATTGGCAGCCTGGCTATCACATTGGTTACCAAGCTGAGTCGCAGTTTATTTTAGGTCAAGCCGAAAATGTGACCATGCCTACGCAAACGAAGTTATTGATCCCGGTAACCGAGGTGGTGACGGTGAAAGCACTGTCATTGAGCTATCAAAATACCTTTTGGTTAAACCCTCAAACTGGCTTAGTTGAAATGGCTGAGCAACATCTTTTCCCTGGCTCGAAAATATTTAAAACGGCGATTGGAAAAGCGTATTCTGCGGGAGCGTCATCGTGAAGCTATCTGTACACTTTGCCCTTTGGAGCTTGGCAAGTTCTCTGTTTATCGCGCCAGCCACCTGGTCTAAGACACTGACGAACTCTTTAACGGTTGACTATCAAGGCCAGCAGTTTTCACAACAATTCACCCAGCCCTTTCGCCTTGAGCCAGCGATGAATACGCTGTTAACTCAGCAAAACTGGTCAACGGCTAAGTTTGATTGGCTTACATCGGCATTGTTCGATGTTTCTGCGCCCTACAAATTGAAGACGCAGGTATTGACTCAAATTGATCAGCAGATCGAACGCGCCGACAATGACTCGCAACGCGCTCAATGGCAGTCACTCAAAAAGCAATTGAGCTTTTGGCAGTACGCTAAGCGATTATTTATCTCTCTTGACCCAGATAACGCCAGAGTGAGCCCAAAAGACAATCCTCGCTTAAGTGGTCAGTGGCACGCGGTGCTGATGTCTAACCCTTCCCATGTTTGGGTTTTGGGCGGTGTTGAACGTTCTGGCCGTTATGTCTGGTCCGCCCGTCATGGCGCTGATTACTATTTGCAACACGCCCGCCCAGTGGCTGTGGCCAATGATGTTGCTTGGGTGATTCAAGCAGATGGCAGCGTGGAAAAACACCCCATTGCCTACTGGAACCATCAACACCGCGATATCGCGCCTGGTGCCGTCATTTATCTACCGATGGCGTCGTCCGTGGGGGGATCGCACAGCGATCTGAATGCTGTCGTTGTTGAATTATTAAGAAATCGAATGCCATGAAAAAACACACTGCTTCTTCTTGGAGACTCTCTCTTCTTTCACTAAGTGTGCTCGCCAGTTTGACCCCTAAGGTCATGGCGGATTCGTTTAGCGGTCCTGTCTTGACTCACTCGCAGTCTGATTTTGGTGGCGTTGGCTTAATGCAGATGCCAAGCGCACGCATGATGGAGCAAGGTGAGTTTACTTTTAACGTGACCAACAATGATGACTACATCAACTATGCTGTGTCATTACAGGTGTTTCCTTGGCTTGAGTCGACCATTCGTTATACCCAAGTTCACGATTTGCTTTACAGCGACGATGCCTCATTCAGTGGTGATACCGATTACACGGATAAATCGATTGATATCAAGGCTCGCTTGCTAGAAGAGAGTTTTTGGCTTCCACAAGTATCACTGGGGTTTCGAGATATCGGCGGCACCGGATTATTTGACAGTGAATTTATTGCCGCCAACAAGCGTCTAGGCCCGTTAGATTTTACCTTGGGGATTGGCTGGGGCTACATAGGCAACAGTGGTAATTTATTCGGCAAAACATCAGGCTCGAGTGACTGTGAGCGAGATAGTGCCTTTGAAAGTGAAGGTGGTAGCATTGAGCTTGGCCGCATGTTTACCGGTTGTACTGCCGTTTTTGGTGGTCTTGAGTACCAAACGCCTTGGCAACCTTTGGTGTTAAAGCTGGAATACGATGGCAATGATTACCAAAGTGACTTTCCGGTTACCGAGGGGGATATCTCGATGCCGGTCGACAGTCATTGGAATGTCGGCGCGGTGTATGCGTTGACCGACTGGGCAAAAATCCGCCTGAGTTACGAGCGAGGCAATACACTGACGGCCGGCTTATCTATGGGCACGAACTTGGCGAATTTGCGCTCTGTGTGGATTGATGACAAAGCACCGTCTTATCAAGAAACCGCGCCAGTAGATCAACTGACTGATGAGCAATGGGTACAACTCACCCAAGATATCAACGACATCGCCGGGTATAAGCAGACCTCGGTTTACCAAAAAGAGGATGTGGTGACCGTGGTTGGCGAGGCGAAAAAGTATCGCGATCGCCGTGAAGGCGAAGAGCGCGTTGCGACTCTCATCGCCAACACTGGCCTAAGCGCCAAGACTTATCGAGTGGTGGAAGTTTCTGATAAGCAAAGCGTTGCTCAGACAGACATCGACGCTCATACGTTTAAACGGGTAGCGCAAGTCGATTACCCTAATGCGCGGTTTGACGATGCTCGTTTTCCGACCGAAGCCAAAGAGGTTGACGGTGAGCTCAAAGCGCAAAGTATTGATGATCTCGACTATGGGTTGTCGCCATCGTTGAAACAAACCTTCGGGAGTGCAGAAGGGTTTTATCTGTATGCGATTGGCATGAACGCCAGTGCCAGTTATTGGCTCAATGATCACTTTATCGCTTCGGGTTCATTGTATGGCAATATTGAAAACAACTATGATAAGTTTACTTATACCGTGCCACCGGATGGCACATCGGTTAAGCGAGTACGAACGCTAGCTAGGCAGTACCTCGACCCTCGAGTCTCTTTGAGTAACTTGCAGCTGACCTACCTCGACCGCTTGAGTGATAATGTCTACTTTCAGGCCTACGGCGGTTATTTAGAGTCTATGTTTGCAGGGGCAGGTAGCGAAATTTTGTATCGCCCACTGCAGTCTAATTGGGCTTTTGGGGTGGATGCCAACTATGTTAAGCAGCGCAATCCGAATTCCTTCTTTGGTTTGTATGAGCAAGAGTGGCATTACGACGCAGAGACCAACCAAAACTACCAAGTTCAAACAGGGGGCTTTACTGGTCAAGCGACCTTGTATTGGCAGCCAGAATTTTCAGGTTTGTTTGACAACTCGCTGCTACAACTGAAAGCGGGCCAATATTTAGCTGGCGACAAAGGGGTCACGGTCGATTTTTCTAAGCAGTTTGACAGTGGGGTGATCGCAGGGGTTTATGCGACTAAAACCAATTTGTCTGCTGAAGAATACGGTGAAGGCAGTTTTACCAAAGGTTTTTACCTGTCCATTCCTATGGACATCTTGATGGTGAAACCCAGCACGAGTCGCTTGAAGTTCTCTTGGCAGCCGCTGACCCGTGATGGCGGACAGATGCTCAACCGCAAGTATGAACTTTATGATGTGACCGATCCCAGATCGCCTTGGTATAGCCGAGCAATCCCGGACTCAAGGTTACCTTAATTCGGTTCCATCGATTAAAAGTGACAACAAGGCGCTGGTGACAGCGCCTTTTTTTGTTTTCGAGCAAGTGTTTTGTCGGCATTATCGATAGGGTATGCGTGACCGGTTTCTTATGGTTTCTCTGCTTTTACGCACATTTTGGTGAATTTTAGAAGACATTCATACATTTTGGGTTATGATTGTTTTAAGGGCAGTGAGTCGTTGGGATTGGACAAGCACAACGACTCATCGCAACCCGTAGTGGGGCATTACCCTCTTTCATTGCCAAAATGTTGTGATATCCAGACCATTGGAAGGTGTGATCATTATGTATTTATCTTTAATTCAACGCGTCGTCGGCGGGTTTGCGTTGTTAATTGTGTGTGTGTTGGCCGTCAGTGGTTCGGCGTATTTCTCACAACAGAAAATGTCTGATCAGTTGACCTTAACGGCATCGACGTTAACAGAGTTGCTCGATCAGTCAAATACTCTGCTGCTCCATATTCAAAATGCCAATCGACTGGTGTTAGTGCACGCCAATAGCACCCAAGCCACACTTCGAACTCAACTCGAGCAGCAGTTTTCTGCTCAGCAACAAGAGATAACGAGCTTATTTCAGGATCTGGAACAAGGCTTTGCCCGTTATCCACAGTTAGAGCAACCTCTGCACACATTGCAAAAGCAAACGGAGTCGTTCTTTTTACATGCACAACAACACCTTGCGATTCAAAACCAGCGAGTAGAAGCTCGTTTGGCCTCTGCACAAGAGCTCAGTCAGTTTGATGGTGAATGGATTTTCTTTGAGCAAGATATCGCGGATCTTAAAGCGGATGCCGAGTTTGATGAAAACCAAAATGCCTTGTGGGATTTAGACGTGATCTTGGCACAAGGCATTGGTGTGAAAGGGTACTTGCAAAGAGTTTTAGCGGTTGAAAAGCCCGATAACATGCAGGCATTAGTGCAAGCGGTCGACAAGCACTTGCTGTTATTTAGCGAAAAGAGTCGACATGTTCTCGAGATCATGCCAAGCAGTGAAGAAAGTCTCTCCGTGTATCTCAATTTGTTGACCCGTACGGTTTCTGAACCACAAGGGTTGATTCATCAACACCTTAAATATCTAGACCGGCAAAATAAGAGCGCTGATTTATTGGCGTCAATGACGACGCAAATTAACCAAGTGATCAAGGAAGGCAACGCGTTGGCCAGTGCCGTACGTCAACTTTCCGCGCAGGCGCTGCAGGTGGCTAATCAGCAATCGGACTTTTCTATCAAGCTCAATGCTATTTTGGCGGTGCTGTCTATGGTGGTCGGGGTGGTGGTTGCCGTGACGGTTGTCAGTGCAATACGCAAGCCATTAGCGCGAATTACTCAGGCATTATCGGCTCTGAGCCAAGGTGATATGACGCATAAAATATCAGGCCAGTACTGCTCAGAAATGGGGATAGTGACAGATAATATTAATGCCTTGAGTGAGCAGTTATGTTCGGTATTGGCACAGATCCAAGGGTCGGCACGGGAAGTCGGGCAAGTGGCTCAAGAAAGCTATGCCATGAGTCAAAAAGCGCGAGATGAAGTACAAGAGCAGCGCCAACAAACCGATTCAATGGCGACGGCAGTGACCGAGATGGAGTCGGCGGTCAATGAAGTGGCAAGCCACGCCGCGACGAGCAGTCAGCGCGTCGATGAAGTGGCGTCGTTGGCAGAGACCAATATGAGTACCATGAATGACAATTTGGACTTTATGCACCAGCTTAAATCTTCTTTGGATGAGGCGAGTACCATTATTGAAAACCTTTCACAGGAAAGTGAACAAATCGGTGAAGTGTTGTCAGTTATTCAAAGTATCTCTGAACAAACTAATCTGCTGGCGTTAAACGCCGCCATTGAAGCGGCGCGAGCCGGCGAGCATGGGCGCGGGTTTGCTGTCGTTGCCGATGAAGTTCGTTCTCTGGCGACGCGCTCTCGTCAATCGGCCGATGAAATCAACCAGATGATTCAAGGCCTACAGGCACAGGCAAAGCAAGCGGTGACCATAGTGAGAGAAAACCAATCCTTTGCCGATTTATCGGTGCAACAAACTCAAGAGGCGACACAATCGTTGCAATCTATGGTTGGCAATTTGGCCAGTATTAATGACATGAGTCGTTCGATTGCCGCTGCTTGTGAGCAGCAAAGTTTGGTGGCGAAAGAAGTCACGGAAAATATCGTTGGCATTTCGGATCGCGGCAGTGTCATTGCCGAGAACTCGGAATCGTTGGCCGCGCACAGCCAATCCCTGAATGAGCTGGCACAACACCAAACCGAGCTCGTTGGTCAATTTACCATTGATAGCATCGATAAACCGGTCTGATTAACACCATCGGCAGCCTTACACTCAGTGAAGATATGAGCGTTTAGTTCATTGAGTGTAAGCCGATCATATTGCCTTCACTGTCGATGACAAGTGCGATAAATCCGTATTCTCCAATCGCCATTTTGGTTTGCTGTATTTGGCCGCCGAGTGCACATACACGCGCTTGTTCCACGGCACAATCTTGGCATGAAAAGTAAATGATGGTGCTATTGCCCCCAGCGCTGATACCCTCCATTTTAACCAAAGCCCCAGTGGCACCGTATTGATTGACTTGTGAGGGAAACGCCAGCATTTGGATGCCAGAGTCATTGGGATCATTGAGGGGAGAAAGTTGCAGATCAAAAACCGCTTGGTAAAACCGCTGCGCACGGCAAAGGTCGTCTACATAGATTTCAAACCAGCTGATGGGATTGTTTAACATGGCATAGTCCTCACGATATTTGGTGTGTTATCGGTCGTTGCGTCTATTAGATATTTATTAACTATTCGGCTCAAACACTGAGATTTCGACTTTTTATCCCCTTGCTAAATATAGTCCTTGGCCATGAAAGTGCGAGTTTTTGATCAATACTCACGTTATTTTCAACAAAAAGTGAATAGTCATTTTATTCCATGCTGGTTTTTGTCCTTGTAATACTTCGCTATAGTCTCGAGCATAAATTTGAGCTCACCCACTGCGAGGTCACTTATGAACGTAAAAGCCAATGTCAATTATCATGTTGTTAAACCTTTTCGCCAAGCATTTTACTTTGATGTCGAAGGCGTTGAGGGGCAGTTGATCACACCTGAGTTGGCCTCTGTAGAGGTTGACGTGGAAGATTTACGCGAGACAGAGCAAGTCACCGACTTTTTGCGCCATGGTGTGACCTTTGTCAACGCCCCGAGTGTGATAAAAGACTTTACCCAACCGGGTTGGCAGGCGCTTTATGAACAAGAGTTGACCGAGTTGGCTCAGCGGTTTACTGGCGCGAAAGACGTGCTGGTCTTTGACCATACGCTTCGCGTTGACGATCCCGATGCTTCGCGTCGACCCGCTCGCAATGTTCACAATGATTACAGTGAACAAGCCATTGCTCAGCGCCTAGAAGACTTAGTTGGCCGGGAAAAGGCAAAGCAGTACGAGCAAGGCCATTTTGGTTTTATTAACGTGTGGCGACCGGTGGACAATTCCATCATGAGTTCGCCGCTTGGGTTTATTTGCCCGTATTCAATGCACCAAGAAGACTGGATGACGATTGATCTTATTTACCCCGATCGTCAGGGGGAAATTTTGGGCGTGGCTGCCAATCCCGATCACCATTGGTTTTATTTATCAAAAATGCGCCCGGAAGAAGCGGTGATCTTTAATGTATACGACAATCAAGGTTTACCCTATGTGGCTCACAGCGCATTAGAACGGCAAGAAGCCGGAGACGATCATCCTCCCCGTAAAAGCTTGGAAAGCCGTTTGTTGGTGCGCTATTGATCATGGTGATTGTTGTAAGCTTGACGCCTCGGTACTGGGAGTATGCGGTATAAAGGTATGGAGACTGACTCTGTTCGATTTGTGGTGAATGAGGGCGAAGATACCGATGAAGTCATACTCATATTGCGATAATGAACATTGGTATCTGGAATTGATATGTTATAACATTGTTTTATTCAGGCAATGAGGTAATGTGGCATGTCAGTAATAAATTCCGTAATTGAGCAGGCAGAAAAAAGTTGTCAAGAGCAAGGTAAGCAGCTGACGCCGAAAAGAAAAACGGTTTTGCGAGCGTTGGTTGAGTCCAATATTGCGCTGTCTGCTTATGAGTTGATTGAGTATTGTAAAACCCGTTTAGACCTCACTTTACAGCCCATGTCGGTGTATCGCATTTTAGACTTTCTTGTCGAAGCGCATTTAGTTCACAAACTGAAAGTGTCTAATAAGTACATTGTGTGTTCCCATATTCGCTGCGAGCACGACCACGGCATCCCACAGTTTTTAATCTGTACAAAATGCGACAAAATCACCGAACAAGATTTGGCGCCAGAAATGGTGATTGGCTTGAAGTCTCACGCTCGTCAGCAAGGGTTTACCGTGACCACTCAACAGCTCGAAATCAATGGCATCTGTGATGACTGCAGTGAATGAGGTTGACCATTGATAGCGTTAAATTGACAAAGGCTGATACCTATTTACCAGGCGTTACCTTTATTAGGGCTATAAAGTGCTCTCTTATTCCTTGTTCGCCTTAGGCTAAAAGAAACCGCCGATGCCGGTTTTTGCTGCGCCCAAGGTGGGTTCTCTTTACGGGCTCTTTTTCTGCAGCAAAAACATGTGATAACCAAACTCGCCTAAATAACCCTCATAGATCGCTATCTCTTGCTCCATATCCGCAATCGCCGTGGCGTTAGGGAGACTCGTTTTGACTTCTTTAACTCTTACTTTGAGCGGTTGGTAGTAATCGTGCCATGCTTGTTCACTCAAGGTGAAATGAGCCATGACATCAAAACCCGCAAGGCGTATTAATTCTAAGCGCTTTTCAATCGTTTGCATGTCTGGGTATCCCGCTTCCCAAAATGCTTCTGCTTTTTGGCTTGGGCGTGGCGTCAACCATACCAAGTCACTCAGCACCATGTAGCCACCATGGGTCAGCAGTGTTTGCCATTCAGTTAATGCTTGCTCGAACCCCATGATGTAAGCAGCTGCTTCTGACCAAATACAATCAAAGCTTGCAGGGGCAAATGGCAAGGCGGTCATACTGGCACACTGTAAGGTAACGCGCTCCTCCAGCTTTTGCTCGACAAGCTTTTGATTCAGTTCATCAAGAGCACTTTGCTCATTATCGATTGCCGTGATGTGAGCGGGGGTATGTTGTGCCAATAAGCGGGTAGAGAAGCCTTTACCGCAACCGATATCTAGAATATTGGTGGGAGCGGAGGGCAGTATTGACAGCGCTTTGAGCGAATCGGCATCACTGCCAGGCCCCCAGCGCTCTAGGTGTTGGAAGACCGTCATAAAGTCGTCCATGTATTGATCGTGTTCGTTCATATCTTTGGATAACCATTTTAAATGCAGGGCTTGCTGTTCATTAAAGCCTTGCTGTTTTAGCCAAGCCAGATGGGCATCAGGCGCCACTCTGTCGGTTTGTTGGTGCCAAGGTCGCAGTGACCCTTTACCGAGTAATGCTGCCAGTAATTCTCGTGCCTGCTGCTTTTTCGCGATATCTTCCTCTAACCGCTGCAAGCGTTTTTCAAGAAGCGCACGCGGCACTTGATTGTCTAAGCAAGATTGGCATTCTTTCAGTGTTAATCCGCCGGCTTGCAGTTGTTGTAATAAACGCAACTGCTGGAGGTGGTCCTCGGAATAAAGTCGATAGCCGTTAGTTTGTCGCGCGCCATGTAATAAACCCTGCTTCTCATAGTAAAGTAAGGTGGAACGCGACAGCCCGACTTTTTTTGCTAATTCAGAAATTCGGTACACAGATAAATGTCCTGGTTGTTCTCTTTTCACAATAGGGCGACTGGCTTAACCAGACCAGATTATGAATAACGATAAACTATGAAGTTATAGACAGGTCAAGCGACATTGGCAAAAAAGATCGCTCAGTTTTGATTGGCTGAAAGTGAGTGTGCCCGCCGATGGGTCTACAGGCTGTTACCGATAAAGTTATTTTGTGTCGATCTTTAACCGGTGCCAGTTCTCGTTCAGTAAACGCATGGACGAGTACTCGACTGGCATTGCACACTTTTATGCGCATAAAAATGGGAGACTTTACATTTTAAGCGCATAAAAGTGTTTGTAGCCTTCTCGTTGAGTAAGGCTTCCCCTTTTTGAGATGGCTTTTGGCACTGATGTCCTAGCAATTTTGGGGATAGGTTAAATGACCTTAAAGCACTATTCGATATTCTGGATCTGCTCTCTCATTTGCTCGATTAACACCTTGAGTTCAACCCCTGAAGCGGTGATATCGGTACTGATTGATTTCGACGCCAGCGTGTTTGATTCGCGGTTAAACTCTTGCATCATAAAGTCGAGGCGTCTGCCGCAGGCGCCGCCCTTTTTAAGGATATTGCGGGTTTCCTTAATATGAGACTCTAGGCGGTCAAGCTCTTCCGCGACATCGGATTTTTGGGCGAGAAGGATCAGCTCTTGCTCAACGCGACTGGCATCAAGTTCAATCTTGGCTTCTTCAAACTTGGTCAGCAAACGCTCGCGCTGCCATTGCAAAATCTCCGGCATGCGGGCGCGTACTTTGACGACTTCTTCACTGATACCCTCAAGACGCTGCTCGATCAAATCGCGCATGTTACTGCCTTCACGGCCGCGCGCTTCAATAAACTCGCTTAGGGCCAGTTCAAAGCCTTCCAACAAAGCCTTATTGATGGTGTCCATATCTTGTTCTGGGGTTTCCATCACACCTGGCCACTGCATCACCTGAAAAGGGTTAATACGGCTGACTTCACCGGTCATCTTCATAATTTGATTGGCAGAGTTAATCACCTGTTGAGCTAAGGTCTCATTAATGGTTAGCTCCGTATTGGCGGCGGGGTTCGCCTCAAAGCGCAAGTGACATTCTACCTTACCGCGGGCTAAGCGCTTGCGAAAACGCTCGCGCAGCACTGGCTCTAGGCTGCGCATCTGTTCAGGCATGCGAAAATAGGTTTCTAGGTATCGTTGGTTGACGGAGCGAATTTCCCAAACGGCACTGCCCCAATCGCCTTTCACTTCTTTGCGTGCATACGCCGTCATGCTGAAGATCATCGAATCGTCCTTAGTTAAAATGAGAGTAAATAAACTGCGGCTTATAGTAACAGATGGGGTATTCTGGTGCGACCTCTTAACCGCTTGGACCGGGGATCACTGGTTTGCTGACCAAGATTTGGGTATACTCTGCAGCCACATTATGTCACCCAATAAAAGGTATGCAGTTTATGCGCCCAAACGATCGCCAAGCGGACCAAATGCGTCCAATTAAAATTACTCGTCAATACACAGCTTATGCAGAAGGCTCAGTACTGGTCGAATTTGGCAATACTAAGGTGTTGTGTAACGCATCGGTCGAAACCTCGGTGCCACGTTGGTTAAAAGGCCAAGGCAAAGGTTGGGTGACGGCAGAATACGGCATGTTACCTCGTGCCACACACTCACGCACACGTCGCGAAGCGGCCAATGGTAAGCAAGGCGGGCGCACGATGGAAATTCAACGCTTAATTGGCCGTAGTTTACGCGCCGTGGTCGACCTAGAAGCCATGGGTGAGTGTATGATCACCGTTGATTGTGACGTTATTCAAGCGGACGGTGGCACACGGACCGCGTCGATCAGTGGCGCGAGTGTCGCGATGGCTGATGCTTTTGCCCACCTTATCAAAGCGGGTAAGCTGAAAAAAAATCCAATGAAGAGCCATGTTGCTGCGGTATCGGTCGGCTTGTTAGGTGATGATGTACTGTGTGATTTAGAATACGTCGAAGACTCAGCCGCGGATACCGATATGAACGTGGTCATGACCGAAAGCGGTGCCATGATCGAAATTCAAGGCACAGCAGAAGGTGAACCTTTCACCCATGATCAGTTGCTCGCCTTATTGGCCAGTGCCAAGCAGGGGATCAGCACCATTGTTGCTGCGCAAAAAGCAGCGTTAGAGCAAGATTGATTTTATGGCTCCCAATTGGGGGCTATTTTTTTGTCTGTAGTCGGCCCCAGAGGCCATGGCTTAACCATCATTAAGAGAGAAAACCATGAAAGCGTACCAGCGTGAATTTATCGAATTTGCCTTAGAGAAAGAAGTGCTTAAGTTTGGCGAGTTTACTTTGAAATCCGGCCGTAAAAGTCCTTATTTCTTTAACGCTGGTTTGTTTAATACCGGGCGTGACCTCGCGCGTTTAGGCCGTTTTTATGCTGCGGCGTTGGTGGATGCTGGCATCGACTTTGATGTTTTATTTGGCCCTGCTTATAAAGGTATTCCCATTGCAACGACCACGGCAGTGGCCCTGGCGGATCATCACGATATCGATACGCCGTATTGCTTTAACCGCAAAGAAGCCAAAGACCACGGTGAAGGTGGTAACTTAGTGGGCAGTGACTTAGCTGGCCGAATTATGCTGGTCGATGATGTCATTACCGCGGGAACCGCCATTCGCGAATCAATGGGTTTGATTCAGGCTAAAGGCGCGGATTTGGCCGGTGTGTTGGTGGCGATAGATCGTCAAGAAAAAGGCAAAGCAGAGCTGTCAGCCATTCAAGAAGTCGAGCGTGATTTTGCTTGCCAAGTGGTTTCTATTATCAGCTTGGGCGATTTGGTTACGTATCTTGAAGAACAAGGCGCGAGCCAAGCCCATTTAGACGCAGTCAAAGCTTACCGTGCGCAATACGGTGTGGCCTAACCCTTTTTAGCGTCAACTCACCCGATAAAAAACGCCGCCTCAATGTAGGGCGGCGTTTTGGTATGGGTTTAGGTGAAGCCCACCATTACTGGTAGCGGCAGCCTTTTTTCATTGCTGGGTCGGCCATGGTCTTAAAGCGTTTATGCAGCCACATCCATTGGGCGGGCGCTCTTAATATCAGCTTTTCAACATACTTGTTCATGTAGGCCGCGGCCGCTTGTGGATCTTTTTTCGGGTAGTTTGCCTCGATCGATTCATCGGCGATTAATTCGTAGCGGTTTTCCGAGTTGCGAAAGCCAGAGGCAATAACAATGGCACAGTGGCTGGTGTAGGCTAAAATACTGGTTCCTGTGGTGGTACAAGCATCATCAATCGCAAAAAAGGGCACAAAAACCGATTTGTTGCGACCGTAATCGTGATCGGGAAGGTAAAATAACCGCTCACCTTGGCGCAATACGCGGATCATCTGTTTGACGTCTTTTCGGTCAATCAAGAGATTACCGTTGTGAGTCCGCCCCCAATATTGGATAAAGTTATAGGCGGGATTGTTGTGGGGGCGAAAGGCGCCGTAGCCAGGTAGATCAAAGACGGCAAAAGCGCGAGCGGTGATTTCTAAGTTCAATGCATGGACACAGCAAAGTAACACCCCTTTATTGTTTTCGGCATGCTCGAGCAGCGACGTTACATCTTTAACTGCAATCAAACGTTTGAAACGCCAAGTGGGCCAAAACCAAGCGATGCCGGTTTCGATAAACGCCATCCCCGTGTTTTTAAAATTTTCTTCAACGATCGCCGCGACTTCGTGTGCGGGTTTATCAGGAAAGGCCAGCTCTAAGTTACGACGGGTAACCGCAACGCGATTTTGGGCGTAACGCATGGCGAATTTTCCCATTGAACGGCCTAACATTGCCAAGACTGAATACGGCAATATATTGACGATAATGGCGAGAAAACCAAACCCTAACCATACGCCCCAATTTTTGGGGTGCAGCATCGAAAAGGTAAAGGTAGGGGCAGAGTATTTTAAGTCGTTGTTCATGGTTATTTCAGTTGTTCACTCAGTAAAGTCCAATATTGCTCAAAGTTTGCGGTTGGCTGATATTTAAAGTCCGATCGGACAAAGCGATTCAAACTGCCTTCGACTTGACCGAGCAATTGGGCCGCTAACACGTTTTCACTGACGCTAAAGGCCACGCCTTCTCTCAATTGTCGCTCGCGCAATATTTGGCGAATTTGCATCTCTAAGCGTTCAAACAGTTGATTGATCCGATCGCGCAGACGAGCATTTTCAAACATTAAAGCATGACCCGATAAAATGCGTGTCAAGCCAGGGTTACGTTCTGCAAAGGTAAGAATGAGCTGAAGAGTTAAGCGCAAACGTTGCATTGTGTCCTTTTCTTCATCCAAAATCAGGTTGATACGTGGAAACAAGGTTTCTTCGATAAACTCAATTAAGCCTTCAAACATACGGGCTTTGCTGGGAAAGTGTCGATAAAGTGCCGCTTCAGATACCCCAACTTGTTTGGCAAGTTTTGCCGTGGTAATGCGAGAAGCGCCGTCGGACGATTCCAGCATATGGGCTAAAGCTTGTAAAATCTCATCACGACGATTATTTTTCTTAGTACCCGCCATTATACATATCATCCTTTTTCGATTTGTCGAGAGCGAGGGCGATTATAAGCTTCTCGACGTTGAGACTCTAGGTTTGCCATCAAATTGACAAGGGTTAGTGAAAAATAGGTCAGAAACAGAGAGGGTAGAATAACACAGTCTGGCCAAATCGATGCCCTTGAGAACAAGAACATCGACACGTTATCGTCTAAATATCCTTAAGCAATATCAGAACGTGAACAGGCTCTTGCCGAAGATAAGGTGGTCATGCTGGGCGTAATATTATGACTTGGCTTGGCGATACAAGTCGTGGACTTGCGATAAAATAGCAAAGCTCAAGTTGTGCTTACTCTCCAGTGACAGGGCTTTTTGTCCTTGCGGCCAATACAAGGTCATTGCGTTGTTGTCACTGTTAAACCCTTGCCCTTGTACTGAAACATCATTGGCACAGATCATATCGAGGTTTTTTCTTGCCAATTTATCTTGGGCATATCGTGCCACGTCTTGTGTTTCCGCGGCAAAACCGACCGTAAACGGGCGCTGCTTGGTTAACGCGGCGACACTGGCAACAATATCGGGGTTTTTGACCATTTCAATGACTAAGTGATCGTTGTCTGCGGTCTTTTTCATTTTTTGCTCTGCGACGATCATCGGCCGATAGTCTGCCACGGCGGCACAACTGATGAACACCTGATGTCTTACGGCTTGTTCCATCACCGCTTGGTACATGTCTTCTGCACTGTCGACCCAAATGCGTTCAACACCATTTGGGCAAGCGAGATTAACCGGGCCGCTGATCAGTGTTACTTTCGCCCCCAATTGTTGCGCGGCAGAGGCTAACGCGTAGCCCATTTTACCTGAGCTGTGGTTAGTAATGTATCGCACAGGATCAATCGCCTCACGAGTCGGACCGGCAGAGATGAGCACCTCGATGCCTGCAAAGGGTTTAGGCGCAAAAAAATGCTCACAACGTGCGACTAAATCCATGGGCTCTAGCATGCGACCAGGGCCGATATCACCACACGCTTGCTCACCACTGGCGGGGCCCCACAACTGGACGCCACGGCGTTGCAGGGTGGTCAGGTTATCTTGAGTGGCCAAGTTACGATACATTTGCTGATTCATGGCAGGAGCAATGGCGAGGGGAGCCTCACTGGCAAGAATTAAGGTGGTTAATAAATCGTTACCCATGCCGGCAGTGATTCTCGCAATCGCATCGGCACTGGCCGGAGCGACCAAGATTAAATCCGCCCACTTGGCAAACTCGATATGACCCATCGATGCTTCTGCCGCTGGGTCGAGCAAACTGTCGGCGACTGGGTGGCCAGACACCGCTTGCATCGTTAATGGGGTAATGAACTCTTTGGCCGCTGCTGTCATTACAACTTTCACCGCCGCGCCTCTTTCTGTTAATCGGCGGGTCAGCTCCGCACATTTATAGGCGGCAATGCCCCCTGTAATGCCCAAAACGATGTTTTTTCCTTCTAATGTCTTCATGCCTCAGCTCCCAAATATCAATCAACCAATCATAGCACAGCCCAATGAGCTCGAAATTACTAAGATCAAACTCTCGATGTTAATTTTCACGTTCATTCACACCCTGACCCAATGCCAAATCCTCACAAGGGCTGCTCGCCTCAGGGGCTTTCCTCCAGTTGAATGGCAACATGATTCCTTTGTTGTTGGACTTGACTCGTTTCAATATCAAAGCGAGAGGAAAAGGGCGTTAGACAGTAGAAGACCTGTGTGAATCAAAAAAACTTTCTATTCGGAATCGATCACAGTTTATTTGTATCTTACTGTGCGCAAAAGATGAATCTGATCATCGCACTTCCCAAAGCGCAAGAGAGCGGCTCGTTTTGAGGTCAATTATCGACTGAAATGAGTGTTGTAGACCCAAATGACACAAGGGAAGGAAAGATGAAAACCACGTTTAATGGCCGGGTTGCCCCTTTGCCCAACGAGCGCGCTCTGGGGGCAACAGAGACGATATCTTGCGACATGATGCCGAGGGAAAAACTCCTCCATTTCGGGGCTCAAGTTCTGACCGACAGCGAGCTGCTAGCGATTTTTTTACGCACCGGTTATCAAGGTACATCGGTGATGGCTTTATCTGAGTCCTTGATTGAGCACTTTGGTTGTTTGCGCGATTTGTTCAGCGCACCGATGGATGAGTTTTGCCAGCACCGGGGGTTAGGCGCGGTTAAGTACGCGCAACTGCAAGCGGTTTTGGAAATGTCATCACGCTATTTTGCGGAAAGCCTTGAGCGGGGGGAGGCCTTGACCAGTCCTCAACACACCCGCTGTTATTTGAGTGCCAAATTACGAGATCGGACGCGAGAGGTCTTCTTTGTGTTGTTTCTTGACAATCAACACCGAGTGATTGGCGAAGAAATTTTATTTGAAGGCACGATAGATTCGGCCAGTGTGTATCCTCGTGAGGTCGTCAAGCAGGCACTAGCCCATAATGCGGCGGCGCTGATTCTGGCGCATAACCATCCGTCGGGAGTAGCCGAGCCCAGTCAAGCTGACCGGCGCATCACCGACCGACTGGTCGATGCCTTGGGGTTAGTGGATATTCGAATATTGGACCACTTTGTGGTTGGCGATGGCGAATTGGTGTCTTTTGCTGAGCGAGGGTGGATTTAAACGTTATCTCGAGTGGACAGGCGAGAAGGATCTCACGGCCGAAAGTATTTTCACCGTGATTGAGGTGATGAAAAAGGCAACAAAGTGATGAAATGGAGAAAATCGCGGTATTTATCACCAGTGAAGAAAAAATATTCACTTCAAATGGGCGGATATTGAACTTTTTTGTTGTGAGATGCTGAGATTCTGCTATCATTCGCCCACTAAAATTATCAACCTTAATCAGCTCGGCGATAAAAAAGATCAAAAGATCTGCAAAAAGGATCTGTTCGGGTCTTGAGCAATGCATATCAAGTTAGTATAATGCGCGACCTTTGATAGCCTTGTATGGATTTTCCCATAGCCGTTTTTACCTCTCCTGAGGTTCGGACACCAAGGTTGATATAGAGCTGAAACGATTTGGAGAAGACATTCATGTCCCGAGTATGCCAAGTAACTGGTAAGCGTCCAGTAACGGGTAACAACCGTTCACACGCACGAAATGCTACTAAGCGTCGTTTTCTGCCGAACCTACAAACTCATCGTTTCTGGGTAGAGAGCGAAAAACGTTTTGTTAAACTACGTCTGACTGCCAAAGGCATGCGTATCATCGACAAGAAAGGTATCGAAACCGTTCTTGCTGATATCCGTGCACGTGGCGAAAACGTTTAAGAGGAATTAAGCAAATGGCTAAAGGCATTCGTGAAAAAATTCGTCTAGTATCTTCTGCAGGTACTGGTCACTTTTACACTACTGACAAAAACAAACGTAACATGCCAAGCAAGTTCGAGATCAAGAAATTTGATCCGGTTGTTCGCAAACACGTTGTTTACAAAGAAGCAAAAATTAAGTAATTAGTTTTTATTCTTTTAAGAGAAACCCAGCTTTGGCTGGGTTTTTTATTGTCTGTGGTTTGGTGGTTGATGATCCAAAGCGCGGTTTTTGTTCCACTCAAACTGAGGTTCTGGTCGCCCTCGTCACGAAATAACTGACTCACTGTGTTAGGAAAGGCGCGGATAGAAAATCACGGCTTAGGCTGGTATCGGATAAGACAGGGCGTGCTTTACTCTCAAGCTTTCGCGTTATCATCGGCTACAGCGAATTATACCAATCTAACTGAGTAGCAGGTCACCCTAGCGGGTTAAAAAACGCGATAACCTCGTGAAGAAAATAACTGGTAGAACAACGCCTCACTGTTTTGTATTGATAAGCAAATAGGTTGCCTTGTTCTCAAGCTTGATTCTGCGCTATCACTGACCACAGACTTAATCAGATTGATATAAGGTTAATCTAACCAATTAAGCGGGTTGTTGGCTTGGCTATTACGGCGTATTTCAAAATAGACCGAAGGCTCAGATTGGCCCCCGGTATCACCGGCTAACGCGATGGTGTCGCCGGCTTGCACCTTATCACCGGCTTTTTTCATTAAGGTTTGATTGTAGCCGTAAAGTGTCATATCCCCTTTACCATGGTCGATGAGCACTACGAGACCGTAGCCGCGTAAGTAGTCGGCAAAGACGACGGTACCAGAGTATACTGCACTGACTTTTTGCTGGTATTGCGCGGCAATGACGATGCCTTTCCAGCGTATTTCTCCGGATTGCAGCGTGCCATAACGATGCAACAAACGTCCTTTGATAGGCCAAGGCAGTCGGCCTTTCTGACGGCTGAGTCCATCCATGGCAACTTGACTTCGTCGCTTGGCTTCAGCAATGGCCGTTTTGAGGCGCTGCTCATTTTTTTTCAGCTCGTTGAGATAGTTTTGACCTTGGCTGATTTTGCCTTGAATGCCCTTAATGGTATTTTGTCGTGAAGATCGGGTCTTAGCCAGGTCTTGACGTTTTTGTTTTAGCTCAGCAATGGCTTTATCGAGTCGCTCTCTTTCCCGTTGAGCGGCTTGTTGCTGCGCTGTCAGTTGTTTTTGAGTGTCTTCTAAAGAGGCAAGTGCTTGTGCTCGTGAAGCAGCAAGATACTGAAAGTATTGACTAATTCGGTCTTCGGACTCACTTGGGCGCAGAATATGGGTGGCATCTTTGGCCTTTTCCATTAAGTAGTAAGATTTAACTAACGCCTCGAGTTGCTCTTTTTGTTCGTTTTCTTTGTCTGTCAGTAACCCAATCTGGCGTTCGATGTCGGTCAGCTTTTGGTTCGCTTGATCTCGAGTGCCTTCCTGTTTAGCGATGGTGCGATTAATGGCTGAAATTTCCAGTTCTTGCTTTTTGAGTTCGGCTTGCAACTGGTCAAGCTGCTTGCTTTGTGAGCTAATTTGACGTTGCTGATGGGTAATCTCATTCTTGACGCCACTGAGTTCATTTTGGTTAGCGGCGATGACTGGGGCGCTCACCAAGGGTAACCCCAAGGCAAGAGCCATACAAAGCCCGATCGGCTTAGGTGTCGTGAAGCGAATTTTCATCATTAATCGTGACGTCATGGCGGGGTGGTCCCTAGATGCCATCTCCATACATAAACTGCTTGTTTTTGCCGTTAAAGGCTTGATCCATATCCAAAGAGGGCTTTTCACTTTGTGGGCGACCAACGATTTTAGCTGGGACACCCGCCACGGTCGTGTGGGGTGGAACCGCTTGTAACACGACTGAACACGATCCTATCTTGGCGCCTTCGCCAACTTCGATATTGCCCAATATTTTGGCTCCCGCGCCAATCATGACCCCTTCGCGGATTTTCGGGTGGCGGTCGCCGCATTCTTTACCCG
Organism: Vibrio sp. HB236076; assembly: GCF_040957575.1. Classification (NCBI taxonomy): domain Bacteria; kingdom Pseudomonadati; phylum Pseudomonadota; class Gammaproteobacteria; order Vibrionales; family Vibrionaceae; genus Vibrio; species Vibrio sp. HB236076. The sequence goes on from NZ_CP162601.1 coordinate 201,899, forward strand.
TTCCCCCTAAGGTGACATCTTGCAAAATCGAAACATCGTTTTCGACCACGGCGGTTTCACCAATGACAATCCCCGTCGCGTGATCAAGCATGATGCCTTTACCGATTCTGGCCGCTGGGTGGATATCGACCTGGCACGCCACTGAAATTTGGTTTTGTAAATACGTGGCCAGTGCATAACGACCTTGATTCCAAAGCCAATTGGCGACGCGATAGCCTTGCAGAGCGTGATAGCCTTTGAGATACAACAAAGGCATAGAATACAAGTTAACGGCAGGGTCGCGTGTCACGGTAGCGCAAATATCACAAGCGGCGGAGTCTGTGATGCTTGGATCGGCGGCAAACGCCTCTTCAACGACTTCGCGCACTGCCATGGCTGGCATGGATGGGGTATTGAGTTTGTTGGCGAGAATGTAACTCAAAGCAGCACACAAACTGTCGTGTTTAATGATCGTCGCGTGATAAAAACTGCCGAGCATCGGCTCTTGCTCAGAAAGTTCGCGGGCTTCGCTGACGATAGTGCGCCATACTTTTTGTTTTTCACAATGTTTCATCAATCAATGAACCTTACACATCTCAATTAACCACAATCCTAGGGCTTAACTACACTTCGGCTTTTTTATCGCGGGCCAATAAATCCTGTGCAGCTTGGCGCGCGTCTTTCCCTAGATACAATACTTGATAGATTTGCTCAACAATGGGCATTTCAACTTGTTCTCGTTGTGCCAATAGCCAGACTTCTTTGGTGTTGCGATAGCCTTCAACAACCTGGCCAATATCGTGTTGCGCACTGACAACGTCCTTGCCTTGGCCTAGCGCTAAACCGAACCGGCGATTGCGCGATTGGTTGTCGGTGCAGGTCAACACGAGATCGCCCAGCCCAGCCATCCCCATAAAGGACTCAGGTTGTGCACCGAGTGCACTGCCTAAACGTGACATTTCTGCCAAGCCTCGTGTAATGAGCGCGGTACGAGCATTGGCGCCAAAACCAATCCCATCAGACATACCCGCACCAATGGCGATCACGTTTTTAACGGCACCACCCAATTGCATGCCAATAAAGTCGTGATTGGCGTAAACTCGAAACGCTTTTTGACAGTGAATCGTCTCTTGCAAATCCGCGAGAAAATCAGCATCAGGTGAAGCAACAGAGATCGCGGTTGGCAGGCCTTGAGCTAACTCTTTGGCAAACGTTGGTCCCGATAATACCGCCAGAGGGTAGTGGTCGCCAAGTACCTCTTTTGCAACATCTTGTAATAAACGACCGCTTTCTGGTTCTAACCCCTTTGTTGCCCAACAAAGGCGAGAGTCTGGACGCAGGTAAGGCTTGATTTGCTGCAGAACATCGGCGAACACATGGCTGGGTACCACCACTAAAAGATCGCGACTGGCTTGTACCGCCGCTTTTAAATCACTTTCAATGGTGAGTGAGTCGGGGAAAGTGATGTCAGGTAAAAACTCTTGATTGCATCGCTGTTGTGCCAAAGTGGCCATTTTTTCTGGGTTGTGGCCCCAAAGGAGGATATTGGCTTTATTGCGCGCCAGTGAAATCGCTAAGGCAGTACCGTATGAGCCCGCGCCAATCACGGACATATGGTGAGTAGAAATAAGCGCTGAGGTTTCTGTCGCATTGCTCATGATCATGACCCTAGAATGAAGTTGGTGCTTATTAAAATTATGACACAGCTTGAAAAATGGTTATAGCCATTTGCCATGTTTGGATGTCACGTCTTGGTCTTGAGCCGCCATCGGCCCAATGGTGTGCACGATATTAGTGAAACCGCGATTTGTTTTTTATTGTGAGTAAAACAAATTTGGGCTCAGAGTAAAACAAAAATGCACATCGCTGTGTAGACAATGTGCATTTGATCTAGTCAATAAAGGGAAACCCGAATCGTAACGAGACCGAGTTATCTCCTTGCTAACCTCGCGATTAGGCGTTTGCCTCACCTTCGCCAGCTTGTTGCTGCAGGTAGTTCATAAACAAAGCGTCAAAATTAACCGGCGCTAGGTTCAATTGTGGGAAAGTCCCTTTAACCACTAGGCTAGAAATGGTTTCACGTGCGTATGGGAACAAGATGTTCGGGCAGAATGCGCCTAAGCAATGTGCGAGCTGACCGGCTTCCATGTTGCTCGCGGTAAAGATACCACCTTGTTGAACTTCACATAAGAAGGCGGTTTCTTCGGCGTTTTTGACTGTCACCGTAAGACGAAGAATGACTTCGTACACCCCTTCACCCAGCTCACGGCTTTGAGTATCCAGGTCTAACTTCACATCTGGGTTCCAATCTTTTTGGAACATGGTTGGAGAGTTAGGCGCTTCAAAAGAAACGTCTTTTAGAAAAATACGTTGAATGACGAAGTTTTGTTCTTCTTGTGGTGCTGCATCAGCCATGAGTGAATCCTTTTTCAATAATAATGCTCAGCATCTTACTGAGCCAAATCGCAATTGTCGCTGCTTAAGTTGACAAATTAACGACAAAAGCAGCGAACGAGAATGTGATGGGTTATTTTTTCCCGCGAATCAGAGGCAGGTTCGCTTCTTGCCAGCTGCTGATGCCGCCTTTTAGAACGTGAACATTTTCAAAGCCCGCTTTGACTAATTCGTTGGCACTTTGTTGTGCGGTATTGCCCAATTTACATACTAAGATGATGGGGCTTTGTTTTTTCTTTTCAAGGCTTGGGTAGCGAGCTTCTTTGATATCCGTTGGTAAAACGTGATATGAGTCAATGATATGACCACGTTTAAAGTCTTCTTTACTGCGGATATCGACTACTACCCCTTCTTCTTTGTTGATAAGGTGCGTCACTTGATGAGCACTAATGGTTTTGTAAGCTGCACTGCTTGTTTTGATCGTCATTGAAATAACGGCGATCAATAGACCTAACCATACCAAGGAAAGAATCATGTTGTTTTGGAAAAAATCAATATACTCTTGCATGTCCGCTGCTCTATAGACTGAAATTAAAATCAATGAGCAAGGAGTATAACGACCTTCTAGCGCTTAATCGAGCTTAACAACGTGCGTTAGCGCACATTCGCTCACTCGATAGAAAAAATCATCACCATCGGCATGGCCATCGAGCTTCAAGTCAAAAAGGCGTATAATAGTGGGTAAGGCTTTACCTGATTTACATCAAGACAGTAGTGATTTTTCTTGGAAAGCGACGATTTTTACGCACTTTTCTTCGATATCCGCTACAGTTTTGGGGATAAATTGTAGTAAAGTTACCTGAGTTTTAAAGTTAAGAGTCCGGTGACTCTTTGAAAATTTTACGAGGTCTCAACTATGTCTGCGAAGAAGCCAATCGCTTTAGTAATTCTCGATGGTTATGGCCATCGCGAAGAATTAGAGAGCAATGCGGTTGCCAATGCTCATACCCCAGTGATGGATTCACTGATGGCGGAATGCCCAAACACCCTAATTACAGCGTCAGGCCTTGATGTTGGTCTTCCTGATGGCCAAATGGGTAACTCTGAAGTTGGCCACACCAACATCGGTGCTGGTCGAGTGGTGTATCAAGACTTAACTCGCATCAGTAAATCTATCCAAGACGGTGAGTTTACTGAGACGCCGGCACTGGTTGAAGCGATTGATTCTGCTGTGAAAGCCGACAAAGCTGTTCACATCATGGGTTTGATGTCACCTGGTGGCGTACATGCGCATGAAGATCACATCTATGCGGCGGTTGAAATGGCCATTGCTCGCGGCGCGCAAAAAGTGTTCCTTCACTGCTTCCTAGACGGTCGTGATACACCACCGCGCAGTGCCTCTGCCACGCTTAAACGCTTTGATGAGTTGTTTGAGAAAAGCGGAAAAGGTCGTATTGCTTCATTGATTGGTCGTTTTTATGCGATGGACCGTGACAACAACTGGGATCGCGTGCAACAAGCTTACGACTTAATGACACAAGGTAAAGCAGAGTTTACTTTTGCGTCTGCGATGGAAGGGTTGGAAGCGGCGTACCAACGCGAAGAAAACGATGAGTTTGTTAAATCGACGCTAATCCAAGCCGAAGGCCAAGAGTCTTCTGCTATCCAAGATGGCGACAGCGTTATCTTTATGAACTATCGCGCTGACCGTGCACGTCAAATCACTCGTACTTTTGTCCCTGAGTTTGATGGCTTTGAACGCGCGGTATTCCCAAGCATCAACTTTGTGATGTTAACCGAATACGCTGCCGACATTCCGTTGACGACAGCGTTCCCGCCAGCGTCCCTTGAAAACACCTACGGCGAGTGGATCTCTAAGCAAGGTCACACACAATTGCGCATCTCTGAAACAGAGAAATACGCCCACGTTACCTTCTTCTTTAACGGTGGTGCAGAGCAAGAGTTTACTGGTGAAAGCCGTCAGATCGTTCCGTCACCGAAAGTGGCCACGTACGATCTTAAACCAGAAATGAGTTCTTACGAATTAACCGATCAATTAGTTGCCGCGATTAAATCGGGTGAGTTCGACAGTATCATCTGTAACTACCCAAGCCCAGATATGGTAGGCCACACTGGCGTTTATGAAGCCGCGGTCAAAGCCATTGAAGTGGTTGATGAGTGTCTTGGTAAAGTCGTCGCTGCGATTCGCGAAGTGGGCGGTCAAATGCTGGTTACCGCCGATCACGGCAACGCTGAAATGATGGTCGACCCTAAAACGGGTGGGGCACACACTGCGCACACCAACTTGCCCGTTCCTCTGGTTTACGTTGGTGAAAAAGCCATTGAGTTGCGAGATGGCGGCCGTTTGTCCGACTTGACACCAACCATGTTGGCTCTAAAAGACCTACCACAACCTGAAGAAATGACAGGTGAATCTCTGGTTAAATAATCAGAGGTGAAGTGAGCTTGGCATTGTCCTAGTGCCGACGGATAAAAAAGTCCCGTTCATGATGAACGGGACTTTTTTTATGTAACGAGCGTTATTTATCCCCACTGAGATTCGTTGTGGAGTAGGCGGCGTGTGCGCAAATTGTTTCGCCACTGGATTAAGGGTTTAGCACAAAGCATTAATGCTGAGCCGGCAATGATAAAGCCGATGCCAATTACGGTATTGATGTGTAAAACTTCGCCGAGAATGGGCAAAGCCAGAATGGGGGCTAACGCGGGCTTGATATAAAAAATGACTGACGTTGTCGCGGCAGAGGTGCGCTCCATCGCCATAAAGTAACAAGCGTAGCCAAAGCCCGTCGCAAAAATACCCAAATAGATTAACGTAGGTAAACTTTGCCAGCTAATCCCAGCAATGATTGGCAGTTGACTAAATTGAGCCAGTCCCAAGCTCGTCAAACCCTCTGATACGATAGGGAGGTGCGTCAGTGACATTAATAGCAGCATTTCCAGTGAACCGGCGAAAAAACTGAAAAACGTCAGCACTAGGCCATTGTAGCCGTACTTTTTTTGCCCGACTTGGCCTGTAATACCATAGAGCGCGAAAGCCAAAGCAGAGAGCAATGCCAATATCACTCCTGTTGTGTTCGGCATGTGTTCAGGGTTGAGAATAAAGATCATCCCAACCACACTTAATAGCAACGAACCGACACTGACCCAATTCATGGTTTGTTTCAGTAATACATGGGCAAGCGGAATGACGAACACGGCATTACAACTGAATAAAATCGCGACAATAGAGGCTTGAGTGTAACTGATGGCCAGTTGAAAACAGGTCATGCTAACCACAACACACAAAAAGCCCGTAAAGAGAAACCGCGGCCAATGGCGGGCTTCAATACGCATGTTGAGACGTTTTAGGCTGCGTAGGGCCAAAGGAAAAAGCATCGCAGACCCAATGGCGAAGCGAAGAAAATTAAGCTCAAGGGGATTAAAGTCAGCGGAGACGAGTTTTAAGACAATTTCAATCGAGCTGAAAAACAAGGTTGAAATCAAGATGCAAAAATAACCAAAACTCATTGTATACCTAATCGAAAAGTGTGTAGAAAGGAAAGCGGTTAAAGAATGTATTGCGTATTCTTCGAATTTTGTTGATGAACCTAATGAGCAAAGCTAAGCGGTAATAAAGCTCGGCTGCTCAAGGTTGATTAGGGTAACCAGAGGACAGTAAAAAAACCAGTAATTATGTGATTTAGATCACTCAATAGTGTGATGTGAATATGGCATGAATAGCCAGTGCGGGTAGGAAATAGAGTCACTTAAAACGCGACACAACGCCGCAGGCACGGCGTTGCAGGCGCGCTAACTGACCAATATAGCACTGCCAATCACTGCGATAATGGCGCCGCACCAAGCGTAAATACTCGGTTGCTGTTTGGTGTAAAACCACAACAAAGGCAACAACATGATCGGGGTCATTGAGGATAATAACGCCACCATACCGACATCGCCTTTTTGCAGGGCGAACAGGATTAAGGTCATACCAATCACCATGGCCAGTAAGGCATTGAGGACTGTCATGGCGAATATACGCACGTTAATGGGGCGCAATGCCCGAGTGACTTTAAAGCCGAGCAGCCACAAAGCACCATGAGCGACAAAGGCCGTAATCATGCGAATGGCAGATGCCGCGATCGGATCAATCCCCCCGGTATCCACCACAGGTTTGGCAAATATCCCCCCTAGGGCTTGGCACAGTGCAGAAAGTAGACCTAGAGAGACACCAACGACCATTGAGCCTTTGAGGTTTTCTAGTTGATGAGTGGGTTTCTTACTGCGAAAGAAAATCGCCGTTACGACACCAGAAAACACTAAGAGTGCGGCAAATAACTCCCAAGCCGTCATGGTCTCAGAAAAAATCCAATAGCCCAATAATGCTGAGAAAACAGCGTGGCACGAGAATAACAGCCCCGCTTGTCGCGGCCCCATGCGGTTAAAACAAGCAAATAATGCCGTGTCGCCGATAAAAATGCCCGTTATCCCAGATAAAGCCATGGGCAATAATGCCCAAGCCTCAAAACTTTGCCACCCTCCCGTCCACCAAGCGAGTAGTGAGAGCATGAGCGCACTGCAGGCCATACGCCAGCGACTGTAAGCAAATGAACCAAGGTGAGAGGCCGGCTGCACCGACAGTAACGTGGACACCGCCCATAAAAAGGCCGCACCAAGAGCGAGATATTCATACCCCATTGATAAGTATTCCTACTTTGGCTGCCACGTGAGCGTGCCGTATTTTCAAAATATAACGAGCTGAGTTCGCGAGTCATTGTACTCGCCAATGAACACTCGCAAACCAGGACGTTTGCGAGTGAAGACAGGGCTATGCGCGTTTGGCGTAAGCGGTACCGAGTCGAGTGGTTACGTCATTGGCCATGCTCTCGTCAAAGTGAATGGCGTCTTTGGCAAAGAGGTTAATCACGGTTGAGCCCAATTTAAAGCGCCCCATTTCTTCGCCTTTTTTCAGTGTTATGGCATGTTCACCTTGGGCTGGGTAGTTCCATTTATACACACTACTACCACGTGGTGGTGTGACCGTTCCGGCCCAAACTTGCTCAATACTGCCGACAATGGTCGCACCAACCAGAACCTGAGCCATAGGGCCCACATCCGTATCAAAAATACACACCACGCGCTCATTGCGTGCAAACAAGTTCGGCACATTTTGCGCTGTGAGTGGGTTGACGGAAAACAGATCGCCAGGGACGTAGATCATTTGTCTCAGGGTTCCATCACAAGGCATGTGAACTCGGTGATAATCACTGGGCGATAAATACAAGGTCGCAAATTGGCCTTGGTCGAATTCTTTCGCCAGTTCAGCATCGCCGCCAAGTAACTCTTGTGCTGAAAAATCATGTCCTTTGGCTTGAATTAAGCGGCCAGAATCGATGGGGCCGAATTGACTGACACACGCGTCAGCAGGATGCACGAGCACCTCGCTATCTTGTTCAATAGGACGAGCGTCCTCTTTTAATTCGCGAGTGAAAAAGTCGTTAAAGGTGGCAAAATGGGCTGGGTCACTGAATTTGGCTTCGGCCATGTTGACGCGATAGTGTTTGATAAACCAACGGATCACCCAAGTGGTTAATTTTCCCGCGCGCGCCTCGGCTAATTTGCCCATTAAGCGAGTTAATCTGTGTTGTGGTAACCAGTATTGCAACCCAACTTTAAATTTGTCCATGATGTCTTCCGATAAAGTATGTGAAATGCCAATCACCCGTGCTTGTGATTGGTCTATTATTAGACAAGAGCTAGATATTACTCAACTTTTGAGGACTTGTCAGCGAATAAACACCTGCCCATATGGGGCGTATCGAGCCGTTAAGACAAATCAGAACTCTTGTCGCGAGAGTATTGTCGATTGGCTTTGTTTTCCGACATACTGTCAACGATTTTATGATAGTTTTCAAAGCGAATCGGTGAGATCTCTCCCCGCGAAACCGCGTCTTGTAATAAGCAGCCAGGATCGTCTTTGTGCTTGCAGTCGCGAAATTTACAGCCACCCAAAAAAGGTTCAAATTCGCGATAGGCTTCGGTGATTTGTTCTGGTTCTAAATGCCAAAGGCCAAACTCACGAACTCCGGGGGAGTCAATCAAGTTACCGCCCGAAGGGATGTGATAAAGACGCGCGGCGGTCGTTGTGTGTTGACCTAGTCCAGAGTTTTCCGAGACTTCGCCTTCTTCAATGTTGAGCTCTGGCATAATCGCATTGGCTAAACTCGATTTACCCACTCCAGATTGACCGACAAAAATATTGTTTTTGTCGAGCAGATGTTGTTCCAGTTTTGGGATACCTTCCCCAGTCTCCTTACTGACCAAAAGTACGTCATAGCCCAGTTCGGTGTACAGGTTGAGTTGTGCCTCCAGTTCGTTGCGTTGCTCGGCGTCCAATAAATCGACCTTATTGAGCACTAACAATGGGGCAATGTTTAACGTGTGTGCGGCAACCAAGTAGCGATCGATGATATTGAGTGAACACTCAGGCAACACGGCAGAGACAATCACCATTTGATCAACATTGGCAGCAACAGGCTTTAAACCATCGTAATAATCGGGGCGAGTTAGCATGGAAGAGCGCGGTTCGACCGCTTCAACCACACCCGAAATCCCTGCCATTGACTCTAAGCCAATACGCCATTGCACGCGATCGCCAGAGACCAGGCTTTCAATCCCGCGGCGTAAGTTACAACGATGGATTTGGCCGTTATCTTGGTCTTCAATATCGGCATGCTGGCCGAAACGAGTGATCACCAAACCGGATTTCAGTTCGCCAAGCATGTGTTCATCCCATTGAACTTGCTCTTCTTTTTTCAGCTTTCTTTGCTGATTATGACGAACGCGTCTTACCTGACCTTTGGTTAATTTCTTTCTTTTTGCCACTGTGAATGCTCAATTGATAAACGTGAGAGTTAACACAACAATCTTTTAGATCGTTTGGAGCGAACCCATCTATTTTGCTAATGTAGTCTATATTACCTTTTTTACCGTCAAACAAATAGGTCGTACTGATGTCATCCAGTGAACAAAATTTGATTTGGATAGATCTTGAAATGACAGGATTGGATCCTAAAACCCATAAAATTATTGAAATTGCTACCATAGTGACCGATGCTGAGCTCAATGTGTTGGCTGAAGGCCCAGTGATCGCCATTACACAGCCTGAGCATGAATTGGCGAAAATGGACGACTGGTGTACTCGTACACACACAGAAAGTGGCTTAGTTGAGCGCGTGCGTCAAAGCGATATTGATGAAGCTGAGGCGGCCGCACAAACAATCGCCTTTCTTGAGCAATGGGTACCCAAAGGCAAGTCACCGATTTGCGGGAATAGTATTGGCCAAGACCGACGCTTTTTAGTTGAGGGCATGCCAGAGCTCGAAGCGTATTTCCACTACCGTTATCTCGACGTTAGTACCATCAAGGAACTGACTCGACGTTGGTCACCTGACTTACTCGAGGGCCTCAACAAAAAAGGCAGTCATTTGGCGTTGGACGACATTCGCGATTCGATTGCTGAGTTAAAGTATTATCGACAACACGTGTTTAAAATTTGATTTTAAACCGTGCTTTTGCGGGATCGTCGATCTCGCAAAATGAGCATAGCTGACTTTTTGGTTATTTTTGCAGCGGTTGAATTAAAAAAGCAAAAAAAGTGTAAGAAGGACTTGCATCACAAAAAAAAGCACTTATAATTCGCAGCCCTAAACAGCGGAAACGTTGTTAAAGCGACACTAGCTCAGTTGGTAGAGCGCAACCTTGCCAAGGTTGAGGTCACGAGTTCGAACCTCGTGTGTCGCTCCAAAACATACAGTTTTCATTGTACTTAACAATGACAAAGCGACACTAGCTCAGTTGGTAGAGCGCAACCTTGCCAAGGTTGAGGTCACGAGTTCGAACCTCGTGTGTCGCTCCAAATTATACAGTTTTCATTGTACTCAACAATGACGAAGCGACACTAGCTCAGTTGGTAGAGCGCAACCTTGCCAAGGTTGAGGTCACGAGTTCGAACCTCGTGTGTCGCTCCAAAGTTTACACATTATCGCATCTGCGGTAACACGGACGCGGGGTGGAGCAGCTTGGTAGCTCGTCGGGCTCATAACCCGAAGGTCGTCGGTTCAAATCCGGCCCCCGCAACCACATTTAAAACAGTGATATATCATTGTTTTAAGCAGAGATAAAATCTCTTGCGACACTAGCTCAGTTGGTAGAGCGCAACCTTGCCAAGGTTGAGGTCACGAGTTCGAACCTCGTGTGTCGCTCCAAAAATTTATACATTATCGCATCAGTGATAACACGGACGCGGGGTGGAGCAGCTTGGTAGCTCGTCGGGCTCATAACCCGAAGGTCGTCGGTTCAAATCCGGCCCCCGCAACCACATTTTATTGTGATGATCATCATCGCAATCCAAGAAAGATATCAACTTTCTCTTGCGACACTAGCTCAGTTGGTAGAGCGCAACCTTGCCAAGGTTGAGGTCACGAGTTCGAACCTCGTGTGTCGCTCCAAAAATTTACACATTATCGCATTAGCGATAACTCGGACGCGGGGTGGAGCAGCTTGGTAGCTCGTCGGGCTCATAACCCGAAGGTCGTCGGTTCAAATCCGGCCCCCGCAACCACATTTTATCGTGATGGCCATCATCACAATTCAAGAAAGATAGACTTTCTCTTGCGACACTAGCTCAGTTGGTAGAGCGCAACCTTGCCAAGGTTGAGGTCACGAGTTCGAACCTCGTGTGTCGCTCCAAAATTTACACATTATCGCATCAGTGATAACACGGACGCGGGGTGGAGCAGCTTGGTAGCTCGTCGGGCTCATAACCCGAAGGTCGTCGGTTCAAATCCGGCCCCCGCAACCACATTTTGGATTCTTGCTCTTTTCTAATGCTGAGAAGCATCATCCCCCTAGATTTGTGATTACAAGCTTTGTTTTCTTTCGTTGTGGAAGAAATCAATCGGCTTGCTCGCCTCGTTATTCCTCGTATTCTTGAAAAATAAACAAGATAATCCCCAGAGTTATCCACATTTTATTACTTGTGGATAAGTTGGTTGATAAAGTGTTTTCAGGATGGGGAATAGTGCTAGTAGCTTTGGATCTTTACTCGATAAATTTCGATATAATATTCTAACTAGTGCTTTAAGTTGTTGTTTTTAATTGTTTTTAACTGTGATAAAAGGAAATAGCTTGATAAGATCAGGATCATTCACTAAATTTTCCTTGATCTTTGTCATTAATTCAGTTTGTGTTTAACTTTTCTCAGCACATCGTAAAACGTGATTTTTATACGCTTTTTCCACATTGAGTACTTGACGAGTTTAAAGCAAACGATTAAGCATCTCTTGGCAGCCCCTTTTCTACGATTCGAATTAATCGTTGTTTTTTGCGTTCAATACTCGAGCGAACGGCCGTGGGTAATTGCTTTTGCTGCTGTTCTAGCGCCCATTCGATATGTGGGTCGAGTAAATCACTTTTGCCGCGAGTTGCGATAAGCGCCGAGACAATCTCTTGTCGATAAGGGGCATTGCCCATCGCGATAATTAAATTGCGTTGCCATTGTTCGTGTCCAATACGGCGAATGGCCGAGCCTTGCATTTTGTCGAGAAACGTCGCTTCATCCCAGGAAAATAAACTGAGTAAATCAGCGTCTTCAAGGGCTTGGCGGCGATGAAAATCCTCTTCATCAGTGATATCGGAAAAGCGATTCCAGGGACACACCAATTGACAGTCATCACAGCCATAGATGCGGTTACCGATGGCTTGGCGAAATTCTTCGGGGATCACACCGCTGTACTCTATGGTCAGATACGAAATACAGCGCCGCGCGTCAATCACGCCATCGGCAATAATGGCATCGGTTGGGCACGAGGTGATACAGGCTTTGCATTGTCCACATTGATTCTCGACCGGTTGATCGACAGGCAAAGGCAAGTCGACCAATAACTCTCCTAAAAAGAACCAAGAGCCAGACTCGCTGTCTAAGATAAGAGAGTGTTTTCCGGTCCAGCCTAAGCCTGCTTTTTCGGCTAATGGTCGCTCGAGGATGGGGGCCGAATCAACAAAGGGACGAAATCCGTACTGGCCGACTTCCTCTTCAATGCGTTTGCCAAGCTTAGTCAGTTGCTTGCGGACGAGTTTGTGATAATCACGACCAAGGGCATAGCGACTGATATAAGCCTGCTGTGGTTGTTTGAGGTCTGCCGCAAATTGCGCTTCTGGCGGTAGGTAATTGATTCGCACACTGATCGCGCGCACGGTTCCTGGGTGTAACTCGGCAGGCCGAGCGCGCATCATACCGTGGCGAGCCATCCAATCCATACTGCCGTGATAGCCAGCGTCTAGCCAACGTTGCAGTTGCCCTTCGTGCTCTCTAAGATCAACGTCACAGATACCTACTTTTTGAAAGCCAAACTCCTTGCCCCAGGCTTTAATTTTTTCTGCCAGTAGAGTGTAATCCATGGTTGAACTCCAGAAAATTGAAGGGCGAGGATCTTAACGGATCTTTGCGCTTGAAACCAGAGAGGATAGCGAGCTTCGAGCACTTTTTCAGCTCATTCGTTCGGTTTTTTACTGTGGGGTCATTGACCGGTTATCGACTTGCCATTCTGGCGTGAAAAGCGAGTCTGTTCACTGGCTAAAAAGTGACACTAGTGCGGAAAACGACTACTATTGTCGGCTATTTGTCTGATTGCTGACAATCCTAGGCTTGTCGAGTAAAAGGACAAAGGTTTACTATATTTTTGTTTTGTCGCTGTTTTTGATTAGAGTACTTTTATCATGAGTCACCCAACGATTTTTTTGCCCGATGAGCACGCAACTGTGGCGCTTGGCCAACAACTTGCAAACGCTTGTAAGCAGCAAACCACGATTTTTTTACACGGTGATCTCGGGGCGGGGAAAACCACTTTTAGCCGAGGTTTTGTCTGTGCTTTTGGGCATCAAGGCAAGGTGAAAAGCCCTACTTATACCCTAGTTGAGCCTTATCATTTCGATGGGGTGAGCGTGTACCATTTTGATCTTTATCGCTTAGCGGATCCTGAAGAGTTGGAGTTTATGGGTATTCGCGACTATTTTACACCAGAAGCTTTGTGTTTGGTGGAGTGGCCAGAAAAAGGTCAGGCCTTGTTACCACAACCTGATTTTGAAATTACTTTTACTTATCATGGCGAGCAGCGCCGAGCTGAGATCGTGGCGCGAACGCCATACGCACAACAATTATTAGAACAATTGGAGTTATGTTGAGTCGACGTTTTTTTTCAGCGGCTTGGATTGCCGCTGCTTTATTGTGTAGCCTGATCCCGACACTGACATGGGCTAATGTTGTCAATGGCATTCGAGTTTGGCCATCGCCGGATGATACTCGGGTCGTGATCGATCTTAATGATGAGGCCCGTTATAGTTACTTTACGCTAAGTAGTCCTTCGCGATTAGTGGTCGATTTAAAAGACACTAAGATGAAAGTGACATTGCCCAAGTCGGTGACAGAGAGTCCAGTTTTGTCGAAAATACGTCAAAGCTCGCCACCAGAGCCTTCGACGTATCGCCTGGTGTTTGAACTCAAGAAAAAAACCGATATTGAATTGTTTACTTTAAAGCCAACACCTGAGGGTCAGTACGGCCATCGATTGGTGGTTGATTTGACGCACAGCGCTAAAGATCGCCAAGCCAAAGCGGCCAGTTATGATCAACCCAAACCACAGGCGAAAGCTCCGTCAACATCAATGCGGGATATCTTGATCGTAATAGACCCAGGTCATGGCGGTGAAGACCCTGGCTCTATTGGTCCTCATCGCAATTATGAAAAAAACGCCACGCTGAGTATCGGTAAAAAGCTCGCTCGAAGCCTCAATGCGGTCCCCGGGATCCACACCCGTTTGACGCGTGCTGGCGATTACTACGTGACTTTGGACAAGCGCGTGGCGATCGCACGTCAAAACAACGCCGATCTGTTGATTTCTGTACACGCCGATGCCTTTACCTCTCCACAACCACGTGGGGCGTCAGTTTTTGTACTTAATACCCGCCGAGCCAACACGGAAATTGCACGCTGGGTTGAAAATAAAGAGCGACAATCTGAGCTACTTGGCGGTACGGGGGTGGCCTTTTCTGACAGTATTCAAGATAAAAACGTCAATCAAACGTTGCTTGATTTGCAATTTAGCCATTCGCAAAAAGAAGGCTACAAACTTGCCACGGATGTATTATCTCAGCTTGGTCGAGTCACTCGGTTACACAATAGCAAACCGATCAATACCAGTTTGGCGGTGTTGCGTTCTCCCCAAATCCCATCGATTTTGATTGAGACAGGATTTATTTCGAATCCGACTGAAGAGCGTTTGCTCTTTCAAGCCTCCCACCAAAACAAATTGGTCGATGCCATTTCTAAAGCGGTGGTTGGCTATTTAAACGACAACCCTCCGCCAGGCACCCGGTTGGCTTCGCGAGCAGACCAGACTCACATTGTTCAAAAAGGGGAGTTTTTATCCAAGATTGCCGCCCAATACAATACCTCAACGTCGGCGTTGGTTAAGGCGAATAAGCTCAAATCCAATACACTGCAAGTGGGGCAGCGCTTGACGATCCCGGGCAGTAGCAGTCAGGTACAAGCGGCGGTGGAGCGCCCTAAAGTGGAAACAGAAACCTTGACGCACACCGTTGAACGAGGTGAATTCTTGGGCTCGATAGCACAGCATTATCAAGTGGCCGTCAGTGAAATTAAGCGCGAGAACCGATTGAAAAGCGATGTTCTACACGTGGGCCAAAAACTGAAAATCACCGTGACTCTCAAGGATAAACCAGTAAAAAAATACAAAGTAAAACGCGGTGATTACTTGGGTAAAATAGCGTCTCAACACGGTGTGTCTACTCGCAGTTTACGCGATGCTAACCAGTTAAAATCGGATCAGCTAGCGGTGGGTCAAGTGCTGTTGATCCCTAATAAGTAAGGAGTGGCTATGGCTATCGAAATTTTACCCGCTCGTTTGGCTAACCAAATAGCGGCCGGTGAAGTGGTTGAGCGGCCTGCCTCCGTGGTCAAGGAATTGGTTGAAAACAGCATTGATGCGGGCGCAACGCGAATCGAAGTTGACATCGAAAAGGGAGGGGCCAAGCTCATTCGCGTGCGAGACAATGGTAAGGGGATCCCTAAGCAAGAACTGCAACTTGCATTGAGCCGTCATGCGACCTCCAAGATCCACACATTGGATGATCTCGAAGCGATCATGAGTTTGGGCTTTCGCGGTGAAGCCTTAGCCAGTATCAGTTCCGTATCGCGTTTGACCCTGACTTCTCGGCCGGCAAACCAAGATGAAGCATGGAGTGCGTATTCCGAAGGACGCGATATGACGGTTAAGCTCACGCCGGCCGCACATCCGGTCGGGTCTTGTGTTGAAGTCCTTGATCTGTTTTTTAATACCCCTGCGAGGCGAAAATTTCTACGCACGGAAAAAACGGAGTTCACCCATATCGATGATCTGCTTAAGCGCATTGCCTTAAGTCGTTTTGATATTACCTTACTGTTGCGCCATAACGGCAAAGTGATCCGACAATATCGACAAGCCACTGATGAGCGCCAATACGAAAAGCGTATTGGTGCCGTCTGTGGACAAAATTTTGTTCGCCACATGGTCAAGGTGAACCTCGATCACCAAGGGTTGAAACTGTATGGGTGGATGGTGACGCCAGAAGGGGCCAGGCCACAAAGTGATTTGCAATACTGTTACGTCAATGGCCGCATGATGCGCGATAAGTTGATCAATCACGCCATTCGTCAAAGTTATCAAACGGCATTAAAACCGGACCAATATTCGGCGTATGTGTTGTATATTGAGCTCGACCCCAGTCAAGTGGATGTCAATGTCCACCCTGCAAAACACGAAGTGCGTTTTCACCAAGCCCGTCTGGTGCACGATTTTATTTATCAAGCACTGACCGACGCATTAGCACAAAGTATTGATTTGCAGCGTATTGAATCGCCCAGTCGGGCCGTCTCGCATGTCGACAAATCCGATAACGAAGCGCTCACCCACTCACCATCCTTGTCTGAGGGGTATCCAGTGAGCAAGTCGCTAGCCGATGAAGGACGCCATTATTCCCAAGTTTCACAACAAAGAGCGCAGGGCGTGCAATCCGATTCTCGGCACTCGTTACGCGATCAGTCTGAGCCAGCTAAGCACATTGGTGAAGCGGACAATCGAACACGAGAGACCAATGACGATGATGCCTATCCCAGTGCCCATTCTCTGGGGCAAAGTCGGCCGGTTGAATCCGCGCAAAGGGACGCTCGCCAAGCACATCAAGGTCAATCTCGTTATGCCCCTCAATCCGGGCCGAGTGCACAAGAAGTCAAAGCGTATCAAGAATTGTTGAAAACCGCGCCCTGTACGAAAGATCACCCCCCATATCGCCACATGAAAGAGGGAGGCGCTGAGTCAGGGCAACCGGACGATTGGCAAAGTGGCGTCACAGAGATGGGACCTTGCCCCGAGCTGACATCGCTTGGGAAAGCACTCGCGATAGTACAAGAGCGATTCTTATTGACCCTAGCTGCACCACACGCTTTACTCGTGTCTTTGCCGCGCGCCGAGTTTTATCGCACATTGGGTCAGCTTATCCCCGGAAAGACGGGGTTGACCCCACAGCCATTGTTGATCCCTTTGTCGTTGCGATTGACTTCGCCACAAGCGCAGTGTGCTCAGTCTGAATCATACCCTTGGGGGCGTTTGGGCTTGCACTTTCAAAGCGCGCCGGGGGACAAAGTGACGGTAATGGCGGTGCCAGGCCCTTTGAGACAGCAAAATTTACAACAATTGATTCCAGATCTGTTATCTTACGCCACCTCGTTAAACGCCAGCGCTACTGAGGATTTCGAACGCGTTTTGTGTTCTTGGTTGGCGGCAAAGATCGCGGTCATTAAACCGCAATATCGCTTGGCCGATGGCGTACAATTACTTGCTGAACTAGAGCAACTTTGGCCGGAACACAGCGTGTTAAAGGATCGAAACCTAGTTCAATTTGTTGATTTTCAATCCACTATAGTACAGTTATCATCATGACCGACACTCGCCCACTCGCGCTCTTTTTAATGGGGCCAACTGCTTCTGGCAAAACTGAACTTGCCATCCGTCTGCGTCAGCGTTATCCGGTAGAAATTATCAGTGTTGACTCAGCATTAATTTACCGCGATATGGACATCGGTACGGCAAAGCCCGATCAGCAAGAACTCGCTTTAGCGCCTCATCGCCTGATCGATATTCTTGACCCTGCACAAAGCTACTCCGCCGCAGATTTTCGCCGCGACGCACTTGACGCCATGAATGAGATCGCTTCTCAAGGGAAGATCCCGCTCTTAGTGGGGGGCACTATGTTGTATTTTAAAGCCTTATTGGAAGGTTTATCACCACTTCCACCGGCAAATGATGAAATTCGTCGTCAAATTGAACAAGAAGCATTGACGAAAGGTTGGTCAATATTGCACGATGAGCTATATCAAGTGGATCCGGTGTCTGCAAAGCGCATTCATCCCAATGATCCACAGCGTTTATCTCGAGCACTGGAAGTGTATCGTGTGACGGGAAAGTCATTGACTGAGTTGACCGCGACCAAGGGTGAACCATTGCCATTTAAAGTGGCTCAATTTGCCATTGCACCTCAAGAGCGCGCCGAGTTGCATCGCCGTATTGAATGGCGTTTTGAGCGCATGATAGAAAATGGCTTTGAACAAGAAGTAAAGGCTTTGTACCAGCGCGGTGATTTACACGCTGATTTGCCCTCGATACGCTGTGTCGGTTACCGACAGATGTGGGATTACCTCGCGGGACAAACCTCACTCGATGAAGCGGTATTTAAAGGAGTTTGTGCCACGCGCCAGCTCGCCAAGCGACAGATCACTTGGCTAAGAGGGTGGGAGAATTTAACGTGGCTCGATAGTGAAGAGATTGATCAAGCAGAGCGTTTAATGTCACAGGCCATTGACGCCAGTGTCTAGTTCGCTATGTCATCTTTTCACTTTTGCTTGAACCAGACTAAAATTGGTTTGGTTCGAAACGTGTACTACACTTTGAATGATTCAGGTGTTTTTTATCGTTTAGCCTAGATGCAAAGGCCACTTGAAGCTCGGTTTATTTGCACGCACCACTAGCTAAATAATTACAATAGAACTCAAATAAGGAAAAATAAAATGGCTAAGGGGCAATCTCTACAAGACCCATTTTTGAACGCTTTGCGTCGTGAACGTATCCCAGTCTCGATTTATCTTGTCAATGGGATCAAACTACAAGGTCAAATTGAATCCTTTGATCAATTTGTCATCCTACTCAAAAATACCGTAAACCAAATGGTGTATAAACACGCCATTTCAACTGTGGTTCCTGCGCGTCCAGTCAGTCACCACACTGGCGAAACCCGCAATGGCGGAGACCGCCCACAAGAGAAAACGGAATCAAATCCTGAATAAACTACATCAACAAATAAGGAGTGGATTGCTTGTTTGACCGTTACGAAGCCGGTGAGCGAGCCGTATTAGTCCATATCAACTTTACGCAAGAAGGGGAGTGGGACGATCTCAGCGAGTTTGAGATGCTGGTGTCGTCTGCTGGTGTTTCCACGTTACAAGTCGTCACCGGAAGCCGCCAGTCACCACACCCTAAGTACTACGTTGGAGAGGGAAAAGCTGAGGAAATTGCCCATGCGGTAAAAATGGCCGAAGCGGATATCGTGATTTTTAATCACGCCCTTTCCCCTGCCCAAGAACGCAATTTAGAAGCATTGTGTC
This sequence comes from Vibrio sp. HB236076, assembly GCF_040957575.1. NCBI lineage: Bacteria > Pseudomonadati > Pseudomonadota > Gammaproteobacteria > Vibrionales > Vibrionaceae > Vibrio > Vibrio sp. HB236076. The sequence continues at coordinate 221,046 of NZ_CP162601.1, forward strand.
AATGTCGAGTGCTTGATCGCACCGGTTTGATCCTCGATATCTTTGCTCAGCGCGCTCGAACGCATGAAGGTAAACTTCAGGTCGAGCTTGCACAGTTAAGGCACATATCGACGCGTTTGATCCGGGGTTGGACACACTTAGAAAGACAAAAAGGCGGGATCGGTTTACGTGGGCCTGGGGAAACTCAGCTCGAGACCGACAGACGTTTGTTGCGTGACCGTATTAAAGCGATATTACGGCGTTTAGAAAAAGTAGCCAAACAGCGTGAGCAAGGTCGAAGAGCTCGCAATCGTGCTGAGATCCCTACCATCTCTTTGGTCGGTTATACCAATGCGGGGAAATCTACCCTGTTTAACCGTATTACTGAAGCGGGTGTTTATGCAGCCGATCAATTGTTTGCTACCTTAGACCCAACTCTGCGTAAGATAGAGTTAGATGACATTGGCACGGCGATCTTAGCTGATACCGTAGGTTTTATTCGTCATCTACCTCACGATTTAGTGGCTGCGTTTAAAGCCACCTTACAAGAAACGCAAGAAGCTGACATTTTGTTACATGTTGTTGATGCCAGTGATGAGCGTTTTCGTGAGAATATTCAGGCTGTTGATACTGTTCTTGAAGAAATCGATGCCCATGAAGTGCCGGCGTTGTTGGTCATGAACAAAATTGACAACCTTGAAGATCAGTCTCCTCGAATCGAGCGTGATGAAGAGGGCCAGATACGCGCGGTATGGGTGTCGGCAATGTCAGGTGAAGGTATTGATATTCTCTACCAAGCCCTGACTGAACGCTTGGCCTCTACAATGGTTGAAGTGGCATTGTGCATTGGGCCACAACACCAAGGTAAATTGCGCAGTTTGTTCTTCAAAATGAAGTGCATTCAAAGTGAAGAATATGATCTAGACGGTAACTTGTTGATAAACATTCGATTGCAACAGGTAGATTGGTCTAGACTAGAGAAGAGAGAAGGGGCAGTACTAGTGGACTGCGTCACAGACAACACGTCTGTTTCGGTGTCATAGTGTTGCTACACGTATAACGTCATATCAATGATGGAGCTTTCTAATGGCGTGGAATGAGCCTGGAAATAACAACAATGGCGATAATGGTCGCGATAAAGACCCATGGGGTAATAACAACCGTGGTGATCGCCAAAACGGCGGTCGAGATCAAGGCCCACCAGATCTTGATGAAGTCTTTAACAAACTGAGCCAAAAGCTTGGCGGTAAATTCGGTAAAAAAGGCAAAGGGCCTTCGCTCGGCGGTGGCGGTACCATTGGCCTTGGTATAGTGGCAGTCATCGCTGTCGCTGTCTGGGTTTTTGCTGGCTTTTACACCATAGGCGAAGCGGAGCGAGGCGTGGTATTGCGTTTGGGTAAATACGATCGCATCGTTGAACCAGGTCTAAACTGGCGTCCTCGTTTTATCGATGAAGTGACCCCTGTCAATGTTCAATCAATTCGTTCATTGCGCTCATCAGGTACAATGCTGACGAAAGACGAAAACGTGGTCACTGTGTCAATGGATGTTCAATACCGCGTTTCTGATCCTTACAAGTATTTGTACCGTGTGACACGGGCTGATGACAGTTTGCGTCAAGCAACGGATTCTGCTCTGCGTGCGGTGATCGGTGATTCTTTAATGGACAGTATCTTGACCAGCGGTCGTCAGCAAATTCGTCAAAGTACTCAAGAAACCTTGAACGAAATCGTTGATAAGTACGACATGGGTATTAGCTTAGTTGACGTTAACTTCCAGTCGGCTCGTCCGCCAGAGCAAGTTAAAGATGCCTTTGATGATGCAATTGCGGCGCGAGAAGATGAAGAGCGTTATATTCGCGAAGCCGAAGCGTACAAAAATGAAATTTTGCCAAAAGCAACCGGTCGCGCTGAGCGTCTGAGAAAAGAAGCCCAAGGTTACACCGAGCGCGTGGTCAATGAAGCTCAAGGTCAAGTGGCACAATTTAACAAATTGCTGCCAGAGTATCAGGCCGCCCCTGAAGTGACGCGTGAACGTCTGTACTTAGACACGATGCAGCAAGTGTATAGTTCGACATCGAAAGTATTGGTTGACTCTAAATCAAGTGGCAACTTACTTTACCTGCCGATCGACAAACTGGCGGGACAAGAAGGCAAAACTGAGACTAAGAAAACTCAGCGCTCATCAGCGAGCTACGACAAAATTGACCTCGAACCGTCGAGCTCAAGTAGTGATGATGATACTTCAAGTTCCAACAGCAGCACCAGTCGACAAGGGAGATACTAATTATGCGTAAGCTTGTCATACCTGTTATCGGCATTTTCCTTGTAGTGACTTTGCTGTCCGTTTTCGTCATCCCTGAAGGCGAGCGCGGTATTGTCATTCGCTTTGGGAGAGTGCTTAAAGACAACAACGAAATCGCTCGTATTTACGAGCCTGGCCTTCACTTCAAAATGCCAATGTTTGATCGCGTTAAACGCCTTGACGCGCGGATTCAAACCATGGACGGACGTTCAGATCGCTTCGTGACGTCTGAGAAAAAAGACGTGATCATCGACTCTTACGTCAAATGGAAGATCCAAGATTTCGGTCAGTACTACTTGGCAACGGGTGGCGGTAATCGACTTACCGCGGAAGCGCTGCTAGAGCGTAAAGTGACCGACGTATTGCGATCTGAAATCGGTGCCCGTGAAATCAAGCAAATTGTTTCTGGTCCGCGTAACGACGATATCTTGCCAAGTAGCCCAGATGCTGAGGTCGTCAATACTGAAGCGGCGAAAGAAGCATTAGAAGTGGATGGCGAACGCGATCAAATTATGGATAACGTATTGGCGGATACACGTGATAGTGCGATGAAAGATTTAGGGGTAGAAGTGGTGGACTTCAGAATGAAGAAAATCAACCTACCTGATGAAATCAGCGAATCGATTTATCGTCGTATGCGTGCAGAGCGTGAAACCGTAGCGCGTAAACACCGTTCACAAGGTCGTGAAAAAGCAGAAGTGATTCGTGCTCAAGCCGAACTTGAAGTGGCAACCATTCTTGCTGAAGCAGACAGAACCGCTCGTGTTACTCGAGGTGATGCTGACGCTGAAGCAGCGAAGATTTATTCAGATGCTTATCAAAAAGCGCCAGAGTTTTACAGCTTCTTGCGTTCATTGAAAGCGTATGAGCAGTCATTTAGCAGCAAAAATGACATTTTGGTTGTCGACCCAAGCAGTGATTTTTTCCGTTTTATGAAAGATCCTAAAGGGGAGCTTTCAGGGACAAAATAACAGCAACGTATTGAAACTAAAGACTCCTTCGGGAGTCTTTTTTTTATCGCTCGATCACACTCAACTGACGGGGGCAATTATTGATACATTGGTTAATTTGACGACGATTGACAAAGGGACAAAAAATAACTGCAAGATGGCTTCGACGATGCTAGAATCCTTTTTTAACCAGCAATCAGACTTGGAAAAATGGGAAATAACGTAGTAGTGCTTGGCACCCAATGGGGTGACGAAGGTAAAGGAAAAATTGTTGACCTGCTGACAGAAGACGCGAAATACGTCGTTCGTTATCAAGGCGGACACAACGCCGGTCACACACTAGTCATCGATGGTGAAAAAACTGTTCTTCACCTAATCCCATCCGGTATCCTCCGCGACAACGTAAAATGTGTCATCGGCAATGGTGTTGTCCTGTCTCCGGATGCGTTACTTAAAGAAATGGGTGAGCTTGAAGAGCGCGGTGTACCGGTTCGTGAGCGTCTATTTATTTCAGAAGCGTGTCCATTAATCTTGCCATACCACATTGCGCTTGACCAAGCGCGTGAAGCAGCTCGTGGCAAGAAAGCGATTGGCACCACAGGTCGTGGTATCGGCCCTGCTTACGAAGACAAAGTGGCTCGTCGCGGTCTGCGTGTTGGTGATTTACTTGACAAAGCAAGCTTTGCTGAAAAGTTAAAAGAAGTAATGGCTTTCCACAACTTCCAACTTGAGCACTTCTACAAAGCTGAACCTGTGAGCTACGAGGACGTTCTCGAGCAGGCGATGGGTTACGCTGATTTACTGATTTCTATGATTATCGACGTGACTGATGAGTTAGATACAGCTCGTAAGCGCGGCGACAAAATTATGTTTGAAGGTGCGCAAGGGACGTTGCTCGATATCGATCACGGTACTTACCCTTATGTGACTTCTTCAAACACCACTGCTGGTGGCGTTTCTGCTGGTTCTGGTTTTGGTCCAGGCCACCTTGGTTATATCCTTGGTATCGTTAAAGCGTACTGTACTCGTGTTGGTGCAGGTCCATTCCCAACTGAACTTGACGATGAAGTTGGTATGCACTTAGGTACTAAAGGTGCAGAGTTTGGTGCAACAACAGGTCGTAAGCGTCGCTGTGGTTGGTTTGATGCGGTAGCGCTTCGCCGTGCGATCCAGGTTAACTCGGTAACGGGTTTTTGCTTGACTAAGCTTGACGTTCTTGACGGCCTAGAAGAGCTAAAAATTTGTACTGGTTACCAACTCGCCGATGGTTCTGTCGTAGAAGTATCGCCAATGGCGGCCGATGCCTACGAGGGTATCACCCCAATTTACGAAACCATGCCTGGTTGGTCAGAAAACACGTTTGGTGTTAAGTCTCTTGAAGAGCTACCTCAAGCCGCTCTTGATTACATCAAGCGCATTGAAGAGCTTACTGGGGTGCCAGTTGATATCGTATCAACAGGTCCAGATCGCAACGAAACCATCGTTAAAGTACACCCTTTCTCAGTATAATTGCGCGGCGTGCCTGACACGTCCATGAATGAGAAAGTGTAAAAATAGATAAAAAGCATGCCGGGCGCATGCTTTTTTTATACCTTGAATAATAGAGGTCATCTTTCAAGAGCCAGTCAGGTCTCTAATGGCAACGTCATCATCACCGAAGGTGACCGTGTTAACTTATTTGAAGTGAATGATGATGGGGACACGGTATGGAACGACGTCACCCCCGGTTGATAGTTCAGGCATCATGACGCAAGGCAGTGACTCAGAAAATAATGGTGTCTTTCACGCTTATCGTTATCCCACCAATTATCATGGGTTGGCCTATTACTGTTTGGTTTCATCGGGAAGTATTGAATCGGGCACCGGTACCAGAACTTGCACACGATACTATTCATCGCCCTTTTCGCTAAAGAGGGTACTGAGCGAATCAGCGAATTTAGTCTTTGTCGTCGCTCTTTAGCATACGGCGTTATACGTGATGAAAAGCGCATCAGTAAATCGAACAAATACTCGCCAATTTTTTTCTTTTGTGATAAAAAAATAGTCAATGGCGGCAAAGGTTTGCCGCACAGTGGTGGTTTTTTATTAAAGCTTGCCACTCGGTGGCCGATAGCCTTTTCATACCCAATACGTTTGAATTGACCAGACCTGCGTGGAAAGAGCCCTATGATGTTTGTAAAACGACTTCGCCCTTTGATGGCTGCCATACTGTATGTCAGTGCGCTCAGCACAGCTCAAGCAGAACTGCAACCTGTCGGGCCGCCAGTGCCGATTTATAGCGAAGCCGAGCTTATCAAGCTGATTAACGAAAACAAACACCTAGAAAGAGTACGTGCGGATAAATGTCAGCTGGTCGAAGACATCGTCGCGCGGGCAACCCGGATCAATTTACCGGCTTATGAGTTTCTTTATGGCGATATGCTAGCGTGGGGTGTGTGTGTTGACCAAGATGTTGAATTGGGGCTTTACTATATGGAAAATGCCGCTCATCAGGGGTTAGCGGCGGCTTTAGAACAATTAGGGCGCTATTACTCACAAGGAACACTGGTGCAACAAGATAAGGAGCGCGCCATTCCCTACCTAAGAGAAGCGGCTTCTCAAGGCAATTTAAAAGCGCGAATTCAATTAGCAGAACTGTTATTGCGCGATTATGGTAGCCCTTTGGATTACGAAGAAGCGTATCGCTGGTTGTATCAATCGGTGACAGCGGATCAACGTCAGCATCGACGTATTGCCATGTTACGCGATGGTCTGGCAGCGCGTATGCCGGAAAATATTATTGCTCGCGCGAAACGTCGCGAAGTTTTCTGGTAATCGCTTTACTTGGTGATTTCGCATTACGGGGCATTGTTTCGCCTCGTCTATGCGATTTATTGATGCCAACCTGCCTACTTACCTCAACAACCTGATTGGTTTTGTGGATTAATTTCTCTCTCATTTCTATCTCTTGTGTGATTCTGCTCTTTCCTTCGATATACTGGCGATAAATTCGCTCAACTTAGGCGTAGCAATGACCGACAGTATTCAAAACGATCCCTTTGCCGATCGCGAATCTCAAAATTATGACAACCCGGTACCGAGCCGCGAGTATTTACTCGAATTTCTCAAGCAAGCTAAAGTACCGATGAATCGCAATGACTTATTTGAGGCGCTCGGCCTTGATGGTGAAGAACAATACGAAGGCTTACGTCGTCGTTTACGGGCAATGGAGCGCGATGGCCAATTGGTGTTTACTCGTCGCCAGTGTTATGCCTTACCTGAAAAAATTGAAATGATCAAAGGCACCGTGATCGGCCACAAAGATGGTCACGGCTGGCTACGTCCTGAAGGCAGCACCAAAAAAGAAGATGATATTGTGTTGCCACATCATCAAATGCGTCAAGTGATTCACGGCGATTATGTCCTCGTCCAACCGACAGACAACAGCAAACGCGGTCGCCGAGAAGGGCGTATTGTTCGCATTCTCGAGGCGCGACAAACGCAAATTGTTGGCCGCTTTTTCCTCGAGTACGATCATGCCTTTGTCGTGCCGGATGACTCGCGAATTACCCAAGATATCTTGATCCCCAATGATAAGCGCTTAGGGGCTCGTATGGGTAATGTCGTGGTGGTCAATATTGTCGAGCGCGCAACTCGCAACCGCGGTATGGTTGGTGAAATCGTTGAAGTACTGGGTGAAACTATGGCGCCCGGAATGGAGACTCAGATTGCGATCCGTACTCATCAAATACCTCATGAATGGCCAGACGACGTCTTAAAACAGATTGACGGCCTGGGCGAAGAAGTGCCAGAAAAAGCCAAACAAGGCCGCGTTGATTTGCGCCAGTTGCCCCTTGTGACGATTGATGGCGAAGATGCACGCGATTTTGATGATGCCGTATACTGTGAAGCCAAAGCCAGTGGTGGTTGGCGCTTATGGGTGGCGATTGCCGATGTAAGTTATTATGTCCGCCAGGGCAGTGCACTTGATAAAGAAGCGATCAACCGCGGCAACTCAGTGTATTTTCCTAGCCAAGTTGTGCCGATGTTACCAGAAGTTCTCTCCAATGGCCTTTGCTCATTGAATCCACAAGTGGATCGTTTGTGCATGGTTTGTGAGATGACGATTTCTGCTAATGGTCGTTTGTCCGGTTATAAACATTACGAAGCAGTGATGAATTCCCATGCGCGTTTGACGTACAACAAGGTCGGGGCGATCCTCGACGGTGATGAAACGCTGCGAGAGCGTTATCAAGATGTGGTACCACATTTAGAGCAATTACACGCCATGTACAACGTGCTAAAAGCGTCGCGAGCAGCACGCGGTGCGATTGAATTTGAAAGCGTGGAAACGAAATTTATTTTTAATGCACAACGCAAAATTGATCGCATTGAACCTGTCATTCGTAACGATGCACACAAGATCATCGAAGAGTGTATGATCCTGGCCAATATTGCTTCGGCGTCCTTGGTGGAAAAAGCAAAAGAGCCCTCGCTTTATCGTATTCACGAAGCGCCTGGTGAGCAGCGCTTGGTCGGTTTTAGAGACTTTTTATCTGAGTTGGGTCTGAATTTAAAAGGGGGCTTAGAGCCATCGCCAACCGATTACGCTGATTTGGTTGGACAGATTGAGCAGCGCCCCGATAAAGAGCTCATTCAAACGATGTTGTTACGCTCAATGAAGCAAGCGGTCTACAACGCGGATAACATTGGTCACTTTGGTTTGGCATTAAAGCGTTACGCGCACTTTACGTCACCGATCCGTCGCTACCCCGATTTGCTATTGCATCGCGCCATTAAATACTTAATTGCCAAAGAAGCAGGAACAAATCAAGATCGTTGGACGCCAACAGGCGGTTATCATTACTCGTTTGATGATATGGATGTCTACGGCGAGCAATGTTCCATGACGGAGCGCCGTGCCGATGATGCGACGCGCGAAGTGTCGGATTGGCTCAAATGTGAGTACATGCAGGATCACGTCGGTGAAGAGCTTGATGGTGTGATCGCCAATGTCACCAGTTTTGGCTTCTTTGTCCGGTTAACTGAGCTACACATTGATGGTTTAGTCCATATCTCTAACCTAGATAACGACTATTACCATTTTGATGCCGTTGGCCAGCGTTTAAAAGGTGAAAGCTTCGGGGCTATTTACCGTCTCGGTGATGAGGTGAAAGTCAAGGTTCGCGCGGTGAACCTCGACGAGCGCCAAATTGATTTTGAATTGGTGGGGACCAGTCGCCAACCTCGCGGCAAAGGAAAAACCGCGAAAAAACGTGCGTTGGAAGCAAAACAAAAAGCGAAGGCGAAAAAACAAAAAGCTAGCAAAGCAAAACCTTTGGTTGAGCCGACAAAACGTCCAGAGGGAAAAGCGGAGAAACCTGCCAAGGGAAAAGCATCAAAAGAGAGAGCAGCTAAGCGCCCAAGCAGAAGAAAAGCGAATAAAAAAAGCAAACCCAGTACCGGTAATTAATCTTAGAACTCCCCGTCAATGGGGGAACTGAGTCGATCAAAGCGTCAACGAGAAAGAAAATGAGTAACGAATTTATTTATGGTATTCACGCTATTCAAGCGGTATTAGAGCGTGATCCCGCCCGTTTTATTGAAGCCTTTGTGCTTAAGGGACGTCAAGATGATCGCCTATTGCCTTTGCTAAACGAGCTCAATGTGATTGGGGTATCGATTCAGCAAATGGGACGAAAAGCGTTAGACGAAAAAGCTCAAGGGGCTAACCATCAGGGAATTATTGCCCGAGTTAAGCCGGCAAAGAGCTACAACGAAAATGATCTTGACGGTTTACTCGCTGAGAACCGAACCCCGTTATTTTTAGTGCTCGATGGCGTGACTGACCCTCATAACCTCGGTGCGTGTCTGCGCAATGCTGACGCGGCCGGTGTTGCAGCGGTTATCGTGCCAAAAGACAAGTCCGCCCCATTAACCGCGACAGTGAGCAAAGTCGCGTGTGGTGCAGCTGAAACTGTGCCCTTAGTACGAGTGACTAACCTTGCTCGTACCATGCGTGAGTTGCAGCAAAAAGGGGTTTGGTTTGTCGGCACCGCGGGTGAGGCAACCCACGATATTTACCAAGCCAACTTATCCGGCCCTCTCGCCATCGTGATGGGGGCAGAAGGCGATGGTATGCGTCGTTTGACCCGAGAAACGTGTGACGACTTGATCAAAATCCCTATGGCCGGTGCGGTGTCGAGCCTCAATGTATCGGTGGCGGCAGGGGTGTGTTTGTTTGAGGCCGTGCGCCAACGATTGTCAAAAAACGCATAACGACCCGTGCTTGTATACTGAGTGACCCACGAGTTTGATAGAAGAGAGAAACAGTTTGAAATTTAAGTTAATTGCATTTGATTTAGATGGCACCTTACTCGATAGCGTGCCAGATTTGGCCCTGGCGGCACAACAAACCGTAAAAGAGTTGGGTTACCCAGCGGTGACAGAAGAGCAAGTTCGCGATTACGTTGGCAATGGCGCCGATATTTTAATCGGTCGTGCGTTGAGCCAAAGTATCGATGTGAATCCAGAGATCCCTGTCCAGGTATTGCAACAAGCACGTCATTTGTTTGATGAGTTTTACGCCCAAAGTGGCCATCGTGCGAGTCATTTGTACCCCAATGTAGCGAGCACATTAGCGGCACTGAAAAAATCCGGTCACACCTTGGCGATTGTGACGAATAAACCGTCTAAGTTCGTTCCTGAAATCTTAGAGCAACACGCGATCGGTGAGTATTTTTCCGAAGTCTTAGGTGGCGACGCCTTTGCGGAGAAAAAGCCCAACCCAGTCGCCTTGTTGCATCTACAAGAAAAGTTTGCGGTTAGCGCTGAAGACATGTTGATGGTCGGCGACTCGAAAAATGACATTCTAGCCGCGCGTAATGCCGGTTGCCAGGTTCTTGGTTTGACCTATGGTTACAACCACGGAGAACCTATCAACGATTCCGCGCCAGACTACGTCTCTGATGATATTAATGTATTGCTAGATATCGTAAAATAAGCGATAACACGGTAGAAAGGGAAGTGGGTGACATGCTTACGACCCTTTCTCTAGGCATAGGCCAATAATGGCCGGTAAATCATACCCAATTGATTATCACCTTGCTGAGGCCAAAGGGAACGTCGAATTGGTATCACGTTTAAATTAAAAAGAAGTCAAAGGAAACTAGCTAATGAGCAAGCCCATCGTTTTAAGTGGTGTTCAACCTTCTGGTGAACTGAGTATTGGTAACTACTTGGGTGCGCTTCGTCAATGGCAACAAATGCAAGACGATTACGATTGTCAATATTGTGTGGTTGATCTTCACGCCGTCACTGTGCGTCAAGACCCCAAGGCATTGCGCGAAGCAACACTCGATGCCTTAGCCGTCTGTCTTGCTGTTGGTGTTGATCCGAAGAAGAGCACTCTCTTCGTACAATCTCATGTGCCAGAACACGCTCAGCTAGGATGGCTTCTTAACTGTTACACCCAAATGGGTGAACTGCAGCGCATGACGCAGTTCAAAGATAAATCTTCGCGCTATGCCAATGACGTTAACGTCGGTTTGTTTGGCTACCCAGTGCTGATGGCGGCAGATATTTTATTGTATGGCGCTCACCAAGTCCCGGTGGGGAGCGATCAAAAACAACATCTCGAGTTGGCTCGTGATATTGCGACGCGCTTTAATAATATTTACAGCCCAGAGTCGCCGATTTTTACCGTGCCTGAGCCTTATATTCCACAAGTGAATGCTCGAGTGATGAGCTTACAAGATGCGACTAAGAAGATGTCTAAATCAGACGATAATCGCAAGAATGTTATCACTATCTTGGAAGATCCTAAGTCGATCATCAAAAAGATCAACAAGGCGCAAACGGACACAGAAACGCCACCGCGCATTGCCCATGATGTTGAAAATAAAGCGGGAATTGCGAACTTGATGGGATTGTATAGTGCTGCAACTGGATTGAGCTTTGCAGACATCGAAGAGAAGTACCGCGGTGTGGAAATGTACGGCCCATTCAAAAAAGACGTTGGTGAAGCGGTTGTCGCCATGCTAGAGCCAGTACAAGAAGCGTATCAACGCATTCGCAATGATGAGGCTTACTTGCAAGACGTGATGCGTCAAGGTGCCGAAAAAGCCTCTGAGCGTGCGGCCGTCACCTTGGCCAAAGCTTATCAGGCTGTCGGGTTTGTTACTCGCCCATAGCCCATTTCGTCAAGGCCTGTTGTTGCAGGCCTTGTTTGTTTCGGTCATCGATCATCGTGATCGTTTTTTGTTTGTTCACAGTGTCTCCCGCCATGCTAGTCATCATCGATAATTACGATTCTTTTACTTACAACCTCTACCAGTATTTTTGCCAACTTGGTGCTCAAGTGACCGTCGTGCGCAACGATGCGATTGACCTTGACGGGCTCAAGGCACTCAATCCCTCTCATTTAGTGATTTCTCCTGGGCCATGTACACCTAACGAAGCCGGTATTTCAATTCAGGCCATACAAGCCTTTTCTGGCCATATTCCCATTTTGGGGGTATGTCTTGGCCATCAGGCCATTGCCCAGGCTTTTGGGGCGAACGTCGTCAAAGCTCGCCAAGTGATGCACGGAAAAACATCGCCCATTCGTCATAACAACACCAGTGTGTTTAAAGGGCTGAATAACCCACTTACGGTGACGCGTTATCATTCTTTGGTGGTGGAGTCACACTCTTTACCCGATGATTTTGAATTGACGGCTTGGACTGAGTACAGTGATGGCTCTTTTGATGAAATCATGGGCTTTTGCCACCGAACGCTGGCGATTGAAGGGGTGCAGTTTCACCCGGAATCCATCAAAACGGAGCAGGGACTCGACTTGTTGGCCAACTTTTTAACTCGCCAGTCAGGCCAAGGCTAAGTAACACTCGCTTTATTGATTGCTTATTCATAATAGCATTAATCGATTTTTTTGACTTATTCTCTTATTTACTTGCCTTTTTGAGAATATTGCCGTATTTTTATTTTGTTTAAATATGCATTTTATATGATTATTTATGTGTCAGGTTCGACGGTTAAGCAGGCGAGAACGTCGTTTCCGTGTCGTGGCATAATGCAGCCGTGAAAAAACAGTAAGGACATAAAATGAGTGAGCATTCTCCGATCAATAGAGCGTTATTCAGTGATGTCATGGTTCCCTGCTACAGTCCAATGGCCATGGTACCAGTCAAAGGGCAAGGTGCACGCCTGTGGGATCAAGAGGGCAATGAGTATATTGATCTCGCTGGTGGTATTGCCGTGAGCTGCCTTGGCCATTGCCATCCAGCCATGGTATCAGCAGTTAACGAACAGGCGCAAAAATTATGGCATGTCAGCAATGTCATGACCAATGAACCGGCACTAAAATTGGCGAAAACGTTAACCGAGCTCAGCTTTGCTGATAAGGTGTTTTTTGCAAACTCAGGCGCTGAAGCCAATGAAGCCGCGTTAAAATTGGCCCGTCGTTATAGTGCTGATAAATTCAATGCTGAAAAAACAGAAATTATTGCTTTTGTACAAGGTTTCCACGGCCGTACTTTCTTTACCGTGACGGTGGGTGGGCAGTCGAGCTATTCGGACGGTTTTGGACCTAAGCCCGGTGATATCACTCACTTGCCTTATAACGATATTAAGACGTTGCAAGCGCATATGTCTGAGCGCACATGCGCGGTGATCATGGAGCCTTTACAAGGCGAAGGTGGGGTTATTGAACCCGATGCCGAATTTGTTCAGCAGGTTCGTCAATTGTGTGACCAACATCAAGCCTTGCTGATATTTGATGAAGTACAGACCGGCAATGGCCGTACTGGGGAATTTTATGCTTACCAGCACTTAGGGGTGACTCCTGACATTCTCAGCACGGCGAAATCTTTAGGTGGCGGTTTTCCTATTGGCGCTATGTTGACGACGACAGAGCTGGCAGAACACTTTCAACCGGGTACACATGGCTCGACTTATGGGGGGAACCCTTTGGCCTGTGCTGTCGCGCAAGCGGTTGTCGATATTACTTCTCAGGCAGACACTTTGGCTGGGGTGAAAGAGCGCGAGCAATGGTTACGTGAAGGGTTAGCTGCGATTAATCAACAGTACCCGATATTTGCAGAGATCCGTGGTAAAGGGTTATTAATTGGCGCGGCTTTAAATGAACAATGGCAAGGACGCGCAAAAGAGATTCTGACCGCGGCTGGCGAGCAAGGTTTATTGGTCTTGGTTGCGGGAGCCAATGTTGTTCGTTTTACTCCTTCACTGGTCATCACTAAAGAAGAAATGAATGAAGGCCTTAAGCGTTTGGAAAAAGCCGTCGCGAGTTTGTTTTAATACCTAACCGCGACTTTCTAGTGGTTATTTACTACTGATTTACGCGGGTTAGTATCGCCAATTCATTATGCCTGGCCTGTTGGGCCGGGCATTTTTTTACTCTTTTTCATTTCGAATTCCTTTCTATTTCTATCAATAGATGATGGCTTTTTCATCATGAGCTTTGATTATTTTTCTGCTCATACGGCTGTTACAATCGCGCTGATCTTATCTTGTGACATGAATATACTCTCCCTCACTCAATCAAAATGAGTGTCAGGCGATGAGCAGCGTTCATTTTTCTTTGAGAGTAAAGCATCATGAAACCTTTTGTAGACACGAAAAAGCCAGACAATAAACGCGTTATTGATGGAGTATACGAAACAGGGAAAATGCGTCTCACCATTGCTGAATCAATGGTGAGCAAGCAATTTAAATCCAAAGAAAGCACTCATAGGCGCTATATGATTGAAAAGTTGGCGCTCATACAGCTTAAAGGGATCAAAGGTTTTCCTCAGTTACTAGAGAGCTTTGATGACATGCATCTTTTGCGTATGACACGCTTGAGCGGGGTACGACCCAATCGCCTATCAGAGTCACACTTACACCAGTTGCACCACTTAGTCAGAGCAATGCTCAAAGCGGGCGTAGCACGTCACTCATTGCCGATTCGCGATCTGTTGGTGTCACCACAAGGCAAAATCAGTATGGTCGACTTTGAGCGCGCTACCTTAAAGTCTCGAAGCAGTTGGCTAACTTGGTGGGTCGCTAAGCAAGTTTCTTTGTATCATTTGTATCGTCTTATGGCTCAGTATCAACCGCAGATGCTCACCCCTAGACAAAGCCGTTTTGTGCAATACAGCTTGATGTTGCGAGGCCTAGTTCACAAGGTTAATCACCTTTAAATCTCGATCATCTTGAAATGGATTGATGAGACGAAAAAAAACGCCTGAGCTTAGCCCAGGCGTTTGATTTATTCGTCGTTCTCTGTCGCAACAATAAAAAGTTAACGTGTGCCGTAAACGACAATAGTTTTGCCGTGCGCAGAGATGAGATTTTGCTCTTCAAGCATTTTCAAAATACGACCTACGGTCTCGCGAGAACAGCCAACGATTTGACCAATTTCTTGGCGAGTAATTTTGATCTGCATGCCATCAGGGTGCGTCATCGCATCGGGCTGTTTGGCTAGGTTCAGTAACGTTTGTGCAATGCGACCGGTTACGTCAAGGAAAGCAAGATCACCCACTTTTTGACTGGTTACTTGCAGGCGTTTTGATACTTGACTCGCCAAACGCATCAACACTTCTGGGTTGACTTGAATCAGCTGACGGAATTTTTTGTACGAGATCTCAGCCACTTCACAGGCGCTTTTCGCACGAACCCAAGCCGTACGCTCAAGGCCTTCTTCAAATAAGCCTAGCTCGCCAATAAAGTCACCTTGATTGAGGTAAGAAAGGATCATTTCTTTGCCTTCTTCATCTTTAATCAAAACGGCAACGGTGCCTTTGACAATGAAGTATAAGGTTTCGGCTTTCTCTCCCGCGTGAATCAAAGTACTCTTTGACGGGTATTTATGAATGTGACAGTGAGACAAGAACCAATCTAATGTTGGATCGGTATTCGGTTTACTTAGAACCATAATCTTTTACTTCCTCTGCAGAGTGCACTTGCTGCTATCCATAGTGTAGCGAAGCTGAAAACCAGACTCCTAGCATAAGAGTTCCATCGACTCGCTGCAAGTATTGTTCTTTATCATAAAATTTGTATCTGTTACTAGATACTTATCTCGATTCTAACTACTTTCGTCAAGCAAGTTCGCAGTAAAAGTGTGCACACTGTCACATATTTATTATTCCTTGCTGTGAATGGAAAAGAATTAGCTGATTTTACCGGATTCTATCAATTGCTGAAGCAAGGGCCGCACGATCAATTCCATGGCAAAGCTCATTTTGCCACCAGGTACGACAAGCGTATTGTGACGTGACATAAAAGAACCGTCGATCATGGCTAATAAATAAGGGAAGTCGACGTTTTTAATGCCTCGAAAGCGAATGACGACAAAGCTCTCATCTAAACTGGGTATGCCTTTCGCATTCAGTGGGTTGGAGGTATCAACGGTTGGCACGCGCTGAAAATTGATATGAGTCCGTGAAAACTGCGGGGTGATAAAGTTCAAGTAATCGTCCATTGAGCGAACGATGGAGTCCATCACGGCTTCGCGCGAGTGACCTCGGTCACGGGTATCGCGGACAAACTTTTGAATCCACTCCAAGTTCACGATAGGTACCATACCGATCAAAAAATCGACGTGTTGCGCGACGTTGACTTCACCGTCGACCACGCCACCGTGTAAGCCTTCGTAAAAAAGCACATTGGTATCGTCGGGTAATTCTTGCCAAGGGGTGAACGTTCCCGGCATTTGATTAAAAGGGACCGCTTCATCAAAGCTGTGCAGGTAGCGACGTACTTGACCGCTGCCATCGCGCCCATAGCGACGAAAAAAATTGGCCAGCGATTCGAAGTCGTTGGCTTGTGGACCAAAGTAGCTGATATGGCGACCTTGTTCACGGGCTTTGCGTATTTCAATGTCCATTTCTGGGCGCGTGAAGCGATGGAAGCTATCCCCTTCAACCCACGCGGGTTTGATGCTCAACATATTGAACATTTTGCGAAAAGCTTCGGAAGTGGTTGTAGTTCCGGCACCCGATGAACCGGTGACGGCGATGATAGGATGTTTCGCTGACATGACAACCCTTGTCTTATTTCAACACAACCTGTGTTTATAACGGTTAGTATGTAATGTTGCCGAAGACAATATCATGAACACATGGCTGAGACTGATTTAAACGGCAACAATGGGATGGCTTTCTCACCTTGAGTTAGCCAAACAAATAATTCTACTGGTAGCATACCACAAACACGCATCTGTGATCACAACGCATCGTGTGTTGCTTGAGTCATTGATTGACGAGTTTGAATATTGACGGTTTCGTGAAGTTCAGAATAAACGACGTGGGCCTCACCACGAGCGAGTAAGGTTTTAACTTGTGCGACTTTCTCACTCAATGAAACTTCATGTTCACCGTAATCGGTCCCTTCGCGCAAAACAAATTGCTCGATTAAGTTCTCTAACGCGTCAGGGCTGATGTCTTGCCAAGGAACGATCATATTGTCCTCCATAAAAGTAATACATCGCATTTTATACTAATTCAGCGATGACTGTGATCAAGATTGACCGAGCTTTTTCTCAATGGTTTGAATTTCGTGCCGATAAAGACGCAAAAATAAACGTGACCTTATTCACTTTTATAAGTTGCAATACCTGTGTTTATGCCATTGTTTGCCATTAAGATTGGCCGAAAGATTGATAGTAAGAAGGCAAGCTTTCTTCTAACCAAAAGCGCGGCTTTAAAGATGATCCAGTCAAGAAGCCCACATGCCCACCATGGGGAAGCAATTGATAGTCGATGTACTCCGATAATACATAGCGGGGGATGACGGCCTCAGTCATAAAAGGATCGTCTTGAGCATGAATAATTTGTGTTGGTATTGTAATGTCGTTTAAGCGTGTCAGGGCGGAGCATTGTTGGTAGTAATCTTGTGCGTTGCTAAAGCCATTGAGTGGCGCGGTCAATTGGTCATCGAAGTCTGATAACTGTTTAATGGCGGAGATATCATCGGCTTTTAAACCAAGCTGTTGCTCGATCAAATTGGCTTTGAGCAAGGCATTGCGTTTGAGTGAGTTGAGTAAGTAGCGGCAATACACTTTTGAAAAACCCTGTTCGATGCGCTGTGAACAGGCCGCAAGATCGAAGGGAGCAGACACTATACTGGCCGCGCTCAGCTTGGGGTTATCTCGATATTGGGCGAGGTAGTTCGCTAACATATTGCCACCCAGAGAAACACCCAGAGCGACTTTGGCCTGATGTGGGAAGTGCTCATCAAGTAATTCAATCACTTGGCGAGCATCGTCCGTATGCCCCGAATGGTAAGAACGAGCATAGCGGTTTGGTTCTCCGCTGCAACCGCGAAAATGCATCATCACACAGAGCCAGCCGGCTTTTTTAAAAGCTTGCATAATGCCATTGGCGTAAGGGCTATTAAAGTGGCCCTCTAAGCCGTGAAACAAGATGAAAATCGGTTTGTGTGTCACGTGTGGGCTTTGCCAATACTCACTCCATGCGAGGTCGATAAAATCACCATCGCGCGTATCGACTCGTTGCCAAAAGGGGGTAAATAAGGGCTTACGGCGAATCAATCGCGGCAATAAGGTTTGTAGGTGTGGGTTGGTAAGCCAAGTTGGCGAAGAAAATTGCGTCATAGTCAAACAGCCTTAAACTTTCTTTGTGATGGGGTGGCAAAATAACGACGTTCCACAATAACGTTTTCTCTTCATTATACCCATCTCATGAAACGCATGCTCAATGACCACTTCGCAATTAGCGGTTTAATCAGGTAAAACGAAAGCATCGCTTTCCTTCGGTTACGGTCTATTGAGTGAAGTGGGTATTGGTTAAACGTCGCCGCGAGAAGCATTCGGCACTAAACTCTGATAGAGCGTATCGCTGGCACCGAGCTGATGGCAGTATTGCCATGCGAGTGGCGAGTCGGTGTTTTTGACTAATGACAAGGTCGCTAACGTGGCGACCAAGTCGTGTTGTTGCTGCTGCTCAAGTTGCAACTCAAATTGAAGACTTTCGCGATACAAGGTATCGACCACTGAGGCTTTCAGTTTGCGTCTGAGTTCGCGAAAGTCAGTCAATAAGTGCTCGCAACGTTGCAAACTGTGCCATAGTTGCTGCCAACCTTGACGGTCGAAGCTCAACTGATGTTGATCCAACCAAATCAACAATAGAGCAAAATTAACATTGCCGTGATAGCGATTTTGCAGCGTTAAGCAGGCGTCTTTTACCCCAGCCACTGTGTAGTAGTGCAGACTGAACTGCCAAAAGTCTTCGCTTGTCAGTGGGGAAAAGTCCTGCGGTTGGGTCATGGCAATACTTACTCCTGTTCCATTTGCTCGAGAAGCTCTTGTTGGTCCATCCATTCGAGCTCTATCAATTCTAATTCGGATTTTGCTTCGGCCTGCTCACTGAGAATTTGGGTGAGCTTGGCTTTGTTTTCCGGTTGATAGAGATCGTTATCTCCGAGCTGTGTTTCACATTTTTGCAGCTTCTCATTTAAACAGTCTAGCTGTTTTTCAAGCTTTTGCAGTTTTTTGCGAACAGGCGCGGTTTTCTGTCGGAGTTCGGCTTGGCGGCGTTTTTGATCTTTTTTGGCAGCAGCGCTGTGTTGTTTGTCGCTATTGTCATTGTTATTGCTGGCTTTTTTGGCCATTTTCTGTTGCTCGGTCAACCAGCGGTAATAATCATTGAGATCGCCATCAAAAGGTTCAACGGCTTGGTTGTCGACTAAGTACAAATCGTCGGTCGTGGCGCGCAGTAAGTAACGATCGTGGCTGACGATCACCATGGCTCCGTCGAAGGTTTGCAACGCCATGGTGAGGGCTTGGCGCATATCGAGGTCAAGGTGGTTGGTTGGTTCATCGAGCAACAATAAATTTGGCTTTTGCCAAACCAGCAGTGCTAAGACTAAGCGCGCTTTCTCCCCTCCGGAAAAAGGCCCAATAACCTCAAGGGCTTTGTCACCTTGAAAACCAAAGCTGCCTAAATAGTCCCGTAGTTGCTGCTCTGTTTGGTCAGCAGCGATTTGCATCATGTGTTGTAATGGGCTTTCTTCTGGGTGCAAGGTTTCAAGTTGATGCTGGGCGAAATAGCCAATTTTAACCCCTTGGGAATAAGTTAATTGGCCCGATTGTGGTTTCAGTTCACCGGAAAGCAGTTTAATTAAGGTTGATTTGCCCGCGCCGTTGCGACCGAGAAGACCTATTCGACTGCCAGGGACTAAATTGAGTTTGATTTTATTGAGAATTAAGCGTGTATCGTAACCAGCACTGACTTCATCCATCATTAAAATGGGGTTGGGCAATGCATTGGGTTCGCGAAAAGCAAAGCTAAACGGGTTGTCGAGTTGTGCAGGTAGCACTTGCTCCATTTTTTCCAGCGCTTTAATTCGGCTTTGAGCCTGGCGTGCTTTCGAGGCTTTGTAGCGAAAGCGATCAATGTAGCTTTGCATGTGCGCCATTTGTTTTTGTTGTTTTTCAAATTGCGCTTGTTGCAGGATCAACTTTTGTGCACGTTGCGTTTCAAACGAGGAGTAGTTGCCGGTGTACTCGTGAAGCTTTTGATTTTCAATGTGGATAATACGAGAAACAACGGGGTCTAAAAAGTCACGGTCGTGTGAGATCAACACCAGGGTACCGGGGTAGTTTTGCAGCCATTTTTCAAGCCACATGACCGCATCGAGGTCTAAGTGGTTGGTGGGTTCGTCGAGCAACAACAAGTCTGAACGGCACAACAAAGCTTGCGCCAGGTTTAGCCTCATACGCCAACCACCAGAAAACCCGGTCAGTGGCCATTGCATCTGCTCTTGGCTAAACCCGAGGCCGTCGAGCAACTCTGCCGCTCGAGCTTGAATGCTATAACCGCCAATGGTTTCAATTTGACCGTGCAGTAAAGCGGCTTGGTGGCCGTTGTCTTCCGCTTCTGCCCGTTGTAATTGGCGCTCGAGTTCTCGGTACTCTCGGTCACCATCAATCACATAGTCAATCGCGGCGCGCTCAATGGCTGGCGTTTCTTGTGCGACCCAAGCGAGTGCCCAATGGCTCGGTTGATGAAACTGGCCCGCATCGATGCTGAGTTCGTCTTTGATCAAGGCAAATAAAGTGGATTTCCCACAGCCATTTTTGCCCACTAAGCCTATTTTGTCACCGGGGTGAATGGTGGCGGAGGCTTGGTCTAACAGAGGTTTGCCGCCGCGAAGCAATTGAATATCAGAGAAGGTGATCATGGTTTTGTCAAACTGAGTTAAGAATTCTATGTGAATAGTAGGGGCTTGGGCGATTAATGTCGATCATTATGCAAATTCAGTTATGATACTAACATCACAGTAAGTCCTACGTTCGAGACAGGAGTAATAAGCATACATGATTGACAGTAATCCGACTGCCCCTTCCGACCGGCCAAAAGTGCTGGTGATACTCGCCCACCCCGATCCTGAACAGTCGGTGGTCAATCAGTTGATGATTCAGCATATTACCGACTTAGAGCATGTCACGGTTCACGATATTTATGCCGCTTATCCTGAGTTTTTTATTGATGTGAAACACGAGCAGGGTTTGCTGTTGACTCATGATGTTATCGTCTTTCAACATCCACTGTTCATGTATTCATGCCCCGCATTACTGAAAGAGTGGATTGACCGAGTATTGGTTAAAGGGTTTGCGTTTGGCAAAGGCCGCGCATTGGAGGGCAAACTGTGGCGCAGCGTCATTACTGCTGGAGGCCAAGCCCGGGCTTTTAGTCAATTCGGTTACAATAAATACCCACTCGAACAAATCCTGCAACCCTTTGAATTAACCGCCTCTTTGTGTCGAATGCAATGGGTAGAGCCCATGGTGCTCTATTGGGCGCGCGGTGTGACTCAGCACGAGCAGTATCAACACGCAGAGCAGTATCGACAATGGCTGAGCGACCTAAGAGGAGTCAATCATGGCACTGACTAATGAAGTATTACAAAGCAGTATTATTTTCCTTGCGGCCGCGGTGGTTACCGTGCCGATTGCACAGCGTTTAGGACTCGGCTCGGTATTGGGTTATTTATTAGCCGGTGTGGTGATTGGTCCATGGGGGTTGGGTTTTATCAGTGATGCGGAAGCGATTTTACACTTTGCCGAGCTTGGCGTGGTGCTGCTGCTGTTTATCATTGGACTTGAGCTCAATCCTAAAAAGTTGTGGAAATTGCGTGGGCCGATACTGGGGTTGGGTGGGGCACAAGTCATTGTCACAACCTGTATTTTATCGGTCGCAATCCATATGCTCGCCTTTAGCTGGCAAGTGAGTCTCGTGGTGGCAATGGGTTTGGCTTTGTCTTCGACCGCCATCGCGTTGAGAGTCATAGAAGAGCAAGCGCTTGGTGGTACTGAGACGGGACAGTCGGGCTTTTCGGTGCTGTTGTTCCAAGATATTGCAGTAATACCCATTCTAGCGGTGCTACCTATGCTGGCGGGCAATCACAGCGGTGGTAGTTGGCTCGATGTCGCCACTATGCTTGGCGGTGTTATCGGGCTCTTTTTTGCAGGGCATTTTTTACTGCAACCTCTATTTCGTTACGTGGTGTTATCCGGCGTGCGTGAGTTGTTTACGGTGACCGCGCTTTTAGTGGTGTTAGGCGTGGCCTTTTTGATGCAAAAATTGGGTCTTTCCATGGCACTTGGGACCTTTCTGGCTGGGGTGTTATTGGCGGAAAGTGAGTATCGCCATGAATTAGAAATTGCGATAGAGCCCTTCAAGGGGTTGTTATTAGGGTTGTTCTTTATCGCGGTTGGTATGGTGGTGGATGTTAACCTCATTATGGCTCAGCCTTGGATTATTGTAGCTTCGGTATGCGCTTTGGTGACCATTAAAGGGTTTGTGCTGTATGGCTTAGCGAGGTTGGTGCAAATTGGCCCGAAGGCACGCAGTAAACTGGCGGTGATTCTGAGTCAAGGTGGTGAATTTGCTTTTGTTATTTTTACGGCAGCGAAAAGTGAGGGGTTGCTGAACCAAGATCAAGTGTCTTTCTTACTGGTGGTCGTCAGTTTATCTATGGTCACCACGCCTTTGCTGTTGAAAGGGCAAAAGTGGTGGTTTGGTCGTTCGTTGAATTACGCTCAAACTCAATCAGAGCCGATGGACAGTGATGTTGTTGACCGTGAGCCGCGAGTAATTATTGCTGGTTTTGGTCGTTTTGGACAAATTGTTGGCCGCTTGCTTTACGCGAATAAAATTCGCCTCACTGTGCTTGAAAGTGATGCCACGCAAATAAAATTACTGCGCAAATACGGCTACAAAGTGTTTTATGGTGACGCCACTCAACTAGATTTATTGCGCGCTGCGGGAGCGGAGAAGGCAGAGGCGCTTATCATTTGTACTCACTCTCCGGACGAGATGCTGCAGATCGTGAATTTGTGCAAGCGACACTTCCCCAATTTAAAAGTGATGGCTCGTGCGCGCAGTCGTGTTGAAGCCTATCAATTGATTCACCGTGGCGTCGATAACTACTCGCGGGAAACCTTCCTTGGCGCTTTGGACCTAGGGCGTCAAGCGCTGATCTCTTTGGGCATGCACCCTTATCAAGCGAAACGCGCTGAATCACGTTTTCGTCGCCTAGATAATGCTATGCTTAAAGAGCTGCTGCCATTGCACGGGGAAAGCAGTAACCTCGCAGAGCGTTCAAAAGAAGCGCGCAAAGAACTGGAAGAAATATTTGGTCGTGAGATGGAAAGTGAACGACGTCGTCACGATTGGGAATAAAGGAAAACTTATGAACATAAAAAAACGCTTTATTGCCGGAGCGACTTGCCCTCAATGCCAACAAAGTGACAGTTTGCGTTGGTGGGAGGAAAGCCAAGTGGAATGGGTTGAATGCGTTGAATGTGGTTTTGAAAAACAGCGCACATCCAACGCAGTAGAAACCAGCAGTCATGGGCAAGAAAAAATGATTGGTATTTTTCAACCTGAATGATTGAGTTTCTGAGTGTGATCCCCATAATAGAGAGGACGCTCACATCACTTTGTGTGATAGATAATCCTTGGAGTTAATATGAAAATTGAACAGAACGTTGTGGTTAGCCTTGCTTACCAAGTCAAATTGGAAGACGGCGTAGTCGTGGATCAATCGACAAAAGAAGCCCCGCTTGACTACTTACACGGCCACAACAATCTTATCACTGGCCTAGAAAAACGACTTGAAGGCAAAGTTGCCGGCGATGCGTTTTCTGCTACAGTGACACCAGATGAAGCTTACGGTGAGCACAGCGATGATTTGGTTCAGCGCGTTCCAGCTGATGTATTCCAAGGTGTGGATCAAATTGAAGTGGGCATGCGTTTTCTTGCTGATACCGATCAAGGTCCTGTTCCTGTTGAAGTGACAGAAGTTGACGGTGATGAAGTTGTGGTTGATGGTAACCACATGCTCGCGGGCCAGACCCTGACTTTTGATGTTGAAGTCGTTGCGGTGCGTGAAGCGACCGCTGAAGAAATTGAGCATGGTCACGTGCACAATGGTGAACACGACCACAAAGACGAAGGCGGTTGTTGCAGCGACACAGGCTGCGGCTGCCACTAAGTAGACAGTGACAAAAACGCTAGCTTCGGCTGGCGTTTTTTTGGTTTTAATCTCTTGCATTGATACGGAGTATTTCGATGAGGCCTATCGCCATTGCCATTCACGGCGGAGCGGGGACAATTGATAAAGACAGCATGACCCCTGAATTGGAAGGTGCCCTTCGTCAAGCACTAGAGCAAGCTGCCCTAGTGGGGTATCAAAGTTTACTGACAGGGGGATCGGCCCTTGATGCGGTTGTTGCGACGGTAAGCGCGTTGGAGGACTGTGAACATTTTAATGCCGGCAAAGGTTCGGTGTTAAATGACAAAGAGATGGTCGAGATGGACGCCTCCGTGATGTTTAGTCCTTCGCGACAAGCCGGTGCGGTCACAGGCGTGCGCCACATAAAAAATCCCGTACAATTAGCGCGCTGTGTTTTGGAACAAAGCCCTCATGTGTTGCTCTCTGGGGATGGGGCGGAAACCTTCGCCTTTGAGCGAGGGTTTACTTACCAAGAGCAAGATTATTTTTTTACCGAGCGGCGCTATCAGCAGCTGTTGCAAGCGAGAAAAAATGGTGATGCTCAGCTGTCGGAAAACGGGCACCCTCCAAGCTGGCTTAGTGGTTTTCCCGACGACAAAAAATACGGCACAGTCGGCGCGGTTGCACTCGATGCTCAAGGTCACTTGGCCGCAGCCACCAGTACCGGCGGCTTGACCAATAAGCAATACGGTCGGATCGGAGACTCCCCTTTGATTGGCAGTGGAACCTGGGCCGAAGCTGGTAATGTGGCGGTCTCAACAACGGGGGTTGGTGAATTTTTTATCTGCTATAACGTCGCCAGTGACGTGGCAGCTCGAACGCGTTACCTCAAAGAACCTTTGTCAATGGCTTGTGAGCGTATTATCCAAGGGGAGCTCAAGCAGGCTGGTGGTGAAGGTGGCTTGGTTGCCCTTAATGCACAAGGAGAGATTCATTTTGCCCTCAACTCAACGGGCATGTATCGGGCTCAAGTGGCAAGTGATGGCCAAGTGAAAAGTGCTATTTTTGCCGATCAATTACTGAGCCCATGGCACAGTGAAGCGCGCAGTCATACGTAATCGCTTATTCAATACAATAGGCAAAATAATAAAACAGCGAGTTCATCCGTATGACTCGCTGTTTTGCCGTTCGTGCCCATAGTAAAATAAGACGACTCAGTAATGGGGGGGCGGCGGCTCTGCTGCCGGGTCTGACATTTCTTGACTGTCGAGATTTTTCACTTTGCCCACTACGTACTTCATCTGATCTTGCATCTTGGTGATCAACAGTTGTTGTTTGGCGAGAGCGTCGTTCAGATCATCGATTGTCTGCTCTTGAAATGCCAATTGGCACTCTAAATTATCCACTCGCGCTTGCAGTGAGCGCTCGTCAAGGGTGTCGGTCATTGCACGGCTCCTTTAAAGTTCGACATGCCAAGCCTGAATGATACCTGCAGAAGAGGTTGTGATCACTCGGCCTTGATTATCAAAGGTCGCATCATACACGACCGCGCGCGGAGGGCGAGCATCTTTTAACGGTGCCACGTCAAACTGGGCTAGGGAATCACCGTTGCCAGTATCCCAAATATTGACTCGGCTTGATGCCATTCCGGTCAATAGGTAATGGCCATCGTTAGAAAAGCGAACACTTGAAAACACCAATTGTCTCGCCCACGAATGCAGTTGGCTTTTTTCTTGACCGGTTTTTAAATCCCAAATCACAGCGCGATTGCCGATGTCTGAGCTAAAGGCATATAAGCCATCGCGTTGAAGAGCAACTTTGTTAATTCTTTGCTGGTGGTCAAACTGATGAAGAATTTGACCATTTTGCGTATCCCAGAAGTACGCTTTTCGATCATTGCCACCGGTTAAGGCATAGCGACCATTAGCCGATAAGGCCACCGTAGTGACTTTTTCTTGGTGCGCGAGGAACTCTAAGCGTCGGCCAGTGACTAAATTGACGAGAATCGCTTTGCCATTGGATAACCCTAACAGCGCTCGTTCGCCGTTGGCACTGATATCAACCGCTAAAATAACGCCGTCGGAAATAGACCACAAACCTTGTGCGCGATCCCAGGTAAAGTCCCAGGTGGCAAAGTGTTGTTGACCCGCGGTAATGGCGTATCTTTGGTTATCGGCAAAGCGAATATGGGTGACGATACTGCCTTGAGGATCGAGTTGGCCTAACGCGCGCAGCTGTTCATTAGTGTGCAAATCCCAAAGTAAGAGGTGCTCTTGCTCTGAGTAAACAAGGGCAAAACGCCCATCACGGCTCAGCGCTGAGCTTGTCGAGCCCTGAGTCGCAATGTCCCAGCGTTGGATATCATGCTTAGAGAACCAACAGCCATTTAACAAGGTGATGACAAAAAGCATGAACAGGGCGTGAAACAATCGAGACATATCGTTAAGCAATCCAGTTGAGTCCTAAGGCCTTGACCAGTATATTGGAGCGGTGAGTGGATTCACACCTATTCTAGGGTAGATTGCTACCTGGCTACCAAAGTTTTACCATTATTGGAGAATTAAATGAAACCAGCATTAAAAGTATCCCTGCTTGCAGCTACTATTTTCTTAGCCGTAGGTTGCCAAAAGGAAGAAAGCAAGGCCCCTGAAAAAGCAGACAGTGCCACGTCTGCTGAGATGACCTTCAAAAACGACGATGAAAAAGCCGCTTACGCGATCGGTGTGTCTTTTGCCGATTACTTGAAAAGTAGTTTAGACAAGCCGACAGAAATCGGCATCGATATCGATAAAGATATCGTTCTCAAAGGGATTGAAGATTCTTTTGCTGGTACGCCTGCTTTAGATCAAGAAGCGGCTCACGCAGCGCTTTCTAGCCTAGATAAGCGCGTCGCTGAACAAACTAAGAAGCAAAACGAAGAAAAAGCCGCTCAAGCGAAAAAAGACGGTGAGGCGTTCCAAGCTGAATTTGCCAAAGAAGACGGTGTCGTCACTACCGAGTCTGGCTTGATGTACAAAGAGCTTAAGGCTGGAGAAGGTAAACAGCCTAAAGAGACGGATACGGTACAAGTCAACTACAAAGGCACTTTGATTGACGGTACGCAATTCGACAGTTCATACGATCGTGGTCAGCCTGCAACCTTCCCACTCAATCGTGTGATTCCGGGTTGGACGGAAGGCGTTCAGCACATGAAAGTCGGTTCTAAATACAAGTTCGTTATTCCACCTGAATTGGCCTACGGCGACCAAAGCACGCCGAGTATTCCAGCTAATTCAACCTTGGTGTTTGAAGTCGAATTGTTGAAAATCGAACAACCGGCTGAAACGGAATCGGCAAAGACTGAAGAAGCCGCTCAATAATTGACGGTTGGTAAACTCCAGCGCGCAACCGCTGCGATGGAAGCCTGTGAGTGATGCTCACAGGCTTTTTTTGTTTAACTTTGCGCTGTATCCAGTCCTTATTCAAATTTTCTGATAAACTTACATCAATTTGTTGATTTTTTCGAACTGAGGCAAGAGTCACGTGACCACAGAAGCTGTACACATTGATATGTTACTGGAAATGGAGTCGATTAACGTCCAACCCTTTACCGAACAAGATCACATGATCTTAAAGTCGTACGAAGCGGTGGTTGATGGGATTGCCAGTCTGATAGGGCCGTTTTGCGAAATCGTCTTACACTCTTTGGAAAATTTAAACACGTCAGCGATTAAAATTGCCAATGGTGAAAATACGGGGCGCCAAGTCGGTTCTCCGATCACGGATTTAGCGCTTAAAATGCTGAAAGATATTGAGGGGTCAGAACGCAACTTCTCACGCTCGTACTTTACTCGAGCAAAGGGCGGAGTCTTGATGAAGTCCATCACGGTAGCGATCCGCAATGGCGAGGATCGCGTGATTGGGTTGTTGTGTGTCAATGTCAATCTTGATGCGCCATTTTCTCAAGTGTTGCAGTCGTTCATGCCGACGGAAGAGGCCAAGCAAGCGGCGTCTTCGGTCAACTTCGCCAGTGATGTGGGTGAGTTGGTCGATCAAACGGTTGAATACACGATTGAAGAAATCAATGCCGACAAAAACGTGTCAAACAATACGAAAAATCGCCAGATCGTAATGGCTTTGTACGAAAAAGGTATTTTCGATATAAAAGATGCCATTCATCGCGTCGCCGAGCGACTCGCCATCTCCAAACACACCGTTTATCTTTACATTCGTCAGTGTAAAACGGGAGAGTAATGGTGGCTTTAAACTATACCTTGGTCGTCAACGGCCCGATTTATGGTAAGCAAGCGAGCTTTAGCGCTTATCAATTTGCACAAGCTTTACTGAACAAAGGTCATGCTCTGAACAAGGTGTTCTTTTACCAAGAAGGGGTCACCAATGCACTCGCGACAGTGAGTCCTGCCAATGACGAGCTCAATTTAACGCAGGCATGGCAAAACTTGGCGTTGCAACACGGATTTGGCCTTGAGGCCTGTATTTCGGCGTCATTAAGACGCGGTGTTCTCGATCAGCAAGAGGCCCAAAAAGCCGGCCATGGTACTGTGCTGGCCAAGGGCTTTGAATTGGCTGGCCTTGGGAGCTTGGCAACGTCGTTATTACAAGATGACAGGGTGGTGCAGTTTTGAATTCAATCGGTTTTATTTTTCGCAGCTCACCACACAGTACGAGTCGAGGCCGAGAAGGGGTGGATGCTTTGCTGGCTACCGCCGCTTTAGAGGACAATATCAAAGTCTGTTTTCTTGGCGCTGGGGTGTTACAGCTTCTCTCAGATCAGGATACCCAGGCGATTGGCACCAAAAACTACGTACCAATGTTTGGCTTGTTTGAGCTTTACGACATCGATGATATTTACGTCTGCGAGGCATCGCTATCGCGCTATGGCATTGGTGTTGATGATCTTATGATAGAGGCTCAGGTTGTTTCCCCTCAAGTCTTAGCGGGCGTGTTCAACACTTGCCAATCCCTATTGACGTTTTAGAGAGTGACCCATGTTACACATAGTCAAAAGCCAAACGGCGATCATTGAGTTAATGCCTTTTATCAGTGCACAGGATCAAATTCTACTCATTGAAGAAGCGGTTTATGGTGCCAATCCAAAACATGAGTTTTTCCCGTATCTCAATGGCTTAGATGTGGCAGTGCTGGAAGCTGATCTCAAAGCAAGAGGTTTGTGCGACAAAGTGAGCCCACAACTGCGCAAGGTCGATTACAGTGCCTGGGTCGAATTGACGGTCGATCA
This sequence comes from Vibrio sp. HB236076, assembly GCF_040957575.1. NCBI lineage: Bacteria > Pseudomonadati > Pseudomonadota > Gammaproteobacteria > Vibrionales > Vibrionaceae > Vibrio > Vibrio sp. HB236076. The sequence continues at coordinate 249,978 of NZ_CP162601.1, forward strand.
TCCACAAAGCATGACGTGGGAGTGAGCGCGCGCTTGGCACCAGAGACGCTGTTGGTTCAATACGACCTCGCGCTAAAGCTAAACGGCGACTGCAATCTATCTTAACTTACTGCTTTACAAGATAAACTCTAAATATTGCCTTCGGTGGTAATAAAAAGATCTGTATATTTCTTGACACATTACCTCTCGATGCATAGAATTTCGCGTCCCTATTTATCGTAGATAGATGGGTAGATTTTTCACAAAAGCTTACTTTCAGTAAAATCAGGAGCTAGTTAATGGCAACTATTAACCAGTTGGTACGTAAACCACGTGTTAAGCAAGTTGTAAAAAGCAACGTGCCTGCACTAGAAGCGTGCCCACAAAAACGTGGTGTATGTACTCGTGTATATACCACTACACCTAAAAAACCTAACTCAGCACTACGTAAAGTATGTCGTGTTCGTCTAACTAACGGATTCGAAGTTACTTCTTACATCGGTGGTGAAGGTCACAACCTACAAGAGCACAGTGTTGTTCTAATCCGCGGTGGTCGTGTTAAAGACCTTCCGGGTGTGCGTTACCACACTGTTCGCGGTGCACTTGACTGTGCAGGCGTTAATGACCGTAAACAAGGTCGTTCTAAGTACGGTGTGAAGCGTCCTAAATCTTAATGTTTCTCTGTTGAAAACATACGTTAAGTAAGGCCAAACACTAAATTATTTATATTTTTTGATAAAACTGAAAAGTTTTGGATAAAACCTGAAGAAGACAACGGAGAATACCTATGCCACGTCGTCGCGTCATTGGTCAGCGTAAGATCCTTCCAGATCCTAAGTTCAAATCTGAACTGCTGGCAAAATTCGTTAACATCCTTATGGTTGACGGTAAAAAATCTACTGCAGAAAAAATTGTTTACACTGCACTAGACACTATGGCTGAGAAATCTGGTAAAGATCACTTAGCTGTATTTGAAGAAGCTCTTGAAAATGTTCGCCCAGCGGTAGAGGTTAAATCTCGCCGTGTAGGTGGTTCAACTTACCAAGTACCTGTAGAAGTTCGTCCGGTTCGCCGTAACGCACTTGCTATGCGTTGGTTGGTTGAAGCTGCGCGTAAGCGTGGTGAAAAATCTATGGCTGCTCGCCTAGCTGCTGAAATGCTAGACGCTGCTGAAAACAAAGGTACTGCGGTTAAGAAACGTGAAGACGTTCACCGCATGGCTGATGCTAACAAAGCATTCGCTCATTACCGTTGGTAATACCTTCTGTGCTGCGAGGTCCCTCGCAGCACTTTTTTACATTCTAAGGCATACCTTAGTAAGAGGATACAATCGTGGCTCGTAAAACCCCTATCGAGCGCTACCGCAACATCGGTATTTGTGCTCACGTTGATGCAGGCAAAACCACCACTACTGAGCGTATTCTATTCTACACTGGCCTCTCTCACAAAATCGGCGAAGTTCACGATGGCGCTGCCACTATGGACTGGATGGAGCAAGAGCAAGAACGTGGTATTACTATCACTTCTGCAGCAACCACCACCTTCTGGCGTGGTATGGAAGCCCAATTCGAAGAACATCGCGTTAACATCATCGATACCCCTGGACACGTTGACTTTACTATTGAAGTAGAGCGCTCATTGCGTGTACTCGACGGTGCGGTGGTTGTATTCTGTGGCTCATCAGGTGTAGAACCTCAGTCAGAGACGGTATGGCGACAAGCGGATAAGTACCATGTTCCGCGCATGGTCTTTGTGAATAAGATGGACCGTGCTGGTGCCGATTTTCTCCGCGTCGTAGAACAAATCAAAAAGCGTCTTGGTGCGAACCCTGTTCCTATCCAATTAAACATTGGTGCAGAAGAAGAGTTCAAAGGAGTCATCGACCTTATCAAGATGAAAGCCATCAACTGGAACGAAGCCGATCAAGGCATGACCTTCACTTATGAAGACATTCCAGCTGACATGCAAGACCTTGCTGACGAATGGCGTAGCCACATGGTGGAGTCCGCTGCTGAAGCAAATGAAGAACTGATGGATAAGTACCTTGAAGAAGGCGACTTATCAGAAGCAGACATCAAACGCGGTTTACGTGCTCGTACCCTCAACAACGAGATTGTCCTTGCCACTTGTGGTAGTGCATTCAAAAACAAAGGTGTTCAAGCGGTATTGGACGCTGTGATTGAATTTTTGCCGTCACCGACGGAAGTTCAAGCAATTCAGGGTGTCGACGAAAATGAAAATACCGTTGAGCGTCATGCTGATGACAAAGAACCTTTTGCCGCTTTAGCCTTTAAAATTGCGACCGACCCTTTTGTCGGTACTTTGACTTTCATGCGAGTTTACTCGGGTGTCGTGAATTCCGGCGATGCGGTTTACAACTCTGTAAAGGGTAAGCGTGAACGCTTTGGTCGTATTGTTCAGATGCACTCGAATAAACGCGAAGAGCTCAAACAAGTGTTTGCGGGTGATATTGCTGCGGCGATTGGTCTTAAAGACGTGACCACAGGGGACACTTTGTGCGATCCAAACCACAAAGTCATTCTTGAGCGCATGGAATTCCCTGAGCCGGTTATTCAAATTGCGGTTGAACCTCGCTCTAAAGCAGACCAAGAAAAAATGGGTATTGCGCTGGGTAAACTGGCTGCAGAAGATCCGTCTTTCCGCGTCGAAACCGACGATGAGACAGGTCAAACCTTGATCGCGGGTATGGGTGAATTACACCTTGATATTATCGTCGATCGCATGAAACGCGAATTTAGCGTTGACTGCAACGTTGGTAAACCACAAGTTGCTTATCGTGAAACGATTCGCGGCAGTACTGAAGTCGAAGGTAAGTTTATTCGTCAATCAGGCGGCCGTGGTCAATACGGTCACGTATGGCTTAAAATTGAACCCGCCGAAGTCGGAGAAGGTTTTGTCTTCGTCGATCAGATTGTAGGTGGTGTGGTACCAAAAGAATACATTAGCTCTGTATCGAAAGGTATTGAAGAGCAAATGAATAACGGTGTGCTCGCGGGTTATCCTGTACTGGATGTTAAGGCAACATTATACGATGGTTCTTACCACGATGTTGACTCAAGCGAAATGGCGTTTAAAATCGCCGGTTCTATGGCCTTTAAGAAAGGGGCATTAGAAGCACAACCTGTTATACTTGAACCTATGATGAAAGTGGAAGTGACTACGCCTGAAGATTGGATGGGCGACGTCGTTGGCGATGTCAACCGCCGTCGTGGTATCATTGAAGGTATGGACGAAGGCCACGCTGGATTAAAGATTATCCGTGCGCAGGTACCACTTTCTGAAATGTTTGGGTATGCCACGGATTTGCGTTCAGCTACTCAAGGCCGAGCGTCTTACTCGATGGAGTTCTCTGAATATGCAGAAGTACCGAAGAACGTTGCGGATCGCATTATTTCAGAGCGTGGTTACTAATACTTTGTGCAGATCGACGAAAAGTTTCGACTTTTTTTACGATCATGGCGCACAAACATTGCGCTGACGGACGTTGGCGCATAAAATAGCAATTTCTGGCGCGCAACGATCAATAATGATCGCTGTGAATCATAACTAGGAAGGAACACGATCGTGTCTAAAGAAAAATTTGAACGTACGAAACCGCACGTAAACGTTGGTACTATCGGCCACGTTGACCACGGTAAAACAACTCTAACTGCAGCAATCTGTACTGTACTGTCTAAAACTTACGGCGGTTCAGCACGTGACTTCGCGTCAATCGACAATGCTCCTGAAGAGCGTGAGCGCGGTATCACCATCGCGACTTCACACGTTGAGTACGACACTCCAACTCGTCACTACGCACACGTAGACTGCCCAGGACACGCGGATTATGTTAAGAACATGATCACAGGTGCTGCGCAAATGGACGGTGGTATCCTAGTTGTTGCTGCAACAGATGGTCCAATGCCACAAACTCGTGAGCACATCCTACTAGGCCGTCAGGTTGGTATCCCTTACATCATCGTATTCATGAACAAATGTGACATGGTTGATGACGAAGAGCTACTAGAACTAGTAGAAATGGAAGTACGTGAACTTCTTTCTGAGTACGACTTCCCAGGTGATGACCTACCAGTTATCCAAGGTTCTGCTCTTGGCGCACTAAACGGTGAAGCGCAATGGGAAGAGAAAATTGTTGAGCTTGCAACAGCACTTGACGAGTACATCCCAGAGCCAGAGCGTGCGGTAGACCAACCATTCCTAATGCCGATTGAAGACGTATTCTCAATCCAAGGTCGTGGTACTGTAGTAACAGGTCGTATCGAGCGCGGTATCCTAACTGTTGGTGACGAAGTTGCAATCGTTGGTATCAAAGATACAACAACAACAACTTGTACTGGTGTTGAAATGTTCCGTAAACTGCTTGACGAAGGTCGTGCAGGTGAGAACGTTGGTGCACTACTACGTGGTACTAAGCGTGATGACGTAGAACGTGGTCAAGTACTTGCTAAGCCAGGTTCAATCACTCCTCACACTAAGTTCGAATCAGAAGTATACGTACTGTCTAAAGATGAAGGTGGTCGTCACACGCCATTCTTCAAAGGCTACCGTCCACAGTTCTACTTCCGTACTACAGACGTAACTGGTGACATCCAGCTACCTGACGGCGTAGAAATGGTAATGCCTGGCGACAACGTACAAATGACTGTAGAGCTAATCGCACCAATCGCAATGGACGAAGGTCTTCGTTTCGCGATCCGTGAAGGCGGCCGTACAGTAGGTGCTGGTGTTGTTGCTAAGATCTTTGACTAATTCTTAAAGAATTAATCAAATCTTGCGATACTCGCATTAAAAGGGAAGCTTCGGCTTCCCTTTTTGCTTGCTAAGAAATGCAATAACACTCTGTTAAATCTACTTATAACTAATTGGTCTCAAAAAGTGGTTAAATGTAATTGGAAATAAGAACGTTTCTCGTTTATATTTAATTCATTATATAAGAGGTTTATTATGTTTGTATGCTTATGCAATGGCGTAACGGATAAGCAAATATTGCGATTAAAACGAGAGCAGGGAATTCGAGATATCAAAGGATTGAAGCGTTGTACTGCACTAGGGACTCAATGTGGTAAATGCATCCCTCAGGCAAAAAGCTTACTCAATAGCACGGAAGAAACAGCTGAATATAAAGAAGTTTGCTAAAACTTTTTTTTGACAAGTCTCCAATGGCTTCTATGCTTAATAGTAGTCACAGAGGAGTGTGTGTCATGAAAGGCGATCCCATCATTATTCAACATCTCAATAAAATTCTCGGCAACGAACTGGTTGCCATAAACCAATATTTTCTTCATTCAAGAATGTACAAAGACTGGGGGTTAAAAAAGCTCGCTGACAAAGAGTACATGGAGTCTATCGATGAGATGAAACACGCCGATGTTCTCATTGAGCGTATTCTTTTTTTAGAAGGTGTCCCCAACCTACAAGACCTTGGTAAGTTACACATCGGCGAAGATACCCAAGAAATGCTCGAGTGTGATTTAACGATTGAGCTTGAAGGTATTTCAGATCTGCGCGATGCCGTTGCTTACGCAGACTCTATTCGAGACTACGTATCTAAAGAATTGTTTGAAACGATCTTAACTGAGGAAGAAGAGCACGTCGATTGGCTTGAAACGCAACTGAATCTCATCAAGCTGACCGGTATCGAAAACTACCTGCAAATTCAGTTAGCAGACGAAGAATAATCGACTTAATGCGTATAGTACCCATATCTATTTTTAGGGCGGATTATCCTAGTGGGGTAAAAACGCGATAACGTCGTCAAGAAAAACACGTGTGGAATAACGACTGATATTCTTGTGTTTATAAGATAAGAAGTTGCGTTGTTCTCAAGCTTTTTTCCTGAGCTATCATTGGGCACAGGTTTAATCAGATTGATACAATGTGCAACGAATGGACTTCGATATCGACAAAATGAACACCTCGACTAGGGTAAATCGATGTTGTCCGGGTGTTCAATTTAACGCCTTTATCGGTTATTTCGCTGCGACTTATCACTGTCACACAAGCGCAACGGTAAGCATCCAAAATTTAAACCCTCATTTCACTCACCCTCAATCCATGCCCACGAATAAAAAACGATTATTTTTCCATCGCCCCTTGCAAGTCATAATAGGTTCTGTATAATGCCCCGCACTGGTTAAGCCAGTTGTGAACCAATGAGCGATGAGGAGCAGGTGTCATTCACCTGGTAATGTAAACTCGGCTTATGTTCGCAGTTAATGTTATAGGTTATTAAAGTTTATTCCATTAGCTGACAACGCACCCAATTGGGGTGCTACGGTTTCACATAAATCAATCGGCATTCTCTCGTCTTGACGAGTTTGAGTGGCGATATTGTTTGTGTAATTTTTAACTATTGGAGCTCTGTCTCATGCAGAACCAACGTATCCGAATCCGCCTTAAAGCGTTTGATTACAAGTTAATCGATGCTTCAACTGCGGAAATCGTTGAAACAGCTAAGCGTACCGGCGCACAGGTTCGTGGTCCTATTCCACTACCTACTCGTAAAGAGCGTTTCACTGTTCTTGTCTCTCCACACGTCAACAAAGATGCACGTGATCAGTACGAAATTCGTACTCACAAACGTCTAATCGACATCGTCGAGCCAACAGATAAAACTGTTGACGCTCTGATGCGTCTAGATCTAGCTGCTGGCGTTGATGTACAAATCAGCCTAGGTTAAGGGAGATTGGAATAATGATTGGTCTAGTCGGACGTAAAGTGGGTATGACCCGCGTATTTACCGAAGAAGGCGTTTCTATCCCAGTAACTGTTGTTGAGGTTGAAGCGAACCGTGTTTCTCAAGTTAAATCACTTGAGACTGATGGCTATGCAGCAATCCAGATTACAACTGGTGATAAGAAAGCTAACCGTGTAACTAAGCCTGAAGCTGGTCACTTTGCGAAAGCAGGTGTTGAAGCAGGCCGCGGTCTTTGGGAATTCCGTTTAGAAAACGGTGAAGAATTTGAAGTTGGTTCAGAGCTAACTGTTGAATTGTTCAATGAAATTAAAAAAGTAGACGTTACTGGTACATCTAAAGGTAAAGGTTTCCAAGGCGCTGTTAAGCGTTGGAACTTCCGTACTCAAGATATGACTCACGGTAACTCATTGTCTCATCGCGCTCCTGGTTCTATCGGTCAATGTCAGACTCCAGGTCGTGTATTTAAAGGCAAGAAAATGGCAGGTCACATGGGTGCTGAGCGTGTAACGACTCAAAACCTAGAGATCGTACGTGTTGACGCTGAGCGCAATCTGCTTCTTATTAAAGGTGCAGTCCCTGGTGCTACTGGCGGTAACGTGATCGTAAAACCAGCTGTTAAAGCATAACGTCTAGGAGTAAGTAATGGAATTGATGGTTAAAGGTGCTGATGCACTAACTGTTTCCGAAACTACTTTCGGACGTGAGTTCAACGAAGCTCTTGTTCATCAAGTAGTTGTTGCGTACGCAGCAGGTGCTCGTCAAGGTACTCGTGCTCAAAAGACACGTTCAGAAGTTTCTGGCGGTGGCGCTAAGCCATGGCGTCAAAAAGGTACTGGCCGTGCTCGTGCTGGTACTATTCGTAGCCCTATCTGGCGTACAGGTGGTGTTACTTTTGCTGCGAAACCACAAGATCACAGCCAAAAAGTAAACAAAAAAATGTACCGCGGTGCTCTTAAGAGCATTCTTTCTGAACTAGTTCGTCAAGAGCGTCTAATCGTTGTTGATAACTTCTCAGTTGAAGCACCAAAGACAAAAGAGCTAGTAGCTAAGCTTAAAGAACTTGAGCTTAACGATACACTTATCGTTACTGGCGAAGTAGACGAGAATCTATTCTTAGCTGCTCGTAACCTATACAAAGTTGACGTGCGTGACGTTGCAGGTATCGACCCTGTAAGCCTAATCGCATTTGACAAGGTTCTAATGACTGCTGATGCAGTTAAGCAAGTTGAGGAGATGCTGGCATGATCACTGAAGAGCGTCTACTAAAAGTTCTACGTGCTCCGCACATCTCTGAAAAAGCAACGATGGCTGCTGAAAACGCGAACACTATCGTGTTTAAAGTAGCTAAAGATGCGACTAAGAAAGAGATCAAAGCAGCTGTAGAAAAGCTATTTGAAGTTGAAGTTAAGTCTGTAAATACTCTTATCACTAAGGGTAAGACCAAACGTCAAGGTCTACGCCAAGGTCGCCGCAGCGACGTTAAAAAAGCGTACGTGACTTTGAAAGAAGGTCAAGATCTTGACTTCGTTGGCGGTGCTGAATAACAGGAGCAGTTGAGAAATGGCTATTCAAAAATGTAAGCCGACTTCGGCTGGCCGTCGTCACGTTGTTAAAATTGTTAACCCTGACCTATACAAGGGTAAACCATACGCACCACTTCTAGAGAAAAACTCTAAGAACGGTGGTCGTAACAACAACGGTCGTATCACAGTACGTCACATCGGTGGTGGTCACAAGCAACACTACCGTGTCATCGACTTTAAACGTACTAAAGATGGCATCCCAGCGAAAGTTGAGCGTATCGAATACGATCCAAACCGTAGCGCGAACATTGCACTTGTATTGTACGCAGACGGTGAGCGTCGTTACATCATCGCACCTAAAGGTGTGAAAGCAGGTGACTCTGTACAATCTGGTGTTGATGCACCGATTAAAGCAGGTAACACTCTGCCTATGCGCAACATCCCTGTTGGTTCAACCGTACACTGTGTTGAACTAAAACCTGGTAAAGGCGCACAGCTTGCTCGTTCAGCAGGCGCTTACGCTCAAATCGTAGCTCGTGACGGTTCATACGTTACTGTTCGTCTACGTTCTGGCGAAATGCGTAAAATCCTATCTGAAGGCCGTGCAACAATCGGTGAAGTAGGTAACGCAGAGCACATGCTTCGTGAGCTAGGTAAAGCTGGTGCAAGCCGTTGGCGTGGTGTTCGTCCTACCGTACGCGGTGTGGTAATGAACCCAATCGATCACCCACATGGTGGTGGTGAAGGCCGTACTTCTGGTGGTCGTCATCCAGTATCTCCATGGGGTATGCCAACTAAAGGCTTCAAGACCCGTAAGAACAAACGCACTGACAAGTACATCGTACGTCGTCGTAACAAGTAATCTATTTAAGAGGATAAGCCATGCCACGTTCTCTCAAGAAAGGTCCATTTATTGACCTACACTTGCTGAAGAAGGTAGAGAAAGCGGTGGAAAGCGGAGACAAAAAGCCTATTAAGACTTGGTCCCGTCGTTCAATGATCATTCCACAAATGATCGGTTTGACCATCGCTGTCCATAATGGTCGTCAACACGTTCCAGTTTTTGTAACTGACGAAATGATTGGTCATAAACTGGGCGAATTCGCGCCAACTCGTACTTACCGCGGCCATGCTGCAGATAAGAAAGCTAAGAAGAAATAAGGAGTAGATAATGGAAGCTATCGCTAAACATAACTTTGCTCGCATTTCTCCACAGAAAGCTCGCTTAGTTGCAGATCAAATTCGTGGTAAAAATGTTGATCAAGCTCTAGAAATCTTGACTTTCAGCGACAAAAAAGCCGCTGAACTTATCAAGAAAGTTCTTGAATCAGCTATCGCGAACGCGGAGCACAACGAAGGTGCAGACATTGACGATCTTAGTGTCGCTAAAATCTTCGTAGATGAAGGCCCTATCATGAAGCGTATTATGCCTCGTGCTAAAGGTCGTGCGGATCGTATCTTGAAGCGTTCAAGCCACATCACTGTTGTTGTAGCAGACGCTTGAGACTAGGAGAGTAAGCAATGGGTCAAAAAGTACATCCAAATGGTATTCGTCTAGGCATTGTTAAGCCTTGGAATGCTACATGGTTTGCTAACACCAAAGATTTCGCTGACAACCTAGACGGCGACTTCAAGGTACGTCAATTCCTAACTAAAGAATTGGCAAAAGCGTCACTTTCACGCATCGTTATCGAGCGTCCTGCGAAGAGCATTCGTGTGACTATTCACACTGCTCGTCCTGGCGTTGTTATCGGTAAGAAAGGTGAAGACGTAGAGAAACTTCGTACAGCTGTAGCAAAAATCGCAGGCGTACCAGCTCAAATCAACATCGCTGAAGTACGTAAGCCTGAGCTTGATGCACAGCTTGTTGGTGACAGCATCGCGTCTCAGCTAGAGCGTCGTGTTATGTTCCGTCGTGCGATGAAGCGCGCGGTACAAAACGCTATGCGTCTAGGCGCTAAAGGCATCAAAGTAGAAGTAAGTGGCCGTCTAGGCGGTGCTGAAATTGCACGTTCTGAGTGGTACCGTGAAGGCCGTGTGCCTCTACACACTCTACGTGCTGACATTGATTACGCAACTTCTTCGGCTCACACTCAATACGGTGTGATCGGCATTAAAACTTGGATCTTCAAAGGTGAAATCCTTGGTGGTATGCCAGCAGCAAATGCTGTAGAGCCAAAAGGCGACAAGCCTAAGAAGCAGCGTAAAGGCCGTAAGTAAGGAGTCGACAGATGCTACAACCTAAACGTACTAAGTTCCGTAAGGTTCATACTGGTCGCAACCGTGGTCTAGCGAAAGGTACTGACGTAAGCTTCGGCACATTCGGCTTGAAAGCTGTTGGCCGTGGTCGTCTAACTGCTCGTCAAATCGAAGCGGCTCGTCGTGCTATGACACGTCACGTTAAGCGTCAAGGTAAAATCTGGATCCGTGTTTTCCCAGACAAACCAATCACAGAAAAACCACTAGAAGTTCGTCAAGGTAAGGGTAAAGGTAACGTTGAGTACTGGGTAGCCCAAATCCAACCTGGTAAGGTTATGTACGAAATGGACGGTGTTCCTGAAGAATTGGCACGTGAAGCGTTCCGTCTTGCGGCGCGTAAACTGCCATTCAAAACTACATTTGTAAGTAAGCAGGTGATGTGATGAAAGCACAAGATCTACGCGAAAAAAGCGTTGAAGAGCTTAATGCTGAGCTTTTGAATTTGCTAAAAGAACAGTTCAACTTGCGCATGCAAGCTGCGACTGGTCAACTGCAGCAAACTCATACTCTAAAAGCTGTACGCCGTGATATCGCACGTGTGAAAACTGTTTTGACTGAGAAGGCAGGCGCATAATGAGCGACAAAAATCGTACTGAACAAGGTCGTGTAATCAGCGACAAAATGGAAAAATCCATTGTTGTTGCTATCGATCGTTTCGTAAAGCACCCTATTTACGGAAAGTTCGTTCGTAAAACGACGAAGTTACACGCACATGATGAAAACAACGAGTGTGGCATTGGCGACACTGTTGAAATTCGTGAATGTCGTCCTCTGTCTAAGAAAAAATCTTGGACTTTGGTTCGCGTTGTAGAAAAAGCGAAGATTTAATCGAGTTTTTTCTATAGAATAATGCGGCTCCAAAAAAATATTTGGAGCCGCTTATTTTTTAACTACCCAATTTGAAAAAAGGGTGGTACAATTCGCGTCCCTTTAAAGAGGCAGCCCGACCCGTGATGGGTCTAGTTTATTAATATTTAGCGGAGCACTAACATGATCCAAATGCAAAGTATGCTGGACGCAGCTGATAACTCAGGCGCTCGCAGCGTAATGTGTATTAAGGTTCTGGGTGGCTCTCACCGTCGATATGCACACATTGGTGACATCATCAAAGTTACTGTTAAGGAAGCAATTCCTCGCGGTAAAGTGAAAAAAGGTGATGTACTAAAGGCGGTGGTAGTTCGCACCCGTAAAGGCGTACGTCGTCCAGACGGTTCTGTCATTCGCTTCGACCGTAATGCTTGCGTATTGCTTAATGACAATAGCGAGCAACCAATCGGTACACGTATCTTTGGTCCAGTGACTCGTGAACTTCGCAATGCGAAATTCATGAAGATTGTATCACTGGCTCCAGAAGTTCTGTAAGGAGCACGTAAGATGGCAGCTAAAATCCGTCGTAATGACGAAGTAATCGTTCTTGCTGGTAAAGACAAAGGCAAGAAAGGTAAAGTAACTAAGGTTCTGACAACTGGTAAAGTTATCGTTGAAGGTATCAATCTTGTTAAGAAGCACCAAAAGCCTCAACCGGCTCTAGGTCAACAAGGTGGTATCGTGGAACAAGAAGCAGCAATCGATGCTTCTAACGTTGCACTTTTCAACGCAGCAACTGGTAAAGCAGACCGCGTTGGTTTCCGTTTTGAAGATGGTAAGAAAGTTCGTTTCTTTAAGTCTAACGGCGAAACCGTTTCTAACTAATTAGAGTAATTTGGAGTTCTACTATGGCGAAACTGCATGATTACTACAAGTCGTCTGTAGTCGCTGAACTGACCAAACAGTTCGGTTACACAAGCGTCATGCAAGTCCCTAGGATTGAGAAAATCACCCTAAACATGGGCGTTGGTGAAGCTATCAACGATAAAAAACTGCTAGAAAATGCAGCTTCTGATATGGCAACGATCTCTGGTCAAAAGCCACTTATCACTAAAGCTCGCAAATCTGTTGCAGGTTTTAAAATTCGTGAAGGCTACCCAATTGGTTGTAAAGTAACCTTACGTGGCGAACGTATGTGGGATTTCATGGAGCGTTTGATTTCTATCGCTCTCCCACGTGTACGTGACTTCCGTGGCGTTAGCGCTAAGTCTTTTGACGGACGCGGTAACTACAGCATGGGCGTTCGCGAGCAAATCATCTTCCCGGAAATCGACTTTGATAAAGTTGATCGTGTACGCGGCTTAGACATCACTATTACGACGTCTGCTGGTACTGATGAGGAAGGCCGTGCTCTGCTGGCTGCCTTTAACTTCCCATTCCGTAAGTAAGGTGAAGGGTTACTGTTATGGCTAAAAATTCAATGAAAGCACGTGAAGTAAAACGTGCAAAGCTCGTAGCTAAGTATGCTGAAAAGCGTGCTGCGCTAAAAGCTATCATCAGCGATGTAAATGCGTCTGAAGAAGATCGTTGGGATGCGGTACTAAAACTGCAGTCTCTACCACGTGATTCAAGTGCATCACGTCAGCGCAACCGTTGTAACCAAACTGGTCGTCCACACGGTTACCTACGTAAGTTCGGTCTAAGCCGTATCAAGGTTCGTGAAGCTTGCATGAAAGGCGAGATTCCTGGACTTCGTAAGGCTAGCTGGTAATTGCCACTTAATCATTTGGAGTAAATCATATGAGCATGCAAGATCCGATTTCGGATATGCTGACCCGCATTCGTAACGGTCAGGCAGCAAACAAAGTTGCTGTTAAGATGCCTTCTTCAAAGCTTAAAGTTGCAATTGCTGCACTGCTTAAAGCTGAAGGCTACATTACTGATTTCGCTGTTGAAGGCGACGCAAAACCTGAGCTGGAAGTTACCCTTAAGTACTTCCAATCAAAACCAGTAATCGAGCAAATCAAACGTGTTTCACGTCCTGGTTTGCGCGTCTACAAAAACAAAGACTCTCTTCCAACTGTGATGGGTGGTCTAGGTGTTGCTGTAGTTTCTACTTCCAAGGGTCTGATGTCAGACCGTGCTGCGCGTAAAGCTGGCCTTGGCGGTGAAATCATCTGCTACGTAGCTTAATAGGAGTAGAATATGTCTCGTGTTGCAAAAGCACCTGTCGCTATTCCAGCAGGCGTAGAGGTGAAGCTAAACGGTCAAGAAGTTACTGTAAAAGGTGCTAAAGGCGAATTATCTCGCACTCTGCATGACGCTGTCGTTATTGCACAGGAAGAAAATAATTTAACTTTCGGTCCACGCGAAGGTGTTGTTAACGCATGGTCACAAGCAGGTACTGCTCGTGCACTTGTAAACAACATGGTTGTGGGTGTTACTGAAGGCTTTACTAAGAAGCTTGTACTTAAAGGTGTAGGTTACCGTGCTGCTATCAAAGGCAACGCTGTTGGTCTAACCCTAGGCTTCTCTCACCCAGTTGAGCATGAATTGCCAGCGGGTATTAAAGCTGAATGTCCTAGCCAAACTGAAATCGTGATCACCGGTTGTGACAAGCAACTTGTTGGTCAGGTAGCGGCTGACATTCGTTCTTACCGTGAGCCTGAGCCTTATAAAGGTAAAGGTGTTCGTTACGCAGATGAAAATGTGCGTACTAAAGAAGCTAAGAAGAAGTAAGGTAACACTATGGATAAGAAAGCATCTCGCATCCGTCGTGCTACACGTGCGCGTCGTAAGATTGCAGAACTGGGTGCGACTCGCCTAGTTGTACACCGTACTCCTCGTCACGTGTACGCGCAGGTTATCGCGGCAAACGGCTCTGAGGTTATCGCAGCAGCTTCTACTGTAGAAAAAGCGATCCGTGAGCAAGTGAAATACACTGGTAACATCGATGCTGCTAAAGCAGTAGGTAAAGCTATTGCTGAGCGTGCCCTTGAAAAAGGCGTAACTGCAGTTGCATTTGATCGTTCTGGTTTCCAATACCACGGTCGAGTAGCGGCGCTAGCAGAATCTGCTCGCGAAGCTGGTCTGAAATTCTAAGGTAGGGTTGGAAGATGGCTAAAGAACAACAACAAGCGAATGATTTGCAAGAAAAGCTAATCGCCGTTAACCGTGTTTCTAAAACGGTTAAAGGTGGTCGAATCATGAGCTTCACTGCACTAACAGTTGTTGGTGACGGTAATGGTCGTGTAGGTTTCGGTTACGGCAAAGCTCGTGAAGTACCTGCAGCGATTCAAAAAGCAATGGAAAAAGCGCGTCGTAACATGGTTACTATCGCACTTAACGAAGGCACTCTTCACCACCCAGTGAAAGGTCGCCACTCGGGCTCTAAAGTTTACATGCAGCCTGCTACAGAAGGTACAGGTGTTATCGCCGGTGGTGCGATGCGTGCAGTACTTGAAGTTGCCGGTGTACACAACGTACTATCTAAAGCATACGGTTCTACGAACCCTATCAACATCGTTCGTGCAACGATCGATGCACTAGGTAGCATGAAGTCACCAGAAATGGTTGCTGCTAAACGTGGTCTAACTGTTGAATCTATTTCGGAGTAAGAACACCATGGCAACGATTAAAGTAACTCAGACTAAAAGCTCTATTGGTCGCCTACCTAAGCACAAAGCTACTTTGCGCGGTTTAGGCCTTCGTAAAATCAACCATACAGTTGAACTTGAAGATACACCATGTGTACGTGGTATGATCAACAAGGTTAACTACATGGTTAAAGTTGAGGAGTAATCAGAAATGCGTTTGAATACTCTATCACCGGCTGCAGGCGCTAAACCTTCTAAGAAGCGTTTAGGTCGTGGTATCGGTTCTGGCCTAGGTAAAACTGGTGGCCGTGGTCACAAAGGTCAAAAATCTCGTTCTGGCGGCAGTGTTCGTCCAGGTTTTGAAGGCGGTCAAATGCCTTTGAAACAGCGTCTACCAAAATTCGGTTTCACTTCTCGTAAGAGCCTAGTGACTGCTGAAGTTCGTCTAGGTGAACTAGCGAAAGTTTCTGGTGACGTCGTTGACCTAAACAGCCTTAAAGCTGCTAACGTTATCACTAAGAACATCGAGTTTGTTAAAGTTGTTCTTTCAGGTGACATTAACAAAGCAGTGACTGTTAAAGGTCTACGTGTGACTAAAGGCGCTAAAGCTGCAATCGAAGCTGCAGGCGGTAAAATCGAGGAATAATCTCGAGGGACGAGGTACAGATGGCTAAAAAACCAGGACAAGATTTTCGCAGTGCTCAAGGCGGCTTAAGTGAACTAAAGTCGCGCTTATTCTTTGTAATTGGTGCACTTTTAGTATTTCGAGCCGGCTCTTTTGTGCCGATCCCTGGTATTGACGCAGCTGTACTTGCAGAACTGCTCAATCAGCAACAAGGGACCATCATTGACATGTTTAACATGTTCTCTGGTGGTGCTCTTGAGCGTGCTTCCATCCTAGCATTGGGTATCATGCCGTATATCTCGGCATCGATCGTTGTCCAATTGTTAACGGTGGTTCACCCCGCGTTAGCCGAACTCAAAAAAGAGGGTGAGGCAGGGCGTCGTAAGATTAGCCAATATACGCGGTATGGCACGCTCGTACTTGCAATCTTCCAAGCGATTGGTATTGCAACAGGTTTGCCGAACATGGTCGACAATCTGGTCGTTATCGACCAAACCATGTTCACCCTGATTGCTACCATTAGTTTAGTAACTGGTACCATGTTCTTAATGTGGTTAGGTGAACAAATTACTGAGCGTGGAATTGGTAACGGTATTTCTTTGATTATCTTTGCAGGTATCATTGCAGGACTACCGTCTGCCATTGGCAGTACGATTGAGCAAGCGCGTCAAGGTGAATTGCACGTGCTTCTTCTACTATTGATTGCGGTAGTTGCTTTTGCGGTTATCTACTTTGTTGTCTTTATGGAACGCGGTCAACGTCGTATCGTCGTTAACTACGCCAAGCGTCAACAAGGTCGTAAGGTATTCGCAGCACAAAGCTCACACTTGCCATTGAAAATTAATATGGCCGGTGTTATCCCAGCAATCTTTGCTTCGAGCATTATCTTGTTCCCCGGAACCTTAGCGCAATGGTTCGGTCAGGACCAAAGTCAAGGTGTTTTAGGATGGCTAACTGACATCTCTTTAGCACTGAGCCCTGGCCAACCTTTGTATCTAATGCTGTATGCAGTAGCGATTATATTTTTCTGCTTCTTTTACACGGCGTTGGTTTTCAACCCGCGTGAAACGGCAGATAACTTGAAGAAGTCGGGTGCATTCATACCCGGTATCCGCCCAGGTGAGCAGACAGCGAAGTACATTGATAAAGTGATGACACGTTTAACCTTAGCAGGTGCACTGTACATTACCTTTATCTGTCTGATCCCACAGTTCATGATGGCCGCGTGGAATGTTCATTTCTACTTTGGCGGTACATCGCTACTGATTGTAGTAGTGGTTATCATGGACTTTATGGCACAGGTACAGACCCACATGATGTCAAGTCAGTATGAGTCTGTGTTGAAAAAGGCAAATCTGAAAGGCTACGGCCGTTAATTCAGAGTTCCATTACGGAGTTTAGCAATGAAAGTTCGTGCTTCCGTTAAAAAAATCTGCCGTAACTGTAAAGTAATCAAGCGTAACGGTGTCGTTCGCGTGATCTGTAGCAGTGAGCCAAAGCACAAACAGCGCCAAGGCTAATTAGCAGAAATTTTTACTTGAAAAATAAGGTAGTGTCGAGTATATTCCTCGGCCTACCTTTTGCGTGCAAAAGAAGTAGTAATCTCGCAGCGTATCCTCAACGGGCTTTGCTGCGAGTAATTCTTTTTATAAAGTACTAGGAGTGAATAGTGGCCCGTATAGCAGGCATTAACATTCCTGATCAAAAACATGCTGTGATTGCACTAACGTCAATCTACGGCATCGGTAAAACTCGCTCTAAAGCTATTCTAGCTGAAGTGGGTATTGCTGAAGATGTTAAGATCAGTGAACTGAATGAAGAGCAGATCAATCAACTGCGTGATGGTGTAGCTAAGTACACTGTAGAAGGTGATCTTCGTCGTGAAATTTCCATGAACATCAAGCGTCTGATGGACCTTGGTTGTTTCCGTGGTCTTCGTCACCGTCGCAGTCTACCTCTACGTGGACAGCGTACTAAAACCAACGCTCGCACCCGTAAGGGTCCGCGTAAGCCGATCAAGAAATAATCGGGAAGGGTAGAGTACAATGGCAAAACAACCAACTCGCGCTCGTAAACGCGTTCGTAAGCAAGTAGCTGATGGCGTTGCGCACATCCATGCTTCTTTTAACAACACAATCGTAACCATTACAGACCGTCAAGGTAATGCTCTTGCATGGGCTACTGCAGGTGGTTCAGGTTTCCGTGGTTCTCGTAAGTCAACTCCGTTCGCTGCACAGGTTGCTGCTGAGCGTTGTGCTGAAATGGCTAAAGAATACGGTCTTAAAAACTTGGAAGTTATGGTTAAGGGTCCAGGTCCAGGTCGCGAATCTACTGTTCGTGCACTGAACGCTGCTGGTTTCCGTATCACTAACATTGTTGATGCGACACCAATCCCTCATAACGGTTGTCGTCCACCCAAGAAACGTCGCGTATAACGTTTCTAGGAGAATTGGAGAAGAATCATGGCAAGATATTTGGGTCCTAAGCTGAAGCTTAGCCGTCGCGAAGGTACAGACTTATTCCTTAAGTCAGGCGTACGCGCGATCGATACCAAGTGTAAAATCGATAACGCACCAGGTGTACACGGCGCTCGTCGCGGTCGTCTATCTGAGTATGGCGTTCAGCTTCGTGAGAAGCAAAAAGTTCGTCGTATGTACGGCGTTCTAGAAAAACAATTCCGTAACTACTACAAAGAAGCGGCACGTCTTAAAGGCAACACAGGTGAAAACCTACTTCAACTTCTTGAAGGTCGTCTAGATAACGTCGTTTACCGCATGGGCTTCGGTGCAACTCGCGCAGAAGCACGTCAGCTAGTTAGCCACAAAGCTATCTTGGTGAATGGTAAAGTTGTAAACGTTCCTTCTTTCAAAGTAGCGGCTGATGACGTTGTTTCTATTCGTGAAAAAGCTCAAAAGCAATCACGCGTTAAAGCAGCTCTAGAAGTTGCAGAACAACGTGAAAAACCAACTTGGATTGAAGTAGATGCTAGCAAGATGGAAGGTACTTTCAAGCGTAAGCCTGAACGTTCAGATCTATCAGCTGATATCAACGAACAATTGATCGTCGAGCTTTACTCTAAGTAAGGTTTAAACTAAAGAGAGGACACAATGCAGGGTTCTGTAACAGAATTTCTTAAGCCACGTCTAGTTGACATCGAACAAGTTAACTCGACTCACGCAAAAGTAACTCTTGAGCCATTAGAGCGTGGCTTTGGCCATACTCTAGGTAATGCACTTCGTCGTATTCTATTATCTTCTATGCCAGGTTGTGCTGTCACAGAAGTAGAAATCGACGGCGTACTTCACGAGTACAGTACGAAAGAAGGTGTTCAGGAAGACATTCTTGAAATTCTTCTAAACCTTAAAGGTTTGGCTGTTCGCGTTGCCGAAGGCAAAGATGAAGTTATCATTACGTTAAACAAATCAGGCTCGGGCCCTGTGGTTGCAGGTGACATCACCCATGATGGTGATGTAGAGATCGCTAACCCGGAACACGTTATCTGTCATTTGACAGACAACAATGCTGAGATCGCTATGCGTATCAAAGTTGAACGTGGTCGTGGTTACATTCCAGCTTCTGCTCGTATCCATAATGAAGATGATGAGCGTCCAATTGGTCGTTTGCTTGTCGATGCCACTTTCAGCCCAGTAGACAAAATTGCCTACGCTGTTGAAGCGGCTCGTGTTGAGCAACGTACCGATTTAGACAAGCTTGTAATCGATATGGAAACGAACGGTACTCTAGAACCTGAGGAAGCAATCCGTCGTGCAGCAACAATCCTTGCTGAACAATTGGATGCGTTCGTAGATCTTCGCGATGTACGTGTACCTGAGGAGAAAGAAGAGAAGCCAGAATTCGATCCTATCCTACTGCGTCCTGTAGACGATCTTGAACTAACAGTTCGCTCTGCTAACTGTTTGAAAGCAGAAGCGATTCACTACATCGGTGATCTAGTACAGCGTACTGAGGTTGAGCTACTTAAAACGCCTAACCTTGGTAAGAAATCTCTGACCGAGATTAAAGACGTACTTGCATCACGTGGCCTTTCTCTGGGTATGCGCCTAGAAAACTGGCCGCCGGCGTCTATCGCTGAAGATTAATCGATACTAGTTAGAAGGATTAGGTCATGCGCCATCGTAAGAGTGGTCGTCAACTCAACCGCAACAGCAGCCATCGCAAGGCAATGTTTAGCAACATGGCTAGCTCTCTTGTACGTCATGAAGTTATCAAGACTACATTGCCAAAAGCAAAAGAGCTACGTCGCGTCGTTGAGCCTTTGATTACACTAGCTAAGACTGACAGTGTTGCTAACCGTCGTCTAGCATTTGCTCGCACTCGTGATAACGAAGTTGTAGCAAAACTATTTAATGAATTAGGTCCACGTTTCGCTGCCCGTCAAGGCGGTTATACTCGTATCCTAAAAGCTGGTTTCCGTGCTGGCGACAAAGCTCCAATGGCTTACATTGAGCTTGTTGACCGCCCAGAAGCTGAAGCTGCTGCAGAGTAATTTATTACTGTAATGCAGAAAAAGCCGAGCTTAATAGCTCGGCTTTTTTATTATTAGTGATTGACCATCTCGCAAGTGCTTTTTCTCAACTTGCTCACTGCCTATCTATAGAATCGATGTTGCTTAATCCTCCGTTAACTCAATAACTGGATAAAAACGCGATAACATAGTTAAGAAAATAACCTTTAGAATAACTACTTACTGTCTTGTCTTTATAAGCAAATAGGTTGCCTTATTCTCAAGCTTTATCTTTTCCCTACCGTTTATTAGCTTTAGGCGATAAGGATTATTGCTAACCTCGAACTCTTAGAGGGTTACTTTCATAAGTGGCTATAGTTTGTAAGGTAGACTGCATTCCCATAGTTCGAGGCTTATAGTTGATCAAAAAATCACCTTCGCTTTTTCCCTTGGCAAAAGAACTGTCGTAAATTGGTGATTCCACTAACCAACGAGTTTTACTACGCGCTTCTTCGTTACTAACACCTTCATATTCTATGCGATACAGAGCGGTATAAAGCATGGTACGACCTAGACCGTGATAACAGTGAATTAATACCGGGTAGTTATCTGGGTTATCTAATACTTGATAAAAGGCGGTGAGGGTGTGTTTGTCTGGCGTTTGTTTAGAGCGGATATTGATATAATTGAGCCCTTCAATGGCATCGGCTGCAGCCGACAATTCTTCTGAAGGGTATTTGGTGATTTCATTACGTAAATCAATGATCGTCTTAATACCATATTCATCGGTGTATTTTTTCAGCTTTTCTGGGTTTATCGCGGCTAACTTGTAGACTTTTCCCTCACTGATGGTGCCAAAATTATAGTTAAGGTGTTTATGCCAGGTAAAGTAGCCACCTGCAGTCGCACTGGTACTGATAGCGATGACTGCTAGTACTGCACCCCATTTCTTCACGTTTTTCCTTCCTTGATTTGAGAATAAATGATAAATGTATTTGTAACAGCTCTAGATGAACATGAGGTGATAATGGGTAGTGTCAGAAGTTGTTTTGTGATGAATGACAGTGATTTTTTTAGAAAATTGATTTTGTTCTCAATTTGTTACTCTCTGACTGATAAGTGAAATGGCGGGGGAGGCAGAGCGCTAATTGGATTTTTCGGGGTTGTTTTTTTACTCTGTATTGTCTAATTCGTAAGAGTTGCTTTGATGGTTGGACGTGTCTTCTGACTCTGGGGGGCTGTATTCGGTGAAATGGAGAAAGTGTTTGGTTTTTGATTTGTCCTTTATGGTATCAAGAAAGTGACCATGGCCAAAAACAGCCGAATTAACAAAAAGCAGCCTGCGCTGCTTTTTGTTTAACTCTTTTCGACCTTATGAGGTTTGCCACAGGCTGCTCAGTGAGCTCATTAAACCACTCGATGCACCTTGATTACTCAAGTACTGCAATAAAACAGGGGCATACTGTGACACCATAGAGGCATCCATACCTAAGCTTTCAAAAATTTGCGTTACTGACCCCATACTCGTCGCCATGCTGCTTAATCCTGGGACTGAGCTTTGCAAGCTGCTAAGACCGGGAACGAGGCTTGAAAGTTCACTGCTGTTTTCTGCTGACAGTTGACTTGATGCCAACGCAAATAATGCACCAGAACCTGCTGTTGCTTGTGCTGATGACACGTCGAGTTGACTGGTCAATGCTTCGACCACAGGTGAATTGCTTTGGGTGTTGACACTAGAAGCGCTAAGTGAAGATGCTGCACTGGCAATAGAGCTTAGGCTATTGGATGATTTTTCGCTGTCCGAGTCATCGCCAAAGCCGAACAATGCATAACTTGGTAAAGAAATCACAAGGGCGGAAAGGAGCAGTGTCGGTTTAATTAGTTTCATTGGGTATCCTTAACGACAGAAGAGAATATGAAAACCAGTCTATAAGCTGGCAAAAAAAAAAGCGACGCTAATTCGTCGCTTTAACAAGAATTTGTGCTTTAGCTTCAATCTTAACGGCTGTATGACAAAACAAGGTTGCTTTATTAAAACCGCTACGAATCGAACTTAAAGAATATCCAGAAGCTCTACTTCGAATACGAGAGCTGCAAAAGGAGGGATTGCTGCACCAGCGCCACGCTCGCCATAAGCCAGGTCTTGTGGGATGTACAATTTCCATTTAGAGCCAACAGGCATCAGTTGTAGTGCTTCAACCCAACCTTTGATAACGCCAGTCACTGGGAACTCAGCTGGTTCGCCACGGGTTACAGAGCTGTCGAATACCGTACCATCAGTTAATTGACCGTGGTAGTGAACACGTACTTGTTTGTCTGAAGTCGGGATTTCACCTTCACCTTGGGTGATCACTTCGTATTGAAGACCAGATTCTAGAACAGTAACTTCTGGGCGAAGTGCATTGTCTTTTAGGAATGCTTCACCATCTGCAGCTGCTGCTTTAGCCGCTTCTTGACGCGCTTCTTCTGCACGGCCGCTGAGCTCTTGAAGTGCTTTGTTGATCTCGTCGATTTCCACTGCTGGCTGTGCGCCAGTGAGTGCTGTCGCGATACCTTCAGCGATCGCTGCAACGCTAAGGCCTTCTAGACCAGAACCTGCAAGCTGTTGGCCCATTTGAATGCCGATGCCGTAGCTGGCTTTTTCTTCTACTGTGTTGAATGTTACTTCAGACATGCTGTCTCTCTTTTGCATCATTAAATTAAGGCATCAGAATAACAGTTTCACACGCAGGTTTAAATCCTTGTCCATCGACTTCGCAACTTTGTTGTGATTCGATTGCTATTCCGGTCAAGTTCACGTAAAAATTGCTGTTATTTACCACTTATGATCCGCTTTTTTCTTTATAATCTTGCGATAAGTGTGTCTTATGGTTAATTGGCCAACAAGGTAATGTGATGAACCGGCGTGTGAAAAAGAAACCACAACCCAAAGAACCCCAACAGTACTTTGCAGAGTTCAGCGAGGCTTGTTCTTTGTTAACACGCCGTTGGTATCAGCAGGGTTGTGATAAAAGTAAAGTGTTATATCAAGAGCTTAAATCATTGCCTTTGGCTCACCGACGAGGTATCGGTGTATTGACCATATTGGTGTTGATCATTGCCGTGATTCCCTTTCCCAGTTCGACTTCAGAAGACGCTGCAAGCCAAACTCCCCAGCGAGTCAATGTTGGCCTAAATGTGCAAGACATGAGTCGCGAGGACACTAAAGTTGCACCATTGCAATCGAAACAATGGCACCAATACACGGTTGAATCTGGCGATACGTTGGCGAAGGTTTTTCGTGTTAATCAATTGCCAATGGGAGATTTAAACGCTTTAGTGGCCGTTGAAGGGGCTGATCAGCCCCTTAGTCGTATACGAGTCGGTGAAGTGCTGCGCTATAAACTGACTTCAGAAGGACAAGTTGATATTTTACAATTGAGTAAAGGCGATCAGGCGGTGATGTTTTTCCGTATGTCTGATGGCCAGTTTGGTCGACAATCGCAATAAGTTTTCGACGTCTTTTTTACTCCGATAACGGCCACTTCGGCTGTATTTTATGCTCTATCTTCGCTGTTTAAGTGCATTTTTACATGCAAAATATCATCTTCAAGATAGGGCTCACTGATGACTTCAAATCCGTGTTGTTGATAAAAGTCGGTCAAGTGTGCTTGCGCGCCAATCGTTAAGCTAGGGTACTGACACTGGTCAAACTGATAGTCGAGGGCGGCATCAATCAGTTGATGAGCGAGCCCTAAACCACGTGCGTTCGGTGCAATGATGACGCGACCAATACTGGCCTCGTCATAACTGCACTTTGGCGGCAACAGCCGAGCATAGGCGGCGATCTCACCCTTTATTTCGCCAACCAGATGATACACATCAGGGTGCTTGTCCAGATTATCCAGTTCGGGGTAGGGGCAAGTTTGTTCTACCACAAAGACGTCAACACGCAATTTTATTATGTCGTACAATAACTCATTGGGTAATTGTTCAAAGCGGTATAATGTCCATTGTATTTCTTGCATATCAAATCTCACTATTGGTGAATGCCGTCGCGTTACTGATTCTGACCTAATACCACGCTCACTAAATAGCGGGTCATTCTAGCGGGTTAAACCACTCGATGATGTCGTTAAGAAAATAACATGTAGAATAACGACTTAGTTTCTGTTCTTGATAAGAAAAGGCTTGCCTTATTCTCAAGCTTTTCTCCAGCGCTATCCTTGATCACCTACTTAATCAGATTGGTATTAATCATATTGGTATAAGGGAACAATGAAGTGTGCACGTTCACTAAGTCACACATTGTTGGCATTGCTCTACTGTAAAGTCGTTGACCAAATCTGGGTAACGCGACAGTAAACTTTGGTAGATGAGTTGACTATCAAAATCGCGCATCCGTCTTCTTTGCTCAAGTTGCTGACAATAAACCTCAAGCAGGGCAGGCCATTTCTCGCTTTTTGTATTACGCCAAGTTTGGACTAGGTCAATCGGCAGTTCGATCAACTGACAAGGGGTGAGACTTTCAATCAGGCTGTCACTGACCGTCGATGATAGGTGGCAAAGGCTCATTAACCAATCTCCGTCACTATAAAGTCCCTTGGGCGTCAACGTGCCTTGATGATCGATTTGTTGTTCGAGCAAAACCCCTTCGGCGACAAAGTAGATTGCACTGTGCGGTTGTCCTTGTTTCACAATGATCTCTTGGGTTGGGTATTGGAGTAATTGACAAGCTCTGGCCTCTTCATCGTTTAAGTTGGGTAACTCGGTCGTGTGCCAGTGAGCCTCGAGTTCATCGTGCAATGCTTGTGATCGATTTTGCATGGTTTGTTATTCCTTTGGGGTTAATCGGCCAAGGTATGCCACATCTCTTAGCAGTAAAAAGCATAAAGAATAAAATTTTAGAATTTCAAGTCATAAAGTAAGCAGGTAATAATGCCACTATCAACCGCTGTTTGAAAAGAGAATCGTCATGAGTAGTAAGGAAACTGTTACCCCACTGAAAACGCCGAAACCGCGTTTAGTTAGCTCGTCTTTTCAGCCGAGTCAATTAAAAGCCGGAGAGGTTGCGTTAGTTGGAGCGGGGCCAGGTGATGTTGAATTGCTTACTCTCAAAGCGTATCACTTTCTGCAACAAGCGGATGTGGTGCTTTATGACTATTTAGTGTCTGATGACATTATGGCTTTAATCCCATCAGATACCATCTTGGTCTGTGTCGGAAAAAAAGCCGGACACCACAGTGTGCCACAAGAAAAGACCAATAAATTACTGGTTGATTTTGCTAAGCAAGGTCATCGAGTGGTACGTATTAAAGGCGGCGATCCTTTTATTTTTGGCCGCGGTGGTGAAGAATTAGAGGTATTGGTTGATGCTGGCGTGTCTTTTCAGGTGGTACCAGGAATTACTGCAGCCGCGGGAGCAACAGCCTATGCTGGTATTCCTTTGACCCATCGCGATTATGCTCAGTCAGCGATGTTTGTGACCGGTCACCTCAAGGCGGAGAGCGATAGCCTTGATTGGTCAACGCTAGCGAGAGATAAACAAACCCTAGTCATTTATATGGGGTTGATGAAAGCGTGTCATCTCCAGGCACAACTTATTGAGCACGGCAGAACCCCATCGACACCGGTGGCCATTATTGAGCGTGGGACTCACCAAAGCCAAAAAGTATTAACGGGAACGTTAGCGCAATTGGCCGAGTTGGCTGAAAATGCGGCCTCTCCAGCTTTAATTGTGGTTGGTGAAGTGGTGGCATTACGAGAGCGCCTGGCTTGGTTTGGCAAAGAAAAGGGCACCATTTCAGCTCAGGCATCGGCAACCGTAATCGCGTGATTTTTACTCCCTTCTTTTTTCGACGACAGGGAGAATTATACCTTATGATCGACATTGGTCTTGGCTGGCGCTGTCGTCAGTTGGAACTTGTGATGGAGCATGTCGGTTAATTGTTCTAGGTATTTGGCATTTTTCTTATTGCCCAGTAAATGACACAACTCATTACCAACGGGAGTGAAGCGATAATACACCAAGCGAACCCCTTTTTGAGTCGCCTGAAGTGAGAGCGTATCGTCTTGATACTGAATCACTAAAGGTGCACTTTGATCAATCTCGCCCGACTCCAGTTCCGTGGCGTGCAATATTCCTAATTCGACCAAAATCAGCAAATTAGAATACGGTAATTGAAAGCTACTGGTATTGAGATGCGCACTGATCTTGCGCTTCCCTAGGCGAAAGAATCCCCCTTGAGACTGGTAACCTAAGAGCAACTTTCGGCCGGTGTCACCGCCAAAATAGCACGATAACGTTGCGGCGCGCTGGACCATTTGGGCTTCTTTAGGGCTCATGTCATAAAGCGCTTTCATGGTTTTTAATGAAATAGTTCCCGGGTTAATGATTTCTTTTTTAAGCACTAAAGCCCATAGCTTTTGCATCGCTTGGTTATGCACGTCTTGGGCAAAATCGAAAAATCGGTAAAGCCAATCTTGATCGAGTTCTTGGGTTGCCGTTTCATTTTGGCAAACACTGTGCGCGAACTTTACCACGTGCTCTAGGTTTTTTTGCCTCAGCTCTTGGCGTTTTTGTAACCGTTTCTGTAATCGTTGTAACGGGGCCTCTGATTCTTCGTTCGCCGCTTTGAGTAAGTGATCGAGATGGTGTCTTTGGGCCATACTCGCGATTTGTTGCGCACTGTCTTTGAGGTAATGTTTTTTATTGGTCGAGTGCTTGGGTTCAGTGTGGGTATCTTGGTCGCCCTTATCCGACATGAGAGTCACCTTTCATTCCTTTGTTTGGCGTCGAAATTGTAATGATTTATCTCGTGATAAAATAAAAATAGTAATAAAAAACAGATAATTATCCTTCTTTCTCGCACAGAGTTTCGATGCGTATAGTGACATTCTAACCAAGGTTGGCGCAATTTCACACAAAAAAGCTTTTCGAGATGATAATGACTTGTTACAGTTGTTATCAGTGTAAAGTGGAGGGCGTGGTATGAAAGCAGCGATCAACTGGAAGCGGATCCTGACATCGACGGCGATCGTGTTGGTCTACTTTGGCTTGTTACTTTATTTATCCCGTTATATTGAGTAGTAACGCGAAGTGATGAGTCCTCGCGTTACTGAGCATTACCTCACCGATATTACAAATCGTCATAGGGCTCGATACTTGTGCCTTCAATGGTATAGCCCGTTTGGGCAAGTTCAGAGTGGGTATTCTCTGTTTTGAGTTTACCAACCACGTAAATCACATCCCACAATTGCTGTACCGGTGCTCCTTGAGGAAATTTAACGTAAATGATCTGGTTTGGTGGTGGCGGTGGTACGTGAATACAGGCGCCGAAGTAAGGCACCAATAAAAATTCAGTAATGGTATCTTGATCGCCCTCGAGGGGAATAACAAAGCCTGGAATTTTGACTTCACTGTTGTTGAGTTCAGGGCGTACATTGCCTATCAAGGATTGTGGCGCTGCGCCGCCGTCGTGACTGACAGCGGGCAATCCTTTTTCATCAAACATGGCACGCTCGTTTTCTGGTACCAAATCGGGCCAATCCAACAAAATGGGATCGGCACTGGCCTGGCTTATCAAGCCAAACCAAAGCAGTCCAACCGTCGCAAGAGCAAGACATCGTTTTATCATCATTTAAACCTTAATTGTCATGCCATCACTGAGCGATTGACGGTAGGCAAACCAAGCGGGAAAAAAACCAACCAAAGTACCTGCCATCCACACACTGCCAAGTAGTTTGAGTTCGTAAGACGATGGCATTTTAAGAGGGAATTGCAATCCGTATTGAGCTTGTAACAAGGGCCCAACAACGATGAGAGCACAATATAAAATCGCAACGCCGAGAACAAGTCCGGACAGTGTTAAAATACTGGCTTCACTGACAAGCAAGGTGATGATAACGCGGGGCTGAGCGCCCATGGCACGCAAAATGGCCATTTCACGTCGCCGCTCTTTGAGGCTGGCGAGTAAGCTACTCAGCATTCCTAAAAAGCCAGCGACGACGACAAACAACGACACGATAAACAAAGCTTGCTCGGCGACGGACATCATGCCCCATAACTCTTGCAGAGCCACACCTGGCAAAATGCCACTCAATGGTTCATCGGCATAGGTGTTGATCTCACGCTGCAATGCGAAGGCATACACTCGTGACTTTAAGCCAAGCATCATTGCGGTGATTTCTTTGGGTTGAAGATCGTATTGCTGCAATTGCTCAACCGTTGGCGTTTTTCCGATGTGAGCACCAGATTCCCAACCGACGTGAATCGCACTAATGGCTTCTAAGGAAACGTGAATGGTTTTATCAACAGGCGTGCCAGTGGGCTTGAGAATACCGACGACCTTGAAGGGCAAGTTGTCATGGCGAGCAAAAGCGACATCACTTATCCCGTGTGCCAAAATCATTTCTGATCCCAGATTATAACCGAGTTTTTTCGCCACCTGCGCGCCAATGACCGCATCAAATAACCCTGTAAATGGGCGGCCTTGTTGAAAAGCGAGTTTTTGTTTGGAACCGTATTGATAAAATTTAAAGTAATCTTGATTGGTTCCCATGACGCGAAAGCCTTTATGGGAGTCCCCTAACGAGATGGGAATGGCCCATTTGACTAAGCGGTGGTGTGCAAAGTGTTGATAGCTTTGCCAATCGATATTATTGGTGGCATTGCCAAGGCGAAAGACAGAATAAAGCAGTAGGTTTACCTGTCCAGAACGCCCACCGACAATTAAGTCGGTTCCCGAAATCGTATGAGCAAAACTGTCTTTTGCTTCTGTGCGAATACGTTCGACCCCCATCAATAACACCACGGAAACCGCGATGGTCAAGATGGTCAAAATGGCGCTGGTGCGACGGTTGAGCAAACTGCGCCAGGCAAGCGAGAGAATACTGGCCATATTAAGCTCCATAGGCGAGGTTAATTTGGGTGAGATCCAAGCTGGTGGAAAACTGAGCCTCTAATGTTGGATCGTGACTGACGAACAAAACCGTTGACCCGACACGGTTAGCTTGTGAGAGCAATAATTCAATAAAAGTGTGGCGGTTATCGTGGTCAAGTGCCGAAGTCGGTTCATCAGCGATGATTAAGTCGGGATCGCCAATCAAAGCGCGTGCGGCGGCAACACGCTGCTGCTGACCGATACTTAAAGCCGTGACGGATTGGCTAAACAGGTTTTCGGGTAGGCCTAATTGTGAGAGCAATAAACGGGCTTTTTGTTTGGTATCTCTGCCGGTGGCCTGACGCCTTTTTTTTGAAAACTGCAGAGGCAGTAACACATTATCTAGTACGTTAAGATAAGGTAATAAATTAAATTGCTGAAAGATATAGCCAATGTGATCGGCGCGAAATTGATCTCGGGCACGAGCGTTTAACGAAGCTAGGTCTGTGTTTAAAATGCGTACGCTGCCTTGCGTGGGGTTTTGAATGCCCGTAAGTATGCTCAGTAAGGTCGATTTACCGCAACCACTGGGGCCTTTTATAAATACGTGTTCTTGAGGCTCAATATTAAGTTGCTCGATAATAAGCGTGGCTTGAGGAGAATTGGGCCAGCGAAAGGTCAAATCAGACAAGGTCACGGCATTGAGTGAAGGCATAGAAGGCTCCGAGAATTGAAAGAGGGGAGGTGATTCTCCCCCGCTTAAGATTTAAAACTTGATAGTCTGTTGACCTTTCTCAAGCTCAAAAGAGGTTTGTACTCGGTCCGTAAAGAGGTTGATTTTCACTTCATGAGTTGACGGGAATTGAGTAAACCACTGAGTGGTTAATTGGTTTAACGCTTGTGGATTCTCACAATGGAAGGCGTACTGCCCGCTAAATTGGCCGTGTCCATTCTCATCATGCTCGCCATGATCGTGTTCATCATGATCAGCGTGGTTATGCTCGTCATGATCGTGTTCATCATGGTCTGCATGGCCGTGCTCGTCATGATCGTGTTCATCATGGTCTGCATGGCCGTGTTCGCCGTGACCGTGCTCGTCGTGGTCAGCATGGTCGTGTTCGCCGTGATCGTGCTCATCGTGGTCAGCATGGTCGTGTTCGTCGTGACCCGCTTCTCCAGCGAGCTGATGAGACACTTCTGCACTGGTGACGTGACAATCCGCTTGCAAGTTGAACTGTAGCCATTGATTTACCTGCGTCAGCACGGCTTGGCTAGCGGTTAATGTTTTGCGCTGCGCTTCGTTTTGAGGGGCGTGCTCAAAACCGATAACATCCATACCAGGGGCCGTTAATTCAACTAACATATCATGACCATCTTGGGCGATATCAAGTGCCACAACGCCGTGTACGTGGGCATCGTGTTGTCGATAAGTCTCGGCGTGCAAGGCATTGTGGACGAGAGTAAGGGTTAAAGCGACAGGGAAGGCGTGTAACAATTTCATGGTGAGTTCCTAAGTTCAAAGTATCGAAATACCGTATCCAGCAGTTCTTGTAGTGATTTGGTTAATACATCTCAACGAGTTATGTATCTCAATGTGAACTGGCTGCTTTTTCATCGTCAAACTTGTATTTTGACCAATATAGCAAGTTGATATGACAAAGCGTTGACCAGCCATTCCAGATAAGAGGTAATGTTATACTATAACAAGGGGATGGGTGTCGAGATAGGCGGATTTTCTGACGCTTGACATGCGTTATTTCATTTATTTGATGTCAATGACTGTCAATCGCTCAAAATATTCGTGATGCATTTCACTTTTGCTGGCATTTTTTTGGCACTAATTCTTGCTGCTAACGTCTAATTTTTAAGGTACTGACCTAGTAAGGTTTTCGCCTTTTACCTGAACCGTTAAGGCCATTATTTATTCGCTAAGCGACTGACATTGTATGTGTTGTAAAAGCTGGCGAGTTTCTTGCTTACATCAATGGGTGTCTTGGACAAAACGAGGACTTTGCTTGTTACTTTTGTCGTCTCGTACTCAGTTTCTATGTCGTTCTCGCGTTAAAAAGCGAGTGGCTCAGTTACAACAGACTTTTAATTTTAAATATTGGAAATAAAAGGCTTTATTGATGAATTATGCCGGTTTGTCACTTTAGGTTTTATTTGAATATGGACTGGGTGCTCCAAAAAGTGATAACTCATAGCGTTTCATACTAAATGCAGTTGATGTTCGCTGTTATCATGACAGTTAATCATCGTTAAAGTAGATATTTATTTTGCTTTTACGAGTGTTAGTGAAGCTTTTTACTGCAACTTGGGTTCCGATTATACGACGGATATCTCAACCTGGGATGAAGGATAAAGTTCACCAAAATTGGGCATGGTGCTGTGACAAATGAGGTTTTTCATCAACCGATTATGATCGATATTCGCGACACTGCGAATAACTAAGTCGGGTCAGATTCGTATTGCTGTGCGAGTAAGCTCTACACAGCAAAATGATCGACGTAAATAACAATAAAAAAGGAAGGCTACTATGCAACGTGAATTTAAGGTTTACCGACCAGTACAAATAGCGCGTTTTGTTAAAACCTTGTTCAAAGGCCAGTTTGTCGTTAAAGGCGTGGGCAGTTTCGATTTTGACCAAGGAAAAGTACAACTACCTAATATTAAAGATCCAAATTGCCTTAGCGTTTATCGAGAGGTAAACCAAGCCATCAGTCAGCTAAACAGCTAGTGCACCTCATCGCTCGACGTTATATTAACCAAGCGAGTCGCAATGATTGCGCGATTTGCTTGGTAAAATGAGCCATATTTTTGTCTTATCACGGCGATGTCAGTAAAGACTGCCGACAGTGATCCTAGTCGCGAGTTGTTGCGTAAAAAAGTTTGTATCACCTCTATTTTGCCCAAATTCCCCCCCGCAATTATATTGTTATCATCTTGTAAGAATTGTCGAAAATATACAGATTTCGTCTCAGATTCCAGCTAACATGAACATCTATAATCTGAAGCATTGCCAAAGCCAACCAGATAGTAAGGGATGAATGAAAGCCGTCATTTTTAGCGTGGCATTGTTGTCACTCGTGAGTCTACCCACTTGGGCCAAGGTCGATTTTGAATTGGCAGGCGTCTCTGGTGACATCGAAAAAAACATACAAGCACATTTAGCGGCGATTAAAGAGTCGGAGTACAACACGTCCCTTCGCTTCCGTTCCCGTCTTACCTCAAGTATTGAGGATGCGTTAAACGCATTGGGGTACTATCAAGCTGAGATCGAATACCAGATCAGTGACGATAACAGTGAATTGACCGCCCAGATCCAGTTGGGCGAGCCTGTGTTGATCACAACGTTAGACATTGTACTCACGGGTGAAGCTGAAAATGACGAAGACTTCCAGACCCTGCTATCAGAGACAGATTTGAAAGTAGGCCAGCGCCTCAATCATCAAGACTATCAAAGCCTAAAATCGAGCTTGCAAAGTTTGGCGGTGCAAAAAGGCTATTTTGACGCTAAGTTTACGCAAAGTAAGTTGGCGGTATCAGTTAAGAAAAACCAAGCTTATATTCACTTGCACTATTCGTCAGGTATACGTTACCACTTTGGTCAAGTCAGTCTGAGCGGCAGTCAAATTGTCGATGAAAAAGTGTTTTCGTTGATGCCCTTCAAAGAGGGCGATCCTTATGACGTAAATCAGTTGGGTTTATTTAATCATAACTTGTCGAACACAAATTGGTTTTCGTCGATTTTTGTTGAGCCTAAACTGGATAATTTGGGCCAACAGCGCGACTTGCCAATTGATGTAAATTTAGCACCGCAAAGTCAGAATCAACTGGAAACGGGCTTGGGGTATTCCACTGACGTTGGCGTACGCGGCTCTTTGACCTGGAAAAAACCTTGGGTAACAGAAACCGGCCACAGTTTTAGTTCCAGTATTTCTTTATCTGATCCAGAGCAGGCGGTAACCGCCAGTTACAAAATCCCATTAGAGGATGTCTTACATCGTTACTACCGGATTGCCTATGGACTAAAGCACGTTGATTATGAAGACACCAAAAGTCTGGAATCGAATCTGGCTTTTGAACATCATTGGCATCCCGATCAAGGCTGGAATCGCACCTTATTCGTGCGTTACTTAGTTGAAGATTATGAGCAAGCTGATCAAGATGACATCGGTCACTTCGTGTTACCCGGCGTGACCTTTAGCCGCACTCGGACGAAAAGCGATGCCGGTCGTATGCCATTATGGGGTGATAAACAAAGTGTGACCCTTGAGTACGGTGACAGCGCGTTGTTCTCAGAAACCCGGGTGCTACGTCTGCAAGCTACCACCAAATGGATACGCAGTATTGGTCAAAACCACCGCGGTATTGTTCGTCTTGAAGGTGGGGCCAACTTAACCGATGAATTTACTAAGCTCTCGCCTTCGTTGCGCTTTTTCGCTGGTGGTGACAACAGTATCCGTGGTTATGATTACGAATCCATTTCCCCAACTGACGATGATGATGATTTGATCGGTGGTAAGTTTTTGGCGACCAGTACCTTAGAATATCAATACCGCCTGACGGGCAATTGGTGGCTGGCGACATTTTACGATTACGGTGATGCGTTCACGGATACACCCGATTGGAATCGAGGGGTCGGTACGGGTATTCGCTGGGCATCCCCCATTGGTCCTGTGCGTTTAGATTTTGCTTGGGGGCTTGATTCTGATCCCGGTGATCGTTTTAACATTCACTTTTCTTTAGGGCCGGATTTATGAGTATTAAACTGTGGAAATGGAGCAAGTGGTTTGCTCTCTCTATGGTGTTGCTATTGGTGATCACGGCGAGTTTGATCACGATACTATTGTTTAGTCAGCCCGGTCTGGGATTGATCGCTTGGGGGGCTCAACAGGCCTTGCCTAACTTAAAAATTGACAATATGCAGGGCAGCTTACTCGGCAAGCTAACCGTAAAGGGGGTATCTTATCAAGACTCCACGCTTTCCCTTGAGGCAAACGTTGATGAGCTGATTATCGATAATTCACTGTCTTGTTTGATGTCGAGCCAACTTTGTATTAACCAAGCTAAGCTAAGCGGTCTAGATTTAACTCTAGCAAGCACCGCGCAAGAAAGTGATGAGAGCAGTGAAAGCAATCAGCCGATGTCACGTATTACCACTCCCATACCGGTTCAAATTCAATCGCTGGTGTTAGACGATATCAACATTAAAGTCGACGGTCAAAAAGTGCAATGGCAACATTTTTCGACCTCGTTATCCATGCGCTCAGACCAACTCAATATCGGGGATACACAATGGAAAAAGGTTGACGTCACTCTTGCTAACACCCCAAAAAATGAGCAAGGTCAGAGCGGCGCTGCAACTCGTAATGCCTCAGCTCAATCCTCCGAGCCTATCTCACTGCCTGAGGTTAAGCTGCCTTTATCGCTGCGCCTCAAATCGTTTGATTTACAAGACTTTGTTTTACATCAGCAAACGCCGATTCAAGTTCAAAAGTTGGCCTTTGCTTTGGAGGCTCAAGGTCAACGCGTATCACTTAAGTCGCTTTCATTATTGATGCCTCAAGTGGCGATGACAGGTCAAGCCGAAGTGAGCTTAAAACAACAATACCCACTCAGTGCCCAATTCAATGCTCAAGCACGAGAAGCGCAGTACGCTCAGCAGGCTGTGGCGCTTTCGGCGAGTGGCAGTTTAGGAGAGTTGGCGCTCAATGCGCAGTTTGATGGTCCTGTAAAAGGCACGTTCAAGGGCGATGTGAAGCCTCTGGAAAGCGATCCCGCTTTTGAGGTGGCTCTGTCTGATGTTTCTGGTCAATGGCCACTGACGGACAAGGGGCAATATCAATGGTTACAAACCCAGTTAACGGCTAAGGGGCGAGTCAGTGATTTTCAATTTGATCTTGCCAGTGCGTTGACCGGTGAAGAAGTACCGGCGACCCAAGTGCAACTCAAAGGGCAAGGATCTCCCACTGCGGTGGATTTATCTCAACTCGTGGTTGAGACACTCGGTGGTCAACTGACGGGCCAAGCCAAAGCGGATTGGCAATCTGGGGTAGATTGGCAAGCGAGCTTAACGTTTAAGGATATTCAACCAGGGCGACAATGGCCACAAGCGGAAGGTAAAATTGGTGGTCAATTAGAAGGGAGTGGTAAGGTTAGTGAGCAGGGGCAGTGGCAAGTCGCATTAGAAAAACTCAACCTCGATGGTGTGTTACGTCAATATCCTTTAACGGTACGCGGTGATGCGAAAGCACAAGGGGATAATTCGGGGCTCACTAAGGTTGTGACTAAGTCATTGTCTTTGGCTCATGGGAAAAACCGTGTGACAGCGAGTGGTGAGCTCAATAAGCAATGGGCGATGGATCTCAACGTCAATTTACCAGATTTAAATCACTCCCTCGCCGATGCCAAAGGGCTGGTGAGTGGGGATATTAGGATCCGAGGTCAACAAAAGAACCCCAAAATTAGTCTTGGTCTCATTGCACAACATCTCGCTTGGCAAGATCAAGTGAGCCTCAACAAGTTGACCATTGACGGCAATGTCATGCCTTTGGCCAACGATCCTAGCTTTGACCTTAACCTAAGTGCCAATCAGGCCAATTACCAACAGCAAACCGTCGATAATGTTACGACTGTGCTCAATGGCACTTTGTCTCAACACCGACTGTCATTGGCCGTCAGTGCCCCACAAGCAAGTACTGAGCTCACTGTCGCGGGAGGAATAACGCTAAAGCCTGATGTGATGTGGCAAGGGCAACTTTCTTCTATGTGGGTTGAAAGTGAACAAGGGCGTTGGACACTTAATCAGGCCACTCGTTTGGCTCTAAACAGCGCAAAATCGTCGTTACAAATGGGGGCGCACTGCTGGTTACAAGATGGCTCAAGTGTCTGTCTAGATCAAGATATTAATATCAACCCTCAACAAGGCCAGGTGGCTTTGAGCATTAACGACTTTGATTTTGAACAGATTAAAAAGTTTGTACCCGAAGACCTTAGTCTTGATGGACAAGTACAGGCCAGTGCCCAAGCCAGTTGGCGCAACGGACAGGATCTCAGTGCCAATGTTCAATTGAGTTTACCTGAAGGGAAAGTGACTCGCGCGGCAGAGACAGAAGAACAGCAACCCCTTGTTGTGGCTTGGCAATCGGTGGTTGTGAATGGGCAGTTTGCTGATGATACGTTAGACGCCAACTGGCAACTCGACATTAAAGACAATGGTGAAATGCGAGGCCAGGCCAAGATAAATGGCTTCAACCAGCAGTCACCACAGATTGACGGTCAGCTGATTTTGTCACAGTTAAATTTGGATTTTTTAGCGCCGCTTCTGGATGAATACAACACACTTGGTGCGAATATTAATAGCCAATTGGCGTTTAAAGGCGATTGGTTACACCCGCAAGTTGAGGGTGATTTCAAGGTGTCAGATATTCAATTTCAAGGTGATTTGTCACCAGTTGATATCACTAAGGGTGACCTGGCACTGGTATTTAATGGTTACCAAGCTACCTTGACATCAAAGCTCACGACTTCTGATGGGGAGCTCACCCTTGAGGGGGATGGTGATTGGCAAGACTTGCAAAGCTGGCAAACGAACTTGCGTGTTTTCTCTGAGCAGTTAAATGTCAAATATGCGCCTATGGTAGATATTATTGCTCAGCCGGATCTCAAACTACAAGTGACGCCAAGCCTGGCAAGTATTACTGGTGAGATTAATTTACCGTCGGGTTTAATCAAGGTAGAGCAATTGCCACAAAGCGCGATCAGCGTCTCTGATGATCAAGTTATCGTAGACGATGACACTCAGAGTTTGGTTGAGCAAAGTCAATCACTGCCTTTTGCGGTTGAATCTAACGTGACCATTCGCATCGGTGAAAATTTAAAAGTAGAAGCGTTTGGCTTAGAGTCTAACCTAAAAGGTGATCTGAAAGTGTCACAAAAAGACAAAGGGCCACAAATTACCGGTGAGATAAACCTCATTGATGGTACCTACACGTCGTTTGGCCAAGACTTAGAGATCAGCGAAGGGAAAATTACTATGAATGGCCCCGTCGATCAGCCTTATGTCTCAATTACCGCGATAAGAAACCCTGATAATACAGA
This sequence comes from Vibrio sp. HB236076, assembly GCF_040957575.1. NCBI lineage: Bacteria > Pseudomonadati > Pseudomonadota > Gammaproteobacteria > Vibrionales > Vibrionaceae > Vibrio > Vibrio sp. HB236076. Next base: position 286,914 of record NZ_CP162601.1, read on the forward strand.
GGATGATGTCACCGCTGGTATTAAAGTGACGGGCTCGGCGAAAGACCCGACGATCACGATTTTCTCTGATCCGAGTATGGCACAGGCCAATGCGTTGTCGTATTTGTTGCGTGGGCAAAACTTAAACAGCGAATCAGACAGTAATGCCATGACGACGACCTTAATTGGTTTGAGTTTAGCCCAAAGCGGTAAGGTGGTCAGTAATATAGGTGAGGCTTTTGGTGTACAAGATTTGAAACTCGACACTTCAGGGTCAGGGGATGACTCGCAAGTGACGGTCAGTGGTTACGTGTTACCGGGTCTAAAAGTGCAATATGGGGTGGGTATTTTTAGTGCCTTAGGTGAGTTTTCGGTGCGTTATCGCTTAGTGCGCGACTTGTATATCGAAGCGACATCCGGAGTTGATAGTGCGGTGGATTTACTGTATCAATTTGAGTTTGATTAACTCAGTATCATCAGGTGAGGGAAGGGTATGACACAGCTTGTTTTTGTATATGGTACTTTACGCCAAGGTGAGTGCAATCATCATCTGTTGGAAAACAGTGACTTTCTCGGTCATTACCAATCGCAGAAAGATTACCATCTATTCGATGTCGGTCCTTATCCCGCTTTAATTGATGGTAAGCAATCGGTCTATGGCGAGGTGTATCGCATTGATGAAGCGACGCTGGCGCAATTAGACATACTTGAAGACGTACCGATTGAATACCGCCGCGAGCAAATAAATACCCCATATGGTCAAGCGTGGATTTATCTTTATCAAGATGAAGATGCGCTCGACAACCCGATTCAAAGTGGCGATTGGTGCCAACGAGTATAGTTTTCGCAATGAGGGACAAAAAAAGACTCGCCTTGGGCGAGTCTTTTTGATTGAGAGCCTCTAATCTTAGCGAGGTTTATTTGTTTTGTGCGCGCTCGTAAGAAGATACGATTTCAGCTTTGGCTGCTTCAACATCTGCCCAACCGTCAACTTTGACCCACTTACCAGATTCAAGCTCTTTGTAACGCTCGAAGAAGTGTGTGATTTGCGCTTTTAATAGCTCAGGAAGATCGTTCACATCTTGGATGTGATCGTATTCTTTAGAAATTTTGCTATGAGGTACAGCAACCACTTTTGCATCTTCGCCAGATTCATCCGTCATTTTCAGAACGCCAACAGGGCGACAGCGGATCACAGAACCAGGAATCAATGGGTAAGGTGTTGGTACGAGTACATCAACAGGGTCACCGTCAAGTGATAAGGTGTCGTTTACGTAGCCGTAGTTACATGGGTAGAACATAGGAGCAGACATAAAACGGTCAACGAAGACTGCACCTGAATCTTTATCTACTTCGTATTTGATCGGATCAGCATTCGCTGGGATTTCAATTACAACATAGATATCATCAGGTAGCGACTTACCTGCTGGTACGTTATTTAAGCTCATCTTAAATTTCCTTTAGATATGAGGATACAATTACAACCGCTAACTTTAGCGGTAAACACTAGGATATGTAAATAACGATAGGTCGATTTCCGGTAAAAGAAGTCAAACTTAGGTAATAATCTCTATCATCGCCACAAAATAGGCCGCCAAGTACGAAATTTTCCCTATCCCTTGTGAGAGAGCATCACCCACAATACCGTATCAAAGGCAGTGATCCCGATGGGAGACAAGGCAACACATCAGTGAAAAAATGTGGTCAACCTAAGCAGATTGACCACGGCAGTGTATTCACACGGTACAAATAAGACATGGGGTTATTCAGGGAAGTCGGTCAAGAACTGCTCGACTTTATCGACCATTTTCGTCGTGCCAACAAAGAAGGGGACGCGCTGGTGTAATTCGGTTGGCACAATGTCGAGAATGCGTTGCTCACCATCAGACGCTTTACCGCCCGCTTGCTCCATCAAAAAGGCCATAGGATTGCATTCGTACAGTAGGCGCAGTTTACCTTGTGGGTGACTTAAAGTACTTGGGTAAAGATAAATACCGCCTTTAAGTAAGTTTCGATGAAAATCAGATACTAAAGAACCAATATAGCGTGAAGTGTAAGGGCGACCGTCTTCAGGGACATTTTCTTGGCAGTATTTTATGTATTTTTTTACCCCGAGCGGGAAGCGAATGTAGTTGCCTTCGTTAATTGAATAAATATTGCCTTGGTCTGGGATCATCATATTTTCATGCGATAAGCAAAAAGTGCCAATCGAAGGGTCATAGGTAAAACCATTCACACCGTTACCTGTGGTGTAAACTAACATGGTGGAAGAGCCGTAAACCACATACCCGGCGGCGACTTGTTTGTGCCCTGGTTGCAGGAAGTCCTCTTGCGTTGGAGGGCTGCCAATCGGCGAGACGCGGCGGTAGATAGAGAAAATAGTGCCAACAGACACATTGACGTCGATGTTGCTTGAACCATCTAGTGGATCCATCAGTACGACGTACTTGGCATTTTTATTCAGGTCTTTTCGAAAGGCAACGGCTTCGTCTTCTTCTTCGCTGGCGACGCCACACACTTGATCGCGCGCTTCTAATGCCGATTTAAACTTTTCATTGGCGTAAACATCGAGCTTTTGCTGTGCTTCGCCTTGTACATTGTCCGTGCCCACTGCACCGGTAATATCGACTAATCCAGCTTTGTTGATCTCGCGGTTAACGATTTTAGCGGCTAGGCGAATAGAAGAAAGCAATGACGATAAATCGCCGCTGGCATGGGGAAAGTCCGCTTGTTTTTCGACAATAAACTCGCCGAGGGTACGGTTATCTGACATACAGTTTCCTTACTAGAATTGAAATTATGGGGTCATATCAAGGTTTCGATAACATTACATTTAGTTTAAATTGAATAACTTTTTACGCGTACTGAACTAATTGCGCGACTTCACAAATCATTGAATCTATTTGCAATAAATTTTCATCGCTATACAGTGTGGATGACATGGGCAAAAAAGCGATAATAGACACTGTTTCGCATAGGCAAGGGCACTCAATCCTTTGTGGTATGTCTCACCTGACACTTGAGTTTTCGACCTGAGTAAAGCAACGAAAAAAGGAACATTATGCACATTCATATTCTCGGTATTTGCGGTACCTTTATGGGCGGTATTGCTGTGTTAGCTCGCGAACTCGGTCATAAAGTTACCGGATCTGATGCCAATGTTTATCCGCCGATGAGCACGATGCTTGAATCCCAAGGCATTGAAATAATTCAGGGATTTGATGATTCACAACTCAAACCACATCCCGACCTTGTCATCATTGGCAATGCCATGAGCCGTGGGAACCCGTGTGTTGAATACGTACTTAACCACAACCTGCGTTATACCTCTGGGCCGCAATGGCTACAAGAGGGATTATTGTTCGATCGCTGGGTCTTAGCTGTGGCCGGTACCCATGGAAAAACCACCACATCCAGCATGCTTACTTGGATTTTAGAACACAATGGTTACCAACCTGGCTTTTTGGTCGGCGGCGTGTTAGGTAACTTCGGTATTTCGGCGCGTTTGGGGAATAGTCCGTTTTTTGTCGTTGAAGCGGACGAATATGACAGTGCTTTTTTCGATAAGCGTTCTAAGTTTGTTCACTATCGTCCTCGCAGTGTGATTTTAAACAACCTTGAGTTCGATCATGCCGACATCTTCGAGGATTTAGCGGCGATTCAGAAGCAATTTCATCATTTAGTCAGAACGGTCCCAGGTCAGGGAAAAGTGTTTTTGCCCGCCGATGAGCCGGCGTTAAAGCAAGTTTTAGATCGCGGTTGCTGGAGTGAGTGTGAATATCTGCACGCCGACAACGGTTGGTCAGCGCGAAAGTTGTCGCCGGATGGCAGTCATTTTGAGGTGTATTTCCAACAACAGAACGTCGGCGAGGTAAAATGGTCATTAATTGGCGATCACAACGTCAACAATGCCTTGATGGCGATTGCGGCGGCTCGCCATGTCGGTGTCGTCGCTGAGCACAGTTGTGAAGCTTTAGGGCTGTTTGTCAATACCCAACGACGTATGGAGCTCAAAGGCGAGGTCGAAGGAGTGAAGGTCTATGACGATTTCGCTCACCACCCAACCGCGATTGATCTCACCATTGCCGGTTTGCGTAACCATATACAGCCTATCTTAAAGCAGGGCGAACCGTCGCGCCTGGTGGCGGTACTTGAAGCGCGCTCAGCAACCATGAAGCAAGGCGTACATAAAGACAGCTTAGCGCAATCATTGGCCAGTGCTGATGTGATTTATCTGTATCAAGATCCGGATCTGCCTTGGTCGCTCGAGGAAGTGGCCGCTCAATGTAAGCAGCCTGTTCACGTGCTCAATAACATAGAACAATTGAGCCAGCAACTGGTGTCGGACAGTCTGGAGGGGGATCATCTTTTGATCATGAGTAACGGCGGTTTTGGTGGTTTACATCAAAAAGTGATCGACGGTTTACGCCGCCAAGCTTTACGCGCTGCGGTGCGTTAGGCCCGTCTTTTACAACGACAAAAACAACAGTCAGTGAAGTGGAAAAATACAATGCCAACAGCCGTTCAACCTAGCTATCAACGTACACAAAAAGCCATTACTCTCGCCTGGACGGGGGCATCGGGTGCGCCTTATGGTCTGCGCCTTTTGGAGTGTTTGTTAGCGGCAGATTATCAAGTGTATTTGCTGATCTCATCTGCGGCTCGTGTGGTACTTGCCACCGAGGAAGGGCTCCAATTACCGAGCGGGCCTCAGGCGGCACACGCGTTCTTAGTCGAGCGCTTTCAATGTGATGCCGAGCAGTTAATCGTCTGTGGTAAAGAAGATTGGTTTTCACCGGTTGCCTCGGGTTCGGCGGCGCCAAAGCAAATGGTGGTTTGCCCATGCTCCGCTGGTAGTGTGGCGGCGATTGCCCATGGTATGTCTGACAATTTGATTGAGCGTGCTGCGGATGTGGTACTCAAAGAGCGCGGTCAGTTAATGTTGGTGGTGCGAGAAACGCCATTCTCGACGCTGCACCTTGAAAATATGCACAAACTTTCCGCCATGGGGGTGACCATCATGCCCGCAGCCCCTGGCTTTTATCATCAACCACAAAGCATTGAAGACCTGGTCGACTTCATGGTAGCTCGAGTGTTGGATCACCTTGGCATCGATCAAGGGCTAGTTCCGCGCTGGGGCTATAATCCTCGACAACGACCGCATACCTAAGGGTGAATCGACTCCGGGGCTCATCGCGTTTATCAGCGGGCTTAACGTGGCTCGAATCACTAAAATTTGTTGTGACAGTAGCCAATTGTTTTTTGGCTCAGTACAATGTCTCAAACTCAACGGGGAGCCTAACTGTCTGACAGTGGCTGAGATCGGTTAAGCCGGGACCCGCATCGTCATCGCGAGTGATGATACCACCTGAACCAGATAATGCTGGCGTAGGAATTGAGATGAGAACCCCCTCTCCCCCTCAAGTCTCCTGTGCCGCTCAAACACGGAGAGCGAGCAAGTGATAGCACCGATTAAATCTTCCTTTACCACCACGATGGTGGCGATAAGCGCTTTAGTAAGTAGTCACGCTTGGGCTGAGAAGCCAGTGCTTCAAGTCTATACCTACGACTCTTTTGCCTCAGATTGGGGCCCAGGGCCGAAAGTGAAAACGGGTTTTGAACAACAGTGTGGCTGTGAAGTGCAATTTGTCAGCTTAGACGACGGCGTATCCATTCTCAATCGCTTGCGTTTAGAGGGAAAAAACAGCCAAGCCGATATCGCGCTTGGTTTGGATAACAACTTGATCAATGAAGCTCAAAAAACCGGCTTATTTGCCGACTACCAATTGGACTCGGCGAAACTGACGCTGCCGAATGGTTGGCAAAACACCACGTTCTTACCCTATGACTATGGCTACTTTTCCTTCGTATACAACAAGGAAAAACTGAGTAACCCCCCGAGCTCTTTTGCACAATTGGTCGAGCGCCAAGACCTGCGTATTATTTATCAAGATCCGCGCACTTCAACGCCAGGGCAAGGCTTGATGCTGTGGGTGAAAGCGTTATACGGCGATAAGGCTTCATCGGTGTGGAAGGCGTTGGCCAAGCAGACCGTAACGGTCACCAAGGGCTGGTCAGAAGCTTATTCATTATTCCTAAAAGGGGAGTCCGATATGGTTTTGTCGTACACGACTTCCCCGGCTTATCACTTAATTGCTGAAGGCGATGATCAGTACGCGGCGACGTCCTTTAGCGAAGGGGAATACGTGCAGGTTGAAGTCGCCGCCGCGTTGAAGAACGCTCCTCATCCTGAGTTGGCTCAAGCCTTTTTAAACTACTTAGTGAGCGATGACGTGCAGAGTATTATTCCTACCACCAACTGGATGTATCCCGTCACGGACGTTGCGTTACCGGAAGGTTATCGCGGTCTTGCTAAGCCGACCAAAGTCTTGAGTTTACCGGCAGAAGAGGTGGCGACTCATCGTCGAGATTGGATTCGCGAGTGGCAACAAGCCTTGACCCACTAAGAGAACGATGATTTTGTTTGTTGTTATGTTAGAGGTACTCGGGTTATGAACACTCGCGTGCCAAAAATGGGGCTGGTGATTGCCAGCCTCATTGTTGTTTTAGTGGTCAGTGCATTAAGCGCCTTACTGATGCAAAGTGCTCATTTACCTATTGAACAGCTGTGGCAAGACCCATACCTTCGTCATGTAACTTGGTTTAGTTTTTTGCAAGCCAGTTTGTCGACTGTTTTGAGTGTGGGCTTGGCGATCCCCGTGGCTCATGCTTTATCGCGTAGCCAATTTCGCGGCCGTCATGTCGTCCTGAAGATTTTCTCATCGACCTTGGTGCTACCGGTTCTCGTTGGGGTGTTTGGCCTGTTGACTATTTACGGCAATCGCGGCTATTTGGCGTCATTGCTGACAACCTTGGGTGTGGAACATTCCTTTTCTATTTACGGTCTCGGCGGCATTCTACTCGCGCATGTTTTTTTTAATTTGCCTTACGCCGCGCGTTTACTGCTGCAGAGCTTAGAGAGCATTCCGTACGAACAGCACTTATTGGCGGCGCACTTAGGTATGAACAGTGTTGAGAAATTTCGCACGGTAGAATGGCCTTGGTTACGCCAGCAAGTGCCTGCGATTGCCGGGTTGGTGTTTATGCTGTGTTTCACCAGTTTTGCGACTGTCATGGCATTAGGGGGCGGCCCAAAGTCCACAACGATTGAATTGGCTATTTATCAGGCGATTAAGTTTGATTTTGATTTGGCAACGGGGGCGATATTGGCCATTTGGCAAATGCTCTTGTGTGGCACTATGGCGATCGTATTGCAAAAAGGACAAAATGCGCTGCCATCGAATCAAGGCGCGACACCGGTAGAGCCAGTGACACAATTTCAATCCTCGCGAGCACAGCATTGGAATCGCGTTTGGATTGCTGTTGCGATTGCTTTTGTTATTCCGCCTTTGCTCAGTGTTATTCACAGTGGCCTTAATTCACAGTGGTTTGATGTGGTTAGTGATAGCCGTTACTGGCAGGCGATGTTGAACTCGTTTAAAGTGGCCAGCTTGGCCAGTGTATTGGCGGTGTGCGGCGCGGTCTTTACTCAGGCCACCAGTCGTTATTGGCGCTTGCGTGATCATCGCAAAGCCGCGGATCACTTAGATCTCATTGCGACCATTATTTTAGTAACCCCGGGTTTGGTATTGAGTACCGGGCTGTTTTTGTTGTTGCGCTACTGGGCCAACGCTTTTGATTATGCCTTTGAAGTTGTGGTGCTGATCAATGGGTTAATGGCCTTGCCGTACACGGTGAAAAGCCTAGCGCAACCGATGTTTAAGTTAGAGCAAGACTATCAATATCTGTGTCAAACCTTAGGATTAACGGGGTGGCAGCGTTGGTGTGTCGTGGAGTGGCGAGCGTTACGTGCCCCATTAGCCCACGCTTTGGCGATCAGTTTTATGTTTTCACTGGGGGATTTAAGCGTGGTCGCCCTTTTTGGCAGTGCTGATTTTGCCACTTTGCCTTTCTACCTTTATCAATTGTTGGGCAGTTATCAAACCTCGGCGGCGGCAGTCGTGGCTTTGACTTTATTAGTGTTGAGTTTGCTGTGCTTTACCTTGAGTGAGCAGCTGTTAAAAAAGCGCACTGTTCAAGCACCACGGTCAACGAAAAAAGCGCGTTTCACGAACGGTAAGACCGCAAAGCGAAACGAGACAACCGTGTTACATTCTAAAACCAAGTCAAGAGGTAAGGACCAGCTACAATGACGCACCAGGAGACCCCGTTATTTTCTTTACAACAAGTGATTTATGACTATCAAAACGAACGCTTTGCTTTTGATCTTAACTTATATCAAGGACAAATACTCGCCTTGATGGGGCCAAGTGGTGCCGGTAAATCGACCTTGTTGGCGCTTGCGGCAGGCTTTATCTCACCGCTCTCTGGCCAGGTGCGTATCGACGGGCAAGACATGACAAGGTGCTTACCTCATCAGCGCCCTTTGGCATTTTTGTTTCAAGAGCATAACCTCTTTCACCATTTAAGCGTGGCCGACAATATTGCTTTGGGGATTCACCCAGGCCTAAAACTGTCGGTGAGTGAGAAACAGGCCGTACACGAGGCGGCAAAGCAGGTTGGATTGGGTGAGCGCTTAACTCGTTTGCCTGAACAGCTCTCCGGCGGACAGAAACAACGGGTGGCTCTGGCGCGTTGTTTTGTGCAAAACAAAAAGATTTGGCTACTCGATGAGCCATTTTCAGCCCTAGATCCTCAGTTGCGTATTGAAATGTTAGAGCTGGTGTCGAGGTTAGCCAAAGAGCGAGGAGTCAGTGTTGTGATGGTCACTCATCACTTAACCGATGCCCGTGCCATTGCCTCTCACGTGGCTTATATGTCACAGGGTCAAGTCAAGGTTATCGAGCCGGTAGAGCATTTTAATCAGCAGCACTCAGATGAGGCCATTCGACGCTTTGTGCAAGCGGGTGAGTAAAGTTGCGGTGAGCGCTCAGGGCTGGAAAACGGAACTCATTCACCAGCTCGTATCAGTCATCCATTTGTATAAGTAAGCAAGATAAGTAACCACGATAAGTAACCAAGGCGCAAGACGCGCCTGGTTGTTTACTCTTGTTCACTGGCCTCTTGCAGTGCTTTTAACATTTGAAATATTTCCCGATACGCTTTTGCGGGTTTGCCTGCCGATTGCTCTTTTTTCGCTTGACGAGCAAGCTGGCGCAGGCGCTGACGGTCAGCATCGGGGTACAGTTCTAACACATCGCTAATGGCTTCATCACCGTCGCTGACCACGCGATCACGCAGTTGCTCAAGTTTGTGTAACACCGCAGTAACCTGAGAGTGCTTGTTGCGCACTTTGTCGAGTGCTGCCTGAATCGGTTCGGGGTCTTCATGGCGCATCATCTTGCCAATGTATTGTAACTGACGTCGACGAGCTTCGTTTTTAAAGCGCTGTGCATCGGCAATCGCATCGCGCATGTCATCGCTCAAAGGAAACTTAGCTAAGACACTGGGTTTTAAATCGACCAGTTCTTCACCCAACTTTTGCAACTCTTCCATGTCGCGTTTCATTTCGGATTTACTGACCCAAATGATCTCTTCTTCCGGTTCCCAAGGCGCTTTTTGATTTTTGCGTGCCATTGTTTTTTGCCTATTCGTTATTGCTTAACATTAAGTGACCTTATTTTAGCAAGAATCTTGGGGAGAAAGCGAAATTCTTGTTATCCTATAGGAAAGACACAGACAGGTTCGATTGGTTATGGATATAAAACAGCAAGTTGCAACACAAGGTGCCGAGCTAGAAACAGCCGTCGCCAAAGCTTTAGAGATGGCGGCTCGTCAAGCCGATGCGGCAGAGGTCGCGATCAGCAAATCCACGGGGCTTTCTGTCTCTACTCGCCAATGCGATGTAGAGAATGTCGAATTTAACAGTGATGGTGCGCTCGGTATCACCGTCTATCGCGGACAGCGCAAGGGCAGTGCCTCTACCACAGATTTGAGTGCCGCCGCGATAGAGCGAACCGTTAAAGCGGCTTTGGACATTGCGCAATTCACCTCAGAAGATCCGTTCGCCGGTCCGGCTCCTAAAGAGCTCATGGTGAAAACGATTCCTGACCTTGATTTGTTTCACCCTGAACCACTTGACCCCGATACCGCAGCCGAACGTGCGATTGCAGCAGAGCGTGCCGCGTTAGAGTACAGCGATCGTATTAAACAGAGCGATGGTGCCAGTCACGATTCCTATTACGGCATTAAGGTGTATGGCAATAGTCACGGTTTACTGGCCAGCTATGCCTCTAGTCGTCACAGTACCAGTTGCAGCGTAATTGGTCTGGGTAAAAACGGGGAAATGGAGCGCGATTACAGCTACACGCTCGGACGACATATGGATTCATTGTGGACTCCTGAGCAAGTGGGGCAAGAAGCGGCTCGCAATACCGTAGCGCGTTTAGATCCGCAACGCATTCCCACAGGCCGTTATCCTGTGATGTTTGCCGCTGATATTGCCACTGGGCTGTTTGGTCATCTGGTTATGGGCATTAGTGGCAGTAACTTATATCGCCAATCGACGTTTTTGCTCGATCAATTAGGCGAACAAATCTTCCCTAGCTGGTTGCAAATTCACGAGCGACCACACCTTAAGCGTGGCCTTGCCTCGTCACCTTTTGATAGCGAAGGTGTCGCGACTCAAGATCGCGATATTATCGTCGACGGTAAGCTCAACAGCTATTTGATCACCAGTTACGCCGGGCGAAAGCTCAACATGACGCCTACCGGACACGCAGGCGGTATTCACAATTGGTTTGTCGGCCACAATGGCAATAACTTTGAGCAAATGCTGAAAACGTTAGGCACAGGCCTATTGGTCACGGAAGTCATGGGGCAAGGCGTGAATATTGTTACTGGTGATTACTCTCGTGGCGCGGCGGGTTTTTGGGTCGAAAACGGTGAGATCCAATACCCAGTATCGGAAATCACGATTGCGGGTAACCTCAAAGAGATGTTTTCATCGATTGTGGCTGTGGGCGCAGACGTTGAGACGCGCTCACAAATTCAAACCGGTTCTGTCTTAATAGAATCAATGAAGATCGCGGGACAATAACCCCTCGCCTCTGCAATGCAGTGATGGCGTGCTTGTATTGCAACAAAGCTATCTCACCGAGGTATCAAGAAAGGTGAAATCTAAGCCATCAAACCCTTGTTTTAATATTCAAGGGTTTGACTGGTCGCAACGCTACCTACGAAGGGCGCTCCATTGACGATAAACGCCAGGTGCTCGATACAGGAGTAGGGCAAACAATATCAAACCACAACCGATTTGATTGGCCATTGATAAATGCTCAGCGTAAACCCACACACTCAACGCCAACGTCCAAACTGGCTCTAAGATCATGATAAAAGCGGCACTGGCAGTGGCAACGTGCTTTTGTCCCGTCGTTTGCAGCAAATAACGCAAACTGGTGGCAATCAAGGTACTGACCATAAACCAGGCCCAAATTTGTGGACTCAAATGTGGCGGTAGCGTTTCAAATACCCAACTGGCCACACCGGCTAGTAGGCCCGTCATCATCAATTGAATGGTCGTCAGTAATAATGGCGGGACTACTCGGGCGCAAAAGCTATTGGCGTTAAAATGCAGCGCTAATAAAATGGCCGCGCACGCGAACCAAAATTGCCCTGCGGACAATTGCCACGGTTCGTTAGGGACATACGCAAGCAGTAATAACCCCGTGATAGCAAAGGGCAGTGAGGCCCAAAACCACTTCACTGGCGGCGTTTTAAAAATTAACCAAGCCACGATCGGCACCATCAGCATGGATAAGCTCATGATAAATGCACCTTGCCCTAGAGCAGTACTGATGGCGATGGCATGAATCCAACACAGTAACGCCGAGCCAAGTAAGAGTCCAACCCCTGCCGAGCGAATGACATCGCCTAGTGAGGTTTGCTGCCAAGCTTGACGACAAAAGGGCATGAGTAATATTGCCGCGAGAATAAAGCGACTGCTGATAAAGGCAAAGGGGGGCAGTTCTCGAACGGTCTCTTTGGAAAAAATCCAGCCAAGGGCGGCGATAAGTGAAGTTAAAAGTAATAAATGAATAGAATATTTAGCCGTTTTCATAACAAATTGTGGTTTGATGGTTGAATAGGTATGCAGCACGTCGGGCTACAATAGACAGGGGATGTGATACGCAAGTTGGGGTTGACACGATTGGCCACCGATCTGAAGACGAAGGCTTCTTACCGCAATCCAGGACTTGGCAAACTCGATCAAAATGGCCTATGACTGTTGCCATTCGATGAGTGTACTTAGGCTTGGAAGCAATGAGAAAAAGGAAACAACGGGTAAGTGAAGGGCCCCGTCTCCGCATGGCGGTTTTGGCTTGTCGAATCGTGCTAGGTAGGCAAGCGCACAACAGACTTGATAAGGACAATAATGACTGAATCGTACTCAGCCCATTATTTTGTTTGACGAATCACCTCGTGGTTGTCGAATTCATCCATAAGATACCAGACGAATACCCTATTGCAAGGGCTCATTACAATCTAATGCCACTAGGGATCACATCGTTGGCGACAGCTCGCCGATGGTTACCTTTTTTATTGAGTGTGTTCGTCCTCAAGGAGTGACACTGACGTCCTTATACCAAGCCAAACGTTCGCCGTTGATGCCTTATCCCAAGTACTGATTAGACTTTAAATTGACTTAAACGCTGATGTACCTGATCGACTTTAGCGTTTTGTTGCGTTATCTCAGTCACTTGAATCGAGGCATTGTCTGTGAGTTCATCAGCGATGGTATTCACTTGATGGATACTTTGTGCCACGTCATGACTGACTTGGCTTTGTTCTTTGGTGGCATTGGCAATTTGGGCCGCTAAGTTTTGCAAGGTCGCAATGGCGTCACCGATATGAGCCATATTGCCACTCACTTGGCTAATCTCTTCCCCGGTCTGGCTAACCAACTTATTCATAGACTGGATGCTTAGCGTCGTGGTTTTGGTTGTCGCTTGCAGTTGGTGGATGAGATTGAGCACTTCATTAGACGATTGCGCCGTTTTACTGGCTAAGCTGCGCACCTCATCAGCGACCACGGCAAAGCCACGTCCTTGCTCTCCGGCCCGTGCGGCTTCAATGGCAGCATTTAAAGCCAGCAAATTGGTTTGCTCAGCGATATTTTGAATCGTATCGACAATCTGGCTAATTTTTTGGGTACTGATGTTGAGCTCATTAACCGAAAGTTCAGCGTGTTGGGCTTCTTCACCTAGGTTACTCATGGACTGCTGCGCGACTTGCGCAGTGTGGATACTTTTGTCGGTGAGTTGAGCGCATTCGATGGCTAATTCAGAAGTGCGTTGGGTTTCTTGGGCGACTTGATTATTGGCCTGAGTCATTTCATCAATGGCTGTCGCGACAGCGCGCACTTGATCAAGTTGGACAGTAATGCGCTCCTTACTGGTCTGGTTGAGCGCGGTGACCTGATGAGACGAGGTCTGCAGCTCGCCCGTCATCGCAGTGATACTGGTGATCAGTTCATGTAACTTTGCCATGAAGCGGTTAAAAGCATCGGCTGACATTGCAATTTCATCATTGCCGTTAGTGTCTAAGCGCACCGTTAAGTCACCACTGCCGTGAGCGAGTACATCCAATTGTTGATTGAGCATCTCAAGTGGTTTGAGATTACGGTTAATCAAAAAGCCACCCATAGCCACCACAAGCGCGGCGGACAACACCGTAATGAGCGTCATGACCAGCAGCACTTGATCGTAATGTTGGCTGAGCATACTCGCTTCTTGTTCTGTCAGCTGGTCGACATCGTCAATGTAAAAACCCGTGGTGAGGATCAGATCTTGGGCTGGTAAATAACGGCTATAGGTCATTTTCGGAAAGTAGGCTTTTTCGGAGGGGCGGTAGCCATCGAAGACGGTGAAACCATCGCCTTTGGTCGCGCTATTAACAATATTGCGAACGATGTACTGGTCTTTGTCGTTTTTAAGATCCCATTGCGAGGTGCCAACGGCATTAGGATTGGCGCCGTGGGCAATCACGATCCCTTGGCTATTGTGAATATAAAAATAACTATCCGGGTTGCCGGTTTCAAAGCGTAAAGCGCCAATGGTTTGGGCGAGGGATTGTTTAAGCGCCTCGCCTTGGAGCTGTGTTACATTGGGTAAAATAGCGGTGTACGCCGTGTCGACGAGCCCTTGTAATTTGTCTTGACGGTCAGAGAGGTAAGCGTGGTGAAAATCATCGAGTGTGGTTTGCTTTAACGAGCTAGTGAGAATATAGACTGTCAAGATCAAGGCACCGCCGATAAATAACACGGCTGAAAAACAAATCAAAAACAGTTTGCGTTTTAGTGTCATGGTGACATCGCCTCAAAAATTGACCAATCGATGGTTTACTCGATGGTCGTAATCAAAAATGGGTCGCGAACTCGGCGAACACCAGTGTCCAGGTCGTTCGCATTGTAATAGAAAATAATGATACCGCTTGCGTATATAATGATGTTTTTTTGATTTTCTTATGACTAGTTTTGGTGCTTTCTGTGTTCAATGTCACATAATTCTCTGTGTTTGAATGAAACTCGAGCAGTTGGCTATTCCTCAAACTCTTCTTGCTATATATTGCCGAGCGATTTGATTTTACTGCAATAAGGTTTAATCACATCCGTTGAATAATCTTAGCCTATCTCTTTACGACTGCGATAAATAACTGATATTGACGTCTTACATTTGGCGAAAATAAAACAGAGTGAAGAAAATATTATGGCGCTACCGATTTTTACCTTTAACGTTAAGAGACCGTAACGATGACACTTCGCTTTGATTGGAAGTATTTGCTGTTAGCCTTAGTGGTGGCATTGAGTTTGAGTTTGCTCAATATCGCTTTATTGCAAAACACTTTGTCGTATCCGTTTACTGATGTTCAGTTAGTGCAAACTACCGCATTAATGACAATGGCTTTTCTATTGTTTTATCTCTTTGTTCAATATCGCGCTTTGCAACGGCGTCGATTGTTTATTGCGTTATTGGATCGCTTGCCCGCAAGTTTGGTTTCTAAAGATCAAAATGGAAGGATTCTTTATTGCAATCAGTCTTATGCCACTCTATTTGGCTGCTCTGCGGCGGAAATGTTTGACCGATTTGAAAGCGAATTCACCGATAAAGATTCTGTGATGCAAAGCTTTAAGCCTTTAGCACAACCGGTAATAGATAAGGGACAAGCGATTGGTCAGCCCGTGTCGGCATTGTATGAGCAAGCCTCACCCCAAGCTGATAAAAGTACTTACTATACCAGTGTTAAGTTGCCTTATCTCAACATGAATCAACGAGCCTGTACGTTAATTTACGCTCAGGACGTAAGTGAGTTTCATCAATACAAACAACAAGCTGAATTATATCAGGCTCAATTAGAGAAAGTCCTTGAAGCGTCTGAAGAAGGTTTGTGGGAATGGGATCTCGTTGAAAACAAAGCGACCTCGAATCAAAGAATGTTAGAGATTTTTAAGATCGAGAAACTGGAGAGCTTGGAAGATTTTGAAGCCATTATTTATCCAGACGATCGCGAGTTGGTCCACAAGGCGGTAGAAACTTTAATCGCCAATCAAGCGCCTTTTAACATTGAGTTTCGCATTGTCGATGACAAAGGCAACATCGCTTGGATTTGGGATCGCGGTCGGGTTGCCAGTGTCGATGAAAATAATCAGGTCACTTCGATTGTCGGTATTGCTATGGACATCACCGAAGATAAAGCCAACGAAGAGCGAATTCGAAAACTGGCCTATTATGACCCGCTGACGCAATTAAAGAACCGTTCAAAGCTACAAAAGAACTTTGATGAAATTCGTTTTTCGTTAATAGAGGGGCAACCCGCGCCATGGTATGGGTTGTTTTTCATCGATTTAGACCGATTCAAACACCTCAATGACAATTACGGTCATGGCCACGGCGATGAGCTACTTAAAATTATCGGTCAACGGCTGAAGAGTTTTGTTTGCCAAGACAGTTTGTTGTGTCGTTTGGGAGGCGATGAATTCATCGTTGTTTTCCCGATGCCAGAAAAAGTAAACCAAACTCGATTAGAGCACATTGAAACCCTGGCAACGCGATTGCTTGACGAGCTGAATCAACCCTGTCAACTCGTTGGCTCTCAAGGCGATAATCCCATTTATTATATGCCTCGTGCCAGCCTTGGTGGAATCACTTTCAAGCTCCGACCTGACAGTGATTTATTGGAACTCCGACGCTTGGCAGACATTGGCTTGTATCGCGCGAAAGCAGAGGGCGGCGGGGGAGCGCACCTGTTTAACCTTGAAGAGCAAGATCACATGTTGTCGGTCAACCGTTTACAAAAGTTACTTGAAAAAGGGATTGAACACGAAGAGTTTGAACTTTATTACCAACCGGTCATCAATCGTGAGGGGCACATCTGCGGCGCCGAGGCACTACTGCGCTGGCAAAGCGCTGAGCAAGGTTTGATCATGCCCGATACCTTTATGCCAATCGCAGAAGAAAGTCATGCCATCGTTGAGTTGGGGAATCAAGTTATCCATATGGCGTGTCGCCAACTTGAGCAATGGCAACAGGCGACCTTGAGTGCGCATTTCACCATGGCGATCAACCTCAGTGCTAAGCAACTCTGGCAGCACAACTTTGTTGATGATTTTACCAATATCATTGAGCAATATGCGATCAACCCTCATCAATTGATCGTTGAAGTAACAGAAAGCGTTTTTATCCATGATTTACAAGAAGCCAGTGACAAACTGATGGCGTTAAAGCGGCTCGGTATTAACATCGCTCTTGATGATTTTGGTACCGGTTATTCCTCGCTCAATTATTTGCGTCATCTGCCCTTAGATGAACTAAAGATAGACAAAAGCTTTATTCAATCCATGTTAGAGGATGACAAAGCGAGCATCATGGTCAACACCGTGATTGAGTTAGCCAAACAACTGGAGTTGACTGTGGTCGCTGAAGGCGTCGAACTCGCTCAGCATTTTGAGCTACTCAGCGATCTCTCGGTGGAATTGTATCAAGGGTATTATTTTGCTAAACCATTACCGATTGACGACTTTACGGCTTTTTATCAATCGTATACGAGTCATACTACTGAATGACAGACTTAGGCGTCAGGTTAATTTACTCGTTGAACAATAAATCGCATGACAAGTTGTGACGGTGAATCTGTTTGCGTTTTTAAATGCCAGTATTTTGTCATTAATCTGCCGCAAACACTGACATTGTAAACAAACTAATATAGCATCAACAAAAATAAGAAAATTATTATTTAACACAAGATTGATATAGCAGTCTTTCCTTTATTGTCTCTCCTTTACACTGAGATACAAAGAGTCTGTACTGCCATCGGTGTTATTGCGTTTTTAATGCCTAACGATCAGTCTTTTAGAGTTTGGCTGGGTCAAGCAATGAACTATTCGCTGGCCTTCAATGTAGCGAGTAAATAATGAGTAAAACCCCACACCTTTCCGTCGTCGGTATAGGCGCTTCGGCCGGTGGTCTAGAATCGATGAGACCGCTGTTAAATGGCCTACACAAGACAGGACACATTGCATTCGTGGTGGCTCAGCATATGTCGCCACAGCACCGCAGTATGCTGGTGGAGTTGCTCGCTAAAGAATGCCCGCTTAATGTGATTGAGGCCAAAGATGGTGAAGCATTACAGCCGGATACTGTGTATGTTAACCCGCCCAATAAAGACATCTTGGTGATCAAAAACAAGATTGAGCTCAAGCATTTAGATCGCGGTATTGGCCCTAAGCCCTCGGTTGACAGCTTGTTTAACTCGCTCGCCAATCACATCGGTGGCCACGCTGTGGGGATTATTTTGTCGGGCACTGGCTCAGATGGCGCTCATGGCTGTCGAGCGATTCGCGCTTCGGGTGGGATCACCATCGCGCAAGACCCAGAAACCGCCAAGTATGATGGTATGCCCAGTGCGGCGATTCGCTCAGAAGCGGTTGATTTAATTTTATCCCCCTCGGAAATTGCCAAACAACTGACTGATATTATCAACTCACCACCGCCGAAAATAACGCTCAAAGAAGCCAGAACGGGTAAGCACATTGCCTCGTTCACCGATTTGATCAACCGCGTCTACCAAGCGACGCAAGTCGATTTTAGTCAATACAAAGAGGCAACATTGAGCCGCCAATTGCAACGTCGTATTGCGGCATTGCGTTTGTCTTCGCTTGAAGAATACTTTAATTACATTGACGATAACAAAGAAGAGTTGCACACCCTGCAGAAAAGCTTTCTCATTTCTGTTACGGCGTTTTTTCGCGACCCTGAGGCGTTTGATCAGCTGACGGGGTTAGTTGAAAAAATGATCTCGCGCAAAGAGCCGCGCAGCACGGTGCGAATTTGGATTCCTGGCTGCGCGACCGGTGAAGAAGTTTATACCTTTGCGATTATGATCTGTGAGCAGCTCGGCCGCCGAGTGAGCGATTTTGATATAAAAATTTTCGGTACCGACATTGATATGGCCGCCACAGAAGTGGCTCGCAAAGGTGTCTATCCAGAGCCCTTGTTAGAAGGACTCGATAAAGTTCTGATTGACCGTTATTTTATTCAAGATGGTCGCAGCTTTAAGATTATCAAACACGTAAGAGATATGTGTGTCTTTGCCCGTCAAGATTTGGTGCGCGATCCGCCCTTTCTCAAAATGGACTTGATCAGTTGTCGTAATTTGATGATCTATTTAAATAACGATTTACAAGATCAGATCATCAGTAACTTCCACTATTCCCTATTACCCGGTGGCTACTTATTTTTGGGTAAATCCGAGTCGATTGGTAGCGCCGCGACCTCGATGTTTGGCCAAATAGACAAGAAAAACAAAATCTTCCAACGTCTAGAAGGCCCACAAACTCGCGTACACATTGGCAGTTTTACCAGCAATATTACTCCGCCAATCGCGCCGCGAGCACTGACGCCTAAAATGGTTAAGATGGAAGCAGTGAAAAGCTGCCTCCTCGAGGCGTATGGCCCGCCAAGTGTATTAATCAATAGTGCTCATGAGCCATTGCAGTTTTTTGGTGAGCTTGGCCGCTATCTGTCATTGCCAGAAGGGGCGGCTGATTTTAATATTCTTGCCCTCGCCCCGCCGAGTATTCGCACTGAACTGCGCGCTTTATTGTATCGAGCGATGAACAGTGACAAAACGTCCAATGAGCATTTGGTGGATGCACAGCTCAATGGCACGCCAACGCGTGTTAATATCGCAGTGCGTCAAATCAGTATTGAAGGGCAGGCGGAAAGGACTTATCTCGTCTCTTTTGAAGAGAAGGGCAACGATGTGGTTCCAGCTTTAGACTTTGATCAATACAGTGAAGATCAGCAAAGCCATATCAGCCATCTAGAAAATGAACTGTCCGGTACCCGAGAACATTTGCAAGCGGTCATTGAAGAATTAG
The DNA here is from genome assembly GCF_040957575.1 of Vibrio sp. HB236076. Classification (NCBI taxonomy): domain Bacteria; kingdom Pseudomonadati; phylum Pseudomonadota; class Gammaproteobacteria; order Vibrionales; family Vibrionaceae; genus Vibrio; species Vibrio sp. HB236076. Next base: position 306,289 of record NZ_CP162601.1, read on the forward strand.
AAACCTCCAACGAAGAGCTACAATCGCTGAACGAAGAATTGCAAGCCTCAACCGAAGAGCTGCAATCGTCTAATGAAGAGCTCGAAACCACCAATGAAGAATTGCAGGCGACGAATGAAGAGCTCACCACGGTTAACGATGAGTTACAAGCCAAGTCGATTCAGCTGACCGAAGTCAATGAAACGCTCAACAACATTCAAAACTCGATTGATCTTGGCTTGATTGTGTTGGATGAAAAGCTCAGGTTGATTCGCTATACGCCTAAAGTGGTGCGCTTGTTTGGGATTTTACCTGATGATATCGGACAAAAAATCACTGGTATCCCATCGCACATTAAAATTGAACACTTTGAGCGAGTACTGATGTCGGTGATTCAAACGGGCGATCCTCTGTCGATGGAGGTCGAACGACAGGGTGATACTTTCTTGATGAGTTTGGCGCCTTATCTCAATGAGACCAAGCGAATTTCAGGGGTGATTCTGACCTTCTCTGATATTAGTGAACTGACGCAAACGCGTTTGAAGATTGAACAAGCCGAACAAAAATTTCGTTTGATCACCGAATCGCTTCACGAAGTGGTTTGGATGAGTTACCCCGATTTTTCGCAATGGGAGTATCTAAGCCCAACCTTTGCTGATTACTCAGGCCTTGCGCCCAGTATTATTTATCAATCTCCAGAGAAGTTTTTAGAGTCGATTCATCCCGATGATCGCTCTAACTTTGTGGCTCACACTAAACAACCGTGTTGGGATATTCAGTATCGCATGTGTCATGTTGATGGGCGTGTTTCTTGGATGCGCGATCGCGGTAGCAAAGTGGTACAAAACAATAATATGCCGGATTTACTGGTTGGCAGTGCGGTTGATATCACCAAGTCGATGGACTTCTCTCATCAGTTACAGCTGAGTGAAGAAAAGTTTCGCAGCGTGTTTGAAAGCTCTAGTGTTGGCATTGCTTTGGCTAATCACAAAGGTGAGTTATGGGATGTGAACCCAGCGTTTTGCCAGTGGCTTGGCTACGATCGCAAAGAGCTTGCAGGTTGCCATTTTGATGTCATCACTCATGCCGATGACCTAGAAGACGACTTACACCTGTTTAATGAATTGATTGCAGGTAAACGCGATGCTTACCATCTAGAAAAGCGTTATCTGACCAAAGATGGCAAAGTTATCTTCGGGCTACTCAATGTCAGTCTTGCCAGTCATACCAATCCGTTTAATGATCAGGAACAGTCGATTGTTGCTATTATTCAGGATATTACGGATCAGGTGGCGGCGCGTCAGTTGATCTTTGAGCAATCACATTTTGACGCACTGACCCAATTGCCGAACCGTACTTTGCTAAAGGATCGCTTGGATCAGTTGTTTAAATTGGCTGAGCGAGAAAGTCTTCATACCTCCTTGTTGTTTGTCGATCTCGATGGTTTTAAAGCGATTAATGATCAGCAGGGGCATGATGCTGGCGATCAGGTGTTAATCACCATTGCTCAGCGATTGAAAGGGTTAGTCAGAGCCAGTGATACGGTTGCTCGTTTTGGTGGCGATGAGTTCATTATTGCTATTAATCATCAACCTGGAGTGCAATACCCAGAAATGGTGGCCAATAAAGTCATTGAGGCTATCGCTCAACCAATAGTATGGCAACAAGAATACTATCAAATTAACTCCAGTATTGGCATTGCAACCTACCCAGAGGATGCGCAAAGCCAAGAAAAATTGGTGCAACTGGCTGATGTCACTATGTATCGAGCAAAAAAAGCGGGAGGTGGGCACTGTCAGTTTTACTCAGGGAAAATGAACAGCGAAATAAAGCTGCTACACAGTGAGAAAAACGAGTTGTTGCACTCGCTTGAACAAGGCTTGTTCCAACTGTACTACCAACCTATTTTTTCCGATAACGGTCGGACAATCATTGCGGCGGAATCGTTATTACGTCGTCAAGACCCTGACAATGGCATGCAACTGCCAAGTGACTTTATTGCTGTCGCTGAGCAATACAACGTCTTAAAGACGATAGATTTATGGGTATTAGAGCAAAATATGGCGTTTATCCGTCAGCACGGTACTCATTTGACCATGGTCTCGATGAATGTGTCGAGTCAAGCGCTGAGTAGCAAACGATTTTTACAAACCTTGGAAGACAATCGAGCGATCGCCCATCAGTTGTGTTTAGAAATGACGGAACAAGTGATTTCCCAATCTGATCCGTATTTTAAAACCATTTCGATGTTGCATTCACTGGGTTATAAGATTGCCCTTGATCAATTTGGCCTGGGTGCGTCAAACTTTTCGCGCTTGCCGTCCGAGTGTTTTGATCGACTGAAAATCGATCTAAGTATTACTCAGCAAATTGAAACGACACAAAACCAAGCGCCTTTGGTTGAGGCCAGCCTTCATATTGCTCAAGCCATGGAGTGTTCTGTAGTTGCCGTAGGGGTTGAACGAGAAAGCCAAGCACAATACTTTGCCAGTCGAGAGAGTGTTGATCTGCAGGGTTTTTATTTCGCTAAGCCGATGCCAATGGCAGAGTTGGTTGCACTGCTTAAAAGTCAATCTAACTGACACAAACGGCATCGACGTATTTGAGCCATCACTGAATGTGATGGCTTTGGGTTACCAATACAAGTTTAATTCACGATGAAACTCTTCGGCTAACGCATGGCTTTCATTTTGCAGTAATGAGCGACCGATAATCAAGGTTTTGAGCTCAAGGTGTTTAAACATCCCGACATCGTTGGGTTTCACGCCACCATTGACCGACACATCTAATCCCAAATCAATTAACCTTTTAATACAATCAAGATCGCGTTCTTGCCATGTTTGACCCGCCAGCTCAGCGTTGAGAGAACGATGGTAAATGACTTGATTGATCCCCATGTATCGCCACGCCTCAATATCTTGCCAAGTCCAGTGCCCGTGGAGTTCGATTTGTACGTCTCCGTTGAGTTGTATGGCCACTTCTTTTGCTGCGCGAATGGTTTCTGGGTGAGCGGCCGAGCTCAGTGTCACCCAATGGGCACCAGCTTCCATCGCCATGCGAGTTAAAATATGACTGGCATCGGTCATTTTGACATCAAAGACTAAGGTGTGATTGGGGTAGAGCTGGTGAATCGCTCTGACACAGGCGATGCCTTGTGACAAAGCCAGAATTGGCCCAATCTTGATGATATCGATATGCTCAGCGATATGGGATAACTGCGCCAAAGCGCGGCGCAGGTCATCGGTGTCTAACGACAGTTGCAGCTTGGGTTTGGTCATGGTGGCATCCTCCAAAGCGGAAATTGTGGTCAGTGATCGATTGTTGAGTATGGTTGGTATAAGAACTATCGAAAACAATCCAAAAAAACTATCGCACAGTAACGCATCTTTAAGTTTGAACTTGAGCGCAACTTTGATGTAGACAAATAGATTATGTTGCAAATTTGTTAATGTCGTCGCGATTTTGTATGCGCGTTTCGAGTATGTCTGGGCTACCTTCGTGGTGCCGAAATTAAATTGTGAGTTAGCTTTACCCTTGGCAAGGGAAAAATTGACTATTTTCACTTATCAGCAAAACTTATCTTATCAATAGACAAAAAATAGCTGAGACAATGATGCGTTATTTAACGAAGCAGTGGTTGTGTGGCATTGTGTTGGGTTTTGTTTTTTTAAGCTTTCAGCCCGTGTCGGCAGATCATCCCAATCCTTCTTCACGTCAACAGACATTGGTGGTCGGTACTATCAGCAGTAATCCACAAAAAGCGGTTAAGCGAACTCAAGCGTTTGCGGATTACGTGGCCAGTCAGTTATCTTCTTTCGGTGTAAAGGAAGCCAAAGTGGTGGTCGCGAAAGACATAGAACAAATGGCATCATGGTTGAAAAGCGGTGACGTCGATTTGGTTTCTGAAACCGTGTTTGCCGCTGCTCGAATGATTGATCAGGCTAACGCCAAGTTGATTGCTAGGCGTTGGAAAAGTGGTATTGGCGAATACTCAAGTGTATTTTTTACATCGATTACATCGGGTATCAAAAGCTTTTCTGATCTGGTCGGAAAGACCATTGTTTTTGAAGACCGCGGCTCGTCAAGCTCATTTTTAGTGCCCGCCAGTCTCTTATTGGCGCAAGGCTATCAATTGCAAGAGTTGAGTTCGCCGAGAGAAAAGCCGCTTGCAGGTAAAATCGGCTACTTTTTTTCAGATGATTTTTCCAATTCAGGCGGTGAAAAAAACATGATGGCTTGGGTTCATCGAGGTCTCGTTGCTTCTGCGGCATTTAGCGATATCGATTGGCAAAAAGAAATTCCTGAGGCGATAAAAAAAGACATGAGAATTTTTTATCAAAGTCAAAAGATACCTCGTTCGTTAATGTTAGTCTCGCCAACAGTGCCAGTAGAAAAGAGCCAAATGATCGCACAAATTCTGTTTGATGCAGACAAAAGTGAGCCAGGCAAAGCGGCCTTGCTTCGTTACAAAAAAACGCTCAAATTCGATCCGATCACCGACGATATAAACGCCGCTGTTCTTCGTGCAAAAGAGCAAAAGCGACTTATCGAATCCAAACTGTCTCGTTGAGATAAAGGCAAGAGGTATGAGGTTAAAAGCTAAGGTAGTTTCAGGCAGTGTATTTCTTGTCATGTTGACACTAGGCGTGTTGGTGTATACACAACACCGAGTTTCTGACTATTACACTCAAGATATCGTCGAAAAAACCAGTGAAAATATCAGTAAAAGCTTAATCAATAATGCTCAAATACAGGTTGAGCAAATGATGGCTTACCTGTCAGATGCGTTAATCAACCCTTTTTACCGTTACGATTTAACCGGGGTGCAAGCTTTACTTGAGCCGGCACTAAATAATAAAAATTTAACCAAAATCCAGGTGTTCGATTCCCAAGGCAACATTTTTCACGATGGCAGTGAGAGTATTTTGGTATACGGTGAGCCGATAAAGCATGATGATTTGAAAGCTGCGGTGCTAGAGCAGCGTAAGGTGTTTACCGTTATCGAAGGGGATACCATAATTATGGCTTGCCCACTTATTTTAGGCCACGATGTGCTAGGCGGTTTGTTATTAGAATACTCGCTTGAAGAGGTATATCAAAACATACGGCAAAACCAAACCATCATCGAAGCGACGCATCAGACCAGCACCGCCTCCAGCGCAAAACTGTTTTTTGGTATTGCTATCTTGCTTTTTTTGATGAGCTTGACACTGGCACTAGTCCTCTCAAATGGTATTGTACGGCCAATTGAACAGTTAGTTCGACATGCTAATCGAATTGGTATTGGCCAACACGGGATAGACAACGACGTTCAACGCAATGACGAATTAGGCACCTTGGCTCACTCTTTTAATGATATGGATAAAAACTTAAAAGAACGCACCGAAGCGATTGAGTTTTTGGCCTATCACGACGTACTTACACGGCTGCCAAATCGTGCTCAATTCATGGATTTTCTCAATAAACGAATCGATCACGGCCTAAAGCACAATCGGCCTTTTGCGGTCTTGTTTATCGACTTAGATGAGTTTAAGGGGATCAATGATAACTTGGGCCACAGTGCTGGTGATGAATTATTGTGTACAGTAGCCAATAGTATTAAAGCCGAGGTTGAAAAGCGGGCAAACCCACATCGAGATCAAACGACTTATTTTATTTCTCGAGTTGGGGGGGATGAATTTTTGATGTGCTTACCCAACCTCGAACATTTTAATCGCCAAGGGATCGGCCAAACTGAGCAGGTTATTGTATCAAATCTTGCCAAACAGTTAATTTCAACATTATCAAAGCCAATTTGGTTAGAAAAAAGTAATGAGTCTGTGGTGGTCGGAGCCAGTATTGGTATTGCTTTGTACCCTCAGGCGGGGCAAAGCTCAGAGCAATTGGTCAAGCATGCTGACATTGCTATGTACAACGCAAAAAATAGCGGTAAAGGACAGTTCTGTTTTTTCAATGAAGAAATGGAAAAAGAGATGATTTACCGAAATGAATTGGAAAAAGAATTGCGATTGGCGATGGAAGATTACTCTGCATTTCACATGTACTATCAACCCAAAATTGAGCTTAACAGTGGACGCATTATTGGCGCTGAAGCTCTGATCCGCTGGATCCACCCGACTCGAGGCCATATCTCGCCAGATGTGTTTATCAAAATCGCCGAGTCGACCGGTATGATCATCCCTCTTGGTGAATGGATCGTAAAACAAGTGGCCAAGGACATGCATAAGATCTATGGCTTTTGCGCTCATCAAGATTTTCACTTAGCGTTGAATGTGTCTGCCAAACAGTTGTATGGCAGCAAGGTTGCGCGGTTGTTGAATCACCAATTGATTACTTATCAACTGCCTCCTCATTGTCTTCACGTAGAAGTGACGGAAACCTTGTTAATGCAAGACCGACAAACAGCGAAAGAAAATTTAGACAAAATCAGAGCGTTAGGCATCGAAATTTGGCTTGATGATTTTGGAACGGGGTATTCATCACTGGGCTATTTACTCGATTTTAATATTGATGGAATTAAAATCGATCGCAGCTTTGTCAATGATATCACCACGGATAAACACTCTCAGGCGCTGTGCTCTGCGATCATCAATATGGCCAAAAAGTTAGATATTAAAGTGGTCGCTGAAGGCGTTGAAGAAATAGAGCAGTCCAACTACCTTCTCAATGAAGAGTGTGATTATGCCCAAGGGTATTTTTATTCTCGCCCAATTGCGCTTAATGAGTTTATTGTATTCCTTGAAGAGAGTGTGCTAAATCAAACTCGGCCACACGTGTTGTAAGCTGGCTAAAGGCTTGAAATCGTGAGAGGCTACAGCGTGTCTAGTCACCTCTCACGGTATGCTTTAACTGATTCGTTTACCCAGTTGATTGCCTAATACGCCACCCATAATCATGACGACTAAGAAAATCCAGCCAGACAAAGAGAAATTCGCAATGGGGGTAAATAACGCGCCGACATTACAGCCATTGGCTAAGCGGGTACCCAATCCCATCGATAAGCCCGCGACAATCAACATACTGGCTTCTTTTCCTGACAGTCTCAGGCGAGATATCCCCGAAATAAAACGTCCTGATAGCAGTAAGCAAGTAATAGAGCCGAGCATGATGCCGATATTTTGCACATTCACTGGGTGCTCAAAAAAGGGCATGGTAAAGGCTTGCTCAGGGCGATGAGTAAACTCAGCAATCAGACTTGGGTCAATACCTGTAGCAATCAGTAAGCGACCAAACCAAAGCCCAAAAGGGGTTGAAGCGCCCCAACCAGAGCCGGTCACGCCCATTAACAAAGTAAATAAGATAACAATGACAGCAACCCCTGTGGTAAGGGACCAACGACGGACAAATAACGCTTGATAGGTTTGTGAGCTAAAAAACGGATAGGCAGCAAAATCATAAGGTGTATTTTCTGCTTGTTCTTTTTCTGCTGCATTGCCGATATAAGTGCCCTGTAAACGGCGCTGACGTTCGTAGCGATGAGCAAACCATACCACGAGACTGGCTAAACCGGCCGTCAGTAGGATAGCGCCGAGGTAACCGTCAAGTGGGGTCCCAGCAAATAGGTCGGGTAAAAAGACCCCTTTGCCCTGATAGGTCGACGAAGAAACCCAAGTCTCGCGTATCCAACTTTGTTCCGCTTGTAAAGGAAAGCCGAGAAACACACCGCCACCAAAGCTAAGCAGTACCAGTGCAGGGCGATTTAAGCTACTGGAGAAATAGGTTAATACCCCAGAGGCACAGCAACTGGCGAATGACATGCCAAAGCCAAATAACAGTCCTCCCACTAACAAGCCCGCATTGATGGGGTTAATCCACAATCCCATATCTTGTGGGTTGTGGTTGTAGAGAAAAGCGCTGGTAGTCAAGGCGGCTAAGGTAAACATTAACATTAACGCGCGTAGCAACTTGGTTGTGCCTGCTCGATAAGCGCGATTAACACTACCGGCAAAGCCAATCGAAGAGCGGGTCAATGCATAGCCTAACCCCAGGCCAATGACGAGACGAAAAAAGATCTCTGGATTGAGTAACAGGCCGCCGAGGACTAGACTGAATAACAGTAAAAAAGCCCCGCTTAAGTGTTCTTTGACGTTCATAAACTATCTCAAAAGTAAGCCAACATGTGATCGATGTCGCAGCTTAATGAGGGGGGTGTTGAGCATCAAGTGTTGTTCAATAACGAATGGCTATAAGATAGTGACTTTTGTTCGCGAATAATGGGCAGTAGATTGACAGGTTCAGCTGCTGGCACACATATGACCAAGGAACGGCCTTTTTGTGGTTGTTCTTAAATACAGTATACCAGCAGCAATGTACAAGCGTGCGATGGTACTTTCAGTTAGGGTCTTCTTGGGCCTGGTGTAATAACCACGGCCGGGGCGGGAAGCGCAATCGTGATATTTGCAAACGGACGAGGGCCTGGCCAGCCGGGTCCTCGAGGTCCGACACAACCAGTTAACAGCGCAACTGTTGCTGCTAATACAGCAAGATATGTCATTTTTTTCATCACATGATCTCCTAGTTAGGCAAAACTCGTTGGACTCTGAATAAGGTGGTCTCACCTCGCTTTTGATTTTATTGGCTCATACCAAGGAGTCAATCGTCTTGACGTTGTATTACATTAATAGCAATCTAACTCAATAACGGGCAAGTGTTATTGAGTTAGATTGCTATAAGTGCACTGGTCGGAAAAACCTTTGGATGATAAGAGTGGCAACAAAAAAGCCTGTCAAACTGAGTTTGGCAGGCTTTGTCATTAGCTTGTGATCAACGAGTGATTACAAGGCGGCTATGGTGACTTTTTGCTCTTGTAGCTTAACCAGTGTCTCTTGATAGCTCTCTAGCTTCTCTCGCTCTTTGGCAACGACGGCTTCAGGGGCTTTGGCCACAAAACCTTGGTTGTTTAACTTGCCTTCGATGCGTTTGATTTCGCCTTGTGTCTTATCTATTTCTTTATCAAGACGGGCTAGCTCAGCGGTTTTATCAATCAAACCGGCCATTGGAATAAGCAATTCTGATTTACCCACTAGCGCCGATGCACAAGCCGGTGTTTCTTCTTCGCTTGCCAGCAGGCGGACACTGTCGAGTTTAGCTAAAGAAGTCAGCACTGTTTGGCAAGATGCTAAGCGCTCTGCATCTTGCTCGTTAGCGGCTTTCAGCATCACTTCTAATGGCTTACCTGGGTTGATATCGTACTCTGCGCGCAAGTTACGAATACTGGTGATAAAGCTCTTCACCCACTCGATGTCGCTTAATGCTTCTGGGTGGAAGTTGCCTTCATCGTACTGCGGTAGCGCCTGTAGCATGATGGTGTCGCCCTCAACACCGTCTACTAACGGTTTCACACTTTGCCAAATGGTTTCCGTGATGTATGGCAATACCGGGTGGGCAAGGCGCAAGGTTTTTTCCAGCACCGTGATAAGAGTGCGGCGTGTTGCGCGTTGCTGAGCCTCACTTCCTTTCCACAGTACCGGCTTAGTGAGCTCGAGATACCAGTCACAGAATTGGTTCCAGATAAACTCATACAGGGTATTGGCGGCCATATCGAGACGGAAGTTATCGATATGTTCGTTGAACGATTTCGCCGCCAGCTCAAATTGTGACTCGATCCATTTGTCGGCCAGAGAATACTCAAGATCACCACCGTTAAAGCCGCAATCTTGCTCTTCGGTATTCATCAGAACATAGCGACTCGCGTTCCACAGTTTGTTGCAGAAGTTGCGGTAGCCCTCTAAGCGTTTCATATCCCAGTTAATGTCACGACCGGTAGAAGCCATGGCTGCTAGGGTAAAGCGCAGGGCATCCGTACCAAAGGCTTCGATGCCATTTTCAAAGGTTTTACGCGTGTTTTTCTCGATTTTCTTCGCCAATTGAGGCTGCATCATATTGCCGGTGCGCTTAGACACGAGTGACTCGAGATCAATACCATCAATCATGTCGATAGGATCAAGGACATTGCCTTTTGACTTCGACATTTTATCGCCATTTTCATCGCGGATGAGGCCGGTTACGTAGACCGTTTTAAAGGGCACTTGTGGTTTGCCATTTTCGTCTTTGATGAAGTGCATGGTCATCATGATCATACGTGCCACCCAGAAGAAAATAATGTCAAAGCCGGTGACCAACACATCTGAGGGATGGAAGGTCTCAAGGTCAGGAGTTTGTTCGGGCCAGCCTTGAGTACCAAAGGTCCACAGCGCAGAAGAGAACCAGGTATCAAGGACATCGTCGTCGCGGCGTAGCTCAATCGCGCTTTCTAGCCCGTGCTTGGCACGCACTTCTTCTTCGCTACGGCCAACGTAGACATTACCTTGGTTGTCGTACCACGCAGGGATGCGATGGCCCCACCACAATTGACGAGAAATACACCAGTCTTGGATATCGCGCATCCAAGAGAAGTACATGTTTTCGTACTGTTTTGGTACAAACTGGATTTCACCGTCTTCTACTGCCTGGGTCGCTACTTGAGCAAGAGGGGCGGTGCGCACGTACCATTGGTCGGTGAGCATCGGCTCAATCACCACGCCACCGCGATCGCCATACGGCACGGTTAAGTCGTGATCTTTAATTTCTTCTAGCAAACCCAAGGCATCAAATTCTGCCACGATGGCTTTACGAGCTGCAAAGCGCTCTAAACCTTGATATGACTCCGGGATGTCGGTGGTATAAGCATCACTCGGTTCACCATTGGTGGTGAAGACTTCTGCCGCATCGCGAATATTGGCATCAAACGTCAAGATATTGATCATCGGTAATTGATGGCGCTTGCCGACTTCGTAGTCGTTGAAGTCGTGAGCCGGAGTGATTTTCACACAACCGGTGCCTTTTTCCATATCGGCGTGTTCATCGCCGACGATGGGGATGCGACGGTTAACGATTGGCAACAGGACCTCATTGCCAATCAGTGCTTGATAGCGAGGATCTTCTGGGTTAACAGCAACCCCCGTATCGCCGAGCATGGTTTCTGGACGGGTGGTGGCAACCACAATGTAATCTTTGCCTTCTGCGGTTTTTACCCCATCGGCCAAAGGATAGCGGAAATGCCACATATGGCCTTTCTTATCTTTATTTTCAACTTCGAGATCAGAAATCGCCGTGTGCAACTTAGGATCCCAGTTGACCAAGCGTTTGCCTCGGTAGATCAAATCTTCTTCGTAAAGGCGCACAAACACTTCTTGAACGGCATTAGACAAGCCATCATCCATAGTAAAGCGCTCGCGGTCCCAATCCACTGACGCTCCAAGGCGACGCAGTTGTTGGGTGATGTTACCACCGGACTCGTTTTTCCATTCCCAGATTTTATCGATAAAAGCATCACGACCGTAATCGTGTTTGGTTTTACCTTCCTCGGCTGCAATTTTGCGTTCAACGACCATCTGAGTCGCGATACCCGCATGGTCAGTACCTACTTGCCACAAGGTATTTTTGCCTTTCATGCGTTGGCAGCGGATCAAGGTATCCATAATGGTGTCTTGGAAAGCGTGACCCATGTGCAGGCTGCCAGTGACATTCGGCGGCGGGATCATGATGCTGTAAGATTCTTTGCTGGTGTCACCGTGTGGCTTGAAGTAGCCTTTTTCTTCCCAAGCTTGATATAGGGCTTGTTCAATTGAAGTGGGGTTGTATGTCTTTTCCATAGCGCTCTTAAATGGATACGTTGATGGTGAAAAATAATCGTTCAATCATTATACCGAATTGGTCGCACAAGATCTGCTTAACGGTATGCATTTTGATTTTTTACGGATAGCGATTGCGGTTACGGGAGTGAAACCTCGACCGTTTGCATAGCAAAACCCGCCTGTCGATACAGTTTATATCTTTCGCGAGCCAGTTGCTTGGCTTTTTCTTCGCAAGGCACGAAGTCTACCACTTCGGCAAACTTGTGCGCAAAGGTTGTCTCTTGATTGGCCAAATTTATGACCAGCTGCCGATTCCACAGCGGTTTTGCTTGTGGGTGACCTATTTCGATCGCCGTCCCGTATTTAGGGCCTTCCCCTGCAAGGTGGTGAGCGAGATAATCGGCACCCTCTTGCTGAAAAAAGACCTCGGCTAAGGCTTCGGCTTGTGTGCGGTTATGGCAGTGAAGGTACAGCTTAGCCCCTTGGTTGACAAAGTGTCGAGTTAGATAGATCACATAGTCAAACCAGCCGGATTGGCTGGCTTGGGGGCTGTGCTCAGAGATGAGATAAAATGTCGCTGTGGCCATGGTGTGCTCTTATCCATGAGCGAGATGCCGGGATGTAATGAGCAATCTCGCTACTTAGTCTTTAGCGCGATTATTCTTCGCGATATTGACCACTGCGGTTAAGCAAAAACTGCACTAATAAGGAGACCGGTCGACCAGTGGATCCTTTTGCGGCTCCAGAGCGCCACGCTGTCCCCGCGATATCAAGGTGTGCCCAATTGTACTTTTTCGCAAAGCGCGACAAAAAACAACCTGCGGTGATGGTGCCGGCTGGGCGGCCGCCGATATTGGCCATATCCGCAAACGGGCTGCGCAATTGCTCTTGGAACTCATCAATCATAGGCAAGCGCCAAGCGCGATCACTGGCTTGCTCAGACGCGTTGACCAATTCGTGCGCCAGAGGGTTGTGGTTTGACACTAAGCCACTGATATGGTGACCAAGGGCGATAATACACGCACCGGTCAAGGTGGCAACATCGATGACACACTCAGGCTCAAAGCGCTCGACGTAGGTCAAAGTGTCACAAAGCACCAAACGCCCTTCGGCATCGGTATTGAGGACTTCGACCGTTTGACCGGACATGGTGGTTAATATGTCACCAGGTCGATAGGCGTTACTTCCTGGCATATTTTCACAGCCCGCTAACACACCGACAACGTTAATCGGTAAATTGAGTTTGGCGAGAGCCGCCATGGTGCCAAATACCGATGCGGCGCCACACATGTCGTATTTCATTTCATCCATGCCTTCGCCTGGTTTGAGAGAAATACCCCCAGAGTCAAAAGTGAGTCCTTTGCCGACCAGCACAATGGGCTTGGCTGTGGGATCAGGATGGCCGCGGTATTCAATCAGTGACATCATGGCTTCGTTTTTCGAACCGCGACTGACGGCGAGATAGGAATGCATTCCAAGCTTTTCCATCTCTTGTTCGCCAATGATTTTTGTGCTGATGGTATCGTAGTCATCGGCGAGGCGACGCGCCTGTGAGGCGAGGTAGGCCGGATTGGCGATATTGGGCGGCATGTTGCCGAGGTCTTTACACGCACTGACGCCTGAGGCAATAGCTAACCCGTGATTAATTGCTTTTTCACCAAGGTTAAGTTCGCGGCGAGTCGGGACGTTAAAAACCAATTTTCGCAATGGGCGGCGCAGTTCTGGTTTGTTGCTTTTAAATTGGTCAAAGGTGTAGAGGCCGTCATTGGTCGCTTCGACGGCTTGGCGAACTTTCCAATAGGTATCGCGGCCTTTGACGTGAAGTTCAGTGAGAAAGCACACCGCTTCCATTGAGCCGGTTTCATTGAGAGTGTTGATGGTTTTTTGGATGATTTCTTTGTACTGACGTTCGCCGAGTTCGCGTTCTTTACCACAGCCGACGAGCAATACGCGTTCTGAGAGTACGCCGGGTACGTGGTGCAATAACAATACTTGGCCGGGTTTTCCTTCTAGGTCGCCCCGGCGGAGCAGTGAACTTAAATAACCGTCACTGACTTTGTCGAGTTGCTCGGCAACGGGGGAAAGACGGCGTGGTTCGAAAACACCGACAACGATACAGGCGCTGCGTTGTTTCTCCGGGCTACCACTTTTTACACTGAACTCCATGCGTACTCCTACATCCTGAAGACAAAACATTCTCAATGTTAGATAATGACCGCTTACTTGTTGAATGTTACTCTATAGTTAACTTCATAAATGCAGCGGCTGTCTGGTCATCATAGTATAAAAAAATATAAGGTTTACCGGAAAATTATAGTGATTCGACCAAAAAAACAAGTTTTTATAAAGGTAATTTGCGCGTGATTATTGTTAGATATTTGATCAGAGAAACATTTAAGAGCCAGTTTGCCATCTTTTTTGTGCTTTTTTTGGTCTTTTTAAGCCAAAAGTTTATCAGCGTATTAGCGGATGCGTCCGACGGTGATATTCCCGCTGACCTCATTCTTTCCATTGTAGGACTCAATATGCCTGCAATGGGGTTATTAATGCTGCCTTTGAGTCTGTTTATCGGCATTCTGGTGACTTTTGGGCGCCTATACGCCGAAAGTGAAATTGTGGTCATGAATGCCACCGGCATAGGCAACAAGTTTTTGGTGCAGGCGGCGCTGTATCTCGGTTTGATTACCGCCGGTGTGGCAGCGTTTAACGCGCTTTGGTTATCCCCTTGGTCACAAGATAGAGTGGAGCAGATTATTGAGAATGTCTCCGCTGAAAACAGTGTCGATTTACTTAAAACGGGTCAGTTTCAAAGCTCGCCCGATGGCTCGGCGGTCATTTTTGTCGATGATATTAGCGATAAGAAGCTGACCAATGTTTTTGTCGCCCAAGTGGAAGAAAAAAACTCGATTTTACCGAGTGTCATGTTTGCCAATGCCGGTGAAGTCAAAGAGCTCTCTGACGGGCGTCAGATTATCGCCATGTATGAAGGGACGCGTTATGAGGGGGTGCCGACTCAGTTGCAATACATGGTGACTCAATTTAAAGAGTATGATGGTTTGATTGGCCAGCGCGAAGCCAAACGCAAAAAGCGTGATTGGGAGGCAATGCCAACGTTAGATTTGCTTCACAACCCCAACCCAGAGGCGCAAGCGGAGTTGCAGTGGCGAATTTCTATGGTGGTGTGTATTCCGATCCTGACCATGCTGGTGATCCCTTTGTCTGCCGTGAATCCTCGCCAGGGTCGTTTTGCAAAACTGGGCCCGGCTATTTTGATTTACTTGACCTATTTCCTTGCTATTAGTGCCACGAAGTCCGCGTTAGAAGACGATGCCATTCCTGCGGCTATCGGCATGTGGCCAATAAACGGTTTACTGCTCATTGTGGCCATTGGTGCCAACATGATGGACAGTGCGTTTGTACGCCGTTTTAAAGAAAAAATGCGCAACAAGAAGAGGCTCGCTTAATCCGTGTTTAAAATTCTCGATTGGTATATTGGCCGAACCATTATCTCGACCACCATGCTAGTGTTAGCGACCTTCGTCGGTCTATCTGGCATTATTAAATACGTTGACCAACTGCGCAAAGTTGGTCGAGGCGCCTACGATTTGATACACGCGCTGTTTTTTGTGGTGCTCAGTATTCCTCGCGATATTGAAATGTTTTTCCCAATGGCGGCGTTGCTTGGGGCGTTAATTGCTCTGGGGATGTTGGCATCGAGCTCTGAGTTAGTGGTGATGCAGTCGGCGGGGATTTCTAAGCTCAATATCGGCATGTCGGTATTAAAAACTGCGGTACCTTTAATGATTGTCGTGGTGATTTTAGGTGAATGGGGTGCCCCTCAGGCGCAAAAGTTAGCCAGAGATATGCGAGCTTTTGCGATTTCTGGTGGCAGCATAGCCTCGGTGCAAAGCGGTGTGTGGGCGCGTGATGCCGATGATTTTATCTTCATTGGCAAAGTTGATGACGAGACCTTATACGGCCTAAATATTTGGCGTTTCAGCGAAGAGAAGAAATTGGACTCAGTGATTTTTGCCGAAAAAGTCGAGTATCAAAGTAATAACCATTGGCTAATGCACGATGTTCAGATCACAGATATGACAAACCCGGAGCAACTGACCAAAACCAAACGCGATGAAATGGAGTGGGATACCTCACTTGAGCCAGAGCGATTAGCGGTGGTGACGGTGAAACCTGAAGAGTTGTCGCTAAGTGGCTTATACAGTTACGTGAACTATCTCAAGGCATCAGAGCAAGATGCGTCGCGTTACGATTTGGCGTTTTGGCGTAAGATCACCTCACCAATATCCATTGGTGTAATGATGTTGCTCGCGCTGTCATTTGTATTTGGCCCACTGCGCAGTGTGACCATGGGGGCACGGGTGCTCTCCGGGGTGATTGCGGGGTTTGCCTTTTACATCTCGAGTGAGTTCTTTGGCCCCTTGACCTTGGTGTATGGCATTCCACCTGTGTTTGGTGCGGTGATGCCGAGCTTGGCCTTTTTAGTGGTGGCGGTGTCGCTGTTAAGACGTAAATTGCAGTAATAAGCGAAGAGAATGCGATAAGGCGAGCGTGTGGCTCGCCTTATCGAAGTGTTTGCCCGGTACTGATTTATACGGGTATTTTTTTACCAGTCATACAGTTCATCAAACTTGCGCTGCTCCATAATTTCTTCAATTCGCTTGCGAGCTTCATGTGCCGTAAGGCCTTTTTTATCATCCTGTTTGAGTTTGTTTTGTTTCGTGCTTTTTTTTGTTGTTTTCGCCATGTTTATCATCCTTGATTGCGAGGGGAGAGCAGGGAAGTCAAGTTGTGAAACCTTTACCTTATCCTACAAGGTAACACGAATGGGATATGGGGCAGAATATAAGCACTTTTTTGTGATCTATGCTGTACTTATCAGCAAAATCATTGGCAATCGGGTGAGAAAATTCACGACCAAAAGTGCTGTACTGAGTACAGGGTGTGAAACCTTACCTTGTTTAAAGGTCGTTCTTTTCGGTGTCTGAAGCGATTTTTTAGCGCTGATTTTGGCCTTTCTAGTGTCTTAATGGCTGAAAAGTGCGCTTGTTGTCGAAAATCTATCCAAACGGTAGCGATTTCAATATTTTGTGCTTGCACAACCCGTCGCGTTACGTATAATGCAAACCATCGAAAGGGCAGTTGCCCAGAGATGCCGGTGTGGTGAAATTGGTATACACGACGGATTCAAAATCCGTTGCCTTCGGGCGTGGCGGTTCAAGTCCGCCCACCGGTACCATATTAGAAAGGTCGCTTTTATAGCGGCCTTTCGTCGTTTTAGGCTTTTGAAAATATTCGACTTTTCAGGTGCTTACCTCACTTTTCCTTTTCTGTTGTCACCTCTTTTTTCGCTTCATTAACCTCACTTTATCCACCTTAAAATTTCTTCCATGGTCCATCTATGGTTCATCGCATGACGGTTCTGTGCGCAAGGGAATCCCAGTAAATCCAACAAATGCTAAAAGCTGCCATCTCGCAAGCCAGTATCGTCAAGGGCTTCGAGCTGCCAGAACCATGGTACGACCATGGTGACTTTACGGTGCTATGCGGTTTGGTTTTGGGTTTTATGAGGCAACTGATCGTTTTGATGGATAGTCTAAAAGCCGGTTTGAGATAGGAGGTTTTGCGGTGTGTGTTGGAAGGGCGTTGGGGTATATAAGACAATTACATTACACATTTTTTTTTTCGGAATTGACAGTTCGGCTGTCGTACTGACAAGACTTAACTCACTAAAATATTGAGTATTTTAGGTTACGATGATTTATTTTGATATTTCAGTTGTGAGCAATCTATGAATAAACCTAATCTATTTCGATATGCTACCAGTGAGCTGTCTCAAGATGCATTTTTATGCTGGTTCCTATCTTGGGCAGATCCTCAGTACTGCCAGGTCGATGAGGCACTTCATCAATGTGCTTTAAGTTTTTTGAAATCATTGTTTAGTAAGCATGGTAAATCCTTGCCAACTGTTAACAAAGTCGAAATTACAAAACAAGATTCACATATAGACGTGCTGTGCATCGTTAACGATGAATTTGTAGTTCTCATCGAGGATAAGACCAAAACACGTGAACATTCTGATCAACTTTCTCGCTATTTCAATGAAATTAAGGGAAGGACTTACGAAGTAGATAACATCCTCCCGATATACTTTAAAACCTTTGATCAGTCTTGTTATCGCTCGATCGAATCAAATGGTTACAAGGTATTTTCTAGAAAGGACTTTTTAGATGTATTGAATAAGGGTGACAAAATTAATGACTCAATTTTTCTCGATTTTAGAAGACATCTACAGGAAATAGAAAAAAAGGTTAATAGTTATCTGACTACGCCTCCCGAGACTTGGTCTGGACAAGCATGGGCTGGTTTTTATATGCACTTGCAGAAGGAATTGGGGGCTGGCGGATGGAAGTCTGTAGCTAATCCCTCTGGTGGCTTTATGGGTTTTTGGTGTTTTGGGCGTGACGTTGATAATTCTGAAGTTTATGTTCAACTTGAAGAGCAGCAGCTTTGTATCAAAATTAAAGTACCTGATAAGGAACTACGCAAAACAGAGCGCTCTCGGTGGTATAAAGAGATTAAGAATAAAGCTGAACAGAACGGGATCAACCTTGCTAAGCCCTCTAAGTTTGGACTTGGAAAGTATATGACGGTTCTAGTAGATCAAACAGACTACATAAGTATGAACAAAGAAGGTTGTGTCGATATTTTAGATACGGTTAATAATCTCCGCCGAGTTGGTAAGTTATTGGATTTTCTGGAATAAATTAGAAGTGAAAATTATATTAATCAAATACTTGTCTAACTGATAGGTATTTGATTATGCAAAGTAAAACCCGACTCAACACCACTTTCCTCAACAACCTTAAACCCAATCCGGCTAACGCTAAATCCACTGATTACGAAGTCAATTTATCCGCTATGAAAGACTCTGGCTTGCCTACTGGCGTTCGCTGCTTAGTAGGTAAGTCTGGCGGGAAACGCTTCTTACTCCGCTATACCAGTCCGGTAACAGGTAAGAAGGCATCTATTGGTCTTGGTAAGCACCCTGAAACTGACCTCGCTACATTGCGCAAAACAGCCAAAGAGTATCGCCAGCAAATTATTGAAGGTATTGATCCAAAGCTTGAGCGTGACAATCAGACTACCGAGAAGACGATGACTCTGGAACGGTTCTTTGATGAAGTGTACCTGCCACTGGCAAAACAGAAACGTAGTTGGAAGGATGATGTAGCGCGATTTCGTTTAGCAAAGTCGATACACCATATCTCGATTCATGACCTAACCGCCGCCGATATCATCAAAATCCAAATGGAGATGCAGAACGCAGTTACGATTAAGGGTAAACCGTATGCTCCTGCTTCGATTAATCGCGTTTTAGCTCTATTGAAAACGATCAATCGTCAAGCATACAAGTTGATGGACGCTCCGCTCATTGCTGACAAGGTGAGTTTGTTGAAAGAGGATAACGTGCGCACTGGCTACTTGTCTGAATCACAGCTAAAGGAGTTCATAGGTCACGCTTTGAACCATGAAGACAAAAGTATTGGCGCGTATCTAGCCTTGCTGTTTTTGACTGGCGCGAGGGATAAGGAACTGCGTTTACGCTTGAAATCCGATGTGAATTGGGACGAAAAAACACTCACTATCCCGCAAACGAAAAATGGTAGTAACCACGTTTTATTTCTAACAGACTACATGCTTGATATTTTGAGGTCGGTGCCTCATGTGGCGAATAATCCCTATCTCTTTCCTGGACGCAAAAAGGGTAAACCAGTAGGGCAACCTAGGCATGCTTTCAAGGCTATCAAAGCCAAGATGGGACTGCCCGACATACCCGGTGATAAAGCGAACCTAACCCTGCATTCAGCTCGCCATACGGTTGGGAGTTTATTAGCTAGCCAAGGAGTCTCGTTACACGACATAGCCAAGCAGTTGAATCACGCTGACCTGTCATCAACAAGGCGCTACTCGAAATTGACTGTTGGACGTCGGAGGGAGATAGGCTCTCGCTTATCGGATATGGTGACTGCGAAGCCAGAGATACGCTGGGAATGAAGAAGTTAGGTTTAACCAGTTAATTTGGAAATGACATTAGAAAAGCCCCTGTTTAGCGATGAGCTAAACAGGGGCTTTTTCATTATTAAACGGAGATTAGAAATGAAAACAGTAAACAAGTTTGAAGACATTCAATCACTGCCAATGCCGGATGGTGTGAAAGCAAAACTGCTAGAGCACCTGATAGAACCATTCGGTGATGAAGAAAGCACAAAAACGTTTTGGGATGAGGTCGGTACTACCTTGTACTTGATTGAGGAAGGGGATACCAACGAAATACTGAATGAAGAGTCTGAGGAAGATCTGCACTTTCTTCGCTTTGTTACTAACTACCCTGAATGGGTTCTGTTGTTAAACGACGATGATTGTCCTTGGTTATTAGCGGTCGCCATAGTGACCATGGAAGGCGCTGGTGTGTACTGCTGTGCTCCTATGAACAGTCCAACGTTCCCTGTCGCCAAGCTCGCTGACCAAGCTGAATCTTAAAATCAAACTAAACCTGAATTATTCCAACTTAAAGGAGGTGTCCTATGGCACGTAAACCAAGCAATAAACAAGCAGCCGTTCTACCAGAAGTTGTAGAAGGCAATGAACAAGTCACGGTCACTGACGATCAATCAGTAGACCATTTCACTAATATCGTGCGCGAGGGCAAAGCTAAAAAGCTATCACCGAAAACAGAGAACCATGTGTTCTATGAAATCGCCATTCATGATGAAGAAAACGAGCTCTATATCCGCATGTCGGGTAATGAAGGTGGAGGTCTACACAGCAAGGAATGGATCCCACTTAAAGACATCACCGCTGTACTAGATGTGCAGGGTGATAAGCCGTTCAAGAGTTCTGTGCTGAAGTGTGTAATTTCTGGACAGTCAGCGAACAATGCTGGTTTTATGTGCGGGGTTTGCAGGGGGCTTGGTCTTATCATTCAGTCGGAGAAATCAGTGTTTCTCCACGTTCTAGCGCCAGACTACGAGCAACGTCGTTATGAGTTGCTTTCATTAGTTGACGCTGAAACCAAAGCGAAATAACCCTAAAACCACAGCTCCCTTACCCTCCAAGCCAACTCTGGTTTTCATACCAAGCACTTAACAAGAGTGCATCCCTAACAAACTAAAAGAGATTTTATTATGAACTTAACTTTTGACGTTGAGCGATTACTGCTGCCTGTCAGTGTCGATCTTCAAGATGCTTTAAACCAATTGATCAGCGAATCAGGCAAATGGACACCCATGATCCAATCGGTAGTGATCAACTTCCGAGATTCATCCTACAGTTCGGAAAGTGGCGGTTGGCACCCTGTTGAAATCAGGCTTGTCCGCCTCTACGACCAGTGGATATTTGATTACATCACTGACTTTGCGTATTGCGGTGGTCCTTATCCCGAACTGGTTAAAGAAGTGGACTTTAACTTCTCATCTGGAACAGCGAGTTTTTCCTATGCTCCGGAGCTGCCGATAACAAGTAGTGAGGTAATGGAGTTCTACTCGATGTGGGAATCCAACTTTCTTAGCTACGTCGAAATGGGCGTGTTCGATGAGATAAAAGTCACTGTGGATTAGTCCATCGGCAACAAACCAAGTAGAAAGCACCATGTATGTACCATAAAATAGTCGACTCACTTCCTAGTGACACTAAGGCTTCCTATTGTTCCATGTTAATCATGGCGTGATGGGAAGCCTTTTTCATTGGGGCAAGTTTTAGCAACGTTTACCCAATCCGTTGCCTTCGGGATTCAGAGGGGATGAAGTTGCTGGATTGCAATGGACGGTGGAAACACCAAGGAAGGGAGCGTTAATTCTAACGAGTTTGGTTGGTTTGTTCTGGTGTTTTGTTATTAAAAGCTCCCATTGCTATGTCGAAGCAATGGGAGCAGTAAGGGACGGGAAGCCTATATAAAATACCGAGAGAATGATTTGTCTGATGCTATCTCTGCAACTAGGGGTAAAGGCTAGCCCTTATTATGCAACGAGAGGTGCCCTTAGTAATTTGTTAGTGGCTTGGCGTGAAAACTTGGTCATTTTCAACGTTACTATGCGCTGTAAGCGGTAATCCACGATTCCCACACATTAATCTCAAACCCGTTGAGTCAAAAAGGAACTTGTCACCGGAATCTATAGTGACAAGTTCAATTCATGGCTCTGTTTATCCAGTCATCATACCCAGTAGATAGCCAACGGCGGTGAAGCTTAACAAGTTAGCGATATCAACTAGGTAAAAATACGGACTGGACTGAGTGATTTGGAGCAGAGTTCGTGCATCAGACATCATGGTAATACCCCTATTTAATTACAGCTTCCTTCGGAATTATTTATTAGTTAGTCTGAACCTGACCAAAAATAGCATCATTTTGAGTTTTCCCTTGCTTGGTATCGGTTTCAAGTCTCGCTAAATCACCCCTTTCCCTTATCTCACATAGGTAAGCTCAAAATCGGTACATAGTGGCAAGTCCATGGGTAGAGCGGTCGGTCTCGGCGTAGTGAAACGACATTATGTCGGGGTTCTTTGTTGACTTGGAGCTGTGCTTCTAGAGAGAACGCTAGGGCGTTATTTATTAACGTGGCAACGTCATGACACGATACTCATGTACAGCAAATAAAGCATTTGGATCATCATGATCTAATTGCTCAGTAAGCTGATAGGTTTCGGTAGTCTGAAACGTGTCGACTACTTGTAACGATCCAAAGTAGCGTGGAGATCGCGTATAAGTTCAAGCTTGAGACTGACTGGGGAGAGAACCTCGACTTGAGGTATCCAAGACTTCAACAAGGGCAAGATATCGCTCAATCTTGATACTCGACTGCTGACCAACAAACTACCGTCGCTTAGTTCTTTCAATAGCTGCTGGTGGGGAAGAATCATACCTTCAAGAAAGCGTGGAGCTACTTCCCTATCAACCTGTACAAGCACCTCAGCATCATCCGGAGTTAGCCACTCCATCCCTTGTTTATGTATCTCCTCGTGGACCTTTTGATTCGGTTTGTATTTATCTTCCCGGCGGTGAATCCGTGAAATATTTGGTAGTCGGTACGAATGTAACTGGTCACTGTAGGTCGCAGCGAGGAACCAGATACCACGGTCATTTACCAAACGATAGGGATGGACAGATTCAAACGTTTTTCCATGGTAAATAAGGTCAATAACAGAGTGAGTGGTAATCACTTCGGTCAGTTGTCTAAACAGCGCATCGAACTTCTCCATGGGTTCGGAGCGTGGGTTCTTAAACAGAACGGGGGTGTGACCGTTGAACTTGTAATGATTAGGTAGTAGCGCGGACAACCCCGTATCGTGCAGTACCTTGTTGGTATTCGCATTACCATTATTTCGAGTTACCGGATCTAACCGATAACCCTGATTGGTGCGGATAATCGGAGCGTTGACGAGCCTTTCATTGAAATCGCGTCTCAGGGTTTTCTCGCTTACCTGATAGTCCGCGACCAACTGCTCAGGGGAGAGCACTTCTCCCATAAACAATCTCGTCAATATGTCACCTAGCCTTAATGCTAGCTTTTCACTCTTATCGCTCATGCTACTAGCGTACGGTTTCCCTTGGACAGGTTGAGGGCAAAACATTTTTAAATGTTTCTAACCGTCACGCACTGAGATTTGGCATAGCTTTCATTGGGTAAGGCAGTGCAATGACGATGACTATTTTCACACTCATTCTGCGGTCTTGGACATACCCTGTCCGAGCTCAGTGGGATACTACACAACGTAGATTTACTACAACGTCAATTAAAGGAAACTATAATGAAAGTGACATTCATTAAGCCACTTATGGCATCAGGTTACTCATGCCGCTCTTTAGGTTGTCCCGGTTGGGTCACCAAGGGTGGGTCATGCGATACGTGTGGCGCAATGGATTACAGTTAAGAAGGAGCGTTCATATGGGCGGTTGGACAGAAGACCAAGGTGACTATGATGATGGTACAGAAGATTCTGGCTTCAGTCAGGACTTCGACATGGAACCGGGCGACGATGGTTGGCTTGGCGGTGACTTCATGGCTGATGATGACGATGATTAAGTCCCATCACTAAATTAGACTTATCAACAAGGGCGATATCGAAAGGTATCGCCCTTTTTCATATCGAGAGAAAAGGAAAAAAACATTATGGCGAAAACACATTTTCACTCTAACCCTCAACAGCGCTGGTTTAAGCCTAGTTCGTCAACAGGTGTTCGATTCGCGAAGTACGGTGCCACACTCGGTACCCGCTATGGTCCCCAAGGGGTCGTGATTGGCGGGGCGCTCGGGTTTGTCGCAGGTGCATTAATCGGAGGAGCGTTGGATGAGCTAGATGTTATCTAGTGAAAAAGTAGAGGCGAAACTGCCTCTACTTTTTTCTTTGTCGTAACTGATGGGAAGTGGTTTCCCTTTGTCTCATTGGACTTTTTCCTCTGTGTTCATTTAGTCCGTTGGGGAATTAATACCATTCTTAATTTCACACTGCCATGTGAGCAAGATAGGTTTTGTTTTATATGCTTGAGGTCTTTCAATGAACATTTTGGGTGTAACGATATCGTGAAACTCTGTCAGTGAGAGCGATTGGTGCATACGTTGTAAGATATACCTTATGCTGCGTTTGCCGATATGTCCCTCCGATGTTGAGAGCTTTACGTTACATGTGTGAATTTTTCTTTGTCTAACAATTGTGTGTTTTTTGTCAGGTAACGATGGATCCCAAAAGTTGAACGTATTGAATAATATCTGACCAGTAAACGGGTTAGGTACGTCTTGCTGAAAGTCTTGCTCGATGGTGGCTTTATATTTTATTCGACTTTTGTCACTAATAACGAGTTCGAGCGTTAATTGATTACGGTTTTTAATTGCATACACTGAGTAAGTGCTGTCTCTACTACCAAGATATTTGTAGAGCGGATTTAGGTTGGTAATTTTGAACGGGATGTATTTGATACTTTTGCTTGGCTTAACCAAGAGATAGATGAGGTACGTGCTCTGTTCGTCGTCTTTCTCGTCAGTTTCGCCACGCGTATCGTCATAATAATCTAAGTAATTATGAGTGGTTGTCTCAATCTCTTTGCTTTCTTTGGTATCAGCTTTACTATCTTTGTTATCAACCTCGTCGTTAATGGTGTTAAAGATAACGAGTTTGGCATCTAAGAGCTGTTTGTTAGCTACTTTATTGGTACTTGGTTGACCAATATGTTTTTTGTAGAACTTGAGATTCGTTTCTATTAGGTGCTTTTCTGCTGGTGGTGATGCTCTGCGTACGGCTTCAAGAAGCAGCTGATGGCTTTCTTCTTCGTACTTTCGCTCGGTTGAAATGAAGTTTCCCAAGAGCTGGATAAATTCTCGGTTTTGTTTATACCAGGGTGGGAAGTCTAGAATATCTACCGTGATTGGCATCTCTATATCTTGGTATGTCTCGTCTTTACTGCTGTCCAATTCTACAATGCTGCTCTCGATTAAAGTGAGCGCAATTCTTTTCTTGTTTGACAATTCTTTCAATGGCTTGAGCGTTTTAATGTGCTTAGTTTTATAAGTGGAATGTGCGGAACGCTTTGGGAACGACTGGTGTACCCCTGCTTTTTTAAAGGCACTTTCCAATGCTGCGGTAGCTTTATCAGGACTTAAGCCAAATAGCCGCTGTAGGGTGATGATGAGCAAGTGCTTGTTATGAATTGATAACGGTTTAGCTTTTGGCGTGAAAAGGTAAACCGTTTTTTCATAGAGTACGGGTTTTCTTCTAGGCATATTAAATCAAACAAAATGGTTCCTTAATCTGTGCATACTAACGAGTTAATCTCTTTGTATGAACTCTTTTTTCTTACGGTGCATCATATTTTATGGTCTGTAGAGGGAGTCGTGTGGTCGGCACTCTTCAGTCAGTGTCACCTTAATCTTTGCTCACGATTTACTTATACGGAGTGAGATATTGTGAGCACTACACCGATAGAAATGAACCAGAAGGTACTTAACGCCTTGCCTCGTCCTGCTAAGGGCGAGCAAGGTGTTGAGTATCCTTGGAAGAAAAACCCCCGATTGCGCGTACTTGTGACCGCGAAGAGTATGCGCTGGATTGTTCGCCTTGGCTGGAAAGGAAAGCGTTACTACGAGTCGTTTGGCACTTATCCCGAAATGAAGTTTGCTGAATTCAATCAGTTGGCTTACCAATTTATCGCTGATGTTCAGTCTGGGGCATACCAGAAGGGATCGCGTTTGACGGTTCAGCAGTTCTTTGATGACGTTGTACTTCCATACAGTCGTAATCATCACCGCGATTCTAAGACCTTTTTATCCCGTTCTAAGCGCGTAATGGCTGCGTTTGGTAAAGAGCGCGTTACGGACGTGAATCGCCGTGATGTTGAGCGGTTTCTCAATTCACTTACTGACTTAAGTCATGCGTCCATTAACCGTTATCACGCCTTCTTGTCGAAACTTTTTTCGATGGCGGTTGAGCACGAGATTATTGATAAAAGTCCAGTAAAGGGCGTTAAAAAGCGGGTGGAGAACAATGCGAAAGACCGAGTGTTGTCCTCGAAAGAAGCGGAAAGCTTTTGTCGTCATGCGTGTGCTGAGCCGAACTTTCTACATGCGAGTGCGCTGATGTTGAGTTTGTTGACAGGTATGCGTATTGGCAACGTGATGAGTTTGACTCGATCTATGCTTGCCGATGATCTTTCTTCTGCACTCCTGCCGATGACGAAATCTGGTAAATCGCAGCGCATTTATTTCTCCGAGCCTGCAAAACGCCTGATCCGTAAATGTCTCAAAGTGTCGTTTAATGATTGGGTGTTCCCTTCGTTAAGGAACCAAGGTGAGCATATTGCCTACCCACGTGCTTGTATGGAACGCATTCAGCAAGCCATGAAGCAAGAAGGCTGTCTGGACGCACCTTTTACTATCCACGATCTTCGCCGCACTTACGCAACCCAAATGTTGATTGCGACGAACGATATCCGTCTCGCGCAGCAAAGCCTTGGTCATTCCAATGTGAATGTCACCGAGCGTTACGCCTACTATCAAAATACCCATTTAGCGCAAGCCTCTCAGCAGACCGTTGACGCTATGCTACCTAACTTACAAATCGATTAAGGAGTTCGACATGTCCAGAGTACTAACTATTGAAGAATTTGCGGAAATGTACGGCTTAAACCCGGCAACCGTGCGAACCAATGTAACTCGCAACCCTAGAAGCTTACCGCCAGTGATGCGCATAGGTCGCAGTGTGCGCTTCTTGCGTAGTGAGGTTGAGCGTTGGGAAAAAGAGATGACAATGCATTAACACAGTAATATCTCTTAATACAGATAAAAGCCCAAAGGCGTCCGTTAGGACGTCTTTGGGCTTTTTAGTATCTGCCTATAAAAATCAAACAAAAGTGTACCTAATCTTGATCTTTTTACTATCACAGCCTTGACGATTGATATTTCTTCTAGCGCCTTTCGTGACTTAGGTTCTGCGCTAAATCTTAGCTGGACTTTGAGCGACGAGTTAATTGTTTTGTGGCTTGTCGACTCGATTCCCTTCTTAGTTGAGTGCTTTCTTTCATCCCTAATATGAACCTCAGCAACGCAGCGATTCTCTCGCTTAGTTGTTTTCGAGGGGGCAGCGAGCTTCTTCGCTGCTCTTTAACAATTAAATGATTTGAGGTATCAAAATGAGTAACTCTATTTTTGTGCGTACTAACTCTGGTGTAGCAAATGTGTTTGGTGGTAAAACTGTTCTTCCGTCTGAAGATCTACTGCTTATTCTGGGTGCAAGAGGCAATCTAATCGTTGCTGAAACTGGTGAAGAGGCTGATGCATTGTTTAAACAGGTATCGAAGAAGATGAAGCCTGAGAAAAACAAATGTTTCATGCTAGAAAGCGGTGGCTGGATCCATGCGGATACGGTCGGCGGTGCTTTCATCTCTCCAAAGTCGGGTGCATTGTTGATGACGGTGGTAAACAGCGACAATTTGCTTGCTATGTTTACGCCTGAAGAATTCAGTGACCTCGAAGGTTTGCGTGACGCGATTACTGAAGCCTTGCTGACGTACAGCGAGGGTAATGATCTGCCTAAGATTGCTTGGTCAGACTTTAAATAATCATCATTGTAAACCTTGCAAAAAGACGCTTAGAGCGTCTTTTTGCGTTTCTAGAGAGTAGTATTATGAATGAAACATATGATTGGTTAGAGCAGTCTTCTGACTTAAGCATGGACAACCTAGCAACATCCGGTTGGACTGAAGAAGAATCGGTAAGTGCTTGGGGTGACGCTCAACCTAGTGAGCCCACTTCTTTTGATAGCGTTAAGCGCAAAGCGAAACCACTGGTGGGTCGTAAGCCCAAAAAGAAGAAGCAAACTAAGCGAAAGCGACGAGAGGCAACACCGTTCTTTGAGCGCCCCGTGATAGCGATGGATACTGAGTATGTAGAGTCTGAATGCGGAACCTACAATCGTATCTTGAGCTACCAATTCGCCGTTCTGTTCCAGGGCAAGTTATCAACGATTATCTTGTTTCCTGAATCGACCAAAAAATCGGGACGGCTGGCACTGGACAAATGCTTGGTTCAGGCTATCGAAAAAGCGATGGAAGATGAAGTACTTGATAAGTGGCCGACTGACATCATTTTGTGTGCTCATTGGCTATCGGCTGATTTGTTTAACTTCAGCCAAGCTTTTAACCAACTGAAGACACATGTCAAAGGTTTACGTAAGACGGTGGCGAGTCTTGATGACGTATACGGACTGGAACTTGATAAAGTCATGTCTCGACGTATCGACAAAGAACCACTACACGCTTACTCGAAGTCTGGTAACAAGAAAACTCTGTTCATCACCTTTTATGATACGCTTTTATTAGCGCCCAATGGCTCATCTCTTTCATCAGTAGGCGACCTACTGTCTATACCCAAAGTTGAAATTCCAGAGCCTTACTCTATCTCTCGAATGGATGAGTTTCTGGAAGCACAACCTGAGAAATTCGCTGAGTATGCAATTACTGATTCAATTATCAGTGCTCGTCATTTCGAGCGGGTTTCTTCCTTCTGTCAAAATACACTCGGTCTAAATTCGGTTCCTTTTACTATTGGTGGTATCGCCGTTAAAGCCTTTGTGAATAGTTTGGAGGATAAGCGCGGTTACCGTGGTTTGTTTGGCTTTGAGAAAGTGACCAAGGAGGTTTGGCCTTCTGACCGAAGTAAACCTCTGACCATTACACGGGATGTGCCTGTAACAGCTCGTATGACGTTGGAAAACTTTTCGACTCAGTGTTATCACGGTGGTCGCAATGAGTCATTCATCGCTGGCCCCACGGGTATAGATACATGGCGTGATTACGATGTTCCATCATGTTATTCGGCGATTACGCTTGGTTTACGTGAGTTAGATTACGACCAGATGTACATGACCAGAGATCTGAAAGAGCTGTTTGGAGACAAATGTGCTTTGGCTTGGGTCGAGTTTAAGTTCCCTGATATTGCCTACCCGTCCTTAGCCGTACGATCTGAATATGGATTGATATTTCCGCTATCAGGTGAAACGCACTGCACTGGTCATGAACTTGAAGTTGCGTATAACCAAGGTGCTGAAATCACCATCAAGCAAGCGTTTGTAGTGCCCTGGAAGAATGATAAACGAATCTTCGAAGACTTCATGCGTTGGGGTCGAGAACGGCGTAAATCATTCGTTAAAGGTAGCTTTGACGAGAAACTGACCAAGGAAATGTTGAATAGTTGCTATGGAAAGCTAGCTCAATCGTTACGCCCAAAGAGGTCGTTCGATATCCAAGCTGGTTACTCTACGCAACTACCACCATCGACTTTGACCAACCCATTTTTCGCCGCTTACACGACTGGCTTAGCTAGAGCCTTGTTGGGGGAAATGCTTCATAGCATCCCCGATAATAAGGTTGTTGTTTCAGTGACGACAGATGGCTTTCTGACTAATGCTGAACTGGATGAGATAGACCTAAGTGGCTCTATTTGTCAGCGGTTCCGAGAGCTCTACCATCGTATAGACCCAACTGGTGGTGAAGTATTGGAACTCAAGCATCAAGCGAAGCAACTGATCGGTGCTAAAACTCGTGCTCAGTACACGGTTATCGGAAGTGAAGGTTTTGAGCCGATACTGGCTAAAGGTGGCGTTAAGGTCGATCCGATGGTCACTGACCAAAGTGCTTATATGGTGAACAAGTATCTCACCCGAAAGCCCGGTGACAAAGTTGATGGTAG
Source organism: Vibrio sp. HB236076 (assembly GCF_040957575.1). Taxonomy (NCBI): domain Bacteria; kingdom Pseudomonadati; phylum Pseudomonadota; class Gammaproteobacteria; order Vibrionales; family Vibrionaceae; genus Vibrio; species Vibrio sp. HB236076. The sequence continues at coordinate 336,137 of NZ_CP162601.1, forward strand.
CTACTTAACACCGAACCGGATGCGCTTTTTAGAGCATAAGGATTTGATGCTTGAGAAGCGGTCCATCTTCCTGAATATGGAATATGATCAAAAGCGACAGCTCCTAAATCCGGTAATGGTTGACGTGAAAGGACGGAAGCATATTGCGCTTGAAACCAAGCCACACAAGTCGCTGGATGAGATGCTGTTTACAAGATTGCGCTTTGATCGATGGCGGAAGACGCATTGTCTTAAAACGTTTGAGGATTGGTGTTCATGGCAAGACCGTTTAGTAATGGCAGAAAGCACGAGTCACAAGGACCTGCGTTTAAAGGCTGATGAGACTTCGGATAGCTTAATGGCACGCTTATTCTTGCGTTTCTACGCGCATGAACAAGGTGGTATGAGCAAGAAGCAGATTAGCGCTAAAGCATTAGCTGAGTGGATGACCGATATTGGCTATCCAACCAAAGCGACCGCTGTACGTAGTGCTAAGAATACCAAATTGATTGAAGGCGCTGTACCGATGACAGAGCTGACCATCAACTTAGCTCGCTTAATAGTCTCGAAGTTTCCTGACTTCGAAGTTGAAATCCTCTTCAACCCTGAATCTCGTTCCTCACTGCGAGAAGCTCTCAACGCCCGTTGAGATCGTAAATATTGACCTATCGAAAGCCCTTATCTCAAAGGGCTTTTTTACATATCAACCATTGCACCGTTGGGGATATAAGAAGCCCTACCTCACACGCAATGACATTTATTCAAATCCACAGCCGTCATTCCGGCGGCTAACTCAATAAAATTTATAAGGAGTCCACCATGGGACGATCAAAAAAGAACCCTATCGTAATCTTGCGCGGTCACAAGACCTCAGTATTCCCAAGCGATATCGAAGCGCGACCTTACTACCAGCGTGTTAAAGGTGTTCCAGCAATCTTTTACAAATGCGGCACTATTGAGAAAGGCATGCGCGACCTGATTGCCTTTCAAAAGTGGGAAGCAATTGCACCGGAGTTTAAACAGCGGAATGTATCGAGAAAAGAAGCCGAGGCAATCATTCAGGCTATGCTGGCTGATGAAGATAAGTTTGTCGCTGAGCAGCTTGCTGAAGTCCAGCGAGAACGTGCGGAGAAGCTTGCTGAGGAAGCGCGAATTAAGTCTCAGCCGACGATAGAAGAGCGTTCTATTGCTGCATCTAAGAAAGCAACTGAACAAGCATGGAATCGACTTCAGGATGAACTAGAGCACGATAAAAAACACGTTACTTTAAAGTGTGTTCTTGGAACTGGTGGTCAAGCATCGCGAGTAGAGAAGGTATCAGGAGGTATTAGCATTGTTGAGCATGAGAAAGGTGCGAAAGTGTCATTAAAACGGATGTCTTTGGGGTATGCAGCGCTAAAACAAGCTGATAAGGCACTTAGTTGTGATGCTGAAACCGTAAAAATTTTGGGATTGGATGTCACAGTGGTTAACACTCTGACGTTATGGGCACCGAAGTGGAAGCAACAGAACTGGGTGAAACCTAACGGACAGCCGAGACCGAACGCAGAACTCGTACGCGACATGCTGGCGTTATATGAGCAGATTAAATCTAAGGTCTGCTTCGGCGAGGGTATAGCTCAAAAAGCACCTGTAGACGATGATGCGCCGTTTTAAGGTCTATTTAGAGTAGTGACCATGCAGAGGTCGTCTGGCTTGTCCAGGCGGCCTCTGTGTGGTTTTATGCTTAGCAAATTGAAAAGTGATAACTATATGAAAAATATCTATGAAATTGAGGGAGTTGAGTTCCCTTCCCGAACAGCTGCTGCGCGTCACTATGGTTTGAATCCTAAACTGGTGAATGAGCGTATTACCAAGTTCGGGTGGACACTAGAGCAAGCTCTTGAGCTAGAAGCGCGCCCTAAAGGTGACTACCGCAAGAAAGTTGTTATAGACGGCACTGAGTACTCAAGTATGCGCCAAGCGGCTAGAGAGCTAGGTGTCGCGCAAAGTACGCTGATGAACCGCATAAAGGCTGGCATATCCGTAGAGGAAGCGTTTTCGGCTTCCCATGCCAACCGAGAGAAGCTAAAAGGTCAGTCCAAACCTATGTTCTACGGTAACAAACTTTACCCGTCTGCGCGCCATTTGTTGCTTGCTCATCCCGCGCTGGTTGCTGGTGGTGATTTGGGTAAGGCCGTTACCTCGTTGAATGACAAGGCTCGTCGAGCTAAGAATCAGGGTAAGGTTCGTAACCTATCACTGGATCAAGTTGCTGCTGAGTATGACTTGGCGAAAATTGGGTTTGCTGATGAGTTTGATGGTTTTGTTGAACGGTTAGTGGAACAAGTTGGTGAAGCGGTTTTGACCGAGCTGTTCTATGAGCTGAAGTAGTCGATAGCATCTACACTTTAGAGGATGTTCCACATACTACTAAGTACATTATCCTGTTAATGAACTTTAAAACTTCCTTTAATTAAGGGAGTAAAGAAAATAATACATTTAAAACATGCATTTACTCTTATGGTTTTTCGGTTGCATATGAGAGAATAGCACCAACATTAGGAGGTGCTATGCTGGCGCAAAATTTTAGAAATTTAATGGAGTTGGTTGAACGAGAAACTGTTAGTGACTCTTTTGGTGGACCTCAGCTTCAAGGAAAAGCTCCATCATATAGAGTATCTGTTTTGACCAAATGGCTCATAGAAAATTATCCAACAGAATCATGCTCAACATCAACCTTGTTAACCAATTTAAGCCAGCGGACGAATGATGCTGAGTTTAGTTACATTGTTGAATCGTGCATCCGATTTGCTTTTTTGATTGAGCTTACTAATTTAGGAATTACCTCAACCAAGATGAAGACCCGTTGGCTTGAAGGATCGATAATCAAAACAATGCCAGGTAGTTACCAAAACTATCGGGGACCATTCAGTCCGGGCAATGATGAAAGAGCTTCGTCATTTGATGATTGTTTGGCAGTTTTCAATAGGTCATTAGAATTAGTTATTAATTCCCGTCCACACTTAGAAGTGTTCAAAAACTTAAGATATCCAGGATGCCGGGCAGTGCCATATGAAGGAGTATTAACATACTCAAACGTCCTGCTAAATCCTGTTCATGTACACCAAAATATATGTTTGACAAATCTGAATGATATTTGCTGGTTGATTCAAGCCAGACCGATCATTCGTGCGGCTTTGACTAGTAAGAATAGAAATAAAATTAATACGAAATGCTATAAGACAGACCGCTCACAGACGGGGGAGGTTCAAACAAACCGTGCAAAACGCTGGGAGTGTATCGCAATGGATTTCCAACATGCAACAATCGAAGAATGTTGGTCGGTTGAAAGAAAGTTGTTGAGCGATCTAGCCCACTTTACAAATTTCTCTCAAGAAACCAAGCTACGACTCATTAACGAAGGGTTGTTTGGAGCTCAGCATATAACTAAGTGCCCAATTACACTGGAACCTCTGGACTTCATCCAGTTCCAACAGGATGCTGAGCATGGCGAATCCTGCTTCCAAGTCGGACATATGAACCCGCTCAAAGCTGGAGGACGTCATGTTGGTCCAAACATCGCGTGGATTTCTGCCGATGGAAACCGGATCCAAGGAGACTTAGATTTGGATGCAACACGAGCATTGATTCGTGGTATTGCTGAGAGAATGAACGAACTAACTCTTTAATAGTTTATTGAACTTTTAAAAAAGCAGGTTCTGTTTTAAAGTAATCCCAGATTCATGAACTGAAATTGGGATTACTACTTTGACTAAGAAAAAGCCTCTAAACTCTGCATTTTTAGAGATTCGAAACTATTTGGCCGGTAAGGCGATTGGTATCACTCGTGATAAATCACTTATGCATGAGGTTGTTAAGTGTTTGTTTTGTTATGTGAATTTCGATGACCTTGCAAATCGAAATTATGTTGATGGAGAAACACTTGCTGTAAATTACAGGAATGCTTTTGAGAAAATCAAAAAAGATTTACCTAGCGTATTTGATAGCTCTGAAGAAATATTACTAGATCCTGACTCAATCCTTTACATTCATGAAATATTCACATTTGTAGACTTAAGCGATCCCCATAATGATCCTCTGAGTGAACTTTATCAAGCTTTTGTTGGTTCTGAAGTACGAGGTAACGAAGGTCAGTTTTTCACTCCAACTGAAGCGGTAAAATGGCTTGTAGCAGCTGTTGCGCCAAAGAAAGGCGATCTTATTATTGACCCTGCTTGTGGTGCTGGTAGCTTCCTTAGCTTTTCCTCTCGCTACTTAAGAGCAAATGGCGTTTCTGCGGAAGATGTTCAGAAATCTATCTTTGGTATTGAGAAAGACGAATATTTATCTAAGCTTGCAAATGCTCACATCGCACTTAGCACTATGACAGAAAATAACATTGTGTGCGGTGACTCAATCGAAAAGAAAATCAAAGATAACGGTCCCATTCCGTTTGAACTTGAAAATACATTTGATGTAGTTCTGGCAAACCCACCTTTTGGTGCAAAGATCAAAATTGGTACTGAAGCAACTAAGCGAAAGTTCGAACTTGCTCATCGTTGGTTAAAGAACAAAGAAGATGGCACTTACAGCATTACAGATAAGCTTATTTCTAACCCCTCTCCTCAAATCTTGTTTATGGAGTTATGTATTCGCTTACTGAAAGTTGGTGGTCGAATGGGTATTGTTGTACCAGAAAGTATGTTGACTAGTGGTTCAAGCAGTTATGTTGTTCAGTACTTACTCAAACATATGGCTCTAGATGCTGTTATTGGTATGCCTGAGAATTTATTTAAGACCTCTGGTAAAGGTGGTACTCATACTAAAACATGTTTGATATTGGCTACCAAAAAAGATCATGAGAAAGCTCCATTAAATAATGAAATTTTTATGGCAGAGGCTAAGTGGTGTGGTCACGACAGCCGAGGAAATCTAATTCCTCATAATGATATCCCAGTAATCCTTGATAATTACTTGAACGATAAGATTTCAGAGGGACAAAGTTACTTGGGCTACAAGATCAAGCAAAGTGATTTAAAAAACTTTGTGCTTGCCCCTAGATACTACAACCCTGAAGCAGTAATGGAGTTAAACTCTCTGAATAACTCTCATGATTTAGTTTCATTGCAGGAGTTACATGATAAGGGGATTATAGAAATTTCAACGGGTGATGAAGTTGGTAAACTAGCATATGGAACTGGTAACATTCCGTTTGTTCGTACTTCTGATATCTCTAACTGGGAAGTTAAGCTTGATCCTAAACATGGTGTGTCTGAAGAAATCTTCCAAAAGTATGCGAAACGTCAGGATGTTCAGGAAGGGGATATTCTGATGGTTAAGGATGGTACTTACCTTATTGGTACGTGTGCCTTTGTTTCAAAATACGATACAAAAATCCTATACCAAAGTCACTTGTATAAAATTCGAGTGAAAGATAAGTCAGTAATTTCGCCTTACCTACTGTTAGCTGCATTGTCTTCAAAACCTGTAATCACTCAAATTCAGTCGAAGCGCTTTACGCAAGATATTATTGATTCTTTGGGTAAACGAATTTATGAATTGGTGTTACCTTTACCAAAATCAGAAGCTAAACGCCTTGAAGTTGCAGGTATGGTTGAAAAATCTATCAACGAGAGAATAGAGTCAAGGGAATTAGCTCGACAATCTCGACTGGTAATTCTAGAGTCCTAAAATAGCATGCCTCCTACATCAAGTGGGAGGTGTCAACGTTTCAAATCTGTGCTCAATGTGTGCTAAATAGATCCAATGAAATCCTATTTTATGGTCCTTGATATCCAACAAAATCCTCTTAAATGCAAGTAACTACAAGAGCTTGAGAGGAATTCAAAATCCGTTGCCTTCGGGCGTGGCGGTTCAAGTCCGCCCACCGGTACCATACATAGAAAGGTCGCTTTTATAGCGGCCTTTCGTCGTTTTAGGCGTTGTAAATTTTATGATAAAGGCCGCGTTGCCTTCGGTGTGGCGGCAGGAATGCCTGTCCAATCAGTCCGCCCACCGGTACCATACAAAGAAAGGTCGCTTTTATAGCGGCCTTTCGTCGTTTTAGATGTTGTAAATTTTATGATCAAGGGCCGCGTTGCCTTCGGTGTGGCGGCAGGGATGCCTGTCCAATCAGTCCGCCCACCGGTACCATACAAAGAAAGGTCGCTTTTATAGCGGCCTTTCGTCGTTTTAGGTGTTGTAAATTTTATGATAAAGGGCCGTGTTGCCTTCGGTGTGGCGGCAGGGATGCCTGTCCAATCAGTCCGCCCACCGGTACCATATTTAAACGATAAAGCCTCGATGTAATTCGATGCTGAAAATGTAGGCCTGAAGGCGCTAGAAAAAATTAACGCTTCGGTCGTTGATAAAGTCTTCGTTTTTTCTAAGTCAGATTCCGTCAAGCTTGTTTGTGAAAAGTCGTTGTACCTATTCTTATCAGACTATCCGACGGGTCATAATCAAGCCGATTTTTATATTATTGCTTACCTTTCTAGGGTGTTGCTTGCCTTAGATAAAAAGCAGTTGGGATCGGTTCATTTTGAGCTCTACAGTAACGATGAAAGCTTGATTTCAGCCTTTGAGTTTCAGTGCAAGCAATTAGGCGGGCTTTGTCAAAGCATCAGAACTAGAGAGAATACGGAGGTTCCAATGGTTAAGCCACAACAGCCCCCAAAAAAATCTCCTGAAGGCAAGCTTCTTCATGCTTTGAACTCTCCTCGCGCTTTAGATCCTAGCTTTCAAAATCAGCTAGGGCTGTCAAAGTCAGATTTTACCAAGGCAATCAATTCACTTGCCAAGAATAATCAAATCAAGCGCAGCCCTGAATCAAAGAAAAAATGGGTGAGGTGTAAGGGGCACTTCACTGAGCAAAGGTTAAAATGTAATACATCAGAAATCGTGCCCAATCAGATGACCTGAACAAAAACGCGCGGTTAGTTAATGCGATCAGTGGCTTGGCCATTTAACAGCGAGAGCAACTTTTCGCGCCGCAGATTCAAAATCTCATCAATTAATTGCTGCTTGGTCTGTAAACCGAAATGCAGGGTGTACTTATTGATCTTCTCTACGTCTTCGTGTTGTAAGCGATAGACCTCGTTTTTAAGATGCGCTTTAGCCTCACTTTTGATCATACCGTGATGCTGTAAAAGTGTGATGATTTTGAGATCTAATGGGTGCTTGGCCTTTAACATGATTTAGCGAGTTATTCTTTTTATTTCATCTTTTGGCCGACAATCTAGGGGGTAAAAGTGACAAAATGATGAAATATTCTAAAGCTAGAGCAATGAACCTTGATAAGTGCGATGAGACTCACTAAAAAGCGAACTGTATTGGGCGATACGTCGTGCACCAGTTAGTGAGTTTTGTGAATAAAACATTTAAAATCAATGCATTAAGTGTTATGGAGTAAATAGTACTATCTATTTTTTGCAAACAGTGTATATTACCCCGAGCTCTTAAAATTGGGCTATTTATGAAACATCAAGTAAAAGTCACTTCCTTAGTTTTCTTTCGAATCATTTCGTAATACGACTCCTGCGGCAACTTATTCTTCATCTTCCATCAAATAGTCAGATTTTTTGAATTCATTGTAATTTAAAAAAGGTATAGTTATGTCTAACAAAACAACTGGTTCTGTAAAATGGTTCAACGAAACTAAAGGCTTTGGTTTCATCACTCCTGACAACGGTGGCGCTGATCTTTTCGTTCACTTCCGTTCAATCGTTTCTGACGGTTTCAAAACGCTTTCTGAAGGTCAAAAAGTGTCTTTTGAAGTTGAGCAAGGCCAAAAAGGTCCTCAAGCAACAAACGTTGTTACTGCTTAATTTTAGCTGAGTTAGTCACTTTCTTCACTGGGTTGAAAGTGCGTACTACTGTTACAAAACGGTAGTTGAAATAAATGGATACGATATTAAAAGTGTCGATATACCTGTGATGTTATGCACTTGCTGTGTCGTATCTCTATTTATTTTTCTTCTCAATATTGCTCTCCCTCTCGTCATTCTCCCTCCGATGAGTGGATCAACACAGGTACGCTCACCTCTTGCCTCACAAGGAAACGATCATGAAAAAAAGAGTTGGCAATAATAAACACAAAGCAAAAAAGAACTACCAACAAGCGCAGTTCGAAAAAATGGTTGCAGAATATCAAAGTGCCAAAGCGGAATTAGACGAGATGCCTGCCGGTAGCGAAGCGTTTCAAGCGCATAAAAAGCACTGCGACATGCTGTTCGCAAAGGCTGAACGCTATTTTGATAACACCCAATAATCTTCGATTAGCTTGACCGCCATTGAAAAGACAGTGCAATGGCCGGTTGGCTTATGTCCTCGCCCTCATCTTCTCGGGCCTCATTGAACTTTTTCACTTCTCTATTCTCTTCACGTCGATTTGTTAAAACGCACATTCCTTTCACGGCTTGGGATCAGTGACTTCCCTCAGCGGATGAAAACCCTTATGCTAAGCGGCGAATATCACGGATTGTATCTCTATCGGAGAAACACAAGGAGACAAAGTGGAGCTAAGTTACGAAATTCTGGTCTTTTTATTATTTGCGGCCATGCTGGCTGGCTGTATTGATGCCATTGCCGGTGGGGGAGGCTTGATTGCGCTGCCCGCGATGTTAATGTGCGGCGTGCCCCCTGTGGCGGCGATTGCGACCAACAAGTTGGGGGGCGTCGGCGGTACTTTGTCTGCGTCGCTGCATTTTATCAAAACCGGTGATGTTCAAATCAAAAATATGCTGGGCATGATGTCGATGACCTTTCTCGGTGCACTTATCGGTGGCATCGCTCTGACACAAATAGACAGTAGCTTTCTGGCCGTTATTATTCCCTTTCTTTTGATCGGTTTTTCCATCTACTTTATTTTTTCGCCCAATCTTGGTGAGTTAGATCGTGAAAAGCGCATCTCTCCGCTCGCCTATACCTTTGTTATTGCGACGGTAGTGGGGTTTTATGATGGCTTTTTTGGCCCCGGAACGGGATCGTTTTTTGCTATTTCCTTAGTTTTGTTACTGGGGTTTAATCTGGTCAAAGCGACGGCCCATACTAAGGTATTGAACTTTTGTAGTAACTTTGCCGCCTTGCTGTACTTTATTTACGATGGCCATATTTTATGGGATATCGGCGCGGTCATGTTCATTGGCCAAGTGATTGGTGCAAAAGTGGGCGCGAAACTGGTCCTGGCGAAAGGACGAATGCTGATCAAGTTGGCCATGGTTACGGTGACTATCGGTATTTCGACCAAAATGTTGTTCTTACAATAGCCTGTGGCTCAGTTAAACAAAGCGTGTTTAGCTGTCAGTGGGGCCTATCACCCAATGGCCTCACTTGACTCCCTTATATTCTATCATTGTCTATAATCAATTGAGCAAACGATGAGTGAGGTCAATGATGAGAATAATCCCGTTAATCCTGCTCTCTTTTATTGGTTTGGCACACGCCAACGAGCAAGGTCAATTTAAGAGTGATCAAGGCAATTCCCTTTTTTATCAAAGTCACGCAAGCTTTAACCAACCTTGGGCGATGACCTTTTTGCCCGATAAGCGTTTATTGGTGACAGAAAAGCCAGGTCGGCTACTCTTAGTCGAGTTAGACACATCGACCGTACAATCGATATCGGGGTTGCCCAAAGTCGCCTATGGCGGCCAAGGCGGGCTTGGCGATATTATTCTCCACCCCAATTTTGTCGATAACCAATGGGTCTACTTTTCTTATGCCGAAGAGGATAAACAATACAAGCGCGGGGCTGCGGTAGCAAGAGCTAAGCTGGATCTCACCAGCCAACCGCCACGCTTAAATGATGTTTCTGTCATTTGGCGACAATTTCCCAAAACATCTGGGTCGGGACATTACTCTCATCGTTTGGCCTTTGATCGCCAAGGATACTTATTTATTACCTCTGGTGACCGCCAACAACTCGAACCGGCTCAAAGCTGGCAACAAAATCTTGGCAAGGTTATCCGAGTTCATGATGACGGCAGTATTCCGCTAAACAACCCCTTTCAAGATAAAGGTGAGCTGGCCAAGAGTTTTTGGTCACTAGGCCATCGCAATGCGCTAGGTATTGCCTTTGATCAACAAGGTCGCTTATGGACTCATGAAATGGGCCCGCGTCATGGCGATGAGCTCAATTTAACTTTGGCTGGTGAGAACTATGGCTGGCCTGAGGTTTCATGGGGCGATCACTACTCGGGGCTGTCGATTCCAGATCACGATACTCGCCCTGAGTTCCACACGCCTGAGGCCTATTGGGTGCCAACCATTGCGCCGTCGGGGTTTGTTATTTATTCCGGGCAAAGGTTCAAGGACTGGCAAGGCGATGGCTTTATTGGCGGTTTGCGTTCACAAGCCTTGATTCGCGTTGAATTTGATGGCCTACAGGCTCGTGAAGTGGAGCGTTTTGATTTGAAAAAGCGCATTCGAGAGGTAGAGCAAGGCCCGGACGGGAAAATTTGGTTATTAGAAGACAAACATGGTGGGCGGTTATTGTCGTTAGATCGCCGTTAATAGACATAAAAATAAAGCTCAGGGGACAATGCTATGTAAAGCCTTGCCCTCTGAGCTTTTTTCGTGTGAATAAGCGTTTAATTCACCGCTGATACACGTCTACAGACGGTATTTAAAGCCGAGGTTAATAGAGCGTGGATCGCTTGAAGACACGGTTGTCCAGTTCGACACAGCATCGGCGCGATTGAGGTCAAGCAGGTTTTTGATCAGCAGCGAAGCATCCCAATTTTTGGTCTCATAGTAAGTGCCAAAGTCAAACTCGGCGTAGCCGGGCAGTTCAAAATCATAGCCATTGAGGCTCGTTGACGTTTGGCCACGAGACGATTGTGAGCGCATACCCAGCGCGTAACGCCAAGGGGTATCAGCAGGGTCGTAGCTGTTCCATACGGTAAGAGAGTTGTACGGTGTCATGTCAGCTTGCTTGCCTGGATCATCGCCGAGCATGGTGTCGTGAGCATCGGTGTACGCGTAACTGATCTGGGTATAAAACTCAGGGTTAAAGTGGTAACGAGCATTCACTTCGACACCGTGCGCGCGGAAGCTCTCACCTGAGTTTTGGTACAGAACCGTCTCGTCGTTATCGGCTGTTTCTGTGTAGGTTAAGTTGGTCTTGTTGATGTAGAACAAGGTGACTGTCGAGGTTAAGCGCTGATCAAAGAAGCTGCCCTTAAAGCCAATTTCGTAGTTATCACTTTGTTCCGGATCATAATCGACGCCATCTTGGCCGTATTGCACGATATCAGAGGTGTCGACAGGATCGTAAGATTGGCTGTACGTTGCGAACAAGTTGACATCGTTATTTAGGCGATAAATGACACCAGCATCATAACTGAAGTGATAGAAGTTCTGCTCAAAATCCCCTGAATTGGATTGTTCTTTACCATTGAAATCAAGATAACCCAGTCCTAATGCCAGGGTAAAGTCGCCGATGGTGACGCGATCTTTGAGGTAAATATTCAGATCGCGATCTGTGGTTGGCGTTAAATCGACATCTTTGAGTGAGCTTGGCATTGCCGAGTACATTTGATCGCTTGGGTCTGAGACGCTAATGGTGTAGTTACCCAGTGCGTCGGCGTTGTCTTGGAAACTGCGAGCAGTGCGGATTTCTGCACGTCGCAAGTTGACGCCAAATAAGACGTGGTGATCAAGGTTTGCTAAGGTGAATTGGCCTTCGGTATTAATGTCCGCTAAGTAGTAAGTGTCGTCGCTTTTTGAGTAAGCCCATTTGCGCTCTAGCGTGGTGTCACCAATGCTGTTGCCAAGCGCTGAGCTATTACTGACATACAGGGTTTGCCCCTCGGCTTCGGTGCGAACATACGAAGCAATACCATTGATGCTCCAGTTTGGATTCAATTGGTGTTCAACCGAAAGCTCTGCGGTTTTCATGGTTGTGGTTGACACATCTAACGGGCTGCCGTAATCGTAGCTGCGGTCGGCAAATGAACCGACTGAGCCTGTGGTCGATCCTAAGCTGCCGTTGATGAAGTTACTGCCAAAGTAGCCGTCAGTCCAACCACTTCCGCCCTGGCGTTCTTGATCTTTGTACTCAAAACGCGGCGTAATACGCGTATGATCACCGATTTTAAACGTCAACGATGTATCGATCAGCACATCGTCATTGCCGTGGTGATCTTGGTAATCTTCGCCATCAGGTGAAACTTGGGCGATCAAGCGATACAAAACATCGTCGTACTCACCGAGTGGGCCAGTCGAGTCAAAATCCATCACCAATTGGTTGCGGTCAAAATAGCCGACATCGCTGGCGGCAAAAGAGCGAGTGCGCAGACCAAAAGTGGTTTGAGCATCTTCTTGGGGTTTTTTGGTGATAGAGTTGATGACACCACCGGCAATCCCGCTGCCGTAGAGCATGCTATCTGCGCCACTTAGAAAAGTCACAGATTCTAAGTTGTACGTATTAGGCAGTAGTGAACCTGTGCCGACATAGAAGGCTTGAAGGTTGCGTAAACCATTGGTCATAAAGGTGTTGATATTGGTTTGAATACCGCGGTGGTAAACAAACCTCGGCGCAGAATATTCCCAGTTAAACCCAGCTTGATAAGCGGCGACATCGCGAGTATCGGTTGCGGCCATATCGCTGATTTCTTCTTTCGAGACTAAGGCAATGGAACGCCCAGTGTCTTTAAGAGAAAGGCTCATCTTAGTGGCGGTGTTATCAATATCGTGTAAACCGTCTCCAGAGCGACCGATAACCTCGATAGTGTCAGTCTCATTGCTGTTGTCTTCAGCAAAAGCGAGAGGGGCCCAAGCGCTCAGCAGGGCACTACTGACAGCGATACTAAGGCGGGTTTTAGAAAAAGAGGGAATTAACTGCACTTTATTTCCTTTATTTACTCAATCATGACGGCCTGCGTCGTTGTTGTATTCCAACTCATAAACTGCCAAATATTGCGTTACAGGCAGAATGAAAAACATATAATTATTATTGATAATGATATTGGGATTGATTATCATTCGAGCGCATTATATGTAAATCATTCTCACTTACAACAAAAAGTTCATTAAAATCGATAAATTGTTGAGTGAACATTCAATTGGCAAATGAAAAGTGTCGAGTGGCACTGAGCTTCAGGGCTAAAAAGGTTAGAAAGAGTATGTTTAAGGCTTTTCAGGCGATTTTTGGGGCACTTGTGCTGACGGTTTCTTTGTCTGCTTATGGACAAACCATGACGATTACTACGGCAAAGGGCGAGCAAACCTTGGCAGGGAAACCCGAGACCATGGTGGTGTTTGACTTGCTTTCGTTAGATACATTAGACGCGCTAGGGGTAACACTGAAAGCCAAACCCAATAATTTAAAATTGGACTATATCGATAATTTTGTCGCTAATCCCGTCAGTATCGGTACATCTTCTCAACCTAATTACGAAAATATCGTTAAGATGAACCCCGACTTAATTGTCGTTGGGGGCGGTTCTTCTCGTTTGATGAAGCCGTTATCGGCCATTGCGCCGACGATAGACATGTACGTGAGTAGTGGTGATTATGTTGCGCAAATGTTGTCTCGTTTGGAAAACTTTGCTCTTATCACAGCAACACAAGAACGTGGTGAGCAACTCAAACAGGCATTTTTAAGCAAACTTACCCAAGCTCAAAGCGCCGTTCAGGGAAAGGGAAAAACGCTGATTGTGATGACTAATGGCAATAAATTGTCGACATTTGGTTTGAAATCTCGTTTTGGCTGGCTGTTTAGTGATGTTGGTTTAGTGCCGGCAATGACCAATATCGATCCTAAAAGTCACGGTGAAAGCATTTCATTTGAATACATTGCTAAGGTCGACCCCGATTATCTGCTCGTGGTGGATCGCGCCGCGGCAATTGGCCGTCAAAGTCAGGCAGCGGCAGTGACTTTAGATACCCCGCTGGTCAAGCAAACGAAGGCGGGTAAAGCGGGGAACATCATTTACCTAACTCCAGGCCCGGCTTACGTTACGGGTTCGGCTTATCAAGGTATGAACACCGTTTTGGACGAGCTGATAGCGGCCTACGGCGACTGATCAATGGCCTACCCTTTGATGATTATCTCACTGCTGATCCTCTCAGCAGTGAGTCTTATTATTGGTAGTGGTGACTTACTCACAACGACCACTCAGGCACAGCAATTATTGTGGCTCAGTCGTTGGCCGCGTACCGCCGCCGTGATATTAACGGGCGTTTGCATGACCATTTGCGGGGTAATCATGCAACTGTTGGTACGCAATCGCTTTGTTGAGCCAAGCACTACCGGTACCACTGAGGCAAGTATGATTGGCTTGTTAATTGCGGCCGTTTGGTTTCCTGAGTGGCCAGTCCTTGCCAAAATGACCTTAGCGTCCGTTTGTGCATTGGCGGGGTTGATGATTTTTTTGCTCCTCACTCGTCGCTTGCCGCGCTCTCAGCCTTTGTTAATCCCATTAGTTGGGTTGATTTATGGCGGGATCTTGGGCGCTGTGGCCACGTATTTTGCTTTTCAAACGGAATTGTTGCAGTACCTCAGCATTTGGATGACAGGTGAGTTCTCCGGTGTGATTGCCGGTCGCTATGAGTTGTTGTGGTTGGCTGGCGCCTTTGCCTTGCTCAGTTATTTGGTGGCGGATCAATTTACTATCGCAGGATTTGGGCAGCAGGCCAGCCAAAGCTTGGGGCTAAACTACCACTCCATTGTCGCTCTTGGCGTCGCGACAGTGGCGATTTGTTCGAGTTTGGTGGTGGTGACCGTGGGGATGTTACCCTTTATTGGTTTGATCGTGCCTAACTTAGTGTCGAGGTGGATGGGCGATAACTTACGCCAAACCTTGCCGATGGTCGCAGGTGTTGGTGCCATATTTACCCTGGTCGCCGATATTCTCGGGCGCGTATTGCGCTATCCCTACGAAATCCCAGCAGGCACTATTTTTGGTGCACTTGGTGCGGTCGTGTTTTTGTGGTTACTGTTTCAAGGTCGACAGCATGATAAATAAACCTTTGTGTTATCTGGCCTTCGCTTTGGTGCTGGTTGTGACTGGCTTACTGTTTTGGGATCTTGATAGCCACTACGCGTTTATTCTGTCACTGAGAGCGGTGAAGCTTGGTGGCTTGGTGGTGGTCGGTGCGTCGGTGGGAATTGCAACGCTGTTATTTCAAACCATTAGTAATAACCGAGTACTCACCCCGTCGATTATGGGCTTTGATGCCTTGTATTTATTGCTGCAAACTTGCTTCATCTTTGCGCTAAGTGGCTTGAGTTATGCGCATTTCTCAGACGTTGGGCTATTTACTCTCAATACCCTTGCCATGCTGGTGGCGTCGGTGATCTTGTTTACTGTGGTACTCAAAAAGACTCGCCATGATATTCAATTGATGATTCTCGTTGGGGTGATCTTTTCACTGGCTTTTCGTTCCTTTTCGACTTTCATTCAGCGCCTGATAGACCCTTCTGAGTTTGCCATTTTGCAAAGTGTCATGTTTGCCGATTTTGGCAGTATTGATCGCCTACAATTAGGGCTTGCCACTGTACTACTGTTCGGGGTTATTCTTTGGCTGTGGCGCTGTTGTTTACTGTTGGATCTCATGTTGCTAGGGCGAAATGCGGTGCAATCTTTGGGCGTTAATTACGATCGCTTACAGTTTGCCACCCTGTGCGTAATCGCGTTACTGGTGTCGGTGTCTACCGCGTTGGTCGGGCCGATCACTTTCTTGGGTCTGCTTGTGTCGGCTTTGACGCACAGCCTGATGAAAACCCATCGTCACGCCTTATTACTGCCGGCGTCTGCGATGATTTCCGCCTTGGTTCTTTTACTAGGGCAAGCTTTGTTCGAGCGCGTTTTATCGCAACAATCGACGTTAGGAGTTGTGATTGAGTTTATAGGCGGTGTGCTGTTTTTATTGCTGTTGGCAAGAGGAAAAATTCAATGATTTCTATCGATAAACTTACGCACTCTATTGGCGGTAACGTCATTTTAGACAAGGTGAGTCTTGTGCTGCCAAAAGGCAAAGTAACCGCCTTAATTGGCCCGAATGGGGCGGGCAAGTCGACCTTACTGCATATTTTGGCTCGGCAAACGAAGCGCCAACAAGGTTCAATTAAGCTCGATGGCACTGAGATCAGTGAGATTAAACATCAAGACATGGCGTTGAAAATGGCGGTCGTTGCGCAGGAAAGCGGCGTATCGAGTCGCTTAACAGTGGAAGATTTGGTGACGTTTGGGCGTTGGCCACATCATCAAGGCCGACCGACAGAGAAAGACCGTGATGCCGTTCAGCAAGCGATGAGCTTGTTTGATTTGAACGAACTTGCAGCGCGTTATCTCGATGAAATATCCGGTGGCCAAAAGCAACGTGCGTTTGTCGCGATGGCTTATGCGCAAGACACCGATTGGCTTTTACTTGATGAGCCGCTGAACAACCTTGATATTCACCATGCAAGGTCATTAATGCGCCAATTGAGAAGACTGGCTGACCAAGAAGGGAAAAGTATTGTTATCGTTATTCACGACTTAAATTACGCTTTGGCGAATGCCGATCACTTTGTCGCGATCAAAGAGGGCAAGCTTGCCTTTGCCGGTCCGACGTCACAAGTGGCAACGTCTTGCGCGTTATCGGAATTATATCAGTCAGACATTGAGATTATCGAGCAAGGTGGTAAGCGCTTTGCTTATCACCATTAGACGTATCGATTGGGTCCAATGATGATGTCTGAGCGAGAATATGCCAATAGGTTAGTCAGCACTTACCACTTGTTATCATTTATTCAAGGTGGCAAAAAAATCTAAATTCAGCGCAATGGGCTGACCCAACCAAGCGACTAAGTCAGTGTGGTCTTTCATGTTGTCACCAGTTACCGCATGGATCATGATGGTCAATCCTTGTCGATTCGCATCTAGCCAAGGGATGACACTCTCAAACTGTTCACCCGTTACCGTCAACTGGCAGCTCCAGCATGGGTGAGGGCCTACTAACTTGAGATGAAAATTACCCGCGTGTAAGTCAAACTGGTTTACCGCTGCATCACATAACGCTCGGGCTTGCTCTGTGCTGTCGGCATCGTAGTAAACGTGGGCGTGGTAGCGGTCATAGTGCTTAGGGTCGTTAAATTTTTCAATTGTGTTGGATATGGTCACTGGTGGTATTACCGTGTTGAATGTTTTGGTGGCATTCTATCACCATATGAACTGACTAGGGAGCCAAGGTCACTCTCCGTGTGACCATTTAGTGCGTTCTAATCACCACGAGATCAATCTAGATGTTGCTGAGCCTGTTGTTTTGGGCTTGCTAACCAGCCCGAGATACAACAAAGTAATCCCATGGCAACAAACAGGTACAAAGGTATCTGCCAAGACGCAGACCAATCGTGTAGCGACCCAATAACCACAGGGCCAATCGCGGCCAATGTGTAACCCAAAAATTGCGACATCCCCGACAGTGCAGCAGCGTGGCGTGCACTGTTTGCCCTTAGGCTGACAAAAGACAGCCCAAGTATATAACTCATACTGACGCCAAATCCGAATACAAAAGCCCACACCCCAGACCAATTGGGCAAATAAAGCCACCCTAAAATACTGACGACGCCTAAGCTTGTTGCAATCATACAAAGGCGACGATGGCTGCCTAAACGGCTGATAAAAGGAGCCAGAAGTAAAGAGGGCAAGGCGCCAGCGAGTTGCATATAGCCTTGGTACAAACCAGCAGTGGTATCGGTGTAACCGTAATCAACCAAGATAGCGGGTACCCAGGCAAGCACGCTGTAATTGAACAAGGAGTTGAGCGCTAAAAAACTGCCCACTTGCCAGGCTTCGAGCGAGCGCCATACGTTAACGGTTTGCGCATTGGTGTTTGAGCGGGTGTGATTGGGCAATAACCTTGAAAAACCGATCAGTAAGGGTAAAAGGATAAAGGCACATTGACAGAGCAATGAGAAACTCCAACTGCTCAGCCCCATCTCGGTATTTCTCGATTGAGCCCAGCTATCAATAGGCACCGCCATGCTGGCCATCACAAAGCCGCCAATACTCATCATCAGTACGTAGAGTGAGGTCAGTTGCACGACTTTATTGGCAAACTCACGTTTGAGTAAACTGGGCAGCAACACATTACCAACCGCGACTCCGATACCGATTAGGATGGCGCCGAGATACAAGGTTGATAAATTTCCCCACGAGCGTACCAACATACCGATGGCAATCAACAATGCACCCATAGTCAAGATTCGCTCTAGCGAAAAGTAACGCGTTAACCAAGACGCAACAGGTGCAAATAATGCGAAAGCTAATAAAGGCAAACTGGTGATGAGCCCGGTTTGGGAACTGTTCAAGTGCAGGGTGTCGCTGATCCGCTCAAGTAATGGAGGCACACCGGTAACCGGCCCTCGTAAGTTTAATGAAATGAGAAAAATGAAGGCCAGCAACCAAGCGGCCTTTGATTGACTTAGGCGTGCTATTCGTGAAGCACTTGAAGAAGACGTGGTCATAGCGGTCCTGTGATGATGGCATTAATAGGTGTCGGGATGAGTATATCGGATTTCCATAAAATGCCTAGGGGAAAGAGGCAGTCTCAGCACGCCCTTTAAGATCGCGGCATCATAACTCATTTGGTCGGTGCGGTTTTTGATTGTCTTCGCGAGACACCGCCGGCACGGACTGTGACGCCGGTCTTCACAATCAGGGTTTTGGTTAACCTTTACAGTAGAACGGTTATTGTTCAAAGAGAACCATTTTCATATTCTATTAAAATATCAATACTTTCCATAACTCCATCATCAATCATTTTATCTAACACACGATGGCGTTAGTGACCAAGGACAAGGGCATGAAAGGGCTATACATCGGGCTCAAAGACAAACCATGAACGCCATCTTACGTTTTTTTAATCGCTCGCTTGGGCTCACTCGGATCGCGATAGAAAGTGGTGTCGGTTTACTGATTCTCTCTTCTTTGTACGTTGTGTTTACCTATTTAGACGCTTTTGAGCGTTTGACGACTTTTCTCAACTATCATGAAAGTTACCAATAAGATGAATTGGTATTAACACTGCTATGCGCGCCAGTTTTATTGGTCTTTCTTGCCTATCGCCGTTGTATTGAACATCGAAGGTTTTATGAAAAGGAGCGGCTTTACCAACATCAATTGCAATACCAGCAGCACATGGACCCCGATACTCAATTGCCAAGAGGCGAACACCTTAAGCAGTTAATTAAAGACTACTGCAACCTATCTCTTGGGCAAGAGTTTTGGTTAGTGAATGTCGCCATTGAGGTGCAGAATTTAGATTTGTTACTCGATGAAACGTTAAAAAAACCGGCCAACAAAAAGAAAGTTTTGCAGACGATCACGGACATACTGCAAGAGGCAGCCCCCAACCACAGTATTGTCGGCCGGTTGAGTAGCGATGTGTTCGTGGTGGTTTTTTCGGCAGTCAGTGCTAAAAACGGCGAACAACAACTCTTTCAACTGCAAGAGAAAGCGTTACCTCCGCGATTTAATGATGAAGTCAGCCTGGCGTTTAATTGTGGTGCGGTGATCACCCAAGAATGCCAGCATTCGTATTCCAGTTATAACCCGCTGATCTATCAAGCCATTTGTGCCATCCACATGGTAACCTCTAAGCGAATTGGTCAGGTTAAGCTCTACGACCCTGAGCAAATAAAGCGAGACTTGTTTGAGCAGGAACGAAGGCTCGAGATTAAGCAAGGGATAGCGTTGTCTCAATTTTGTCTTTATTTTCAACCGCAAATAGAAGCAAAAACACAAGTACTGGCCGGAGTTGAAGCGCTGATACGCTGGCAGCATCCCTCAGAGGGATTATTGAGCCCTGAGGCGTTTTTACCGTTAATCCAAGAGACGTTCTTGGCCTTAGAGATAGGTGAGTGGGTGATAGAGCAGGCCTTGCTGTTATTGAGCACGTCAGATAGCGCCTGGTCGCTGAGTATTAACCTCTTTCCTTATCACCTTCAACACCCCGCTTTTTTCTCTCGGTTTATCGCTCTTATTGAACGCTATCCAAAAGCGGACCTGACACGCTTAAAAATAGAGATCACAGAGCAAGGCCAACGCGACGATCAAGCCATCAAACAAAATATTATTCAGTGCTTAACGCTGGGTGTGAGATTTTCGCTGGATGATTTTGGTACCGGGCACTCAACACTCAATCAGTTGCGTGTTTTACCGGTCAGTGAAATTAAAATAGATCGCTGCTTTATCGAGAATTTTCTGACCAACCTCAATGATTACAAAATGGTATTAAGCCTGTTTCAGTTAGCGAAAAGTTTTAATTTAAGTTTGGTTGCGGAAGGCGTCGAAACCGAAAAACAAGCCAGTTGTCTTTGCAATATGGGCTGCCATCTTTTGCAGGGTTACTTGTACGCCAAACCGATGCAATTAAGTGAGTTTTTAATCTGGGAAAAGAGTCGCTGATCGCAAAATACAGAGAAGTTATCTGACTTTCACCACGTAATCGAAATTATTGTGTACTTTATTTTTAACGGTAGAGAAGAATACTGCCTTCGCATGGTCATGACATGAAAACACGACAACTGGTCAACATCGATTCATTAGCCGCTCTGTGCGATTTATGCGGATTGCCAAAGCCTGCTCATGCGCACATTGCCCTTATCGACGTCAAACGCGTAAAGTCGACAATGGACATGAGTAAGGTTAAGTTTTCATTGCCATTTTATGTCATCGTTCTCGAAGAGGGGGTAAGTGCAGACAGTCGTATTCTCTATGGTCAAAAGACCTACGATTTTAACCACGGCACATTGGCATTTTTAGAACCCGGTCAGGTGTTTGCTTTAGAGCAAGCCACGCTCGATAACATGACTGGTTGGTGGCTTGTTTTTCATCCTGAGTATCTGTCGGGGTACCCGCTGGCGACGCAAATTACCCATTATAATTTCTTTTCATATTCGGTACATGAGGCGCTTCACCTTAGCCGCGGTGAGCTGCAATCGATCTATGCCATCTTTGAGCAGATCCTTTGTGAGTGTGAAACGATCCACGATGCGTTTACTCATAATGTGATTATCAGCCAGATTGGTTTATTGCTTCATTATTCAAACCGTTTTTATCATCGGCAGTTTGCCACTCGCCAGCCACAGGGAAATGACTACTTACTGCGTTTTGAAACGCTTCTGGATTGTTATTTTAATGAAAGCCTTGAGCACAGTGGGGTGCCAACGGTACAAGAGATCTCTCAACGGATGAACTTATCAGCGAATTATTTAAGTGATATGTTACGAGAGCTCACTGGGTTAAGTACCCAGCAGCATATTCATCAACGTTTGATTGAGCGAGCAAAAAACTTGCTCAGCACGACAGACTTATCGGTGTATGCCATCGCTTATCAGCTGGGGTTTGAGCATCCTCAGTCATTTTGTCGCTTATTTAAAAATAAAACGAACCTGACGCCGATCGGTTATCGAAAGCTTCGTCAATCACCGTCTATTTGATCCGCGAAGTGTTGCTTTTGGCCTGTGCGCCATCTCGGAGAACAGGATAAGTTGTGATCGTAGTTGCCAAACAAAGTGTGATTGCTGACGCATTTATCATTCTTTATTGCCCTCTTAAGCTTCCTGTGACGGTTTTGTCGCTAAAGTTAAATTAATACCCCGTGTCACCGTGATATGTTGCTGGAGAAGGTCAATGCAAAAGACGATGCCAACTGAAAATGAAGTCTCACGCTTAATGGCGCTGTATCAATTAGACTTGTTAGACAGTCACAGTGATCATCGTTTTCAGCGCGTTGTGGAGCTGGCCACACACATCTCGGGTTGCCCGATTGGTTTGGTGAGCTTGATCGATAAAGACCGGCAATGGTTTAAGGCCAAAGTGGGTATTGAGGTCAATCAGACGTCGAGAGACATTTCTTTTTGTGGTCATACGATTCAAACCAATCAGCCATTAATCGTTGCCGATGCGACAAGTGACGAGCGATTTTCGGATAATCCATTGGTCACCGGTGAGCCACATATTCGCTTCTACGCCGGTATTCCTTTGACCATGAACAGTGGCCACAACATAGGGACCTTGTGTGTTATTGATACCAAAGCCCAAGTATTGGACAACAGTCAGATTGCGCGATTAGTGGATTTGGCGAATATTTTAGTGGATGAAATCCAATGGTCACAAAGGGTTAACCACGATCTCGATACGGGGTTCTTAAATCAAACGTCATTTAAAAAATATGCCAAGCAGTTACTTCATAGCAGTGAAAGTAACCACTTACCCATTGTCTCTATCCATTGGCGCTGCTTTGGTTTTGAACGGCTCAGTCATTTTGAGCAAAGCCAGGTGTTATCGCTATTGGCTACCATTATTAGACAATACCTACCCGATGACCCATTAATCGGTCGTTTGTATGAGTTTGATTTGTGCTTGTTGTCTCGCATCGATCCCAGTCGGCCGATATTAGTGGAAGAGTTGATTACCCGCCCAAGCCAAGCCTTGTTACACGCTTTACCCGATTTAGCCAGTCGTATTGAAGTTTCGGCGCATTTTGAGTTTGTCGAGCAATTGGCACAACTATGGGGGGCAGAATGATTGTCTGCCTCGGTGATATTGGCACTTATTTCATTTCCTTTTACTCTTTCTGTGAGCAGGCCAAGTCGGTGTGTTTACTCTGATCTTTCTTGATGGTATCGCGTAAATAATGAAGGCAATCACGAGCTAAATAATACTGGCAACATCAATAAACAAGACCGTGATATCCGTATTACAAAATCATTACATGGTTTACATCTTGTTTATTATTTGTTCGTGATCCTGTGTCTTTTTGTCAAGTGATTTCTTAGATGAAAGCCGATTTTGTGATGTCTATAGATTCGTTAACAAAAATAAACACAGATTATCGGTGGTTATGCGTTGTAAACAGATGGTCGAAAAACGTATAATTTTGGCGCTAAATTTGTATGTGTTCTATATGAATTGTGAATAACTTTGTTATCAATAGAGTTGTTACGGTTACCTCGACTCGGCAGTAGAACTGTTTGTGAATGAGCGAGCTTTTTTACTCCATTTTGTTCATTTAAGTCAGCAAAGGTAACGGATACATACAAGGGCTTTCGACATAGGTTTTTACCCTAGCTATAAACCGGTATTTAGCCTTTTTGACAAATAGGTAGTTAACCTCTGAATGATCAGCAATGCTTGCGATGGGGGCTTTTGAGGTCGCGGATGAAGAAAAAACTGTTACAGACAGCTTCGGTGCTGTTATCCACATTACTGCTTAGCGGTTGTAATATGGTGCTGTTTGACTCGAGTGGAGTCACCGGCAAAGAAATGGGCGATACCATTCTTTTGACAATGGGTATCATGTTGATTGTGGTGATTCCAACCATCGCTTTGTCGATTTGGATTCCTTACAAGTACCACACGAACAAAAAAGATGAAACGTACGATCCAGAGTGGGAACACTCAACGAAGATCGAACTGTTCGCTTGGGGGATTCCCGTGGCGATCATCATCGTGCTCGCAACGATCACTTACTTCACCTCTTACTCTTTGGATCCGAGAAAAGAAATTGCCTCAGACAAAGAGCCCATTACGATTCAAGTTGTGGCACTAGACTGGAAGTGGATGTTTATCTACCCAGAAGAGAAGATCGCCACCATCAACGAAGTTGCTTTTCCTGTTGATCAGCCGGTTGAGTTTCTCGTGACTTCAGAATCCACAATGAATTCCTTCTTTATGCCTAAACTCGGCGGTCAGATCTACGCGATGGCAGGAATGGAAAACCGCATGAACATTATGGCTTTTGAAGAAGGCGTTTACCGCGGTATCTCAGCTAACTACAGTGGTTTTGGCTTTGCCGGTATGCGTTTTAAAGCTCACGTTACCGATGAACAAGGTTATCAAGAGTGGATTGAAACGGTTCGCGCTTCAGACAAGACGTTGACAGAGCAGGAATATGAGCGTCTGACAGAGAAAACACGCGACCACCAAGTCGAGTATTTCTCGTCGGTTAATCCACTGCAGTTCAAAAATATAATTGAGTCGTTTACTGGAGATCAAAATGGTTCAAACTGATCTAATTAAAGACCCGCATTTTCTCACGGGTAAACTCCATTGGGGCGTGATTCCGTTTCACGATCCGGTGGTTGCCCCGGTAATGCTGGTGGTCCTCCTTGGCGGATTGGGCTTATTCGGTCTTATCACTTATAAAAAGTGGTGGGGATACTTGTGGCGTGAGTGGATTACTTCGGTAGACCACAAGAAGATCGGTATTATGTACTGTATTGTCGCCCTAGTGATGCTACTGCGTGGCTTCTCTGATGCGATTTTGATGAGAACGCACCAAGCAATGGCAACGGCCGATTCCTTTGGCGGCGGTTACCTGCCGCCTGAGCACTACGACCAGATATTTACCGCGCACGGGGTCATTATGATCTTCTTCGTGGCCACACCTTTGATGGTGGGGATCATGAACGTAGTGATGCCCTTGCAAATCGGTGCTCGTGACGTTGCCTTCCCTTTCCTTAACTCATTGAGTTTTTGGCTTTTCTTCGTCGGCGCGATTTTGGTCAACATCTCATTGTTTGTCGGTGAATTTGCCGCGACGGGTTGGCTTGCTTATACACCGTTATCCGGCATAGAGTACAGCCCTGGGGTTGGGGTCGATTATTGGATTTGGTCACTGCAGATATCCGGTGTCGGTACCACGTTAACGGCTGTTAACTTCATCGCGACAATCTTGAAGATGCGTGCGCCAGGCATGACACTCATGAAAATGCCGGTATTCACCTGGACCACTTTTTGTGCCAACGTGATTGCAGTGGTTATCTTCCCGATTTTGACGGTGGCTATTGCACAGCTTACTTTGGATCGTTACTTAGACTTCAACTTCTTTACCAACGATGACGGCGGTAACCAGATGTTGTGGGTTAACCTTATCTGGGCATGGGGTCACCCTGAAGTTTACTTCTTAGTGCTACCTGCCTTTGGTATGATCTCTGAAGTGACAGCGACTTTCTCTCGTAAGCGTCTCTTTGGTTACACCTCATTGGTGTGGGCAACAATTGTTATCATGTTCTTGTCGTTCATGGTATGGCTACACCACTTCTTTACCATGGGCTCTGGTGCCAGCGTCAATGCCTTCTTTGGTATTATGACCATGATCATTGGTATACCAACCGGGGTGAAGCTCTATAACTGGATCTTTACCATGTACAAAGGTCGCGTTGAACTGACTGCCGCTATGTGGTGGGTTATCGCGATGCTTATCACCTTTACCGTTGGTGGTATGACTGGGGTTATGTTGTCGATTCCGGCTAACGACTTTGTGTTGCACAACTCAATGTTTGTCCCTGCTCACTTCCACAACGTTATTATTGGTGGCGCGGTTTACGGGTATTTTGCCGGTGTCACTTACTGGTTCCCGAAAGCGACCGGTATCATGCTTAACGAAAAATTGGGCAAATGGTCTGTCGGTTTGTGGTTCTTCGGTTACTTCTTCGCTTGGTTGCCTTTGTACTACACGGGCTTCGATGGCATGACTCGTCGTCTACAGTATGTGGACAACCTCGATTGGGCGATTCCTATGTACATTGCCCTTATCGGTGTTGCTATGATTGCTGGTGGTATTGTCACCACAGTGGCGAACTTCGCTTGGAGTATCTACAAGTTTAAGAAGAACGATCCTGCTTACATGGATAAAACCGGTGACCCGTGGGATGCACACACTCTTGAGTGGTACACCACCTCACCACCTCAGTTCTACAACTTTGGTGAAGTGCCTCATATCGATGACCGCGATCCATTACTCGACATGAAACAAAAAGGCACCGCTTATAAGAAACCGGCTCAATACGAGCGCATCCACATGCCACGTAATACTTGGGCAGGCCCAGTTCTTGGTTTACTGACGTTGCCGTTTGGTTTTGGTTTCGTTTGGCATATTTGGTGGATGGTTGTTGTATCGTTTGTTGCCATTATCGCTTTGTGGATCAAATACAACTTCGAGCGCGATAAAGATTACTACGTTGAAGTGCCTGAAGTAGAACAGATTGAAGGTGAGTTCCTGGCCAATAACCAAGGCCGTGAGTACTACTTCACAAAGTATGCGAAACACTACAAGAAATGGCGTCCAGCACAATCTGAAAAATAAACTCAGTTTTTGCACGATGTAATTACCTTACGCGCAGCCTAGTTGATGACACCATCGCTAGTGCTGCGCGAGAAAGACAGGATTTTTGAGGTTTTTTATGACATCAACAACACATCATGAGCACGATGATCACCATCACGCTCACGAGGCTGAAGTCGCCGATCGTTGTACGTTTGGCTTTTGGCTTTACATTATCAGTGACTGTTTACTGTTTAGTACTTTATTCGCGACTTACGCGGTGATGAGTCAAAACTTTGCCGGTGGTATTACGCCTAGCGAGCTTTTTGATCTCAAGTTTGTCGCTGTCGAAACCGCGTTATTACTTTTGAGTAGCTTTACCTTCGGCATGGCCATGTTGGGTGCAAACCAAAGCAATATGGCGCGTATGAAACTGTGGTTAAAAATTACCGCCGCACTAGGCCTTGGCTTTTTGGCGATGGAGCTTTACGAGTTCTGGCACTTTAGCCATGAAGGGGCGACACCGCAAACCAGTGGCTACTGGACAGCGTTTTACAGCCTAGTGGCTACCCACGGTCTGCACGTTACTGCGGGTTTGATTTGGATGGCGATTTTGTTTGTTCATTTCAACCGTGACGGTTTTAGCAATGAAAACCGCATCCGTCTATCTTGTCTAAGCTTGTTCTGGCACTTCCTAGATATCATCTGGATTTGTGTCTTCAGCTTCGTTTACTTGCGAGGAGCGATGTAATGTCTGCAGAGAAACACACCGATCACAGCGGTCAAGCCCACGGCAGTGTTAAAGAATACGTCACTGGATTGATCTTATCGATTGTCCTTACTGTGATTCCATTTGCCATGGTTATGAATGGTCAGTTTGGTGAAACGACAACGTTAGTGGTTATCATCCTAACCGCGGTTGCACAGGTTTTAGTTCAGATGATTTTCTTCTTGCACATGAATGGCTCATCAGAGCAAACCTGGTTAACGATGTCAGCGGTATACACCGTATTCATTTTGCTGTTTGTTATCGTTGGCACCTTATGGGTGTTCGAACACTTAAATCACAATATGCTAATGGGGCATTGATCCCCCTGAGGTTGTAGCATGAAAGATTATGTGATGCTCACCAAACCCGGCATCATTATGGGCAACCTCATTGCAGCGGGTAGCGGGCTTTTGCTCGCTGCCCAAGGCAATGTTGATTTTTATGTCTTTTTAATGATGTGCCTTGGCACATCCCTGGTTGTGGCCTGTGGTTGTGTATTCAACAACTACATAGACCGCGATATCGATCTCAAAATGGAGCGCACTCGTAACCGCGCTTTGCCACAAGGTCGTATTGACGCGCGTATTGCCTTGTTGATGGGGACGGTTTGCGGCGTACTCGGTTTTACGGCTTTAGCTGTCGCGACCAATTGGTTAGCGGTTGGTTTTGCCGCTCTCGGTTTACTGGTCTACGTTGGTTTCTACAGTCTGAAATACAAACGCAGCTCAGTACACGGCACTTTAATTGGCAGCTTATCTGGAGCTTGCCCACCAGTGATTGGTTACGTCAGTGTCAGCAATGAGTTTGACTTAGGTGCTGTGATTTTATTGCTGACGTTTTGTTTTTGGCAAATCCCGCATTCTTATGCCATTGCCATTTGCCGATTTGATGACTACAAAGCGGCGAACATTCCAGTGATGCCAGTGCAACGCGGCATTAAAGCCGCACGTACCCACATGATGGTATACATCATCGCTTTTGCTGTGGCGGCCTTAATGCTGGCAGAACGCGGTTACGCGGGTAACCTTTACGCTCTCGTCATCAGTGTTATGAGTCTTTACTGGTTGTACATTACCAAAGTGGGTTACCACACCCAGAGTCAAAAAGTATGGGGACGAAAGATGTTTGTCTTCTCCGTGGTATTAATCACGGTGTTCAGTGTTTTAATTTCAATTGATTATGTGACGCCAGCGACGATGCAGCCTATGAGCGTCACTATGTTGTCGCAGTAGTTGGGGAGGTGGTTGTGAACCAACGTTTAATGACGCGTTTGTTTGTTTTTGGTTTACTTGGTTTAGCGGCCGGTATTGTGGTGTTGTACGCGACCTTTTCCACTGTCCCACTCGGTGAAAAACACCGCCCGATTGATGAATTGGGTGGTCCATTTACCCTACAGACGAAGCAAGGCCCATTTTCTCTTTCCGATATAGAAGGCAAAGTCGGGGTCTTGTATTTTGGTTTCCTTAACTGTACGGAAGCTTGCCCTGCTTCTATTGCGGTATTTCGTTCAGCGTTAGCTCAACTGTCCGATGAAGAAAAGCAAGACGTACAGTTTGTTTTTATCAGTGTTGATCCAGCCCGTGATTCATTGGACGATCTTGATGCGTTCAGCGGTTATTATGGCGGTGACATGGTTGCGGTTACTGGCAGTGAGCAAGAGATCGATAACCTAACTCGAGACTATGGTGTGTTCTTTGATTTGGTCGATTTAGAAGGCTCAGCTCTGGAATACACAGTGGATCACTCATCTCGTTTCTACATGGTGGATCAAACCGGTGATTTACTCACTACTATGAGTCACAGTACGACGCCAACCGAGCTCGCTGCTCGAATCCAGCAAATTATTAAGGGCGAATATACGCCTCCAATTTAAGCACGTATTGCAATGATGGCATAACTTCCTCCTAGCGTTTTTGCTCGTCGGTTCATCGACAGTCTAACAAAAAGTAGCAAAGACGCTTTCCATAAGGTGAAATAATGGCAAAGAAACAATCTGCAATTCTTGGTTTAACTTTGATTGCACAATTGGCAACAACGCCAATGGTCTTCGCACAGACTAAAATGGCAGAGGTGCTTGATGAGTTAGAAGTACAACAGTGTCAGAGTCAATTAATGACCATCGCCGATGAGGTTATCGGTCAAAAAAGTCACCGTTTACACGTCGATCAGCCAAAAGGTAACGCCGATAAGTATCCGTTAACTGTCGTCGGGATCATTTCTTATCACGACCGTGATGCACACATTCAGTTTAATGCCACTCCTTTGGCAAACAACCAATGTGAAGTGTCCTATATTGAGGCATTCGCGCTACCTGAGAGTTGTTTAGAGGTTCGTGAGCAAGTGTTTAAAAAGTGGAAATACGTTGGCAAGCTCAGCGATGATAGCTTTTTTCTACGCCACAAAGAGCGCTTAACCAAAAATGCGACACTAAGCAGTATCAATCACGGCACGGGTTGTTTAGTAACTCGTCGCCATAGTGGAATTGAATAGGAATATATCGATGAAAACCTTGTATAAAGGGTTAGCTGGTTTGTCACTGGTTAGCATGATGGCTGCGACTGCCGCCAACGCAGCGCACTTAGAGATTGAAAACGCCATTGCACAAGCGAACGTACCTGGCTCAGACAATACCGTTGCCTACATGACGCTCAATAACCGTTCTGAACACGATGTTCGCATCATTGGCGTGAGCAGTGAGATTGCCAAAAAAACCGAATTACATTCTCATTCGATGAGTAACGATCGCATGGTGATGCGTCAAGTCGAGTACATTGATATTGATGCCGGTGACAAAGTTTACTTGGCACCGAACGGTTATCACGTGATGTTTATTTCCCTGCATCAATGGATCAAACCCGGTGAGCAAACGCAAATTACCTTTGAGTATGACGATGGGACAGAGCAAGAGGTCGCACTTGAAGTGGTTGATGCTCGCACTCACAATGCCAAAAAACACCACCATCACTAATCATTAGCGCGACGTGTAATACCGACAATGAGAGTAAGGGGATGAGCCGTTTTTCTGTCATTGTCGCTGCTATTACTGCGTATAGCTAACCAACATCAGAGAGGGGTTCTATGCTTAACGTCTCAACTTGGCCTCGCCGAGGTTTCCTACTGATCAGCCTGTTATTGAGTGCATGTTTTAGCTCAATAGCTAAAGCGGAAGATTCAGTTTCCATTAGCGGGGTTTCTTTCCCCAATCTGGCCGGGGAGTCTGTGGCGCTAACGGATTTTAAAGGACAAGTGGTGTTGCTTAACTTCTGGGCGACCTGGTGTCCACCTTGTGTGCGTGAAATGCCGTCGATGCAACACCTGAGAGCGCAGTTGTCGAGTCAAGGCTTTGAAGTGGTTGCCATTGCCGTCAGTGAAAATGCCGAGATGGTGAATGCGTTTTTACCCAAACTCGATACCAAGCTGACTTTTCCCATCTTAACCGATGAAAAAGGCACGGCGTTCACATCGTTAAAACTTCGCGGTTTACCCATGAGTTATGTTATTGACCGAGAAGGAGTCATTCGTCATACCTTGGTGGGTGAAAAAGATTGGCAGGCACCTGAAAACATCGCCTTAATTAAAGAGTTGTTATAAGAGCAAGGAGTATTAATTTTTCGTTACAGCCAGAATTAGCTTTTCCTTGCTCTTCCTAATAATACTTGATTAAGCGGTTGCTATTTGAGGTTGCTTTCTTGCTTGACGAACTCCCAAAGCAAGCGTTAAACCAAATGTGACAACAAAGGAGATTAACATTCCTACAATATAGATGTTAATTTGCGATGGAGTGATGGAAATAATACCGGGTATACCTGCCGCTCCTAATGCTAAAGCCTTTACGTGGAATAGAGAAATAAAGGCACTAGCACATGCTGATCCAATAATTGCTGCAAGGAAAGGATAGCGCAGTTTTAAATTGACACCAAACATCGCAGGTTCAGTTATCCCCAATAGAGCAGTAATACCTGATGGTATTGCAATTCCTTTTAGTTTTGTATCTTTGGTTATGATGCCAACGGCTAATGCCGCAGAGCCCTGTGCTACATTAGACATAGCCGCTATTGGGAAAATAAAACTACCTGCAGTAACTGCAATGTCAGCGAGTAATTGGGTTTCAATAGCAATAAAACTATGATGCATACCTGTAATAACAAAAGGTGCGTAAAGTAACCCAAAGACACCCCCACCAATGAAACCTGCAGATTCGTAAAGCCAGTTTAGGCCGTCACCCAACAAAAAGCCAAGATCTCGAGTAAACGGACCGACGATAGTAAAGGTGATAAATCCTGTTAATAAAATTGAAAACATGGGGGTGAGCAAGTTATCTAATACAGAAGGGATAATCTTGCGTAAATTGATTTCAATTTTCGCTAGGATAAACGCAGAAACGAGAACAGGTAATACTGAGCCTTGGTAGCCCACTTTCTGAATTTCCAGTCCCAAAATGTTCCACGTTGGGATTTCTCCTGCAATAGCTGCTCCGCCGAAGCCCCAGCCGTTAAGCAAGTCGGGGTGGACCATTAGCATCCCTAATGCAGCCCCTAGAAAAGGGTTACCGCCAAATTTTTTCGTAGCTGAAAAGGCTAAGAGTATAGGTAAATAGACAAAAGGAGCATTGGCAAACGTATTGATCATACTGGCTAAATCAGCTAGACCAGGATGCGTTTCGATTAAAGATTGCGTGTCGTGAAAGAGGCCAGGAGCAGTTAATAAATTAAATAAGCCCATCAAGAGACCACCAGCCACAATGGCTGGAATTATAGGTACAAAAATATCTGAAAGCCCTTTTACTAATTGCTGAGCAGGGTTCTGTTTTTGTGCTCCTGCAGTAGCCACATCTTTTGTCGACATTTCTACCAAGCCTGTTTCTTTGGCCATTTCAGCGTAAACTTGATTCACGATTCCAGAGCCAAAAATAATTTGGTACTGGCCTGCCACTTTAAATTGACCTTTAACTCCATCTAGGTCTTCAATTCCTTTCTCATTAATTAAAGACTCATCTTTGATCGCTAATCGCAGTCGAGTAGCACAGTGTGCAAGTGCTTTTATGTTTTCTTTTCCGCCTAGTAGGGTTATAAGGGATTTAGCGGTTTTCGGATAGTTCATGACATACCCCGTTCATCATTGTTATTGAAGTTTTAGTTTTGGGAACGTTTGCATTGGCATTGTTGAGAATATTTATTATCAGGTCAAAGAACGAAAATAACTTTTGTGAGTATGATCGCTAAAATTTCTGGTTGTTTAAAAATACAAGAGTAGAATCACAGCTTAATTTTTTTTAAAGGCACTGATAAAGTAACGAACATCACCCAGATCGGGTACGTAAAACTAATAGGGAAAGGAATGGCGAGTTTACACGATGTGGCAAAACTAGCGGGAGTGTCAAAATCGACCGTATCCCGAGTGATTAATCATGAAAATGGAGTGAAAGATTCGACGAAAAAAAGAGTAGAGGCGGCGATTTCAGAAGTTGGTTACATGGTTAATCAGGTAGCAAAAGATTTGAAACAACAGCGAACTAACTTAATCGGTGTGATTGTTCCTCGCGTTTCTTCTCACGCAACTTCACAGGGAATTGATGGAATTTCTGCTACGATAGAACAAGCGGGAAAGCATGTTTTATTAGCGAATACACACCAAAGTCATCAAAAAGAAATCGAATACATACAAATTTTTAATCAAAAGCGTGTTGAGGGGATCATTTTATACGCGACCCACTTAGATAAATTTTTGGTTGAAGCTATCCAAAAGTCTCATGCTCCAGTCGTGGTGGTTGGTCAAGACGGTTCTTATTCGGATATACCTTCCGTGATCCATGATGATATGAGAGTTGGCTATGAAGCTGGTCGTCGCTTGATCCAATCCGGTTGTTCACAGGTTGCCTTTATCGGAGTTCAATCCGATGATGTTGCAGTGGATGGTATGCGTAGCTTAGGATTAAAACGAGCGTTAGACGAATATGGTCTTACTTTGCTATGTCATGTTCACAGTGACTTCTCTATCGATTCGGGACAGCAAGGTATGGAAGAAATATTAAACAAATCTAATGAAGTGGATGGTGTTTTTTGTGCAACAGATCGTTTGGCCGTTGGAGCGATTAAAGCATTGGTACAAGCTAATATTCGCGTTGGTGAGCAAGTGAAGGTCTTAGGAGTGGGCAATGATGAATTATCGAAAGTGTGTGTTCCAGCCCTATCTACTTTTAACTATGAGTTTGAAAAAGCAGGTAATTATGCTGCAAAAATGTTGTTAGAACGTATCAATGGCCAAGGAAATGAAATGAGTAAGCTGGTTTTGAGTTATCAAGCAGTAATAAGAGAAACTTGTTTGTCGTAGCAATGTTCGTCAATAGAAATTGTGTAATTAATCACAACTTAGCTGTCATTTAATGAGTGTATCTACCAAAGATCTTGCAGTTATGGCTGTCTTTTTATATTTTGAGAACGTTCCCATTCAAGGTTTTAATTATGAACAACAACGATCAATTTATAAATAAGCTAGGTGGCTACACCAATATCCAACGGGTATTAAAAACTGAACAACACCTGATTTTCTCTTTGTATCACGTTCCTATTGAGTTACAGGATAGGGTTAAAAATTATCTTGGTGAGCATTGGTGTCATATACCGAGAACAGAGATTGATCTCAGTAAACAACAATTGAATGATCTAGGCGATAAGATTTCAGAAAACTTTCATTATCGAGTAGAGGATGTTTGTGAACCCGTTCACTCTAAATATCGTCCACTTTGGCATATCTCGCCTCCTCAGGGGTTGATTAATGACCCGAATGGTTTTGTTTATTTTAATGAGCAATACCACTTGTTTTATCAGTGGAATCCATTTTATTGCGATCATAGTGTAAAAGCATGGGCTCACCTAACAAGTTATGACCTTATCAACTGGTATTGGCATCCATTGGCACTTGCGCCTTCACATTATTATGACAGCCATGGAGTCTATTCTGGTCATGCAATCGTTCATGATGAGAAATTGTGGTTGTTTTACACTGGTAATACCCGTATTGGAGAGTTACGTCATAGACAAACAACACAATGTGTCGCGGTCAGTGATGATGGGATTCATTTTAACAAATTAGGTCCAGTAGTCGATGACTTACCTCCGGGGGCCACGGCGAATTGCCGAGACCCTAAAATTGTAAAAACCAATCACGGATGGGAAATGTATTTAGGTATACAAACCGATACACAGCCTTTGCAGGCAAGGTTAGGGCGTTATGTTTCAAAGGATCTGTTGAGTTGGAAATTTGATACATTTATTGGCCAAGAGCTAGGAAATTTTGGTTATATGTGGGAATGCCCAGATTGGTTTATACAGCAAGGTCAAACCCGTTGTATTATTGGTCCTCAAGGAATAGACGGTGCGTATCCTGAAATAACCTCTCCACATCACAATCGCATTTTTACCGTTACTGGCTCAAAGGAACAACCGACGTTATCACAAGAACAAACGTTAGATCATGGATTTGATTTTTATGCTCCGCAAACGCTGGCACTCCCCGATGGGCGTCGAGTTATGATTGCTTGGATGGGAGTTCCTGATGAAATAGATCAAGCCTCTGCTGAAGATGGTTGGATGCATCAGTTAACTTGCGTGAGAGAGTTGGAGTGGCAGGGTGAGCATTTATATCAACACCCACTAAAGTCTTTAGAGAATCTTCGTCAGACATTAAATCAACTCGTCTTGGATGAACGACCAACTCCACTTGATTCTCTCCAATTTGAATTGCAAGTCGAGCTTCAAATCGGCCAAACCATAGAGTTACGCTACGGGCAATATAAAGTGGAGTTTATGTATCAAGAAGAGACTAAGGAACTGGTTTTTGATCGTTCTAAGACTATCATGGGTGAAGCCGACACCATTCGCCGTTTAGCGTTGAATGGGCAGCCTATACATTTACGAATTTTTTCTGATACATCCTCGTTAGAGGTCTTTATCAATCATGGGCAATTTGTTATGAGTGGACGTATTTTTGTGAATGAGAGTCATGTTTGTCTCTGTACGTTAGGAGGAACTTGTAAAGCCCAGTACTGGCCCTTACTGGCTGCTCATTCTCCATTTAATGTAAGTGCCCCATGAACTCACGGGGCGACATTGCTAGTGTTTGAACTTCCATGGCAGTAGTGCATCGATATCTGGCTTTGTTTTTGCTAGTTCTTTCATGTACTTAACTAAGTACTCGTAGAGGATAAGACCGTTAGCTTTCGCTGTGTCGACAATACTATAAAGCATTGTGATCGATTCAGCGCCGTTGGGATTGATCGAGAAAAGCCAATTCTTCCTGCTAGTGACCAGCGGTTTGATTGCACGTTCAGTACGGTTATAGTCGATAGATAAATGACCATCGTCGATATAGCGAATGAGCTTAGACCATGGCCCTAGCGTGTATTTTATCGCTTTCCCTAATGCGCTCGATTCAACAACTTTCTGAGTCGTCATCCATTCGTAAAGCTCATCCAGTATTGGCTTGGCGTGTGTTTGGCACTCTGCTTGCTGCGTTTCGAAAGATGCACCTTTTAAGCGGGATTTTATTCCGTATAGTTTTTGGATTTGTGCTAATACCAATCTAACTAAATAGCTGGTCACCCTAGTTGGTTAAAAATCTCAATAACATCGTTAAGAAAATAACTTGTAGAAAAACTACTAATTGTCTTTTCTTGCCTTGTTCTCAAGCTTTTTCTCTGCGCTATTATTGACCACATACTTAATCAGATTGGTATGACGTATTGTCTGTTTTGCCTGACTTACCTTTACCCTGAAGCTTCTTCGCATCCATGAACTTACGCCGAGCCCATTACGCTCGCAGAATAGACGTTACGATAGCTTGCTGGATTCATATTGTTCGAATAGCGTTTGCCATTCTTAGTTGGTGCGTCGTTTTACTATGACAAATCTTCTTGTGGTTGAAGATTTGATCTTATTATTTGAGGCGGATGATTAGAACGCGGGATTCATGATGCGCTTACTCTTTTTCTCTATGATTACAACGAAAAAGCCACACTCAAGGTGTGGCAAAAAAGCAGTAAACTTAAAATAATGATGTTTAGGCATTACAGCTGTCTGTGACAATTTTAAAACCACGTTTCCATCTGTAATGCAAACAGAACCTTACTCCCTTCGCCCATCGCCGAACTGCTGTTAGAAATGGTGTAATTTTCTAATTCATCACTCCAATCAACGTAGCTGACGGCAAAGCGGATCTCTGGGCGATCAAAGAAACCACCTTGAGTATCGAGTTTGAAGGTAGGAGCAATAGTAGCTTTGTAGAAATTGCCACTGGCTGATTCAGTACTGTTATCTAGATTCATGTATTGATAACTCGCTTCGTAGACCATAGCAAAGTTATCGTTTAGTAAATTTTGTGCTCTTAGGTTCGCAGAAAGCCATGTATATTGATCCCCTTGCTTCAGGCGGTCTTGACTGTATTCTGCCATTAAGGCGGGAGCAAAATGCCACGTATATGAGTGTTCATAAACCCCGAAAGTGAACGCTCTTATAGCTTGAGCGTCTTGCGTTAAATTACCGTTAGAACCAATCCCTTTTAATTCAGCACCTAATCCAGAACCTAGAGTAAAGCCTGTTTTGGAAAAACCTTTATCAGTACCGTAAAAGTGATCGCTGTGATAAGCAAATAGTGCATGAACCCCATTGTCCGCCAATGAAGATCCGCTAGTATCACGCTCTTGGTTATCGGCTGCAGTCATGGCTGAAAGCATGACTTGCCATGGTCCAATATAGTTATTGGAGGACATAATATAATTCTCAATATCTGAACCTGAGCTATTAATTGTACCGAAGTCACGTCCGTAGATTGATAAGTTAGTTGTCCAATTCTCATCAACTTTAATATCGTAAATACCGGCCCCGGTACCTGATAAAAAAACAATATCTGAGTCAAAGAAGTGAATATCAAAATTGTTTCGATCAAAGCGTTTACCTGCCCATAACGCAGCGTCTTCAAAAGCACCATCAAAGCTACTTAAATGACTAAACTCGACAAAAGCCTGACGAACATTGAGGTTTGAGTTATCGCCAGTCCAATCGTTATTTGATTCTTGACCATCCGCCAACATGATTTTGTACATGGCTTGAGAACCGTTATCGGCAGTACGAGTATGAATCAAGTTTGCTTCAACATAGGTATCATCTTCAACACCAAGTCGACCGATAGGCGCTCCTAGTACGCCAGCGGCCGTCATGTAAGGCCCCGTACCGACAGCACCATTTCTATTGTCGTTAATTAATAACCCCGAACGGGCATAACCAGTGAAATCAAGTTCATTTTTTGAAATAGACGTCACCGAGGTTTGGGCCAGTTTTTGTTCTAATACGGAGATGCGTTGTTCTAAACTTGCCTCTAAATTTTTCTCTTGGTTATCAGCGTAGACGTTTTGTGAAAGTACTGATACTACAGAAAAAGCAAGAACACAAAGTTTCATAAGTATTACTCCAAGCGTGTCTGTTAGTGGGTTTGGTTTGCAAACGTTCCCCCTAGTAGACATTCGAAATAATTTTGGAAATTACTATTATAAATTCGTATTAAATGAATGTGATTGTTGCGTTGTCGAGACTATAAAAACATCAAAATGGTATCGTTCCCATTATTGTTGTCTGAAAGCGTAATAATGATCACATTTATTGCCTAAATGTGATTAAAAGTTGTGATCAATCATTAAATATGATGAGTACATAAACGGCCCCCTGAGAAAGTTAAACAATAGAATGCCAAAAAGTTGTAAGGCTCTGACTCCAAGGGCGAAGTCAGAGTTTGTCGGCAGATTAGAACTTGAAAAAAAGCCGTTTTTTTATTTAGTAATCAAATGAGATTAAAAGGTGAGAAAATGAATTTAATCATTTAATTGTAGGAGGTTTTCTTTTAGTTGTTGTGCTGTTGGTAACGCAGTCATTGCCCCTTTTTTTGTCGTTGCGAGTGCGCCACAGATATTTCCCCACTGGACAGCTTGTCTGATAATAGAAGTTGTTTGCCAATTATTTGATTGGCTAAGCCTTGCCAACACACCACCGACAAAGGCATCTCCCGCACCCGTTGTATCAATCGGGGTGACCTTGATAGAGGGCTGTTGCCAACGTGTTTTGTTGGTAATAACTAATGTTCCTTGTTCAGCTTGAGTTATTAAAATCAAAGGTATGTTGATCGGCTCTAAGATTGATAAGGCATCGTCTAAAGTTTGCGTACTGGTTAAGTAAAGCAGTTCCTCCTTAGACAGTTTGACCACATCGGCGAGAGCTATTGCCTGCATTACAGTTGGTATTAGATCTTGCGTATCGCTCCAAACTTCAGGTCGCAAATTGGGGTCAAAGCTGACATAACCGTGAACTTGTTTGATTTTTTCCATAGCTAAAAGAGTCGCACTGCGGCTAGGTTCGTGTGCTAGTGCGATTGAACAACCATGTAGCCATTGATTTGTAGAAAACTCTGGGATTTCTTGTGAGCAAAGAAATTGATCGGCACTGGGTTTGACCATAAAAGTAAAGCTGCGCTCTCCATGGTCATCGAGGTCGACAATAACAGTAGAGGTACGGTGATATTCAGATGTGTAAAGATACTCGGTATTGACGTTTTCTTCTTTTAGGGTCTTTTTCATTAATCTTCCTATGGGATCGTTCCCGATTTTACCCAAAAAAATAGCCTTACCACAGAGTCTAGCAATAGCTACAGCAACGTTTGCTGGTGCACCACCGGGGCATTTTAAGTAATGTTTTTCTCCGTCAGCAATTAGATCTACAACTGCATCTCCAGTAAGCCATACTTTATTCATTGACATCTTCATCTCTTATTTGTCTTTGGTTGAGAAAAGTCTAAGAAAAATATGAGTATAGAGAAATTAATTTTTTTTCTGTGATATAAATTTGTGATCTTGCCCACTCAAGGTGCAACTCGTAATGACATAAAGTCTAATTTAGAGTGCCACTAAAACAGGGAGAGTTACAGGTAAGTTGTATCACTTCAGGGTTGGGGCGACGAGCTCTGTGGTAAAGGCAGGGCGGTTTTATAACTGACCTGCTTCAAGGCAAAGCTAGACCGAATGCTGGCCACACCTGGGATCTTAGTTAAACGGGTACGGATCAATCGCTCTAAAGCGCGAATATCAGGTACTAATACTCGCAGTAGATAATCTTCTTCTCCGGTCATTAAATAACACTCCATCACCTCAGCGCACTCACTGACTTCACTTTCAAAAATGGCCAACGCGGCTTCATCTTGTTGTTTAAGACGAATATGAATAAAGACATTGACGTGCAAGCCTAACTTGTCGGCATCAACTAAAGACACTTTGCCATTTAAAATGCCTGCTTCTTCCAGGCGTTTAACACGGTTAAAGCAAGGCGTCGGTGATAAATTGACCTTTTCTGCCAGTTGGGCATTGGTGATATCGGCGTTTTCTTGTAAGTGATTTAAAATGGAAATATCTTTTCTGTCTAATTTGACCATATAAATTTTCCTAATCATCCTTGATTTAAAGAAAATATATATGCTTTTGATGTGGTTTTCTATCGAAGTTCAGAAACTTTTTCTTGTTGGAATTGGTTAATCTATAACCATTCCAAGGAAAGGAGAGAGCGGTGATGAGTAATAAAGCCATTTATCAACAACGAACCCTGCTTGGCCAGGCTATTGGTATTAGGCCTGAACTAAAAGCGCTGATTATTTTGATGGTTGGGGTTGTCATCTGGGGCGGAAACTGGCCGGTGATGAAAGCCGGTCTGGCTCATATTACTCCGTTCTGGTTTTCGATGATGCGATTTGCTCTAGGTGGTGCCACTTTATTTGCTTTTCAGTGGGTAACGAAAACCCTTTATCGCCCTAAAAAGCAAGATATACCTCTTATCTTGAGTATTGGCCTGATTCAAATGATGACTTTTACCGTTTTCGGCTCAGTTGCAATGACTCAAGTCGAAGCAGGGCGTTCTGCTATTCTCGCTTACACCACCAGTTTATGGGTCCTCCCTTTGTCGGTGATTCTATTTCGTGAGCGTTTATCAAAACCGCAAATACAAGGGGTTCTCTTTGGCCTTGTTGGGGTTGTGATTATGTTTAATCCAATGACATTTGCCTGGCAGGATAAAAGCCAACTCTTGGCTAATGGATTGTTATTGGTGGCGGCATTGTGCTGGAGCTTATGTATATTGCACTTGCGTCACTCTCGATCAAAAGCGAGTGCTTACCAATTGGCACCATGGCAAATGCTCACGGCCACGGTACCGCTCATCTTTATTTCTTACTGGATTGAAGGGCCTTTTACTGGTGATGGCAGTATGAGCTTTTGGATGATTTGTTTATACCTAGGCCCCTTGGCAACGGCATTTTGCTTTTGTGCCGTTAATGGAGCCAGTCGTTTATTGTCTGGGGCTTTTATCTCGACGGCGATGTTAGGTGTCCCAGTGACGGGGCTTGTCTTTTCAACGTTATTTTTAAATGAACCTTTAACGTCGACGTTGGTGATTGGCACCTTGTGTATTTGTGCCGGTATTTTTATGGTTATCAAAGCGGCCAGCCAGACCAAAAGCTCAGCAAGCTGAGGGAGGATATCGAGTTTTAACTCGTTAGATTGCCCTGTAATGGGATGGGCTGAGCCTCACTGACCACTCTGCCATTTGAACTCAATCTGAAGTGATAAGATCTTTCATTATGATGAAAAAAATGATCGTTAAGTGGTGAATTTTCCAGTTTTTTATCATTTAACTTTGCAAATATAGATTAAATTAGAAAGCACCTTTCATTTATTTATCGGTATTCTTTTCATTGTTGAAGGACAACGAACTGTCCTTCGAGGCCATACAATGAAAGGAATCAATGATGAACTTAGACAAATTTGAACGCTACCCATTAACTTTCGGTGAGACTGCCATTGAGCACTTACCTCGTTTGAGTGCTGCCTTAGGAGGGGAGGTCGAGATTTATGCCAAGCGTGAAGACTGTAATTCAGGCTTGGCTCTAGGCGGTAATAAATTGCGCAAACTTGAATACGTTGTACCCGATGCGATAGCTTCTGGTGCTGATACCTTGGTGTCGATTGGCGGTGTACAATCCAATCACACTCGCATGGTTGCGGCAGTGGCAGCCAAAATTGGTATGAAATGCCGTTTGGTACAAGAAAGTTGGGTCCCCCACGAAGATGCGGTTTACGACCGAGTGGGAAATATTTTGATGACCCGTTTGATGGGGGCGGATAGCCGAGTTGTCGACGATGGATTTGATATCGGTATCCGCTCTTCATATGAACAAGCCATGGCGGAAGTTAAAGCTGAAGGAGGCAAGCCGTATGGTATTCCAGCGGGTGCCTCGGTCAATAAATACGGTGCGATTGGTTATGTCGCGTTTGCCGAAGAAGTAAAAAAACAAGAACAAGCGCTGGGTTTTTCCTTCGATTACATTGTGGTCTGTGTTGTGACTGGGTCGACGATGGGGGGGATGATTGTCGGGTTTGCCGATCAAGGGAGAGCGGATCGAGTCATTGGTATTGATGCTTCAGGTACGGTAGAGCAAACTCGAGCACAAGTGCGAAACATTGTCGATAATGCGGCAGAGTTAGTCGAACTCGGCCGTGAAATCCGTGACGACGAAATTATCATTAAGGAAGACTACGCTTACCCTGCTTACGGGGTGCCGAGCGCTGAAACTAATGAGGCGATCCGTTTGGCAGCGCAAACCGAAGCCATGATGACTGACCCAGTTTACGAAGGTAAGTCAATGCAGGGCATGATTGATTTGATTAAAAGGGGAGATATCCCGGCGGGATCTAAAGTGCTGTATGTCCACTTGGGCGGCGCACCGGCATTAAATGGTTACAGCTATACTTATCGCAATGGCTAAGTATTCAAGGTCAGTATGCACTTACATTTGGCCTGTGTTATTTACAGGCCATCTCGTTTCCCTTAAGAGGCGGTTTCAAGTCGTGTGACAGGAAGAAGTGTGGTGTGAGTTGCGTTGATGATACGCGTTGATTTCACTTTACCAGCGACTTCGCTAAGATACTTTCATCAAAGGACCAGAAGATCGCGCTTTATGGACAAAGTCGATAAGAAAATCTTACAGTATCTACAACAAGATGGGCGTTTAACCAACGCCGAGTTAGCTGAAAAAGTACACGTCAGCCCAGCCACTTGTCATCGCCGGACTCAACAGCTGTTTGAGCAAGGCTACATCGAAGAGGTTCGTGCGTTAGTCAATCCTAAAAAGGTTGACCTAGGCGCATTAGTGCTCGTGGGCGTGGTTCTCGATCGTTCTACAAAAGAAAGTTTTGCCTTATTTGAATCGGCAATCAAACCTTTGCCGTTTATCTTGGATTGCTACTTAGTCGCTGGCGATTTTGATTATTTTTTGAAGGTGAGAGTGGCGGATATGGCGGATTTTAACCATTTGCATAGTGAGCAGTTACTCGCTCTGCCAAGCGTGCGACAGCTAAGAACGTTTTTTGTCATGAAAGAAGTTCAAGATAATGCCCCACTGTTTTTTTAGTGTCTCGTTGTCTTTTCTGGGCCACTGTCTTAAACGGTGTTTCACTGCCTTGCCTTAAATCCCTCTCGCGAGTGGGAAAATAATCATAAACCACTCTTTTGCGATCGATAGTAACAAAGCGAGCCAGTCAGATTGAATGACCATCTTATCGGTGTAAGAAGCAAAGTTTATACTAAACAATAAAAGGAACCCGTACTTAAATAACCATTGTAGAGTGGTCGCACTGACTGCGGTGCGGTGAAGTAAACGAAAACCGGCGGTCAGTAAGTGATAACACACAAAAACAAACAGTGCACCACCTAGATAAAATGGCAGGTACTGAGACATAAGGGTAAGAACATACCGAGTCACCGAGACCATATTGGTCAGCCAAGGGTAGGAAAACCAGTGGTTAATCGTGTGAACCACTCCTGGCAGTCGTTCAAACAAGAACGGCGGGAAGAGATTGAATAACGCCTTGAGTGGGTTGTAATTGAGCTCAAATGGAAAGTGGCTGAGTGTGACTAAGACAATGGGAAAGCACAATGAATAAAAGCGTTGTAGAGAAAGGCGTTCAATCGCTTTGAGTCTCTTACCACTTGCTAATAGCAATACACCGACAGAGCCCACAGCGGCCAGCGAATAGATCATGGCGTAAATGGGCGAGGTAGGTAAGTAAGACCAGGAATAATACTCAATCACGATGACTAGGCTGATAAAGAGCATACTCAAGCCAATATCAAGACTATGACGGTGTAGCACCATCACAGCAGTGGGCGTATCTTTGACATTTCCAGTCATGACACGGTTTTCTGTTTCTGTTGAACAGGCATGCAGAGAGTAGGGGGATTTTTTGTCCAGCAAAGGGTATCTCTTACTTGTGCTTAAGATGATATTCTTATTATTACTGGATAGTATACGTAATTGTGTTGTTTGTTACCGAGATTTTTGTGTGAAGTGTGTGACAGTTTGAGGCAGCGTATGGCAGTTCGCTTCGGTTAACACAGCATACGAAAAGATAAGACAGCGGAACACGGTGCTACACTGTCTTATACTTGATTTCTACTGGTCTATTAGGACAAAAACAAAGTCGCAAGGCCGAGGAAGGTCGTCAGCCCCACCACATCGGTGACGGTTGTCAGCGCCATACTACCGGCGAGGGCTGGATCAATGTTCAGTTTCTTCAACACCACAGGGATCGTTACCCCTGCAATACCAGCCATGATCAAGTTGGTCATCATCGCGGCTGCGATAATGCCACCTAATAGCCAACTGCCTTTCCAAACCACAACAATACCGCCAATGATACACGCCCACAGTATGCCATTTAAAATACCGATAGCGGCTTCTTTACGCAGTAATTCTCTGCGGTTCGCATCCCCGATGTGGCCTAAGGCCAAACCGCGTATCACCAGGGCAATGGTTTGGTTACCCGCGACACCGCCCATCGAAGGAACAATCGTCATCAAAACGGCAATGGCAGCCATTTGTTCGAGCGTATCTTCAAATAAATTGGAGACAGAAGAAGCGGCAAGAGCCGCTAAAACGTTGGCACCGAGCCAAATAGAGCGCTTGCGAGTCGATTTTATTACCGGTGCGAAGGTATCTTCTTCGTCGTCCATACCGGCTAAGCTCATCATGGAGTGTTCAGCGTCCTCGCGGATCACATCCACCACATCATCGATGGTCACTCGGCCAAGCAGTAATTGGTTTTCATCCACGACCGGGGCAGAGACCCAGTTGCGTCGTTCGAAGAGGCTGGCCACATCACTGGCACTGGTCTCCACCAAAATGGCTTCATCGGCTGAGGTCATTATTTCGCTGACTTTGACATCGGCTTGACTGGTGAGCAAATGGGTGACGGC
This sequence comes from Vibrio sp. HB236076, assembly GCF_040957575.1. Classification (NCBI taxonomy): domain Bacteria; kingdom Pseudomonadati; phylum Pseudomonadota; class Gammaproteobacteria; order Vibrionales; family Vibrionaceae; genus Vibrio; species Vibrio sp. HB236076. The sequence continues at coordinate 380,243 of NZ_CP162601.1, forward strand.
AACCACCCCTAACAAAATGTTGTCACTGTCGATAACATAAAGTGCATCGGTTGTGTCAGGTAATTCGCCCTTCATACGCAAATATCGCAGAACGACATCGACATCGACATCGCCACGAATCGTGACGACATCCGTGTTCATTAAGCCACCGGCACTGTCTTCTGGATAGGAAAGGGCCGTTTCGATACGCAAACGGTCAACCGCGTCCATTTGTGCCAAAACTTCACGAGATACATCTTCAGGCAAGCTTCGCAAGACATAGGCGACATCATCGGTGTCCATACCTTCGGTGGCTTCGGCCAAGGCTTCTGGCGCCATTTTGGACACCAGGTTGTCTTTGACATCTTCACTCAATTCATCGAGGATTTCGCCGTAGTATTCCGGGTCGGTTAATTGCCAAAGGACGTCACGGCTTTTACGAGGAGCCGCTTCTAAAAGGTGAGCAATATCTTCCGGCTCCATATCTTGAAGCTGGCGACGGACATGAACAAAACGACCATTGTCTAATGAAGTGGTGATGTCTTGGAGGGCTTGGTGAGCTTGATCAAACTCAAATTGCTCTGCCATTAATTCCCCCTAATTCTCGAAAGGCTACAATAGATTGAATAATAACTTAAAATTATGGCAATAAGAATGTGATTTAACAAAAATTAGCCAAGATTTTACTCGCCTTCCTCAAACTTATCTTCTACTAATAAGGTGACTGCGTTTAACGCGGGTTCCGCTTCTGGCCCGCTTGCGGTAATGGTGATTCGTTGGCCTTGGGCCGATTGAAGCATCAGCAGCCCCATGACACTGTCGGCCGTTGCCGTGGTGTTATCTTGATTCTCAATCGTAATTTCGGCATCAAAGCTTTGCGCAAGTTCTACCAACTTTACGGCTGCGCGGGCGTGCAAACCCAAACGATTTTGTATCAGTACTTCTCGAGAAATGGACACTAACCCTCCTTGTGTTGTTCCAATGATGTATGGCGAATATGGACTTGATGTCCGAGGCTGGAAAAGTGTTCACCAAGCTGCTGTGTTAGATAAACAGAGCGGTGTTTGCCACCTGTACAGCCAATCGCAATGGTTAGATAGCTGCGATTGTTTTTTTCTAGCATCGGCAGCCAACTTTCAAAAAATTGTTGTAACTGCAATTTGAGTTGTGTGACCTCAGGATGACTTTCTAAAAAGTCTTTAATTGGCACGTCTAGCCCTGTCATTGGGCGCAATTCTGGTTGCCAATGCGGGTTGGGTAAAAAACGCACATCGAAAACATAATCGGCATCACTGGGCAGGCCGTATTTGAAGCCAAAAGATTCAAATACCATCACCAGATCGCGGCGCTCGCGTCCTTCAATACGGCGACGAACGGTTTCACTCAAATCGTGAATAGAGGTTTTACTGCTGTCGATCAATAAATCCGCTTCGGCTTTTAAGTGGGTCAGAATATGCTTTTCGAGATCGATGGCTTGCTCTAGTGAGGGAGCAAGCTTACTGATGGTCAATGGGTGAATACGACGAGTTTCGCTGTAGCGTTTGATCAGCGCTGATTTATCGGCATCGAGAAAAAGTAGCGTGACATCGTGCACCGTTTTGAGTTGGCCGAGTGTGTCGGTCAACTCATCGATATTGGCGGGAAGGTTGCGAATGTCGATGCTCACGGCAACATTTTTAGTGCGTTTATCGACGGACTGTACAAAGGCGTTCAGCAGGTCGACCGGTAAATTATCGACACAATAGAACCCTAGGTCTTCTAAGACCCGTAATGCCACACTTTTTCCTGCTCCGGAGTGTCCGCTGACTAATACGAGTCTCATTAGTATGGTGGCCTCTGTTATTGGGTTTGATTAACCATGATGTCGTAAAGCGCTTGATCAGATTCCGCCTTGCGCAGTGATTTTAGGACATTTTTATCGGACAGTTTTTCTGCCATCGTTGCTAAGGTTTTTAAGTGCTCTTGGCATTGTGCTTCTGGCACCAACAAAGCAAATAAAAGGTCGACAGGACGGTTGTCAATCGCATCAAATTCTATCGGCTCTTGGCATTGGATAAACACACCAATGGCGTGATTAGCATCAAAAGGCAACCTTGCATGTGGAATGGCAATGCCATTACCAATACCTGTGCTGCCTACTTTTTCTCGGTTTAGCATCGATTCAAACAGCGCATTGCTCTCTTCACCAGTGTGCTCAGCAACAATCTGGCTGATGATTTCAAGGGCGCGTTTTTTGCTTGAGCATTGGACGGCACTTTTTGTGCAGTCCAATGATAAAATTTGACTTAATTGCATAACTTAATGGCTATTTAGCTTTTCTTTGTGCTTGTTTAACTGTCTAACCAGTTTATCCACGAGAGAGTCGATGGCAGCATACATGTTATCACTGTCGGCTGATGCGTGAATTTCACCCTGATTTACGTGAAGCGTAGCTTCCGCTATCTGATGAATTTTTTCAACCTTCAATACCACCTGAACGTTGTTTATTTGTTCAAAAAAACGCTCTAGCTTCTCAAATTTCGAGTTTACATAGTCTTGCATTGAATCGGTCAGGTCAACGTGATGTCCTTGGATGTTAATTTGCATAGACAGTCCTTCTTTCGGCTTAGTTACAGTAGGCGTTTGCGCTGACTAGACGGAGCAATACCCAAGGATTCGCGGTACTTGGCTATGGTACGGCGCGCAACCTTGATGCCTTGCTCGGCCAGTAAAGTCGCAATCTTACTATCACTCAATGGCTTAGCAGTGTTTTCCGCGGCCACGAGTTTCTTGATTAGCGCTCGGATGGCGGTTGATGAACACTCACCGCCGTTGTCCGTACTCACATGGCTAGAAAAGAAATACTTCAACTCAAAAATACCCCTAGGGGTATGCATAAACTTTTGGGTCGTAACACGAGAAATTGTCGATTCGTGCATATCGACCGTTAGCGCCACGTCATTGAGAACCATGGGCTTCATTGCTTCTTCTCCATACTCAAAAAAGTCGTATTGATGCTCGACAATACAACGAGCAACTTTGAGTAAGGTCTCATTGCGGCTTTCTAAACTTTTGATCAACCATTTCGCTTCTTGCATATTACTGCGAATGTATTGGCTATCGGCGCTGTTGCCTTTACTCATACTCGCGTATTGCTGGTTGACCTTTAACTTGGGCACACTGTCGGGGTTGATCGACACTGTCCATTTTCCATTGTGTTTGTAGACAGAGACATCGGGAATGACATACTCGGTTTCATCCGGCGTTATCTTACTGCCTGGTCTTGGATCAAGCTGTTGAATCAAAGAGAGAATTTGACGCAAGTCTTCTTCTTTGAGCTTGGTCTCTTTCATAATTAATTTGTAGTCGCGATTGCCTAATTGATCAATGTGATGAGTCAATACTTGTCGCGCTTGTGTGAGCCAAGGTGTGTTTTCAGGAAACGTTGATAGCTGTAGCAATAGGCAATCTTGCAAATTGACCGAGGCGACACCGAGGGGATCAAAGCGCTGGATGCGTTTGCGAACGGCTTCAATTTCATCAAGTTCGATTTCATCACTGTCAAAGCTGTCTAAAATTTCTTCTGGGCTCAGTGTGAGGTAACCGTAATGATCAACGGCATCGATGATGGCGAGGGCTATCGTACGGTCGGTTTCGCTAAAAGGGGTTAAATCGAGTTGCCACATCAAATAGTCATAGAGACTTTCCGTGGTTTCCCCTTGGTAGACGGGCATGTCATCGTCTACGGCGATTCCGGTATTGCCCGTATTGGCGCTGTAAACATCGTCCCAAGTGGTGTCGATTTCTAATTCGTTGCTCAGTTCTGATTTTTCGATTTGAGCGGAGCTGTCGGCGATATCTAACTCCGCGCTGTCGTCTTGGCGTGATTCGTCTTGGTCATTGCGCTTGCTGTCTTCACTGCTGTTGACGTCTTCCGATTGACTTTCTTCCACTTCAAGCAAAGGGTTAGAGTCGAGCGCTTCTTGAATTTCTTGTTGTAAATCGAGCGTAGAAAGCTGCAACAAACGAATGGCTTGTTGTAGTTGTGGCGTCATGGCCAACTGCTGACCAAATTTGAGCTGTAGTGAAGGTTTCATCCCGTCTGTCTTACCTTTTTTGGAGCGATTAATTATGAGAAACATTGTAGAAAAATGGCCACCATAGGATTGTTACCATAAGGCTTGGCAACCATTTCGCTCGTCATCATCAAACAGTATGACGTATCAATGATTTTCTTGTCACTCTTCTTCCTTGATTTTATATCAGTCTGCTGGTGAATGGATACACAAAGTGACTGATAGTTCAGTCTATCATAGACGGAAATGGCCAGTGACGAAATGATTTATCACTGGCGCGGCGTAGAAGCTGTGCTTTAAAGCTTAAACTGCTCGCCTAAGTAGACTTTTTTGACCTCTTGATTATTGAGGACGTCGTCAGGTGTTCCTTCGGCAATTAAGTGCCCTTTACTGACAATATACGCTTTTTCACACACATCAAGTGTTTCTCGCACGTTGTGATCGGTGATCAAGACTCCAAGTCCACGATCTCTTAGGTGCTCGATGATTTTTTTGATATCGATGACTGAGATTGGGTCGACACCGGCAAACGGTTCGTCGAGCAAAATAAACTGTGGATTGGCGGCTAAAGCTCGAGCAATTTCAACGCGACGACGTTCTCCACCCGACAGCGCCATACCGGCACTTTTTCGAATGTGAGTGATGTGAAATTCTTCGAGTAGGTCTTCGAGTCGGTCTTGGCGTTGCTCACGAGACAATTCATTACGGGTCTGTAACACAGCCATGATGTTGTCTTCAACGGATAATTTGCGAAAGATCGAGGCTTCTTGTGGTAAATACCCAATACCGAGTCGAGATCGGCTGTGCATGGGTAAAATACTGATGTCCTGATCGTCAATCTTAATGGAGCCTTCATCGCGGGGAACCAAGCCAACAATCATGTAGAAAGACGTGGTTTTACCCGCCCCGTTTGGGCCAAGCAGACCGACTATTTGTCCAGATTGCACTTCTAAGCTGACGTCAGTGACAACTTTTCGCTTTTTGTAACTCTTGGCGAGATTTTTTGCGCTGAGAGTGGCCATGATTACTTACTCTTTATTTGACTGGGTTGCAATACCGTTGTGACGCGCTCTTGTTCTGAGCCATCGGCCATGAGTTTTTGTTGGGCAATTTGGTATTTGATACTAGAGCCTTGGATCAAGTTGCCATCTTGAGCCAATTGCGCTTTCCCTGTCATGGTTAATTGATCGGTGGACAGCATGTACTGAAGATCATTGGCTTGACCTTTAATGGTACGGCCATCGTCGAGTAACTGAGAAAACTTGGCCGGTTTTCCCGTGGCTTGGATCATTTTGATGTCTTGGCCTTGCTCGTCACGAGTGACGCTCAGGGTATCTGCGGTAATATTGATACTGCCTTGTTTGAGTGACACATTGCCAACAAACGTCACCTTGTTGCTCTTCATGTCGAGCTGTTGACTGTCAGAGTCAATGTAGACCGGCTGTGCGGTATCTGTTTCTAATGCTAGGGCAGCGGGGGCGGTGAAAATCAACGCCAAAATACTAAGGATTAATGGTTTCATAGTGACCTTGTACTTTATTGTAAAGTGTTGCTTGGTTATCTTTGAAGTTTCCTTTCATCGCGCCACTCGTCGTATTGAACTGTGGTCCGTAGAGGGTGACTTCATGATCGGCATGAAAATCTTTACTGGTTAAATCAATTTCAATTGATTGGGTTTTTAACGTGTCAAAACTGGCTCCTGGCAGCAAATTTTTTAACTGCACATTATCATAGAGCGTTAACACGTGCTCTTCATCTAACACGGCGCGCTTGGCGGTGACGGTCCATTCAATGGTTTTTCCGTCGCGATAGACGGATAAGCTCGGCGCGTCAAAAATGGTATCACCGCTTTCTGCGTAGTGATCAAGGTGGCTCGAGGAGATGGCATAACTGCGCTCACCCTCTTGATTGTAGCTGATATTGTTTAGGCTCTCACCGCTAAACATGGGCAGCTCGGTATCTGGGTCGACTTGTAAAGCTTGATCTTGATGCCGATCCATTAGGTAATACGCTGACCATGACGCGATGAACACCAAAAAAATAATCACCGGACGGCTGAGTGTCATATGCTCAACCCTTTGTGCATTTCGAGCTCGCCACGGGCTTGGAGTATCAAGTCACACACTTCGCGTACCGCGCCATGACCGCCGCGAATTTGAGTGACGTAATTGGCGCGTTGACGCAACAACGGATGACCGTCAGCAACGCAAACTTTTAAGGCAACTTTATCCATTACGGGCCAATCAATCAGGTCATCCCCGATATAGCCAGTGTGCTCAGGGGCAATCTCAAGCTGAAGGCAAATATCGGCATACGCGGTGAGTTTGTCATCTTGGCCTTGATAGATAAGTTCTATGCCAAGCGCTTTCATTCGCGAGCTGACGATCTGCGAGCGGCGCCCAGTGATAATTGCCACTTTGACTCCTGCATTCATTAACGCCTTGACGCCGTAGCCATCGCGGGTATGAAACGTCTTGAGTTCTTCACCTTGATTACCCATATAGATCAATCCGTCAGAAAATACGCCATCCACATCGCAAATGAGCAGTTTTAGATCACGGGCGACGGCGAAGAGATCAGGGTTTACCGGGCCGTATAAGGTTTCGACACTGTGCGTCATTACATCACTCCTGCTTTGAGCAAATCGTGCATATTGAGTGCGCCGACCAAGCGGCCTTGTTCACATAGCAATAAGCCGTTAATTTTTTTGTTCTGCATAATGTTAAGCCCTTCTACCGCCAATTTGTCTGGAGAGCAGGTCGTCGGTTTTGGGGTCATGACTTCGCCAATCGCGGTGCTGTGAATATCGACCCGTTTGTCAAGAATACGGCGCAAATCACCATCGGTAAAAATGCCGAGAAGGTGTTGGTCTTGGTCGACAATTGCGGTCATTCCCAGTCCCTTGCGCGAAATTTCCAGCAGCGCGTCGCGAATCAATGCCTGTGGGCTGACTTGGGGTAGGCGTTCGCCACTGTGCATAATGTCAGACAACTTGAGCAGCAATTTTCTCCCCAACGCACCACCGGGGTGAGAGAGGGCAAAGTCTTCTTTGGTAAAACCACGCGCTTGTAATAGCGCGATGGCCAAGGCATCCCCCATCACCAAGGTTGCAGTCGTGCTTGATGTCGGCGCAAGACCCAAAGGGCACGCTTCTTCGGCAACCGTGGCTTGCAAATGATATTCAGCCAACGTTGCCATATTCGATTGCGGGTTTCCGGTCATCGCGATAATTTCAATCGCGCGCCGTTTGAGTACAGGATAGAGACTCAAAATTTCACCGGACTCACCTGAGTTGGAAATCGCCAGAACGATATCGCCGCGATCGATCATGCCTAAATCACCGTGTGCCGCTTCACCAGGGTGGACAAAAAACGATGATGTCCCTGTACTGGCAAACGTCGCCGCTAATTTTTTGCCGATGTGCCCTGATTTCCCCATTCCCATCACCACGACTTTACCGCGGTGATGGATTAAGCGTTGACAGACTTTATCAAAGTCTTGGTTAAAATAGGGTGAAAGTCCTTCTAATCCAGCGATTTCAATTGCGAGTACTCGCTTCGCTGCGGCGCAATAATCAAAGCTTGTCGCCATAAAAACCTCCGCTTACGCCGACATATTCATAAATAAATAGCCTTCATAGACCACAAAGCACAAGAGTAAAACAGTGCCTTCAATACGGTTAATGCTGCGTGATTTACCCAAAGCCATGACCGCGAGCAGGAGTGATAGTCCTAATACGACCCAAAAATCTCGATTCATGGCCAATTCACTGATGAAAGAGGGGTGCAACAAACCTGGAATACCCATGACGGCCAAAATGTTAAAGACGTTCGAGCCAATGATATTTCCGACTGCCATGTCATCTTCGCCTTTGAGTACCCCTGCCAGTGAAGCGGCTAATTCAGGTAAGCTGGTGCCAATGGCAATGATGGTTAAACCAATCACTAAATCACTCATGCCAAAGTAGCGCGCGATAAATACCGCGTTATCGACGAGTAAACTGGCAGAAATCGGTAAAAGTACTAGGCCGACGATTAACCACAGCGCCGCTTTGCCGTTGGACACACCATCGGGTACTTCCGATTCTTGGTCATTGACGAAGTTATCTGGCTCACCATTTTTCGCTTTGCGAGTGATGATTAACATAACCGCCAAAAAGAGGACAAAGAGGACGAATAACAACGCCCCTTCGTAGAAACCGAGGTAATCATCCCACAAAATTAAGCCGGCAATCACAGTAACGCCGAGCATTAAAGGAATTTCGCGGCGCAAAACACCTGAGCTAATTGCCAAGGGTTTGACCATTGCAGTGATGCCGAGAATTAACGCAATATTTGCAATGTTTGAGCCCAAGACATTGCCGACCGCAGTATCGGTGTGGCCATCGAGTGCCGCGGTGGCTGAGACCATCATTTCTGGTGCAGACGATCCCATCGCAATAATTGTCATACCGATAATTAAAGGAGGAACGCCGAAGTTTCGGGCAATGGCGGCAGAGCCAAAGACCAGTTTATCCGCACTCCATACGAGAAGAACAAGACCAAGAATAAGTAGCGCAATGGCTGCAAGCATGACAATCCCTAATAAATTGGTGGATGGTGACAATGAGCCGACAATTTTGAACGTTTGCCATGCAAAATGGAAGTTAAAGTGTAAAGAAATTAGTAAATAGAAATGAATTTTTTACCTTGTATTAGACCCTTGTTCCGTCGGTGAATGGGGTATCAAAGTCGTGGACTCTGAGCTTAGCTAACTTGGATGGCTCATTGTTATTGGCTTTGGGCGGCGTTTGCTGTGATGTGAACAAAGTGGTGATGTTATCAATAGAAAAGTAAACAAGAGGGAATTTTCTTGTCGGGCTCGGGTCAATTAATTGAACAGTGCTTTTAATTTGTAAATAGACTGCTTATGATGTCACTTTCATTGATTCTGTCTATTGATGACAATGCCGTAGGCATACAAGAAGGAAAACCATGTCGACACATGACCTCGTGACCATTAAGGGTTTGACGTTCTCACGCGGAGAGAGAAAGATCTTTGATGATATTGACCTTTGTGTACCTCAGGGTAAAGTCACCGCCATTATGGGCCCATCGGGAATCGGTAAAACGACTCTGTTGCGTTTGATTGGCGGTCAGATCGCGCCGGAAAGCGGCACGATAGACTTCGATGGTGACAATATTCCCACACTTTCTCGTCAAAAGTTATATCAAGTGCGTAAAAAAATGAGCATGCTCTTTCAATCCGGTGCGCTATTTACCGATATGACGGTGTTTGACAATGTGGCTTTTCCGCTCCGCGAGCACACAGAGCTTGATGAAGAAATGATTCGCACTTTGGTGTTGCTGAAACTTGAAGCCGTCGGTCTTCGCGGTGCTGCGCAGTTGATGCCCAGTGAGCTGTCCGGTGGGATGGCAAGGCGTGCTGCCCTTGCTCGTGCGATTGCTCTTGATCCTGATCTTGTCATGTACGATGAACCTTTTGTTGGTCAGGACCCAATCACCATGGGGGTGCTGGTAACCTTAATAGGCCAGCTTAACCAAGCTTTGGGGATGACCTCGATTGTGGTGTCGCACGATGTGCCTGAAGTCATGAGCATTGCCGACTTTGCTTACATTCTTGCTGGCGGTAAAATCATCGCTCACGGTACCCCACAAGAGTTGCGCGAGCACAGTGATCCTCGGGTACAGCAGTTTCTTTGCGGTGATGCTGACGGTCCTGTGCCATTTCAATACCCGGCCAACGCAATGGCACAGGATTTACAACTATGATGGATATGATCACTTCTCAATTACAAAAAATTGGCCAACGCACATTAGCGCTGTGTCAGTCTTGGGGCAAAGCCAGTTTACTTTTGTCTCATGCTGTCATGAGCCGCCCACAGCCGATTAAAAATGCCCCGCTTTTGATCCGTCAACTCTATCATGTTGGTGTCCAGTCATTGGCTATTATTGTCGTTTCTGGCTTGTTTATTGGTATGGTATTGAGCCTGCAAGGGTATGTCATCTTGGTTGACTATGGCGCAGAAGGCAGCTTAGGGCAAATGGTGGCATTGTCGCTGTTGCGAGAGCTTGGGCCTGTGGTAACGGCGTTGCTGTTTGCCGGTCGAGCGGGGTCGGCGTTGACCGCCGAAATCGGTCTTATGAAGGCGACCGAGCAGCTCTCGAGTCTTGAAATGATGGCGATTGACCCGGTGAAACGCGTCATCGCGCCTCGTCTTTGGGCAGGAATTATCTCAATGCCGTTATTGGCGATGATTTTTATGGCGGTTGGCATTTGGGGTGGTCAGTTAGTCGGTGTTGAGTGGAAAGGCATCGACAGTGGCAGCTTCTGGGCGGCGATGCAATCTTCGGTGACCTTGTCGCACGATATCGTCAACAGTTTGATCAAATGTTTTGTGTTTGCTATCACGGTGACTTGGATAGCGTTATTCAATGGTTATGATGCGATCCCAACGTCAGAAGGGATCAGTCGAGCAACCACGCGTACCGTGGTTCATGCTTCTTTAGCGGTACTGGGATTAGATTTCGTGTTAACCGCACTTATGTTTGGGAATTAAATCATGCAACAAACGAAAAAAATTGAATTATGGGTCGGCGCTTTTGTTCTTGCCGGGGTTTGCGCAATCTTGGTCATGATTTTTCAAGTCGCTGACGTGAAGGGAATTGGTCGCGGTGATACTTATCAAGTACAGGCTAAATTTGACAATATTGGCAATTTAAAAGTCAGGGCTCCTGTGAAAGTGGGCGGTGTGGTTGTCGGACGAGTCGAACAGATCTCACTGGATCCAAAAACACAATCGCCCAAAGTCGTGATGGCGATTGACAGTCAATACAATGAATTTCCGGCCAACTCAAGTGTGAAAATTTTGACCTCAGGGTTGATCGGTGAACAGTACATTGGCTTGGTACCCGGTTTTGTCTTTGGTGATGAAAGCGAATTGCTAACCGATGGCACAACGATAGAAGATACTAAGTCTGCCTTGGTACTTGAAGATCTCATCGGCCAATTCTTATACCGCACCGGTGGTTCGGGTGACAAAGATTCAAACGAATAGAGAGCCAGTCAATCAGTCTGATCTTAAAAAGTGAGCAGTAACAAACAAAATAGGCGCAGTGCCATGGTGCCTTGGGCCATTGCGATGTTAATAATGTGAGGACAATCTAATGTTAAAGCGAATTTGGGCTTCTTTAGCCACTGTGATGATTGGCGCGGCATGTTTGCTAGGCAATACCGCCCACGCCGATACTAGCCAGATCGACAAAACGGATCCTTACGCGATGATGAAGCAAGTCGCGGATCATACGTTTAAGCGCTTGAAGAACGAACAAGGTAAAATTAAGCAAGATCCCAACTACCTTAAAACGGTCGTTAACGAGGAGTTGATGCCTTATGTTAATTACCAATACGCGGCACTGAAACTGCTTGGTAAAAACCTGCGCGGCGCTGAGCGTGAAGATGTTTATACCTTCATCAAAGCCTTTCGCGAATATTTAGTGACGTCGTATGCTCAGGTCCTGACAGAGTACCAAGATCAAGAAATTAAGTTCGGGCCTGCCCCAAGCCTTGATGCGGATCAGCGTATCACCACGGTTAAGGTCAGTATTGTTGATGCGCCGCAGCCTGATATTAATCTCGCTTTCCAATTGCGCAAGGACAGCAAAACGGATGAGTGGCAAGCTTATGATATGGTTGCTGAGGGCATCAGTTTGCTGTCGAGTAAACGCTCAGAGTGGGAAGGAAAAATTCGTCAGGAAGGCATTGTCAATGTCGCTAAAGAGCTTGAGTCTTTGGCGAAGCAGCCGATCACTTTTGGTGACAAATCATGAGCGATGACGCGCAATTTCAATGGCAAGGCGATGATGTTTTGTTGCTCAGTGGTCACTTAGACCGAGAGCATGTGCCATCGCTTTGGCGTGATTTACAAGCTCAGCCCTTTGCGGCCGGCACGGTTCAGTGTTCGTTAAAAGCCGTGACACGCGTCGACTCTGCAGCAATGGCGTTGTTGATTCACGTAATAAAGCATGCAAAACAGCAAAAGTGTCATATAATGTTCAGCTTTATACCGCCACAACTAAAGACATTGCTTGAGTTGAGCAATGCCGATGGCGTGACTGCTGAACATATTCAACAGAATTAGAGGTAAAAAGTGGAAAGCACAGAAGTTAAAGCCATCCTAGAAGCCGCACTGCAATTAGAAGAATTGCATGTCAAAGGTGAAGGCAGCCATTTTGAAGTCATTGCGGTCGATAATTGTTTCGATGGCATGAGCCGAGTGAAGAAACAACAAATGATCTACGGCCCATTGACCGAGCAAATTGCGCGCAACGACATTCACGCGGTATCAATTAAAGCCTATACCCCTGAAGAATGGGCTCGCGATAAAAAATTGATGTCGCTTTAATAAAAGGGTGAAGGCAATGGATAAGTTTCGAGTCATTGGCTCTGACCAACCACTTTCGGGTGAAGTCAATATTTCTGGGGCAAAAAATGCGGCACTGCCGATTTTGTTTGCTTCTATTTTGGCCGAAGAGCCGGTTCAGGTCGATAATGTACCTCATTTGCGCGACATTGATTCCACCATGGCACTATTGCGCAAACTCGGTGCTAAAGTTGAGCGCAATGGCAGTGTCCATGTTGATCCTAGTTGCATCGATCAATTTTGTGCACCTTACGACTTGGTGAAAACCATGCGTGCGTCTATTTGGGCGTTGGGTCCTTTGGTCGCGCGTTTTGGTCGTGGCCAAGTTTCTTTGCCAGGCGGCTGTACCATTGGTGCACGTCCTGTTGATTTACATATCTCGGGTCTTGAACAACTCGGTGCGACGATCACACTAGAAGAAGGCTATGTAAAAGCAGAAGTCGATGGCCGTCTGAAAGGCGCTCATATTGTCATGGACAAAGTCAGTGTTGGCGCGACGATTACCATCATGTGTGCGGCAACATTGGCCGAAGGTACCACCGTACTCGACAATGCGGCTCGCGAGCCAGAAATTGTTGATACTGCTGCCTTTTTAAGCCAGATGGGGGCGAAAATCTCTGGTGCCGGTACCGATACTATCACCATTGAAGGGGTTGAACGTTTAGGTGGTGGACGTCACCGTGTCGTGGCCGACCGTATTGAAACGGGAACTTTCTTGGTCGCTGCTGCCGTGTCTGGGGGCAAAATTGTCTGCCGGAACACGTCTGCGCATCTGCTTGAAGCCGTGTTGGCTAAGTTAGAAGAAGCCGGCGCTGCGATTGACAGTGGTGACGATTGGATCAGCTTAGATATGACTGGACGCGAGCTGAAAGCCGTGAATATTCGCACCGCGCCGCATCCAGGTTTCCCAACCGATATGCAAGCGCAGTTTACTTTGCTCAACATGATGGCCAAAGGTGGCGGCGTGATCACTGAAACGATTTTTGAGAACCGCTTCATGCACGTCCCAGAGTTAATTCGTATGGGCGCAAAAGCCAAAGTTGAAGGCAATACGGTCATTTGTGGTGATGTTGAACGCTTGAGTGGTGCGCCGGTGATGGCGACAGATTTACGCGCCTCGGCAAGCTTGGTTATCGCGGGTTGTATTGCCAAAGGCGAAACGGTGGTCGATCGCATTTATCACATCGACCGAGGCTACGAAAAAATTGAGAATAAACTCACTGCCCTTGGGGCGAACATCGAGCGATTGAGTTAGCCTACGTTGACGATTAAAATATCAGAATCAAGGTCGAAATCTGCGGGTTTCGACTTTTTTCTTTGATTGAACCCTTTATTTGGAGTCACACATGATTGCATTGGTAAGACTAATTGCCGTGTTTATTTTTTCACTGTTGATGTTTGTATTCGGCTGTGGTTATTGTTTGTTAAGCCCGCGTAACCCGAAACACGTGTTTACCATTGGCCGTTTGTTTTCTAAGTTCCTCGCCCCGGTATTTGGCATTAAGTTAGAACTGCGTTTACCTGAAAATGCCTACCAGCGCGGTCAACACGTTTATATTGCGAACCATCAGAGCAACTGGGATATGGTTACCGTCTCTGCTGCCGTCACGCCCAAAGTCGTCACGGTGGGTAAAAAGAGTTTGGCCTGGTTGCCTTTGTTTGGGCAAATCTATTGGTTAACAGGCAATATTTTGATTGATCGTGCCAATAAAGCCAAAGCGAAAGGCACGATTGATCAAGTGGTAAAAAGCATAAAAGAAAGCGATGTGTCGGTTTGGATGTTCCCGGAGGGGACGCGTTCTCGTGGTCGCGGTTTATTGCCGTTTAAAACCGGTGCTTTTCATGCCGCCATTGGTGCAGAGGTTCCCATTGCGCCTATTGTGTGTAGTTCAACCGGTCATTTGAAGCTCAACCGTTGGAATAATGGCCACATTATTGTTGAAATGTTGCCAGTGGTGGAAACACAAGATTACAGCAAAGAAGAGGTTCGCAAATTGGCGACCCACTGCCGTGATTTAATGAAAGAGAAGCTCGAGCAACTAGACAGCGAAGTAAAAGAACGCAATCAAGCGCAAGGGATACAATAAGCATCTCGCTAAGCGTCGTGATTTGAGTTATTAGTTGGTTGTCTTAGCGAGTAAAAGCTCGGTCATAATTTAAACAAAAGCCGCCTCATTGATATCGACAATGAGGCGGCTTTTTAGCTTGGTCAAGCGATTGAACTCAGGCAATTAACTGCGGATTGCGATCGCTTCAATCTCAATGCCAACATCTTTAGGCAAACGCGCGACTTCGACACAAGAGCGAGCCGGATAATTCGCAACTTGGTGCTCGTCAAAGAATTCACCGTACACTTGGTTGACAGCAGCAAAATCATTGAGGTCTTTGACAAAGACCGTCATTTTGACAATGTCTTTGACTTCTAATCCTGAGGCGGCAACAACGGCTTTTACATTTTCAAGAGATTGGCGCGCTTGAGCTTGTATATCCGCTGGCACATCACCGGTCTCTGGGTTGACAGGAATTTGGCCAGAGGTCATGACCATGTTACCTAAGTCGACGCCTTGTACATAAGGGCCAATGGCCGCTGGTGCGGCGTCGGTGTGTAGTACTTTTGTCATTGTTGTGTTTCTTCCGTTTTGTTTATGTGACCGAGTTAGTGTGCCCTAGGTAAGTAGGGGGTGCAAGGAATGTATGTCCGTTTAACACAGTTCAAGAGTCCGCTTCACTTAAAGCCGTGTAGGGCAGTTTGAAATAGTCCGGTTCGCTTAAGCACTGTGTTTCCCTTGCCACTTGGAGCGCAACGATCTTGTTAGTGTGTCTTACTACCCCACACTGTGTTTCACTGTCTCCTGTCGTCATAGGGGGATTTACGCCAGCGTTGCCACCATCACGGCCTTAATGGTGTGCATGCGGTTTTCGGCTTCATCAAACACAATGGAGTGTTTTGATTCAAACACTTCTTCAGTGACTTCTAAGCCTTTCATGCCGTATTTCTCAGCGACTTCTTTACCAAGGGTGGTTTCATCATTGTGAAAAGCGGGTAAACAGTGCATAAATTTCACTTGCGGATTACCAGTGAGTTCGATGACATTTTGGTTAATCTGATACGGCTTCATCAAAGCGACGCGCTCGTCCCAAGCGGCTTCATCTTCGCCCATAGAGACCCAAACATCAGTATAGAGGAAGTCACATCCAGAGACACCTTGCTCGATATCTTCAGTGAGGGTGATGTTGGCGCCGCTTTGTTCTGCTATCGCTTGGCACTCGGCAACTAAGTTTTCTTCTGGCCAAAACGCTTTTGGCGCAACGAGGCGAATATCCATGCCCATTTTGGCGGCGCCGACCATCAAAGAGTTGCCCATGTTATTGCGAGCATCACCTAAGTAAGCAAAGCTAATCTGGTTGAGTGGTTTGCCTTGGCCGTGTTCGAGCATGGTTAAAAAATCTGCCAAGATTTGGGTCGGGTGAAACTCATCAGTCAGGCCGTTCCATACGGGGACACCGGCATATTCTGCGAGGGTTTCAACAATGTCTTGTCCATAACCGCGGTACTCGATCCCATCGTACATCCGACCCAGTACTCGAGCGGTGTCTTTCATCGATTCTTTATGACCGATTTGCGATCCACTTGGGCCTAGGTATGTCACCTGAGCGCCTTGATCAAACGCGGCAACTTCAAAGGCGCAGCGCGTACGAGTCGAGGTTTTTTCAAAGATCAAAGCAATGTTTTTTCCCTTTAACTTGGGTTGCTCGGATCCGGCGTACTTCGCTCGTTTTAGCTCGGCGGCCAAATCGAGTAAAAATTGTATTTCTTTTGCACTAAAGTCGAGTAACTTTAGAAAGTGGCGGTTACGCAAATTAAAAGCCATAGTAAAATCCTTATTAATCTTCTGTGTCTAGTTAAACATATAAATGCTCATTTTGTGAATAATTATTTTATTATTTGATGGAAATCTTTGGTGATTTCGGCAGAGTGTGGACACAGTGATCATTTTTGATCTTCACAAGATAGCAAAATAGGGGCGATGTCGCGCTCTTCTTGGCAGGAATCAAACTGAAAACGAAGATCCTCGCATTGTTCAGGTGGTATTTTTCTGTGAATCATGCCATATTCGCTGTCGTATTTTTTTCTTCCCACCTTGATCATTTTGGAGTTGAGCCCATGTCTCAAGAAGATGAATATCTATCCGTTGAAGCCCTTATTGAAATTCAAAAAGAAGAGACTCGCGAAATCATCGCAGCCTTACTTGAGGACGGCAGCGAACCCGATTCTCTGTATGAAATCGAACATCATCTTTTTGCAGAAGACTTTGAACGTCTAGAAAAAGCCGTAGTAGAAGCGTTTAAAATGGGGTTTGAAGTACTCGAAGCGGAAGAAACTGAAGACGAAGACGGCAACAAGCTGCTTTGTTGTGATGCGACCATGGAGTCGAAATTAGATCCAGAAGTGATCGATCAGCAAGTTGAAAAGTTGATCCATCTGGCTGAAAAATACGACATCATCTACGATGGGTGGGGAACCTACTACGAAGGTGAAGATGCCTTGTACGACGACGAGGATCTCGACGAAGACGAGTAATGATTCTGGTTGTCACCCGCACAAATTGAAAGCCAAGTGATCCACTTGGCTTTTTTTATGTCGGTGAATTGGCATAATCGCTTTAATGTGATCACGTGTAACCAATAAAGGCAGTAAAGGCAATGCAGTATTCTCTGGCCACCTCATGGCAATTAGAGGCGATAGGCGACACGGTTATGCCCAGAGTGGAGGTGGATTTTCCCAATACCTTTGTGAATGTCTTGCCAGAAACCGTCACTGCGCAGCAACTCGAGCAATGTGAGTGGTATCTGAGTCGTGACTTTACCGTCGACGAAGCGCTATTGACGCGTTTTTCTTCCGTTGAGCTCGTTTTGGGTGGCATTGATTACCCAGTAGAAGTGCGTTTAAACGGTATGGCATTATTTGATTACCCGGTAGGGGTGCCTGAAGTCAGAAAAGAAATTTACCAAGCACTACACTTGGGGAATAACCGGCTGGAAATTTTGTTTGTTGAGCCCGACGATGAAGACGTTTGGTTTGGGGATCATGAGATAGACAGTCAACGTGAACCTCAACAAAAGGTGCCAGTAACAGATGAATGTGAACCTAACCAATACAAATCTCTCTATCTCAAAGGGATGTGGTTGGCACCTTATCTCAATTGCAGTCATCAATTACACCTCAACCAAATTAGCGTTGAACAAATTTGGCACCACGGCTTAGGCTGCGAAGTGAAAATTCAAGTTCAGTTTTCGGCGACCGAAATCGGCATGCAATTACACACTGCGCACATTCGCTTTGGTGCCATGAGCTATTGCCTTCCGGTTGATGTGCGAAGTGGCACAGTCAGCGCCATTTTTCACCTCGATGCGCCACGTCAAGTGGCAGCGCATAATACAAGCATTGAAGATGCGACGTACCCCTTTGCCGTTGATTTAGATGGTCAGCATTTTGAAGCCTTTGTCACATTAGTTAAAGACGCAGAGCGTCGCGTTTTCCGCTTGGGGGAGTCTTAGTCAACGTGAGTCGCTGTTTTTTAAGCATAGATTCGTTGGTAATGTGTTTAATCACCGGCGTCTTTTCTCGGGATTAATTCTAGGTCACAAGCTTGATTTGTGCCATTAGTAGACTATTGTTATAAAAGAATAAAAATAGGACGATACTCATTAATGCTTAAACGGTTTTGGAATGTGAAGCTCAGCATTCGCTTAACAGTTACCACGCTTTTTCTTTTGGTGACCAGCTTTTCCATCATCATCTCTCTCTCGCTGCAATATTATTTCGGGCAAGAAAATGCCAAGCAGTCAGCGATCACCTTGTTTAACAATAGCGCTCAATCTGCCAACGATTGGCTCGATGATTTTGATCATCGCAACCGAACCTTGGTTGATCTGATTGCACAGTTTCCCGAAGTGCGACGTATTCACCTCGATAGCCATGATGATGACAATCGCAATGATGAGCACGAGGTCAGTCAGTTACTGGCGAAAATGATGGAAAAAAATGCCCACATCTACAGTCTGTACGTGGGTTACGGTAATGGCGATTTATTTCAAATGGTCAACTTGGAACACGACCCGACGTTGAGGACGCGTTATCAAGTGAGTGAAAAGACGCGTTGGTTAGTCGTTTGTATCTTTGAACACCATGGGCAGCGGATCAGAGAAAATGCGTTTTTAGATGCGGACTTTAATTTGCTTTCGCACGATGAACAGCCAAGCTCTTATCGTGCGACGCTTCGTCCTTGGTATCAAGGCGCCTACAAAACCGACCAGATAATTAAAACCAAACCTTACTTATTTTACGACTTACAGCTGAATGGGATGACTTATGCCAAGCGCATTGAGGGCAGTCGCAATGTCGTTGGTATGGATATTTCCATCAGTGCGCTATCGGGCTACCTCGACAAACACAATCAATTTAACAATGAAGTCGCTTTAATTTTCAATCAACAAGGTCAGATCAGTGCAAACTCATTAAAACGCACGAAAAGACAAAGTACTTATCCCACACAGCCCTTAACCTTGAGTGCAGAGCAAGTCCAAGACATAGAGGCGCTAGGAACCATCAATGTTTCTAATCACCTCGACTGGCAGCCGCTGGATTACCAAGTGAGTGGGCTGCCAAATGGTTATGCGGTGGATATGTTTAAGCGCTTGGCCAGTAAATTGACCTTGCCGATCAAATTTAATAATGGGCATGACTCAAAAGCTAAACGGTGGATTGAACGTTCATCGGGTATTGATGTGAGTACCCAAGTGTCCCAAGTGGGGAATCGTTGGCAAAGTAAGCCTTATGTTTGGCTTGATGTCGGGGTGTATCGCAAAGGTAGGCAGCAATACCAGACGCTTTCATCCCTTAATGGACAAAAGATTGCCGTCGCCAATGTACTGCGCTCCACTGAGTGGGCTCGACAGCAATGGCCGAACTCCGACATTGTTGAGGTATCGTCGGGGCAGGATGCTTACCGCGTGCTAGAAAAAGGTCAAGCTGATGTGGTGATTGATATTGTTGCTGTGATGGAGCATCAGATCCACAGCCGTTCACAAGCGAGTGTGTATCGGCAAACACAGTTGACCGCATTGCCAAAAGTTGGGTTGTCATTTTATGTCCAACGTAACAAGCAAGCCTTAATTCCTTACCTAAACCTGGCCATTGACGCTTTGTCTCAGCGGGAAAAGGAGGCAATGGCAGAGCGTTGGCTCAATTGGCAAGAACCCAATTCCACGATTAAACAGCGTATCATGGCTGGTCACTTGCCATTTGATTCATTACTGGAGAGGGCAAAATCGCTTAAAGCCCATCAATATACACTCTATCAAGTGAATGAGAGGGATGGCACTTACAGCATCTATATCGAAAACCAAGGTCGCACAAGTGAGCAAGAGTATTTGGCTTTTATCGTCCCGTCAGATGACTTGTTTGCCGATGAAATGGAAAAAGTGTACACCTCTTTAGCAATCACGTTTGCGGTGCTGTTGGTGTTGATTCCCATGGTTTCTTATAGCACTCGTTATATTGCCAGGCCCGTGAAAGCATTAGCAAAGCAAAGCCGCAATATTCAAATGCGTAAATTTGATCAAGTGAGGCCGGTTAACACTCGCATTAGTGAAATACGTGAATTATCGGAATCCACTCTGGAGATGTGTGCTGCTATCCAAGAGCATGAGTCGAATCAACAAGCGCTATTGGATTCTTTTATTAAGCTCATCGCTCAAGCCATTGATGAAAAATCGCCTTACACCGGAGGTCATTGCAAACGCGTCCCCATTTTAGCGATGATGCTGGCCGAAAAAGCAAGTGACGATCACTATCCAGCGTTTGAAACATTTAGTTTTGAAGATGAGAAGGTAAAACGCGAGTTTGAAATTGCAGCTTGGCTACACGATTGCGGTAAGGTCACTACGCCGGAGCACATCGTTGATAAAGGGACGAAACTCGAGGCGATTACCAATCGTATTCATTTGGTTCGCATGCGTTTTGAAGTCATGTTACGCGATGCCAAGTTAAGCTATTACCAAGCGCTTGACCAAGGGGTAGATAGCGAAGTCGCCAAAGTCAACCTCGCCCGCCGAGAGCAAAAACTGCAAGAGGACTTTGCCTTTATCGCGCAGTGCAATATCGGCTCGGAAGGCATGTCGGGCGAAGATATTCAACGTCTCAACATGATAGGTCAACAAACTTGGGTGCGCTATTTTGACGACCGTTTGGGTTTATCGCCGTTAGAAGTACAGCGATTAGCGTCTTTTCCGCAAGCGACTTTACCTTGTGTGGAACCGCTTCTAGCCGATAAACCTGAGCATCTTTTTACCTGGTCAACTCATCCAAGCGAAAGAGTAGATAAAGAAATAAAAATGCCCATTCCCGAGTATCAAGCCAATTTGGGAGAGTTGTATAATTTGTGCATTGAACGAGGGACCCTAACCGAAGAAGATCGATATCGCATCAATGAGCATATTGTTTCAACCATTAACATGCTCGAAGCGCTGCCTTTACCTGCGGAGCTGCAACGCGTTCCAGAAATAGCCGGCGGTCATCATGAAACCTTGATCGGGACGGGATACCCAAAACAATTGACCAAGGAGTCATTGTCGATTGAAACACGGATCTTGGCGGTGGCTGATGTTTTTGAAGCCTTAACCGCCGCCGATCGCCCGTACAAAAAAGCCAAAACCTTAAGTGAAGCGGTACAAATATTGAGTTTTATGGTCAAGAGTAAGCAGTTAGACGAGGATGTGTTTTCCTTGATGTTACGCGAAGATATTCATTTGGCTTATGCCAAGCGATTTTTATCTCCAGAGCAAATTGATGACGTCGATAAGTGGCTTTATCTGTAGTCGTTAGGGCGTGTAGTCAGTTCAATGTCGTGTTGTGCTTCATTTAATTGCCATAGCGTTTATTGAGTGAGGAGTGTTGTTTTTGATAAACAATGACTTGATTTCTCCCCGACGCTTTGGCCTTGTACAGGGCTTCATCGGCGGTGTTCAACCACTCTTTGAGTGTTTGAATGGTTTTGTTCTCTAAGCTACTGATCCCTAGGCTGAGGGTGAGTGGAATCGCAATGGGATCATGTTGCAACGGCGCATTGTAAATAACATTCTTCTGTTCTATGGCTTGTCGAATGCGTTCTGCTAACTTGGTCGCATCGCTTTCACCACAGTGATTTAGTACGATCATAAACTCTTCGCCACCAAAACGACCAAAGAGACAGTGTTCAGGTAGGTAAGGGGTAATGGTGTTGGCAAGATGCTTAAGTGCTTGATCACCGGCATCGTGTCCCCATCGGTCGTTTACTTTTTTAAAGTGGTCAATATCCATCAAGATGATAGAGGGATGAGTTTGTTTTACAAAATGATGCTGCCAAGTCTCGTTTAAGTAATCAATAAGCCAGCGTCGATTGGCCAGTTGCGTGAGTTCATCGGTGTAGGCTTGTTTGGAGAGTTTTGATTCCAGTTGGCTTTGTTTGCTGATGTCTTGAATAAAACCAATAATTGACGAGACTTTTTGATCCTCAGCTCTGGTGCGCCCGACAATTCTCAGCCATTGAACCTGGTGTGGGTTAGGCTGTCGTACAGAAACTTTGACATCAAAGTTCGTATGCTGATGGACCGCCTTCTCTAAGGCATTGAGTACTTTGCTTCTTTCGCTTACCTGTAAACAGGGCAGTGCGTCATCAACTGTGATTGTTTGTTGACCGCTTCGCTGGGTGATGAGTTGCTTAAAGCCATCGTGGGTGAGGTGTAAAGCGCCGCTTTTGACCTCATAGGAAAACCCAGAAAAGGCGGCAATATCACCGGCGGTTTCCATAATGGAGCGCAACCTCTCGGAATCGCGCTCCACGGCTTTTTGTGCTCTGAGATCTCGACCAATGAAAAGATAGCCAAGCAATTGATGTGCATCATTTTTAATCGCAGTGATAGACAAAGACATGGGAATCGTTTGTCCATTTTTGGTGAGGTAGTGATATTCCTTTTCTTCAGCCCCCTCCATATCGGCCTTTTCGACGAGATTAAAGAAGTCATTTGGCAGGGGGGAATGAGCATTTTGGCGAATTTCATGTGTTAGGTGAAATTGGCAAGGCGTCTTTTGATTGATGACGTCATCGGCTTTATATTGCAAGAGACTTTCGGCTGTTTTATTAAAGTGGGTGATTACCCCTTCTTGGTTCGTGGCAATAATGGTGGCGTTGGCCGAATCAAATATCGTATTTTGCAGCAAAATAATATTGTCTAGCGTTAACTGTTGCAGCGTTTGCTGGGTAATGTCCTGACAACTACCGATAATCGACTGTTTGTGACGCTGAAAAATAAATTGAAACCAATGATCTTGTTGTTGCAATATGCATTGGCTTTTTGAACCGGGTTGTTGACCGGCCAGTTGATCAAAGTGTTGGTGTAAGGTGTGTAAGTTGGCATGGGATAAAGTCTGGTTTAATGAATCCCAGTTAAATGACAAATGCGCATCGTGTTGGAAAATATTGTGAAAATTTTGCGATACTCGCCATTCTTGATGATGGAAGTCGTAACTGAAGCTGCCCATTTGCGCCATTTTTTCGGCTTGATACAGTTGGTTCTCCATTTCTATTTCATGGGTAATGTCGTGGAAAAAACCAATGTAACCCTCTGTTTTTCCATAATGATTCTTAACCGGTGAGACCGTCGCATTGAGCCAAAAAGTTTGTTTTTCTTTGTCTTTTTGTTTCATGATGCCTTGCCAGATCTTATCTTGATGCAAGGTTTCCCACATCGGTGTTAAAGAAGGACAGTCGATGAGTTCTGGCTCAAAAATTGAGAACGAGGCGCCGATCAGCTGTGGTTTGTCAAATTTAGACAGGGCCAAGTAGTTGCCGTTGATCTCTGTAATCGTGCCATGGTCATCAAAGTTAGCGATCAAACTGAAGTGATCCAGACTGTGGTGCAGGGCTTTAAGGTGGGCAGTTTGTCGGCTTAATGCTTTGGATGTATTTTCAAGTTCCTGGTATTGAAGTATTTTTTCATGTGCCGCTAGAGCACGTCCAAACTGATCTGCGAGCAATGTGGCAAATAATATCTCATCATTCGTCCAGGTTTTTATTGGGCCAATGTTTTCACAGCACACGACACCGACGGTCTTACCATTGATGCGGATCGGGGCATCAAGCATTGAGGTGATGTTTAACACGTCTAAGTAGCCGACGGTGAACTCGCTGGTTATCGGGTCGCTAAAGGTGTCGTTGGCAACAATAACAACTTCTTTGTCGAGAGCATCAAAGTAATTTGGAAAATTCAGGCGTTTTAACACGGTACTGGTATCGCGGAGGTTGTGATGTTGGTCGATAACTAGGGTCGCCGCTAAGTCCTCTCGTCGTTCGCTGTTATAGAGCCAAAGGCCGGCTCGATGTATATTTAGCCCCGATAGTAAGCTACCGACGATAAGTTCTGCTGATTGCGTTAACAATCCGCTGTCGATGACCTCAGTGGTCATGATCTGGTTTATCAGTTGATGTTGGTTTGCATTCATTATGAATTATTCTTGTCCCTAGCTTGATCAAGTATAGCAATGGGAATCCAAGTGGGTGTGACGACAGGGTATTTTGTGCAGTTAAATGTGAACAAGGTTTGATATTGGGAGTGTAGGTGGTTCGTAGATGGTATGGGTGTGAGGGGGGAATCTCGATTCTCTCTAATAGAAAGACTGGCTTTGGGCTTAAATCTGTTTGTCGGTGTGTGTATAATTCGTTTTGTTTTTTATCGTATCACTTTTAACAGAAGTTCAATTGAGGTAAATCAGTGTCTAATCCAGATAAAACAAGCACCTATCCTATGCAGCGCTTCTCTGTTGCACCCATGCTCGATTGGACGGATCGACACTGCCGTTACTTTCATCGCTTACTGAGCCAAGAGGCACTACTGTATACAGAAATGGTAACCACTGGTGCCATTATCCATGGTAAACACGACTTTTTGCTTTACAGTGAAGAAGAACAACCGGTCGCCTTACAGCTCGGCGGCTCAAATCCTCAAGAACTCGCTCACTGCGCCAAACTCGCTGAGCAACGCGGTTACAACGAAATTAACCTCAATGTGGGTTGCCCATCGGATCGGGTTCAAAATGGTCGTTTTGGCGCTTGTCTGATGGCAGAGCCTCAGCTTGTGGCAGAGTGTGTTGATGCCATGAAGCAAGTCGTTGATATTCCGGTTACGGTAAAAACACGTATCGGTATTGATGAACAAGACTCCTATCAATTCCTAACCGATTTTGTCGGCATGGTCTCTGAAAAAGGCGGTTGTGAGCAATTTACTATCCATGCGCGAAAAGCATGGTTAAGTGGCCTTAGCCCGAAAGAAAATCGCGATATTCCACCACTCGACTACCCAAGAGTGTACCAATTAAAACGCGACTTTCCCCATTTGACGATGGCCATCAATGGGGGGATTAAATCACTTGCAGAAGCCAAAGCGCATCTAGAACACTTAGATGGCGTCATGATTGGCCGAGAGGCTTACCAATCGCCCTATTTACTGAGTGACGTTGACCAAGTGTTGTTTGGCAGTGAAAAGCCAGTTGTGAAGCGCTCTGAGGCAGTCTTAGCCATGTTCCCGTATATAGAAGAGCAATTGAGCAAAGGCAGTTATTTAAATCACATCACGCGTCATATGCTGGGTATTTTCCAAAGTATGCCGGGAGCTCGCCAATGGCGCCGACACATTAGCGAAAATGCTCACAAGCCTGGTGCCGGTCTTGAAGTGTTAGAAGACGCTTTAGCTAAAATTCCCAGCGAATTAGGTGTATAGTCATACATCGTTTATTGATTCGATTGCACAACCTTGTCTTCCATCCCATTTTTTTAGCACAATGTTAGGTAATCGCCAGCTCTGAATGGGTTGGCGATGGAATTTAAGGTGGAGAAACACGATGGAATTGATTTTTTTATTGGCTTTTGCTGCGATTCTAATTTTGACCGGCGTCACAATGGCAAGCGTATTTTTAGCGATTTTTATCGGATTTGTCGTGATGATGATTTTCGGCATGTTAGGCTTAGTCATCAAGTGGTTACCTTGGCTAATCGGCATTGCATTGCTCGTCGCTTTGGTGCAAAAATTGACTCGATAGGAACAAATATAATGCGTAAAACCATGACTGGCTTTGCCAAGTATTTCGCTATTGGTGCGGGGGTAATCGCGATCACCACAGTGGCGAATCGGGCGGTTGCAAGACCACTGGGCATGACTCCGAACTATTCTTTTTACACGGTGAAAGTCGCGGCCAATTCTTGGTGGGCTGATAGCAATGTCGATGGCGTTTTACGCACGACCAAACAAGTGCCGTCTTTGGGCTTTGCCTTTGAGACGGGTTTTATTTACTGGCCTAACCTGGGTTTTGAGTATTCACAACTCGATACCTTTCACAGTCAATTTGATAAATACGACGTCAGCTTGTATTACCCTTTGGTCAATCAATACGCCTGGCAACTCGATCTCGGGCTTACCTGGACCAAGCTCAAAGATGGTCTCTATATCAATGCCGATGAGACTCAACAAGGTACCTTTGAAGAACAGTTTTTCAATGGCTTTATGGACATCAGCGTCCCTCTGCCTTGGGCTTTTTATGGTTGGGATTTGTTTGGCAAAGCTGTGATTGGTGGGCAAGGCGGTGTTAAACAATACGATACTCAATACGGCCTTCAATATCACTTCCCCTACCAAGGGGTCAATGTGACGCTAAAAGGGGGATATCGAGATCTTGAGTTATCGTTTTCAGGGACACAAAATACACTCCCAGATGACGCCAGTATTGATTTAGATGGTTGGTTTGTTGGGGCGCAACTGGCCTTTTAACAACGCGGTTTCTCAGTTATGGACGCCTTACTTAAGCAAAAAACTGGCAAACACGGCAAGGCAGGTTATACATAAGTGTTATTTTATTTCCCTTTCTAATATTAATTTTATATATAAGTCATTTTTTCTCGTTTGTTGGCGGTTTTTTGTCCATAGTTAATGATGGATAGGCCGATAAGAGAATGGATTATGACTATCACGGAATTACAGCACTTGTATCGCGACCATCAATTGACTGAGGCGGTGATCGAACCTTCGGTCCGTGAAGGTAATTGGGTGATAGAATTTCGCCATATCAAAGGCGGTTTTATTTTATTGACCGACCATCTCGGTGTGGAGTGCCTTTACGACGATCTCGATGAAGCCTCTAAAAATGCCCTCGCCATTGGTTTTCAGCAAGTTCGTATTGAGTCCTTGTAAGCCATTGACCCTGGTTACTTCCAAAAAGTTATAAAACATTCACATCTATTCTTTCTTGTTATTTCCGGAAATGGTTACTCTATTCGCACGCAATGAATAGGGATGTCGAGACCATGTCTTCTCAAAATAAAATCTCAACAAATACGAGCAATGCTAATGGGGGCGCTGCACTGGCGAGCCCATTAAACGATCAGCAGCTTGGCCTGCTGCAACAAACAATGAGTGAACTCTCTCCGCAACAAATGGCTTGGGTGAGTGGTTACTTCTGGGGGTTGAGCCAGGGCCAGCAGTCTGGTGCGGTCGCACCTGCGCCAGCCGCCGCGGCTAAACCCGCTGGTAAGCTGACCATCATTTACGCCTCTCAAACGGGGAACGCCAAAGGGGTGGCTGAATCTCTTGAGCAACAAGCCGCCTCAATGGGAATCGCAGTCTCTTTGTATGACGCAAGCGATTACAAAGGTAAAAACCTAGCGAAAGAGACGCATGTGATCATTGTTGCGTCAACCAATGGTGAGGGTGAAGCGCCAGATAACGCTATTGAATTGCATGAATTTCTTCAGTCAAAGAAAGCGCCTAAATTGCCTGATTTACAATACGGTGTCATCGGCCTTGGCGATTCAAGTTATGAGTTTTTCTGCCAAACGGGTAAAGACTTTGATGCTTTCTTAAGTAAGCAAGGCGCGACGGCCTTTATTGAGCGTATTGATTGTGATGTAGATTACGATGAGTCCGCGGCGCAATGGAGCGAATCTGCCCTAGCCAAAGTCAAAGACATGCTGGCTCAAGAGCCTGCGGCACAAGTGGTTTCTCTCCCTGTTGGCCAAGCGTCTCACGGCGCCTCGCAATACAATAAGCAAAACCCCTTTACCGCGACTCTATTGACCAGTCAAAAAATCACTGGTCGCGACTCTGGTAAAGATGTTCGTCACATTGAAATTGACCTTGAAGGTTCTGGCCTACATTACCAGCCTGGTGATGCATTAGGCGTTTGGTTTGAAAACAGTGATGAGCTGGCAAAAGAAATTCTAGCCAATGTTCAGCTCTCGGGCGCTGAAAGTATTGACGTCGATGGTGACAGTCTTTCTATTCATACCGCGCTAGTTAAACACTATGAAATTACCGCAGCGAATCCACAGTTTATTACTAAATTGGTAGAGCTGACCGGTGATGATGCGCTCGCTAAATTGGTTGAAGACAAAGAGGCGTTGCGTCAATACGCCGCCAATACTCAGATTGTCGACATTTTGAAACAAGTGAAGCCGCAATTAACACCAGAGCAATTGGTTGGTTTATTGCGACGTTTAACTCCGCGCTTGTATTCGATTGCTTCTAGCCAAGCGGAAGTGGATGAAGAAGTACACCTAACCGTCGGTGTGGTTGAATATGAACACGAAGGACAGCATCGTCTTGGCGGTGCGTCTAGCTTTTTAAGCCGTCGCCTTGAAGAGGGTGACGAAGTGAAAGTGTTTATTGAGCATAACAACAACTTCAAACTGCCTGAAGATGATAACACTCCGGTGATCATGGTGGGTCCTGGTACTGGGATTGCACCGTTTCGCAGTTTTGTTCAAGAGCGTGAAAATCGCGACGCAGAAGGCAAAAACTGGTTAATTTTTGGTGATCGTACCTTTACACAAGATTTCTTGTATCAAGTGGAATGGCAAAAGTATCTCAAATCAGGGGTTCTTTCTCGCTTAGACGTGGCATTTAGCCGTGACCAAGCAGAAAAGGTTTACGTGCAACAGCGCATTTTGGAGCAAGCCGAACACGTTTGGCAGTGGCTTCAAGAGGGGGCGTACTTGTATGTGTGTGGCGATGCCAACCGCATGGCGAAAGACGTCCATGAAGCCTTTATTTCTGTCGCTGAGCAACAAGGTAAATTGAGCCGTGAAGAGGCTGAAACCTATATTAATGATTTACGTAAAGCCAAACGTTACCAGAGAGATGTGTACTAATGAGTGATAAACAAGAAGTCTTGGGCCAAGTGCTCGGTCCGTTGTCCGATAATGAACGCCTAAAACGCGAAAGTAATTTTTTGCGCGGTACGATAGAACAAGATCTTCAAGATCGCATCACCGGTGGCTTTACAGCAGATAACTTTCAGTTGATCCGTTTTCACGGTATGTACCAGCAAGACGATCGCGATATTCGCAATGAGCGTACCAAGCAAAAGTTGGAACCACTGCACAATGTGATGTTACGTGCGCGTATGCCTGGCGGGATCATTAAACCCGAACAATGGCTAGCGATTGATAAATTCGCGACGGAACACACCATGTACGGCAGTATTCGTCTTACTACTCGCCAAACGTTTCAGTTTCACGGCGTGTTGAAGCCGAACATCAAATTGATGCACCAAACCCTAAATAGTATTGGTATTGACTCGATTGCCACGGCGGGAGATGTCAACCGAAACGTGTTGTGTACCTCTAACCCGGTTGAGTCTGAGTTGCACCAAGAAGCCTATGAGTGGGCCGCCAAGATCAGTGAACACTTATTGCCGAAAACACGTGCTTACGCTGAAATTTGGTTGGATGGCGAAAAGGTTGAAACAACCGATGAAGAGCCGATTCTAGGCAGTAACTACTTGCCGCGTAAGTTTAAAACGACCGTTGTTATTCCACCTCACAATGATATTGATGTGCATGCTAACGATTTAAACTTTGTCGCCATTGCCGAAGAGGGCAAATTGATTGGCTTTAACGTCTTAGTGGGTGGCGGTCTGGCAATGACGCACGGCGATACCTCTACCTACCCACGCCGAGCCGATGACTTTGGTTTTATTCCGTTAGATAAAACTTTAGATGTGGCGGCCGCGGTGGTGACAACACAACGCGATTGGGGCAACCGCTCTAACCGTAAAAATGCCAAGACCAAGTATACGCTCGATCGCGTTGGTATTGATGTGTTCAAAGCGGAAGTTGAACAACGCGCCGGTATTGAATTTGCCGACAGTAAACCTTATGAATTCACCGACCGAGGCGATCGAATTGGTTGGGTTGAAGGTATTGATGGTAAGTTCCATCTCGCTTTGTTTATCGAAAATGGCCGTTTATTGGACTACCCAGGTAAACCGCTTAAAACCGGCGTCGCCGAAATTGCCAAAATTCACCAAGGTGACTTTCGCATGACAGCAAACCAGAACTTAATTGTTGCTGGTGTGCCAATTGAAATGAAAGAAACCATTGAATCGATCGCTCGTGAGCATGGCTTGATTGATGATGGCACGTCAGAACAACGCAAAAACTCAATGGCGTGTGTGGCATTTCCTACTTGCCCACTGGCCATGGCAGAAGCAGAGCGCTTCTTACCAGAGTTCGTGACTGAGGTAGAGTCGATTCTTGATAAACACAATCTAGACAAAGACGAGAACATCATCTTACGAGTGACGGGGTGCCCAAATGGTTGTGGTCGCGCCATGTTGGCAGAAATTGGCTTGGTGGGTAAAGCTCCGGGTCGATACAACTTGCACTTAGGCGGTAACCGCGCGGGGACTCGTGTACCAAAGATGTATAAAGAGAATATTACTGAAACAGAAATCCTCGATGATATCGATGCACTTGTTGGTCGTTGGGCTAAAGAGCGTGAACCAGGCGAAGCCTTTGGCGATTTCACCATTCGAGTTGGCATTATTGAGGAAGTTGTTGTCTCAAAGAGGGATTTCCATGCTTGATTCTGTCGCTTCACCATTGAAGTTAGCAGAACTCCTCACATTAACTAAGGTGGAGCAGAGTCTCCGCCTAGCTGAAATTAATGTTGAGCTAGAGTCGCTAACCGCTCAGCAACGCATTGCTTGGGCATTAGAAAATTTAGAGGGTAACCATGTGGTATCGTCTAGTTTTGGAATCCAAGGGGCTTTGATGCTGCACCTTGTGACTCAAGCAAAACCTGATATCCCCGTGATTCTCACTGATACGGGTTACCTTTTTCCTGAAACCTATCAATTTATTGATCAACTGACGGAACAACTGAGCCTCAACCTCAAAGTGTACCGCGCGCCAATGTCGCCAGCTTGGCAAGAAAGTAAATACGGCAAACTGTGGGAACAAGGCGTAAAGGGCATAGAGCAATATAACCAGTTGAATAAAGTTGAGCCGATGAGGCGTGCACTCAATGAGTTAGAAGTGGGCACTTGGTTTTCTGGTTTGAGACGTGAACAGTCACAATCTCGTTCTGGGTTGCCAATCTTGTCGATTCAAAATGGGGTGTTCAAATTCTTACCGGTTATAGATTGGACCAACAAAGACGTCCACTATTATTTAAAAGAACACGGTCTATCGTATCATCCCCTTTGGGATCAAGGTTACCTGTCGGTTGGTGATACTCACACCACCAAAAAGTGGGAACCCGGAATGAAAGAAGAGGAAACGCGCTTCTTTGGCCTTAAGCGAGAATGTGGACTGCACGAAGAGAATAATGAGCAAGACGGCTCAGGTATATAACGTTGACGGTGACAATGTTGGCTATCGCAAGATAGCCCATTGTTGCACCCTTTGGCTTTAACCCGATTATTTCATCATTCATTTCACCTTTTCTCTCTCTTACTTAAGCGTGATCCTAGTGCGCGCCTTATTTGGCCATGACAGAAAACAGGCTTAAACATTGTCTCTAGTGGGTTTGTTACCCCCGTTTCTAGATCGTTTAGTTCATCAATGTGGATAACTCTGTGTTTATCTTGTTTTTAGTTGTGTATTAATTGGTATAAATAAGGCTTTGAGGTTGAATTTGATGCAAAAGCGTTATTTTTACTATTTTTCATAAAAAAGACTTGCCAATGAAATCGGTTTGTCTATAATGCCTCCCCGTTGACGCAGCAAGGGCTGAAAGGCCAAAAAGCAAAATCAACAAGGCTAAATAAGAAAACAAGAAAATTTAAAAAAGTGTTTGACACTGAAAATTATCTCGTTAGAATAGCCGCCACTTCGAAAGCAAACGATGCTGAAGAAGTTGCTCTTTAACAATTTAAACACTATCAATCTGTGTGGGCACTCGTTGATGATAATCAATAGATTCTTAGGAATCACATTGGTTTCAATGAACTGAGTGACCAAACGAGTCGAAAGACTTGGCACAGTCAATTCACAGTCCTTATTCGGCAACGAATAAAGAATGTAATCAGTATTCATTGATCCGCTCGAAAGAGCAAAAAAACTTTAATTGAAGAGTTTGATCATGGCTCAGATTGAACGCTGGCGGCAGGCCTAACACATGCAAGTCGAGCGGAAACGAGTTATCTGAACCTTCGGGGAACGATAACGGCGTCGAGCGGCGGACGGGTGAGTAATGCCTGGGAAATTGCCCTGATGTGGGGGATAACCATTGGAAACGATGGCTAATACCGCATAATCTCTTCGGAGTAAAGAGGGGGACCTTCGGGCCTCTCGCATCAGGATATGCCCAGGTGGGATTAGCTAGTTGGTGAGGTAATGGCTCACCAAGGCGACGATCCCTAGCTGGTCTGAGAGGATGATCAGCCACACTGGAACTGAGACACGGTCCAGACTCCTACGGGAGGCAGCAGTGGGGAATATTGCACAATGGGCGCAAGCCTGATGCAGCCATGCCGCGTGTATGAAGAAGGCCTTCGGGTTGTAAAGTACTTTCAGCAGTGAGGAAGGGGATTAGGTTAATAGCCTAGTTCTTTGACGTTAGCTGCAGAAGAAGCACCGGCTAACTCCGTGCCAGCAGCCGCGGTAATACGGAGGGTGCGAGCGTTAATCGGAATTACTGGGCGTAAAGCGCATGCAGGTGGTTTGTTAAGTCAGATGTGAAAGCCCGGGGCTCAACCTCGGAATAGCATTTGAAACTGGCAGGCTAGAGTACTGTAGAGGGGGGTAGAATTTCAGGTGTAGCGGTGAAATGCGTAGAGATCTGAAGGAATACCGGTGGCGAAGGCGGCCCCCTGGACAGATACTGACACTCAGATGCGAAAGCGTGGGGAGCAAACAGGATTAGATACCCTGGTAGTCCACGCTGTAAACGATGTCTACTTGGAGGTTGTGGCCTTGAGCCGTGGCTTTCGGAGCTAACGCGTTAAGTAGACCGCCTGGGGAGTACGGTCGCAAGATTAAAACTCAAATGAATTGACGGGGGCCCGCACAAGCGGTGGAGCATGTGGTTTAATTCGATGCAACGCGAAGAACCTTACCTACTCTTGACATCCATAGAACTTAGCAGAGATGCTTTGGTGCCTTCGGGAACTATGAGACAGGTGCTGCATGGCTGTCGTCAGCTCGTGTTGTGAAATGTTGGGTTAAGTCCCGCAACGAGCGCAACCCTTATCCTTGTTTGCCAGCACTTCGGGTGGGAACTCCAGGGAGACTGCCGGTGATAAACCGGAGGAAGGTGGGGACGACGTCAAGTCATCATGGCCCTTACGAGTAGGGCTACACACGTGCTACAATGGCGCATACAGAGGGTTGCCAACTTGCGAAAGTGAGCGAATCCCAAAAAGTGCGTCGTAGTCCGGATTGGAGTCTGCAACTCGACTCCATGAAGTCGGAATCGCTAGTAATCGTGGATCAGAATGCCACGGTGAATACGTTCCCGGGCCTTGTACACACCGCCCGTCACACCATGGGAGTGGGCTGCAAAAGAAGTGGGTAGTTTAACCTTCGGGGGGACGCTCACCACTTTGTGGTTCATGACTGGGGTGAAGTCGTAACAAGGTAGCCCTAGGGGAACCTGGGGCTGGATCACCTCCTTATACGAAAGATTGTCTTTCGATGCGTGTCCACACAGATTGATAGGGTTTAAAAGTAAAGAGAAATGGGTCTGTAGCTCAGCTGGTTAGAGCGCTCGCCTGATAAGCGGGAGGTCGGTGGTTCAAGTCCACTCAGACCCACCACTATCTTTTCCCAGAGATAGGGGTCGATTTCATTGGGGCTATAGCTCAGCTGGGAGAGCGCCTGCCTTGCACGCAGGAGGTCTGCGGTTCGATCCCGCATAGCTCCACCATCTTTAAACGCATTACTACTATGAGTAGAAATGAGTGTGTTTAAAAATGGTTTCTCTTTCATTAGAAAGACAATCATGCTCTTTAACAATTTGGAAAGCTGACAAAACAATCTCTTTGAGATTGTTTGTAAAAGTTCTCAATTATCTCTTTAAAGAGATAACCAACACACAATCAAGTGTTCTTGGGAAAGCATAGCGATATGTTTTCAAAATTGAGTCCGGCAATATCGAGTTCGTGACATGTATAAAAACACGAACACACCTTGGTGACTAACCGCTTTACTTGTAAAGCACATCAACTCAAAAGACTCTTTTGGGTTGTATGGTTAAGTGACTAAGCGTACACGGTGGATGCCTTGGCAGTCAGAGGCGATGAAGGACGTACTAACTTGCGATAAGCGTAGATAAGGCAGTAAGAGCCACTTGAGTCTACGATTTCCGAATGGGGAAACCCAGCTGCATAAGCAGTTATCATTGTGTGAATTCATAGCACAATGAGGCGAACCGGGGGAACTGAAACATCTAAGTACCCCGAGGAAAAGAAATCAACCGAGATTCTGGAAGTAGCGGCGAGCGAAACCGGATTAGCCCTTAAGCTTTTTATGCGTCAGGTGAAGTGTCTGGAAAGGCACGCGATACAGGGTGATAGCCCCGTAACCGGCAGCGTATATTCAGTGAAATCGAGTAAGGCGGGACACGTGATATCCTGTCTGAACATGGGGGGACCATCCTCCAAGGCTAAATACTCCTGACTGACCGATAGTGAACCAGTACCGTGAGGGAAAGGCGAAAAGAACCCCTGTGAGGGGAGTGAAATAGAACCTGAAACCGTGTACGTACAAGCAGTAGGAGCAGGCTTTGTCCTGTGACTGCGTACCTTTTGTATAATGGGTCAGCGACTTATATTCAGTGGCAAGGTTAACCGTTTAGGGGAGCCGTAGGGAAACCGAGTCTTAACTGGGCGCTCAGTCTCTGGATATAGACCCGAAACCAGGTGATCTAGCCATGGGCAGGTTGAAGATTGAGTAACATCAATTGGAGGACCGAACCGACTAATGTTGAAAAATTAGCGGATGACTTGTGGCTAGGGGTGAAAGGCCAATCAAACCTGGAGATAGCTGGTTCTCCCCGAAAGCTATTTAGGTAGCGCCTCGGACGAATACTACTGGGGGTAGAGCACTGTTAAGGCTAGGGGGTCATCCCGACTTACCAACCCTTTGCAAACTCCGAATACCAGTAAGTACTATCCGGGAGACACACGGCGGGTGCTAACGTCCGTCGTGGAGAGGGAAACAACCCAGACCGCCAGCTAAGGTCCCAAATTATAGCTAAGTGGGAAACGATGTGGGAAGGCTTAGACAGCTAGGATGTTGGCTTAGAAGCAGCCATCATTTAAAGAAAGCGTAATAGCTCACTAGTCGAGTCGGCCTGCGCGGAAGATGTAACGGGGCTAAGCTATAAACCGAAGCTGCGGCAATACAGTTTACTGTATTGGGTAGGGGAGCGTTCTGTAAGCCGTTGAAGGTGAGTTGTAAAGCTTGCTGGAGGTATCAGAAGTGCGAATGCTGACATGAGTAACGATAATGGGGGTGAAAAACCTCCACGCCGGAAGACCAAGGGTTCCTGTCCAACGTTAATCGGGGCAGGGTAAGTCGACCCCTAAGGCGAGGCTGAAAAGCGTAGTCGATGGGAAACGGGTTAATATTCCCGTACTGCTTATAATTGCGATGGGGGGACGGAGAAGGCTAGGTGGGCCTGGCGATGGTTGTCCAGGTTCAAGTGCGTAGGCTAAGGAATTAGGTAAATCCGGTTTCTTGTTAGGCCGAGACACGACGTCGAGTCACTACGGTGATGAAGTCATTGATGCCATGCTTCCAGGAAAAGCCTCTAAGCTTCAGATTATAAGCAATCGTACCCCAAACCGACACAGGTGGTCGGGTAGAGAATACCAAGGCGCTTGAGAGAACTCGGGTGAAGGAACTAGGCAAAATGGTACCGTAACTTCGGGAGAAGGTACGCTCTTGACGGTGAAGTCCCTTGCGGATGGAGCTATTAGGAGTCGCAGATACCAGGTGGCTGCAACTGTTTATTAAAAACACAGCACTGTGCAAAATCGTAAGATGACGTATACGGTGTGACGCCTGCCCGGTGCCGGAAGGTTAATTGATGGGGTTAGACTTAGGTCGACGCTCTTGATCGAAGCCCCGGTAAACGGCGGCCGTAACTATAACGGTCCTAAGGTAGCGAAATTCCTTGTCGGGTAAGTTCCGACCTGCACGAATGGCGTAATGATGGCCACGCTGTCTCCACCCGAGACTCAGTGAAATTGAAATCGCTGTGAAGATGCAGTGTACCCGCGGCTAGACGGAAAGACCCCGTGAACCTTTACTACAGCTTGGCACTGAACATTGACCCTACATGTGTAGGATAGGTGGGAGGCTTTGATGCATGGGCGCCAGTTCATGTGGAGCCATCCTTGAAATACCACCCTTGTAGTGTTGATGTTCTAACTTAGCCCCATTATCTGGGGTGAGGACAGTGCCTGGTGGGTAGTTTGACTGGGGCGGTCTCCTCCCAAAGTGTAACGGAGGAGCACGAAGGTGGGCTAATCACGGTTGGACATCGTGAGGTTAGTGCAATGGCATAAGCCCGCTTAACTGCGAGAATGACGGTTCGAGCAGGTGCGAAAGCAGGTCATAGTGATCCGGTGGTTCTGAATGGAAGGGCCATCGCTCAACGGATAAAAGGTACTCCGGGGATAACAGGCTGATACCGCCCAAGAGTTCATATCGACGGCGGTGTTTGGCACCTCGATGTCGGCTCATCACATCCTGGGGCTGAAGTCGGTCCCAAGGGTATGGCTGTTCGCCATTTAAAGTGGTACGCGAGCTGGGTTTAGAACGTCGTGAGACAGTTCGGTCCCTATCTGCCGTGGGCGTTGGAGAATTGAAAGGGGCTGCTCCTAGTACGAGAGGACCGGAGTGGACGAACCTCTGGTGTTCGGGTTGTGTCGCCAGACGCATTGCCCGGTAGCTAAGTTCGGAATCGATAACCGCTGAAAGCATCTAAGCGGGAAGCGAGCCTTGAGATGAGTTCTCCCTGGCGCTTTAAGCGTCCTAAAGGGTTGTTCGAGACTAGAACGTTGATAGGCAGGGTGTGTAAGCGTTGTGAGGCGTTGAGCTAACCTGTACTAATTGCCCGTGAGACTTAACCATACAACACCTAAAGGGTTTTATCGGACTCGATAAAGAAACTTGATTGTGTCGAGAACACAAAACAGCTTTCCAGATTTAGTTATCTTGCCTGACGGCAAGATAACGCCATATTTTGCTTGGCGACCATAGCATTTTGGACCCACCTGATTCCATGCCGAACTCAGAAGTGAAACAAAATTGCGCCGATGGTAGTGTGGGGCTTCCCCATGTGAGAGTAGGACATCGCCAGGCTTTAATATTCCTTCTTGATGTATCAAGAAGACACAAGCTAAAGCATGTAAAGTAAGACTTTAGACTGTGAACAATTTGTAGTGGAGCGGTAGTTCAGTTGGTTAGAATACCGGCCTGTCACGCCGGGGGTCGCGGGTTCGAGTCCCGTCCGCTCCGCCACTTTTTAAGAAAGCCTGATTCGCAAGAGTCAGGCTTTTTTTTCGTTAATGGTAGTTTAAGCGGTAGTTCAGTTGGTTGCTATTATTTAGAACAAGCCGGCCTGTCACGCCGGGGGTCGCGGGTTCGAGTCCCGTCCGCTCCGCCACTTCTTTAAGAAAGCCTGATTCGCAAGAGTCAGGCTTTTTTTATTTCTAAAATAAGATCGCTGCGCTGCAAGATCGTTTCACTTCAAGGACGCTGCGCTCAAGTAGCAAGGTAAAATCGGTGTGACACAGTCAATGACAGTCTGACACAGTCCGCTTCGCTTAACACAGTGTAAGTCAGGTTATGTGCTGAAACTGTCCTACACTGTGTGTCACTGTTTTATACTGTCTCACACTGTCTTAAATTTGGTTTTACCTAACTCAAATGGGGTCGGATTTGCGAAATAGACTGACTGACAGCGTCCTCGGTATTATGCGGATCCGACCCCTAGAAGTGATGAACCCAATAGGCAAAGAATGACTTTTGGCGTTGATTGTCATCATGTACTGCAATGGTTGAGGTCAGTCTTTGTTCTTTGCCAAAGTGCGTTTTCGAGTCATAGGGGTCGGATCCACAACAGTTAGGCGCAGAGGGTGAGTGCTGCGATCCCGCGAATCCGACCCCAGGATGATTTCTTCCCACTCGTTTTTCTCAGGAACCCATCAATTTCTTGAACCACAGTGTAGGGCAGTGAAAGACAGATCGCTGCGCTCAACACAGTGAAAGACAGGTCATGTGCTGAAACTGTCCTACACTGTGTTTCACTGTTTTATACTGTCTCATACTGTCTTTTACTGTTTTAGTCTTAGGGTTTTCTTTTTACTTGGAACGAAGTGATCTTGTGACTTGGAGCGAAGTGATCTTGCCACTGTCTTTTACTGTGTTTCACTGTTTTATACTGTCTCACACTGTCTTTCACTGTCTTATATTTTGGTTTTACCTAACTCAAATGGGGTCGGATTTGCGAAATAGACTGACTGACAGCGTCCTCGGTATTATGCGGATCCGACCCCTAGAAGTGATGAACCCAATAGGCAAAGAATGACTTTTAGTGTTGGTTGTCATCATGTACTGCAATGGTTAAGGTCAGTCTTTGTTCTTTGCCAAAGTGCGTTTCGAGTCATAGGGGTCGGATCCACAACAGTTAGGCGCATAGGGTGAGTGCTGCGATCCCGCGAATCCGACCCCAGGGTGATTTCTTCCCACTCGTTTTTCTCAGCAACCCATCAATTTCGTGAACCACAGTGTAGGGCAGTCAAACACAGTTCGCTTCGCCTAACACAGTCAATGACAGTCTGACACAGTCCGCTTCGCTTAACACAGTGTAAGACAGGTCATGTGCTGAAACTGTCCTACACTGTGTTTCACTGTTTTATACTGTCTCATACTGTCTCATACTGTCTTTTACTGTGTTTCATTGTCTCATACTGTCTTTGTCTTTGAGATTGAAAGGCAATAGTGTTTGTTATCTGGGTTTTATTCGTGATAGATATAGTAAAACCATTTTTTTTTAGGCTCTTTGACACAGTGCTAAACCAACACCCTTTTTTAAGAACCGTATTTTCAACTGGTGCGCTACAAGGCTTTTCAAGGTTATTGGCTTTGCTGATGGGCGTGGCGATGGCTAGGTTGCTCGGGCCGGAAAACTTTGGTGCGTATGGGTTTGTGGTGTCGGCGATGGCGATAGCGCTCATTTTGCCCAGTGCCGGTATCCACGAACTGACGGTCAGAGAAGTGGCGCGCTGTATCGCAATGGAAGACAACGATAGGTTGGTCCAATACCTGCGTTGGTCTTCCTTGTATACTTTGGTTTTTGGTGCCGTGGCCATTGTGCTTTTTGCTTGGTACCTCTCTATTACCCCTTTTGAAGTCCTGTCTGTCTCATCGATTTTCTTAGCTTGTGTCTTATTGTTTTTGCGTGCTTTGTTGATCCGACAAGGCGGGTTGCTCACCGGGTTAAAACGACCAGCGATGGCGGTCTTTAGTACCTTAACCATGATTCCTTTATGCGCTATCGTCATGATTGCGGGCTTTACGTGGGCCGATATTCAGTGGCACTTGTCATGGATGCTCGCCATTCAAGTGGCATCGGTCACGATTGGGTTTGGGCTTGCTTATCGGGTCACACGGCAATTTTTTAAGCCGCGCGCCTTTGTCTCGAGCTCTGTCTTTTTCAGTCGATGGTGGACTATTTTATTGCCTTTAGCTTTGGTGAAAGTGGTTCTGACATTAAATGCCGAATTGGCGAGTGTCATATTAGGCACCATGGAAGGTACGGTGTCGGTTGGCTATTTTAAGGTGGCCTTTCAAGCGGCTGCGTTATTGGCGCTGGGGCAGGTGACAATGGATAGAATCATTGCACCGAAAATTTCTAGCGCTTTTGCCCGCGCGGATATGGCACGTGTTAATGGCTTGTTTATTCGCGCGGCACTACTGAACTTATTGGTGGCGATCCCCACAGGCATCGGGCTGGTTTTGGTTGGCCAGTGGTTAGTGGTGAACTTGTTTGGTATGGAATACTTAGCGGCTTACCCATTGATTATCGTTTTAGTGCTCGGTCAATTAGGCAGCGTTTTTATGGGGCCTTGTGATTCTGTGCTGTGCATGACAGGCAATGAGCGTTTCTATTTGTTTTCTCTGTTAATAGGCCTAGTGGTTTTAGTCTTGTCGTTGTATTTTTTGATCCCCGTGTATCACGAAATGGGGGCGGCGATTGCAGTGGCATTGACTGGGGTCAGTATCAGTATTGTTTCTTGGTATTGCGTACGTAGCAAAATTGGGCTTGAGTTCTGGCTCTGGCGGGTGCTGAGAGGGCGTTTTTAAATAAAAAAGCTGACCTCAGTCAGCTTTTTCTATCACTGAACGGTTGAGGAACAAGTGATTAGGCTTTTTTCGCTTCTGCTGCTGCTTTAGCGATCGCGGCAAAACCTTGTGCGTTAAGCGCGGCACCGCCAACCAATGCACCATCGATGTCTGGTTGTGCGAAGTAAGACGCCGCGTTTTCTGGTTTTACAGAACCGCCGTATTGGATGATCACTTGCTCTGCTACGGCTGCATCTTTTTCAGCGATAAGTGCGCGAATAGAAGCGTGAATGCGTTGTGCATCTTCTGCTGTTGCGGCTTTACCGGTACCGATCGCCCAGATTGGCTCGTAAGCAATGATGGCATCGTTAAACGCTTCAACACCACATAGGTCGATAACGGCATTGATTTGACGAGCACAAACGGCTTCTGTTTCACCCGCTTCATTTTGCGCGTCGGTTTCACCGATACAGAAAACAGGTTTTAGACCATTTTCTTTTAGGAAAGCGAATTTCTTAGCGATAAATTCGTCAGACTCAGCGTGGTATTCACGACGCTCTGAGTGGCCGATGATGATGTGTGATGCGCCAAAGTCTTTTAGCATCTCAGGAGAAACATCGCCTGTGAACGCGCCGCTGTTGTTGATGTCGGTGTTTTGAGCACCAAGGATGATCTTGTCACCACCTTCTTTGATCAGACGCTCGGCCAAATCAATGTAAAGTGCCGGTGGAGCGACAGCTACGTCTACGCCAGTTACGCCGTCTAGTTCCGCATTTAGACCCGTTAGCAGCTCAGTTACCATCGCTTTACTGCCGTTTAGTTTCCAGTTACCCATTACTACAGGTTGACGCATAGGATTGTCTCCAAATTGTTTTGAGGTGATAAATAAATGTCGAACAGAAATATAACAGAATTATTTGTCTAAATCATGATGGGTATCATGAGAAAAAGGGTTTAATTGTTATTTACCGAGGCGGTGGTGGGCTCACAAAGGTGGCGGCAAGTTTTGAAACTGAGTGCGAAAACCATCACCATAGCGCGGTATCTCGTTTATACTGAGCTCATAAACTGAACTCACCGCGTTTGTTCATTGATCGAGTCATCATCAAGAAGGTACCGACTCACCTTGGACGGTGCTAACCCGTGGTGGGTTTCGAGGCCAGTCGTCAATTAAAAATCACTTAAATAGAGTAAAACATGTCGTTATATCAATTGCTTTTTTCGTTTCGTGGGCGAGTCAGTCGCCGGGTGTATTGGGTGTGGAACATTGCGTATTACGTATTGGTGATTTTAAGTGCGGCGTTAGTCGGCGGCTTATTTGTGTCTCATGCCTATTGGGTTTTGCCCGTGTTGCTGGTCGTTCTGATGGTGCCTGACTTTGCCATTACGACCAAGCGTTGGCACGACCGCGATAAGTCAGCGGCATGGTTGGCGTTACAGTTACCGGTGATTTTTGTTCGTATGGTGTCGAGTGTTAATTTAACCCAAGGTGCGCAATCTGGCACGGTGATGGATAACGCCATTTTGATCATCGCGTTAGTGTGCGCTTTGTGGACCTTTGTCGAATGTGGCTTTTTGGCCGGAAGCAAAGGGAAAAATCGCTTTGGCGAGAAACAAGCCACCTTTTTACACTGAGGTGAGAGGCTCTCTTCAGGGTGATACACAACAGACATGGGGGATTCACCCATGCCTGTTTCGTTTTGGACAGAGTGTGTGCGTGTTGTCGAATCATTACCCCGACTGTTGGCGGCGC
Organism: Vibrio sp. HB236076; assembly: GCF_040957575.1. Lineage (NCBI taxonomy): Bacteria > Pseudomonadati > Pseudomonadota > Gammaproteobacteria > Vibrionales > Vibrionaceae > Vibrio > Vibrio sp. HB236076. Next base: position 422,120 of record NZ_CP162601.1, read on the forward strand.
TTTTCACTCATGTGAGCAAAGTCAATAACATCCGCACTCGGTTGCTCAGTCGACGCCGCCGGGCTCACCTCTAAGGATTTTTTAAGCTTCGCGACCTGTTTTTGCAGCTCTTGCATCAAGACCATATTGGTGTGAACGGGGTTCTTACAATGTTGAATCAACCGATTAATGTGATTTTGTTGAGCAATCAGCCGTTCGCGCATTGGCAGTGAGCTGGCGAGAATACAACGCAAACAGGCCCTTTGCCGAAAACGGTCAAAGCCCACGGGGTCTTGCTGAGCCATCACCATGAGTTCATCAAAAGAAGGCAAGGTAATGGGGGTGGTGGTTTGGTGATGTTGGTTCGCTGTTCTTTCCATGGCAATGACACCTCGACCTTAAAATGTGTGATTGACTACACATTAACCGATTTGGGACACGCAACAGATACTTTTATCATCTAACTGATGATTGTCTCAATAATGAGCCTAGTGTTTATCATTTTTGAGACAATCTCGGGTTGATGAGGACAAAGAGGCGGCGTTTTTCTTTGTCGTCATCACGGGGAAGGGGATTAATCCGCTTGCTCTGCGGTCCAGGTGGCGATCTGTTGCTCGATTGTTGCGAGGCGGTGCTGGTTTTTGAGACGGGTGATTGTCCCTTGCGTGCCATCAACAACCAAAGATTCCGTCGTTATCATTTCACCTTGCTGTTGTACTCCAGCAAGAATGTCGCCTTGGGTGATGCCAGTGGCGCAGAAAACGAGATTTTCTGTGTTGGCCATTTGGGTTAAGGTCAGTCTTGTATTGGCCTCGACGCCCATTTCAAGGCAGCGAGCGACCTCTTGCTGTGCAATGGCGCGGTTTTCGTCACTGTCACCTTTGACCTGATCTCTTGGCAAAAGCTTCGCCTGCATATTGCCGCCCAGAGCTTTGATCACCGCAGCGGAAATTACCCCTTCAGGCGCCCCGCCAATACAGTACATCACATCGACTTGGCTTTCGGGCAGACAGGTTAAAATAGAGGCTGCAACATCGCCATCAGGGAGAGCGTAAACGCGAATACCGGCTTGGTGCATTTGCTTTATGATGTCATCGTGCCTTGGTTTGGCGAGGGTAACCACGGTTAATTGAGACAGGGGTTTGTCGAGTGCGGCAGCGACATTGGCGAGATTGGTCATCACATCGAGGTCAAGGTCAATGGCCTCTTTGGCTTGTGGGCCGACGACCAATTTTTCCATGTACATGTCTGGCGCTTTTAATAAAGAACCCGCTTGGGCGGCAGCCAACACCGCAATGGCGTTCGATTGCCCCATTGCCGTCATACGCGTGCCTTCAATAGGATCGACCGCGATGTCTACCGCATAACCGCCTTTGCCTAACTTTTCACCGATGTAGAGCATAGGCGCATCGTCAATTTCCCCTTCACCAATGACAATTTCACCTTGGATATCGGTATGATTGAGTAAGTATCTCATCGCGGCCACCGCGGCGCCATCGGCAATGTTTTTATCGCCGCGGCCCAACCATTGGTAACCGGCCAATGCGGCGCCTTCGGTAACGTGGGACAAAGCCAGTGCTAAACTTCGATTCATGTTTGGGACTCTCTATCAGGTATGTGAACCCGATTATAGTAACACAGCCAGGGTCAACAAGTGATGGTAAGGCAAATGTGGGCGGCTTTTTGCCGCTGCGAGACCGGGCAGAAGTCAAAGTTTGGTTATGGCTGCGTTTTTTTTGAGCAACAAAGCAATAAATATCGATATTGTACGTGTTTAAGTGGTTATCGATGAGTAAAATGAAGGTATATTAAAGGAAATGTTTAACACGCATAAAAACTGATAGGTAGGCCAAATGTCTTTTGAAGTACTAGAACAACTTGAGAATAAAATTCAAACTGCAGTCGATACCATTGCCTTGTTGCAAATGGAAGTGGAAGAGTTAAAAGAAGAAAAAACGCAGCTAGAAACACAAGCTAATGAATTACGTGCCGAGCGTGAAGCGCTAGAGCAAAAAGCGGAGCAAGTGCAACAAGAGCACAGCCAATGGCAAGAGCGCATTCGTTCATTGCTAGGCAAAATGGACGACGTTGAATAATCACACGTCACCTTCACTCAGTGATGAGGCTTGTCCTCATCACTTTTGGCTGTTGACACGCCGGTAGACTCAACGTCGCCTAGGCAGGATCAGAGTTCAGACTCTGGTAACTCGCCTTCGTCGTCGTCATCCTCAACGTCGTGGCTCAATGGTTCTTGAGATAAGATAATACCGGTGCTGTCGGCATAGAGGTAATCTTCTGGTAAAAACGTCACACCACCAAAATTGACCGCCACATCGAGATCGCCAACCCCTTGGCTTGGGGCACCAACCGGAATTGAGGCTAAGGCTTGGATGCCGACGGAGAGCTCCTCTAAAATATCGACTTCCCTTACACAGCCATAAACGACAATGCCTTCCCAACCATTTTCCTCGGCTAAGCTGGCCAGTTCGGAATCAATTAACGCTCGGCGCAGCGAACCACCGCCGTCGACTAATAAAACTTGCCCTTCACCGTCTTGCTCTAACACATCGCGGATTAAGCCATTATCTTCAAAGCATTTTATCGTCGTGACTTGGCCTGCAAAACTGCTGCGGCCGCCAAAATTGCTGAACATAGGCTCAACAACATCAACTTGTTCTAGATAGATGTCACATAGTGCGGAGGTATTATATTCCATAGTGTCCTTCTCATTACCATCAACAAGCGTTCAATCCAGTATATCGGTCATTTTCGGTATTGCAATGACGACGCCGTCGATTCGCCAAATAAAAATAGCCAGCCATCAAGAGATTGCTGTGTCCCATGAACCGACCTGTCGCGTCTTGTTAAGACCAAGGCGAGAGCAGCACTGGGGCGATAAAGAGTGTGCTGGTGACAATACACACGCGAACGCTGTTGGCCAGCAGAGGGACAAACTGCTGTGAGGTGTGCCGACAAACCACGTTCTTACCATGACTGACTACAATCAACACCATCAAAGCGCCAATCACAAGCCGCCAGTTATTGGAGAGGTAGAGGCCAAAAAACACCCCATAACAGAGGGCGGAGCCGAGCAAAAGTAAGGCGTGATAACACTTGGCCTTGCCCAGTCCTAACTGAGCGGCTAAGGTCATTTTTCCGCAGGCTTTGTCGTTGTCTATATCGCGAATGTTGTTGATGTTGAGCACCGTCACACAAGACAGGCCATAACCGATGGCCGGTAGCACGACGGTGCGTTCGATAAAGCCAGTGTGAAGGTAATAGCTGCCAATGACCCCCACTAACCCGAAGAAAACAAACACTGCCAAATCGCCAAAGCCGGCATACCCATAGGGCCGTTTACCCATAGTATAAGCAAGGGCCGCTAGCGTGGCCAACCCACCCAAAGCGACAAACAACAAGCGGCTGCTCCACTGTGGCAAAGCGAGGTAAATCAGCAATCCACCGCAGACTCCCGTCAAGGCAATGGCGAGTGCGATAGCCAACTTCATGCCCTTGGTCGACACCACACCGGTTTGCATCGCCCGCGCAGGCCCAATGCGGTGTACGTTGTCGGTGCCTTTGACACTATCGCCGTAATCATTGGCGAGGTTGGCAAGGATTTGCAACAACAGTGCCGTGAGGGTCGACAAGATAAAAATCGGCCATTGAAAGTGTTGCTCAACGTGGGCCAAGCTACTGCCGATCGCGATCGGAAGAATGGCCAGGGGCAGCGTCTTCGGTCGTAAGGTCGCTATCCAAATCGATAATCTTGGGGCCATGAAAGACACCTCGCAAACAGAAAATAAGGCCCAGTGTGCAAGATCAACCGCGAGATAAAAAGCGCAATAATCGCGCAAAAGATGATCACTATCATGGTGATGACGGTTAGTGAGCTCAGTGTGCATGTGGTGGGAGCATTCGCGTCGCCCACGAGGGGATCACTCGCTGCAGACGGCGTTTGTGCACCGTGACTGGCCGATTATCGATAGCCATTTATAATGAATATCAAGATATGAATAGAAATCAGCTATCAAATTAATCGTTACTGTGAAATTTCACCACTGAATGTAACCGGTTACTATGATGTTAACAGAATGAGCGGCTTGTTAATGAGATTAGCGCATCGCTCACAGAATAACTCGCTACGAGGTGTGCCAATGTTAGATATTTTAGATTTCATTATGGAAGCGTTTGGTTACGAGCAATCTTTGGTTGAACGTTCAACGCTAGATTGACGAGGTGACTGCGCCAATTCAGTGACCATTTATCATCACCCGCTTACTCGACTAAGAAAGTAAAAAGGGCCTCGCGTACTAGCGAGGCCCTTTGTCGATGACACAAGGCAGATAAAAGCCAAAACAGCCTATCGCAAGCCGTTTTTACTGTTCATCAAAGCCGTTAGCCATTAAAGAATAAAGCGGCTGAGATCTTCATCTTCAATAAAGCTGCCAAGACGCGTTTTCACGTACTCAGCATCAATGGTAATGGTCTCACCTGGGCGATCGGTCGCTTCGTAAGACAAGTCATCCATCAAACGCTCCATCACAGTGTGAAGGCGACGCGCACCGATGTTTTCGGTGGTTTCATTGACTTGCCAAGCTGCGGTAGCAATTTGGTCAATGCCATCTTCGGTAAACTCAACATTGACGTCCTCTGTTTTGAGCAAGGCAATGTACTGCTCGGTCAAAGAGGCTCTTGGTTCGGTCAAGATGCGTTTAAAGTCATCGCTGCTCAGCGCTTCTAGTTCGACGCGAATCGGCAAGCGACCTTGCAACTCAGGGATCAGATCCGAGGGTTTGGCCACTTGGAAAGCGCCAGAGGCAATAAACAGGATGTGGTCAGTGCGCACCATTCCGTGTTTGGTCGATACGGTGCTGCCTTCGATCAGAGGCAGAAGATCGCGCTGAACCCCTTCACGAGAAACATCTGGGCCCGAGCTTTCACCGCGCTTACAAATTTTGTCGATTTCATCTAAGAAGACAATACCGTGGTTTTCCACGTTGTAAATCGCCTGCTCTTTGAGCTCTTCTTGATTGACCAACTTAGCCGCTTCTTCTTCGACTAGGGCTTTTAACGCATCTTTGATTTTCATCTTGCGTTTTTTCTTGGTGTCGCCAGACAGGTTCTGGAACATGCTTTGCAGCTGGTTGGTCATCTCTTCCATACCCGGAGGCGCCATGATTTCAACACCCATTTGCGGCGCGGCCACATCAATGTCGATCTCTTTGTCATCGAGCTGGCCGTCACGCAGTTTCTTGCGGAACGTTTGGCGCGTTTTTGATTGTTCTTCAGAGGGCTGTTTTTCCTCAGCCCAAGGGTCGCGAGCCGGTGGTGGCAGCAACACGTCTAATACGCGTTCTTCGGCTTGCTCTTCGGCGCGAAACTTCACCTTTTCCATCGCTTGCTGCTGAGTCATTTTGACGGCAACTTCGGTCAGATCGCGAATGATGCTTTCGACTTCTTTACCGACATAACCCACTTCGGTAAATTTAGTTGCTTCGACTTTCATAAAGGGCGCGTTGGCCAATTTGGCTAAACGACGAGCGATTTCCGTTTTACCCACCCCGGTTGGGCCGATCATCAGGATGTTTTTCGGTGAGACTTCCACCCTTAGGCTTTCTTCGAGCTGCATACGGCGCCAGCGGTTTCTCAAGGCAATGGCCACCGAGCGCTTGGCCTTGTCTTGACCGATAATATGGCGATTTAATTCGTGTACAATTTCACGTGGTGTCATTTCAGACATACTCAATCCTTAATCAATCAGGTGAAGGCTGGCTTAAGCCTTATCTAAATTCGCGAGTTCAGTGGTGCTCGTCAATTCTTCAACCGTGTGATGATGGTTGGTAAACACACAGATATCGCCAGCGATATTGAGGGCTTTTTCGGCGATGGTACGAGCATCGAGGTCTGTGTTTTCGAGTAGCGCTGTCGCGGCCGCTTGAGCGTAGTTGCCACCAGAGCCAATCGCAATTAAGTCGTGTTCGGGCTGAACGACATCGCCATTGCCCGTAATGATCAGTGAGGCGGTCTCATCGGCAACGGCCAGCAAGGCTTCAAGGCGACGCAACGCGCGATCGCTGCGCCAATCTTTGGCCAATTCAACAGCGGCTTTGGTTAAATGGCCTTGGTGCATTTGCAGTTTGCTTTCAAAGCGTTCAAACAAGGTAAACGCATCCGCCGTACCACCGGCAAACCCAGCGAGCACTTGATTGTTGTATAGGCGACGGACTTTACGGGCATTGCCTTTCATCACGGTATTGCCAAGAGAGACTTGACCATCTCCGGCAATGACCACTTGATTGTTACGACGTACGGATACTATGGTAGTCACTTTCAGGCCTCATTATTTGTATTGTTACTCTTTCTACCAACATGAGGGTAGCGGCGAGAAAAATCAAGGGACAGAGCGCGTAAAGTGAAGGAACGTGGCTGGTGCGTGGGAGTGGTTGAACGCAAAGGGCAGAGTCAACGTCGTAGATAGACGGGTGAGCCAGGCTTGGCAAGGCGGGCCGCACTTTAAGGCGGCCCTTAAATCGAGGCTCGAATTACAGGTTTTCTTTCCAAATTGCACAAGGTTCTATTTTGTGGCGTTGCAATTTGTGGCGGTCACGCTCGGCATCGCGTTTGAATTTGTAAGGCCCTAAAATGACCCGATACCATTTACTGCCTTCTTTTTTCTTAATGCGACTGCTTAATCCAACAAAGGCGATATTCACTTTGCGGGTTTGTGCTTGTTCCATGGTGATAAAGGCGCCGCATTGCATCACATAAGGAATTTTAGACACCTGTTGCTCTTTGGGGGTCACTTCAATTTGTCGATTTGGCAAATCGTCGATATAGTCCCATTTTTGCTCAGGCACAGGCGGTAACGACGCATTGCTGGCAGAGGCGGGACGTGAAGGCGCGGTTTTTTGAGGGGCAACCGCGACCGGCTCTGGCGTCGTCGCCGGCTCTGGCGATTGACTTAGCGTATACAGGCCATAACCAAACAAAGAGACAGCGATAGCGGCGACAAGTAGGCTTCGCCACGGTTTTTTCGGGCGCGTTTGTTTGGGCTTAGCGGTCTTTTTATTGGTTTTTTTCGGGGCTTGCCCGCGTCTTACGTAATCTTTATTGGCCACAACAGTTGAACATTCAGTTGGTTCGACAAGAGTTGCAATGGTAATCGAGTTTGCTGTGAGAAGACAGAGGCGACGATAAAAAACTTGTCGTCTTTTCATCGTCTTCACCCTCTTCTCGAGGCAAAGTCATGACAAGTGTCGCGCGATTATGGATACGATTGATGGCAACATGACGACTCTTGATAGCAGTGATAGTGATATCGCCTCACCATCACTGCGACACCGGTTAGCGCTTGCGACACACATCGGTACTCTCACGGACAATCAGTTCCGTTTCTAATAGGCAAGAGCGCGATTGGGTACTGTTGGGTTTACCACGTAATATCTCTAACAGTTTCAACATTGCCTGGCGACCTATTTCATAGCGGGGCTGCGAAATGGTGGTCAATGGTGGCTCGGTGTATTGCACCATATCGATGTCGTCAAAGCCGATGATCGACACATCATCAGGAACGCGAAAGCCCAAGCGTTTGACTTCGTGCAACGCGCCGATGGCGATGCTGTCGGAGTGACAGAAAATGGCGGTCGGTGGCTTGGAGCGTGTCATCAAAGAATGGGCCGCCTGTTTGCCGCCGTCGAGGCTAAATTCGGTGTACACCGTGAGCGATTCATCTAACTCCACGCCGCTGCGTCTGATGGCCTGTAAATAACCTTGATTGCGAAATTGACACAAGTTGGATTGTATCGGACCAGAAATTTGTGCGATGCGCTGATGACCTAAGCGGGTTAAGTAATTCACCGCCTCAAAGGCTGCGGTTAAATTGTCGATATGCACGGTGGGCAAGTCGAGCTCGTGGGAATACTCACAAGCCATGACCAGCGGGGGCAAAAAGCGCTGCTCTGCTTTACTGATGCCAAAGGGCAAGTCCGTACCAAGCAAAATGAGTCCATCGGCTTGTTTGCGATAAGCCATATTGACAAAGGTTTCTTCGCGGTAGTCTTGGGAGTGGCTGTCGCCGACCAACAACAGGTAGCCATTGGCATGTGCGGTTTCTTCAACGCCGCGAATCAAATCGGCAAAGTACATATCACTAATATCAGGGACAATGGCGACAATGGTTTTTGACTCACTGCGCTTGAGGCTGCGAGACATTTGGATGTGAGGCGTATAGCCTGACTCTGTCACGGCGGCCTCGACGCGACTACGGGTGGCAGGGGAGACCTTTTCCGGGGTCATGATGGCCCGAGAAACCGTTGCCGTTGATACGCCGGCTAACCTTGCAACATCTTTCATCGTTGCCATATCGCTACTTACCTCTCTGGATTGATTGTCGGCACTTGTCCATTCGACATGATCGAAAGTGTGGCGTGATACTTTTCACCACTTTGTCTTTTGAATTGAAAGGACATTGGCTTGAACGTGAGGGGCAAGCGAATGTCCTTTTCGCCTAATGCTGTGGCAAGCCTTAACTCGGCCATTACCATTACATAACAGTTGCATAATAAAGACAAATGATTGGCTTTGGTATGGGTTTGTTTGAGATTTGTGTCATCACTGCAATATCACATGGCAAAACTTTGCTCAAAGTCTCATTTTTCCAGTAAAAAGCCCGCGACTAGCTTAAATCTTGCGGCTCTATGTCGATGTGCCAGCGAACTTTTTTGCTGTTTGGCAAGGTTGCAATCACGGTTTTTGAACCAAAAAGTAACTGATGAAGGGCCGGACGACTCGGGGCTTGTACCAACAATTGCCAGCGAAACTTCCCCGCTCGTTTGGCGATGGGCGAGGGGGCCGGCCCGAGGATCTCGATGGCGTGTTGCTGACACAAAGGGTGCGCTTCGAGCGTGGCACGCACTTGCCTTAAAAACAACTCAACTTCTTCATTGTGATTCGATTCGGCTTTAAACAGCGCCAAAAAAGAAAAGGGCGGTAACTGAGCCAATTGCCGCTCGCGCAGCGCATTGTTGGCAAAGTGGCCGTAATCTCGATGGATGAGCGACAGCAACAAAGGGTGCTCGGGGTGATGGGTTTGCAGTATGACTTCTCCGGGTTTACTGGCTCGCCCCGCTCGCCCTGAAACCTGGACAAACAATTGGGCAAAGCGTTCTGAGGCGCGAAAATCACTACTGTAAAGCGCGCCGTCGACATCGAGCAGTGCCACTAACGTCACATCGGGAAAGTGATGGCCCTTGGCAAGCATTTGTGTGCCGATCAAAATTTGATACTTGCCCTGACGAATCGCGGTGAGTGAGCTTTCGAGACTGCCTTTGCGCCGGGTGCTATCGCGATCGATGCGAATCGCTTGGTATTGAGGAAAATGCTGCTGCAATTGCTGCTCTAATTGTTCGGTACCGACCCCGACACTGATCATCTGAGTGGAACCACAGCTTTGGCACTGATGCAAAACCGGCTTGCTCGAGCCGCAGTGATGACAGCGCAATTCGCGATCGTGCTGGTGAAACGTGTAATAGGCATCACAGCGTTGACACTCGGCCAACCAGCCACACTCATGGCACATTAAGGCCGGAGAAAAACCGCGCCGGTTGAGAAACAGCATGACCTGATTGCCGGCCTCTAAATGACGACGCATTTGGGCGATTAAAGGTGCCGATAAGCCGCTGTCTAGATACAAGCCCTTGATATCGAGTATGGTGCTTTTGGGCGCGACGGCCACACCGGCTCTCTCGGTCAGGTGTAAATGACGATATTTGCCCTGATGCGCATTGTGTAAGGTTTCAAAAGACGGCGTTGCCGAGCCCAAGACCACAGGAATGTCGAGGTGGTTGGCACGCATTACCGCGACATCTCGGGCGTGGTAGCGCAGTGAATCTTGCTGTTTGTAGGAGGCATCGTGCTCTTCGTCGACAATGATAATACCCAGATCGGCAAACGGCGTCATCAGTGCCGAGCGCGTGCCGATCACGATACCACTGCGCCCGCTTTTGGCGTCTAGCCACGCATTGAGGCGTTCGCTGTCGTTCAGGTTGGAGTGAATAACGGAAATCGGCACGCGAAAACGACGGGCAAAGCGTTGAATGGTCTGCGGAGTGAGGCCGATCTCCGGCACTAAAACCAGCGCTTGCTTACCGCGCTCAAGCACCGCGGCGATCATATTGAGGTACACTTCCGTCTTGCCTGAACCGGTCACGCCATCGAGTAAATAGCAGGCAAAGTGAGATTCACTGTTCACCGCGGCAATGGCGATGGCCTGCTCTTGGTTGAGTTTGGGTTTGTCTTGGTCGGTTTCGATCTCACTGGGCCAAGGCGCAACACTCACCGACTCTAACACCGCGCGAATCCAGCCTTTGTCACAGAGGGCATTGAGCACACTGCGGCTGATATCGGCATCGATCATGGCCTGATGCTCAAGCGGACCATGAGCGAGTAAATGCAATACTTTTGCTTGTTTGACCGCTCGGCCCATTGACTGCATCGATTGCTGCTTGCCAAGCTCGGTTAGATGCCACATCTGGCGCGCGGCGTGCTGCGCGGGCTTGCCTTTTCGCAGGGCACTGGGCAGGGCATTGGCTAAGGTTTCGCCTAAAGGGTATTGATAATACTGGCTACACCAAACCAACAACTTATACAACGGCGCCTCCCACAACGGCTGCTGGTCGAGGACGTTTTTGAGTGACTTGAGTTGTTCGCGCGGGTAATCGGATTGATCACTGAGCGCGGTCACCACGCCGACTAAAGTTTGACGACCAAAAGGCACACTGACGCGCCCACCGATGATCGGAAACAGCGAGTTGGGAATGATATAATCAAATTGTTTGTCGAGCGGCACAGGCAGCGCGACCTTGGCAATACTCGGTCTCATTAGGTCCTATCGGATTGGGGCAGCGCCGTTTAGTCTAATCGAAGCGCAATAAAAATTCGAGCTTCGTCAGCTTGTTGTCGCGTTGCAAGTGACGCTCTTGGCGATGGCGGCCTCTAGGCTGCCGACGCATTGCGATTCGACTCTGCAGCTCGCGATGGGGCAAGGCTAGGGCAGCGACAGCCGTATTGAGTTATGGCCAGGAAAAGGTGCTCAAAAAAATAGCATAAAAGTGGCGTTATAGGTTGATTAACCGGGTAGGATTCATTACTATACCGCGCCTCACAGGAGCGTTTCCTTCTGTGACTATTCTTTTTTGACTACGTGTGGTGTACGGCAAAGATTCGTATAGCGACACGGCCTACTATTGAGGTTATCCCATGAAAACTGGCATCCATCCAGAATACAAAGCAGTTTCTGCAACTTGTTCTTGCGGCAACACTTTTGAGTTCAACACAACTCTAAACAAAGAATCTATCCACCTAGACGTTTGTGACAAATGTCACCCATTCTACACTGGTAAGCAACGTATCGTTGATACTGGCGGCCGTGTAGATCGCTTCAACAAGCGTTTCGGTGCGCTATCTAGCAAAAAATAAGTCCTCGAGACGGTTTTTGACTAGTCATAAAAAGACGCTCAATGGGCGTCTTTTTTGATCTTAACGCCTTTCTTTTTTTACTATCCTACACTTCCTTGATCTCACCCCCGCCTCGTTGTCTTTTTTGCCTCTACAATGACCTTTCGATGATGAGTAAAGAGATCCACGATGACCGACAACCAAGACCAAAAAGCGCTGCATTATCACGCTCACCCCACCCCAGGAAAAATTGAGATCCGCCTTACGAAAGCGGCAGACACCAGTGACGATTTAGCCTTGGCCTACAGCCCTGGCGTGGCGGCGCCGGTACGCGAAATTGCCCGTTGTGCTGACGCTGCCTATCACTACACCGGCAAAGGCAATCTCGTCGCGGTGATCACCAATGGCAGTGCGATCTTGGGGTTGGGGAACTTGGGGCCGTTAGCCGCGAAACCGGTTATGGAAGGGAAAGCATTGCTGTTTAAGCGCTTTGCCGGTATCGATGCCATCGACATTGAAGTCAATCAGCAAAACGTCGAGCAATTTGTCGATACCGTTGCCAATATTGCCGATACGTTTGGCGGTATCAACCTAGAAGACATCAAGGCGCCAGAGTGCTTTGAGATTGAGCGGCGTTTGATTGAGCGTTGTTCGATCCCCGTTTTTCACGATGATCAACACGGCACCGCGATCGTGACTGCCGCGGGGATCCTCAATGGCTTAGAACTGCAAGGTAAAGCGATAGGCGATTGCTCGATTGTGTGCGTTGGCGCAGGCGCGGCGGCCATGGCGTGTATGAATTTGCTGATCGATTGCGGGGCCAAAGCCGATAACCTGCTCATGCTCGACCGACAAGGCGTGATCCATCGCCAGCGCGACGATCTCACGGTCTACAAACAAGCGTTTGCCCGCGAGACAAAGCGGCGCACCCTGACTGACGCTATCGCCGGCGCCGATGTTTTTGTCGGGCTATCGGGGCCCAACGTGTTGTCCTGTGAGCAACTGGCGACCATGGCCCCGCGCCCATTGGTATTTGCTTGTTCCAACCCCGACCCAGAAATTACCCCAGAAGCGGTCAGAGATACCAGGCCCGATGCCATTGTCGGCACCGGGCGCAGTGATTACCCCAACCAAGTGAACAATGTGTTGTGCTTTCCATTCATTTTTCGCGGCGCTTTACAGGTGCGCGCTCGGGTGATCAACAAAGCGATGAAATTGGCCGCCGTCGACGCCATTCGGCAATTGGCCAAAGAGACGGTGCCAGACAAGGTGTGCCAAGCAGCAGGGGTCACCTCGCTGGAGTTTGGCCCAGACTATATTTTGCCCAAGCCCTTTGACCAGCGCTTATTGGCGCGGGTGGCAAACGCCGTGGCTCAGGCCGCCATTGATTCTGGCGTGGCGGGCAAGGCCGAGGGAAAAGAAAGAGATGACGGCAAAGACGTGTCCATGGGCTCAAGGTGAACACGTGGCGTGGCTTTGCCACCCAGTCAGTGAAAAAAGCCGTATTACGCGAAAAAAAAAGCAGAGCCACAAGGCTCTGCTCTCTTATACAGACAATGGGGGATCGCAGGGTATGGCGACATTGTCTGCCAGGCAAAAAATCTCAAGGGGCGAGCTTGCCTAGTTATTAAGGTCGTCAATAAAATAGCCGAAAACGCTAAGCTTGAGTCAATTTTTTACGTTAATTTACATTTTTTTCAAACGGCTTAGTCAGCGGTGACCGTTAGTCTGATTGATCGTCAAAACTTTCAAATTCAATCCCCATCGCCGTCATTAATGCCTTGGCTTCTGCGGGGATGTCGTCGGGTTTGTCCTTGCGCAAATCTTCATCGGTGGGCAAAGGTTGGCCGGTATAGGCGTGCAAAAAGGCTTCACACAGCAATTCACTGTTGGTGGCGTGGCGCAAATTATTAATTTGGCGACGCGTTCTTTCATCGGTCAAAATCTTAAGTACCTTAAGAGGAATGGATACTGTAATTTTTTTCACTTGCTCATTTTTTTTGCCATGCTCTGCATAAGGGCTTAAGTAATCGCCATTCCACTTTGCCATTGCACACCTTTACCTTTTTTATAAAATTTTGATTTAATTTACCTTTTTGTGGTTATGGCACAAAGGCTGGCCAAGCTGACCCCCGCGACGATAACCAAAAGGTACGGTTTTGGTGATTTTAGCGGGATTTACTGCCATAAGCAAAGACATATAGACGTCTAGAAGTGTTGACGTCCCGTGTTTCAGTCAGTAAAGTGAGCTCAATCACCATTGAACGCTTGATGAAGTGCCTACCTTTGAGATAGCGTAGAATTCATTCATCGCGAGCAGAATGTTAAGGAATACACAGATGAGCCAGCGCAAACCCACCACGATTGCTGTACGTACCGGCATCGAGTCCGATAGCCAATATCACGCCGTTGTACCACCGATTTACTTGTCGACCAACTATGGTTTTCCCGCGTTTGGGGAAGTGCCTAAATACGACTATACCCGCTCTGGCAACCCGAACCGAGGCCTGTTAGAGCAAACCTTATACGAGCTAGAAGAAGGGGCGGGGGCGGTGGTGACCAACTGCGGCACATCGGCACTCAACTTGTGGGTATCGGCGTTTATCGGTCCTGAAGATACCATTATTGCCCCTCACGATTGCTATGGTGGGACGTATCGTTTGTTCAACACCCGTGCGCAAAAAGGCGATTTTAACGTCGAGTTTGTCGATCAAACCGATCAACAAGCGATGGCACAAGCCTTGGCCAAAAAACCGAAACTCATTTTGCTCGAAACCCCGTCTAACCCCTTAGTGCGCGTGGTTGACATCGCCGCGATTTGTCAACAAGCCAAAGCGGTTGGCGCTTTAGTGGCGGTGGATAACACCTTCTTGAGCCCCGTCTTTCAAAAGCCATTGACCTTAGGGGCGGATTTTGTCATTCACTCCACCACCAAGTATTTAAACGGCCACTCCGATGTGATCGGCGGCGTGGTGATTTCAGCGCAGCAAGAGCACGCTGAACAACTGGCGTGGTGGGGCAATTGCATCGGGGCGACCGGAACGCCATTTGACAGCTATTTAACCCTGCGAGGCCTGCGAACTCTGGGCGTGAGAATGAAAGCGCACGAAAGTGGCGCGCAGCAAATTCTCGCTTATTTACAGCGCCAGGACTTGGTCAAAGTCGTGTATCACCCCAGTTTGCCAGAGCACCCAGGCCACGAGATTGCCAAAGCGCAACAGAGCGGCTTTGGCTGTATGTTGAGCTTTGAATTCAACGGCGAATTTGAACAGCTCAAGCGCTTTGTCACCTCACTCAAGCTATTTTCCTTGGCGGAATCGCTCGGCGGGGTCGAGAGCTTGATCTGCCACCCTGCCTCGATGACGCACCGCGCCATGGGCGAAGAAGCTTTAGCACAAGCCGGGGTATCACAAATGTTGTTACGCCTTTCTGTCGGGTTGGAAGACCCACAAGATCTGATTGACGATCTCGAGCAAGCCTTTGGCCAAGCCCAGGAAGGACAAGCATGATCCCGGCGCGTCAATTACACAAATTTGGCGGCAGCAGTTTAGCCGACCCGGAGTGTTTTCAACGCGTGGTTAAACTGTTGGCGGACTATTCACAAGCCGGGGATCTGATCGTGGTCTCCGCCGCGGGGAAAACCACCAACCACTTAATTGGCTTTTTACAAGGCCTAGAAAGCGACGGCCGGTTAGCGCACGAAGCGTTATTAGCGATACGCCAATGGCATACCGAGTTGATCGAACACCTGCTGAGCGGCGATGTGGCGCAAACATTATTGGCGCTGTTGTATCAAGACCTTGAGGTGTTAGAGCGTTATCAAGCCCCGCTGAGTGCGGCGCAAAAGGCCCATGCTCAAGGCTTTGGCGAAGTGTGGTCTGCGCGTTTGTTGTCGGCGTTGCTTAGCGAAGCCAACTTGCCGGCGGCCATGCTTGACTCCCGGGCGTTCTTGCGCGCTGAGCGCAGTGCCCAGCCCGAGGTTCAACAGGCCCTTTCTCAACCGCTTCTCAACACCTTGCTCGACGGTTATGACGACGAACGCATTGTGATCACGGGCTTTATGGCGCAAAACCAGCAAGGGGAAACCGTGCTGCTTGGCCGCAATGGCTCCGATTATTCTGCCACTGTGATTGGCGCGATGTGCGAGGCACACACGGTCACTATCTGGAGTGATGTGGCCGGGGTATACAGCGCTGACCCACGCATTGTTGATGATGCCTGTCTACTGCCCTTGTTGCGCCTAGACGAAGCCAGTGAACTGGCGCGTTTGGCGGCTCCGGTGTTACACAGCCGCACGTTACAACCGGTGGCGCAAAGTGCGATGGATCTCAATTTGCGCTGCAGTTACCAGGCCGAAGCCGGCTCAACGCGCATTGAGCGAGTATTGGCCTCGGGACGCGGAGCGAAAATAGTCTCTTCCCTTGACGATGTGTGGATCATTCAGCTGCGCTTTGCCAATCGCGACAGCAGTGTCGACCCCGATGTGGCCTTAAAGCCACTGCGCCGTGCGCAACTTGAGCCATTGACCTACGAATGGCAAGCCGATCAGCAATGCCTGCGCTTGGCCTACACGCCAGAAATTGCCGTTGGGGCGATGAGTGTACTGCAAGAAAATGCCGTTGAAGCGGAAATCAAGCTCAAAGAAGGCTTTTCACTCGTCGCGGCCGTCGGGGCAGGGGTCACCAAAAACCCGTATCACAGTCACGCGTTTTTTCAGCAATTGAAACACGCGCCGGTGGAGTTTATCAGCGAGTCAGAATCGGCGCTGAGCTTGGTGGCGGTACTGAGAAAAACCCCGGTGTCTCAGTTAGTGATCGGCTTGCATCGCCACTTGTTTTCGGCCCACAAACGCGTGGCGATCGCCTTGTGTGGCAAAGGTAATATCGGTTCGAGTTGGCTGTCGCTGTTTGCCGAGCAGCAGGGCGAACTCAATAAGCGTTACGGGATTGATTTTGAATTGGTGATGATCGCCGACAGTCAGCGTTACTGGTTTGATGCCAAAGGGTTGGACTCGAGTTCAGCCATCGCGGAGTTCTCGCAACACGCGGTATCGCATCAGCAAGGCGACTGGGTGTCACAGCTGGGCAGTTTGTCGGAGTACGACGAAGCTGTGGTCATTGATGTCACGGCCAGCCAAGCCTTGTCGGAACGCTATGTCGAGTTTGCCGAGCAGGGGTTACACCTCATCTCGGCCAATAAAGTCGCCGGCTCGGCTTGCAGTGAAGACTACTACCGAGTGCAAGATGCGTTCGAGAAAATTGGCCGTCATTGGTTTTACAACGCCACGGTGGGCGCGGGATTGCCGATTAACCACACGGTGCGTGATCTCAAAGAAAGCGGCGATCAACTCATTGGCCTGTCGGGGATTTTTTCCGGTACTTTATCTTGGTTGTTTCAGCAGTTTGACGGCAGTGTACCGTTTAGCGAATTGGTCGATCTGGCTTGGCAACAAGGTTTGACCGAGCCTGATCCTCGTCACGATCTCGACGGCTCGGATGTGATGCGCAAACTGGTGATCTTAGCTCGCGAAGCCGGGATGGCCATCGAACCCGAGCAAGTCAAAGTCGAATCTTTAGTGCCTGACGCGCTCAATCACGTCTCTGTCGATGCGTTTTTTGATCATCCCGAAGCGCTAAACGCGTTACTTGAAGAGAAGCTCGAACAAGCCAAGCGCGATGACTGCGTATTGCGCTATGTGGCGCGGCTCAACAAAGACGGCCAAGCCACCGTCGGCGTCGAAGCTTTGGCAAGTGACGATCCTCTGGCTAACTTGTTGCCTTGTGATAATATTTTTGCCATTGAAAGCCAGTGGTATAAAGACAACCCGCTGGTGATTCGCGGGCCTGGCGCGGGCCGCTTAGTCACTGCCGGGGCGATTCAGTCTGATCTCAATCGCTTGGCGAGTTTGCTGTAATTCTCTCAGTCAAGAAAGCGAATCAAAAAATGGCCCATCACCAAAAAGTGATATGGGCCATTTTTTATAAGAGGGGTAAGAGGCATCACCTACGGCGTGACCTCTCCTCGTGGCTAGATGAGCAAATCGCGCACCTTAGCAGACAGAGACTCCGACACCACCACGGTGGCCAAAATGACAAGGATGATCAAGGTGACCTGCGGCCAGGCGAGCACGTTTAACGACGATGACAAGAACAAGCCAATCCCACCAGCACCGACTAAGCCCAAAATGGTCGACTCGCGAATATTGATGTCCCAACGGAAAATCGCAATGCTGAAAAAAGCCGGTAAAATCTGCGGAATGATGGCGTAATCGATAACCTGAAAACGCGAGGCACCGGTGGCCTGAATCGCTTCGACGCTGGTGGTGTTGATTTCTTCGATGCTTTCATAGAGCAATTTGGCGACAAAACCAATCGAGCGCAAGGCAATGGCAATCACACCGGCCAAAATACCCGGCCCTAAAATCGCCACCAACAACAAGGCCCAAATCAAGGAGTTGATCGAACGAGACGCGGCGATAATAAACAGCGCAATCGGGCGAACAAACAGCAGTGACGGGGTGGTATTACGCGCGGCCAAAAACGCCACGGGAAACGCCAATATCACGCCGAGTAAGGTGCCTAATGTGGCAATGTTTAACGTGTCCCAAAGCGCCTGGTAAAGCTGGTGGATATAAGGCCATGCCGGCGGGAACATGCGATCAATCAAATCAGAAGCTTGCTGCGGCGCATCGTAAATAAAGTACCAAATGGTCTCTTCATTCATCACCACCCAGCAATAACTGGTCAGTAACATTAGGGCGAACCAGCCTCCCCAAACCAGCCAAGTGTGGCGAGAAGTTCGCCCCTGCCAGATCTTGTGTTGTGCTTCAAAGCGGTTGTCTAACTGACCCATTTTCTAATCCATCCCGATAGGTATTCACACGCCATAACAATGAGTATGATCAAAAGTAAAATTGCGCCAGCGGAGTCGTACTCATAGCGGTCAATGGCGGTATTTAACGTGGCGCCGATGCCGCCTGCGCCGACAATGCCAATCACGGCCGATTCGCGAAAGTTGATGTCAAAGCGATAGAAGGACAAGCCGATCATACGCGGCATCACCTGCGGCCAAATTGCCATATGGAAACACTGAAGCCACGAAGCTCCTGTGGCGCGGATGGCTTCGAGCTGCTTTTTGTCGATGCCTTCAATTTCTTCGGCCAGCAACTTACCCAAAAAACCAATGGTGGCGTAAGTGAGGGTTAAAAAGCCGGCAAACGCGCCAAAGCCAAACAGGGCGACCAAAAAGATGGCGACGATCACTTCCTGCATCGAGCGAGACACGGCGATAAAAGCGCGACAAAAAAGATAGATTGGTCGGGTCGAAATATTGCGAGCGGCGCCCAATCCAAACGGAATCGACAGCAAGATACCGGCCACTGTTGAGGTGACGGTCATGGTCAAGCTTTCTAAAATTCCCGCGTAAATATCGGTAGCGCGTCGGCTAAAGTCGGGGTACAAAAAGCCTTGTAAGAACCGCGAACCGCGCTCCATTCCCTCGTAGACTCGCGCCCAGTTGACCTCGATACTGCTCAGCCCGACAATCAAGTAGAGAGCAAAGAGTGCCCACAGCGCCAATCGCCAGCGCTTGTCTGGGACCAAATAATGAGGACGTTGCCAAGTACGCATCAGACCCTTACCTCTTCTGGTTTCGCCGTGGTATCAAGTGTCGAGACGTTGGGGGCGGCAGAAGGCGTGTTCTCTTGCTCTGTGTCCTCTTGCTCGGTGGCATCGTTTTTAACCCCATGCCAATTTTCATCGCCGTAGATGCGGCTTAACACGTCTTCTGTCAACGCATTTGGCGCGCCGTCAAAGACAATCTCGCCGCCTTGTAAACCGATAATGCGATCCATAAATTGCATCGCCAGAGGCACATCGTGGATATTAATGATTGCAGGCAAGCCTTTTTCGCGACACAAAGATTGGATTAAACGCATGATTTGGCGTGAGGTTTTGGGATCGAGACTCGCGGTCGGCTCATCGACCAGCAATAACTGAGGATCTTGAGCCAAGGCGCGGGCGATCCCAACGCGCTGACGCTGGCCGCCAGAAAGCTCATCGGCGCGTTTGTTGGCATGGTCAATCAAACCGACGCGGTCTAAATATTCAAACGCATTGTCAATGTCTTGTTGTGGGTAACGGCGCAAGAAAGAACGCCAAAAAGGCAAGTATCCCAAACGGCCAGACAAGACGTTCTCCATCACGCTCAGTCTTTCTACTAGGGCATACTCTTGGAAAATCATGCCAATGTGACGACGCTGAGCGCGAATTTGTTGGCTGTTGAGCGAGGCTAAATCGGCACCATTGAGCACGATACTGCCTTCACTGGGGTCAATTAAACGGTTAATACAGCGAATGAGTGTCGACTTGCCGGCGCCACTTGGACCAATAAGGCCGACAATCTCGCCTTGTTGTACTTCAACGTTGATGTTTTTCAGTACCCAAGGGCCGGTTTTGTAGCGCTTCTTGAGATTGGTGATGTTTAACACGGGGAAAATCCTAACAGTGATGGTGTGAATGAGTGATCAATCAAATGGTTTTCCGCAACCGTTTTACCGTTAGCGACGTAGGTGGCAAAAGCAAAGAGTGACAGCCCAAGATTGGGAATGGCAAAGCCGCCAATACGGTGTTGCATGATGTCAACAGGACGATGGGAGTGAACGCATTTGATATCAGAGGTGAGACGCGTGCCTCACCTCTGAAAGTCTCACCGGGCCACAATACGCGATTGAGCCCGGTTAGGCCTTATTTACAGGTGTACGAGACACCGTTGGCGGCATCGATTTTGCGAATGACAGCCCATTGTTCTTTAAAGGTAATGGGTAAAAACTGACCTTCTTTCTTGAACTCTTGCTGTAATTTGCTGCCTTCCCAGTTAAAGGTAAAGAAGGCTTGTTTGATCTTCTCTTGCAACTCAGGCTTGAGGTTGTAAGCCACGCCGTAGCCGGTGGTTGGGAAGGTTTGTGATTTGTAAATTGACTGAACTTGGTCAGCTTTGATCACGTCACGTGCCACCATGCGGTGAATGACCGAGTTGGCCACCGCGGCGGCTGGGTAATCTTTATTGGCCACGCCGAGAATCGAGTTGTCGTGTTTGCCGGAAAACGCCGCTTCAAAATCACGACCTGGGACCAAGTCAAAATCGGCTTTTAAAATGGCCGAAGGAGCTTTAAAACCCGAGTTTGAGGTTTGCGACGTAAAGGCGAGCTTCTTGCCTTTGAGGTCTGCTGGGGTATTAATGCCAGAGCCTGGGTAGGTGATGATTTCCATTTCGTAACCAAACGAGCCGTCTTTTGCCGCCATCATGGTGAAGGGTCTAAAGCCAGCACAAGCGACCGCTAATGGGTTAGAGCCGGTATTAAAGCCTGCCACGTGTAGGCGACCGGCACGCATGGCCTCGATTTGTGCCGCGTTAGATTGCACAGGGAAAAATTTCACTTTTTTACCGGTGACCTCTTCCATGTGAGCAAGAAACTCAGACCAGACATCAGCATACACTGCTGGGTCTTCTACTGGCGTGTAGGCGAAAATTAAGGTGCTTGGGTCGATGAGTTTATCTTCATCGGTCGGAATATCAGCGACCATGTCGTGGTCGTTGTCTTGGTAGCGGCTGTCGAGTTGGAATGTTTCCGCTTGCGCCATATTCATTGATAAAAGTGAAGAGGCAACCAAAGTTGCGACGATAGATAAACCTTTCATGGATCATGCTCCCTAATAAATGTTGGCCCATTTATAGCAGTGGAAAATGACAAAAAAGTGACCAATTGAAGTGACTTTTATGACACTGAATGAATGTGGCAGCAGAATCTAGCCAGAGCAGAACAAAAAAAACCTGAATGGCAAACCCCATTCAGGTTAAAGGCTCTGCGTCCGATGACAGCCCCAGGTTGGGGTTCTGAGGCTGTTAGGGGCGCTTTGTTTGTCGCTGAGGTGTCAAGAAATCTTAAAGAAACTCAAATCGTGTTTTTGTTTCTCGGCCAGTTTAGATAAAGCATTGGACGCTTGCAGCGTCTCTTCGACCCCGGCGACGTTTTGTTGGACCAAATCAAACGCCATGGTGGTGTTTTTCGAAATGTCTTCCGTAACACTAAATTGCTCAGTGGAGGCGGTAGCCACTAAGGTGTTGATCTCAGAAATCGAATCTACCGCATGAGCGATGTTTTCAAACGAGGCTTTAACCTTGTCGGCCAATTCCACCGACTGAGCAATTAAATCGACGCTTTCGGTCATGTTTGATTGCGCTTTGTTCGATTGCGATTGCAGCTTTTCGATAATTTGCTGAATGCTGACGGTCGATTCTAAGGTCTTGGACGCGAGGCTGCGCACTTCATCGGCGACCACCGCAAAGCCACGGCCGTGCTCACCGGCGCGAGCGGCTTCAATGGCGGCGTTCAAGGCCAATAAGTTGGTTTGTTCTGAAATCGAGTTGATGACTTCCGTCACCGAATCAATCTCGATGGAGAACTGACGCAATTCATCGACAATTACGGCATTGTCGGTAACAGAGCGATTGATGCTGTCCGTCAACTGAATATTTTGCTCTAGGGTTAACTGTCCCTCTTGAACACTGTCTAGGGCGGTGCGCGCTTCGTGTTCCGCCATGGTGGCTTTTTCACTGACTTCTTGCGAGGTCGACGACAGCTCGTTAATGGCGGTGGAAATTTGCTCCATCTGCGAAAATTCGGCTTGGGCATTGTCTTTGCTCTGGCTCATGATCACATTGAGTTGCTCTGAGGCCGACGACACGCTTTCCGACAGGGTATGGCTATTGGAAATCAGGGATTTGAGTTCTTTGGTCAACAAAATTAGCGAGTGATAAATCCCCGTTTCTTTACCGGTTTCAACCAAATCGATCCGAAAGTCGCCGCTGGCCATGGTGCGCATGATTTTCTCTATCTCTTCAGGTGTGCCGCCGACCGGTTTGAGCACCTGACGCTGGACAATCAAAAGCAGTGCCCCAATCGCGATCAATAAACTGACCACCCCGAGCAGCAGGCTGATTTTGAGCTGTTGATTGGCCCCTTGATTGATGTAACTGTTTTTGACGAAAGTCACAAATTGCCAGTTGTTGATCGGCACTGGGCTCCAAAACGAGGTGAAGGCAATGGATTGGCCTTCTACCTCGGCTTGGTAGCTCATCTCTGGCTGTTGGGCATTAAAGTCGCGATACTTAGGCCGCAACTCATATATGTTTTTGCCGAGGTAGTCTTCATAGGGCGCGATCAGCACGGTGCCTTGATGAGTAAACAAGAACAAATCGTCGCGGATCACCAACTCCGTCAGCAGGGAATCGAGATAGATAGACGTTAACGAGGCCACGTTATCGTTGAGCTTATACGTCATAACGATAATTTGTTTGCCGGTGATGGCCGATTCAAAAGGTTCGGAAACGGCAAAGGTTTCACCGCGTTCAAACAAGGCGCGATAATAATCATCACCGTTGTCTTTGAGGTTAAAGTCCATTTTGATCCCGGCGCTGTTATAGAGTTCGCCGCGCTTATTCATCACAAAGGCATCCTCGATAAACCCTGCCTGGATCTTTTTTAACAGCTCCAGTTGACTGACGGCATAACCGGATAAGCTGTCGCCTTCAATGTCGGCGGTCGTAATGTTCACCCCAGCGAGCATGCTGCGAAAAGCCGAAAAACGCTCTTGCATCGAGTTTTGAATATTGGCGTTTTTTTCTTTGAGTAAACTTTTGTTTAACTCCGCGCTCTCTTGTTGAAAACTGAAAAAATTTAAAGCGATTAAGGCGGTAATAATGGCGGCGATCAAAGCGCCAATCGCCAGGGATATTCTCAGGGTAAATTTGTTCATCCGTTGCGTCCGTCGTCAGGGGGGTAGTTAAAAGCCGAGTGAGTATTTATTTTATCATTAGGATAAATGCGTTATCGGCAATTGATAATTAATATGTAGTATTAATTGTCTGACTTGTCGAGTTTTAGCGGCCAGGCGATGAAATACGGCGCTAGGGGGAAGGCCTTGGTGCTGCCCATGAGTGGAATATGACAAGTCCTTGATGGTGTGACTTATTTTGCCATGGCATAGAGAGAGTTTAGCAGGGCTGTCTTGCCATCAGATTGCGCTTAACGAATAAGTTGAAATAAAGTTATATGATAGATGAATAAAATTCACCCACAAACCGTTGACTTTAGCATCAATAGCACAGATTATTTAGACATATAGACGGCTAAAATGACGATTGGCGTCACACTAACGAGTATCTGGCGCACGAGTAGGGGTTTTTATGGCATACACACACGCAGGGCATATTGACGCGCTCAACCAAAATATTGCTGAGCTTTCTGGTGATATCAACGTTTCTTTTGAGTTTTTTCCGCCCAGCTCGGAAAAAATGGAACAAACGCTGTGGCAGTCGGTGCACCGTTTAAAAACGCTCAACCCCAAATTTGTCTCCGTTACCTATGGCGCCAACTCCGGTGAGCGCGAACGCACCCACTCGATCATCAAAGCGATTAAAGCGCAAACCGGTTTGGTTTCAGCCCCTCACCTCACTTGCATCGATGCCAGCCGTCAAGAGCTTATCGACATTGCCAACGATTACTGGCAAAACGGCATTGAAAGCATCGTCGCCTTGCGTGGTGATATTCCCGCCGGTGGGGGCGTGCCAGAGATGTATGCCTCGGATTTGGTGGCCTTGTTAAAGTCACAACACGACTTTGATATTTCGGTAGCCGCTTTCCCCGAAGTGCACCCCGAGGCGAAAAGTGCCCAAGCCGACTTATTAAATTTAAAGCGCAAGGTGGAAGCGGGGGCGAACCGTGCCATTACTCAGTTCTTTTTTGATGTGGAAAGCTATTTGCGTTTTCGCGATCGCTGTGTGGCAGCGGGGATTGAGGTTGAAATTGTGCCGGGGATCTTGCCGGTGTCGAACTTTAAACAAGCGGCGCGATTTGCCGCGCAAAATCACGTCAAAGTCCCTCGATGGATGGCACGCCAGTTCGAAGGCTTGGATGACGATCCCTTGACCAGGCAATTGGTCGGTGCCAGCCAAGCGATCGATTTGATCCGGATTTTGAGCCGAGAAGGGGTGAAAGATTTTCACTTTTACACTCTCAATCGCGCCGAAATGACCTACGCTCTGTGCCATACCTTAGGGGTAAGGCCACAAGGGTAATTGGGTTTTCGTACGCTCTTATCATCAAAAAAAGCTTGCCAATTGGCAAGCTTTTTTTGATGATGGGTATGAGAAGAAGGCGCGATTAAGCGGCCATCAATTCCAGTTCGTTGACCACTTCTTGAGCCCACTCTAACCACGCTTTGCGCAGCAGTAAATTGCGTCTTAAGGTCAAGCGCTCAAGTCTCGCCTGTTTGTCGAGAATGTGCTGATTTGGGTAGTACGCCGATTCTACTTCTTCAGCATGAGCAATAAACTTAGCGGTTTCTTCAATCTGATCACGCATCAAGGTGACGAAAGGCGCCGCCGTCTGTACAGAACACGCCATTAGTTTGGCACAAAACTCATCGCGAGTGGTCGGGTGTTGCGTGCTGTTATCAAACCAATCGCGCAGGGCTTCACGGCCTTGTTCTGTGATGGAGTAGATCTTTTTGTCTGGTTTGCCTTCTTGCGGTTCTAATACACAAGTAACGAGGCCTTTGTCGGCCATTTTGTTCAATTCGCGGTAGACTTGCTGGTGGCTCGCTTTCCAAAAGAAGCCAATGCTTGATGAGAATTCTTTTGTGATGTCGTAGCCGGTGGCATCTTTTGTACTAAGTACGGTCAAAATAACGTGTGGTAATGACATGTCTTCATCCAAATGGTTAATAAACAGTAAACAAATTACTCAAAGCCATGTGAACTCTTAGTGGTTCGTTATTTTTTCTTTGAGTAACACACCAAATCATCGTTAGAGTCATTGGGGTATGTCACCTTAAAAGCCGTTTATCACCTAGGAAAGCCGGTTGTTAACGCCTGTCATCGCGCCGCAACCCGCTTGTTTCACCGGCTGTAGTTATTGTATTGCTGCTCGGTGAATATGTTGATTATAACGAAATTATAAGCACAAAGTGGAATATTGAATGTTCAAAGGTTAAAAAAAGTGAGTAACACTATATTGATTATGATTGGTAGTGTTATGTTTCGAAGATTTCGATTTTAAATTGCTTTATTAGAATTTATGACTGTGGTTTTTTTGACGCTTTTTATTGATAATTGTATTTTTAGTGTGATCTGCATCATGTTTAACATGAAAAATCAGCACCCTTGACAAGCAAAGGTGCTGATCATTATGCGCCGTTGGGCGGTTTTTTTCGCTCAGGTTCAGTCTAAAGGCGCTTAACCTGTGTTTCTCATCCCGGCCGCGATACCAGCAATGGTCACCATCAAGGCTTCTTCAAGCTCTGGGCTTGGCTCATCGAGTTGACGAGTTCGATACAAAAGCTCGGCTTGCAGCATATTCAACGGCTCGACGTAAATATTGCGCAAGCGAATCGACTCTAAGCCCCATGGATCGCTTTGCATCAAGTTTTCGTTGTTTTCGACATTGAGTACCGACTTGATATCGCGCTGTAATTGCTCGCGCAAACGCTCGCCGAGCGGGCGGAGCTTTTCATCGACGAGGCGCTGATCGTAGTAACGAGAAATGTCGATATTACACTTGGAGTACACCATTTCCAGCATGCCAAGACGAGTGGAGAAGAACGGCCATTCACGGCACATGGTTTCCAATAGGCTTTGGTGGCCGGTATCGACTGAGTGTTGGATCGCTTCACCTGCACCGAGCCAAGCGGGCAAGACTAAGCGGTTTTGACTCCAAGAGAAAATCCAAGGAATCGCGCGCAGGCTCTCGACACCGCCGTTGGGGTTGCGTTTCGACGGGCGCGAGCCAAGCGGCAATTTACCGAGCTCCAACTCCGGCGTGGCTTGTCTAAAGTAAGGCACAAAGTCAGGCTCTCCGCGCACCACTTTGCGGTAAGCCTCACAAGAGAGCTCTGATAATACATCCATCAGATCACGCCACTCTTGTTTTGGCTCTGGAGGCGGCAATAAGTTGGCTTCTAGAATGGCACTGGCATAGAGGTTAAAGCTGTTGACCGCCACTTCCGGCAAACCGAGTTTAAAGCGGATCATCTCACCTTGTTCGGTCACGCGCAGGCCGCCTTGTAAGCTTTTTGGCGGTTGTGACAACAAGGCCGCATGCGCCGGTGCACCACCGCGACCTACGGTACCGCCGCGGCCGTGGAACAAGGTCAGTTCAATGCCCTCTTGCTCGGCGACATTGACCAAGGCTTCCATCGCTCGGTATTGCGCCCAACCGGCCGCCATGCCGCCGGCGTCCTTGGCCGAGTCTGAGTAGCCGATCATGACCATTTGGTGATTTTGAATAAAGCCGCGGTACAAATCGATGCCCATGAGCTGACGCATTACCGATTCGGCGTTGTTTAAATCTTCTAAGGTTTCAAACAGCGGGCACACATCCATGCGGTAAGGACAGCCAGATTCTTGCATCAACAAATGAACGGCGAGAATATCAGAGGCCTTACGCGCCATGGAAATGACGTAGGCACCAAAGGCTTCGCGCGGTTGAGAGGCAACAACGCGACAGGTATCAAGCACTTCTTTAACCGGCTCAGATGGTTGCCAGTTTCTCGGCAGCAGAGGGCGTTTGGAGCTCAGCTCAGCGGTTAAAAACGCCACTTTGTCTTGCTCGCTCCATTGATCGTAATCGCCAAGGCCAAGGTAGCGAGTGAGTTCAGATAAGACGTCCGAGTGGCGGGTGCTTTCTTGACGAATATCGTGGCGCACCAGATAGACCCCAAACGCTTTAACTCGGCGCAACGTATCGAGTAACGAACCGTCGGCAATGATGCCCATACCGCATTCGTGCAGGGATTGGTACATGGTGTACAAAGGCTGCCAAAGCTGGTCAATGTTGCGCAGCGGCGCCTTGGTGATCATCTCTTCACCGTTTAATTTGGCCTCGAGAATGGCGTTGTTTTTTAGCAACAATTCACGCAATTGCTTTAAAATGGCGCGATAAGGTTCGTGCGCTTCTTGGCCGGCGATGTCGCGTACCGCTTGGTTGCATTTCACCATCGACAATTCGCTGATCAGCTCATTGATGTCATTGAGATACAGATCGGCGGCCTTCCAGCGAGACAGCAAGAGCACTTCACGGGTTACTTGATGAGTGACAAACGGGTTGCCGTCGCGGTCGCCGCCCATCCAAGAGGTGAAGTGCACAGGTCGCGCATCGATCGGCAGCCCTTCGCCCAAGTAGTCGACAAGGCGTTCATCGAGTTGGCGTAAAAAGTCAGGTACCGCTTCCCACAAGGAGTTTTCCACTACGGCAAAGCCGGATTTGGCTTCGTCAAGCGGGGTGGGGCGCTGCTGGCGGAAGGTGTCAGAATGCCAGCTTTGGGCCAACAATTGCTCCAGGCGGCGTTTGACGTTTTGGCGTTCCTTGTCAGAGAGTTCCGCGATGTCCAATTGCGAGAGGCAGTCGTTGATCTTGACCAATTTATTGATCATGGTACGACGAGTAATTTCGGTGGGGTGCGCGGTCAACACCAATTCAATGTTCAAGTC
Organism: Vibrio sp. HB236076; assembly: GCF_040957575.1. Lineage (NCBI taxonomy): Bacteria > Pseudomonadati > Pseudomonadota > Gammaproteobacteria > Vibrionales > Vibrionaceae > Vibrio > Vibrio sp. HB236076. The sequence goes on from NZ_CP162601.1 coordinate 450,104, forward strand.
GCGAATGGCATCGGCGGTCTTTAGCTTACTCACATCCTTTTGAGTGAGCTTGTCGAACAGTTCATTAAGGGTATCGGTATCGAGCAGTTGACTGTCGCCGTGGCGAGATAACGTGTGGTGTTGCTCAGCGATGTTGGTCAAATTCAAAAATTGGTTAAAAGCGCGAGCAATCGGCGTGAGCTCTTCATCGGGTAAATTTTTGATCGCTTCAATCAATTGATCGTTGGCGTCTTTACTGCCTTTTAACGCGGCTTTTGACAGTTGGCGTAAGTATTCCACTTTCTCCAGCATGGCATCGCCGTGAGCTTGTTTGATGGTGTTGCCGAGCAGGCGGCCCAACATACTCACATTGCTTTTGAGTGCGGCATAGTTCTCGTTCATGTTCTCATCCTATCTCGTAAATTAATTACGTCATTATTCCTTTTATGCCCATTTATCTAGCCAAATAATTTGCACTGAGTCAAATAAAGCTGAACCCTATTCTTATTTTCTGGCAATTAAGCTAAAAATCGTCTACCAAAATCTCACTTTTTATGTTGTTTTTTGAAAATTATTTACACTTTGCTCATTGTTTGCCCACCGCTTGGGCCGGGTATCGGGGCCGTTGGTCTCGAGCGCCGCACGCTGGTTTTTGTGGCAAAAGGTCGATGGCGGCAGTCGCTGTCGATTACGGCAAAGGGCAATGGCGAAGCGGAGAGTTGCGACGCGCAATGCCCTCGCCTTAGCATCGCAAGCGACAGTAAGGCGGCGGACACGACGCGGTAAAACGGGGTCTTTACGATTTGATGCTCTCGACATCCGCTGCAAGCTTAAAAGCAGTATTGACGCATCGCTTGTTTTAGGCGGTCAATGGTCGGGTCGATAAAGTCAAAGCTCAAGTACTCATCGGGTTGATGGGCTTGATCGATGGAACCTGGTCCCATCACTAACGTGGGACACACCTCTTGTAAGTAAGGCGCTTCGGTGCAGTAGTTGACGGTTTCTGTGGCTTGTCCGCACAAGTGTTCCATACTTTGAATGAACGGGGAGTCATGCGGGCACTCGTAACCGGGGATCGAATCGTGCAACGGCGTAATGGCAATGCGCCCGGGCCATTTTTGTTGCACTTCTTTCAGGCCTTCGCGCAGCAGATTGTTGAGACCGTCAAGGCTCATGCCTGGCAGTGGGCGAACGTCGTAGTGCAATTCACAGCAGCCGCAGATGCGATTGGCGCTGTCACCGCCGTGGATATGACCCATATTCAAGGTCGGGTAGGGAATTTCAAACCCCGGGTTGTGATAGGTTTTGATCAAGGTATCGCGCAGCTGCATCACGGCAAACAGCACCTCGTGCATGATCTCAATCGCATTGACCCCCATTGCCGGGTTCGACGAGTGCCCCGACTGGCCGGTAATGCGAATGGCATTGGCAACGTGACCTTTGTGGCCGCGCACCGGCACCAAGCTGGTCGGCTCGCCAATAATGCAGTAGTCGGGTTTAAACGGCGCGTCATCGCTAAAGTGTCGCGCCCCGAGCATGGTGGTTTCTTCATCACAGGTGGCCAGGACGTAGAGCGGTTTTTGTTGCCCTTGCCAATCCATTTGTTTGGCCGCCTCATAGACAAAGGCGAACCAGCCTTTCATATCGGCGGTGCCTAAGCCATAAAAGCGGTTATTGGCCTCGGTTAACTTGTGAGGGTCGTAGTTCCAACGGCCTTGATCAAAGGGCACCGTATCACTGTGACCCGATAACAATAAGCCGCCTTCGCCTTGGCCGAGTTTGGCAATGAGATTGTGTTTACCGGGTTCGACTTCAATCGTCTGGGTGTCGAAACCGAGATCTTCAAACCAGGTGGCGAGTTTGGCGATCACGTGTTGATTGCCTTCGTCCCACTTGGGATCGCTGGAGCTGATGGAGGAAGTGGCGATTAAACCACCATAAACATCAATGAAACTAGGTAAATGCATAATTCTTCACTTCGACGGTTGACAGAAACATAACAACAAGGTAAAACACATATTAAATCATTTTTAATGAATAAAAAATCAAAATAAATCGAAATTTAAAAATGATTACTCATTTTGGGCTTAAATACTATACGGGTAACATCTCATGCTAAACACCACGATTATCGGAGCAAGCGGCTACACAGGAGCAGAACTGGCGCTCATGGTGCAAAAACACCCTGAACTCACGCTAACAGGTTTGTACGTTTCCGCCAACAGTGTTGATGCCAATCAACCGATTTCGACCCTGCACGGCAAACTTGCAGGCGTGATCGACATGCCAGTACAGCCGCTAAAAGACGTGGTCAGCGTGGCGAAGCAATGCGATGTGGTCTTCCTGGCTACGGCCCACGAAGTGAGCCACGATTTAGCGCCGGTGTTTTTAGAGCACGGTTGCCAGGTGTTTGATTTATCCGGCGCGTTTCGCGTCAACCAAGATGAGTTCTACCCCAATTACTACGGGTTTGCTCACCAACATCCAAAGTGGTTAGACAATTCGGCTTACGGCTTAGCAGAATGGAACGCAGAAGCGATCAAAAAAGTGCCGTTAGTGGCGGTGGCGGGCTGTTACCCAACGGCGTCGCAATTGGCGATTAAGCCTTTGATCGTCGAGCAGCTTATCGATGACAGTCAATGGCCGGTGATCAATGCCACCAGTGGCGTGACAGGGGCCGGGCGCAAAGCGACGATGAAAAACAGCTTTTGCGAAGTCAGCCTGCAGCCTTACGGCATTTTCACTCACCGTCATCAGCCAGAAATTGCCAGCCATCTCGGTCAAGAGGTGATCTTTACTCCGCACCTTGGCAACTTCAAACGCGGTATCTTGGCGACCGTGACCATGAAACTCAAAGCGGGCGTCAGCGCCGAGCAAGTCGAGGCGGCGTTTGTTAAGGCGTACCAAGACAAACCGGCCGTACGCTTAAAAGGCCAAGGCATCCCGAGTATTCAAGACGTTGAATTTACCCCGTTTTGCGACTTGGGTTGGCAAGTAAAAGGCGAGCACGTGATCGTGGTTTCCGCCATCGACAACTTGCTCAAAGGCGCCAGCAGCCAAGCGATGCAGTGTTTGAACCTGCATTATGGTTTCGACGAACTGACCGCATTGATTTAAGCGAGGACAGACGATGACAACCCAAGCTCCTTTAGTGATCAAACTCGGCGGCGCGGCGATTGCCAGCCCTGAGACCCTTAAAACCTTGTTTCGCACCATCGGCGATTATCAGCGTCAAGCCCAGCGCGGCGTTGTGATTGTTCACGGGGGCGGTTACTTAGTCGATGAACTGATGGACAAACTGTCCTTGCCAACGGTAAAAAAGCAAGGCCTACGCGTCACTCCTTACGAGCACATCGGCTACATTACTGGTGCGTTGGCCGGTACCGCGAATAAAATGATGCAAGGCTATGCGATGGCAACGGGCTTAACCGCGGTTGGCTTGAGCTTGGCCGACGGCAATTTATGTCGCATCACCGAACTCGACCCAGAACTGGGCGCGGTTGGCGCAGCGAGTGCAGGCGATGCCACGGTGCTCAAGGCGATTTTGGCCACTGGCGCGACGCCGATCATCAGCTCGATTGGCATGACCGAGTCTGGCCAGTTGATGAACGTCAATGCCGATCAAGCCGCAGTGGCGGTGGCACAAGCCATTGAGGGCGAATTGGCGCTGCTATCCGATGTCCCTGGGGTCCTCGACGGCGACAAACAGCTTATCGACGAATTGGATCAAGCCAAGGCGCAGCAATTGATCGCCGATGGCGTGATCACCGATGGCATGATCGTCAAAGTCGAAGCGGCACTGCAAGCGGCGCAAGACTTGGGCCGCACCATTGAAGTGGCCTCGTGGCGCTCTCCGGAAAAGCTGTTTGCCCTGTTAGCTGGCCAAGCCATCGGAACCCAATTTAAACCGTAAACACAACAAATTTTACTTGATGACTCGATTGTAAGTGATCAAGTATGAAGAGAATGACCTCAGCGCATCAGGCGCATTATTGATTAGATGGGACACTGTGACCGCCGAGTACAGGTCCAAGTTAGGAGAAAAGCAATGAGCAAAGTTGAAGTAAACAAAGTGGTTGTCGCTTATTCGGGCGGTCTTGATACGTCAGTGATCATTCCGTGGCTTAAAGAGAACTACGATTGTGAAGTCGTGGCGTTTGTCGCCGATGTTGGCCAAGGCGAAGAAGAGCTGGTGGGCATCGAAGACAAAGCCAAAGCTTCGGGCGCTTCAGAGTGCTACGTTGTTGACCTCAAAGAAGAGTTGGTCAAAGACTACATCTACCCAACGCTGAAAACCGGCGCTTACTACGAAGGCAAATACCTACTTGGTACGTCAATGGCTCGTCCTATCATTGCCAAAGCGCAAGTAGAAGTGGCGCGCAAAGTCGGTGCTGATGCCCTGTGTCACGGTTGTACTGGTAAAGGGAACGACCAAGTTCGCTTCGAAGGCGCGTTTGCCGCGCTGGCCCCTGATCTGCACGTGATTGCGCCTTGGCGTGAGTGGGATCTGGTCAGCCGTGAAGAGTGCCTAGATTACCTCGCCGAGCGCAACATCCCGTGCAGCGCGTCTCTGACTAAGATCTACTCACGCGATGCCAACGCTTGGCACATCTCTACCGAAGGCGGCGTACTGGAAGACACTTGGAACGCGCCAAACGAAGATTGCTGGGCGTGGACTGTCGATCCTGAGCAAGCGCCGGATCAAGCAGAATACGTAACCCTAAAAGTAGAACAAGGTGCGGTGGTTGCGGTTGATGGTCAAGAACTCAGCCCATACGAGGCACTGGTTGCGCTTAACGAAAAAGGCGTCAAGCACGGCGTAGGTCGTATCGACATCGTTGAAAACCGTCTAGTGGGCATGAAGTCGCGCGGTTGTTACGAAACCCCAGGAGGCACCATCATGATGGAAGCCTTGCGTGCGGTTGAGCAACTGGTGCTCGACAAAGCGGCGTTTGAGTTCCGCGAAGAATTGGCGGTCAAAGCCTCTCACCTGGTGTACGACGGTCGTTGGTTTACTCCACTGTGCGAATCGATTTTGGCAGCGTCGGAGTCTTTGGCACAAGATGTCAACGGTGAAGTGGTAGTGAAACTCTACAAAGGCCAAGCCGTGGTTACGCAAAAACGTTCAGAAAACAGCTTGTACTCTGAAGAGTTTGCAACCTTTGGTGAAGACGAAGTGTACGACCAAAGCCACGCGGGCGGTTTCATTCGTCTGTACTCGCTCTCTAGCCGCATTCGCGCACTGAACGCAGCAAAGAAAAACAAATAAATCGTTATTAATACAGTCAGTACTAACCAGTAAAGATCGCGATGGCGCGATCTTTACGTTAAAAAGTTTGGTTCACTCGCAGTCGGATTAAATCCGGAACCAAAACGTATTCAGGAGAAAAGCAATGGCATTATGGGGCGGTAGATTTACCCAAGCAGCAGACACGAGATTCAAAGACTTCAACGATTCACTGCGCTTTGATTACCGATTGGCTGAACAAGATATTGTGGGTTCCATTGCTTGGTCTAAAGCACTGCTTTCTGTCGATGTTCTCAGTGTCGATGAACAGCAAAAACTCGAGCTGGCGCTGAATGAATTAAAACTCGAAGTGCTTGAAGATCCGAATAAAATTTTAAAGTCTGACGCCGAAGACATCCACTCTTGGGTCGAGCAACAGCTGATCAACAAAGTCGGTGATTTAGGCAAAAAACTGCACACAGGCCGTTCTCGTAACGACCAAGTCGCGACCGATTTAAAACTCTGGTGTCGCCAACAAGGTCAACAACTGTTACTGACCTTAGATAAATTACAAAGCAAAATGGTCGAGGTGGCCGCTGAGCACCAAGCGACGGTTTTGCCGGGGTATACCCATTTACAACGCGCCCAACCGGTGACATTTGCCCACTGGTGTTTGGCGTACGTTGAAATGCTTGAGCGTGATTACTCGCGTTTGAGTGATGCACTCAATCGTTTAGATACCTGCCCACTTGGCTCTGGCGCCTTGGCGGGCACCGCCTACGAAATTGACCGCGAGCAATTGGCCAGCCACTTGGGCTTTTCTCGCGCTACTCGCAACTCCCTTGACTCGGTCTCCGATCGCGATCACGTGATGGAGCTGATGTCGATTGCGTCGATTTCCATGTTGCACCTATCGCGCATGGCCGAAGATATGATCTTCTACAACTCAGGTGAAGCGGGCTTTATTGAACTGGCCGACACCGTGACCTCTGGCTCGTCACTGATGCCACAGAAAAAGAACCCCGATGCCCTAGAGCTCATCCGCGGGAAAACCGGCCGTGTTTACGGCGCCATGTCAGCGATGATGATGACGGTCAAAGCTTTGCCATTGGCGTACAACAAAGACATGCAAGAAGACAAAGAAGGCTTGTTTGACGCGCTCGACACGTGGCACGACTGTATTGAAATGGCCGGCCTGTGTTTTGAAGGCATCAAAGTCAACGGCGAGCGCACCCTGGAAGCGGCTCAACAAGGTCACGCCAACGCCACGGAACTCGCCGACTACCTAGTTGCGAAAGGCATTCCGTTTAGAGAAGCGCACCACATTGTTGGTGTGGCAGTGGTCGCAGCGATCGAAAAAGGCTGCGCCCTAGAAGACATGTCACTGGCGGAGCTCAAAGTCTTCTCTGACGTCATTGAAGACGATGTCTACCAAATTCTGACCATCGAATCGTGTTTAGAGAAGCGCTCTGCCTTGGGCGGTGTGGCTCCTAAACAAGTCGCTCACGCAGTGGAACAAGCCAAATTGCGCCTTAGTGAGCGCGACGCCGCGCCAGTCAAAGTGCGCGCCGCACGAACCAGTGATGTCGAAGCGCTTGAAGGCCTAGTGAGCTATTTGGCCAACTTGGGCGAAGATCTGCCTAAAACGCGCCAACAACTGTTGTCCGAAATTGATGCCTTTGCCGTTTCCGAGCACCACGGCGAGATCACTGGATTGGCGTCGCTTTACGTCCACGACGGCAAGATGGCGGAAATCAAATCGATTGGCATTGAACCCGGTTGGCAACATCAAGGCAAGGGCACCGCGCTGGTGGCTTATTTGGTCGACCGCGCGCGTCAAATGCAAGTCGATAAAGTGTTTGTCTTAACGCGCAACCCGGAGTTCTTCATCAAGCAACACTTTGTGCCGACCTCTAAGAGCATTCTGGCCAAAACCTTGAATAAGACCAGCGCCGCCGAACTGACTCAATTTGCCTACGACGAAGTGGCCCTGCACATCGATGTGAGCCAATAATCGTCAATGAAGCCGTCATGGCCAATGAACCGGCCATGGCGTTGAACCGATAAGCGCGAAAAAAATAAAAAGATCAGCAGATGATCTTTTTATTTTTAATTCATATTGTTAACGGTTTCGTCAATCAAAAGATCGCTTTTTTGTCGCACGGCAGGGCTTTTTTTTGAACTTCGATTAGAGAGCGTGGTCTATTACTGTACCACTGCTTTTTCTTAGATATTTTCTAAGAAAACCTCAAGCGCTTTACTGGCCTTGAGGTTTTTTTCTGTCTATCGTTTGCCCCGTCATGTACTGGCTCTCTCATTTTTATCGCTACCTAATAGCAATTCAAACCAATTCAATTCAAACCAAGCCTAAGCGCAAAGTCATCCTTAGCGTGTTGAGCGAGGTTTTGCCCCCTTGGCCAAACGCTGATGTTGCCGCGCAATGATCAGCCAGCGCATAATAAGGTGCAGCAAGAGTAAGCCGACACTGGCCAGCCAAGCCATCGCCAACGCAATACCTTGTACGCTGCGAAGGGCCGCGCTTCCCGCGCCTTGAGCGGTTAGCCACCACAAACCGGCACTGAGCAACAAAGAAAAAACTGTCAGTAACAGGATGCACTGGCGACAACGTCCTACTTTGCGCCAAAAAAGCGATTGTTGACAATCTGAGCAGCTCATAGATCTTCCTTCCTTTTTTGTCACCGGCCAGTGATAAGGTGGCGTGTTGATCACTGCCAGGGTGAGTACAGTGACGAACGCCTTTTTTATCGAGTGATGTTAATCCTGTCATCCGTTTATAGTCATCAACGAGGATAAAAACAAGCCCTATTATCGCACGATGAGCGAGGGTCTGAGGCGGGGTGGGGTCGGCTGCCCTTGGTCGCCAATACCTATTGTCGATGAGAAAGAGTCGAAGGGGGGACGAAGGAGGCCATGAGGCGAACAACAAGCGCGAAACGCAAAGCGAACAGGAAAAGAGAGGGATTGGCCGCTGATAAGCCGAGGCGCTCCTAGCCACATACTCTAGTCACATACTCTAGCCACATACCCCCTGCAACATAAAAGCTCCCGAGTCCGAGAGCTCATTGAACTTGCAGGTATACATTAAGACTGAGCGACCTTAACGCGAATTTTACTTTTGTGCTGGCTGGTCAAATTGAGCGCTTGCATCGCCGCTTTTGCCTCTGTCTCATCGGGCATGACCACAAAACCAAAGCCTTTTGAATGCCCGGTTTCATGGTCGCGAACTAAAGTGCACTCGGCCACGGTGCCATAGGCGTTGAACCACTGGCGGATGTCTTGTTCGGTTGAGGTTTTGGCAAGGTTGCGAACTAGTAATTTCATAATTAACTCAGGCAGGAAATGAGGCGGAGATTCTCGCAGGTTGGCGACTAAAAACCAAGCGCTATTTTTACTCCCTTCTCTGGCGAAAGGACGCTAGTGGCTCAACACACAAAAAAAAGCCACACAATGTGATCAAGCATTGTGTGGCAAACAAGGCAAGAAAATAATCAGGCGACTCAAGGGGGGAAGATATCGCCTGATTATTTTATTCCGATCTAATCGAAATTAGACAGGGATAACGCGAAAACATCGATGATCATGGCATGGGTTAATGAGCGAAGTGCAGAACGCTAAAAAACAATTACCATCAAGGACTTAAATCATCTTGTTACAATGGTTAAGCAGCGTGTGACTCAAACACACTGCTTCATCGCCGTTAAACAAACTGTTTAACTGGCGCTATTATTGAAAAAGTTCTTTGATAGTTCTAATCGTTTGGTACTATAGGATTAATAGGTTCTTTCTATACGGTGATTAAAAATGAATATCCGTGATTTTGAGTATTTAGTCGCCTTGGCTGAGCACCGACACTTTCGAAAAGCGGCCGAGGCTTGCTTTGTGAGCCAACCGACACTCAGTGGTCAAATTCGAAAACTGGAAGATCAAATCGGCTCTCCTTTACTTGAGAGAAGCAGTCGTCGGGTGCTGTTTACCGATGCGGGGATGCAGTTAGTTGACCAGGCCAAGCGCATTTTACGCGAAGTGAAAACCTTTCGCGAAATGGCCAATGGTCAAAATGGTGAGATGACCGGGCCCATCAATATTGGCTTTATTCCGACCTTAGGTCCGTACTTGCTGCCGCGTATTTTGCCGCAATTAAAACAAAGCTATCCAGACCTCGAGCTCTTTTTACACGAAGCGCAAACCCAATTGCTGGTCAATCAATTGGCCGAAGGCAAACTCGATTGCTTGGTGCTGGCTTCAGTTGAAGAAAGTTCGGCTTTCAAAGAAATCCCGCTTTATGAAGAACCTTTGTATTTGGCGGTGCCTAAAGATCACGAATGGGCGAATCGCGAACGCATGTCGATGAGTGAACTCAATGGCCGTACTGTGTTGGCGTTGGGCGATGGCCACTGTTTGCGCGATCAAGCCCTCGGCTACTGCTTTGCCGCGGGGGCGCAAGACGACGAGCGCTTTAAAGCCACCAGTTTAGAGACGCTGAGAAACATGGTGGCTGCTGGTGGAGGCATTACCTTGTTACCTCAATTATCAGTCCCAGAAGGGGAAGCCAACAGCGCAGTGCATTACATCAAATACCTAGACCCCGCTCCAGCGCGCAATTTGGTGTTAGTGTATCGCCCTGGCTCACCGCTGCGTCAGCGCTTCGAAAGCCTAGCGGCGCGAATTTCAAGTTTGCTAAAAACCAGTGAATAGCCCTATTGTGACCTGAATAACCGTGTTGTGAACCAAATAGCAGCACGGTGACCACCACGGTCACAGCGCGTTTTGATGACTGGACATCACGACTGGGTATTCCCTAGATGTAATACCAATCTAACTCAATAGCGGGTCACCCTAGCGGGTTAAAAAACTCGACAATGTCGTTAAGAAAATAACTTGTAGAACAACGACTCACTGTTTTGTCTTTATTAGCAAATAGGTATAAGTAAATAGGTTGCCTTGTTCTCAAGCTTTTTCTCTGCGCTATCATTGACCACATACTTAATCAGATTGGTATTAATCAGATTGGTATAAGTTGAGTGAAATAAAAAAGGAGAAGGGCGAACCTTCTCCTTTTTAATGCGCGTTAATCCGGTTTGTTTAGGACTAGAAGAGCTCCTCCGACTCCCCTTGGCCGCTGTAGAGGCTGTTTTCTAAGCGGTTGCTGCGCACGTATTCGGTTGGCTCAGTGCCTTTGACAAAATACTCAAACATCGAGGTGGCATCGGATTTATTGGTCAATAAACCGGTGTCGCGATCGATGCGCACTCGCACGATGTCTTTTGGCAACGGCTGTTCTTGCTCAGGGGTATTGGCCAGCGCCACCGACATAAAGTCAATCCAAGCGGGCTGGGCGGTTTTCGCACCGGCTTCAGCGCCGCTCGATTGCGCTTTGCCAAGGTTGGCGTTCGGGCTAGTGCGACCGAGGTTGCGGCTGTGATTGTCAAAGCCAACCCAAGCGGTGGCGACAATGCCTGGGCCATAACCATTGTACCAAGCGTCTTTTGAATCATTGGTGGTACCGGTTTTACCGCCGATATCGCGACGCTCCAGTGACTGTGCGCGCCAGCCGGTGCCATTCCACCCAGTGCCTTGGCTCCAATCGCCGCCGCCCCAAATGTTGCTGTACATCATTTCGCGTACGAGGAACGCGGTTTGCTCGGAGATCACCTGCTTGGCGTAACGAGGGCCTTGCTCTTGTGGTTGCCCATCGTTGTCCGCTGCCAGTGTTTGACCGTCAGGCTGTGACTGAGCCATAGGATCGTATTCATCAAACCCGTGCGCCGTGTCTTGTTGCGGCGGCGGGCAGTTTTCCTGACAAATGACATCGGCTTGCGTGCGATACACTTCTTCGTCAAACGCGGTGTCGATATGGTCAATGTAGTAAGGTGTGACGTAGTAGCCGCCATTGGCAAAGACCGAGTAACCTTGGGCCAATTGCAGCGGCGTCAAGCTGCCTGCACCTAGAGCAATGGTTTCCGAGCGTGGTAGACGGTCTTTGTCAAAGCCAAAGCGGGTGAGGTAATCACGCGCTTTGTCCAAGCCGACAGCGCGTAAGGTTCGCACCGCCATGACGTTTTTCGACTGCGCGAGACCAATGCGAATTCGAGTTGGGCCTAGGTACGTTGGCGGCGAGTTTTTCGGACGCCATGCCGTGCCTTGGCTGCGATCCCATTTGTTGACCGGCGCATCATTGACTAGGGTTGCGAGGGTCATGCCATTGTCCATCGCCGCCGAGTAAATAAAGGGTTTGATGCCCGAGCCGACCTGACGAACCGACTGAGTGGCGCGGTTAAACTTACTGTGGTTGTAGTTAAAGCCGCCGACCAGAGCCAAAATGGCACCGTCTTGTGGTTTCATGGCCAAAAAGGCGGTATTGGCGCCCGGGACTTGGCTCAAACGCCAAGCGTCTTGATCGCTAGGGGCCTGTGCGTCTTTATTGGGCTTTTTGCGCACCCAAATCTGGTCGCCAACGCTGAGGATCTCGCTGGCCGACTTCGGTGAATTGCCTTGGCGTTTGTCGGTGATATAACGACGCGCCCAGTTCATGCTAGACCAATCGAGTTCGACTGGGCCGACTTTTTTGACTTCGACGGTGGCGTCTTTGTCGCCCACGCGCGTCACAACCGCGGGGTAAAGTTCGCCATAGGTCGGTTGGTCGGTGAGGTAGTCGAGGATTTTTTCTTCATCCCACGGCGCTTGGCCTTGTTTCCACAACACGTTTTCTGGGCCGCGATAGCCATGACGCTCATCGTAGTTAAGCAAGTTGTGCACGGCAGACTCATTGGCCGCTTGTTGCAGCTTAGAGTCGATGGTCATGTAGACCTTCATGCCAGAGGTGTAGGCTTGCTCTTGACCGTAGCGTTCCACCATCCAAGCGCGCGCCATTTCGGCTAAATACGGAGCGTGAACCTGGATTTCGGCGCCGTGGTAGCTGGCGACTAAGGTTTCGTTCTTCGCTTGCTGGTACTGAGCTTGGGTGATGTAGTTTTCGTCGAGCATGCGCCCAAGCACAATATTGCGACGCGCGGTGGCACGTTGAATCGAGTGCAGTGGGTTCATGGTCGAAGGCGCTTTTGGCATACCGGCTAGGGTCGCGATTTGACTCAAGCTCAAATCTTTTAGCTCTTTGCCAAAATACACACGCGCGGCCGCGCCAAAGCCGTAAGAGCGATAACCCAAGAAGATCTTGTTGATGTACAAGGTCATGATCTCTTGTTTGCTCAACAGCTGCTCAATGTGAATGGCGATGAAGATCTCTTTGATTTTACGCATGATCTTCTTCTCATTACTCAAGAAGAAGTTACGGGCCAACTGCTGGGTAATGGTACTGGCGCCCTGTTTGGCGTGACCTGAGACCAACACCACAAAAGCCGCGCGCACAATGCCGATCGGATCGACCCCGGGGTGTTCATAAAAACGACTGTCTTCGGTCGCGATGAGGGCGTGGATCAGATCTTGGGGAATGTCTTGATACTGAACCGGGATACGACGTTTTTCACCAAACTGAGCCATCAGTTTGCCGTCTTTTGTGAACACTTGCATTGGGGTTTGCAGCTCCACTTCTTTTAACGTGGCCACGTCAGGTAACTCTGGCTTGACGTATTGATACATGCCAAAGATGACCCCTATCCCAAGTAAAATGCAAATCACTGCAAATATAAGTAATCGTTTTATGAACTTCACCGGTAAATTCCTGATTGATTAAGGCGGCTAAAAAGCGGACCTGACTATTCTTGTGGCATGTCGAAGGGTTTCCCGAGAAATATCAAGACGCGATACATCAAAGTTTGATGCAGGCCCTGATGACAAAAACGGTGCAGTCTGCCAATTAAAACGCAATTACCAGTCAGAAAAACTGTACTAATAGCAAATGCAATGACCCTGTAATACAACGTTCTATTTGGCCTTACCACGGGGTTAACCACTTAGTCATACTCTCGACAAGTTAAAGGCTCAGGTAGTTAGTGGCGTAAAGCATAGCAGCCTTTGTCACAGAGAGATAGGAGCAAGGCGTGACGCTGATAACATTGACCACCATTGAATTGACTGAGCAATTTTGCCATCTCATCACTTGGCAATACCAGCGGCGAGATCAGCAACGAGATTGGCATTTAACGGCCGAAGCACAAATACCTTTATCTTGGCCTATTGTCGCCGATTTCGACGGTCAGAATCATCAGCAAAGTGTCAAGAGCGTGCGAGAGATTGTCCATGGCGCGTTGGCGCCAGCAGGCTCGGTGATTGTGATGATCCCCGAACACCAAGTGCTCTACAAGTCGGTGAGTTTGCCCGCCGATCTCTCGCTTGCCAAAAGTCAGCAAGCCTTGCAACAGGCGGTCAGTCAATCCTTGTCTTGCCCGATGGACGCGGTGCATTGGGATGCGCTGCGCGTGACGAACGCCGAAAACGGCCAGCGCGAGGTTGATTTGTGTGTGGTGCGCCAAGCGGTGATTGACGCCTGCCAGCGTTGTTTTCGCGCCTTGCATTGGCCATTGGATATGGTGATCCCGAAAAGCGCGCTCCCTTTGTGGTCAGAGGATCCGCTTTCAGAATCCGTCTTTCCAAGGTCAGATCTTGCAAAGTCAGAGCATTCAGAGTTTCCCTCATCAGACTCGCTTTGCTCTGCATCACCGGCAGACGCTGGGCCATTATCCGCGGCAACTCTGGGTCGTGAGCAAGCCAAGCGCCGACTTGAGCACCGCGCGGCTTGTGAGTATTTTCTCGGTTGGCAAGGCCGTTATCAACCTCGCTCTTTGCGCTATGGTCAACGCGATGCTCAAACTGGTCAACGCGATGCTCAAACCGCAAAGGCGCCGCGCACGCCATCGGATGAGGCGGGGGCGGCGACCATCAATCTCATGCCGTGGCACAAGGATTGGCAAGTTCAGCAGCGGCGGCGCGACCAAAAGCAGCTGTTGGCGTCGGTGGCGCTGATGCTCTGTGCTTTGCTAAGCGGCGTTTGGGTCAGCGAGCCTGTCTATCAGCAGCGTCAAGCTCACCTGCTCGAGCTGCAAGCGCACACGGCAAGCTTACGCCATCAAGTTCAAGTGCGACAAAATGAGGCGGCGCAGTTGACCGCCTGGTCACAAGCTTGGGCGTTGTGGCAGCAGCAACAGGCTCGCCACCATGAGCTTTGGCATGCCTGGCATCAAACCACCGATTGGCTCGAGGACCAAGTGCGCCGCGGCGCGTCCTTACAATTGCTGAACTGGCAGTGGCAACCTGAACAGTGGGCTTGGCAAGTCGAACTGCCAGTGGCACAAGTGGCGCCGCCGTTTCTTTTGGGCCGCGCACTTAACCGGCGTGTGGCGCTTGGCCCGTTGCCGGTCAGCGCCCCTTTCGCCAGCGGGTGGCAGCACTGGCACTACCGCTTCAATCGTCATTTAAGCCGGGATGAAAAGAGCGGCGAGCCTCTAAGTGGTCTCGTTCATGATCGGCAAGCCAGCCATGCCACGCCAGTACTCAACGCGCGCCATAAGGAGGTCAAAGGTGGATGACACGCGTGTTGCCGACCGTCACGGGGCGGAGCATTCAGTTGAGCTTTCAGGAGAGAGGTCAAAAAGTCAACCGGCTCAAGCGCTTGATGTCCACTATCTCGAGGGGCTTAAGCGCTGCCCAGAGGTGAAAATCTGGTATTGGGCTAGAGTGCTCATCTTTGGCTTAACGCTGGTGGTTGGCGTGGGTGGGGCGGCGAGACTTGGGGAGCGATTTTATCAGCAGCAACAGGCACTCACGACGCAGCAACGCGAGGTGGAGGGCGTCGAGCGCGCGATGTTGGCCTTGCCAAAACGCCAAGCGGAACTGCACGCGTTGCAACGCGCTTGGCACTATCGCGGCGCGCCTTTGGTGTTGTCGTCTGACACGCTCGGCGCCTGGTTGTCTTCTCAGGGGCGCGATAAGGCGCCGACGCTCACTCTCACGGTGACGCCAGTATTCGAGGCACCAGTATTCGAGGCACCAGGATCTGATGGGCGAGTGTCTGATGAGCCAGTTGTTGATAAGCGAATGCCAGACACAAAGACCAGTGGTTATCGCTTGGTTGTAAACGGACCGGTACAAGGGCTGTCGCAATGGCTGAGCGACTTGGCGGCCCAAGCGCTGGCGATTGAGTCGCTCAACTGGTCTAGGCAGGCCCAAGGGCAGTGGCAGCTCACGCTCGAGGTGAGCCATTTAGCTTGGCCTGAGTCCTGGCTAGCCGAGTTTTCCTCTGCGCCCTTAACGTCATCGATCACGCCTCGCGCTTCTTCCTCGCACTGGATGAAAACGCGCACCGGCTTTGCCAGTCGTGTTCTGCTCCCGGCCAAGCCAAGGCATCAATGTGTGCCCGATAGCGTCAGTGCGTTTGCCAATGCCAAGCTGAGTCAATTGCACATTCAGGGGCGCAGCCAATACCAGCAACGTGACTTTGTCTGGCTGCGCGACCCCACTAGCCGCGCCATTGCCAGTGTCTCGCCCGGTCAGTGGTTTGCTCGCCCTGCGCACTTACTCACCGAGGTGCTGCCCCATGCCATTGTCACGCAGCAAGGGCATTGGGCTCAGGGGCGATGTCATTGGCGGCGTCAGCAATGGCCCTATGTGGATTGAGCCGAGGGAGGGCGCGTGCACAAGTACAGACGATGGATTGAGCAAGGAGTGTTTATGGCCAAAATCAAACTCACCTCATGGCGTGTGATGAGCGCATTCAACGCGAACGGTGGCCCACTGGCTTGGTATCGCCTCGCAAGTCGAGGCGTCGGATGGGCCGCTTGGTGTGTTACCCTTGCTGCGCTTAGTGTCAGCGTTACCACCTTAGCCAAGGCGCAAACGGCGCCGCGAGAACCTGTGCTGGCCACGGCTAAGGTGGCAGAGCATGCCAACGGCGCCGAGCAGACCAGCGTGCACATTGAGCGCATGGCCATTGCCGATGCCTTGTATTTACTGGCCAGTCAAAAGGGCATTAATTTAGTGGTGTCTGAGGCCGTGCGCGGGGACACCCGCCTCAATGTGACGTCAGTGCCGTGGCAGCAGGCGTTTGATGCCATCTTATACCGTCATCAACTGCAACTCGACAAGCAAGGAGAGATTTGGTTTGTCGCGCCCAAACCGGTTCAGGCTGAGCCGACTCAAATGCGCACGTTTGCCTTGCAACACCTATCTGCGGCCGCCTTGCTCGAGCAATTACAGACCTCACACCCCTTGTCGTGGTTGTCTGAACAGGGACGGGTGGTGACCGACAGCCAGAACAATGCGCTGATCATCGACGATCGCCGAGCCGAACTCGAGCGCATTGAAAACCTGATAGCGCAGCTCGACGTACCTGCCAAACAAATTGAAATTGAGGCGCGTCTGGTGACCGTCACCCGTGGCAGTTTGGATGAAATCGGGGTGCGATGGGGGCTATCCGGTGATGGGGTGGGGGCGAGCATCGAACAAAACTGGCAAAACCAAAGTTATTTTGATCGCCAAGAAGGGGCGTCATTGAGTGAGCAGCTCAATGTCAATCTGGCCGCCAGCGCTGCTCAGGCCGCCTCGGTGGCCATGCAAGTGGGGCGGCTCGGACACGGCGTTTTACTCGATTTAGAGCTTTCGGCCTTGCAACAAGCGTCAAAAGCAGAGATTATCAGTCGCCCGCGTTTGATCACCACCAATCAAACCACGGCGTATATTGAACAAGGCAGCGAGATCCCCTATGTGGAATCGGCGGCCAGTGGGGCGACGTCTGTGGCGTTTAAAAAAGCGGTGCTGAGTTTGTCGGTCACCCCACAAGTGATCAATGGCGAGTGGCTGCGCCTTGATCTCAATGTCACACAAGACAGCCAAGGTGAAACGGTGCCGACCTCGACCGGTTATGCGGTGGCGATAGACACGCGACGACTAGAGACCCAAGTCTTGGTAGAAAGCGGTCAAACCATCGTGCTCGGCGGCATTGTTCATCAGGTGGACAGCGAGGTGACAGAGCAAGTCCCGTGGCTTGGTGATCTGCCTGGCGTTGGCGCGTTATTTCGACGTCAGTATCAAAACCAGGTCAGCAGTGAGTTGCTTATTTTTGTCACGCCGCGGCTGATCCCCGTCTCGCTCACACACGGGGCCTCTTAGCGAGTAAAGAAAAACAAGCCGGTGAAGAAAAACCGATAGCAGCGCTGAGGGACTTAAAGGTAAAATAATCTGTTAGAGGCTTCTTTTATAAGAAAAAATGGGTGGCGTACTAAGGCTTTTCTCCGTATCTATTGCAGCGCGCACACCGAATCAAAACGGTATTATTTTACCGCCCTTAGCAATGAAATAAAAAATAATGTTGCATTAGGGCCTGCTTGCTTGGATAATTTCGGGTCTTATCACGAAATATCTGTGAGGAATTGGTGCCACAAGCCCTGGATTCTTTTTTGATCTCATGTGTCTTCTTGTGGCGATGTCATTGAATTAACGTTGTAAAATTACTGCTGAATATGGCTGAGAAACGTAACATTTTTCTTGTTGGCCCGATGGGTGCTGGCAAAAGTACAATTGGTAGATATCTCGCTCAACAACTTCATATGGAGTTTGTTGATTCTGACACTGTGATCGAAGAGCGCACAGGTGCGGATATTGCTTGGGTCTTCGATGTTGAAGGCGAAGAAGGATTCCGCAAGCGCGAAGAAACAGTGATTAACGATCTCACTGAAGAACAAGGCATTGTTCTGGCGACCGGTGGTGGCTCTGTCAAGAGTAAAGAAAACCGCAACCGCTTGTCTGCTCGCGGCATCGTGATCTACCTCGAAACCACGATTGAGAAGCAACTTGCTCGTACCAATCGCGACAAAAAACGTCCGTTATTGCAAACGGACCAACCCCGTGAAGTTCTTGAGGCACTCGCGGCTGAGCGTAACCCACTTTATCAAGAAGTGGCGGATTATACCGTTCGCACCGATGATCAAAGTGCAAAAGTGGTAGCCAACCAGATCGTAAAAATGCTAGAAGAGAGATAAACTTAACGCTTTCTAACTTCGGAGTCTTCCCATGGAAAGGATTACGGTCGATTTAGCTGAACGTAGCTACCCTATCTCAATTGGTGCTGGGTTATTCAATGACCCAGCCTCATTGTCTTCTCATATCCGAGAAAACCAGCAAGTCGTCATTGTTTCCAATGAAACAGTGGCGCCTTTGTACGGACAAACCATCATCGACAAAGTGCAGGCGGTGGGGGCCAAACCCGCGTTACTGGCTTTACCCGATGGTGAACAATACAAAAGTTTAGACATCTTTAATCGCGTGATGACCTTTTTACTCGAGGGCAATTACGGACGCGATGTACTGCTCATTGCCTTGGGCGGTGGCGTGATTGGTGACTTGGTCGGCTTTGTGGCGGCGTGTTACCAACGTGGTGTCGACTTTATTCAAATCCCGACCACCTTACTGTCGCAAGTCGACTCTTCGGTAGGCGGTAAAACGGCGGTCAATCACCCATTGGGTAAAAATATGATCGGCGCGTTTTATCAGCCAAAATCCGTAGTGATCGACACCGACTGTTTGGCGACCTTGCCGGCGCGCGAATTTGCGGCAGGCATGGCAGAGGTGATCAAATACGGCATCATTTACGACCGCGACTTTTTCGTCTGGCTAGAAGAGCATCTCGACGCTTTGTACGCCCTCGATGAACAAGCCTTGGCCTATGCGATTGCGCGTTGCTGTCAAATTAAAGCCGATGTGGTGGCGATTGATGAAAAAGAGTCGGGCATTCGCGCTTTGCTCAACCTCGGTCATACCTTTGGTCATGCCATTGAAGCCGAGCTGGGTTATGGCGTGTGGTTGCACGGTGAAGCGGTGTCTTCGGGAACGGTGATGGCGGCGAAAACCGCCGAGCTCAACGGCCTGATCACGCCTGCGGATGTCGAGCGAATTGAAAACTTGCTCACTCGCGCTAAGCTGCCCACGCACACGCCAGAGAACATGAGTTTTGACGACTTTATCAAACACATGATGCGCGACAAAAAAGTGCTGGCCGGCGAATTGAGATTGGTATTGCCAACCTCGATCGGCACGGCGCAAGTGCGTTCCGATGCCAGCTTAGACATGATCCGAGCGGCGATTGACAGTGGCCGTTAATTCGCCGTTATCAATCTTGCCAATAAAACCAGTGCGCTGCTCTGGTTTTATGTCATTAGGGTAAAGCATGAGCGCGTCATCTCCCCACTTATTAGAGTTAGAAAGTCAAACTCAGTTGTTAGAGCGACTCGAGCTGTTGACCCATTTCGGCTCTAATCTGATCACGATAAGCGGTGCGCCAGGGTCGGGAAAATCGTGGCTCGCTCAGCGTTATCTGGAAGTCTTTGCGCAAAACAAAGACCAAGTGCTTTTGATGGCGCGGCCAACGCATACGGCGACGTCGCAACGGGTGATGATCTTCAGTCAATTGTTTGCCGACCCTTATCTCGATCCACAAGAGAGCTTACTCGACAGTTTTTCACAGCTTACTGACGATGAAGTGGTTGATATTGTCATTGCGATCGATGATGCTCAACACCTAGACGACTTTCTGATCGCCGAGTGCTGGGAATGGGTACTGGCCGCGCAGCAAAACCCCAATTGGACCGTGAATGTTCTGCTGTTTGCGATTCCGGCCACGGTAGAGAAGATGGTCGGTCGTCTGATGTATGGCCAAGATCACAAGCCGATCGAGCTTGAGGTTGAGCCACTCTCGGAGATGGATGCGCGCCATTTTTTTGAATCCTTGGTGGTCAAATACGTCGACCGGCGAGTGGAAAAAAAAGTGCGCAATGAATTTAAAACTGTGGTGCCCTTGCCAGGTGACATCATGGCGTTAGGGGAGATAAGCGTGGAAAAGAAAATCATCATTCGTTCAATCATTGGCTCGCCGTTAAACTTACTGCTGATTGCGTTGTTACTCCTGGCGATCGCCGGTGGCAGTGCTTGGTGGTTGTGGCAGCAGCCCAATGCCGAGCAACAGGCAGAGCAGATCCTCAACAGCCTGGAACAAACGGCGATCCCAAGTTTAGACTCCTCAGACTCTCAAGACGAGCAAGCCCCTCAATCAGAGCCCGAAGGCCAAAGTGCCACGGAGTCGGCATCGCTGACACAAGGCGATCGCGAACTGCAATGGGCCCAAGAGCAGGGCATTGCCGACGATTCCAGTGCGTTGCCACCGAGTGTGGTAGGCAGTGAAGAAAGTGTCGGCAGTGACGACGGCGATAAAAAGCGCGTGGTGATCAATGCCGATGTGGTTGATGCGCTCTTAGGCGAAGAATCGGCCCCTGCCAGTGAGCAAAGCAGCACAGAAGCCAGTGTCGCGAGTGAAGCAGACTCAGCGATAGGCGATTCTGTTGAGTCTCAGCCTGCGGACACTCAAGCTGACCAGGCGAGTCCCGAGGATTCGAAGGTAGACAGTGCCGATGCGACGGGTAGCGAGTCGCCAGAGGGCAGCGAAGGGCAAGATGCTCGCTCGGCAGACGCAAGCGAGGCGGCCCCGAATGCGGTGCGTTTTTCTTATGCCCGCGAAGCCTTAATGGCCTTGCCTGGTAAACACTACACCTTGCAATTGGCGGCATTGCAAAGCCCGCAAGAAGTACAACGCTTTTTGGACACCCATCAAGTGGCATCGCAAGTGCGCATTTACCCGACGGTGCGCAACGAGAAAACCTGGTATATCATCACTTACCAAGATTATCCGACCATACAACTGGCGCGCGATGCGGTAAGCACCTTGCCGGCGTCACTGCGCGCCGCCGAGCCTTGGGCTAAGTCATTGCGCCAAGTGCAAAGGGAGATTGAACGGGCGAAATAATCCTGAGTTCAGTCAAAAAATATGTTACATTCCGCAGCCTTCACAACCCTAGAGATCGAAATACAGAGCAGTCAATGAAAAAACAGCGCGCCTTTCTAAAGTGGGCAGGTGGAAAATACAGTCTGGTAGAGGATATTCAACGTCATTTACCGGACGGCGAGCAGCTGGTGGAACCCTTTGTTGGCGCAGGCTCGGTCTTTCTCAATACCGATTTTGAACACTACGTGTTGGCGGACATCAACCCCGACCTAATCAACTTGTACAACCTGCTCAAAACCGACGCCCAGCGCTATATCGACGAAGCCAAACGCTGGTTTACCCCAGAGTACAATCGCAAAGACGCGTACCTTGCGGTGCGCAGTGAGTTTAATGGCACCGATGATGTGTTTTATCGCTCGTTGGCGTTTTTGTATATGAATCGCTTTGGCTTTAATGGCTTGTGTCGCTACAACAAAAAAGGCGGCTTTAATGTGCCGTTTGGTTCGTACAAAAAACCGTACTTTCCGCAAGCGGAGTTAGAGTTTTTTGCCCAAAAAGCGCAAAATGCGACCTTTATCTGTGAAGGCTACCCCGAGACGTTTCGCCAAGCTAAGCAGGGCAGTGTGATCTACTGCGATCCGCCGTATGCGCCTTTGTCTCACACCGCCAATTTTACCTCTTACGCGGGCAATGGCTTTTCGCTTGACGATCAAGCCGCGCTGGCCGATATCGCAGAAGAAACCGCGCAGCAAAGAGGCATTCCGGTATTGATCTCTAACCACGACACCACGTTAACGCGTCGCTTGTATCACGGGGCAACGTTAAACGTGGTGCAAGTCAAACGCACCATCAGTCGCAATGGCTCAGGGCGCAATAAAGTCAACGAACTGCTGGCCTTGTTCGACAAGCCAAAGACCAAGCGCCAAGTAAAGCCCAAAGCCGAGGCGATTATCACGTCGGTGACTGAGATGTCTGTTGCCAAAGCACCGGGTAAGAAAAAGAGTAAAAAAACACTAAAGGGGTAAGGTATTCAATCTTGCTTATCCTCTTTGTTTTTACCGGTGACATGCCCCTTTTGCTGACGTCCTTTTAAAAAAAACGCTGTGCAAGGCAGTTTGTCACAACGCCTTTTTCCAAGTGAGGCTTTTTGAGATAAACTGCTCATCTAGCTAAGGGTTTTCTAGCAGCGGGGTGGCGATTGTGCACGGTATCCCGCACGACAAAAGCACACTGATTGAAGAGGGAAGTATGCGAGATTTTTTAATAGCACCATCGATTTTATCTGCCGATCTTGCTCGTTTGGGCGATGATGTTGAGCGCGTACTCAACGCCGGTGCTGATGTGATTCACTTTGATGTGATGGATAACCACTACGTACCGAATCTCACTTTTGGTGCGCCTTTGTGTAAAGCGCTGCGCGACTTTGGCATCACTGCCCCGATTGATGTGCACCTGATGGTGAAACCGGTCGATCGCCTGATCCCTGACTTTGCCGAAGCGGGCGCTTCTATGGTGACCTTTCACGTTGAAGCGTCTGAGCACGTTGATCGCACCTTGCAATTGATCAAACAACACGGCATGAAAGCGGGCGTGGTTTTTAATCCGGCGACGCCACTGCACCATCTCGATTATTTAATGGATAAAGTGGATTTGATCTTGCTGATGTCGGTCAACCCTGGCTTTGGCGGCCAATCTTTCATTCCTCATACTTTGGATAAGCTGCGCGCAGTACGTCAGTTGATCGACGCCAGCGGCCGCGACATTCGCTTAGAAGTCGACGGCGGGGTGAAAATCGACAACATCGCTGAGATTGCCCGCGCCGGCGCCGATATGTTTGTCGCAGGCTCGGCGATTTTTGATCAGCCAGATTATCAAGATGTGATCGCGAAGATGCGTGAACAACTGGCGACGGTGTAACCAAGACAGTGTGACACAGTGTAAGACAGTCCGCTTCGCTGCAAGATCGTTTCACTGCAAGGACGCTGCGCTCAAGTGGCAAGGTAAAGATAGTGAATGACAGTGTTTTACTGTCTTTATTTGGTTTTACCTAATTCAAACGGGGTCGGATTTGCGAGATAGGCTGACCTGGCCCAGTGCTCGGTCTTATGCGGATCCGACCCCTAGGAGTGATGAAACAAATGGGGTGGAATGAGCGTTGATGTTGGTGCCGTCATTGGTGTCAATTGCTAAGGTCAGTCTTTGTTCTTTGCCAAGTGTGTTCGAGCCATAGGGGTCGGATCCACATGTATTGAGTGCAAGTTGTGATTGCGTCGATCGCGCGAATCCGACCCCAAGTGAACGCTTTGGCTTACCATGATCCAAATGCTATTCACTCTGGTCTTACTCGCTGCCAATCCGATGATCGCGAACACCTTTACTCGGTGGTTCCCACGCGGGAGTATGGGGACGAGGGAATGCAGTTAAGAAGTCCGACTGTGTTTCACTGTCTTTATTTGGTTTTACCTAATTCAAACGGGGTCGGATTTGCGAGATAGCTTGACCTGACCCAGTGCTCGGTCTTGTGCGGATCCGACCCCTAGGAGTGAGGAAGCAAATGGGGATGGAATGAGCGTTGATGTCGGTGCCGTCATTGATGTCGATTGCTAAGGTCAGTCTTTGTTCTTTGCCAAGTGTGTTCGAGCCATAGGGGTCGGATCCACATGTATTGAGTGCAAGTTGTGATTGCGTCGATCCCGCGAATCCGACCCCAAGTGAACGCTTTGGCTTACCATGATCCAAATGCTATTCCCCCTGGTCTTACTCGCTGCCAATCCGATGATCGCGAACACCTTTACTCGGTGGTCTGCATTCCCACGCGAGAGCATGGGAACGAGGGAATGCAGTTAAGAAGTCCGACTGTGTTTCACTGTCTTTATTTGGTTTTACCTAATTCAAACGGGGTCGGATTTGCGAGATAGCTTGACCTGGCCCAGTGCTCGGTCTTATGCGGATCCGACCCCTAGAAGTGAGGAAGTAAATGGGAATGGAATGAGCGTTGATGTCGGTGCCGTCATTGGTGTCGATTGCTAAGGTCAGTCTTTGTTCTTTGCCAAGTGTGTTCGAGCCATAGGGGTCGGTTCCACATGTATTGAGTGCAAGTTGTGATTGCGTCGATCCCGCGAATCCGACCCCAAGTGAACGCTTTGGCTTACCATGATCCAAATGCTATTCCCCTGGTCTTACTCGCTGTCAATCCGATCATCGTGAACACTTGTACTCTGTGGTCTGCATTCCCACGCGGGAGCATGGGAACGAGGGAATGCAGTTAAGAAGTCCGACTGTGTTTCACTGTCTTTATTTGGTTTTACCTAATTCAAACGGGGTCGGATTTGCGAGATAGGCTGACCTGGCCCAGTGCTCGGTCTTATGCGGATCCGACCCCTAGAAGTGAGGAAGCAAATGGGAATGGAATGAGCGTTGATGTCGGTGCCGTCATTGATGTCGATTGCTAAGGTCAGTCTTTGTTCTTTGCCAAGTGTGTTCGAGCTATAGGGGTCGGATCCACATGTATTGAGTGCAAGTTGTGATTGCGTCGATCCCGCGAATCCGACCCCAAGTGAACGCTTTGGCTTACCATGATCCAAATGCTATTCCCCTGGTCTTACTCGCTGCCAATCCGATGATCGCGAACACCTTTACTCGGTGGTTCCCACGCGGGAGTATGGGGACGAGGGAATGCAGTTAAGAAGTCCGACTGTGTTTCACTGTCTTAAACAGTGTTCGACTGTTTTACACAGCCTTAAACTTTCTTTTGTATTTCCCTTGCCTATCTTGCTTCCTTTCTGTACTATTCGCACTCCTTAATGCCAGTCATTTTTTTTCGTTCCTTGCTTCCTCTGGTTGACTGGACCAATTGTGGAAGCTGAATAATCCGTAAGGAGCAACCCATGCGTCATTACGAAATCGTATTCATGGTGCACCCAGATCAAAGCGAGCAAGTTGCTGGCATGATCGAGCGTTACACTGGTTCTATCACTGAAGCTGGCGGTACTGTACACCGTCTAGAAGATTGGGGTCGTCGTCAATTGGCTTACCCAATCAACAAGCTTCACAAGGCACACTATGTTCTTATGAACGTAGAAGCTGACCAAGCGGTTATCGACGAGTTGGAAACGGCTTTCCGTTTCAACGACGCGGTACTACGTAACATGATTATGCGTACTAAATCAGCGATCACTGAGCCTTCTATCATGCTTAAGCAGAAAGAAGAACGCGCTCCACGTCGTGACGCTGAAGCGAAACAAGAAGCTGCTGAGTAATAAGTTCTATGACCAATCGAATGGTGTTGAGTGGTTCTATCACAAAAGACCCTATTCGAAGCCGCAGTCCGAGTGGAATTGAGCATTGCCGTTTTTGGCTTGAGCACCGTTCCACTGTGATTGAAGCTGACCTGCCTAGGCAAGTGTTTTGTCGCATGCCGGTGGTGGTAAGCGGGGCGAGGTCACAAGACTTAACTCAACATTTAGTTTTAGGCAGTCACATTGAGGTAAGCGGCTTTGTTGCTTACCAAACCAGCCGGAATGGGGTGGGAAAATTAGTGTTACATGCCGACAACATTACTCATATTTAGATCAGGAGATAGCCCATGGCTCGTTTCTTCCGTCGTCGTAAATTCTGCCGTTTCACTGCAGAAGGCGTACAAGAGATTGATTACAAAGACGTAGCAACTCTTAAAAACTACATCACTGAAGCTGGTAAAATCGTACCTAGCCGTATCACTGGCACAAGCGCGAAATACCAACGTCAACTTGCACGTGCTATCAAGCGTTCTCGCTACCTAGCGCTACTTCCGTACACTGACAAGCATCAGTAATCGGTTCGTTTTATTAAGAAAGAGGATTAAGCAATGCAAGTTATTCTACTTGATAAAATCGGTAACCTTGGCGGTCTTGGCGATACTGTAAGCGTTAAGTCTGGTTACGCGCGTAACTTCCTTATCCCACAAGGTAAGGCTGTTATGGCGACTAAATCAAACGTTGAAATGTTTGAAGCTCGTCGTGCTGAACTTGAAGCGAAAGTTGCTGAGCAACTAACGGCTTCTCAAGCTCGTGCAGAGAAAGTTGAAGCTCTAGAAGCGGTTGTTATCACTTCTAAAGCTGGTGACGAAGGCAAACTATTCGGTTCTATCGGTACTCGCGATATCGCAGATGCAATCACTGCAGCTGGCGTTGAAGTATCTAAGAGCGAAGTTCGTCTTCCTGAAGGTGCTCTACGTACTACTGGTGAATTTGACATCACTGTTCAACTTCACTCAGAAGTATTCGCAACAGCAAAAGTACAAGTTGTTGCTGAGTAATCTCAGTTAAGAGTTCAAAAAAGGCACTGGTTAATCCAGTGCCTTTTTTTTGTTTAAAATACAGAGAAGACAGGGTGATCAGTGTAAGACAGTACGCTGCGCTTAACACAGTGAAACACAGCTCTCAAGATAGATTTTGGTTTTACTGTTTTTCACTGTCTTACACTGTGTTTGACTGTTTTACACTGTTTTTCTCTTGCTACATTACACTGCCAATACACAAATATCATTCACAAAAATTATCCTTTTAATTTTTGTTATATTTCATGTTTATCTATTAATTATGATAAATATCAATGAATTATGATTAATGTGGAATCGGAATGGTTATTATTATATTTTGATATAAAAATTAATAGTTCAGTAATTGACCAAAGGTAACGATTCATCAATCTTATTGTCGTCTGGAAAACATGCAGATACATATTGATGACAAATTACTTTCAACAATAGAGGTCAAAATGAAATTAACGACACTGAGTACTTTAGTTGCTGTACTGGCAGTAACACAAGGCCAAGCTTTTGCTGCCCCATCGGATGATTTTGATTTAAGCCAATGGAAGTTGACATTGCCTGTGAGTGAATACGCGTATTTTGGCTCCGGTGATGATGATGATGCTGCAGAAATCCTACCCAGCGATTGTACCGGCAATAATTACAGTGGCTCTGGAATTGATGAAGGATTTGAAGATACCAATTATTTTTACAGCGATTCATCAGGCGCGATGGTCTTTGTTACCCCATTGGACGGCGGGGCATCAACGCTAAATTCAAGTTATGTTCGTTCTGAACTCAGAGAGTTATACGATTGGAGTGCGTGTGACTCAACGGGTACGGCCAATTGGGATATTAGTAGCGGCACTCATACTCTTTCTGCCACCCTTAGTGTGACCGACTATTATGATGACGATCCACAAACAGTAGTTGGCCAAATACATGCACATAACTCCAATTATGCCTTAGTGAAATTGCAATGGGATGGCCCGACAAAAGACGTTCGTGCGATCATCAATGAAAGTGCCGAAGACGGCAACAACTTTGATCTAGAGTTCGGCTTGGTGCCCGGTACCGATGAATGGAGCTATACTATTGAGGTTGAAGATAAAAAAATAAGTATTTCGGTCACTTATGGAGGAGAAACGGTAACTAAATCCGTCACCATAGGCGAGGGGGATATGGACGATGATTGGTTGGACGATACATTTTACTTCAAGGCAGGAAACTATGCCCAAGCAAACAAAAGTAGTGGCGGCAGTTTCACGGTTAAGTTCACGGACTTGGATGTCAGCCATAGTGATTAATGAGTTGTTCTTAAGGAAAGTTTAGGAACAGAAAATTAGGACACCCATCTATTGTTGAGACTTGAAATACTTGGGTGTCCCGTAAATAGCAACATGTATTGAGTGCAAGTTGTGATTGCGTCGATCCCGCGAATCCGACCCCAAGTGAACGCTTTGGCTTACCATGATCCAAAGAATCAATTCAGGACACCCACTAATTCATTCGCGGTGAAATACCTGGGTGTCCTGTAACTCTCCACTCTCCATCAAGGTCGTTTCACTAGCAGAAAGTTAGGACACCCATCTATTGTTGAGACTTGAAATACTTGGGTGTCCCGTAAATAGCAACATGTATTGAGTGCAAGTTGTGATTGCGTCGATCCCGCGAATCCGACCCCAAGTGAACGCTTTGGCTTACCATGATCCAAATGCTATTCCCCCTGGTCTTACTCGCTGCCAATCCGATGATCGCGAACACCTTTACTCGGTGGTCTGCATTCCCACGCGGGAGCATGGGAACGAGGGAATGCAGTTAAGAAGTCCGACTGGGTTTCACTGTCTCATACTGTGTTTGACAGAAATCAATTCAGGACACCCACTAATTCATTCGCGGTGAAATACCTGGGTGTCCCGGAGTACTTAAAAAGAAGATCGCTGTGCTTCAAGGTCGTTTCACTGCAAGGACGCTTCGCTCAAGTGGCAAGGTAAAGACAGTGAATGACAGTGTGATACAGTGCGCTGCGCTTAACACAGAGCAGAAAGTTAGGACACCCATCTATTGTTGAGACTTGAAATACTTGGGTGTCCTGTAAATAGCAACATGTATTGAGTGCAAGTTGTGATTGCGTCGATCCCGCGAATCCGACCCCAAGTGAACGCTTTGGCTTACCATGATCCAAATGCTATTCCCCCTGGTCTTACTCGCTGCCAATCCGATGATCGCGAACACCTTTACTCGGTGGTCTGCATTCCCACGCAGGAGCATGGGAACGAGGGAATGCAGTTAAGAAGTCCGACTGTGTTTAACTGTCTCATACTGTGTTTGACTGTTTTATACTCTGGTTTTCCTTGCCACTTGGAACGAAGTGATCTTGCTACTTGAAGCGTAGCGATCTTCTTTAAAACTAAAACGAAAACAACAAGTTGACGTTGGTCGTGGTGTCAGTTTTGTCTAATCCGCTGGGCACTTTGTTGTGAAAAGTTAAGTTATGACTGATCTTGACGGCAATCCCTTCGGTGATTTTGTTGGTGATATTGAACTCGTTCTCCACTCGGGTATTACTGCCACCGGCAATCACAGTGACGATGTTTTCTAAGCTGACACTTTTTAACGCCTGCCATTGGCTGGTCAACTGAGTTCGAACAATCGGTTCTTTGACCGTGGTTTCAAATACGATGTCGTCATCATCAATTTCATCGAGATTGGGTTTTTGATAGCGATAGCCCGGACCAAGCTCCCATTCTAAACGCCAATTTTCAGTATTTTGCAACTGGTAACCAAACCCTGCAGAGATGGTATAATCTTGATAATAGGCGGTATATTGCGAGTCGGTGCCATCAAAGCTGCCATAGCGATAGGTTCTGACACCGGTCTTGTAATCGAGCTGAAATTCGTAATTTGAACGACGTTTACTTTCATCGCCATCTTCGTATAAATTGTAGAACTTGAGTAAACCGCTCGAGCGATAACGCCCTTCGGTGTACTCAGCACTCAAACGGGTATTAAAGGTGCGCGAGTCGGTGTTGCCGGTGTTGGCCTGAAAACCAATTTCAAACTCGGTTTTTAACGGATCGCTGATCTCAATCTTAGGCTCGGAGGACGGGCTGGCATCCGAATTGGGATTGGGGGTTTCTTGCGCGTATAGCGGGGAGCAAAGGAGTGATAAAACCAAAAAACACCACAGGTTTGGCACGCTAACCTCATTGAGTCATGATTCAGTGATCGGATATTACGCATCTGTCTTGGCGATTGCGTCAATGTTAGGTTAAAAGTCAGAGATTCTCTGTTAAAGTCATTTCACCGCGAAAACCCGCGCAAAAATCCGTTATAATCAGCAGTCAAATAAGGTAAGTGAGTAAAGCAATGGCTGAATTTAAAGAGCGACGCAACGCAGACAAGCAGGTGGATTCTATCAAGGTGCCACCCCATTCGATTGAAGCCGAGCAATCGGTGCTCGGTGGCTTGTTATTAGACAATGAACGCTGGGACTCTGTGGCCGAGCGCGTAGTGACCAAGGATTTTTACAGCCGACCTCATCGTCTGATCTTTGATGCCGCCAAAGCCATTTTAGAACAAAGCAAGCCTTTGGATTTGATCACCTTATCTGAATATTTAGAAAACCGCGAACAACTCGATGATGTCGGCGGTTTTGCTTATTTAACCGACTTGGCCAAAAATACCCCAAGTGCGGCAAACATCATCGCTTATGCCGACATCGTGGCCGAACGCGCATTGGTCAGAAATTTGATTGGGGTGGCCAACGAAATCGCCGACGCCGGTTACGACCCACAAGGGCGCAGCAGTGAAGATTTGCTCGATCTCGCCGAGAGTAAGGTCTTTGCGATTGCCGAGGAGCGCACCAACGAAAACGAAGGGCCGCAAAGTGTCGAGTCGGTGTTGGAAAGAACCATTCATCGCATTGAAGAGCTGTATCAAAGCCCGCAAGATGGCGTGACTGGGGTCGACACTGGCTTTACCGATCTCAACAAGAAAACCGCCGGTCTTCAGGGCTCCGATCTGATCATCGTCGCGGCGCGTCCCTCGATGGGTAAAACCACCTTTGCCATGAACTTGTGTGAAAACGCCGCCATGGATCAAGAAAAACCGGTGCTGATTTTCTCGCTCGAGATGCCGGCTGAGCAGCTGATGATGAGGATGTTGGCCTCGTTGTCGCGGGTGGATCAAACGAAAATCCGAACCGGTCAGCTCGACGACGAAGACTGGGCGCGTTTGTCGTCGACCATGGGCATTATGATGCAGAAAAAAAACATGTTCATCGATGACAGCTCAGGCCTAACACCGACGGAGGTGCGTTCGCGAGCCCGTCGTGTGGCAAGAGAGTACGGCGGTTTATCGATGATCATGGTCGACTACTTGCAGTTGATGCGCGTGCCGGCTTTATCGGACAACCGGACCTTAGAAATCGCGGAAATTT
This sequence comes from Vibrio sp. HB236076, assembly GCF_040957575.1. Classification (NCBI taxonomy): domain Bacteria; kingdom Pseudomonadati; phylum Pseudomonadota; class Gammaproteobacteria; order Vibrionales; family Vibrionaceae; genus Vibrio; species Vibrio sp. HB236076. Next base: position 480,783 of record NZ_CP162601.1, read on the forward strand.
CTCGCTCGCTAAAAGCGCTTGCCAAAGAGCTCAATGTCCCTGTGGTGGCGCTGTCACAGTTAAACCGCTCGTTGGAGCAACGGGCCGACAAACGCCCGGTTAACTCAGATTTGCGTGAATCGGGCTCGATTGAGCAAGACGCGGATTTGATTATGTTTATCTATCGCGATGAGGTGTACAACCCAGACAGTGCACTCAAAGGCATTGCTGAAATCATCATTGGTAAGCAACGGAACGGCCCAATTGGCTCGGTGCGTCTGACCTTCCAAGGCCATCACTCGCGCTTTGATAACTACGCCGGTCCTGCCTTCGACGACGAATAAGTCCCCTGATTTTATAACCGTATTACGGCTCGCTGAGCGGGCCGTTGAAAGCGCGTTACCATCTCGTTCACGTCACTTGCCGATTGTGGAAGGGGCGTTTTGTTTGCCTATCTCCATGGCGATGGTTAGGGAGCGCACCAAGTATCAGCAGGGGTTATGCCTGTCCTTGTAACGTAACAATAACCCGACGCGACCCACCGTGATTGCGGTGCTCACCTAAGTAAATCCCTTGCCACGTGCCGAGTAATAAACGCCCATTTTGCACCGGTACTGTCACACTATTGCCAAGCATGGCCGCTTTAATGTGCGCAGGCATATCGTCGGGTCCTTCGTAAGTATGCTGAAAGTAGGGCGCATTTTCTGGTACTAAGCGATGAAAATAAGCTTCCATATCGGCTCTGACGGTCGGATCGGCGTTTTCGTTGATACTCAAGCTGGCCGACGTGTGCTGAATAAAGCAATGAGCAAGGCCGACTTCGATCGGTTTGAGCTGAGTCATGGCACGCTCAATGTGGTCGGTGATTAAATGAAAGCCACGGCGTTTGGCCGGCAGTTCGATGGTAATTTGTTGCCACATACTAACCTCGTGATGGTGGGAAGGCCGCCCAAGAAAGCGCGACGATAAATCGGATAACGTGTAGACCATAGCTCAGAAGCGGGCAAGGGTAAACCTTGGTTGTGAATGGCATATTGTTGGGCTATTGCTGTCTCTCGCTGGCGATAGGCCGTGATGGTGAAGTAAAGAAGCGGTTAAAATTAGGTCATTTAAAGTCTTGATATGCCGATGCTCTACAAGTTACAACCAGATCATCTAGCCGCGCCTCGCCGTTCGTGATAAAAAAGGAAAACAGAAAGAAACATTAAGATTTTACTTGTTATTATAATGAGGTGAGGCGCTCTTCTGCACCACTTCACAAAACATTCAGATTGGGAATCACAACATGTTGAAAAATATTAATCCAACGCAAACTAATGCGTGGCAAGCCTTAACTGACCATTTCGCCTCTGCGAAAGACTTCGACCTTAAAACTCTTTTTGCCGACGATGCGCAGCGTTTTGATAAATTTTCAACCCGTTTTAATTCTGACTTTTTAGTCGATTACTCGAAAAACTTGATCACTGAAGAAACCTTGTCTCATTTGTTGAACTTGGCCAAAGAGACCGATGTCGAGTCTGCCATCGAAGCCATGTTTAGCGGTCAAACCATCAACCAAACGGAGAGCCGTTCTGTGTTGCACGTTGCCCTTCGCAACCGCAGTAACGATCCTATCTTCGTTGACGGCAAAGACGTCATGCCAGACGTCAACGCGGTGTTGGAAAAAATGAAATCCTTCTCTGAGCGGGTAATCTCTGGTCAGTGGACGGGCTATACCGGCAAAGCGATCACCGACATCGTCAACATTGGTATCGGTGGTTCGGATCTCGGCCCTTACATGGTGACCGAAGCACTAGAGCCGTACAAAAACCACTTGAATGCCCATTTTGTTTCCAACGTCGACGGCACGCACATGGCCGAAGCGCTGAAAGGCCTTAACCCGGAAACCACGTTGTTCTTGGTTGCCTCAAAAACCTTCACGACCCAAGAAACCATGACCAATGCCCACACAGCTCGCGATTGGTTCTTAGCCGAAGCCAAAGAACAAGCACACGTGGCTAAGCACTTTGTTGCCTTGTCGACCAACGCCGAAGCCGTGGCTGAATTTGGTATTGATACCGATAACATGTTTGAGTTCTGGGATTGGGTCGGCGGTCGTTACTCTTTGTGGTCAGCGATTGGTTTGTCGATTGTGTTGTCGATTGGTTATGATAATTTCGTCGAACTGCTCAGCGGTGCGCACGAGATGGATCAGCACTTCAAAACCACCGAATTTGACAAAAATATCCCCGTGTTACTGGCGCTGATCGGCCTTTGGTACAACAACTTCCACGGTGCGGAAACCGAAGCAATTTTGCCTTACGATCAATACATGCACCGTTTTGCTGCTTATTTCCAACAAGGCAATATGGAATCGAATGGCAAATACGTCGACCGCAATGGCAATCCAGTTGACTACCAAACCGGCCCAATTATCTGGGGTGAGCCAGGCACCAATGGTCAGCATGCGTTTTACCAACTGATTCACCAAGGTACGAAATTGATCCCGTGTGACTTTATTGCGCCAGCGGTTTCTCACAACCCGGTCTCTGATCACCACCAAAAACTGATGTCGAACTTCTTTGCGCAAACCGAAGCATTGGCATTTGGTAAATCGCTAGAGACGGTGAAAGAAGAGTTAGTGGCTGCCGGTAAATCCGAAGCCGAAGTGGCACAGATCGCGCCGTTCAAGGTATTTGAAGGCAACCGCCCAACCAACTCAATTTTGCTTAAGTCCATCACGCCGCGCTCGTTAGGTCAATTGATCGCGATGTACGAGCACAAAATCTTTGTTCAAGGGGTGATCCTCAATATCTTCACCTTTGACCAATGGGGCGTAGAGCTTGGTAAACAACTGGCGAACCAAATCTTGCCAGAGCTTGCGGATAACAGCCCGGTTGACTCGCACGACAGTTCAACCAATGGGTTGATCAATGCATATAAAGCGCTGATCTAATCTCGACCAAGACGATCAAAAAAAGCCAGTGTCAATACTGGCTTTTTTTCGCAGCTCACACAGAAGCGGAACAACTTCGAGCGAGGAGGGCTTAATTTGGCGAGGTTACTCGAAACAAATCTCGATGAAAGCATTGCCCCACTGAGAGTTAAACGGCATGATGATGATCGCGCCTTCGCACTTGTGGCGAATGGTATGACCGCGGCCAGAGACCACCACCGGTGTCGCCATGTCAAAGTCAAAGCCACTTTCTGATAAAATGCGTTTCGCACCACCGGTCACCATATTGGTGATCTCACCCACCATGTCAGTGACTTCCTCGTTTAGGCCATTCGGTCGCTCACCCAGCATATTTTGCATGATTTCCAAAGCCAGGCTCTCGTCAAAGGTGATCGACATCGAACCACGGGTATTTGGCGCCACCATACCAATCAAGCCAGAAACGTCACCGCGAGCAATTTCATCTTTTTTGATTCTCGGCTTTTGCGGTTTTAGCTCTAACGAAGCCATGGTTTTTAAAACATTCAACAGTGAAGCTAAAAACGGGTTTACAAATTCTGCTCGCATAACATTCTCTATCTATTTTTCTGAGGTGTAACAATCCTGACAGATGCCATGAGACTCGATGACCTGCTTAGTTAAATGAAATTGGTGCTGTTTTGCATTGACATTTAACTGAGCCGTTAAGCTGTCGTCGTGTAATTCTTCGACATAGCCACATCGATCGCAAATTAACAGTTGAAACACGTGTTGTGATTCGTGGCTCAAACAGCAAGAAATGTAGCTGTTGGTTGATTCAACACGGTGTACAAAGCCTTGTTCGAGCAAAAATTCGAGAGCGCGATACACAGTGGGCGGTTTGGCTTGTGGTTCGCTTTTTTGCAATTGCTCTAATAATTCATAAGCACTAGAGGCTTTGTTACTTTGGCAGATAAGCTCAAAAACCGCACGTCGTTGAGGGGTTAAGCGCACCCCTCGTCTTTGGCATATCTGTTCAATTTGTTCTGTTGGCTTGTGGTTCAAAATCTTCACCCTAACCACGTTGTCTTGTGAAAGTATAAACTATTCATAATAAGATGGTTGCATTTTTGTTGAGTGCAAAGCAAAAACAGCCTTGATAACCAACATTACAATGATAAACCGTTAAATTACCTTATATTGGCGTGAAACGATAGCCCTGTGAGCAGTTTTTCACATAAGTAACGCCAAGATCACTGAACTGGGCTTTGCGATAATTTATTCCTTGGTTTATCAAGTGATTTACTAAGCCTCGATTTTAGATTCAAACCCAGAGACCATCACGGAGTTACCCAGTAAAACCAAGACCAATGCTTCTTTGATACGGCAAGGGGCACAAGTAACCCAGCCCTATACGGTGCCTAAATAAGAAAGTGCACTTGGCGTGGAGAGGAAAATGTGACTATTGTCCAAATAATGAACAATTCCTTAAATGTTAAGTCTGTGATTTTGGGAAGTTTTCATGATATCTCTCAATTAGATGGCAAAAAAACACTTCACTTAATATGACTTATGTTGAATAATGCCATAGGCGTTTTTTTTATTTTATTTATTAATTGATTAGCGCATAACAGGAAGCCCGCAGGTGAGTGAACCAGTTATCCTACTTTGTTCAATGCACCGCACTGTGACGAATGGACAAGGTGTTGAAGCATGGAACCAAGCGTTTTTGAGATAACCTGGCCGCAATGCGATGAGTTCTCAGATCAAGTGCCCTTTTTTGAAGCGGCAGGGGTCGCCACTTGGTATTGGGAGGTAGACTCTGATAACGCTCAGTTCAATCGCCACTGGGCAGAGATGCTCGGCTACCAGCTCAAAGAGCTTGAACCCCATTGTTTCGATACCTGGGCTATGCTCGTTCACCAAGACGATCTCATTACTGCTCATCGACAAATTCAATCTTTACTGGCAGGAAGCCGCGACCAATTAGCCATCGAGTGTCGGATGCGTCACAAAGAGGGTTATTGGGTTAAAATACTCTCGAAGGGGTCGGTGGTCAGGAGAAATACACAAGGGCAACCGCTGTGTGTTGCGGGTATCAACATGGATATCACAGAGCAATGGCGAAGGGAGTTGGCAATCGATGCGCTTCATAAACAAGCGATGACATTGGCCAATAATTTACCCGGATTTGTGTTTCAATTTGAGTTGCAGTCCAACGGTAAAATGCAGTTCCCCTTTGTTTCAGAGCAAGCCTTTCACATCTATGGTTGCCAGTCCGATTTTTTGCAATCTCACCCTGAAAAAGCGCATCAAGTAATCCATAAAGAAGACTGGCAGAGAATTTTTGATGCGTTCTTACGCTCTAAAAACCGCCTTTCGCCTTGGCAGGCCACGTTTCGTATTTGTCACCCCACCAAAGGCATTATTTGGGTCGAAGGCCACTCAATCCCCATTGAAGAGCCGGGTGGTCGCGTCGTTTGGAACGGTTACCTTACTGATATCACGGAACGCATTAATCAAGGTCACCGATTAGAACTGTTATCTTGTGTTTTTAAAGCGACCGGGCAAGGGGTGGTCATTACCGATCAAGCGATGAACGTGGTTGATACCAATCCCGCGTTTGAACGGCTTTCAGGATACCGTTCATCGGAGGTTAAAGGTAAAAGCCTCAACCAATTATTTAGCGAAGAAACCACTCGTGCCACCATCAGTTCAATGTGGAGTGAGCTTGAGATCAACGGTCATTGGCATGGCAAAGTGTGGCACCAAAGCAAAGACGGAGCCGTTTTTCCTCAACTTCTCAGCATTGACATGCACGACGGTGGGCACTTAGGCAAGAACTACATCGCGGTGTTTAGCGACATTCGCGAGTTATTTGAAGATTATCATCAGTTGTCGGCACTGGCTCATCAAGACAGTTTGACTCAAGTCTCGAACCGACGTGCATTTGAGTACTACCTCGATGAATTGATTTTGCGCTGCAAAGAAAAACAAAAGGTTTTTGCTCTGCTGTATCTCGACCTCGATAACTTTAAGCAAGTTAATGATAGATTTGGTCACCAGCAAGGGGACCGAGTATTACAAAAATTAGCCAACACATTGAATGCGGCGCTGAGAAAAGGTGACATGATTGCCCGTTTAGGCGGCGATGAATTTGCTATTTTGATCCACGATTGTGGCGATGAAGCGAGTATTCTGACCATGATCAAGCGTTTTGAGCAGCAGATTACTGCCGCGTTAGATAACTTTGAGTTAAGTGTTAACTTAGGAGCGAGTATCGGCGCTGCATTTTTCCCCCAAGATGGCATTCGTCAAGATACCTTATTGGAAGTGGCAGATAAGCGGATGTACCATCTAAAATTCCAAAAGAAGTTAGCCCCGCACAACAAGTAAAGCCTCTTGCCCGACAGTCGAATGACAAACCGCTTTCTATTCAGGACACCCAAGTAATCGCTTTTTCAAAGCAGGACACCCATGTAACGCCTCTACTCAGGACATCCATATAATAGTCGTTTTTTTAAATGAGGACAGTCATGTATTTACCTCGAGAAACGCCTTCCAGCTAGGAGACAGCAAAGCAGGACACCCATTAATCTGACGGCGATGACAGATCGCTTTTGTATGCTGTCGTCGATTATCTTTTTATTGACTGTCCTGTAGATATTGAGTCTCAGTATTTGGCAAGCGTAAAAAAGCCCCGAAGACGACAGTAATCAACTTGGGGCTGGTGATGTGCCTGACTCATCGAGTGTAAAAGATTACTTATCCATCACAATATCGCGAGCAAAGACTTTCTCACAGTATTTGCATTTTAAACGTACATCTTGTGACTTTTGAATCACTTTAAAGTGTGTAGCGACAGGCTCAACATGAGTAATACAATTGCTATTAGGACACTGAAATACTTGGCTTATTGATTCTGGTAACGACAGAGCCAGTTTTTTCACTACATCGTAATTTTCGATCTGATTGACCGTAGCATCAGGTGCATAAAGAGCGAGCTTTTTCGCTTGTTCTTCATTAATAAACTCGTTTTCAATTTTGAGCAGATCTTTGTGACCCAATGCAGAAGAGGGGAGGTTTAAGCCAATAGTGACACGCTGTTCTGAATTGTGCATATTGAACAGTTTGAGCACTTTAATTCCCATTTGCGCCGGGATATGGTCGATCACTGTGCCGTTTTTTATTGCTTCGACTTGCAGTTGAGTTTCGCGCATTCGTTTACTCTCCCAAATCTTGATTTAATACCAGGGCCAATAAGGCTTCACGAGCGTACATGCCATTTTCCGCCTGCTGGAAATAATAGGCATAAGGCGTTCTGTCGACATCTGTTGTGATCTCGTCCACCCTAGGTAGTGGATGTAACACCTTGAGGTTATTCCGGGCAGTTTTGAGTAAATCGGCACTTAAAATATAAGCCGATTTGATGTGAGCGTATTCAGATTGGTCAAAGCGCTCTTTTTGAACTCGAGTCATGTAAAGAACATCAAGCTCAGGAACCACACTTTCGATATCGTTGTGGAAACTATAGGAAATACCGGCGTCGTCGAGCTCTTCGCAAATGTAATCAGGCATTGCCAGAGCTTGTGGGGCGATGAAATAAAACCGGATGTTATTAAATTTAGACAGCGCTTGTGTGAGGGAGTGTACGGTGCGGCCGTATTTTAAATCGCCGACAAAAGCCACATTGAGGTTATCTAACCTGCCTTGTGTTTCACTGATCGAGAATAAGTCTAACAGGGTTTGAGTTGGGTGTTGATTGGCACCGTCTCCCGCATTGATCACCGGAACACCGTTAGAATATTCCGAGGCCAAACGAGCTGCCCCTTCGTGAGGGTGTCGCATCACAAAGGCATCCACATAAGAAGAGATAACCTGCACTGAGTCTGCGAGTGTTTCCCCTTTTTTGGCAAGTGATGTATTACCACCGTTGTCAAAACCAATGACGTCGCCACCAATGCGTTGAATGGCGGTCTCAAACGATAAACGAGTTCGCGTCGAAGGCTCAAAAAAGCAACTCGCCACCACTTTATTTTTGATCAGCTCCGGACGAGGGTTCGCTTTGAGATCGGCCGCCGTCGCGACGATCAGTTCGAGCTCTTGACGACTCAGCTCAGGAATCGAAATGATGTGCTTTTGATACAAGGTATTGTCCATGACAGTTTTCCTTTTCGATGCGCAGCGCAAAAAAAAGCCCCCTTATAATAAGGAGGCTATACGGAATCAGAAATTTCTGCTCCAAACATAGAGACATCAGCACAAAAGTCACAACAACTAATACCGACCAGTGCGTTAAAACGATCACAGTCAGAGCATTTTTGTGTGTGTAAAGAAGGCATAATATCACCGTAGTGCAGACAAATTGCGAAGCATTATACGGATCAAAACTGTGAACGCAAGCGATTACATCACGATTGAGCACTTATCAAAACAGGATATCAAAGCGGGACACTCATGTTCTTTCTCTATCTAAGATTGATGAAATCACGAATTGATATGTGAGTGTTTGTCGTTTCGTGTAGTCGTAGAGTCAAAGTAGGACACCCATGTATTTGTCGTTATTCATAAAGAGACAAAGTAGGACACCCATGAATTGATTGGTGTTCAAATATATGACTGTCCTGTATCGGTCCCTGTATCGGTCCCTGTATCGGTCCTATATCGTCAATGGTCCCGTATCGTCGGTTTTTACGCTTTTTCATTCTCAGTCATATGTTCACAAAGTGGCAAAAATATTTGACAACCACTCATCACAAACTATTGTTTAATTACTGTATAAAAAAACAGCATGGTATTAACGATGACTCAAGCTCGCTCGTCCCTTATTTCGTTGCAAGATACGGCCTATTATCATTGTATTTCTCGTTGTGTAAGAAGAGCTTACCTTTGTGGCCAGGATGACTATAGCGGCCGAAATTTTGAACATAGGAGAGTGTGGGTTATCGAACGAATGCGCCTACTCGCACAAGTGTTTGCCATTGATATTTGCGCCTATGCCATCATGTCTAACCATTATCACTTGGTTTTACATGTCGATGATAAAAAAGCACAAAACTGGTCAGAACGTGAAGTTGTCGAGCGATGGACGACCTTATATCGCACACCAATATTAATTCAATCTTGGCTAAAAGGTGAATTGGCCAGTCAGGCTGAAATCAAAAGAGTCCAGCGTATTGTCAGTTTGTGGCGAGAGAGGTTGATGAATATTTCTTGGTTTATGCGTAATCTCAACGAGTTTATTGCGCGAGAAGCCAACAAAGAAGAGCAGTGTTCGGGAAGGTTTTGGGAGGGGCGTTTCAAATCCCAAGCTTTACTTGATGAGCGGGCTTTACTGGCTTGCATGGCGTATGTCGATCTAAACCCTGTACGAGCAAAAATGACGAATAAGCTTGAGAGATCTGAATTTACATCTATTTATGAAAGGCTTCATGGCAACGCATGTGCGAAAGATCAAGGGCAAGGCCAGGTTGAGCATTTACCGAAAAAGTCATTGTTTGGTTTTTTAGGCAATCAGCGCCAATTGGCCCACAACTCTGTAAAGGCTTACCTCGGTATTGAATACTCTTTGTTAGACTATATTGCGTTGGTCGAGAGGTTGGGCCAAGTGGTGAACCCTGATAAGGCGGGTTTCCTTATGAGTGATACATCAAGTCTTTTACACGTTTTGGGGCTTGATGACGAACTCTGGGAGCGCTTTTCAGCTCAGTTTGGTCGCCACTTTAGTTGCGCTGTCGGTGGAGTGGATGATTTGCGAGAATACGCCAGTCACACTCATCGAGCTTGGGTTAGGCAAAAGTATCACACATAACAAACTATCACTACTTTCCTTACGCTTTGAAAGGTGATGGCTTAAACGGCAAGCTTGACCCTAGTGTCTTGTTCCACCCACTTCCTTTTTACCGAGCTGTCATTAGGTCAATTTTATTGTACCCTCCTAGTCACGTTTATTTTTCACTGAGAGGGAGCGTCGAACATGCGTAAATCCGATAAAAAAATTGATAATCAAATTCGTGAAGTATTAACCACGGTGTGTGAACAGACCTTAAAAGAGTTCCAAGGTTTTTTATGGGTGACGCATAGTGTTGATTTTAACTCTTTTCCTCAGAGCTTAAAAATTGTCTGTGTCTTTGAGACGAATCATGACGGTGAGGCTTTTCTGGACGCAGGCGGTGAGAAAAAAGTCTCTGCGACTATTCAAGCGATGTTTAATCAGGTTGGGATTAAATTGAAAAACGCAGCAAAACACATTCACTATGATACCCAAGAAAACTGCGAACGGACTCACCAAGGGAAATGGGCCGTTAGATTAACGACACTTTAAAAGAAAAACATCAGGAAAACATCAGGACACCCATCAATTAGGCGATCTTCAATACTTGGCTGTCGCCCAAATATCTCCCCCAAATATCTCAGTTTAAGACAGCGTTCTTGCCACTGTTCTTTACTGTACTGTGTTTCACCGTCTTAAGCTGTCTCACACTGCAGTGAAAGTTTAGGATGAAAGTTTAGGACACCCATCAATTTATTCGCTGTTAAATACATGAGTGTCCCAAAAATATCCCGCAAATATTATCTTAATTGAGTAGTTGAGTAGTTGAGTAGTTGAGTGTTCCAAACATATTCTGTGAAATACATGGGTGTCCTGCAAATCCCTGCCCATCAATTTATTCGCTGTTAAATACATGAGTGTCCCGCAAATATCGCCTCTCCTGCAAATACCTTTTAGTTGGGTGTCCTCAAATACCTCCTGCAAATCCCCGCTGTCTGACACTGTTTTGGAGTTTTATTGTGCTTTTACACGTAATTGAGCACTTGTCGACTTTGTTACCGCCACTTTGCGCATTAAAGCCAAAATAAAAATGCCGCTTTGGATTAACACTATGGTTGGCGCCGTGGCACTGTCTACATAAAAACTGATGTAGACACCGGCTAGCATGGTGAAAAGATTGATCAAAGCCGCAAGCCACAGCATAGTCGAAAAGCGACGTACCAATAAAAAGGCAATAGCACCAGGGGCGATCAATAAGCTTATCGCCAATAACAAACCAATCGAGCTTAAGGTGGCGACAATGGTCAAGGACAAAAAGGTTAACAGGGTATAATGCAGCACAGTGACATTTAATCCACTCACTTTAGCTTGTACTTCATCAAACGCGTGCAGTAAAAAGTCTTTCCAAAACAAAACCAAACCTGTCACGACGACCACGGCTAAGATAGCCGATGTTTGAATTTCTTGTTTCTCTATCCCCAGCATGTTGCCAAATAAGATGTGGTCGAGGTGCGCATTGGTATTCAGTGCGACATAAAGGACAATCCCCAATGCAAACATACCTGAAAAGACCACTCCCATGACGGTGTCTTGCTTTAAGCGTGAATTGGTAGCGAAAAAGCCGGTCAGCAAACTGCATGTCATGCCAGCGATAAAGGCACCAAGTAACAGCGGAGCGCCAGTGACATAGGCAATGACAATACCGGGCAAAACGGAGTGACTGACAGAGTCCCCCATCAATGCCCATCCCTTCATGACTAAAAAACAAGACAGTAACGCCGTTGGCAAGGCGACGACAAAACAAATCAAGAAGGCGTTTTGCATAAAAGGAAATTGGAAAGGAAGTAAAAGATCCATCAGTATTCGTCCTTAGCCACATTTTGATGAGCTTGAGCGGTTTTCTTTAACGCTTGTTTGGCTTTAGTTTTGGCGGCGAAATAACCGTGTTTTGGGGCGAAGAAAAAGGTCGCGATAAAAATCATCGTTTGCAGGCAGATAATAATGCCGCCGGTTGCCCCGTTTAAAAAGTAGCTGATGTAAGCGCCAATAAAGCTGGTGACACTGCCAATTAAAATCGACACCATAATCAGGCGTGGGAATCGATCGCAAAGCAAATAGGCGGTAGCACCAGGGGTAACGACTAATGCAATGACCAGCAGGGCGCCAACGGTTTGCATGGCTGCGACCACAGAAGCCGACAACAAAGTAAAAAAGATCGCTTTTAATACTGGAGGGTTCAAACCAATACTGCGTGCGTGATTTTCGTCAAAGAAGGTCACCATCAGATCTTTCCATTTTGCCAGCAACACCAATAAGGTGACCACGCCAATGATGATCAGTTGTAGGGTGTCTTCTGGCGTAATGGCGAGAATATTGCCCATGGTAATGGTTTGTACGCTAATCGAGACCGGATTGACGGAGATAAGAAAGAGGCCCAGTGCAAAAAACGAGGTAAAAACCAATCCGATGATCACGTCGATTTTGAGCCCCGAACGCTCAGACAAAAACAACATGGTTCCCGCTGCGATCCCGCCAGAAATAAACGCGCCAAAAGCAAATGGCAAGCCGATGATATAAGCCAGAGCGACACCCGGCACCACCGCATGTCCCAACGCATCCCCAATTAATGACCAGCCTTTTAGCATCAAATAAGACGATAAAAATGCGCACACTCCACCCACGAGTGCAGAGACCCACATCGCATTCGTCATATAACTGTATTGAAAGGGCTCTAACAATAACTCGATCATTGCGATGTCTTCTCCTGACTGGCGGTCATCGCTTTGCCATCGTATTGGACAAATGGACGTTCATCATCGGTCAATATGGTTAGCTCACGGGTGTCCTCATCGTGATGTAAGGTATTGCCATTGAGTGTAAAGTGCCTTAATGATCCACCAAATACCCGTTGTAAGTTTTGTCGGGTATAAGTCGTTTCGATGGGACCAGAGGCTAAAACCGTTTGGTTGATCATAATAGTGCGATCGCAAAACTCGGGGACTGAGCCTAAGTTGTGGGTTGAAACCAACATCACATGGCCTTCTTTACGCAGTGAGCGCAGCAGTTCGACAATTTGATCTTCGGTCTTTACATCAACGCCAGTAAAAGGTTCATCAAGAAGAATGACCTTTGATTCTTGCGCCAAAGCACGAGCTAAAAAAACGCGTTTCTTTTGTCCACCGGAGAGCTCACCAATTTGACGCTTGCGATAGTCTTGCATGTTGACGCGTTGTAATGCTTGTTCGACCGCTTGATGATCCGAAGCCTTGGGTTTGCGCAGCCAGTTCATATGACCATAGCGCCCCATCATGACGACTTCTTCAACCAAAACAGGAAAGCTCCAATCAATTTCTTCTGATTGAGGCACATAGGAAATCAAATTGCTTTTAAGCGCTTTCTTCACGCTTTGCCCCATAATGCGAATTTGCCCTTGACCCATAGGCACAAACCCCATAATCGCCTTGAACAGGGTTGACTTACCCGCGCCATTCACGCCGACCAAGGCAGTGACGGATCCCTGGGGAACGGTAAAACTGGCGTCGTATAAAGCGGTAAAGCCATTGCGGTAAGTCACCGTAACGTCACTGGCTTCAATCCCTAATGTGTTTTCACTATCTTGGTGATTCATCTGGTTGAGCGTCTCCAACTCTGGATTTGGTTCTCATGACAAAATAAAAGCGTGCTGTTGGCCTTGTTTTGATGATAACGTTTTTATCTTTAACTACTTAGTATAGAAGTAAAAATTGGTTTCGTATTCAGGGCGATCACAAAATAAAGTCTTGATTGGTACCGCCCGATACTTTCGCATTTCTCGACGTCTTTATTATTTTGCCGTCAAACCCTTGGCAACGGTTTTTGAGGTCGTGGTTAAAAGGTCTAAGTAGGTCGGCACTGGGCCATCTTGGGCAGACAGCGAATCGACATAGAGCTCACCACCATAAGTGGCACCGGTTTCGCGCGCGACTTGTTTGGCGGGTGAAGTATTGACGGTCGACTCACAAAACACCACATCAATATTGTGCGCTTTAACCCCATCAATCACCGCGCGAACTTGCTGCGGTGTACCCACTTGATCGGCATTCATTGGCCATAAGTACAACTCTTTCAAGCCAAGGTCTTTAGCAAGGTAGCTGAATGCGCCTTCACAAGTCACTAACCAACGTTTTTGTTCTGGGATTTTGTCGATTTGCGCTTTTAATGGCTCGATGGTAGCGCGCAGCTTGGCTTTGTATTGCTCGGCGTTATTCGCGTAGATATCGGCGTTATCTGGATCGTATTTGGAAAAAGCCGCTACAATATTATCGATATAAATCATCGCATTATTGAGGCCCATCCAAGCGTGAGGGTTAGGTTTTCCACGGTAAGAGCCCGATGCGATAGGGATCGGCGTAATCCCCTCAGTCAAGGTGACAGAAGGGACGTCATTGAGGTTGGCAAGAAACTGCTTAAACCACAGCTCTAAATTCATGCCATTCCACAAGATGAGATCGGCGTCGTGCGCGCGCACAATATCTTGTGGCGTTGGTTCATAGCCGTGAATTTCCGCGCCAGGCTTGGTCACAGAAACCACATCAGCGGCATTACCTGCGACATTTTTTGCCATATCAGCAATCACAGTGAACGTGGTTACCACCTTCATTTTATCTTGATCGGCATTGGCCAAAGGGGATAAAGCGAGTAACAGAGCTGACGTTAGCGCAGCAAATTTTGGCTTGAACATCTCTCTCTCCTTGATAATGAGAATAATTAATGAGTAAATAAGCGTAGCAAGACGATAAACATTACTTGCAACTGATTCGCATCTGCAATAATACTATTGCAGATGCGAATCAATCGCAACAAGAATATATATAAAACATAGATGATTTATGACGACTGGACAAAAAGAACCAAATAACGGCAGTGATGTTGCACTTATTGATGAGCTTGAAGAGATGCTACGAGCAGAAGGGGTGCGCATTACGCAGCAGAGAATGGCGATCCTAGCGGCGTTGGCAAGCTCGCATGATCACCCCAATATTGATGAGCTGCACGAGCGTGCGAAAACGCTCAATGCAAGTGTTTCTTTAGCGACAGTATACCGTACCGTCACCGTGTTAGAAGAACGTGGCGCTTTGATCCGTAACGAGTTCGAGGGCGCGAGTACGTGCTATGAACTTGCCAATAAGCCCCATCATGATCATCTTATTGATGTCGAAACTGGTAAAGTCGTTGAGTTTTGCTCGGAAGAAATAGAAGCACTACAAGAAACGATAGCCAAAGAGCTCGGCTACGATATTGTGTATCATCGCCTTGAGTTGTATGTAAAGAAACGGCGGTAAAAACCAGTAAAATTAGACCGCTGCGCTGCAAGAAAGTGTGACGCAGTCAAATACAGTCATCAAAGATAAGATCTTGGTTTTACTTAATCATTTTCAGGACACCCATCAATTCACGGGCTTGAAATACATGGGTGTCCTGTAAAAAAAGTAAAACACAGTTCGCTGCGCTTAACACAGGGAAAAGTTCAGGACACCCACCAATTCTCTCGTTTCCACGCTCCTGCGTGGGAACGCATAGGGTTAAGATACCAGTAACACCGGCGGTATTTGCGCTTAGCTGCAACTCTCTTTTTTGGACAGCCATCAATTTTGAGGTGATTAAATACATGGGTGTCCCGTAAATATCCCCTGTCCCACACTGTGTTTGACTGTTTTACACTCTGAATTCCTTGCCACTTGGAGCGAAGCGATCTTGAAACGAAGTGATCTTGCTCCTTGTTGTAGAAACCAATTCAGGACACTCACTAATTTGTTGCAGTGAAATACATGGGTGTCCCGTAAATACTTCATACTGTGTCTCACTGTCTTATACTGTCCCACACTGTGTTTCACTGTGCCTCACTGTTCTTCACTATCTCAAACTATATTTTTAATACTGCCTTTTCATTGGCTTAAAAATAATCATTAAATTGTCACTTGCAATGAATCTAGTTTTATACAAACCTATAACTGCGGTGAATGATTTGTTGATTAATTGAACGATGGTCATGAACAGATAAGATCGGATCTTGTCTTGGCATCGAAATCACATTGGCCTACATCACCTCCCTCACATGAATAAGAACAAATACCGTTTTCTAACAGCGTTAAATAAATTGGCATTAAAAGGACTTAATCGATGAAAATAAAGCAACTCAGCTTAGCGGTGGCCGCCGCTCTGCTCGCCGGATGTGGTTCCGACTCCGATGGCAGCGGTGAGACAACAACCTATGAAGCCCCTTCCGTTCTCTCTGCAATTGAAACTCCTATCTCGGTAACCATTGAAGATCAAGATGGTCAACTGCTCAACGCGACGGTCACGTTAATTGGTGATGACGCTAGCTACGTGGTAGAAACTGGCTCTGGAGAAGCGGACAGTGATGATGAATATGATGCCCCTGATGGGTTGCTTTTATTGACCGGGCAAAATATTCCAGATGGCGTATCGAGCTTGTCGTTGAAAATGGTGGTGTCGGCACCGGGGTATTTTTCGAGTAGCAGTGATGTTGCCGTCGATGTGGATGATAACTTTAGCACGACCATTGTATTGGCTTCGAAAAACATTGATTCAACAACGGTGGCGATAAAATCGGTGAGCCAAGAGTTTGAAACCGATGACTCCGGGACCGTGCTCGAAACGCTGACCTTAACCACCGAAGCCGCGGATAGCGATGATGAAAACTTCGCGGCCATGGCGGGAGGCTCGGCCACCGTTACGATTCCAAGTAATACCATAGTGACTGATGCCGATGGCAACCCTGTGACCGGAACGCTCACCGCCGCAGTCAATTACTTCTCAAATGAACCCGAAGGCAGCGGTGAGGCGACCACCTCTTCGCTGGCCGCCTTTCCTGGTGGCTTAGATGTCGAAACCTACATTGATGAAAACGGCGATGAAGTGGACGCCGATTTCAGTTTTGCATCAGCCGGCTTTGTGGCGATTGAAATCAGTAATGAAGACGGTGATGTTGTTAAGAATTTCAGCAATCCGACCACGATTTCGATGCAGGTTCCTGCCGCGACAGTTAATCCAGACACCGGAGCTGTGATTGCCACCGACGATACCATCCCAATGTGGAGTTACGATGAGTTGACCGGTCAGTGGTCTCTCGAGGGCACGGCCACCGTTGGTGCGCTCGATAGTGACACCAACACCTACACCGTCAGTATGGATGTCGATCACTTATCTTATTGGAACCTCGATTGGTATGGCGCGCGTTGTAGCAATAACCCATTGCAAATCAGTGTACTCAATAGTATAGGGGGGCAAAATAGTTCTCCATTGGCGATGAAATTGCAACGCAGTGGCTACAGCAAATATCGCTCTTCGGGTTATTGGGGGGATAACAGCCAATTAACCATCTACAACCCGCCCAACTTTAGCGACCTCAATATAGAATTTTTTGTCGATGGGCAGTCTGCTTTGACCCACGTTAACGGCGTTTCTGTTGGCAGCGATAACACCTACACCGGTTCGATTTGTGATTTACACAATGGCACGATTACTGTCGATGTGGCCGAGCCGGACTATGTTGAAGTCGATATCGCTAACCGCACCGTGTGTGAGCAAGACACCAGTATTGCCACTCAGCAACCGGGGTACATTTACATTCGCGAGCTGGGCACCTCTTATTACAACGCCTACCGTTATTGGGGCTACACTCAAGCCGACAGCCAGTTGGTTCAAAACCTAAAACAAGAGACGGATTACTATGTTTATTCCTACGTGTATGGCCAAGGCTACCGCTCTTTTACTCACACCACGGGTAATGCCGCAACGGAAAGTTTGAATATTGACTATCCGGTGACTTGTGAGATAGCCGAAGAAGAAGTGCCGACCGGTTCTTCGTCTGGATCATCAGGCGGTGATTCCGGTAATACTGGTGCTTAGAAACTAGTGAATGACAGTGTGACACAGTCCGCTTCACTTAACACAGTGAAATACAGTTAAGAAACCCGACTGTGCTTCACTGTTTTTATTTGGTTTTACCTAATTCAAACGGGGTCGGATTTTCGAGATAGGCTGATCTGGCCCAGTGCTCGGTCTTATGCGAATCCGACCCCTAGAAGTGAGGAAGCAAATGGGAATGGAATGAGCGTTGATGTCGGTGCCGTCATTGGTGTCGATTGCTAAGGTCAGTCTTTGTTCTTTGCCAAGTGTGTTCGAGCCATAGGGGTCGGATCCACAAGCGTTGAGTGCAAGTTGTGATTGCGTCGATCCCGCGAATCCGACCCCAAGTGAACGCTTTGGCTTACCATGATCCAAATGCTATTCCCCCTGGTCTTACTCGCTGCCAATCCGATGATCGCGAACACCTTTACTCGGTGGTCTGCATTCCCACGCGAGAGCATGGGAACGAGGGAATGCAGTTAAGAAGTCCGGCTGCGTTTCACTGTCTTTATTTGGTTTTACCTAATTCAAACGGGGTCGGATTTGCGAGATAGGCTGGCCTGGCCCAGTGCTCGGTCTTATGCGAATCCGACCCCTAGAAGTTAGGAAGCAAATGGGAATGGAATGAGCGTTGATGTCGGTGCCGTCATTGGTGTCAATTGCTAAGGTCAGTCTTTGTTCTTGCCAAGTGTGTTCGAGCTATAGGGGTCGGATCCACAAGCGTTGAGTGCAAGTTGTGATTGTGTCGATCGCGCGAATCCGACCCCAAGTGGACGCTTTGGGTTGCCATGATCCAAATGCTATTCACCCTGGTCTTACTCGCTGCCAATCCGATCATCGTGAACACCTTTACTCGGCGGTCTGCATTCCCACGCGGGAGCATGGGAACGAGGGAATGCAGTTAAGAAGTCCGACTGCGTTTCACTGTCTTTATTTGGTTTTACCTAATTCAAACGGGGTCGGATTTGCGAGATAGCTTGACCTGGCCCAGTGCTCGGTCTTGTGCGGATCCGACCCCTAGGAGTGAGGAAGCAAATGGGGATGGAATGAGCGTTGATGTCGGTGCCGTCATTGATGTCGATTGCTAAGGTCAGTCTTGCTTGTTTTCCAAGTGAGTTCGATCTCTAGGGGTCGGATCCACAAGCGTTCAGTGCAAGTTGTGATTGTGTCGATCGCGCGAATCCGACCCCAAGTGAACGCTTTGGGTTGCCATGATCCAAATGCTATTCGCCCTGGTCTTACTCGCTGCCAATCCGATCATCGAGAACACTTGTACTCTGTGGTCTGCATTCCCACGCGGGAGCATGGGAACGAGGGAATGCAGTTAAGAAGTCCGACTGTATTTCACTGTCTTAAACTATGTTTGACTGTTTTATACTCTGGTTTTCCTTGCTACTTGAAGCGAAGCGATCTTGGAACGAAGTGATCTTGCTCCTTGTTTTAAAAACCAATTCAGGACACCCATCAATTTGTTGCGGTGAAATACCTGGGTGTCCTGTAAAAAAGTAAAACACAGTCCACTGCGCTTAACACAGTGAATGACAGTGAAACACAGTTCTCAAAGATAAGATCTAGGTTTTACTGTTTTTTTACTGTCTTACACTGTGTTTGACTGTCCCATACTGTTTCCCTAATTTATTGCGGTGAAATACATGGGTGTCCCGTAAATACCTCCCGTGAAATACCTGGGTGTCCCGTAAATACTCCTGTCCCACTCCGCCTTACACGGCGCTCAACTGATCGACGCACTGCTCTGAAATATCAGCCAAAAACTCGACTTTTTCCGCCTCATCTTTCCAAGGCCAAGGGCACCGTGTTTGATGGTTTATGCGTTGCTTTAAGGCCTGATTGCGCTTCAACTGCGCCTCATTCTTAAACGTCGGGGCATCTTGCGATAATAAACCGTGATCAATGGCCGGAAACAAGGTGATTTTTTTCGCGACGCCATGTTGATCATCACCATAGCCTTCAATAATGGTATGGCCATGCTTAACAAAGCGCTCCGTCCATTCAACGTGTCCAGCGCCATAGCCTTCAAAGCGCGGGTCGAGATAACCCACCGCCTCGAGCACATCGCAGTAACAACCGGTGCATTGGCCAGTGACTAATCGACAAGCAAATGGGTCGTAAGCCTGGCCGTTACCGGCAAACACCGCGCCTTCTTTTTTGATGATACGCTGGTGCGCAAAATTGATATGCCCCCATAAAAAGCTCGCCACGACCCAGTCGTGAAACCAGGTATCATCGATAGGGCGGCAATCATCCTCAAGCAAAATCGTAACATCACACTGCTGCTGGTGATGAAGGTAATAAAGCGCGCGGTTTTTATTACGCACCACGCCGCGGTTGACGCCCTGAGAGCAGGCAATGCCCTGAGAGCGACACCATTGTGACGTGTTATCACTGCTGCCATCGTCGGCGACAAATAAACGCACAGAGCGCAATACCGGGTGAGCGTCTGCGGCGTGAATCCCGGTATGCTCTATCACGGAGTTGACGGTTTTTTTAAGATCGGACAAGCGGTTATAAGTCACAATGCCAATGCCTAGCTTAATGGTCGCAAGAAATCGAGTCTTTAGCCTCTCGTAGTGCTGGGCAATTAACCGGTCTGTGGGCGCGGCTTTTTTGGCCATCGCGATAAAGGCAAACGCATGGCGAATATGGCTTGTTTGATAGGTTAAGGCTAATCGATAACAGGTCTCTTGAGACAACCCCAGCGTATGAACCAAGGCCACGGCACTGATTGAAGCGTGCTGTAAAATAAAATCGACCCCCGCTATCAGCGTATGGGCATTGGTGTAGTGTTCGATGAGTTTTTTGGCCATCGGCAGATCCAGTTTAACGGCGTCAATGGTGGCGTAATCCTTGTCGCAATACTCTGGTCCCAGTAAATGATGCAGACGCTGATTTTCTTCATTGAGCGTGGATTGCACTTGGTCAAGCTCTTGCTCGGTTAATAAAAATGTATCCTCATCGACACTGTGACTAAAAAAGCCTCGACCTTGCTGGTTCAGTTGATCGCCAATGATCGTTGGGTGAGTTTGATTGAGGTGAGCCAAAAAACGCGTTGAGAGATTACCAAACCCCTGATTGCTATGGTGGAGCGTAAAGTCTGTGGTGTCTAAGCCCATGCGCAACAACATCGACATGACCGCACCAGGCTCAGTTTGCGCGTCTTGTTCAAAGTTGCAAAACACCATGTTATCGGTAAATACGCTTTGCAGTGTTTCAATGATGTCGCTTTTGCGCTGCACCGTCAGGTTATCTAATCGACCATTGGCCGACTTAATCCGCTCTTGCAGTTCTGAGCACGTAAATCGATAGGGTTTGCGGACCGAACAAAATACTGTTAAATCAAACCCTTTACTGACAATGTTTTCTTTCAATGCTTGCAGTGCCTTCTGTGGCAGCATCGAAATGTCTTCGCCTGAGAGAATAATGTTGGTCTCCATATTGAGTAGTTGTTCGATTTGTTGCTGATAATCTCGGTTGGCGTCATCAATAATGCGACTGTCGCCATTTTTGATGTTGATGTGATAATGCTCAGGTTGTGAGCAGTAGAGTGAATAAAAAGGGATCGAGTGATTGATGATGGCCTGATCGTGGCGATAAAAAATCGGGTAAAACCAATGTTGTTGAGAAAGGGCTTTGGCATTGCCAGCCAGGGTTTGTTGAATCGAAGAGGTGGCGGTTTTGTGTAGCCCGACATGGAGGATTAATCGTTTCATGGTGCCTTCCTTGGTTGGTATGATTTTATATAGATCGCTTCGCTACAAGATCGCTGCACTTCAAGGACGCTTCGCTAAAGTGACAAGAAAGGTCAAAACCGATTTGTTTGGGTTTTAAGTCTTTTTCTTTCCACTTGGAGCGAAGCGAACTTGTTCCTGCATCTCACTGAATGATCGAAAAGTCCTCACTGGTCAGTGACAAATTTGGGCTATAGAAAGGATCGGGCTGTTGATGGGTGGCCCAAGTGCGCATCATATATTCCATCTCCGTATTAAAACGGGCGACTTTTTCCGGGTTATCTTCCGCGCCGCGAGAGATGGATTCATGGTGATACAACTCAGCGTAGGGCGTCCACACATTGCGATAACCCGCTTGTTTCACTTTTAAGCAAAAATCCACATCGTTAAAAGCGACCGACAGATGCTCTTCATTCAAGCCTTGCACTTGGTCAAAAACCGATTTGCGGATCACCAGGCACGCTGCCGTTACCGCGGAATAATTCTGTACGATTTGCAAACGACTAAAGTAACCGTGGGCACTGCGCTTAAAATGCTTATGAGAATGCCCAGCCACGCCGCCAATCCCCATTACCACACCGGCGTGTTGAATGGTGTCGTTCGGGTAGTAAAGTTTGGCGCCGACACAGCCAATGTCTTCGCGCAGCGCATGAGAAACCATCTCCGTAAGCCAATCTGGGCTTATTACTTCAATGTCGTTGTTGATCAACCCCAGCACCTCACCGTTGGCGTGTTGAGCAGCAAAATTATTGATGGCGGAGTAATTGAATGGATACGGGTATCTCAGCACGGTGACTTGCTCGTGCTGGCTCAGCTGATCAAAATAGGCGAGGGCGTCGGGATCATCGGAGTTATTGTCGACTAACAGGATTTCAACGTTGTGATAGGTCGACTTTTCGAGAATAGAGTCGATCGCTTGTTGGGTGATCTCATGGCCGTTATAGGTTGGAATGATCAAAGATACCAATGGGTTATCTTGGACTGGCCACGTTACCTTGTAGAGGTTGTCTTGCAAGCCCCGTTCGACGTCAACGTTTTTTGCCAATGCGTGAAAGTGATCTTTCAGTGCCTTGATCCCCGCTTCGGTCGTGTAAGATTTGGCGTCGGCGCCTGAAGCGGTCGAGCCTTCTATCACACGCCAGTGATAAAGCACTTTGGGAATGTGCACTATGTTGGCGTGGTCGATTTCTCGCGAATAGCGCAGCAACAAGTCGAAATCTTGGCTGCCTTCATAGCCCAACCGAAAACCGCCGATGCGTTTGATAATCGCCGTTTTATACACCCCTAAATGGGAGACGTAATTTTGGCTGTAGAGGAGATCGAGATTCCAGTCTGATTTAAAATGCGGATCAAAACGGGCGCCATCTTCACTCATCTTATCTTCATCGCTGTAGAGCAACTCGGTATCCGGTGCCAGGTTTACCTGTTTTACAATGTGGTACAAAGCGTGTTGATGTAACTCATCATCGTGATCCAACAGCGCGGTCCATTCACCGATCGCCATGTCTAAAGCGCTGTTACTCGCCGCCGAAATGTGGCCATTTTGTTCACGAAACACCACATTAATCCGCTTATCTTGGGCGGCGTAATGCTCCAATACGTCACGAACGTGTGCTTGAGAAGAGCAATCATCGGCCAAACACAACTGCCAGTCGGGGTAGGATTGCTCAATCACCGATTCAATACAGGCCTCAAGCAGCGCTCGGTCGGGGTTGTACACCGGCACCACAATCGATATTAACGGGCGGTGCTCAAAACGGTCCAAATCGCGACTGATGGCAGCAAAGTGGTCGTTTTCATTGTTCAGTCGCCATAGTAAATACGGGTCAATGTGCTGCTCGGCCTTGGCGAGTGTCGAAAATTGGCTGTGTTTGCGCCCTTCTTGTAAGCCGTTTAAAGCAAAATGAGACAATAAAGACAGCTCCCAACTCGCCAAGTCGGGGTTTTCTTGTTGATAAATCAGCGGATCAAAGTAAGGCGTGGGGGCGCGATATTCCAATTCCCCGTTGGTTAGGTAGTGATAAAAGGCATTCACCCCGTCTTCGGCCACATCGATATTATTGGCGAGGTAATAACGAGTATTGAAATGCGCATGAGGGCTGCGGCCAAAGCGCTCGCCTTTGATCACGTAATCATAGAGCTTATTGGAGTGGATCATTTCTTGGTGCGGGACCTGGCGCAGGTAATAGGCTTCATCCCACAGCATCGAGTCGCCAATGGTTTGCGCAATCAACGAAATCGGGATGGCGTTGCAGTATTGAATGCTGTCGAGCAGCTTTTTCGACTCAATTTGACCATGGTGGTCGGCGCACAAACATTGCTCGTGCTGATTGTAAAAGACCACCTGATAATCTAACTTGGCCTTGTTAAACCAAAAGGGCTCAATGTGAAAGGTGTCCAAGTAAAATTGAAAACCGTAGACGGGCACCTCAATCTCTTTCGGCACGTCCAAACGCAGGTGTTCTAAGGGTAAGGTAACGATACTCTGGTGGCCGATAAAGATCTCAGCATGCGTCGCCCCCACACACCAACCACTGAAAATGCCTTCTGGGTCTAATGGGTCGAGTTGGTAAAGGGTGGCAATGACGCTATCTAAATCGAGCGCTTGTTGAAGTTGTTGACGATCAATTAAGCAACGTTCACGATAGGCAATGTCTTCGCCGATGAGAAATTCCGCCAACAGCTCAATATGGTCCAGATGACGCCACATCGGGCGAATGTCGCTCACTTGCAGAGGGTAGAAAAACCCAGAGCGGGCATCGTAAAGTTGGCCGAGCAAGTCGGGTCGATAGCGTTGGCATGACACTTCGGCAATAAATTCTTTTTGCAGGTAGAGTTTTACGCTTTCTGCGCCTTGTGCCCAGCCTTTTAATTCTCCGTCAACAAGCCCATCTAAGTAACAATTTGGTAGGGCGGTATTGATTGCCTTAAGATTGCTATTGTGTTGAAAAGACGATTCCCTTGTCAGTTGTATGCTCACCATCGCGCTCACTCCTTTGCCATCTATCGTTGTTATTGTGTGTTGTTCAAGGTTCCATAGGTGTTGTATTTATTGCTTGCTCTTGCCCTGTGCTCACTCTCCCTGCCTGTTGGTTTTCGGCAATCGGGATGGGTGTGTGTCAGTGTTGTTATTGATAATGTTGGTAGTGAATAAGCGCGAGTCTATGTGAATTTTTTGACTCGGTCATTTTAGGATGTTGTGACTTTTGGTATGTAATCAGCCAGTAGTGTGAGTCGGCGGTTTGTTCATTAAGTTGTTTTAAATCAATTATTTGAACTCGAGTCTTGTGGTGTTTGATTAAGGTTTTATTGCAATTGGTTGCTTTGTTTTTCTCACGCTTGAGATTGGGCTGTAAGTCGTTGATTAACGAAATACAAAGGTAGAATAGTGGCTAAGTGAACAGTGTGTTATTGCACTTGCATTCTCATTGTTGAGATTGGCTTTTTTAATCAAAAATAGCAATCAAAGACAGGAATCAAGAGCCAAGTGAGTTCGACCCCAGTGATGTCTTTGGTTATCTTTAAGTGATGTTTGACGGTCTCAAACGGGGTCGGATTTGCGAGATAGGCTGGCCTGACCCAGTGCTCGGTCTTATGCGGATCCGTCCCTAGAAGTGAGGAAGTGAGTGGAGACTGAATGAGCGTTGATGTTGGTGCCGTCATTGGTGTCAATTGCTAAGGTCAGTCTTTGTTCTTTGCCAAGTGAGTTCGAGCCATAGGGGTCGGATCCACAAGCGTTGAGTGCAAGTTGTGATTGTGTCGATCCCGCGAATCCGACCCCAAGTGATGTCTTTGGTTATCTTTAAGTGATGTTTTGACGGTCTCAAACGGGGTCGGATTTGCGAGATAGGCTGACCTGGTCCAGTGCTCGGTCTTATTCGGATCCGACCCCTAGGAGTGATGAAACAAATGGGGTGGAATGAGCGTTGATGTTGGTGCCGTCATTGGTGTCAATTGCTAAGGTCAGTCTTTGTTTTTTGCCAAGTGAGTTCGAGCCATAGGGGTCGGATCCACAAGCGTTGAGTGCAAGTTGTGATTGTGTCGATCCCGCGAATCCGACCCCAAGTGATGCCTTTGGTTATCTTTAAGTGATGTTTTGACGGTCAGTCGGTGCTTTTGGGTTGCCATGATCCAAATGCTATTCACGCTAATTTCCCTTGCTGCCCATTCGAGTATCGTAAACACGAAAGGAAATATTAATCCCATGTTTTTAAAGAGCATTGTTCTTTTTACACTGTCTTTTGATTTTCCTTGCTACTTGGAGCGAAGCGATCTTGGAACGAAGTGATCTTGCTCCTTGTTGTAGAAACCAATTCAGGACACCCACTAATTTATTGTAGTGAAATACATGGGTGTCCCGTAAATACTCCTGACCCAGTGTTCGGTCTTATGCGGATCCGACCCCTAGGAGTGATGAAACAAATGGGGATGGAATGAGCGTTGATGTCGGTGCCGTCAATGGTGTCAATTGCTAAGGTCAGTCTTTGTTCTTTGCCAAGTGAGTTCGAGCCATAGGGGTCGGATCCACAAGCGTTGAGTGCAAGTTGTGATTGTGTCGATCCCGCGAATCCGACCCCAAGTGATGCCTTTGGTTATCTTTAAGTGATGTTTTGACGGTCAGTCGGCGCTTTTGGGTTGCCATGATCCAAATGCTATTCACGCTAATGTCCCTTGCTGCCCATTCGAGTATCGTAAACACGAAAGGAAATCTTAATCCCATGTTTTTAAAGAACATTGTTTGTTTTTTTACTATCTTTCTCTTGCTACTTGGAGCGCAGCGATCTTGAAACGAAGTGATCTTGCGACTTGTTTTTCAAAACCCGCCGACAAATCTCAAAATCATCCAAATTCACCTGCTCGCGCAACGACTGAAAGGGCAAATCGTCAAACCGGTGCGAAGTCTCATGGTGGGGTAGGGTGGCAAAAATTGCCGACAGAGTTTTTTTATTTATTTCTAAAAGATTATGTCGGCAACTCTTGCCGCCCACGTGGTCGGCAGCGCTTGCCACCTCCTGTAGGCAACTCTTGCCACCCTGATGTTCGGTTTTTACGCATTGAGTTTCATTTGCCTGTGGATAACTTTTTGTCTCTTTATGAGCGTTGGGCTCGACATCGAGTGATTTGTTGATCGGCTTGGTTGGCGGCGCGGTTTTTGCGCTTGGGGTGCTGGCCTTGGGCGATTGGTAGCGCTCGCGGCGGCTTTTTTGTTGGTCGATAAAAGCTTGGTAAGCGGCGCGAATTTTATCGAGGTTGAGGTGGTAAAAGTTGCTGCGCTGGCGGCCGCGGGCGTCGTGGCGATTGCTGATGGTGATCCAACCTTGCTCGACTAAGTATTTGAGTTGGTATCGCACCGTGCGCTCCGATGCCTCACAGCATTCGCTTAAAAATCGATGCGAAGGAAAGCTGGTGCCAAAGCTATCGGCTTGGTCGGCCAGTTTGATTAATAGCAGTTTGCTCGCCATTGAGCCGACAGAAATATTAATAACTTGTTGCGTGATTGGGATCGACATAAGCACACCTCGTTACGTGGTTTAGATTCGATAATCGTTTTGTGACGCTCACTGGCAGCGTTGAAGCAAACTTTTTGCCTTTAGGTGAGTTAAGTCACGTTTTTGCGCATACATAAGTAACTATTTATGACTTTTAAAACGCCAAATAAGGCGTGTTATTAGTTTTAGTCAGAGGAATTCGATTTTTCCTCATTATTTTTTAATGATTTATCAATTGTTTGAGCGCTTTCCCAAAAAATGGCCGTTTTCTGACCACTTTGTTGATAGCTGTCAAGTTTATTTATCACGCCACAAATTTGTGCTGGATCTCTATCTAAAATGAGTGTGTTAAGCAAAGGTTCTCACCAAGCAGTGCGTTTGCCGTGGTATTTGCTTAGCCCAGTGTCGATGTTAGTTAACCGTTGTTGTTATGCGCTCACTGCGTGTTGAGGTGTCGTTACTTGTGCGTCGCTTAAAAAAGAGGGCGGCGAAAAACCAGAGCGAGCAGGGAGGGTGAGAAGCATAAGATTGGAATAAGTCTTATTCGTTTTCTCATTTGAATTGACGGTAGTGATGTCGATGAAATCGTGATCATTTGAATGAATCAGGAGTCCTTATGGCTATGATGGAATGGTATGTAAGTTCGTATGTGGGTGTCCTTAGCGCTGAGGTTATTCCCGGCCGCGCTTTGTCTTCTCAGCAATGGCTTGAGATCAATACCGATTTGTCGCGCCGTTTTCCGTTGGCCGATGCCTTGGTGTACGCGCGTTTTGGTGTCGAGTCGTCGAATAGCAGTGAAGAGGCGGTGCTCGGGCATCAAGCAAGGTTGCAAGGGCGTTTGTTGGCACTGAGTGAGATGTCCTGTGAGCGCAGTGAGAGTGTCGCTTTGTGGTTGTGGTCTTGGCTGTTTAAGCGAGTGACGTTTAGCGGTAAGGCGAATAAGGAGTCGTTGTTTTCGGATGTGAAGCGTCGCGGGCGTTTGGCACTCTCTGATGGCAGTAAGTTGACCAGGCTGGGGCTGTTGTCTTTGTCGGAGCGTTTGGCTTGCGATCAGGTGGTGGATGAGGTGCTGCTTGAGGTGTGTGATTTTTGCGAGGCGTTGTTTACGGCGGTGATGCGAGAGTATCAAGTGGGCAATGGCGGGGCGGCGTCGTTGGCTCAGTCGGTGAGTAAATCGGCAGGGGTGGTTAAGCCTTCGTCGTTGCCTGGTAAGGGGTTGCGAGGGCTTGGGGTATGAGTGAGTTAAATGTGGGGGCGCTGCATCCGGTGTTGTCGGTGTGCGCTAAGGGGGCGAGTATGGCCGCGCCGCGTTTTATTACGGTACATTGTTCGGCAACTCGGGCGGATCAGTGGGTGTCGGCGGCGGATATTCGCCGTTGGCATTTGGCTCGCGGCTGGCGTGATATTGGTTATCACTGGGTGATTGAGCGAAGTGGCACTTTAGTCGCGGGCCGTTCGATGGCGTGTGAGGGGGCGCATGTTCGCGGTCATAATCGCGGCAATATCGGCATTTGTTTGGTCGGCGGTGTCGATGAGTTAGGCGCGCCGCAGGATAATTTTACTGAGGATCAGATGTTGGTGTTGCGCGATCTTATCATTACGTTGTCGGCGCGGTTTTCGATTGATCCTGTGTGTGTGGTCGGTCATCGCGATTGGTTGTCGCCAGAGGATCCGCCCAAGTCTTGCCCGTGTTTTGATGTCGGGTTTTGGTTGAAAAACACAGTGTAGGACAGTCCGCTTCGCTTCAAGATCGTTTCACTGCAAGATCGTTTCACTGCAAGGACGCTTCGCTCAAGGAACAAGAAAGGAAAATACAGTAGCAAGGACCGCTGCGCTCAAGGACGTTTCACTCAAGTGGCAAGAAAGGTCAAAACATTAAAATCAGAAAACATAGGGTTTTAGGTTTTAGTATTGGTTTTTTCTTTCAACTTGAAACGAAGTGATCTTGCTACTTGGAGCGCAGCGATCTTGCTCCTTGTTCTAGCTACTTGAAGCGAAGCGATCTTGGAACGAAGTGATCTTGCCACTTTTTTTTAGCTACTTGTTTTTTTTAGTTTTAATAAAGCTCGCTAACATTCTGGAAATCTCAGCGGTCTCCTTTAACCAGCGAGTTGCGACGGTTTGCTCAATATAATTGATTTCAAGACCAATATAGATTTGGGTACGTAACTCACCGCATGAACCTTTTGCGTAATTTAGAAAGTTGGCAAATTCTTTGGGGGAAGCACGTTCATATCCTTCTGCAATGTTGGAAGGGATAGAGAGAGCTGAACGAGTTATTTGATCTTTGAACCCGAAGTCTCGGCATTTTTCTAGGTGCTTATAGATCTCAACGGTGAGGGTTTTAGCTCGTTTCCATACAATTAATTTTTCATATGCCATGGTAGATACCGTCTGACTTGTCATTACTTCAGTTTATTGTGGTGAAAAAGAGCTGAGTTTTACTTTTTTCTAATGAATTTTGGGATAGGAGGCTCGCTGATTAGTTAAAAATCGACTTTGTGTTTCAAAAAGATAAAAGATCGCCGCGCTTAAAAATAAGGTCGCTTCGCTTCAAGATCGTTTCACTGCAAGGACGCTTCGCTAAAGTGGCAAGAAAGGTCAAAATCTGTTTTTTAGGTTTTAGTCTTGGGTTTTTCTTTCAACTTGAAACGAAGTGATCTTGCTACTTGGAGCGAAGCGATCTTGCTCCTTGTTCTAGCTACTTGAAGCGAAGCGATCTTGGAACGAAGTGATCTTGCCACTTCTTTTAAAGGAGAACATCATGAGCTTTATCGGTAAGTTATTTGGCAGTGACGCCGCCATCGCCAAAGGAATGAACGCAATCATCAACAGTGGAGATGCGCTTATTTTTACCAACCAAGAGCAGGCAGAACAAAAGGTGCAATTGTTAAAGGCGTACGAACCGTTTCGTCTTTTACAGCGTTGTATTGTGTTGTTGTTTACGGTGCCGTATGTGTTATTGCATACGCTGGTGATAGGAGGGTGTTTGCACGGCATGGACTGGGCGCCCATTGGTGAGCAGATCAATGAGGCGTTTGGTTATCCGGTACTTGCGGCGGTGAGTTTGTATTTAACAGGAGGGGTGTTGCCAAGCCGTAAGTAACGTCTTAACAGTGTGCCACAGTGTAAGACAGTCCGCTGCGCTTAAGACAGTGAAACACAGTTAAGAAGTCCGACTGTGTTTCACTGTGTCAAATACATGGGTGTCCTGTATTTATTCTCTTGGAGCGAAGCGATCTTGCGACTTTTTTAAACGGTGTTTGACTGTCTCATACTGTGTTTCACTGTCCTACACCGCCCCTCACTGTGCTTTATTACTTTTCAACTTCTCCTGATACATGCTAACGCGCTTATTGATAAACGGGCCATTAGGTCGCAGTTTTTGCGCCATTAACATCAAATCTAAACTGGCTTGCAGATCGGTCTTTTCTAACTGAACCGCTAAGTCGCGTAGCCTGTTGATATCGTTATCATTGAGTGGCGTCACTTTCGCCTTTGGTGGCTGCGGTTTTGGCGTTGCGGCTAACCGTTCTTGCTCCGGTAAGCTGTTGATGAAAGCTTGTTGATATTGCTCAATGACTTGCTTGCGCTTTGGCGTGAGTTGTTTGATGTGGTTTGAAGTAATGAATTTAAAATAATGCTGGTATTGGCGTTTGCCGTTGCGAATTTTTCGGTAAAAGTGGTGGTCTGGCAGAGTTTGGTTGATCAGGCAATAAAAGCTGTCTTTAAGGGCTTTTACCGTCAGTAAGTGCCTGGGAATGCCATGACCAACACCGCGAAAGTTGATCATTTGTGCGTTTTGGTAGCGGTAGGCATGGCGTTTATCTTGGTTAAATAACGGATCGACCACGATCAATTTTGGCGTGTGAGTGTCTGCCCCATCGTGAAAATCGCTTTGCCATGGGTAGTGGTTGGCCGCGCTGTTAAAGCGGTTTTCAAACGGCACTAACTCGGGGTTTAAAGTGGAGATGGGGTTAAACAGCAGACAGCGGTCAAGTTTGAGAAGATCGCAATAGGCACCGACCGCGTAGCCTCCCATCGAGCCACCATAACCGAGCTTTTCACTATATGGAGTAATGTATTGGCTAAAGACTTTTATGATTTCTTGTGTGAGTGGCGTGCGAAACCAGTTGTTTTTTTGGTAACAAGAGAAGGAAATAACACTGTAGCCTTCTTTGGTGATGAAGTCGTAGCCCCAAGGGCGGTAGTTGGGGTCGTTGAGTTTTTGCTCGGTAGTGGTTTCGCCTGCGTTGGAAAAGGCGACTATGATGGGTTTGTTGATGTCACCTAAGCAAAAGCGCACGTAGATATCTTCGGTGACAAAGTCTTGCTCGAATGGCTCGGCCAGGCTTTTAGTGATGTCGTGTTGAGCCAGTAACGTTTGCAGTTGTTCTGCGGTGGTGATTTTTATCATTTTATCCCTATTTTCCCAACCGAGGTGTGTTATTCAAAAGTGTTAAATTTTGCATAGTAGTAGAGTATATGACAGTGTGACACAGTCCGCTTCGCTTAACACAGTGAAATACAGTTAAGAGGTCCAGCTGTGTTTCACTGTCTTGTACTGTGTTTGACTGTTTTACACTCTGAATTACTGTGTTTCACTGTCTTGTACTGTCTCACACTGTTTTATACAGACTACAACGCTTGCCAATGTTGCCAGCATCTCACCAAAAGATCCTGCTCTGCACTGGCATGACCAAGTAGTGACCCCGTTTGTGCCAGCCACGTGATTTTATCCGCTTGTTGCACCTTTTCTCGTACCGAATCTTTGTAGTGTTTAACACCACTTTGGTAATCCTTTTGCAGTTCGAGACGCGTGTTGAGTTGGATGACGATGGGGTGTTCGGGCTTGGTGCATTGGTCGAGTATTTGCTGTGCTTTTTCTAAATGATTGTCACTTAGGAGCAGATCAGCGTATTTGATGACCAAAGGCGGTAAGTAACCAAGGTGTTCAATCCCGTCTTCTAAACATTGGAACGCTTGTTGAGTGTGGTGTTGGCTGACTAAGCATTGTGCCAAGCTCACGTAAAACTGTGGGTTTTTCGGATTGTCTTTAATGGCTTTGCGGTAAAAGTAGTTCGCTTTGGTGATGTCGTTAAGCTGTTGGTAGGCTTGCCCAAGGTGAAGGCTAACAAAGGGCGCATAGCTGCCTAGGGCGATGGCGTTTTTGAACGCGCTTATTGACTGGGTAAATTGTTTGGCGCGTAAGGCGAGTTTACCCAATTCAATCCAGGTATTGCCATTGGTCGGTTGATGCTGGTCGAGGTAGAGCGTGATTTGTTTTAGGTTTTCGTCGGTAGCAATCGGCAGTGGCAGGGTTTTCAACCATTCGTTGAGGGTTTCTGCGTTTTGTTGATCTGGGTAGGTCAAAGCCTGTGGGGTGGTTGGATAGTTGGGCTCTGAACTCGGCTGATTTTGATGTTGTTTTATTAGCGCTTGCTCGTACTGCGCCCATAGGGAGTCTGGCAGTTCAGTGGGCGTGTATTCGATGGGTTTTTCATCACTGTGTGTGGCATCAGCAAGGGTGAGCAGTTGTTGCCAGAGGGCATCAAGTTTGGCAATCAAACTCTTGGAGAGCGATGCTTTGATCTGTGTTGAGGCGCGGTCGTTAAAGAGTTCCGGTTTATAAGGACTGTCGGCGTTATCATCGAGGTCGAAGCCAAATTTTTCGTTAATGCGAGTGATGATCGGCACACCGTTAAATAAGGCGCGTTGGGTTACGATCAGGGTTTGCTTTGGGTGTTGCTGGGCAAAGTCGATGAGTCGGCGGTTATAGGCGATCCACATGTTGGCAGCCAGCTCTGGGGTGCTCCAAAATTGCAGTGTGACGTGTTCAGGGGTCAGCGTTGGCAGTTGGTGAGCAAATTCACGGCTGTGGCGATGGAGTAGCGATTCGATACAGCTGCTCCAATGGCGAGCAATAAAAAGGTAGTGACCGTGTTCCCCTAGGCTTTGTTGCCAGTCGTTTAAAAATAGGCAGGCGCGTGGGTCTTTGATGCCCCAATGTTGGTCGTGTTGGTTGCGCTTGGCAATGTAGTCGTTGAGAAAGCCTTTGTCGGTGTGCAATGGGGTTTGCTGGTGGTATTGCCAGTTGGTGTCGTTGTTGGCCAGTTGTTGGTCGTGAAGTCGTACGGCTGGCCAGTCTTCGTAGTGTCCGTTGGGGTTACTGATGTTACCGCCCATGAGCTCGTAGCCCATGTTGAGCCCGGCTTTGTGCAGGTAGTGTGCGGTGGCGGAAGTAGCACTGCGATGGAAGCCTGTGCAAAGTAGGGTTTTGTACATAGTAGGTAAGTCCGTTTTAAGCCTTTGTTATGGGATTAATTTAACATGCTTTGTATGGGGAGTGCAGTGTGGCACAGTGTAAGACAGTATGACACAGTCCGCTTCGCTTAACACAGTGAAATACAGTTAAGAGGTCCAGCTGTGTTTCACTGTCTTGTACTGTGTTTGACTGTTTTACACTCTGAATTACTTGCTACTTGGAACGAAGTGATCTTGCTACTCTTTTAAACTGTGTTTTACTGTCTTGTTCGGTCATCCACCGTCTTACACTCTGATTTCCCTTACCTCACCCAAGCTCTATGGGTATGGGGGGAGTAATGTCTGAGCTGCTGAGTATCGCCAACGGCCTGGCGAAAATGGCGGCCAAATTGTTCTGATAGGGTTAACCATTGGTCTTCATCAAGCTCTAGCTTTTGTAGCAGGCTGTTTTCAGTCGATACAATGAAGCCGCGTTTGTCTGGTCGTATTGTTTGGCCAAGGGTTTCGACCAGTTCAAGGTAGTCCGGCAGGGAGTATTCGAGTCCTTTTTGCGGTTGGTGTTGCCTTTGGTTGCCGACAAAGCCGAGCAACGCTTTCTTAGGGAGTTGTTTGCATTGCCCTTGTCCGGTGTCGTCTTGGCAAGCGTGGCCGTGGATGCGCTAGAATATCAAGGTGTATTCACTGTTTTCAAGAGAGCTTGCCATAGTGGCTCGAATGGGGTTGAGGTCAACGTAGGCCATGCAACTTCAGTAGGGCGCGTTCGCTCAGTAAGGCTTGAGATTTGAAGCGTCCTTCCCAAAACCTTCCTGTGCATTGATCTTCTTGGTTAGCTTGGCGGGCGCGATGTATTCGTTCATGTTACGCATAAACCAGGATAGGCTCATTAATCTTTCTCGCCATTGTTCAATAATTTCAATGGTTTTATCTATTTCGGCGTCACAGGTGAGTTCGTTTTTTTGCCAGCGCACGATGAGCGGTGGGGTGTGGTGCAGGGTTGCCCATCGGGTGACGATTTCTTGGTGAGTCCATGCTTTCGCTTGTTTTTCATCGATGTGCAATACCAGGTGGTAGTGGTTAGACATGATGGCGTAGGCGCAGATATCAATGGCGAAAACTTGTGAAAGTAGGCGTAGTCGATCGACGAGCCAAACCCTTCTATGTTCGAAGTTTTTCCCGCTGTAATGGTCTTGTCAGCAGAGGTAAGCTCGCCGTACACAATGCGATATGCAGTGGTAGTAGCGCGTATCTTCGAGTGAAGCTTGTGTATGTCGAGCTTGTATCATGAGATTGTCCTGCTGTTTATTTGTACAAATAATGCAAGAGCAGGGGTGGGTTAGTACAGTGTCAAATAGGTGGAGGTCCCTATAAATATTTCTTTTTATTTTTTAACTGTTCAATAATCATTTTTTTTAAAAGGGCGTACACTAAATCATGATCTTTATCTGTAAAATGTACACCATCAAATGTCTCTAAAATATGTCTGGGAAAGTCTACTGTGATAGCACCGATACCATTCGCAATGTTATCTATTAAGCTATTTGTCTCTTCTATTTGTTCATAGAATTCATTTGGTCTTTTTCTTTGAAATTCTTTATCTTTGGGTATTATCGGTGTTTTAATTAAAAGTTGTGTTGAAAAATGCTTTTTTAATACTTTTTGTATGTGTGTTATGGCTTTTTTATCTAAAGATATACTATAAAGTTGCTCTTTATTTCCATTGTTTAACTCATAAGAGCTAAATACTTTCTCTTCTTGCTCTGAAATTTGGAGGTTATTTAGTTGAAGTTTAATGTCATTGACTGCTGTTCTTTTTTTGGGCGTGCAATCGACAAATCCCACATTTGTTATTAGTCCTTTAAAAGAAATTTCATTCAGTTCTAAAAAGTTTATTAATGTGGAAAAAGTAGTTAAATTTTTAGGTCGTGATATCACCAAAAATGAATGTTTGTTTTTCTTTAAGTATTCACAAGTTTTATAAATCCAAGTGTTTTCTATTTTTGTTTTATCATCTCTTTCTAAACCTCTACTATCAGTAAAGATCAGCCAATCATATTCTTTTAATACTTGACTGGATGAATGTAATGTTAAGTTGTTTTGTGAAGTACTATCTTCACCTATTAACGGCTCAAAACAGTATGCTTTTTTAATCATGTAATGTCTCAGTGTTTTTTTTCGTACTTTAAAAAAATCTCAACTTTATTTACGTCTTCTGGTACATCAACCGCTAGCGTTCCACTAGGTACTTCTACCATAGAGACTGGAATGTCTGATTCAACAAAGCGTAAAATCTCAATGTCTTCAATTTGTTCCAGTGGCGTCTTTTCTTTCATAGAGCTGAAGAAGGTTAAATCATCACGACCGAACGCGTACACACACACTTGTTTATAGGCTTTTTTAAACACATTATCTTTAGTGACTGGAATTGGAGAGCGGCTCATATACAAAAGCTGACCGCCTTTTGACACCACGGTTTTTGGTACAGTAAAAGAGCGAAATTCTTCTTCCGTTTTTATTTCACTGTAAGCATTGGTGATGTTGCCCGTTTCTTGATATAAGCGGATAACTTTTTTGATGTTCTCAGGATCAATTACAGGCTCATCACCTTGTACATTAACTAAAAAATCGCAGTCTAATGTTAGGTTGGCTTCTGCAAGGCGGTCGGTGCCAGTAAGGCAGTTTTCACTGGTCATAACGACTTGGCCGCCAAACCTTTTTACTGCGTCGGCAATTTTATCGCTGTCGGTTGCAACATACACTTGGCTGGCATCCACAGCTTGGCAACATTGCTCCCATACTCGCTGGATCATCGGTTTGCCCAAAATAGAGACTAATGGCTTACCAGGAAAGCGGCTTGATTGGTAGCGTGCGGGGATCACCACTGCAAATTTCATGAATATTCCTTATTAATTAATGTTGAGCTTTGTCCAAGTATCGATCACCGTAAATCCGGCGGTTTGCGTTTGTTCGGTCAATAATTCCGGCACATTAGAAAAAGGCGTATAACCGATAAAATCAATGTGATTGTGTTGCGCGGCTTGTAAATCTGACAATGCATCCCCTACCATCACGGTGTTGCTGTTAGGCATGGCTTCGATGATATTTTTTACTAATTTGGCTTTAGGAGTCGGCGAGCCAAAAATACCCGCAAAGTACTGCTCAAGGCCGCGCTGTTTAAAGACGGCGCGTAATTCGTTTTGCTCTGAGCCACTGGCAATGTATTTCTCACCATCAAGTTGCTCAATCAATTCGACGAAGCCTGGCGTCATTGGTGCAGTGAGGTACAAAGACTGGCACTGCTCAGAAAAAAACTGTAATACACGCTCAGTAAAGCTCGCTTTTTCATTGTCTTCAATTTTCAAGAGGTCTTCGACAAAAACCTCGACATGATGAAAGCGCGACTTACCAAAGTTATTGGCAAAATACGAGCAGCAACGTTGAACGTCAGCCTTGCTGACGTTCAATTGTTGTAGTGCCTTGCCCATCGCATCAATCTTGAGCTTATTAGAATCTAGAATCACACCATCACAATCAAAAATATAGTAATCGTATTGCTGGATATTAGTGGATGGCATAAATTGAACTCTGAGTGATGGTATATGTTGTTGGAGTTAGTGCAATAAGTTTTGGTCTATTAGGATTTTTATTGTAGTGATTTAAGAGATCTAACATCTGTATTTGTCTATCATCATGTTTATCAAACCCATCAAATCCAACTAAACGCACTGATTCACAATGGCCAGCAGTTACAATGCCAAGGCAGTATGAAATGGTGATATCATATGGTGATGTGACATAATTGTCATGTACTTCAAAATGGCTTTCATTTACTTCGAATCCATAATCTAATATCGATAATTCTTGCAACTCAGAAAGCTCATCATTGTCGAATCTATGTTTGGGAAGTATGATCTTTGATTGTAATTTTTTATACTTATCAAAGTCTGTTATTAGTTTTACGTTATGTGAGATTACATAGTAATCTATTAGCTCTTCATTGATATAATCATTAATATTGACTGATAGTACAATAGGTGATTTTTCTTTGATGTATAGTTCAATAGCTGATTTGTACTTTTGGGTATTAGGACCGTTTGATAGCAATAAAACTTCTTTGTTTTTAAATAAGCTTTTCAGATCATAACTACCTGTTATAGTGTTATTATTATTTTTGCTATTAATAGCATTTTCTAAAATTAGCCCGTCGTAGGACTGTGAATTATCAAGCTTACTGAGGTAACTAATAGCACTAATAATTTCATCAGTGCCGTAAAAATTACTGGTTAACAGGTTTTGAATGTACGTCGGGTGAACATCATTTTGCGCACCTAGGAAATAAAGTAAATTGGTGCCCCAACCATAGTCTTTTTGCATTTTTTCAAAATGACGAACGACTAAATCATACACCGGCTGTGCGTTATAACCATGTTCTTGGGCTATCACGGCCAAAAGGCGTTCCGTTTGCGTGTTGCCTGCGCCGCGACCCATGCCGGTAATAGTGGCATCAAGCCATTCTACGCCATTGTTTTTAGCGGTGAGAGAGTTATCCAAGCCTTTACTCATGTTGTCATGAGTGTGAATGCCCATGGTACCGGTCCATTCGGTGCGGATCGCTTTGATGATGCGCTCTACTTCCGTTTCGTCCATATTACCTAGAGAGTCTGCAAAATACAGCACATCGAGGTTATCGCCCCAAGAGGTAGCGATACGGGCTTTTTCGGCGATCAGCTCTGATGGTTTACCGCCAGATTGCATTAAATTATAACCCACGATGTAACCCAGTTCTTTGAGGCGAGCAACCATAGAAGCAGAGTGTTCAACTTCATGGAAGTGGGCAGCAATACGCACGAGATCCACTTTACTTTCTGATCTCGGTACAAATAGTGCGTCCACGGCTGCCACTGGGTCCATGTCGGCACTTAGAATGGTTTTGGCATCAACCATTACTCCATAGATAGGACCTTCTGGTAAGTCGAGCGTGTTAAGGTGTTGCTCTGTGGTGTAGGCATAAGCGCCCAAAAAGCCATTTTTTGGGAAATTACGCAAGCCGAGTTCGACGTAGTTTATACCAGCGTCAGCAACGGCTTTTAAATAAGCTTCAACGACTTCTTGAGGGAAGTCCCAGTTGTTATAGTAGCCGCCATCGCGTAGGGTGCAATCTAATAAAAGTAGTGATTTTTTCATAATTAACTTACCCTACTTATATGAAAGAGAATTTTCATTATCATATTTAGACATATTATTTAATACACTCTTATATTTTTCATTTAAAACACTAATAGTAGTTTCGTTTAACTCATTTTTATGTCGACCAGGAAGAATATCTGCACCTTTCCATCTACCTCCAATCCATTCTTTATTTTGGTGTAAATTATCACAACGCTCACTATCTAATTCTTTATATGTTTGAGCGTCAATTTTTTCATCAAGAAAAGTTGAGACTTTCAATAAGAAGCGATCAAAATTAAGACATAGTTCTGCATAAGTTGCAAAAGTCATATCACAGTTATTGTTTTTTATAATAAAATCAAATAAAAAGCTTTCATATTGTGGTTTGATGTTTTGTATGACCCAATTATCTATACCTAGCTTCTCTATTTCATCTTTCCTTTTGTTTATTTCATCCTTGCTTTCTCCAGGGTGAAATGGATGTTGTTGCATCCAATGAAATGAATTGCAAAGTCTATCTCTTGGGTCACGAAAATTTACAATATAACGGTAATCTTCTGGGTTTTTTAACATTCTAAGGAAGTCAGGCCTGTTATGAAGAACTATATGATTATATTTAGGTATGTCTTCAAACCTTTTACCAATAATGTCAATTTTTTCTTTCCCGAAGGTTAGAAATTTTCTGTTACTTTTGTTTAGTTTGTTTATTATTCTGCAAATAGAACCTGTAGCACTTGTTTGTGTTGATATTAGAATAATAGTTTTTGTTTCTTTATCCATCTTTTTTATCTCTTGTTATCTTTGTTTGTTTTACCTTTTATTCTCTCTTTTATTTCTTGTATTACTGGTCCACGTGGCCTAATTTTCTTAGCTAACTTTACAAGTTCTAAAGCAACATTGTTATTTTTATCTTCGCAAATTAGAGCCGCTTCCCTGAAAACATCAGCCAAATAGTCAGAAGCTATATTAGTATGATTTGCTACAAGATCGTTGGGTATATATTGTTCTTGGCAGATGGGTTTTAAATCAAAATTGGCTTTTGGATCATGACTATAGCCATAGGCATCGAAATCTACACCATAAAGTGCAATAATCTTTTCCTGAACAGATTTATTTTCTAGCAACTCTATTTTTTTAGATTTAGTATCGGTTTTATGTGGAATACGGTTAATTATTTCTATTCCAAAATTTGATAAGTGTTCAGTGACACTTTTCATATCTTCCAAGTAACCGACAAAAGATGGTGTAATACCATGCATATTATACACTTGTGGTCTAAAGTGTTTATCTGCTGTTGATAGGTTTGAGTGATTTAAAAGAATGTCTAAATATTGTTCAAAAGAAATGTCATAATCAACTTCAAGACCTAATGACTCGACGAAATTTTTCCAAACAACTAAATCTTTTTGGCTTACAACTTTATCTAAATAAGCAGAAACCGCACGGTCGAAAGGGTTTCTAACAACAGTGAAAATAGGTACAAATGGGTTGTTATATGGAGGGAAGTTGTTTATATCATGAACATTACCCACCTCACCACTTAATAAAGAGTTTTGAATAGTTGTACAAGCTACTTTAGGGTTAAGTAAGTAGGCAATATTATTTCTAGGTTGATATTTGATAAAATTATTCATTGTTTATTTAACTCTTGTATTAAATTTTTTAATAATTGATTTGTTTAGTTCGGCAGTTACATCGTTTAGTTTTGTATTAGATAGTTTCGCTAACTTTTGTCCAAACTCTTTTGAGTCATCAAACACATACCCATTCACACCATCTTCTATACAAGATGCAAACTCACGAACGCTAGAAGCCAATACTGGCACGCCCATCGCACCGGCCTCGACAAACTTAACATTAGACTTCGCATTGTTAAAAATATCATCAACTAATGGCACTAACATCAAATCGTGTTGAGCGATAAAATCTAGCATAGCATTGTAAGGTAACAGTGGGTAACAACTTACATTCGGTAAGGCCAGAATTCGTTCAGAAGATTGAGTTGCGCCCAAAATTGACAATTGTACATCTGGGTTTGCCGTCAAATAATCAAACAGTTCTTGCTCAATCATTTGGAAATCTTCTTTATGCGAATAGGTGCCTGAGGCGTATACCAATTTCAAGGCGCCGGTTTTCGCTTGTGGTTGGCGAATGTCTTTAGCTCTGATCTTATTGCCGATCACTTGGCAATCGATCTTATATTTACCTTCAATGTATTCTTTTAGAGCAGGGGTTGAAACGATCATACTATCAAGTTGCAACATAAAGCCTTCATAAGCGGTTGCCACAAACATCGCTTGATCTAAGTTCCATTCACCGCCTTTTACCGAACCGACTTCAGCTATGTGCTCAGGAAATACCAAATCGTCCATTTCGCCCACACAAGGCTTATTATACTGACGCGCTAAAGTTAAAAACTCACCCACATTGCCTTGTTCAGCAAATACGCGCTGAAATACCACACGTTGTGAACGCTCGATTAACGATTCTGCCGTGGCTAAATCGGTTTGCGAATGCATGACGACTGCATTTTTGCCTTGGTATTGTAACGATTCGGCTAAGTGCAACGCACGGTAGCGAGTTGAACCATTATCGAGACCAGCTGAGGTGATGATCACACTGTCTAAAGCCTCTGTCTTGCTATTGCCGATATAGTCAATTGGGGCAAAATATTCATTGTGCGGTGTATATGCATAATCTAGGTTAGCTTCTGTCGGGATCAAGCTTTGATAAGCGACAAACTCATGATGCCCACCCAAGCGCACTTCAAAGTGACCTAATTCAACCTTGGCAATATCGTTATCGGTATTGACTAGGGCTTCGAAGAGTGCGTAGAAATAATCGGTCGAAATCGTCAGCGGCAGGTGATCGTTCACCGCTGTCGTTAAAGTATCGAAATAGGCTTCGGCGCCCATTTGTAGTTTTTGCGCAACAATGTATTCCTTAGGTAATGGCGACCCTAATGGCTTGAGTGTTAATTGTGCTTTACCGTCGACTGCGGTAATCGCGGCGGCCGATGGCTCAGGAGAAGAGAACAGCACTTCAAATAAAGTCACGTTATCTTCCAAGAAACGCGAATACAGAGCCGGTTCACCGAGGTTGTACAGCAAAGAAGAATGTTTAAGGCTCTTATTGACCCTCTCGCGAGTCCCCACATAGGAACCAATGACTTCGGTCTCTGGGCTTAACGTGCGTACAAAGCGATCCAAACGAGACTGAATGTTGATAAGCCAACCCACATCGACCACTAAAACTTTTTTGGCATCAAGTACACCGTGATCTTTCAAGTATAGAGCTAAACCATCGCGTTGCGCGCTATTGGCTTGGTAAATCTCGGCTGATAAGGACTCCAACATACCAGAAAGTTTGGAAAAATCGTTCCAATTGGGTACATAATCAACAGAGTCAAAAACCGATTTCACTTTCGCTTTAATGTGAGAATCTGTCGGATCCAACTTGGCTTTTTTCAAGAAGTAACTGATAGGCTTTTCGGCTAGGTGTAAGCCTTCTA
The DNA here is from genome assembly GCF_040957575.1 of Vibrio sp. HB236076. Taxonomy (NCBI): domain Bacteria; kingdom Pseudomonadati; phylum Pseudomonadota; class Gammaproteobacteria; order Vibrionales; family Vibrionaceae; genus Vibrio; species Vibrio sp. HB236076. The sequence goes on from NZ_CP162601.1 coordinate 522,514, forward strand.
TCAAGAAATACAAATCATTGGAGGTGAGTTGCTCTTCAAACGTGGCACCAACCACCGTTGCGCGCGATAAGTGTAGGTACTGCGATTGATATTGCCCTTGCTCAAGTTCATCTTTGTACAAAGTATCAAAGGCTTTCTTGATGATACGGCCATCTCGGGCCATAAAGACGATTTTTTCGATCCCTTGCTCATCGGCTAGCTTCTTGGTGTGCATTGCCATCATGGTCGCTAATGGCCCAGTCAACTCAAAGCCCAGTTTGGTATAAAAATCATTAGCTAGTTGCGGATTAGACTGCGCCCACAAACGCGTTGCTTGGGTACTAAAGCTATCCCAAATACGGCCCATTTGTGATAATGATTGCTTTTGTTGTGGATTAAGTTCAATCATTTTACTGTCGCTCTCGTAAATAGGAGAGAAACGCACAGCATTCAAACCCGCTTGGCGAGCACATTTCACATCACCAATCCAGTTATCGCCAATATGGATGATTTTATCGGCTTTAACCCCAGATTTTTTGGCGGCTTTTTTCACTTCTTCAAACAGTTTACCAGTGTCTTTTTTCTTACCGCGTTCAGAGGATAAGAAAAATTCATTCCACTGTTGGTAACCATTGGTTTTTAAAATTTGTTCAATAGTGTCGCGGTCGAGATACATGTCACTGGTAATGTAAACTTGTTTACCTTGTTCTAATGCATATTGATAAAGCGTTTTACCGATTGGGTGCTCAATACAGGTATCAATTTCTGCCCGTTTTTCAACTCGACTATCGCGATAAAGCGGCATGTGTTGGTAGATCTCGTCAACCGAAATGTCATCCACTTTGCCTTGTTTACTGCCAAGGACTTTACCCGCGGTTTTCATCCGTTCTTCAAACAGCGATAAAATACCGGCTTCTGTCGCCGTGTGTTGATATTCTGCAATATCAAACACCACTTCGGGTTGTGCCATTTCTCGAGTGACCAAGGTATCGAAAATATCAAAAGAGACAATATCAGCGTTATCGATGAGCGCTTTATAGTTTTCGACTTTATCCATTTGTCCCACCGTCGCGGCGGTGGGTAAAAAGTCTAAAATTTGCGGTGCGATGACATCAACATAATGGCGCTGAGTAACTTTTTGCTGCGCAGCTTTACCCATGGTATGGCGCAACTTCTCGTCATTTAGCAATTCAATAACCGCTTTAGCCATCGCATTGGTATCTAAATAGTCAACCACTTTACCGGCATCTTGCTCGACAAAAGTGTGCATGCCACCGGCTTGGCCATCAAAACAAATAACCGGCAGGGTTTGCTCGGCCGCTTCCATACACACGAGTGGATACGGGTCTTCACGTGAGGTAAGCAAAAACAGATCGCCGTGTTTAAAGTAATCGCGCGGATTGGCTTTCGGGCCAATAAATTTGACGATTTCTTCAACACCAAACTCGGCAATGGTATTGGCGGCATTGAGATCTTTGTTTTGATCTGAGCCAACCCAGTGCATTTCAACGTTAGTGATAGTCTGTTTTTTGAGGTGTTGCGCGACTTGGCAAAAAAGATCGAACCCTTTTCGCTTCTCGACGGCACCGCAACCAAAAATAATTTTTTTGCCTTCGCATGGGTGTGCTGTCTCCTCAACCTGGGCATAGTGGTTAATGAACGGCTTGAGGTATTGTAGATCGATATTTGTGAAGCGTTTATTAAGCGATTCGACGCTACCCGGAGATACGGCAATGTATTTTTGGCAAAGGTCTTTTAAAATCTCGACTTCATGTTCAAAAATCTTAAATACATTCTCCATTTCATGAACATGGGTAACAAACTCGGCATGTAAAAACTCAAAAGCTTTGGCATAACTCGCGGCTGCGATCGTATTAATGTACACGGTTTGTACATGATCGCCACAGAAGTTGGCAATGTCTTCACCAGTGTGTGGTCTATCCATGAAAAAGGTCGGTGCAATTGCTTCAAACTTAGCATTCCAAGGACCTGAAGCGCCGACAATAATAGAGAAGTTAATATCGGTATGGTCTTTTAACCAGTTCATGAGCGACAATAGTACCGCAGGCGCACCAGTTTCTGAGGCTTCATGAGAGATGAACAAAATCGACGGTGAGTACACTTCTTTTCGGCTTTCAGGCGCTACGTATTTCACCCGTGCTTTACGACCCTCACCTTGGCCATATTTGATAAAGTGCTGTAAAGCATTAACACCAGAAGCAGCTACATCAGGGTTTTTCTCTAAATAATAGTTAGTCACAAATTCGTGAGATGGATTACGCCCTTCCTTAAAGCCATACTTAATAAAGTGCTCTATAGGGTCACCACCGACATCAGGGTAATGAGCTTTATAGTATTCTTCTGAAAATAATGGGCTATTTTTTAATAATTGATAGGTTTCGGTATTTTTTATGTCTGATTCTATATCTTGAACTTCTTGAACTTCTTGAACTTCTTGAACTTCTTGAACTTCTTGAGCCTTTTGAGTTTCAATGTCATCATGATTAGCGACTAATGGCACAACGTTATCGCCGAATGAGTCATCTTCTTGTGAGTGAACTTCAATAACGGGAATATCGTTAACTTCTAGCTCGATAGGATGCTCACTAAACAAAATGAAATGCCTAAATGGATGCTCCAGATTAGTATCAATATTGTGTTTTTCAAGATAAGCAGAAAAATTAATATCTTCTCGTGGTTTACGACCTTCAAGTGCACCACAAGCAATAAAGTGATGATAAGGAGAAGAACCTGACTCAGCGACATCTGGGTTATTGGCTAAATAAAAATCGCAGTCAAAATAAGGGTGTGCAGATAATCCAAGTTCAATTTCGTTGGCATAAAAATACGCTAAATACGTCGAATTGATGTCGCTTGGTATTTGTTTCTTTAAGTATTCTAGATCAACAAATGCACTCGGTAAACGACCTTCTTTTTCACCATTTATAATGTAATGCACCATAGGGTGGGTATTACTTTCAGCCACATCAGGATTTTTAGAAAGATAGTATTGAGTGTTAAATAGGAAAGATGGATTAGTGCCTTTTTCACTTCCCAAAAAGTAGTAATCTTCAACAAGATCGGGTGATTGAACTGTTGGGTTATTATTGGCGTAATAGGTTTCATCTAACAAACCGGAAGAGCCAATCAGTTCGATATGGGCTTCTTGACTTACACTACTGATCGTTTCATTCATAATAATTTCTTTTTTTAATCTCAATACTAGGGGATTAACAATATTTTTCTTTTAAATCTGGGGGCTATCGTTATTACAGCAACGCTTTCCACCAAGCATCATTTTGCAGATACCAAGCAACGGTTTTTCTGATTCCTGTCTCAAACGACTCGGCCGGTTTATAACCCAGCTCATTATTGGTCTTGGTCGCATCAATCGCATAACGGCGATCGTGGCCGGCGCGATCGATCACATAGGTGATCAGCGCTTCGGCTTCACCTTGGGCTACCTTAGTCGCTAACGGGTATTTTTCGGTTAAGGTGAGGTCAGCGGCAAATGCGGAATTCATCAATTCGCACACCAGTTTGACGATATCGATGTTTTGCCATTCATTATGGCCACCGATATTGTAGTTCTCGCCCAGGCGACCTTTCTCTAGCACCAACTCAATGCCGCGCGCGTGATCTTCCACATACAGCCAGTCACGTACTTGCTTGCCATCACCGTAAATCGGCAAGGCCTTGTCGTGCAAGATGTTAGTGATGATTAATGGGATCAGCTTCTCAGGAAAGTGATAAGGACCGTAGTTATTTGAACAATTCGACGTCGTCACCTCTAACCCATAGGTGTGATGATAGGCGCGCACCAAATGATCCGACGCCGCTTTCGAAGCCGAATAAGGAGAATTGGGCGCATAGGCGGTCTCTTCGGTAAAGGCAGGGTCGTTGGGCTCTAAGGTGCCGTAGACTTCATCGGTGGACACGTGATGGAAACGATGGGGCAGAGGGGCATTGCCTGCCGCGATTGGCTCATCAATCCAACGCTTCTTGGCGGCTTTTAGCAAGCTGTACGTGCCCAAGATGTTGGTCTCGATAAAGGCATCGGGGCCGGTGATCGAACGGTCGACATGGGACTCGGCCGCAAAATGCACAATGGTGTTGATCTCGTGCTTCGCGATCAGGGTTTCGATCAGTTCCGTATTGCAGATGTCGCCGTGCACAAAGGTAAAATTAGGGTGGGATTCCACATCAACCAGGTTAGCGCGATTGCCGGCATAGGTGAGGGCATCGAGCACAATTACCTTGTCATTGGTGTGGTTTTTAAGCCAGTAGAGCGCGAAATTCGAGCCGATAAAGCCCGCGCCACCTGTGACGAGCAGGTTACGTTTATTCATACTAATTGTTTCAGCAAGTAAGCCGCTTGCTGCTCCATGTTGTTGTTCTATGACGTTTTTTCCATCAGTTCAAGAGAACCGTTACGTCAATTTTTCGTAAATTTATGTAAAGGATAAATGATTGTGTGCTACAGATCACCTAATTTATTATCAATCATGTGAATAAGTGATCGAGTTAACAGTATGTCATTCTTTTAACGTTATTAGACAAGGTAAATCTTTTTGTAATAAGAGCTTTTTAAGTGACCATCATAGAGGAGGGCTTGATGATAGGAGCATATCAATAAAATGGGCATGATAAATAGCCCCTAAACATATAAATATTAGTAGCCTTTAATCACTTTTCTTTAAGTTAAGAATGTTAGTGTATTCAACTATTTTTTTATTAATAAAGCTTCCGTTAGGCCTAAATCTGTGAGCAATTTTCATTAGATTATAGGCCTTTTGTATGTCTATTTTTTCAAGTGCAACAGCTGAATCTCTCAAGTTGTTAATTTCTTTCGTAGTTAACGTGATTTGGCCTATGCTCTTCTTTATCGTGGAAAATAAAGCCTCAATATCATCTTCGTTAAAGCCATACTGCCTAGATTTAGGATAATTATCATAGTCTTGGTTAAAATTGATATCAAATTTACTTAGATTCTCGTTGTTATCTAAAAAGTGACTCATGAATTTTTTAACTTCATCATATTGAGGAAGTATTTTAAAATTATCATGGGCGAGATTGCGACGTATGCGTTTTATGCTCTCAACTGGAAATTGATGCTTGATTAGATTATGAGAAATTAAGCTAAATCGTTTTTTTACACCACTATTTATTCTTTCTGGAGGTAACCTAAATCCCAAATTAAGTCTTTGTGAAAAATCTATACAAATATCATTTTCAATAAGGTTTTCGAAGTCCACAACAAGTAAGTTGTTAAAGCAAAAAATATCACTCCATACACTTAGTTTATCATAATAATCAAGGTACTCATGCAGTTCGGGAGTAATCTCAGGTAATGCGGACGCTGAATGTCCGCACAATAAGCTAGAAATCATCTCGCCTTTTTTACTGCCTTTGCTGGCCTGTTGCTTAAAAGATAAAGCCAGTTTGTCTTGACGACGTAAATAAACCACTATTGTTATTTCATCAAAATAACGATGACACACTTCTTTTAGTGATTGTATTATGCTTTGATGACGACGTCCAAGTAACGAAAAGTGTTCACCAGAAATAATAAGATTTTCTTTTTGATTATTTTTTAATGTACTTTCAAATTCTTTACTTAAAGTATATTGAATGTTGTCTTTTTCACTATTTATTTGTATGAAGTTTGATGAGTTTCCGTATTTGTCTAAACTGAAAAAACTCCATTTGTTTTCACTTAGTTTTTCTTGGTTTAATAGTAAAGACTTCTGCAATGAAGAACTACCAGTTTTATGAAAACCAATATGTAAAATCAACTTACTCACTATTATCTCCGGGTATTTCACTCATAAATTCATGCATATCCACTTCGTCTTTCCAAGGTAAGCGATAGCTTTGATCATTTTCCATTGATCTCTTTAATTCTTGATTACGCTTTAATTGCTCTTCATCTTTAAATGTGGGGGCATCATCAGAGTGTAAACCGGAGTTTATCGCAGGGAATACTTTTAAAGTTGAATTACTTCCGTTATAGCCATGTTTAATAAAGCGTTCTGTCCATTCTACATGCCCTGCGCCATAACCAGAGAACCGAGGATCTAAATAGCCGACTTTGCTTAATGCTTTACTGAAACAACCAGTGCATTGGCCTGTGACTAGCTTGCAAATAAATGGGTCATAAGGTTCGCCATTACCCTCTATTAACGCGTCTTTACGTTGAATGATTCTGCGGTGAGCGTAATTTATATGTCCCCACAAAAAACTGGCAACAGCCCAATCTTCAACCCAGCCTGGTGTTGTTGGTCGGCAATCATCTTCTAATAAAATTATAATGTCGCATTTCTTTTTCTCATAAAGATAATATAAAGCTCTGTTTTTGTTTCTTACAACACCTTTGTTTGAACCTTGAGAGTGAGGTATGTTATTTTCCTGGCACCATTCGCTGGTCCCATCAGTGCTACCATCATCAGCCACAAAAACATTTACTTTATCACTGGTATTCTCTTTGACAGATTTAATCGTTTTTTGCAGGTCATGTATACGATTAAAAGTAATGATACCAATGCCGATATTAATGTTATTTAAAAATTCTTGCTTTATTTCTTCATAAAGATCTCGTATAACCGGACCTTGCGGCCTTAATTTTTTCGCAAAAGCAATAAATGTCAAAGAATGAAAAATATTTACCCCTTTGAATTTTTGGGCTAAATTTCTATATTCCTCAACTGTCAAATCTAACTGGTTGGCTAAATCAGAGGCAGAAAAAGTAGAGTGTTCCAGTATGTGTTGAATCCCGTCAAATAATGTATGACGATTCGTGTACGTTTTTATAAGTTGTACTGATCGTTCAATCGAATAGCTTTCGTCTTTTATTACAGGGTAATGAGAGTCGCAGTAGCTTGCGCCTAAAAGAGTTTGAATACGTCCATTCTCTTTATTCAATTCATTTTTTACTTTTTCGAGCTCTTTCCCAGTAAGGTGAAATTTTTCATTATCTAGACTTTTTGTAAAATAGCCTCGTCCAACTGGGTTGATTTTACCATCTAAAATAGTTGGCGAGTTTTTATTTAGGTGGGCTAAAAAGCGAGTTGATTGGTTGCCAAAACCTTCATTACTGTTTTGAACAGTAAGCTTGTGACAGTTAACCCCCATACGAGTTAACATTGCACCTACAACACCTTGTTTAGATTGAATATCTTCTTCGAAGCTAGAAAAAGTGACTTTTTCACCGAAGACCTGTTTGAGCTTTTCAATAAATCCACTTTTTTTAGTCACAGTAATATTATCTAGAGTTCCATTACCAGACTTAATGCGCTCTTGTAATTCAGAACAAGTAAATGGGTACGGTTTTCTAACAGAGCAGTAGACATTTAGGTCAAAGCCTTTTGAGAGTATCTTATCCCTTAAAGAAATTAGAGCATGATGAGGTAAGACGGAAATGTCCTCACCCGAAATGATTATATTTTTATCCATGCTGAGATAATGATCAATTTGTTTATTATAATTGTCATTAGCTTCACCTATATTATTGCTATCACCATTTTTTATATTGATATGATAAAGTTCTGGTTTTTGGCAATACACTGAATAAAAAGGTATCGAGTGATTAATGATGTCTTTATTATGTCTAATAAAGCTAGGGTATATATATCCTTGTTTTTCTAATTCACTGCGATTATGGGCCAGTGTTTTTTGTATCGAAGAGGTTGCCGTTTTATGAAAACCCACATGTAAAATCAATCGCTTCATTTAATTCCCTACTGAAAAATCTTCTCTGGCCTTAGTTAAATTTACACTGTAACACGGATCTGGCTGTATGTGTGTCGCCCAGGTGGCTTTCATGTAAGCCACTTCTTTATGAAAACGTTCAACTTTTTCTGGTGCTTCGTCCGAGCCACGCGAAATCGATTCATGGTGGTACAACTCTGCGTACGGGGTCCACAGGTTGCGGTAACCGGCTTTTTGCACCTTCAAACAAAAATCGACATCGTTAAAGGCCACCGTTAAGTGCTCTTCGTTTAAGCCGCCAACGGCATCAAATACCGATTTGCGCACCAACAAACAAGCGGCCGTTACCGCTGAATAGTTTTGTACTATCTTTAAGCGATTATAATAGCCATGCTCATCTCGAAGAAAGTGTTTATGTGAGTGGCCAGCTACACCACCAAGTCCAATCACCACACCGGCGTGTTGAATGGTATCATTAGGGTAATAGAGCATTGCTCCCACACAGCCTATATCCTCACGTTGTGCGTGAGAGACCATCTCCGTCAGCCACTCTGGGTTGATGACTTCAATGTCATTATTGACCAGGCCTAAAATCTCGCCCTTCGCGTGCTGAGCGGCAAAATTATTGATTGCGGAATAGTTAAACGGATACGGGTATTTAAGCACCGTTACCTGCTCGTGCTCATTCACTTCATCAAAATAGGCCAAAGAGTCCGGATCGTTTGAATTATTGTCGACCAAAATGATCTCAAAGTTACGATAAGTCGACTTCTCAACGATAGAGTCAATCGCTTGTTTTGTGATCTCATGGCCATTATAGGTTGGTATTATTAATGAAACGAATGGGTTATCGATAATAGACCATTTTACCCGGTAAATATTATCGTGTTTACCACGCTCAACAGTCACCGCTTTGCCAAGCTGCTTAAAGTGATCTTCTAGCGCTTTAATACCCGCATCCGTGGTATAGGATTTCGCCTCAGAGCCCGACGCGGTTGAGCCTTCGACCACTCGCCAGTGATACAGCACTTTAGGAATGTGAACAATCTTTGCGTGATCGATTTCACGTGAGTAACGAAGCAACAAATCGTAATCTTGACTGCCCTCATAACCCAAGCGGAAACCGCCAATCTGTTTCACGATCTCGGTTTTATACACCCCAAGATGCGACACATAATTTTGGCTGTAGAGCAGATCCAAATTCCAATCCGACTTAAAGTGCGGCCCAAAACGCTCACCCTCTTCGGTCATCTTATCTTCATCACTGTAAATCAAAGCGACATCTGGGGTCTCATTAATCGCCTTAACCACATGATATAAGGCGTGCTGATGGAGCTCATCATCGTGATCCAGCAGCGCAGTCCACTCACCGGTGGCGACGTCTAATGCGCTATTACTGGCAGCGGAGATATGACCGTTCTGCTCTCTAAACACCACCTTAATACGAGAATCTCGCTGGGCATAATGCTCTAACACCTCACGAACATGCGCTTTCGGTGAGCAATCATCGGCCAGGCACAATTGCCAATTCGGGTATGATTGCGCCATCACCGACTCAATACACTCGGCGAGCAATTCCTTCTCAGGGTTATACACCGGCACCACAATCGAAATGAGTGGCTGATGAGTAAACTCGTTAATATCTCGAATGATGTCGACAAAACCTTCCTGCTCGTTTTTTAAACGCCATGATAAATAGGGATCAAGCTGAGTTGGTTGAGTGATCGTTGAAACGAAGTCACTAAAAATTCGATGTTCATTAATCCCATGATGCGTCCAGTGCCCAAGAAGTAATGAATCATAGTCTGCGAGATCAGGGTTTTTCGATTTGTAAATTTCAGGGTTAAAGTAAGGGACTGGCTTTCTACCTTCTTGCTCACCAACTTGTATATAGTGAATCAGTGGATTAACGCTATTGGTTTTTACGTCTGGATTCTCTGTTAGATAATAAAAAGTACTAAAATGCTGGCTAGGATTTTTACCAAGTTTTTCACCAATTAATAGATAATCTTTAATGGGATCTGAGTGTTGTATCAAACTCCCCATCTGTTGTGTTTGATAAACCGCTTCATCCCATAAACCGGATTGTCTGATTACGCTGGCTAAGTCATCTAAATGCTGACCATTATACGTATCAATCGCTTCTAATAATTCTTGGCTGTCTAGCGTGGTGCTTGTTTCAATTAATACCGTATTATCTTGGCGATAATAGATGACCTTTAACTCAACGGTGGCGGCTGAAAACCAAAACGGGTTTATGCTTTTGCCATCAATTTTAATCGCAAAACCGCATTTCACATCCTTGAGTAATCTGTTTAAATCTTCTCGTTTCGTGCTACATGGCGAACTGGCAATCAATTCTTGATTCAGCAAAATGTCGACTTTTTTTGCCCCTTGGCACCAACCCCCAATGATTGAGCCGACTAAGCCATCGGTACAATGCAAAGGTCGCTTATAAATTGCACTTTTTATTTTTCCTAGCATGGTAATAAATTCCTAATTTTAAAACGAGAATTAAGCCTTAAATAGCCTACAGCAAATTTACACGGCAATCGTAAAATCTTCTTTAATCTGTGTAAGGTTTGCGTTGTAAAATGGATCGGGTGTTGTATCGGTCGCCCACGTTGTTTTCATGTATTCGACCTCTTTATTAAAGCGGGCAATTTTTTCTGGGTTGTCTTCCGCGCCCCGAGAAATAGACTCATGATGGTACAGCTCGGCGTAAGGTGTCCATAGGTTGCGATAGCCGGCTTGCTTCACTTTTAAACAAAAATCGACATCGTTAAAGGCTACCTTAAGATCCGTTTCGTTTAATCCGCCGACTTGCTCAAATACAGACTTCCTTACCAACAAGCAGGCTGCGGTTACCGCGGATAAGTTCTGCACTAGGTGTAAGCGGCTAAAGTACCCATTGGACTCGCGAGGAAAGTGCTTATGTGAGTGACCAGCTACGCCATTAATCCCTAAAATGACCCCTGCGTGCTGAATCGTATCATTGGGGTAATAAAGCATGGCGCCCACACAGCCGATATCGCTACGCTGCGCGTGAGACACCATTTCCGTCAACCACTCGGGGTTAATCACTTCGATGTCGTTATTAATTAAGCCCAAAATGTCGCCCTTTGCCTGTTTGGCGGCAAAATTATTGATCGCTGAATAGTTAAATGGGTGTGGGTAGCGCAGCACACGCACTTGCTCATGCTGATTGATATGCTCAAAGTAGGCTAAGGCTGCAGCGTCATCCGAGTTGTTATCAATCAACAAAATTTCAAAATGACGATAAGTGGTTTTCTCTAAGATTGAATCAATTGCTTGTTTGGTGATTTGATAGCCATTGTACGTCGGAATGAGTAACGAAACCAAAGGGTTGGCATCAGCAATCGGCCAGTTTACTTTATAAATATTATCTTGTTTACCACGCTCCACGCTGACCTGTTCACCGAGCTGCTCAAAGTGATCTTGCAGCGCTTTGATCCCCGCTTGCGTGGTGTAAGATTTCGCCTCAGCACCACTGGCCGTTGAGCCGGCGGTTACCCGCCAGTGATAGAGCACTTTTGGGATGTGGACAATATTGGTGTGATCAATTTCTCGTGAGTAACGCAGCAGTAAATCGTAATCCTGACTGCCTTCATACCCTTGGCGAAACCCGCCGATGCGTTTGACGATTTCGGTTTTATAGATCCCTAAATGCGACACATAGTTCTGACTGTAAAGCAGATCAAGATTCCAATCTGACTTGTAATGTGGCGCACTGTACTGTCCTGTCTCATCAATTTTATCTTCATCGGTGTAAATGAAATCGACATCCGGTTGTTGATTTATCGTGCTGACGACATGAAATAACGCATGTGGCGACAGTTCGTCATCGTGATCAAGTAAGGCCGTCCATTCACCGCGAGCGAGCGCTAAGGCACTGTTACTGGCTGCCGAAATATGGCCGTTATCATCGCGAAAAATCACCTGGATACGAGAGTCAAGGTGTTGATAATATTCAAGCACTTCACGCACATGAGGTTTGGTTGAAGCGTCATCGGCCAGGCACAGCTGCCAATGTGGGTAAGATTGTTCAAGCACGGACTCTATGCACCGCTCCAGTAGTACTTTGTCTGGGTTGTAAACCGGAACCACAATCGAGATAAGCGGGTGTAATGGCATCTGACGTAACTGAGCTTGTGCCTGATGCTTCGTCATCATCTCACCGTTAATCCATTGCCGGTATTGTTCCCTGCTGACCACGGACTGCGCTCGGTGCCAACTTTCATCCTCCAATAAAGGAAGGCTTTTACTATCGGCCAACCAAGCCTCAAATTGCGTTGTGGTTTGAGTGTGGTGAGCCTCTACCTCATCACGATTGGGCAATGTAGAGGAGATGTTTGGTGAAAAATAGGGCATTGGGCGACGACCTTGCTCTTCACCAAAGGCCAGATAATGGACTAAGGGATTAAAGTGACTGCGAGCAACATCTTGATTGATGGCAAGGTAGTAGGGGGTATTAAAATGACGAGATGGCAGTTTACCTAATGCATTGGCTTTGATCAGAAAATCGATAATGGCATTCGGGTGCTGAGTTTCATGAGGTTGCACTTGCTTGAGATAAAAGGGCTCATCCCATAATTGACTGGCGGTTATGTGCTTGACCAATTCATGAACACTCACGCCGTAATAAAGCTTGGCTCCTTCGACCCAAGTTTGTGGATTGACCTGCTGCTGTGAACGGACGAGCAGTGTATCGGCTTGATAAAACAGCAACTCAACGGTGAACTCACGTTTAAATAAGCAGTCAACCGGCAGCGTTGCCGCATCTAATGGATAGGTAAAACCACACTGAGTATTTTCCATCAGATGACCGAGATCAGGCCGGTTGACATCACAAGGGCACGTTGCCCAACGCTGCCCCTGAATAAGAAAATCCACCCGGTCTGCACCTTGGCACCAACCGCCGAGAAAATCGCCGACAACCCCATCAAAAAAATGAGGGCGTCGGTATTTGGCCATTGCCTTTTTAAGCAGTGTTTTAATCAGCATAGTTTAATAATTTTTAAGTGTCATGGAGTGAATGGCAAAGGTTACTGCCAACGCGTTTGCACACGAAAGCACAAGGATTTTATTTTTTGTTTGATGGGAGACGGCACCATGGCAATCAATCTTTGCCGCATTGCTTGATACCGAGTTAGCTGAGTTCGGTGTCGAGTTTGATGAGTGTGCGGTAAGTGCTGATTGTGCAACACAAAGCCCAAACGACTCAATTCAGTAAATAGTTTGTCACTGGGATCCTTATCTAAGTCAATCACGATGAGGTTATCGCGCTCGGCAAAGTAAGTTTTCACTGCGTTAATGTGTTGATGATAACGGTGTTGCCAGTCCGCGATCACTTGCGCTCGGCTTTGCCCGGTTGCTTTCATCGTTCTTGCTAAGTAGCCAGGGTGATTCAAGCGACTTTTGATCCACTTGTCTCTATCGCGATAATTGAGAATAAAGATAGAATCTGGGTATTGCTGATCAAGTTGCTGGAAATAACGTTCTGCACTGTAAAACGGCATCAAGTCATCGTCCCTGTGTTCCATATCGGTAAACACTTGGAACGCTTCATAGCCAGTTAATAAATTGATATTGTTTTTGGCATTATGGTGGATCTGTTTTGACAGCTTGCCGTTATCCCAGTGTATGGCCTTAAAGCCTTCATTGAGAAAATAAAAGTAAATACTGGCGGTGCCGGATTTATTAAAACCAATCTGAAAGATTTTCCGATCGATTTTTTGTTGTTTGAGACGTTGCTGGTAAGGCTTGATATCCGGCCGGGTAATATGACGCAAAGCGCGATCCAGGATCAATGCCTCTCCTGAGGACACGCCGCGATCAAGGGTATCCAATAAAGCCTGATAGCGTTGATTAACGAAACGCTCAGCGCGACTCAAAAGCTCCGATAACTGGGTATTGAGAAGACAAAGCCCTTGGTGGTACGTTTCATAATGGTGAGGGAGAGGGCTGTATTCGACCCCTTTGGCTTTTGCTGCATAGCCCATTCGGTTTGACTTAAAGCGCGCGCCATTAGGTCTCCCTCTAAACAATGACGACACATACTCGTACTGGCTGCGATATAAACGGTGAACAATAAAAAACTGAGGCAGGGCTGCCGGACTTATCTGTGTTTTCGACATCGTGTGATCGATAAACTCAGCGGCTCGGCCTTCGCTATTGCGGTAATCGACATTGTCACCAATCACATTGTGCACCTTGGTATTGAGCTCATAACGCACCGGCGTAATGCACTTGATGTGTGAGTTTAGGGTAAAGAGATTGTTATCCGTAATCGCTAAGCCAAAGCGCGTTTCACTGTGTTTAATGGCCCAGTTGAATACATGCACTGCTTGTGGCGTTGGCGATTGAGCTAAGTAGTCGTTAATCGACGTGGTAAAATCACGCGGTGTCCAAAATTCATCGATATCTAAAAAAGCGACATGAGAAAAGTCACGTGCTGAAGTGCGGCGTAACGCGCGCTGATAGACTTGAGTTTGGAAATGCTGGCCAAACTCAGTAAATAACTCATCCGCTTCTACCACCGTGATATTAATCTCTAACAAAGATTGCACGGCTTGAATGACATCTCGGCTATTATCACTGGTGTTGTTGAGGTAAATTTCAAAATCATCAAAGCCAAAGTGGTGATGATGATACAGCCACTCCGCCAGGTAACGGCCTTCATCTTTGGCAATGGCGACCATCTTTACTTTTGTATACGGCATAGGGTACTCAGTTGGACTCGCTTATCAGTTTTTTTGGTATTACAATGACTTAATACACGTAGATATCGCGATAGTCGCTTTGGGTAAATAATTTCGGTTGACCGAGAAACTCTCGCGCTACACGGTTATTCGACGCCATATAATGATTATCAATGCTTCTTAACTCGCCGGCCGTTAACCATATTTTTGATGGCGGTTCGAGCTGGTGTTGGCACTCTTGGGTGATCTCATCTCTTCGTTTGGCGTACTGTTTTGGATTACTGATCTCGAGGGCTTGCTGCTGAATTTGCAAAAGGGCAGAAGTAGGTAACGAAGGGTTAATGATCTTCTTGGTATCACCGATTACGGCTAAATCAAAGAGTTCGAGAAAGCTTTGCACCACATCATTCTGGTAATTAATCACTTTGATGTTGCCATCGCCAACTCGGTTTCGCCAACGATTGAGGGAATTAAAGTAATTAAATCGCCCTAAGCTATTAATAGTCAGCTGAAAAAACGTGGCTTTAAAACGAACTTGCGGGTCTTTAATCAGCTGATTAAAAAGCGATACGAGCACTTCCGATTGCGGGCGCACCGTTGCAATGACCACTACGTTTTTAAATTGGGTTACCCACTTTTTAAATGCGTCATTTTGATAATAAAACGGCGATAATTCAGAAGAAATAATCGCACTATGGCAGCGGTGGCGCTTCATTTCTTTGTCGTGTAACGCCATCACTTCTGATGGGGTGAACTTGGCTGGGTAGGCTTTGGCTTCTTGAAAGGCCAAGGCAAAATGATGGTGGGCATTATCATTCATTTGCAGCTTTTTCGAGTACAAAATACCCTCTGACTTCAAGGTTTTGAAGTGGGCATCGAGTTGTTGCTGAATTGCTGATGTGCCCGTTTTTGACCAGCCAATATGTAGATATAGGGTTTTCTTTTGCATGTTTTAATAGTTTTATTCTTTTTAAATCAAGGTCGCTGCGCTTAACACAGTAAAACACAGCTCGCTTCAGTGTCTCAAGTGGGGTCGGATTTGCGAGATAGACTGACCGAACTCGTGCTCGGTGTTATGCGGATCCGACCCCTAAAAATGATAAACCCTCTTGGCAGAGAATGACTTTTGTGTCGGTTTGTCATCATGTACTGCAAAGGCTGTGGTCAATCTTGCTTGTTTGCCAAGTGAGTTCGAGCCATAGGGGGCGGATCCACAAGAGTTTCGCTAGCGTTGTGATTGTAACGATCCCGCGAATCCGACCTCGACCAGCACGCGATTTTGACTGTGTTCCACTGTGTTTGACTGTCCTACACTGTTATTTACTGTGTTTCACTGTCCTACACCGTCTTTTACTGCCACAGCCTTAAACATTCAGGGGTCGGAGCCTCTAACACATTATCGTGTTGGTGACTCCTTACTTACCCCGGCTGCCGACCCCGATCAGCACGCGCTTTAGGTGTCACCACAATTACGGTACGGGGTCAGTAGCTTTGGAGTATCTCGAACTTATCAGTGCGCCTTGGGTGGCGAAGCTCTGACCCCTGCATGTTTTTTGAAACAGTTTGCTGCGCTGTCTCAAGTGGGGGCGGATTTGCGAGATAGACTGACCGAACTCGTGCTCGGTGTTATGCGGATCCGACCCCTAAAAATGATAAACCCTCTTGGCAGAGAATGACTTTTGTGTCGGTTTATCATCATGTACTGCAAAGGCTGTGGTCAATCTTGCTTGTTTGCCAAGTGAGTTCGAGCCATAGGGGTCGGATCCACAAGAGTTTCGCTAGCGTTGTGATTGTAACGATCCCGCGAATCCGACCCCGACCAGCACGCGATTTTGACTGTCCTACACTGTTACTTACTGTCTTAAACGGCCTTTAGCTCATCCATCATTTGGCTAAGCTGCTTACGCCAATGCACCGTCTGCACGCCGCTGGCTTGCTCGGCGGTCGACTTATCAATCACCGAAAAGCTCGGGCGCGTCGCAGGGGTTGGGTAATTGCTGGCTGGGATTGGGCCCACCGGGATCGCTTTATCGAGCAAGCCTTTTTCTAGCCCGAGCTCTTGAATGGCAACGGCAAAATCATACCAAGAAGCCACGCCCGCGTCGGTCCAGTGCAGTGTAAGGGTTTCGTCTGTTGTCACGCCTTGCGCTTGTTGCTTGGCCAGCAGTGACCAAATCATCTCGGCTAAGCCCTTGGCCCAGGTTGGGGTGCCCACTTGATCGTAAACAATGCCGAGCTGCTCTTTTTCGCTCATTAAACGCAGCATGGTTTTGACAAAGTTATTGCCGTGCGCCGAGTAGACCCACGCGGTGCGAATAATACTGGCGCGGCCTTGTAAAATTTCCGCCACCTTAAGATCGCCCGCCAGCTTAGATGCGCCGTAAACGTTGATGGGGTTGGGCACATCATCGGTTTGATAAGGGGTGGTTTTGGTGCCATCAAAGACAAAATCGGTCGAGACGTGAATCAAGCGCGCGCCAAATTCATCGCAGGCTTTCGCCAGCAGTTCACTGCCGGTTTCATTGACGGCATAGGCGGTGTCGGTGTCGCTTTCCGCTTTATCCACGGCGGTGTAAGCGGCGGCGTTGATCACCCAATCGGGCTGAAGCTGGTTAAATACCGCTTGAACGTTTTCTTGGCTGGTGATATCGAGATCATCGATACCGAGTGCGACCATCTCCACATTATCGGGTTGGGTTTGGCCCAGTTCGTAGGCCAGTTGGCCACCAAGGCCGGTGACTAAAATTTTTAAGCTCATAGTAATTTCCTAGCGTATGACAACGCACAACGTTCTGTTAACACAAATCAGTAAAATGAATGGATTGGTAACCAAGGGATCACAAATCCTTAGGTCTCTAACCCATCGTTCAAAAAAGGGAGACATACCTCATCGACACAACCGGTTGGGATAACACCCACCTGTTATTACTCTCGGTATTTCGGTATCTGGTGATGGTTGCTGTCGCGATACTCTGTATGGTGAGCGAGTCGCTTGTGCTCGGGCGTCGGTATGATAAAGGGCGCTGTACTTCAAGGTCGCTAGCGTTTGATGTCTTTCGACATCGCTTTAGGCTGATGCTGACGACCGGTTTGCCCTTGTAAACCCGCCCAAAGACCGGCGAGCATGGCACGGGTATGCTTTAACCTGGGTTTGGCAAACAAGGCGTAGCAGACAAAACGCGGCAACAGTTTTTTCAGTTCGGTGCGCTTCCATACCGCGGGCACATAGCCGCGCTTCATCAGCAGCATGGCATTGCGAAAATAATAAAAATGACGCACGGCGCTGTGGGTCACGATCTTGTGGCCAAACAGTTCAATCGGCGCATCGCCCAGTTGATGTTCTAACACCACTTGTGGCCATTGCAACACCTGATAGCCCAAGTGATTGGCGCGCAGCCCCCACTCGATATCAACAAAATCAATAAACAGCTTATCGTCGTGCAGGCCGATTTTTTCCATCGCCGCTAGATTCACCACACTGCCCGAGGTAATGGTGTAGGCCACCGGGTACACCTGCTGCTTTTGTTGCTCGGTCATCATGTTGGGGTTGAGACGCGAAATGCCCTGTGCGTCTATGGTGATCAGATCGCCAAAACGGTCGAGGTTTTTGGCGCGATAGCTTGGGCACAGCGCGGCAATACTGGGGCGCTTGGCCTGATCGCACTCTTTTGACAACTGACCGGCTTTAGCAAACAACTGCTCGATTTGTTCCACGCTGATGCGGGTATCTTGATCAAACAGGGCACACCATAAAGGGGCATGGGTGGTGTAAGCGAGCAAGGGCGGTTGGGTGACCGATTTTGTCAGCTCAGGGCAGGGCTGGGCACTCGGGGGGATCGCCGCAGAGGCCGAAGTCGGGGCGACGGGCGCGCCATTGACCACGGCCTTCGCGTTTTGCCATTGGCATTGAGTTCGCAGCGCCTGATCATTGAGATAGGTGACCATGTGTAACCCCTGATTGAGGGCTTTGGCAATGCCGAGGTTATTGTGGTTGGCAATCCAATAGTCGGCCCAGGTTGGGGTTTTGATTGCCATATCACTCGGGGTATTGTCGACCACCACTAAGTTGACCGCCTTGGCCATGCGTTGCCAAAACTGCAGCGTTTCCTCATCGGGGTGATACATCACCACCACCGCCCACCGTGGTGAAGCCAAGTGAGCGTCCAGTACTGGTGCGGGGTTGGCGGCGAGATCGGCTTTGGCCTGGTTGGTGCCTTGTTTGCCGTGTTTCACATTAGCGTGAGGTTTCATATGAGCGCGAGGTTTGACAGTAGCACGAGGTTTCATTTTAGCACCGAGGCCTGGGCGGCGCTAAGTTCGGTCTTTGGGCGAGCACGACCTTGAGCCGGTGCTTTTGGGTCTACGGCGCTTTTCAACCTGTACTTGCTTTGCTCGCTCTGGTTGTGAGTCTCTGCGCTGTGGCAGGCGACAGGGTCGCCAGCGAGGGCGGGCAGACGGCTTTTCATCGTCGCCCAACCGCGCTTGGCCAACGAAAATAACCACACACTGTGCAGATGCTGGCGAAAGGCTTTCGACATAAAGCGTTGGCTGTGACGACGGCGATAGTGAATGGCGCTTAGCTTGGGTAAAAATTCCACCGGGTAGCCGAGCTGTTCGGCGCGCAAACAAAAATCGATGTCTTCACAGTACATGTAATAACGCTCATCAAAGCCGCACAACTGCTGATACAAGCTGGCTCGACACAACAAAAACGCCGCGCTGGCCCAAAAGCGCTCACCTGCGGCTACGGGGTGTGATTTATCGACCACGGTACTGCGATCGCGCAGCAGGTAGTTGCGAGCAAAATTGAGCAAATTGGGGTAGCGGCGTAAATTGTCATCAAAGACGCTGCGTTTTGAGTTGAGAAATAAATTCACCGTCGCGAGTTCGATGGGCGCTTGGTGGTGAGGTTCGTTTGGGCAGCCATCACCGGAGTGATTGGCGAGCTCGATGCCATCGCGAAAGGCGATACAGTCCATCATCTGACGTATGGTTGGGCCGTTGATGTGCACATCGGGATTGAGCACGATAAACATATCGCGGCTTTGCATACCCAGAGATTGAGCGTGTAAAAAGTTGTCATTGTTATTGGCGGCGAAACCTTGCGGCCTTTCATTAATAACATACTCAATACCGTGCTGCTGGCAATAGTTGGCCAACACCTGGTGACTGGCGTTGGCTTGATTGACCGTGTCTGTCGGCCTTGTGTCTTTTGATGCCGCGCTTGCGGTATCCTGGTTATCGCCCTCACTGCGCGGCACATTGTTGCGCAAAATGACGGTGATCGACGGATGTTGCGCCAAGCGTTTGAGTGACCCGAGTTTTTCAATGATGGCTTCGTGATGATGAGAAATCACCGACACATAAGCCTGAGTCGCTTGCTTGGTGGTTGTATCCTTACTCATTATTCACCATGTTTTGTACACCCCTTTTTATACCGACAGCGCGATGGCCATTTTCTTCCTACCCACCGTATCCCAATTTATCGCATCCATACCGACCCTATATCGATGCCACCCATACCCTTAACGGTAATCAAACCTAGGGTATGGATGGTTCGGATTGACCCCAAAATAGTGGTTTATTGGGTGTCGACGATCTTGAGGTTGAGATCAAACTTGGGCGCTTGCTCAAAGCTCAGCCCGGCTTCATCTTTACCCGACAACAATGGGGCCTTGCCGTCGACTAAGGGCCATTCAATCCCAATGGTTGCATCGTCCCATTTTACCGAGACTTCCGAGCCTGGGTTGTAAAAGTCGGTGCATTTGTAAACAAATTCGGCTTGCTCACTGATCACGTAAAAGCCGTGAGCAAAACCTTCTGGTACCCAGAGTTGACGTTTGTTGTCGGCAGATAAGATCTCGCCAACCCATTGGCCAAAGGTGTCTGAACCTTCGCGCATGTCGACGGCCACGTCAAACACTTCGCCACTGACGACGCGCACCAGTTTGCCTTGGGTATTCTCGGTTTGATAGTGCAGACCGCGCAAAATACCATGGCCCGATTTGCTGTGGTTTTCCTGTACAAATTCGCGTTCAGCGCATTGTTGATTGAAGATAGTGGTGCGGAAGGTTTCCATAAAAAAACCGCGCTCATCACCAAACACTTGCGGTTCGATGATTTTTACGTCGGGGATTTTGGTGTCAATAATTTTCATTGTCGGCCAACTTAGAGTGTTATTTTTTTCAGTATTGCGATTGTCTGTATACTATCCGCTTTTGCGTGCCGTCCGTCAATATTCGGCCAAATTACGCTGCGGGGCAGGTAAAAACTGACGCGAACAACAACGCCACTCAATGACGCCGTCTAGGTTTACCTGCGATTGGCGTTCTAGATTAGCGAAATAATAAGAGAAGAGTGACGGCGAGGCGCCGAGATCGGCTATTGGCTTAACTCTGTATCGACAGAGCAGTAGGCCATTTGGCCGTATCTCAGTGGTGAAACGCACATTCGACGCTCAAATACGACACGTTTAACCCTGGTTTGGGCTTAAAAAACGCGGTGCTCGAGCAAATCAAGCAAGTATTTACCGTAGCCAGATTTGACTAATGGCTGAGCGAGATCGCGCAGCTTGGCCGCGTCGATATAGCCTTTGCGGTAGGCGACTTCTTCTGGGCAGTTGGCTTTAAGGCCTTGGCGTTTTTCGAGTGCGCGAATAAACAGCGCGGCATCGAGCAAGTCATCTAAGGTGCCGGTATCAAGCCAAGCGGTGCCGCGACCCATGACTTCGACTTGCAAGGTGCCCGCTTTGAGGTATTGATCGATCACATCGGTGATCTCAAGTTCGCCACGTGCCGACGGTTGGACGTTTTTAGCAAACTCGACCACCTGGTTGTCGAAGAAGTACAGGCCAGGAACCGCGTAGTTGGAACGAGGCGCCTCTGGTTTTTCTTCAATCGAAATCGCTTTGCCTGACTCGTCGAACTCGACCACGCCGTACGATTTGGGGTTAGAGACGTGATAGCCAAACACGGTCGCGCCACTTTCTTGCTGGTTAGCACGCTCTAGTGAGTGCGACAGATCGTGGCCGTAGAACAGGTTGTCGCCGAGCACGAGGGCCGCTGGAGAGCCTGCTAAGAAGTCTTCGGCCAGGATAAAGGCTTGTGCCAGGCCGTCTGGCGAAGGCTGAACCACGTATTCAAACTTGATGCCCCAGTCGCTGCCATCACCGAGCAGGTTTTGAAAGCGCGGCAATTCTTGCGGGGTCGAGATGATCAAAATTTCGGTGATCCCGGCCATCATTAAGCTTGAGATCGGGTAGTAGATCATCGGTTTGTCGTAAACCGGCATCAGTTGTTTGCTGACTTCCTTGGTCAGTGGGTAAAGACGGGTGCCGGAGCCGCCCGCGAGGATGATACCTTTACGGTTTTGTGGGTTTGACATGGTTAAGCCTTTTTTATGTCTATGTTGGTTAAAAATTAAAATAGTTAGGATAGTGTGAAACAGTCTAAAACAGTGCGCTGCGCTTAAGACAGTATGTGACAGTCTAAGACGGTGAATGACAGTGTGAGACAGTCTAAGACAGTGCGCTTCGCTTAACACAGTGTGAGACAGTCTAAGACAGTTCGCTGCGCTTAACACAGTGAAACACAGCCCCCAAAGATAAGATTTTGGTTTTCTGTGTTCCACTGTCTTACACTGTATTCCACTGTCTTATACTGTTATTAACTGTGTTTCACTGTCCGACACTGTATTTAACTGTCGTTTACTTCAACTCGCGAATGGTGGCCAAAATAATACGACCAATACCGTACAACATCGCCGCTAACAGGGTAAACAAAGTAATGTTATACACCACATCCGGGTAACGATGAGAGTCTGGCAGTGTCGGCGCTTCAACCACAACTAAGTATTTGATTTGACGGTAGGTCTCAATACGCGCTTTTTCTAACGATACCTGCGCCGAAGTATACGCTTGCAGTGCCAGTTCGTTTTTGACCTTGAGATCGGTAAATTGGGCCATGATTTCGCTGACCGGAATGGTTTTATCGCCATCTTGGGCGAGCTTGTTGCGCTCTTTGAGCAATTGCTCACGCAGGGCATTGAGCTCGTTTTGCAAGGCCACCACGCGCGGGGCGCTGTCGGTCATGATCGACTGGTAACTTTTAAGCTCCGCTTCTTTGGCGCTGATCTGCCCTTCTAGCCCATAGGTAATTTGCTGCTTGGCGGTGCCTTCGGCGGTTGGGTCGAGCAGGTTGTATTTTTGTTGAAAGTTGAGCAAGGTGCTTTGCGCTTGGCTCAGTTTGTCTTCCACTTCCACCGACTCTTTGCGAATAAAGGCCAGTTGCGCCTCGGCCAATTGATGGCTAATCGAGTTGATGTACCACTCCGAGCGCTTGACGATGGTTTGCGCTAGGGTCTGGGCATAGTCGGGATCAAACCCTTGGGCGAAAATACGCAAAATGCCCGACGCTTCATCAATTTCGACCTTGACGTGATCTTCATAATACTTGGCAAAGG
Source organism: Vibrio sp. HB236076 (assembly GCF_040957575.1). NCBI lineage: Bacteria > Pseudomonadati > Pseudomonadota > Gammaproteobacteria > Vibrionales > Vibrionaceae > Vibrio > Vibrio sp. HB236076. The sequence continues at coordinate 545,382 of NZ_CP162601.1, forward strand.
TTTCGCGGCTGTCGTCATCGTGAACGCGGCTAAACACATCGATATTGGTATCGCTAAAATGCTGGCGCAAATCAATGGTCTCGTCCAGATAGTTGATCATGTCGTTCGAAAAAATGTACGACTCGAGAATTTGTGGATCCGTGCCGGCGGTATTGGTTACACCAAGGCCAGACAGCGCGGCCATGGTGGCGTCCATAGTAGTGGTGGAATCGGGTTCTTTGACCAGCACTTGCGCTTCACTTTCGTAACGCTCGGTGGCCCAAAATAATTGATAGAGCGCGAACAGCAGTGACGGGATCAAAACTAGGAGGACAAAGTAACTGCGCAAAGGTTTGGGGAGTTTATCAAAAGGGCTGCCGGCTTTGGCGCTTGCCGCTTGGCCTTTTGGCTCACTGGGCTTGGCATTAGGCGTATTGGTTTGCTTTGAACTGGCTTGCTGTGACTTGGTTTGTACCTGGGGCAACAAACGCAAAGCGGCGATTTTTTTACTCGCTAACTCAGCGGCTGGTGGCGATTGTTGCTTTAATTGATCGAGGCCTTGTTCTAACAGGTCGGGCTGGTTTTGTTCTTCTGTGCTAAAACCATTGAGCCAATCTTGGTAAACCTTTTCAACATTTTGTTGTTGCTTTGCTTTTTTTTGTTGATTCGCTTTTTTTACATTGTTGATGCGCACTTGAATGCGTTTGGCCAGTTCAGGGTTACCAGCCTGTTGGTAAAAAGCTACCGATTCTGTTAAGTATTTGATATCGCTAAATTGTTTAGCTGTACAGGCTTTTTTAAAACCTTCAAAGTCACTGACCGTTGAAATCATAATGTTCCGTTAAGGTTGTCATTTTAATAAGGTAAACAAGGACGCTTTGCTTAACACAGTCTAAGACAGTGCGCTGCGCTTAACACAGTGTGAGACAGTCTAAGGCGGTGCACTGTGTCTTACTGTATTTCACTGTCCTATACTGTGTTTCACTGTGTCTCACTGGTTTTTACCGACTGATCGCCTGCTTCCAACTGACGTGATAAATCGCCAAAGCAAAAAACAGCAGCAAAATGGTACAGGCATCTAAAAAGAAATAACTGACTCCGGCATCGCCGTATTGCGGGTAGGCGGCGTAGCGAGTCAGCTCCACCGCGTGCAACAAGGGGTTCCAGGTTAAATAGGGCCAATATTGCTGCGGGATGTCTTGCAGGCTAAAGAAAATCCCCGAAATAAAGAATAATGGTCGAGTGGCTAGACCCATGATTTTTTTCACTTCTGGTACATAACAGACAGCGATTGAGACGATTAAGCCCAGGCTGGAAGCAAACAGCCACACACGAATCAGGTTGAGGATCACTTCTAAATAGTCATCAACATGCAAATCCATGCGTAAGTAATAAATAATGATGGCGATGACCAAAATAACGGCGATTTTGACCAGCAGCTCAAAAAAAACGATCGCTATCACTGAGCTGATCGGTTGCACTTGGCGAAAGGCGTACAGGGGTTTATTTTTTTGAAAGGCGCCAGAGGCTGAGCCCAACACGCCTAAAAAAAATTGTACCATGATCATGCCGATGACCATAAACATGAAAGTCGGGATGCCATGGGTATCACCGCCATCCATACGGCCGCGAATGTAAGACAGCATAAAAATAAAGGCGACTGGCGAAAACACCGACCACGCAATACCAAATTTATCGTTAAACTTACTTTTAATCTCACGCAAAAAAATGGCAAAAATTACATCGCCCCACACTTTGAGGGTCGAGCGTTTTTTTACATCAGCCATGTTGCCCTCCCACCGTATTGGGGTGGGCAACGCGCGGGGTGCTGAAGCCTGGTTCCGCGCTGAACGTGATGTCGCTTGCCTGACCTATGATAGCTTGACCACCGATGGTTTGCCCACCGGTGATCTGATCAACAATGACTCGGTTCACGAACGGCCCATTGGCGCTGCGTTTTGTCGCCATCACAAGGGCCTTAGGTTGCCACATTGGCCGCCACCGCAATCTGATAAATAACTTGGGTAATGTCCTTGATCGATTGCATGGTTTTGCTGTCGACTTTTGGCAACACCAAGATTTGATCGCCTTTGCGCACCGGCTCTTCGGGTTCGAACTCAACTAACCCATTGGCGCGTACCACGGCGATGCGCTTGTCTTCGGCGCGATCGGAAAACCCGCCTGCCCAAGCCACGTAGTCGTCGATACTGGCATCTTGGTTATACACCACCGCTTGCGGCATTAACACTTCGCCCGCGACTTGCACCAAATCGGTTTTGTTCGGAATGACAATCTTATCGCCTTGTTCCAGTAAGATATTCGAGACTTTACCGTGATCGGCGACCACCACTTTACCGAGGGCTTTGACCTTGCGAGCACGCTCAGTAAATTGCAGCACCATTTGCGCTTCTTGCGAACGAATCGACGCTTCTCCAGTCGAAGAGGCTGGGCCAGTAAACACACTGCGCTCTAATCGATCGAGTGACTCTTCTAACAGCTTTTGCTGCCGTTCGGCGACGCTTTTGCGCAAAATGTACACCGAACCAATGTCGGCCAAGTTTTTATCGACCGGAATGGCGTTTAACACATCGTGCAGACGCGCCTGTTTGGTGACGGCAAAGTAGGATGGGCCTAGGTAACTGCCACCGACTTCAATATCGATCACTTGTGGGTGTAAATCATCATTAAACAACACCTTATCGCCATCGCGAAGGGTAAAGTTTTGAAACTTCTGATAACTCATGTAGCGAGAAAAAGGGCCAGAAGCGCGATTGCCAGTGACGGCAACATGGCTGACTTTCGGCAAAGGCAAAGACAAGTTAGCCAGGGCACTGCCGAGCGCTTGTTCGCCATTTAACTCAAAGCGAAACGGATTGCGCACCCCGCCGCTGACGGTAATGGCGGCTTTTTGCGGTTCGACCAAAATGGTATCGCCGCTTTTGAAGTTGATCTTCGGCATTTGTCCGTTTTTCATAAACTGGTACAAATCGATCTTGGCCACGGTTTGACCATCGCGCACCACTCGAACGTCGCGATAACTGCCGCGTTCTGAATCAATCCCGCCGGCGCGCTTGAGGTAATACAATACGCTGTCTGACGACATACCTGCGTATTGCCCAGGGCGGATCACCGGGCCACTTAGATAGACGGTAATTGGCGTTGCCGTTAATAAGTTCACGTAAACATTGACGTTTTTGGTGTACACCTGGCGGATTTTTTCACTGACAAATTGATTGATCTGGCTTGCCTTAACGTCCATCACCTGAATCGGGCCGACGTCGGGAATGAAAATGTTGCCCTGATTGTCGACTGTGGCCACATTGGAGTAGTTGGCCGAGCCCCAAATCCAAATGTTGAGCTTATCGCCTGGTGCGATGGGGTAGTTATCCAGTGTGCCGTTACTGCGTTCGGTCTCGTAACCGCCGGCAAACAAGTTCGCTCCATAGGGCGGCGGCATTATCTCACCGGAAGACGGCAGTAATTTGCGCACGTCGGTCTCGCCGGGAAGCAGCAAATTGTAGCGATTTTCTTGGCTAAAGGTGCCGTCGGCCAAGGCTTCGTTGGGTGTGGTGCTATTGAGGTCGATGCTTGATGGCGTCGCACTTTGATTTTGATTGAGCTGAAGGTTATTGCTTTGCTCTTCCTCTGCGCTATGGGCCAGCGTCGGTATCAGACACAGGCTAAGCCCAGCCATACAAAACGCCGTTGTTAGGGGACGTGTGAGGCGTCGTGCCGAGGTTGGAACGCGGCGCAGGGTGATTTTCCAATGTGACGTATCAGTCATAGGGTGTCCATGTGTATTCTGTGTTAATAGGTCGCTTCGCACAGTAAAATAGGGTGTGAGACAGTCCGCTTCGCTTAACACAGTGAAACAGAGTGCGGGACAGTCGACTGCCTTCCAATGCTTTTCACCATCTCTTACTGTATCTCACTGTCTTAGACTGTGTTTTACTGTCTTAAACTGTGTTGCACTGTCTTCTTACTGCACAACAGGTAACGTCTCGCCCTTATTCAGCGAAGGAGTCAGATACCAAGGGGTAACCGGGTTAAACACCGGATCGGCGTCTGTGCCTTTATAAGGGCGTGAGCAAGCGATTTGCACGCGATCATCGCCATTGCTTAATTGCGCTTCTAAAGTACGGCAAGTATTGCCCAGCGCAGAAAAATACGGCGCGCTGACGCTGATGGTCACATTCTCTGCGGTGAGGCTTTGCGTGGTGGCGTCGTCGAGTTGTGGCCAGTATTTTTTGGCAATCAGTTGACCGTTTAACATCGAACTGTTAGGCGATACCAAGGGGATGTCGGCACTCACTTCACGCGGCTTATAGGCACAAGCACTTAAGGTTAACCCCAGTGCCAAGCAGAAGGTAATTTTCTTTAGCATAATTTGTCTTTGAATGATTAGGGCTAGGTGGTGGTTGAGTGCGCTTCGTTTTATACACAGGTCGCTGCGCTTCACACAGTGTGAGACAGTGTAAAACAGTCCGCTTCGCTTAACACAGTGTGAGACAGTCCACTGTTCTATACTGTGTTTCACTGTCTTGTACTGTATTTCACTTTGCTACTAGGGCGTTTTGATACGCTACCGCCCGATGGTTGTTTGCGTTATCCATAACACGCTTCGCACACTGACATTGAATCGCACTTTTTATCTTTGATATTGATAACGTTAAACTATCAATAAAATCAAAAGATTAATTTATGCATTATCGATGAATGAACATTGACCAAGTCCATGGTTTGTTGCTTTTTCATTCATCTCGTTTTTTGTTATATGTGGACTAAGATACTTGAAATTTCTTGCTCTAGGCAAGGTTTATGCAAATAGATGTTAGAAATTAGCAAACTCTCTGCGCTAAAACCTTGTTTTTTATGTGCATGAAATTGGTGTTCTACTTGTTGTCTTGCCTGCTACTTTGCCTTTCATCAATGTGAAGTCAATCACTAAAGTCAAAAAAACGAGACATAGATCAACCTTGACGCTATTTTTTCTTTTTTGTGGCGAAATTTTGTCTTAATCATAAGGCAGTTTGTTTACGATAAAGCCTCGCGCTACCTTGATATCAATAACTTTGTTATGCTACCAAGATACGGTTCTGTTTAAGTATTAAAAAGGCTTCACCGAGCTCTAAAGGAATAAAAATGAAAATTGCAGTTGCGGGTACGGGCTATGTCGGCCTTTCAAACGCCATGCTTTTGGCTCAGCACAACCAAGTGGTTGCTATTGATATTGTTGAAGAAAAAGTGGCAATGCTTAACGACAAGCAATCGCCGATTGTCGACGCTGAGATCGAAGACTTTTTGACCAATAAAGCGCTCAACTTTGTCGCGACCACCGACAAACAGCACGCGTATCAAGACGCCGATTACGTGATTATCGCCACGCCAACCGACTACGACCCTGAGACCAACTATTTCAATACCTCATCTGTTGAAGCGGTCATCAAAGATGTGATGGCGATTAACCCAGAGGCGGTGATGGTGATTAAATCCACCATTCCTGTTGGTTACACCAAAGAGCTCAAAGCCCAGTTCGCGAGCGATAACATTCTTTTCTCCCCTGAGTTCTTACGTGAAGGTCGCGCGCTTTACGACAACTTGCACCCATCGCGTATCATTGTGGGTGAGCAAAGTGAGCGCGCCGAAATCTTCGCGAATTTATTGCTTGGCGGCGCAGTCAAACAAGATGTGCCGGTGCTGTTTACCGACTCGACCGAAGCTGAAGCGGTCAAACTCTTTTCAAATACCTATTTGGCGATGCGGGTGGCCTATTTTAATGAATTGGACTCGTACGCAGAAATTCACGGCTTGGATGCGCGTCAAATCATTGAAGGCGTTGGCCTTGACCCGCGTATTGGCAGTCATTACAACAATCCGTCTTTTGGTTACGGCGGTTACTGTTTGCCCAAAGATACCAAGCAATTATTGGCGAACTACCAAGATGTGCCTAATAATATTATTCGTGCGATTGTTGATGCCAACACCACGCGTAAAGATTTCGTCGCTGAGTCGATTTTAAAACGTCAGCCTAAGGTCGTCGGTATCTATCGCTTGATCATGAAGGCGGGCTCTGACAATTTCCGCGCCTCTTCGATTCAGGGCATCATGAAGCGTCTGAAAGCCAAAGGCATTGAAGTGATTGTTTATGAGCCGGTGTTAAAAGAGTCAACGTTCTTTAACTCTCGCGTCGAAACCGATTTTGAGGCCTTTAAACAGCAAGCGGATGTCATTGTTGCGAACCGTATGGTTGATGAGATCCGCGATGTGGAAGCCAAGGTGTATACCCGCGATTTGTTTGGCAGTGATTAAGGATTTTTAAAAGAGGACAGGCAAGTTTTCTTTTTATCGGGACAGGCAAGATAGCGGTTTGTTCTTAAGAGGACAGGCAAGTTTTCTTTTTATTGTTCTTAAGAGGACAGGCAAGTCTCTTTTTATTGGGACAGGCTAGATATCTGTTTTGTAGTTTCTTAAAGGGACAGGCAAGATATCTGTTTTGAGTTCTTAAGAGGACAGGCAAGTTTTCTTTTATCGGGACAGGCAAGATAGTGCTCTTCGTAAGTGGTCTGTCCCTAGGATTTTTAAAAGAGGACAGGCAAGATAGAGAGTTTCTTAAAGGGACAGGCTAGATAACGCTCTTAAGAGGACAGGCAAGATTGCGCTCTCTTGGTAAGTGGTCTGTCCCCATACAACAGCAATATTTTCTGCTTACCAGCCAGGGTGAGTCATCTAAAAATTTATTAAAGTCAGTTAGGGACAATTAGGTTCAGTTATGATTAAAAAGTGTTTATTCCCCGCAGCCGGTTATGGGACTCGTTTTTTACCGGCAACGAAATCAATGCCGAAAGAAATGATGCCTGTGGTCAATAAACCATTGATTGAATACGGTGTTGATGAAGCAATTCAAGCCGGTATGACCGAAATGTGTGTGGTAACCGGTCGTGGTAAGCATTCCTTGATGGACCATTTTGATAAGAACTTCGAGCTTGAGTATCAAGTAAGCGGGACCAGTAAAGAAGCTCTACTTGACGATATTCGTGGCTTGATTGACTCGGCTCACTTTACTTATATTCGTCAGCGTGAAATGAAAGGTTTGGGTCATGCAATCTTAACTGGGCGTCCTTTGGTGGGTGACTATCCATTCGCTGTCGTTTTGGCTGATGACTTGTGTGTCAACCAAGATAAAGGCGTGTTAGCCCAAATGGTTGAGCTTTACAAACAGTTCCGTTGTTCTATTGTTGCCGTAGAAGAAGTACCAGAAGATGAGACACACAAATACGGTGTGATTTCTGGTGAGATGATTAAAGATGATATCTATCGTGTTGATAACATGGTGGAAAAACCAGAAAAAGGCACAGCGCCAAGCAACCTAGCTATTATTGGTCGTTATATTTTAACACCAGATATTTTTGATATCTTAGAAAATACGGAACCAGGTAAAGGCGGCGAGATCCAAATTACCGATGCGTTGCTTAAACAAGCGCAAACGGGTTGTGTTCTTGCTTATAAATTTAAAGGCGAACGTTTTGACTGCGGTAGTGTTGAAGGCTATATCGAAGCGACGAACTACTGTTACGAAAACCTTTATCAAAAAGAACAAGATGTAAAAACAGAAAAGAAAAATAAATAATTTATAAAAGGACAGGCTGGTTATCTTTTATCGGGACAGGCAACTTTTGCTCTATTTGCTTTATAAGGTGACAGACTGCTTTTACATCTCAACGAAAGGAGCTTTAGGGCTCTTTTCTTTTGTCTTTAAAAGGACAGGCAAGATAATAAACGCTCTAAGATAATCATTGGCTAGGTGAAATATGAAAGTATTAGTAACAGGTGGAACGGGGTACATTGGCAGTCATACTTGTATTCAAATGATTGAAGCCGGTATCACGCCAATTGTTCTGGATAATTTATACAATAGTAAAGAAAAAGTATTATCTAGAATTCAAGAGGTTAGTGGAAAGTCCGTCGAATTTTATCAAGGCGATGTGAGAGATCCTGAAATTCTAAGCACGATTTTCAGTGAGCACGACATCAGTAGTGTCATTCATTTCGCTGGCTTAAAAGCGGTGGGGGAGTCAGTGCAAAAACCTCTGACGTATTACGATAATAACGTTTCAGGTACATTGAATTTAGTTTCTGAAATGGACAAAGCTGGCATTAAGTCTCTGATTTTTAGTTCATCTGCAACAGTGTATGGTGATCCCGCTTCGGTTCCAATTCAAGAAGATTTCCCCACCTCGGCGACCAACCCTTATGGCCGTAGTAAGTTGATGGTTGAAGAGTGTCTACGTGACTTTCAAGCCGCGAACTTAGACTGGAGTATTACTCTGCTTCGCTACTTCAATCCAGTTGGTGCTCATGAATCTGGACGCTTAGGGGAAGATCCACAGGGAATTCCTAACAACTTATTGCCGTTTGTCGCCCAGGTTGCTGTTGGGCGCAGGGAAAAATTAGGCGTGTTTGGTAATGATTATCCAACACCAGATGGAACGGGAGTTCGCGACTATATTCACGTGGTCGACTTGGCTGATGGTCACGTTGCGGCGCTGAATCACGTTGGTTCTGATAGTGGTTTACACGTATTTAATTTAGGCACGGGGCAGGGCAACAGCGTTCTAGAAATGGTTGCTGCGTTCGAAAAAGCATCAGGAAAACCTATTCCTTATCAAATACTTCCTCGTCGTGCAGGCGATATTGCAGAATGTTGGGCTGACCCGACTACGGCGGAAAAAGCCCTTAATTGGCGAGCGAAACGATCGTTACAGGTGATGGTTGAAGATACTTGGCGTTGGCAGTCAAATAACCCAAATGGTTACGAAGAGTAATTATTCTTAAAAGGACAGGCAACTGAGGTTTATAGTCTTTTTAGAGGTTTAAGGTTTATAAGAGGCCTGTCCTTTTATTAAATAACTGGACAGGCAATTTTACCTACGGGAGTTATCGGGACAGGCGATTTAACACATGTTATTGGGACTGTCCCTTTATTAGTCCCTTTATTAATTGTGTCATAGTGTATTTTTGATGGTTTTGATATAAACCTGAAAATAGAATGAGAATTTAATTCACTCGAAAAGGATTTTGGTAATTACATCGACAAAGCCTTGAAGATTTAAAAATCTCAAGTATTAAGGGAAATCGAACTTGTTTGAACATAGCAATGAAGGCTTACAATCTCAGTGCTTTCATTCTTTTGCGTTTGAGAATTGATTGGGCTCTATCCACACTTTCTTTACACCCTACCCAATGTACTCCTTTTTTACCAAAACACTGGTAAGCTGAGCTGTATGACTCAACGGGCCATTGCAATCGAGATAAAATATTGGGCGTGTTTTTGGCGATAGCGCCTGGCTTATCATCTCGAACTATCCTGCCTACCCAATCGACGAAGTTAAAGTAATCCTTTAAATTGAAGGGGATAGTGAAATGTTCGCCTTTTAGTGGATGAACACTGAGTGGAGCAAGTTGCTTTGGTTGGTAGGTATGGTGTGTTGAGGCCCAGCACCGAAGTTTGATCGATGTGTATTCTGATTGCTCTGGGGTATTGGCTATCTGGGCGCGAACTGGATTGAGATCGGCATAGGCCATGGCACTGATCAGAGCCGTTTCGTCTAATAAAGCTTGAGATTTGTATCTTCCTTCCCAAAAATGACCAGTGCAGCGATCTTCTTTATTTGCCAGTTGTGCAATGCCCATGTTCATTTCTCTCATAAACCAACTCAAACTCGATAAACGTTGCCGCCATGTTGTTAAGTGCTTACTGAGTAATGCTTTTTCTCCTTCATCGAGTGTGTCTTTTTTTAATATTAATAATAAAGAGGGCGGGATGGTGTGGAGTTTTTTCCATCTCGTGATCACTTCTTTGTCGCTGAGGTTTTGAGCTTTGGTTGTGTTAAGGTGCAGAACTAAGTGATAGTGGTTACTCATAATGGCATACGCACAAATATCGATACAAAACACCGAGCTAAGGGCCCATAAACGCTCTTCAATCCATCCTCTACGGTGTTCAAAACTTTGACCTGAAACCTCGTCTACTCCACACAAAAAAGAGCGCCGTACGCAGCGAGAAGTACAATGGTAGTAGGGCGTAACGTCAGGCCTTACTTGGTGTTTGCGTGCTGTTGTCATGTCGATAAATCAAATCGGTGTGTTTATATACAGTATTGTCTATTTTATCAGCTTTGCTTGTAGTAATTATGTTTATGTGATGAAGGTCATGTTTTTATTTTGGAGGTTCAATAGCAGTTAAATTGCCTGTCCCTTTAACTAAAATTTGAATCTAGCCTGTCCCTTTAACTTAGAATGGTAAAGTTATTGTCATTAATCTTGTTTGTCCTATGTTCTGTACTGTTCAAGTGATAAATTATTTTTCGTCTGTATCGAATTTTCAACAATTAATGAGGCCATTAATGAACAGGTATAAGTCAGGTTGCATTGCCTTTGTTGCTGCTTTTTTTTCATCTTTCACATTTTCCGCGTCAGAAACAAGCTCTTTGTCCGATGAGCTAAGTGCAACAAATATAGATGATTCGCTTGTAGAACAGAGAGTAAAAAAAGAAGAAAAAGTAGAAGGTAACCCGTTTGTGATTACGCCTCATAAAGCCAATTATCTGCTGCCTTTTACTTACAATTCCAACCCCAATACCGAGCCATTTGAAGAAGCGTTGGGGGATGATTATGACGATTTGGACAACACCGAGGCCAAGTTTCAGATTAGTTTTAAATTACCATTAGCAGAGAATATTTTGGGCAGTGGGCAACTGTTTTTTGCTTACACCAACCAATCGTGGTGGCAAGTTTATAACCGCGATAATTCAGCGCCCTTTCGAGAAACTGTCCATGAACCCGAGTTTTTCTTAGTATTTCCAAATGATTGGAAGGTTGCTGGTATGACGAATTCTTTATTTGGATTTGGCGTCAATCATCAGTCAAACGGGCAGTCTGGTGATTTGTCTCGCAGCTGGAACCGAGTCATGGGGAATATGGTGTTCGAACGCGGCCCTTTGGTGTTTAATTTGCAAGCGTGGTGGCGCATTCCCGAAGAAGAAAAGTCCTCTGCAGATGATGCGACCGGCGATGATAACCCAGATATCAACAAGTATATGGGCAATGTTGAGCTTACAGGGTTGTATGGGTTAGGGGAGCATCGTTTTACTATGATGCTACGTAGCAATCTGCGCGAAGATAATAAAGGGGCTTTGCAACTCACATGGAGCTATCCAATATATAGGAATATTCGCCTTTATACTCAGTACTTTAATGGCTACGGTGAGAGCTTGATTGATTACGATGCACACACGCAAAGGCTCGGGGTTGGTATTGCTCTTAATGATTTGTTGTAAGTCTTGTTTAGGTTCTTTTTTAAAGGGACAGGCTAGATAATGGATATTTTGCCTGTCCTGATAAACTTTTCTTTTAGCCTGTCCTAATATTACTCGACTTTTATCGTTGTGTTAGCGGCTGTTTTCCCGTTACTATCAAGACGTATTTTATAGTCTTAATTTGCTGTTTTTATGGTCAATGATATTTAATTTAACATATTGATTCATAAGATTTTGGCCCCATCACAAACGGTTTTTCAAGGAGAGTTTTGTGCTGCAACATGTAACCCCCTATGCTGGTGACCCCATTTTGTCGCTAATGGAAAAGTTTATTCAAGATGAACGAGCGGATAAGGTGAACCTCAGTATTGGTCTCTATTATGACGATGAAGGTAATATCCCAACGTTGGGCTCAGTTAAACAGTCGAAAACGGTCATCGCGGCACAAGCAGATGAGCCCTGTATTTACTTGCCAATGGAAGGTTTACCCGCCTATCGAAATGCATTACAACCATTAATTTTTGGTAGAAATCACAGTGCGTTGGATGAGAATCGTGTTGCGACGATCCAAACTCTCGGTGGGTCTGGTGCATTGATGATTGGCGCCGATTTCTTACATCATTATTTTCCAAAATCTAGCGTGTGGGTAAGTAACCCGACTTGGGAAAATCATCACGCTATTTTTGCTGGTGCGGGCTTTGAGGTTTACACTTACCCCTATTTTGATCAGCAGACGAAAATGCTGGATTTTTCAGGCATGCTTTCCCAATTAAAACGTCTTGATTCGCAAAGTATCGTTTTATTACATCCTTGTTGTCACAACCCAACAGGTGTCGATTTGACTCATAATCAATGGGATCAAATCATTGAAGTAATTAAAGAAAATAAACTCATTCCATTTTTTGATATGGCTTATCAAGGCTATGGCGATGGGATGGATGAAGATGCTTACGTGCTCAGAAAGATCGCACAAGAAAAAGACGTTGTTTCCTTTGTGAGCAATTCATTCTCTAAAATCTTTTCTTTGTACGCAGAGCGTATCGGTGGTTTATCGGTCGTGTGTCGAGATGAAGAAGAAGCGTCTCGCGTGTTTGGGCAACTAAAAGCGACCGTTCGCCGCAATTATTCGAGCCCTGCCAAGCACGGAGCGGTGATTGTATCTAATGTATTGAATTCCGAAGAGTTGTATAGCCTTTGGCTCAGTGAAGTCGAAGCGATGAGAACTCGTATTCTCAGCATGAGAAAGGCGCTTCAAGATCGATTAGCAGTGTTATCTCCTCAGCGCGACTTTGGTTTTTTGACTCAGCAGAAGGGCATGTTTAGCTACACAGGATTTAGTGAAAGTGAAGTGGCCAGGTTGCAAAACGAGCATGGGATTTACTTAATATCGAGTGGGCGTATGTGCCTGGCAGGTCTTAATGAGCGCAATGTAGAGAAAGTTGCACAAGCTTTTTCTGCGCTATAGGGAAATAAAGGGACAGGCTAAATAATGAAACAGACTGTCTCTTTAATTCTAAACTCTCTTGTCGGTTCTGTTGTATTAAAAGACAAGCATATAACAGGACAGGCTAGCTAATGTGCCTGTCCTTTTTATTTTTTTACGTTCTGTAAAAGTTGCCTGTCCCCTTAACGGTCTTAACTTGCCTGTCCCGATAAGCTATAAGCTAGTCGATCACTTTATCTTGCCTGTCCTGATTTGTTTGGGGGGCGATTTCTTCTTCCATGTCTTTTTCAGCGATTTTGGCTTTTTCGATCATTGGCGTAATGGTTGAGCCTTGCACTAAAATGGAAAATACCACCACGGCGTAAGTCATTACCAAAATGACTTCGCGTACATCGATCAATTTGTCTGGGATCACCCAAATACCGGATGGGATCGAAAGGGCCATGGCTAAGGCAAGTCCGCCGCGTAAGCCGCCCCAAGTTAAGATGCGGATTGACCACGGGTTGTATGTCCGGTAGCGCTTGAAGCCGATATAGGGCAATGCGACGCTTAAGTAGCGAGATAACAGGACAGCCGGTACGGCAAAAATCATCAAAATCCAGTCTTCGATGTGAAATTGGAACAACAGCATGGTTAGGCCAATCAACAAAAATAAGACACCATTTAAAAACTCATCGACTAATTCCCAGAAGTGGTCGAGGTGATCTTCACTTTCTTTAGAAAAACCGATGTAGCGTGTCCAGTTGCCAATCATAATTCCCGAGACCACCATGGCAAGCGGGCCGGAAACGTCGAGGATTTCTGCGAAGGCATAACCAGCCGTAGGGACGCCAATGGTGAGTAACAGTTCCATCGAGTGGTCGTTGGTGGCACTGATCAAATAGTGAAAGAGTAAGCCAAGAGCTAAGCCATAAAGGATTCCACCAAGGGCCTCTTGGATAAATAGCATCGACACACTGCTTATCGTTGGCGTTTCCGTGCCGAAGGCGATGGTAAATAGAGTGACGAAAATGACTAAGCCGAAGCCATCGTTAAAGAGGGATTCGCCTTCAATTTGTGTCGAAATTCGCTTTGGTGCATTGAGCTTTTTGACAATAGCCAGCACGGCAATAGGGTCGGTAGGGGAGATCAAAGCGCCAAACAATAAGCAGTAAACTAGGTCGAGTTCGATATTGATGAGGTGACAAAATCCGTATAAGACGAAGCCAATAAAAAAGGTAGAGAAGAGAGTGGCTCCGAGGGCAAGTGTGGCGATTTCCCATTTTTGATCTCGAAGGTTCGGGAGTTTGATCCCCAGACCACCGGCAAAGAGAAGGAAGCCTAAAATGCCTTTTAGCAAGAAATCTTCAAAGTTGATACTAGAGACGGTTTCTGTCGCAATTTGAGTTAAATGAAACCAATGGTTTTGACCTGCAATTAAGATCAAAAGCGATAGCATCATTGCGCCAGCGGTAATGGCAATGGTGGTTTGCATTTTACCAATTTTGCTATTGATAAACGCTATCATCATGGCCGCCGCGGAGAGAAAACAAAGGGTAGTGTATACCGACATGGGCTGCTCTTTATTTGTAAAAAAATGTGTCGTGAATTTTCAACGCTTACTGAACAAATAGCAAACACTTTTTTGCACTTTGATGCACAAGGAAAATTGGGTATAAGATAGTTCACAAAAACATTTTAGCCATCTAGAGTTCCAAAATTAATGTGCTAATATAGCCAAAGTTAACGTCATTGAAGAGGCACTTCGCGTGGTAAAGGACAGACAAGTAAAGATTGAAACTGAGCTCAATAAGCGCATTTTGCTGATCGATGGTGGCATGGGAACCATGATCCAAGGGGTTCGCTTAGAAGAAGCGGATTATCGCGGGCAACGTTTTGCCGATTGGCATTGTGATCTTAAGGGTAACAACGATTTGTTGGTGTTATCGCAACCTGAGATCATCGTCGATATTCACCGTCAGTATTTAGCCGCGGGTGCCGACATTCTCGAAACCAATACCTTTAATGCCACGACCATTGCGATGGCCGATTATGATATGCAGGCGTTGAGTGCTGAAATTAATCTAGAGGCGGCGAAGCTTGCCCGTCTGGCGGCTGACGAGTGGAGTGAAAAGACCCCTGAAAAACCGCGTTTTGTCGCTGGTGTGTTAGGCCCAACCAACCGCACGTGCTCGATTTCGCCTGACGTCAATGACCCAGGTTTTCGCAATGTCTCTTTTGATGATTTGGTGGTCGCATATTCTGAGTCTACCCGTGCGTTGATCGCTGGTGGTGTCGATCTCATTATGATCGAAACCATTTTTGATACCTTGAACGCCAAAGCGTGTGCCTTCGCTGTTGAGTCGGTATTTGATGAAGTGGGTCATCGATTGCCAGTGATGATCTCAGGGACTATCACTGATGCTTCCGGCCGAACGTTATCGGGACAGACCACAGAAGCCTTTTATCATTCTCTTCGTCATGTTGAGCCGCTTTCCTTTGGCCTTAACTGTGCCCTTGGTCCTGATGAACTTCGTCAGTACGTGGCGGAAATGTCCCGCATTTCTGAAACTTATGTGTCTGCTCACCCCAACGCGGGTTTGCCTAATGCCTTTGGCGAATATGACTTGTCTCCTCGCGACATGGCCGAGCATATTGGTGAATGGGCCCGCGCAGGATTTTTGAACCTCGTTGGTGGTTGTTGTGGTACGACCCCTGAGCATATCCGAGCGATGGCCAAAGCGGTGGAAGGGGTTGCGCCGCGCTCATTGCCCACGCACTCAGTATCGTGTCGGTTGTCGGGGCTTGAGTCGCTGATCATTAATAAGGACAGTCTGTTTATCAATGTTGGTGAACGGACCAATGTCACCGGGTCGGCTCGATTTAAGCGTCTCATAAAAGAAGAAAATTACGATGAAGCGTTAGACGTTGCTCGCCAGCAGGTCGAAAATGGCGCACAAATCATCGACATCAATATGGATGAAGGCATGCTTGATGCCGAAGCGTGCATGGTGCGCTTTTTGAACTTGTGTGCGTCTGAGCCCGAAATATCGAAAGTGCCGATCATGGTCGACTCGTCGAAATGGGAGGTGATCGAAGCCGGTCTAAAATGCATTCAAGGCAAGGGGATTGTTAACTCTATCTCACTGAAAGAAGGCAAGGAAAAGTTCATTCATCACGCTAAGTTGATCCGTCGCTACGGCGCCGCTGTCGTCGTGATGGCATTCGATGAAGAAGGACAGGCCGATACTCGTGAGCGAAAAATTGAAATCTGTACTCAGGCTTATCGGATTTTGGTGGATGAAGTGGGCTTCCCGCCTGAAGACATTATTTTTGACCCTAACATTTTTGCCGTGGCGACGGGGATTGATGAGCACAACAACTATGCGGTTGATTTTATTGGTGCGGTGGCCGATATCAAACGCGACTTACCCCATGCCATGGTGTCTGGCGGGGTGTCGAATGTGTCTTTCTCATTTCGCGGTAACAATTATGTGCGCGAAGCTATTCATGCCGTCTTTTTGTACCACTGTTTTAAACACGGCATGGACATGGGGATCGTCAACGCTGGTCAATTGGAGATTTACGACAATGTGCCAGAAAGTTTGCGCGATGCCGTGGAAGACGTGGTACTTAACCGTCGTGATGATGCGACAGAGCGTTTGCTGGATATCGCCGAAGAATATCGAGCTAATGCGGTAGGCAAAGTCGATGATGCGAGTGCGTTAGAATGGCGTACTTGGCCGGTAGAAAAGCGCTTAGAGCACGCTTTGGTTAAGGGGATCACGGAATTTATTGTCGAAGATACCGAACAAGCACGTGTGGCGGCGAGTAAGCCACTTGAGGTGATCGAAGGGCCCTTAATGGATGGGATGAACGTGGTCGGCGATCTGTTCGGTGAAGGAAAAATGTTTTTGCCTCAGGTGGTTAAATCGGCTCGTGTAATGAAGCAGGCCGTTGCCCACTTAGAGCCTTACATCAACGCAGAGAAACAAGCGGGCAGTTCGAACGGGAAAATATTATTGGCGACAGTGAAGGGCGATGTCCACGATATCGGCAAGAATATTGTAGGGGTCGTATTACAATGTAATAACTATGAAATCATTGACTTAGGTGTGATGGTGCCGTGTGAGACGATTTTGAAAGTCGCCAAAGAAGAAAATGTCGACATCATTGGTTTGTCTGGTCTTATTACGCCTTCACTCGATGAAATGGTCCACGTTGCTAAAGAAATGGAGCGTCAAGGCTTTGAATTGCCTTTGCTGATTGGTGGTGCAACCACATCGAAAGCGCATACCGCAGTCAAAATTGAACAAAACTATAACCAACCCGTGGTGTATGTGAACAATGCCTCAAGAGCGGTTGGGGTGTGTACGTCATTACTGTCTAGTGAATTGCGGCCAGATTTCGTTGACAAGCTTGATGCCGACTACGATCGAGTGCGCGATCAACACAATCGTAAAAAGCCGCGCACCAAGCCTGTCTCATTAGCAAAAGCCCAAGAAAACAAAGTGGCGATTGACTGGGCAAATTATACTCCGCCAAGCCCTGCCAAGCCGGGTGTCCATGTTTATGACAATATGAGTGTCAGTACGCTGCGAGAATACATCGACTGGACGCCATTTTTTATGACTTGGGGGCTCGTGGGTAAGTACCCAACGATTCTCAAGCATGAAGAAGTGGGTCAAGAAGCACAGCGATTATTTGATGATGCAAACGCCTTGCTCGATCGGGTGGAGTCTGAAGGCTTATTAAAAGCCAGTGGTCTGTGCGGTTTATTCCCTGCGGCCAGTGTTGGGGATGACATCGAAGTCTATTGCGATGAAACGCGCTCTGAAGTGGCTCATCGCCTGTTCAACTTACGCCAGCAAACGGAGAAGCCCAAAGGGTATAATTACTGTTTATCGGATTACATTGCGCCTAAAGCCAGTGGCCAATTAGATTGGATCGGCGCTTTTGCGGTAACTGGAGGGATTGGTGAGCGTGAGTTAGCGGATGCTTATAAAGCCGCCGGTGATGATTATAACGCCATTATGATCCAAGCCGTTGCCGACCGTTTGGCCGAGGCGTTTGCGGAATATTTACATGAAAAAATGCGCACCGATATTTGGGGCTATGCTGCTGATGAAAACCTGTCTAACGATGAGCTGATTCGAGAAAAATATCAAGGTATTCGCCCCGCACCCGGTTATCCCGCTTGCCCTGAACACACGGAAAAAGCAACCTTGTGGCAAATGCTCAATGTTGAGGAGACGATAGGTATGTCTCTGACATCAAGCTATGCGATGTGGCCTGGGGCTTCGGTATCTGGGTGGTATTTTTCACATCCAGAGTCTAGATACTTTGCGATTGCAGGGATCCAGCAAGACCAAGTAGAGAGTTATGCGCAAAGAAAAGGGTGGTCTTTGGAAGAAGCAGAGCGCTGGTTGGGGCCGAATATCGGTTTGTGATTTTTATAAAGGGACAGTCTTGTTTTTATATATAAAAAGGACTATCTAAAAAGGACAGTCTGTTTATTAGTCTGTTTTTTATGGGGCATTTAATACATAGTCGCGTCTAGGAAAGGACAAAATTGTCGACGAAGCTGCTTTTTTAGTTTTGCGGTGGTGTGCTTATGGCGTAAGAAAACGTTATCCCGTAATGGATAGTGTTTTTATAGAAAAGTAAGTTTATATCACTGCAAAATAGGAACGTGAGAAGCTCAAAGAGCAAAGTTAATTATGATAGCCGCAGCGCTTTCATTTTCTTGCGCTTTAGTTGCAACTGAGCCCTGTTGACACTTTCCTGGCTACCAATCCATTGCACTCCTTTTTGGCCAAACCGTCGATAAGATTGGCAGCAAGTTTCTAGCGGCCAATTAAGTCTTGTCAAAATACTTGGGATGTTCTTGGGGATCGCTCCTGGCTTATCTTCTTTAATGAGTCTGCCAACCCAGTCGACAAATTTCAGGTAATCGCAAAGGCTAAAAGGGAGTGTAAATGTATCGTTTGAGTAATGGGCTGAGCTTAATATTGCCAATGGTTTAGGTTGTGGTTGTTCTTCCTTTAGAGCTTTGCATCTAAGTTGAATCGATGTGTAAGCTGAGTTTTCCGGTGTAGTGGCAATGTTAGCTCTTATTGGGTTTAAGTCGGTGTATGCCATGGCGCTGATCAAGGCTTGCTCGTCCAATAGTGCTTTGGATGTGTAGCGACTCTCCCAAAAATGCCCTGTACACTTATCTTCTTTATTCGCCTGTTGGGCAATGCCCATATTCAATTCTCTCATAAACCAACTCAAACTCGACAAACGTTGCCGCCACAATGATAGGTGTCGGTTAATTAACGCTTTTTCTTGCTTGTTTAGAGTGGTTTTCCTGAATAATAGCCGTAAGTTAGCAGGAATCTTATGGATTTTTTCCCAGCGCTTAAGTACTTCTGTATTGCTTAAACTTTCAGCTTTGTAGGTGTTTATATGTATCACGAGATGATAGTGGTTACTCATAATAGCATAGGCACAAATATCAATACAAAAGATGGCGCTTAATGACCAAAGACGTTGTTCAATCCAATCTTTACGATGCTCAAAGCTACGTCCGGTTAGAGGATCGTTACCACAGAGAAACGTTCGTCTTACACAGCGAGAAGTACAGTGATAGTAAGGCGTTACTTCTGTTTTCACGAGGTGCTTGCGTGCAGTGGTCATTAGGTTCTCGATGTGCTGTTTTTTTATACAGTTTAATCAGTTTGCTTAGAAGTGATAGTTTTTGGGCTTTTATTGTGTTTTGTGTCACTAAAAATGGTATTTATTAAACATGACTTTGAACAAAAAAGTGATTTACTTAGTAAACGAATGGTAACGGATAGATAAAAGGACAGGCTAGATATTGTGGCTAGTTGTTGAAATGGATAGATAAAAGGACAGGCTAGATATTGAAGTTAGTTGTTGAAATGAGGTGGGCATCATTAGTGAGGAAACAATAAAAGGGCTGTCCTTATATAAATAAAAAGGACAGTCCTCATCGAAATCAGCCTCTATCGGCATCCAGTATCTTCATATCGGTAAAATTTAATCAAATCGATATTATTCAAATAGCGTGCTATGAAGCTTTTGTACCACATTTTTAGCTTCGTCTGCATCGACTAAGAAACACAGGTTGTGGTCGCTTGCTCCGTAACAAATCATGCGAAGGTGGTAATCACCCAAAGTGCTAAATACTTGTTTTGCATAGCCCTTTGTTTCCATTTGATTGCCAATGAGAGCAACTAAACTGAGATTTCTTTCTACGTCGACGTGGGCCAATTCTTCGAGTTCTGCTCTTACTTCAGTAGGAAGTTCTGGAGAGCCGCCGGAGGTGTCGGTTTTGTCGAGTGTAATGGAAACGCTGATTTCAGAGGTCGTGATCAAGTCAACAGAAACCTTGTGCTTGGCTAAAATTTCGAAAACTTTTGCTAAGAATCCGTAGGCGTGGAACATTTTTGCACTGCGCAAAGTAACCATAGTTTGATTACTACGCAAAGCAAGGGCTCTAAATTGAGGAGAGCTTTCGACTTGATGACGAATCCAGGTACCGCCTTGCTCGGGCGCTTTTGATGAACCGACAAAAACAGGAATATCATGGCGAAGTGCTGGAACTAGTGTCGCTGGGTGCAAAATTTTCGCGCCAAAGTTCGCCATTTCAGAGGCTTCGTTGAAGCTAATTTCAGGGATCGGAGAAGCATTCGGAGCTATTCTTGGGTCGGTGGTATAAATCCCTGGGACATCGGTCCAAATTTGTAGGCCTTGTGCTTTCACTGCTTCTGCAATGAGAGCGGCGCTGTAGTCACTGCCACCTCGCCCTAGTGTTGTGGTATTGCCCGCATCATCTGAACCAATAAAACCTTGGGTAACAACAACTTTTGCCTCACATAAAGGGCGTAGTGTTTCCATGGCCAGTTGACCTGTTAGTGTCACATCGGGTTCTGCTCTGCCGAATTGGTCGTCGGTTTTTAGCACATCACGAATATCAAACCTTACCGCATCGAGACCTTGTTCGACCATCAGTTGCGCGAGTATATAAGTCGACATTAATTCACCGCAAGCGACGAGGTGATCCGTCAATTTGTTGCTCACTTGGATGGCAGACGCTTCTGCTAAGCTACGGACGGTATCTAAAATGCGTTCGAGTTCTACGCGCACCATATCAGTATCGTTAAGGTGCTCTAAAATTGAAAAATGAATGTGCTCAAGTTTGGTGATAATGGATTGACGCTCCTCGATGTCTGCAACACCATTAGCAAGTAAAACCAATAGGTTAGTGACTCCGGAGCAAGCACTGCTGACCACCAATCGAGTTTGCGGATTGCTTTTTACAATCGCTGCACAACGGCTCATTGCCTCGAAATCAGCAACACTAGTACCACCAAATTTTGCAACATTAAATGCGCTCACGTTTGTTCTCCCACGACTTAAAAAATGAATAAAGTATGCGCCGAGAGAAGAGAGTGAAGGGAAAACAGCGAGGAAAAAAAGATAGATAATCTAGACCTCAGAAGCTCCTCATCAATTGAGTTGATGACAGTTGATGGGATTCAACCCAAGTCAACCGACAGATTTAAACCACACTTTAAATCTACCTCGGCATTGCTCCCCCTCTTTGTTTTGTATTGGATTTGCGGTTCCACAAAACAATTACCTGGGCAATGCTCCTCTTCTGCAATTTGCCCGCCCATTGAACGTGTTTATACGTTTTTTGTCAATCGAAAAGTCATGTTATCTCAGTTGGCTTATAAGATTCGTGATCATGAAGATATCAGGACAGGCTATATTTAGTGACAAATAAGGACAGTCCAAATTACAAATTAATAAAAAGGACAGCCCAAATTAAAGCTGTCCTTTTATGTTGTCTCGTTATCTAGCCTGTCCCTTTAAGATATTTCTTTAAGGTCAGAGAGTATTGGGGCTGTCCCATTATCTCTTATCTGGCCATTATCGGAGGGGCTTTATTGGTCGGCTAATAAATGATCCATCGCCTCGATCAAGCTTTCAACCTTACTGGCTTGATAAGTATCGGGGTGGGCATCGGAAAATGCACCAATATCATTGTCATAGTATCGACCTTGTGCTGTCGCAAATTCATCAGATAACGCTGCACGGACCAGAATGTCGGCACCAATGCTCAAGTCGCTGCCCGCTATTCCGTAGGCTTGATTGACCATTTTACTGCCCAAAAAGGACTTAGGATTAACTGAGATGATGACAGGACCGTGACTGCCTTGCGCGTTGCCAAGGGCGTGAGACCACATGGTTAAAGCCAGTTTACTTTGTGCGTATGCATCGTTATCGCCAAGACGAACTGTGCCCTTAAGCGCGTCGAGATTGACAGATTTTTGCGCGGCAGAGGAGAGGTTGACGACACGGCCAGAGCTTGGCATTAATGGAAGTAACGCTTTCGTGATTTGATATGGCGCTAAGGTATTGACCATAAAACGAATATCTAAGCCTTTTTCATTAATAGGCGCTGATGTTGTGAAAATACCCGCATTATTGATCACGATATCGATCTGACCATCTCGGCTTTCTAACTGCGTCGTCATGGTATTCACCGCCTCTTGCTGAGACAGATCAGCGATCAGGGCTTCAATGTTCACTGTGCTGTTTATCGCCATGAGTTGCTCACTAACTTGTTTTACTTTGGCTGGGTTTCGGCCGTGAACAATCACATTATGGCCAATCTCGACAAGAGACTTTGCGGTTTCGTAGCCGATGCCATCGGTGGCACCGGTAATTAAAATTGTTTTTTTCATGTTCATCTCTCTTAGTTATCTTCAGCCAAATCAATCCCTTCAAGTAAAGCATGATGGCTTACTGAGCCCTGGGTTCTGGCGTCGAGTTGTGGTTTATAAAGCGGATCTTGCATGAAGTTGAGAGCGGCTTGTTTACTTGGCCATTCGATGATTGCGCGAACTGCAGGCTGTTCTCGGTTGCCTTCAAGAGTCATATGTTCGGTGGTTTTTGCAATGTAGCGCCCCCCGTAGTGAGCCACTCGTGGGCTGGCGACTTCTGAGTATTCTTCAAGCCAATCTTGACTGGTTGGCGTGACTTCTAAAACGGAGAAATATTTTTGCGTCATCACTTGTCCTCTCGATAACAGATCACATTCAAAGTCTAGGTGGCCACCCTTACCATTAATGGCCAGCGATAAATTGACTTTAGCTGGTGTGATTAGGTTGAACAATGGCGAATAACGATAAAGATTTTATAGAAAAAATTGATAATCATGACTTGTTAATTTATTCACTATCGATACTCTTAATAATATAAGCATGATTTACCTTCTTTCTCGCTTTTAATCACAACGGAATCGATGATGAATATTGAGCATTTAAAGATGTTTGTCCGCTTGGCATCAACTCACAACATCAGCTTGGCTGGCAGTGCGTTAGGGCTATCTCCTGCGGTGGCGAGTACTTACATCAGCAAATTAGAGCAGTCGTTAAATGTACGTTTGGTACACAGAACGACCCGGCAAGTCTCTTTAACTCAAGAAGGGATTGCATTTTTACCACATGCGAGAGAGGTGCTAGAGAGTGTTGAGTCAGCTCGGGCATCGGTTGGCGCGGGTAAAGCCGTGCCTCAGGGGGTGTTAAGGATTTCCGCTCCTGCATCATTTGGCCGTATGCATTTGATTCCATTAATGAAAGAGTTTACCCAGCACTACCCTCAGCTGACGTTGGATTTTCGACTGTCCGATAGCATTATCGATTTGGTTGAAGGTGGTTTTGATGTGGCAATCCGCAATGCCGCATTGAAAGACTCCACTTTAGTTGCGAGGAAATTGGCCTCGGATACCCGACGTTTGTGTGTGTCTCCAGATTACATCGAACAGTATGGGCAGCCAGAACACCCCAATGATTTAATGGAGCATCGCTTTTTGCATTTAAGTGGTACCGAAACGTGTTTGTTCGAAACAGCCAAAGGCGAGTTAGCGATCAAGCCGAAGGGACATTTTTTTGCCGATAATGGTGAGGCCGTACGCGATGCCTGTATTGCTGGTTTAGGGATTGCTATTTGCTCGACGTGGTGTTGCAATCAATCGCTTCAAAATGGTGAGTTGGTAGAAGTCTTGACTGATTACCGTCTCAAAACGGACTCGGCAATTTGGGCGGTTTATCCAAGCTCCAGAATGTTAGCGCCTAAAGTACGAGCATTTATCGACTTTTTCTCCGAACGTTTTGGACCAGAGCCTTATTGGGACAGCCCAAATAGCGAAATAACAGGACAGTCTAAATAACCTGGCGTTATTGCAGTAGAAGCTGTTTGGTAAAATTCAAATGAGGACAGGCAAGATTGTTCGTCTTTTGTAATTAGCTATAGGTTATCAGTCTGTCCTTTTTGTCATTCCCGCCTGTCCTTTTATGACTTTTCTTATGTCGCTAAATCTTGCCTGTCCTTTTTGGGGGCTGTTTTTTGCTGTGATGAATGCTGTTAAAGAGATGTGGGTATTGAGGAAAAATGAGTGGTGCTGTTCAAAGATATTGACTTGGTCTTGCGGACCATCAGCTGAGTGATATGGTAGATGGGTTAATCACTCGCACAGCTAAGGAATCAGCATGACATTTGAACGCTTTTACCCGCCGCAACGAACCTTGATGGGCCCGGGGCCGTCAGACATTTCACCACAAGTATTACAAGCGCTGAGTCGGCCAACAATAGGTCACCTAGATCCTTGTTTTATATCGCTAATGGATGAAATAAAACAGCTATTGCGCTATGCCTTTCAAACTAAAAATGAGCTGACTTTTCCTATTTCTGCTCCGGGTAGTGCGGGGATGGAAGCCTGTATTGTCAATTTAGTTGAACCTGGCGATCAAGTGATTGTGTGTCGAAATGGGGTGTTCGGCGAGCGCTTAAGAGAGAATGTTATACGCTGTGGCGGTGAGCCTATTGTGGTTGATGATGAATGGGGGCAACCGGTTAGCGTGAACAAAGTAAAACACGCTTTTGAGCAGCATCCCGATTGCCGATTACTCGCTTTCGTTCATGCAGAAACCTCTACCGGTGTGTTATCTGATGCCAAGGCGCTCTCTGATATTGCTAAGCAGTTTCAAGCATTGACTATTGTTGATGCGGTGACATCTTTAGGTGGGGTGCCATTGTATGTCGATGATTGGCAACTCGATGCGGTGTATTCTGGCAGTCAGAAGTGTTTATCGTGTGTACCAGGTTTATCGCCGGTGACTTTTTCTGAGCGTGCGGTACACAAAATGCAATCGCGTCAAACCCCTGTGCAAAGTTGGTTTCTCGACCAAAACCTAATTTTGGGTTATTGGGGAGGTCAGAATCAGCGAAGTTATCATCATACTGCTCCGGTTAATAGTCTTTATGCACTTCACGAGTCGTTGGTGATGCTGGCTAATGAGGGCTTAGAAAAAAGCTGGCAACGACATCGGGACATGCATCAACTGCTGGTGCATGGTTTGAGCGACTTAGACATAGGATTTATTGTGGACGATGATGTAAGGTTGCCGCAACTCAATGCCATTCGGGTTCCCTCTGGCGTTGAAGAGGCCTTGGTGCGTTATCAACTATTGCAGCGTTTTAATCTCGAAATTGGTGCAGGGCTAGGCAAGATGGCTGGGCAAGCATGGCGTGTCGGTTTGATGGGCTATGGTGCCCGTGAGGAAAATGTCGCCCTTTGTTTACACGCCTTGGAAAAAGTACTCAGAGATTAAGTGATACTGACATAATGGGACAGGCTAGATAATCCTCGCGATAATTTGGTGAGGGCATTATTTGGCCTGTCCTTTTATCTTGGCTAGATAATCCTCGCGATAATTTGGTGAGGGCATTATTTGGCCTGTCCTTTTATCTTTGCTTTTATCTTTGTCCTTTTTATTGTTTGTTGGACCTATTTGGTTGAAATATTGCTTGTCCCTTTATCTAATCCATCCCCTTTACTATAAACACAGAGTGTACAAGCTGCGTTATGCCACCGTTTTGACTTTGGTTTCACTTGCGCTTTGAAGCCGTTAGACTGTGCGGTGTATTTTTATGCTTTTTAAGGAGCGATTATGTTAGTCGGAGTCACACTTGGTAGTCGAGATTTACACAAAGCGGGTGAGTTTTATGATCAGTTACTCGCCGTAGTCGGGATGGAGCGCACCATGCAAGTTGAGGGTGAAATCGGTTATGGCCCAATTGGTGGGACGAGTTGCTTTTGGGTATTAACCCCTTTTAATCAAAAGCCTGCGACCGTTGGTAATGGTGTTCAGGTTACTTTTCAGGCGCGATCTCGAGCTGAAGTGGATGCGTTTCACCAAAAGGCGCTGGATCTAGGTGGTTCTGATGAAGGTGCACCGGGATATCGTTATCGTCCTCATTACTACGGTGCTTATTGCCGCGATCTTGATGGGAACAAATTGCATGTGATGTTTGAAGGGCAAGATGAATCAATATAAGGACAGGCTAGATAGTCAATGCATCATTAAATACAAGTCGATAGGTTGCCTGTCCTAATATAGAAGCGATAACTGCCTTCCTAATATGAAGGTGGATGTCTGGGATATCTTGCCTGTCCCTTTAAAAGTTAGGAAAAAGACAGTGAATGACAGTGTGATACAGTTCGCTGTGTTTAACTATCTTGTACTGTCTCATACTGTGTTTCACTGTCTTACACTGTTTTTCACTGCCCCACTACAAAGCGCGGTTTAGCGGGGTGGTCGCGGTGCCTTTTGGCGCGTTGTTATCGGGGGCAAAGTCGTGTCCCGGGAACAAGAAATCGGCCTCTTTTTTCACCTGTTGGACTTTTAACGGCATGTCAAGTTGACGATAAGCGGTGAGTAAATTGCGGTAGTATTCCGTT
Source organism: Vibrio sp. HB236076 (assembly GCF_040957575.1). Lineage (NCBI taxonomy): Bacteria > Pseudomonadati > Pseudomonadota > Gammaproteobacteria > Vibrionales > Vibrionaceae > Vibrio > Vibrio sp. HB236076. Next base: position 571,918 of record NZ_CP162601.1, read on the forward strand.
CTAGGTTGATTTTGAATCATGCCTAATGCCCAATGGATATAGCGCTCAAGAGCAATGGGGTCTTGGTCTCTGAGGCCGTCTTTTAGGTCGGCGGTGTAACGCGCTTTGTCGAGTCGGTCTTGCCACAGGTAGGCGTTGAGTAAAGCACTCAGTTGCTCGGGGTGATCTTCCCCTTCGGCCTCGTAACGGGTGAGAGCCAGCCCGCTTTGTAAAGTGGTCACCAACACCAGAGTAGTCACGGTTGGAATAAGCCAGCAGCTCACTTGCAATCCTTTTTTCCAGCCTCTCCACAGCGGTAAGTCGTAGATTTTTCCACCGCGCTGATCGATCCAGTAAAGCAAGATCAAAAATGAAAGCCAGTGAATTGACGATAGATAGAACGGATACTCGAGTTGGGTATGCAATAGTATCGGTACCAAGATCGAAAAGGTGGCTAAGCGCGTACCCGGTTTACCACGTCGCAGGCGATAAATCACATAACACCCCGCAATGAGAATACCCAGTAAGGGCAGAGCACCACCTTCTACGCCCCAGTACAACAGCTCGTTTTGTGGGTGAGTGAGGTTGGGCAAACCGGCAGGGTAGTCTGGATTGAGGGCGTGTTGATGGGCGGTATACAAAATATAGCTTTCTTCAAAGCGCCCGTATCCATAGCCACTAAAGGGTTTTTCGATCAGCATGTCCAGGCTTTGCGGGTAAGTAAATGAGCGCGATGAGGTGAGCCCGAGTTTTTGTGCGGCGACACTTTCGCCGTCGAGTTGCTGGTCGGTGATAAGCCCTGCGCCGAGTACGATGCCGATCAAACACATCATCGCCCAGGTCATTGCACGTCGCCAAGGGACAAAACGGCGCAAATACGGCAGCATCAGCACTAATGAGACGAAAGTCGCCAGCCAAGCGGTGCGTGAGGCGATCATGATGATCAGCGGTAATAAAATTGTTGGTGTGACCAAACACACGGCGTGAATAAACCAGTGTTTGTTGTATTTATAGGGCAAACGAGCAAAGCAATAGGTGGCTAAGATGAGCCCCGTGGCCAAAAAGCTTGAGATCACATTTGGCTGTTGAAAGATCCCATAGGGCCGGTTGCTGTCGATGTTGTAACCGAGCAAGTTGTCGGCATCGAGTAAAAAGTATTGATAATAGGCGAACAGCGCTTCGATATTGGCGGCGAGAATAATCAAAAATAGCAAGCTCTGCTTTTGATTGTTGTTCAGCTTAAATTGTTGTAATACTGATAAAAAAAGCCAACCAGCCCAGAGTCCCACCAGGCGAGGAAGCGCGTGGCTTAGGTCGGATTCGGGGTAGAATATCGGCAGGCTCATCAAGACGCAGACCACCAACAACAAGACGCTGAGTTTGCTGACTCGCCAAGTGTTCATACGCCATGCCTGCCACAAACCAATGCCAATAATCCAAGACGCGGCAATCCACGTGGTGAGGTTAAAGGGGAGCGAAAAGCCTTCTCCGCCGCTGTTGGGCAAAAAAATGTGCATAGCGAATAAATACAACACGGCCATGGAGACCATAAACAGTCGAGTTAGAGGTAAAACGATTGGCTTTGGAGCCAGTTTGGTGCCGCTGTAGTGAACGATGGCCATGGTGTTAGGTTCTCTTTTTCGGTCAACGTCGGGTGACGGTAGCAAAAGCTGGGCGTTATTGGCTTGGTTTATTGCACTCGATGATGCCATGTCTCTCTTAACGTGGGTTGTGATCCCAACGAGATTCAATCATTTAGCATTTGAGTCGCTAATAAAAAGCTCGATAACAGTGTTTAAAAAATGGTTAGAGTTACTGTTTAACCATTTGTTTATTTTAAATATTTATTTCTTCTCTCTTTTTACGCAGCGGTTCTCGTTATCCAATCGGTTTTGATTGTCTTCTCGAACAGCCGCGAACGCCCCGCTAAGTCAATAAGCTACCATATCAAGCGCCAGTGAGAAATTGAAGCGCATCAAAGCGGTAAGTGGCTTTAGCCGTGGCTCACCACTCACTTTTTCTTTGCGCTTCACACGTTTGTTGGGGTTAATTTTTTGCCGTCAATAATGGGCCAAGAAAGCGTGCGGTGTGCGAACCAACTACTTTAGCAACGTCTTCTGGCGTGCCTTGCGCAATGATTTCGCCGCCGCCTTGCCCCCCCTCTGGCCCGAGGTCGACAATCCAGTCAGCGGTTTTGATCACGTCGAGATTGTGCTCGATGACCACCACGGTATTGCCGCGATCCCTTAGCTGATGAAGAACGGTAAGTAGCTGAGCAATATCGTGAAAGTGCAACCCTGTCGTTGGCTCATCGAGAATGTATAGCGTTTTGCCTGTGTCGCGTTTTGATAGCTCACGAGCTAATTTAACGCGCTGCGCTTCACCACCAGACAAGGTAGTGGCCGCTTGACCGAGGCGAATGTAAGACAAGCCGACGTCGATCAGAGTTTGCAGTTTACGGGCTATTACCGGCACGGGGGCAAAGAACTCACGAGCGTCTTCAACTGTTAATTCAAGTACTTCCGCAATGGTTTTGCCTTTGTAGCGAATGTCGAGGGTTTCGCGGTTGTAGCGTTTCCCTTGGCAAGTATCGCAAGGGACATAGACATCGGGTAAAAAGTGCATTTCAACTTTGATGACACCGTCACCCTGACAAGCTTCACAGCGGCCGCCGCGCACGTTAAAACTAAAGCGGCCAGGTTTGTAGCCACGAGAGCGTGACTCTTGTGTGCCGGCAAACAATTCGCGTATTGGCGTGAAAATCCCTGTGTAGGTCGCAGGGTTAGAGCGCGGCGTGCGGCCAATCGGGCTTTGATCAATGTCGATGACTTTGTCGAAGTGCTCCAATCCTTTGATCTTTTTATACGGCGCCGGTTTGGCTGTGGTGGCGCCATTGAGCGCGGTGTGGGCAATTTTGAAAAACGTATCGTTGATCAAGGTCGATTTACCTGACCCCGATACACCGGTGATACACGTGAATAGACCGACGGGCAGATTGAAGTCAACGTCCTTGAGGTTGTTGCCACTGGCGCCACTCAAATTGACCATTTTTTTCTTGTCGACCGGGGTGCGCTGTGCAGGTACGGCAATCGCTTGTCGGCCACTTAAGTATTGGCCGGTTAATGAATCTTCAGTGGCGATGATGTCTTCAACGCTGCCTTGTGCACAGATACTGCCGCCATGAACCCCAGCGCCGGGGCCGATGTCGATCACGTGATCGGCACTGCGAATGGCGTCTTCATCGTGTTCGACGACCAAAACGGTATTACCAAGATCACGCAGGTGATTGAGGGTTTTGAGCAAGCGTTCGTTGTCGCGTTGATGCAAGCCAATCGAAGGCTCATCGAGAACGTACATCACGCCAACCAAACCAGCGCCAATTTGGCTCGCCAGTCGAATGCGTTGCGCTTCACCGCCGGAGAGGGTTTCTGCACTGCGCGATAGGTTGAGATAATTGAGCCCCACATTGACCAAAAAGTGCAAGCGGTCGTGGATCTCTTTCATGACTTTTTCGGCGATTTTGGCACGCTGCCCTGTGAGCTCTAAGTTCTCGAAAAAGCGCAAGGTGTCGCCAATGCTGAGTTCGGTAATGGTCGGCAAGTTGGTGTCGCCGATAAACACGTGGCGAGCTTCTTGACGCAAGCGGGTGCCACCACAACTGGCGCAAGATTTGGTTGAAATCAACTTGCTGAGATCTTCGCGAACGCTGTTCGATTCGGTTTCGTGGTAGCGGCGTTCAAGCGTGTTGAGAATGCCTTCAAAAGGATGGCGTTTGACGCGCATATCACCGCGGTCATTGACGTATTTAAACTCAATATTTTGACGGCCAGAGCCTTGCAAAATAACCGATTGAATTTTCTTTGGCAGTTTTTCGAACGGCGTGGAAAGATCAAAATCATAATGCTCTGCTAAGGCGCTGAGCATTTGATAGTAATAAAAATTTCGTTTGTCCCAACCGCGAATTGCCCCATCGGCCAAACTGAGCGATGGGTCGGTGACCACGCGGTCGGCGTCGAAGTACTGTTGCACGCCAAGGCCATCACAGGTCGAACAGGCGCCGGCTGGGTTGTTGAACGAAAACAGCCTTGGCTCGAGCTCTTGCATGCTGTAGCCACATTGTGAACAGGCGAAGTTAGCCGAAAAGACGATGTCGTTGCCAGGCTCGTCCATCGAAGAGGCCACTACCACGCCGCCAGTGAGCTCTAGGGCGGTTTCGAACGATTCGGCCAAGCGCTGTTGCAAGTCGTCGCGAATCTTAAAGCGGTCGACCACCACTTCTATCGTGTGTTTCTTTTGTAGTTCGAGCGACGGTGGATCGGATAGGTCGCAGATCTCGCCATCGATGCGAGCGCGGATAAAACCTTGAGCGGCGAGGTTTTGCAGGGTTTTACTGTGTTCGCCTTTGCGCTCTTTAATGATTGGAGCAAGGAGCATCCAGCGGCTGCCTTCAGCTTGTTCCAAGACTTTATCAACCATTTGGCTCACGGTTTGTGCCGCTAGTGGCTCATCGTGATCTGGGCAGCGAGGCTCACCGACGCGCGCATACAACAAGCGCAGATAATCGTAGATTTCGGTAATGGTGCCGACGGTTGAGCGAGGGTTGTGTGAGGTGGATTTTTGCTCGATCGAAATCGCTGGCGACAAGCCTTCAATGTGGTCGACATCGGGTTTTTCCATTAAGGATAAAAACTGGCGCGCGTAAGCTGAGAGGGACTCAACATAGCGTCTTTGCCCTTCGGCATAGAGAGTATCAAAGGCCAATGAGGATTTGCCTGAACCCGATAGCCCCGTGATCACAATCAGTTTATCTCGAGGAATGGTTAGGTTGATGTCTTTTAAGTTATGAGTGCGGGCACCGCGTACTTCGATCTTATCCATTTTCACCGCTCTAAACAGGTTACCAAGCCTTAGTATGGCATACTCTGGGCAAAAGAGGGAAGTGAGAACTGTATAAAGAAACAGTAAAAAGAAGGTCGCTGTGCTTAAGGAAAGACAGTGAAGGACAGTCAATAACAGTGAAACACAGTCCGCTGCGCTTAACACAGTGAAACACAGCGCTCAACGCCTAGCTCTAGGTTTTACTGTTTTACACTGTCTTATACTGTGTTTGACTGTTTTACACTTTGATTTAAAACAGGTCGCTGCGCTGCAAGATCGTTTCACTGCAAGGACGCTTCGCTAAAGGGGCAAGGTAAAGATAGTGAAAGACAGTCAATAACAGTGAAACACAGTCCGCTGCGCTTAACACAGTGAAACACAGCGCTCACGCTTAGCTCTAGGTTTTACTGTGTTTCACTGTCTCATACTGTGTTTGACTGTTTTAAACTGTGTTTCACTGCTTATTAATGCAAATTGTTACGAGCCCAGTACATGGCTTGAGTGCGATTGCCAACATCAATTTTTTTATAGATGTGATGGATATGGGTTTTAACTGTGTGCTCACTGATGTAGAGCTTGTCACTGATTTCTGAATTGGTTTCGCCGAGTCCCAAGCACTCCAAGACTTCTTGTTCGCGAGCGGTCAACAGCCCTTTGGCGTAGGCAATGCGATTTAAAGTGCTTTCGCGGTAGTAGTACAGCAGTTGGCTGGCAATTTGACGCGGCAACCAGTCTTTGTTGTTGAGAATATTACTAATGCCATGGGTAATGGCACTTAACGGTGATTCACGCTGAAAAAAGCCCTTGAGACAACCAAAGCGCAATAAGTTGTCGGTTGGCAATGAATCACGCCCGTTGATGATGATCACATCGTGTTTGTAGAGGTCGACCTTGTGACGTTTGGCTTCCGCCAGCACGAGTTCTGACTCAAAAAAATCAATCAGAAACACTTTGTGTGGGATATCGAGCTGCCCGAGGTTTGCCACCTTACACACTGTCAGTGATTGGTTGTGTTCTGCCAATGCTTCCGTTAGTTGGCTGGCCATCACGGGCTTATCGTGGCTGCTTAACATGATGAGTTGGCGCTGGTAGTAAGTGTTACTGTTCATGCTAGACTCCTTGTCGGTATGGGTAGTGGTTTTGATGTTTTTATTATGGTGTTGCCTTGGTATGAACTTAGTGTGTGGTCAAAGGCCGCCTCCGATGATGCGTTGAGGGCGAGTCGGTGATGGCTCTCTGCTCACTGAAAAGAGCTTGGTTAGCTAGTCGGGATTTTTCCAATCGAGAAAAAAATATTTGGGAAGCTCGTTGGCTTTTTACTCATCCACTGGCGCCATAATTGAGAAAGGCGTAACATTTTTTCGCATTCTGCCCCCACGGAGGGTGACAGCGCATATAATCAGAACAGGTAGCCGCTTTGAACTTGTTTCCAAGGTAAAGCGTGGTATCCTTAGTCGCTAATTATCCAATCAGAACCTCAAACGGAGCACACTATGGCGAGCCGTGGAATTAACAAAGTTATCTTAGTTGGTAATCTAGGTAACGACCCTGAAATCCGTTATATGCCCAGTGGTGGCGCTGTAGCGAACCTGACTCTTGCAACTTCGGAGTCATGGCGCGATAAAGCGACTGGCGAACAGCGTGAAAAAACCGAATGGCACCGCGTGGCCTTGTTTGGCAAGTTGGCGGAAGTGGCGGGTGAGTACCTGCGCAAAGGCTCTCAAGTTTACATTGAAGGGCAATTGCAGACGCGTAAATGGCAAGATCAAAGCGGTCAAGACCGTTACACCACCGAAGTGGTTGTACAAGGCTTTAACGGTGTGATGCAAATGCTTGGCGGTCGTCAAGGTGGCGGTGCCCCTATGGGTCAAGGCGGCCAACCTGCCGGCGGTCAACAAGGCTGGGGTCAACCACAACAGCCTCAGTATCAGCAGCCTCAATCTTCTCCAGCGCCAGCACAATCGGCCCCGAAAGCGCCGCAACAGCAGCCGCCGGCTCAGCAGTACAATGAGCCACCAATGGATTTTGACGACGATATTCCGTTTTAATCTCGGCCTGTTTATGTTGTTAGAAACCACTCCTCGCGAGTGGTTTTTTTTAAGAAGACAGTGAAAGACAGTGTGACACAGTAAAACACAGTAAAACACAGTTCGCTTCGCTTAACACAGGGAAAAGATAGATCGCTGCGCTTAAAAAGAAGATCGCTGCGCTGCAAGATCGTTTCACTGCAAGGACGCTTCGCTCAAGTGGCAAGGAAAAGACAGTGAAAGACAGTGTGACACAGTAAAACACAGTCCGCTGCGCTAAACACAGGGAAAAAGTTCAGGACACCCACCAATTTGTTTGCGGTGAAATACATGGGTGTCCTGTAACTGGTTCTTTTCTAACTCAAACGGGGTCGGATTTGCGAGATAGACTGACTGACCTAGCGCTCTGTGCTGTGCGGATCCGACCCCTAGACGTGATGAGTTTAATGGACTAAGAATCAGTGTTGATGTAGGCGCAGTCATTTGTGTGGGTTGGTGAGTTTAGTTTGTCTTTGCTAAGTCAGTTCGAGCTATAGGGGGCGGATCAACAAACGTTGATCGCCGTGGTGATTATAGCGATCTCGCGAATCCGACCCCGATTATCCTGCACTTTGATTTCGTCACTCACTGCAACGCTCTTTTTAGGACAGCCATCAATTTTGAGGTGATTAAATACATGGGTGTCCCGTAAATAAAGTAAAACACAGTCCGCTGCGCTAAACACAGTAAATGACAGGGGAACACAGCTATCAAAGTTCAGATCTAGGTTTTACTGTTTTTTACTGTCTTACACTGTGTTTGACTGTTTTTCACTGTCTCATACTGTGTTTCACTGAGGGAGCTCTCCCCGTCTTGATATTCATCAAAAACACCTCAAACAGTGAATTAATCCATTCGCCTAATCACTGTGCTTCTGCCTATAATTAATCAAGTGATTAATTTGCATCGACCCTGCCTTGTTATAGGAGGTCTTTGATGAGGGAATATCATGGCAGAGCCACCACGCCGAGCGGGGCGTCCACAACAGCCTACGCAAGCTCGAGAAACATTAATTCATCAGGCGCGAGCGCTGTTTGTCTCCAAGCCCTACGCCCAAGTTTCACTGCGTATGGTGGCCAAAAACGCTGGGGTGAACAGTGCGCTTATCCATTATTACTTCACTGACAAGGCGGGGTTGTTTGAAGCGGTGATACGAGAAACCATCGCGCCGATGTTGAGTAATATTGAGCGTCTGTTGGCACAACAATCCCCAGACTCTTTTTATCAATTAATGGAAATCTACTATCAAGAAATGGGCAAAGTGCCTGATTTTCCTCGTCTCATTTTTCAAACATTGTATGGCGCTAACCACGAAACCCCCAGGCAATTGCTCGACGGTATTTTTGGCGATATTACGTCACTGATTGAACGTTTATTTGCCCATATTGCCGATAATCATCTACTTCAGCCTGATATTGATAGCCGTTTGGCGCGTATTAGTTATCTCAGTTTAATGGTCTTTCCTTTTTTGGCGCCCCCTGCGTTTTATCAAATGCATCATATTGAGCTTAGTGAGGACTTTCTCAAGCGCTTATATCAACACAATCTCCACGTGATCCGTCACGGTTTTTTACAAACGGAGTCGAAGTGCCAAGAGTGAGAGACAACTTGCCCCGCCACAGCGGCGGATGAATACATCAAAGGAGTAACAAGATAATGGCATCGAGGTGGATAAGCGCAGTGGTTATCGCACTGTCTGTGGTGGCGGTTTGGTTGGCGGTGCAAAGTCGGCTTCAGCCCACGGACATTGACAGTGTGGCTTACACGCCAGTTGTGAACGTGGTTACCGTCACGGAGCGAGAGGTGGCCCCCCAAGCGATGGGGTATGGCGTTGTCGCCGCTCAGCAAGATTGGCAAATGGTGGCACAGGTTGCTGGTGAGGTGGTGTTTAAACACCCGAATCTACAGACGGGGTTCCAATTGCCACAAGGGGAAACCGTGTTGCAGATGGATGATCTTGACTATCAATTGCGCTTTGAACAAGCCAAGGCTCAAGTCAGTGAGTACCAAGCAGAATTAATGCGTAAGCAACAACAGAAAAAAAATCTACACGACTCGATACGCCTAGAGCAGCAACACCTTTCTTTGCTGGAAAAAGAGGTTCAACGCCAGTTGCGCCTGCAAAGTAAAGGGTTGGGGGTTGATGTTGATCTCGATACTCAGCGCCGAGCGGTCTTGACTCAGCAAGGGGCCTTGTCCGCCTTACAACAAGAGTTGGCTTTGTGGCCCAGTGAGGTGGCCAAAACCGAAGCACAATTGGCCAATGCGCAAGCCCAATGGCAACTGGCGCAGCGCGAGCGAGAAAAAACGCGCTGGCAACTCGCGCAGCCCGTTTATGTTGAGGAGGTCAGTGTGACGCTTGGTCAGTGGGTCAATGCTGGCCAAGTTCTGGCCTCGGGTTATCAGATGGGCGCAATGACATTGCCGGTGATGATCTCACAACAAGCGTGGTCGGTACTGATGGCACAAGGCGGTTTTCAAAACGCGACGGCCCAAATCAGTTGGCAGCAAGGGGCCCACACCACACAGATCGACGCTGGGGTTCGCAGTGTCGGTCAAGGTGTAGATACCACGACGTCGATGGTCACGGTTACGCTGGAGCTTCCCCTCTCACAAGGCGTGAACCGCGAGGGAATATCGCCCATGCCGACCAAAGGACAGATGGTCACCGCACAGATCAACGGCCAACCGAGCCGGCAGATGGTGATCCCCGCCAGCGCTTTACACGGTGATAAGGTTTATCGCTTGAGCGCCGATAATCAGGTGGAGTTTGTTGCGGTGACGCCTTTGTTTTCTCAGCAAGGCTGGGTGGCCATTGACTCTGAGTTACGCCGCGGCGATCGCCTTATTGCTCAAGACCTTTTACCCGTGGTTGAGGGAATGCGTGTTCGCCCTGAAGGAGAGGCATTGTGATTGCTTTTTTTACTCGTCATCCTACCGCAGCCAATTTGTTGATGTTGGCGATGTTGGTATTAGGGGTATCCTCGTTGAGCGGACTTAAACGCGAGACGTTTCCCGAATTTGCCCCGCCTTATGTTTCCATCAACGCCGTTTACCCCGGTGCGTCGGCCAAGGAGGTGGAACAGGAATTGTGCCTTCGAATCGAAGAGGCGATGGATGGCTTGTCCAATATCGATGAGGTGCGCTGTGAGTCGTTAGAGGGGGTGGCCGAGGCGAAGATCAAGCTCAATAGTCAAGCACCACTGTCGCGAATGCTGCTCGATATTCAAACCCAAATTGATGCGATTGACGATTTTCCTCAGGCGTTGGAGTCTGTGGTTGTACAAGAGTTGGATTGGAAAGAGCCGGTGATTGATATCGCCATCAGTGCCCCGCTGAGTTTGCCCGAACTGAAGTTGTATGCCGAGCAACTTAAACGCGAACTCAAACAACAAATGGGGGTGGCGTTGGTGACGGTAACCGGGTTTTCTGATCACTTGTGGCGAGTGGATGTTGATCCATTGGCACTGCGCCAGTTAGGCATGAGCGTCGCGCAAATTGCCGATCAACTCGGCGGGCAAATTCAGTCTTCGCCGGCGGGGACCTTATCGACGGCGCAAGGGGAGTTTTTGATCCGCTTTGGCGATGCGGTAACGTCTGTGGAAGATTTGAACGCCTTGGTGGTGGCGGCGGATGAGCAAGGCCGACAAGTGAGGCTGGGTGAAATCGCTCGTATTGACGATCAATTTGAGCTGGCTGAAAACAAAATTCTTTTTGACGATAAACCCGCCGCGGTACTGAAGATCTACAAACGAAAAAGCGATGATGCGTTAGACATCAAAGCCAAAGTGGCTGAGTTTGTCGAACAACAACGCCAGTTTACCCCAACCGGTGTAACGCTCACATTGAGCAATGATCTGTCCTCGGTACTGTGGGACCGCTTGTCGATGATGATCAAAAACGGCGCGCAGGGCATTGTGCTGGTGTTTTTGTGTATGTGGTTGTTCTTCTCGTTCCGCTATTCTCTGTGGGTCGCGCTTGGTTTGCCAGCGGCTTTTTTGGGTGGCTTGTTTTTAATGGCTCAATTGGGGCTGTCGATCAACGTGATGTCCTTAGTCGGTCTGTTAATGGCGATAGGGATCATGATGGACGATTCGATAGTGATTGCCGAGTCCGTCGCCTCGCATATTGACCGCGGTCAGCCGCTCGAGCAAGCGGTCGTCAATGGGGTAACAAAAGTCTTACCTGGGGTGATGTCTTCTTTTTTGACCACCTTGTGTATTTTTGGCGGCTTGTTGTTTCTCGATGGTCAGATGGGCGCGGTGCTCAAAGCCGTACCCCAGGTGTTGATTTTAGTCTTAGCGCTGAGTTTGATCGAGGCATTTTGGATTCTACCTCATCACTTAGCCACTTCTTTGCGCGGTGAACAAAACAAGCGGTCAATGTTGCGGGGGCCTTGGCCGATAAAAACAAGGTTGTTGAGTCAGTTTGAACGCTTTCGCCAAGGGGCATTGGTTCGCGCGGTGGATGCGGTGCTGCGCTATCGCTACCTTTTCTTGGCGTGCGTCTTGGCAAGTCTTCTGTTTGCGTTGGCCGCGGTGATCGGTGGCATTGTTCGTTTTCAGCCGTTCCCGACCATGGATGGCGATGTGATTGAAGCGCGTGTGACCTTACCACCAGGGACGCCTTTGTCTCAAACCGAATCGCTAGTGGCGAAGATTGCCGCGGGGGCCAAACAAGCCGCGACGGAGTTAAGTCGCACTAAGGAAGGGGGGCGTGTGTTGCTGCGCCACCTCACTGAGCAATATAACCACAATGCCGATGCCAACGAAAGCGGGCCGCATTTGGCAACGGTACGGCTGGATTTACTGACCGCCGAAGCGCGCCATACCACGATCAGCGAATTTATTGCTCATTGGCGAGACGCGGTGGGCGAGTTGGCCGGCCCGATTGCCGTTGTCTACAAACAGCCAGCGATGGGGCCGGGGGGACGTGCGGTCGATTTTCGTATGATGCACGACGATCTTAATGTGCTCAAACAAGCGTCGTTGCAAAGCCAACACTATTTGCGCTCCTTGGGCCTCAATGGCGTTGTTGATAGTATGCGCCTTGGCAAGCCTGAGTATGTGTTAACCCTCAAAGCCAATGCCTTGCGCTTGGGGCTAAACCGGGCTGAGGTGGCCGAGCAAATTCGCTCGGCTTTGCTTGGTATCACCGCAAATGAGCGGCAATGGCGAGGCGAGAGCATTGATATCGAGGTGCGGATCGCTGACGATAAGCTCGATCAACTCAGCGAATTAGAAAACCTACCGATACAATTGGCCGATGGTCAGTTTGCGCCTTTATCTGCTTTAGTCGAGATTCAACCCCAGCGCGATTATGTGGCGATAGAGCGAATTGATGGACGCCGAGCCATCAGTGTTTATGCCGAGACGTATGGCACGTCATTGAGCTCGACGGAAGTCAATCGCCGTTTGAGCCAAGACTTACAGCCGCGATTACAGGCCGAGTTCCCAGGTTTGCGATTTGCCAGTGATGGCGAAGCCAAAGACGCAGCGCAAACTGGGCAGTCGATGGCGAAAGGCTTTTTGCTCGGTTTGTTTGGCGTGTTTGTTATTTTAAGTTATCAATTTCGCAGTTACATCGAGCCTTTGGTGGTGATGTTGGCGATCCCGTTAGCGCTGATCGGCGTTATCGTTGGGCATGGGCTGTTGGGTTACCCATTGAGTATGCCCAGTGTGATGGGCTTTATTTCGTTGGCGGGTATTGTGGTCAATGATTCTATTTTGTTGGTGCAGTACATTCGTCATCATTTGCAGGAGGGCGAGCCGTTACATCAGTCGCTGATTTTAGCCAGCCGAGAGCGTTTTCGAGCGGTGTTCTTAACCTCGGTGACCACCGCCGCCGGTTTGTTGCCTTTGTTGTTTGAGCCGAGTTTACAGGCCCAAGTGTTGAAGCCGCTCGTGATTGCCATTGTGTTTGGGGTCTTTAGTTCGACCTTGCTGGTGATTTTTATGGTGCCGGCCGCGTATCAGGTTCTCGATGATTTTGAGTTGACGAGGAGAGACAGGGAATGACAATGAAAGACAGTGTGACACAGTGAATTACAGTCCGCTGCGCTTAACACAGGGAAAAGATAGGTCGCTGCGCTGAAAAAGAAGATCGCTGCGCTTCAAGATCGTTTCACTGCAAGGACGCTTCGCTCAAGTGGCAAGGAAAAGACAGTGAAAAATAGTGAATGACAGTGTGACACAGTAAAACACAGTTCGCTGCGCTTAACACAGTGAATGACAGTGAGAGCGAAAGTTCAGGACACCCACCAATTTGTTTGCTGTGAAATACATGGGTGTCCTGTTTTTTTGGGTGTCCTGTTTTTTGCTTGCAGTGAAAGACAGTGTGACACAGTGAATTACAGTTCGCTGCGCTTAACACAGTGAATGACAGGGAGAGTGAAAGTTCAGGACACCCACCAATTTGTTTGCTGTGAAATACATGGGTGTCCTGTAACTCTTCTCCCGTAACTCGTTTTTAGGTTTTCTTGCAACTTGAAACGAAGTGATCTTGCTACTTGGAGCGCAGCGATCTTGCTACTTGTTTTCCTGTCTTTTCCTGTCCCACACTGTGTTTGACTGTCCTATACTTTCTTTAACTGTATTTTACCTCCCGCGCGGGGTAAACTAACGGCTCCCACTGGTTTGGGCGTTATTTTGTTCTTTGGTCATGGAAATTGACCGTGATTATCATTGCCAGTCGCACATTGGTTGAAAAGGAATTCACTCTTTATGCGTTTTACCCCGACATTAAAACTCAGCCAACGCTTAGTGGCTTTCGTTACTGTTATTGTTGTCAGTGCCATGTTTATTCTCTTCCTCGGCGGGACCTTGTCGTTTCAGCGTTTGGGACAAGAGTACATGACCCATTATCTGCAGCGCATCGTCAATGTGGTTGACCAAGAAATGCAAGACGCGCAAGACGCCGATGCCATGAAACAGTGGCTGCCAAAGCTATTGCAGGCCAGTAACGTGGTAGAGATGGAAATCTCATCGCCGGCGGCGGTGGTGTATCAGTTTAAAAGCACCTTACCGCAATACATTGAGTCTCAGCGCCTCTATCACCACGAGTTTGCTTTGCCCCACAACAGCAATTACACCATTTCATTACACGCCATTCCGCCTTACGTGGGATATAGCTATTCGTTTGGCGCGATGTGGTCGATCACTTTTGCGGTGGTGCTGGTGATTTTTTGCTTGCTCAAAGGGGTGAAATGGCTACGAGAACAATTGCTTGGCTCTGAATTACTCGAAGAGCGCGGGCGTATGATCCTCGCTGGCCGAGTCGAAGAAAACGCCAAAGGCGATGAGCGCGAGTGGCCCTTTACCGCGTCTGATGCCTTAACCCGTTTGATCGAAGAGCTGCAAGATGCCCGTCAAGAGCGCAGCCGTTTTGATACCTTTATTCGCACGCAAACCTTTTTAGACCGCTTAACCGGCAGCGCCAATCGCATCTTATTCGACAGTAAACTCGAATCGGCGTTGCAAGAGAGCAACAGCTTTGGTTCGGTGATTCAGGTGCGAGTGCAAGAGTGGAAAACCGTTCAAGAGCAACACAGCGAACAAGAGGCAGATCAGTTTTTGATAGACCTAGGCCGTTTGTTGTCAAAGCAAGTTCAGCGTTATCCGGAGGCGGTGTTTTCGCGTTACTTCACCGCCGATTTTGCCATTATGATCCCGCACCTCACCGATAAAGAAGTCAGCGCAGTGTGCCAGCAAATGATCAAAAAGTTGGATCAAGTGACTCCGCTCGACGCCTTGGAAAGCGATAATTGGGTTCATATTGGCGTGACCCATTATCGCGAGGGCGAGCGACAAAATTTGATCATGGATGAGGTCGACATGGCGCTAAAAAGTGCTGAGTTGCAAGGGCATAACGGGTGGAGTCGTTATCAAAAGTGGGCGGAAGACACGCCGACCCGAGGCTCTGTGCGCTGGCGTACACTGCTGGATCAGGCGATGCAAACCGATAAGATTTACCTGTTTAAGCAAAGCGCTTATTTGTGCCAAAGCGGGGGCGGCCGCGAATTGATTCACCAGGAAGTGACCTGTCGCATTTACGATCCCGACCATGGCATCGTCAAGGCCTCGCGCTATTTGACCGCCCTTAAGCAAATTGGTTATGAGACGGTGATGGACAAGGCGGTGCTCAATCAAATGTTAAACCTGCTTAAGCAAGACAAGCTCGCCGAGGTCGATTACTCGCTTAACTTACACGTGTTGCCGTTTCGCGATCCCGCTTACCAACGCTGGTTCCGCGATTTGATGCTGCAAGTGCCAAGTCGTCTGCGCCAGCGTTTGAGCTTTGAGTTTATTGAAGCCAATTTTGTTCGCTACCTCGATACGATGCGACCGGTGGCGCGTTTGATTCGCGGATTGGGCTGCGAGCTGTTAATTGGCCAAGCGGGGCGCACGATTGTCAGCAGTCACTACATCAAAGAGCTCGATGTTCAGTTTATTAAACTGCATCGCAACTTGGTCAAAAACATTGATGAACGTCCTGAAAACCAATTGTTTGTCCGCAGTATGATTGGCTCGGTGACCAACAGCCAAACGCAGGTGATTGCCGTGGGCGTCGAGCGTCGTCAAGAGTGGCAGACGTTGCAAGAGTTGGGGGTGGATGGTGGTCAGGGGCGTTACTTTGATCAAGAATCCCCCTTGTGGCCAGAGCAACTGCCGCGTTTGACGCACAAAACCAGTAAGCCGAAAACCCAAGTGAAACTCGGTCGCCGCAATCGCTGGAAAAAAGCATAACCCCTGGCAATGGCTGCTGCTTGTCGTGCTTGCCTGGGCTATGCATAAAAGCGGCTTCGCGCGACGTTTATTGGCTTGGTCAGGCAAAAAAGTGACCTTTCGCGTTGGCTTGGTTAAAAGTTTGCAATAATTTGCGGCTTTGCGTCCATGTTTCGCCCCCAATGCCTTGCCGTAGTTGCAAGGCATTGGTACATTTAGAACAATTTTTATCTTCTATTCTTGTAGGAAAAGCGAAGAGTATGTTTAAGAAACTTCGTGGTATGTTTTCTAACGATCTGTCGATCGATTTGGGGACCGCTAACACTCTCATTTACGTAAAAGGACAAGGCATTGTTCTTGACGAGCCTTCTGTTGTTGCTATTCGCCAAGACCGCGCTGGTTCTGCGAAAAGCGTTGCTGCCGTCGGTCATGCAGCGAAACAAATGTTAGGCCGTACGCCGGGGAATATTTCGGCGATTCGCCCGATGAAAGACGGCGTTATTGCCGACTTTTATGTCACAGAAAAAATGTTGCAACACTTTATCAAGCAAGTGCACGACAACAGCATCTTAAAACCGAGCCCACGAGTGTTGGTGTGTGTGCCTTGTGGTTCAACGCAGGTAGAACGCCGTGCGATCCGCGAATCGGCACTCGGTGCCGGCGCGCGTGAAGTGTACTTGATCGACGAGCCGATGGCGGCGGCGATCGGTGCGGGCTTGCGCGTTTCTGAGCCAACCGGTTCGATGGTGGTCGATATCGGCGGCGGAACCACGGAAGTGGCGGTGATCTCACTAAACGGTGTGGTTTACTCGTCTTCTGTGCGCATTGGTGGCGACCGTTTTGACGAAGCGATCATCAATTATGTGCGTCGTAACTACGGCAGCTTGATCGGGGAAGCGACGGCAGAAAAAATCAAACACGAAATCGGCTCGGCTTACCCAGGCGATGAAGTCCAAGAGATCGAAGTACGCGGTCGCAACCTAGCAGAAGGGGTGCCACGTAGCTTTAGCCTTAACTCCAACGAAATCCTTGAAGCGCTGCAAGAGCCGTTGTCGGGGATTGTCTCTGCCGTGATGGTTGCTTTAGAGCAATGCCCACCAGAGTTGGCGTCTGATATCTCTGAAAACGGCATGGTACTTACCGGCGGTGGTGCGTTGCTGAAATCTTTGGATCGCCTATTGACAGAAGAAACTGGTATTCCGGTTGTAATTGCCGAAGACCCACTCACTTGTGTGGCTCGTGGCGGGGGTAAAGCATTAGAAATGATCGACATGCACGGTGGCGATCTCTTTACCGAAGAATAATGGCGTAGGCTAGGCACTGGCTTGGCACACCTTCGTTGTCTGTTGTTGGCCGTGGCCAGCGCAAGCAGAAGTTTGGGATAAGCTCTTAGTAATGAGAGCTTATCTCGTTCTTGCGATGGGGTGACCAAGGGCGTTACTAGCCCAGAATATCCAAGGTTTTTTATTACAATGAAGCCAATTTTTGGTCGAGGCCCTTCTTTACCATTGCGACTGTTTTTGGCTACGGTAGTCTCAGCAGGGCTGATGTTTGCCGACAGTCGGCTCGATACATTTTCCCATTTCCGCTATTTACTCAATAGCGTCGTCGCTCCGATCCAATACGCTGCCGATATGCCAAGAAGCATGTTCGACGGTTTGTATCAGCACCTCAATGCCCGTGAATCTCTGATCGCAGAAAACCAACAGTTAAAACGCGAATTATTGCATCAGCAAAGTGACGTCAGTTTGCTGGCTCAATACCGCGAAGAAAACCAAAGATTGAGAAAGTTGCTCGGCTCGTCATTTGTCCGCGATGAGAAAAAAGTCGTAACCGAGGTAATGGCGGTGGATACGTCGCCATACCGCCATCAGGTTGTGATTGACAAAGGCCGTATTGATGGCGTCTACGAAGGCCAGCCCGTGATCAACGAAAAGGGCATTGTCGGGCAAGTGACGTTTGTCGCGGCCCACAACAGCCGTGTGTTGTTGCTCACCGATGCCAAAGGAGCGATCCCGGTGCAGATCATTCGCAATGACATTCGCGTTGTGGCATCGGGCAATGGCAGCATTGACGAAATGGATGTGCCCAATATTCCTACCAGTACCGATGTCCAGGTCGGCGATCAGCTGGTTAGTTCTGGCTTGGCGGGGGTCTTTCCCGAGGGCTATCCGGTGGCAACGGTCACCTTAGTGAATCACAATACCCATCGCGAATTCGCCGAAATCAAAGCCGAGCCCGTCGTGCAATTTGATCGTTTGCGTTATCTGTTGTTGGTTTGGCCTAACGACGATCGACAACACGTCCTGCGCAGTCAAGTTCAAGATGATGCTGCGTTAGGGCAAGGCGATGTGAGTATCGATTCCGAACCGCAAGCCTCGACTGATGGGGTTGAGCCTAGCTCCCAATCCGCGAACCAAACGGTAACTAGCGATGACAACAAGGAATAAACAATGAAAAGTCGTATCGTGATTGGGTTGAGTTTTTTTGTTGCTTTGGTTTTACAAACCATTCCTTGGCCTGGGACATTGGATTTACTGCGCCCATCCTGGCTGTTCTTGGTGTTGACCTATTGGGTGTTGGCGGTGCCTCATCGCGTCAATGTCGGCAGTGCACTGATTTTAGGCTTAATATGGGATCTACTGATTGGTTCGACGCTAGGGATACGTGGTATGATGATGTCCATTGTTATCTATCTGGTTGCGTTGAACTTTTTGGTTATTCGCAACATGGCTTTGTGGCAACAGGCGCTGCTCATCGCCTTCTTTACCGCCATGCTCAAGTTGTTGGTGTTTGCCGGTGAGTATCTGATCCAAGATGTGGTGTTTAATCCGTTGTCTTTGTGGAGCGCGCTGATCAATGCGATACTTTGGCCTTGGTTGTTCTTGTTGATGCGCCGAATTAGACGCATTTGGCACGTGCGCTAGGCGGGCGGGTTGTATTGCTCTGGTGGCCTTGTCACCGGGGCAGGTAACGCTTAGGTAGAGCACCTGGAGTCTATGGTCAATTGAGGAAAACGTAAAGTATGGCAACACCGCGCCAGAGCACAGAAGCACCGACGCTGGTTTTGGCGTCAAGTTCGCCAAGGCGTCAGCAGATGCTGAGCCAGTTGGGGTATCAATTTGAGGTGTGCGCACCAGACATTGAAGAGCGCCGATGCCAAGGTGAGTCACCACAAGCGTATGTATTGAGACTCGCACAGCAAAAAGCGCAGGCGGGGCAACAGCAATACCACGCCTTGTACGCGCAGCAAAGCGAGAGCGATAACCACGCCCATAACGGAGTTGATGCCGTGGTGTTGGGCTCGGATACCTTGATTGCCCTTGGCGATCAGGTATTTGAAAAACCACGCGATTTAGAACACAGTTATCAGATTCTCAAGCAATTGTCTGGTACCGTACACCAAGTGCTCACCGCAGTGAGTGTGGTTCAAGGCCAGCAGCACCACAATGTGTTGGTCACCACCAAGGTCTGGTTTAAGTCTTTGTCTCGTCAAGAAATAGAACAATATTGGCAAAGCGGCGAGCCCTGTGACAAGGCGGGAAGTTACGCCATTCAAGGTTTAGGTGGCCGGTTTGTCACCCACCTTGAAGGCAGTTATCACGCTGTGGTGGGGTTACCCCTTTACGAAACGGACCAGCTCTTGCACCGATTTTTATCAAAATAAGCCCCATCACGAGTGACGAAGCCTGGACAGAATCAAACGGGGTTTGCCAATGTCGATGATGGGCTAAACGCTTTAAGGAAGGCACATGAGTGCGGAGTTGTTAATCAATGTCACCCCGAGTGAGACTCGGGTCGCCATGGTCGAAAATGGCATACTGCAAGAAGTGCATGTCGAACGCGAAGCCAAACGCGGCATTGTCGGCAATATTTACAAAGGCCGTGTCAGTCGTGTCTTACCGGGCATGCAAGCGGCGTTTATCGATATAGGTCTCGACAAAGCGGCATTTCTCCACGCTTCTGATATTGTCCCACACACTGAATGTGTCGCGGAAAGTGAAAAGAAGCAATTTCAGGTGCGCGACATCGCTCACTTGGTTCACCCTGGCCAAGATTTGGTGGTGCAAGTGGTCAAAGATCCCTTGGGCACCAAAGGGGCGCGTCTCACCACCGACATCACCTTGCCATCGCGTTATTTGGTCTTTATGCCAGGCGCCAGTCACGTTGGTGTGTCACAGCGCATCGAGAGTGACAAAGAGCGGCTGCGATTAAAAAAAGTGGTCGGTGAATATTGCGATGAACACGGCGGCTTTATCATTCGCACCGCGGCAGAAGGCGCGAAAGACAAAGAGCTGTCTCAAGATGCCGCGTTTTTAAAGCGCTTGTGGCACAAGGTCGTTGAGCGCCGTGCCAAGTATAAAACCCGTTCCACCTTGTACGGCGAACTCGGTTTGGCACAGCGTATTTTGCGTGATTTTGTCGGTACTGAGCTGACCAAAATTTTGGTTGATTCGCGCCTCGAGTACGACAACTTATGTGAATTTACTCGTGAGTATGTCCCCGAGCTCACCGACAAGCTCGAGTTGTACAAAGGCGATAAGCCCATTTTTGATATGTACGACACCGAGAACGAAATTCAACGCTCCCTCGAACGAAAAGTCGAACTCAAATCTGGCGGTTATTTGATCATCGATCAAACTGAGGCCATGACCACGGTCGACATCAACACCGGGGCGTTTGTTGGCCGCCGCAATCTCGAAGAAACCATCTTTAATACCAACATTGAAGCGACGCAAGCCATTGCTCGTCAGTTGCGACTGCGCAACCTTGGCGGCATCATTATCATCGACTTTATTGATATGATGTCTTCTGATCATCGTCAGCGAGTGTTGGCCTCATTGGAAAATGCACTCAGCAAAGACCGGGTGAAAACCAATATCAACGGCTTTACGCAACTCGGCTTGGTCGAGATGACGCGCAAGCGCACACGAGAAAGTATTGAACATGTGCTGTGTTCTACTTGTCCAACGTGTGAAGGACGTGGCAGTGTCAAAACGGTTGAAAGCGTGTGTTACGAAATTTTACGCGAGATCAACCGAGTCAATCGCGCTTATGACGCCGATTGCTTTTTGGTGTATGCCTCGGCCGCGGTGGTTGACGCCCTCAAAGGCGATGAATCTCACGCGTTGGCCGAACTGGAAGTGTTCATCGGCAAGCAGGTGAAAGTTCAGGCTGAGCCTTTGTATGTGCAAGAGCAATTTGACGTAGTGATGATGTAGGAGCGCTTGAGCTTGAAGACCTTGGCGAGAATGGGCTTGTGGGCCTTGGCCGTGATGTTGTTGGTGATGGCCATGGCCGCCACCGTGTTGCGCGTGAGTTTGCCGCAACTCAATCAGGTAAAGCCCGAGATCTTAGCCTGGGTCAAGACACAAACTGGCATCGACATGCAGTTTGAACAAGTGTCTGGGACGTGGCGCAATCTCGAGCCTTCACTGCGTTTGGACGGTGTGCGCATTGAGCGCGTGCCGATTGACGCCTTGCCAAACAGTCAGGCGCGCGATATTGCCATTGGGCAATTGTATGTGCAGTTTGATTTACTCGATTCTTTGTTGCAAAGAAAGTTAGTACTGACTCACTTGGAAATTGAGCACTTGGCGGCCGATCTCAGTGACGTCCACTGGCAGCAGCACCATCGCGGGCAAGCTTCGTCAACCCCTTCATCGCCCGAACACAACACGTCTTTTTCTGCTTTGGAGCACTGGTTACTCAGGCAACTGGAACAGGTTAGCATTCGCGATGCCAACGTGGTGTATGTGGCCCGCTCTGGCGATCCTCAACGCTTGGAGCTTGAGCAGCTAAACTGGTTCAATGATGGCGATCAGCACCGTCTCGATGGGCAAGTGTTACTGCCTCGGCCGTGGCGACCTTATCGCCATGCCTCAAGCGATGAAGCGCGCTCACGCCCACACCAGAAAGGCTCACCAAGGTTAACGGCGGCAGAAGATGACCACGGCAGTCGAACATCAAACGGCCATGATGAGGGCGCTTCCAAAGACAGTGAACACTCACAACATCTCGATAACGCGACTCAAGACCTCGATAAAGCCACTCAACAGCAGGCCCTTGGCTCGGCCAGCGCACGCCGGTATGCTCGTTTAGAGCCCACTGGGGAGGACGATCAACGTCCACGTGGGCCACGGCGTTTGCAATTGCAGGGGCAGTTTCGCGACTTTGGCTCGATACAAGACATCAGTGGTGACTTTTACCTCAATGCACCCGGCTTAGATCTCAAACCTTGGCTGAGTGAACAAAACCTGCTCGACACCGGTATTGAGCACGCCAGTATTGGTCTGCAGGCGTGGCTGAGTGTGGCGCGCGGTGAGCCAACCGATGGGTATTTGCGTTGGTTGCCTTCGCGCTTGGCTTGGCAGGTGAAAGGGGAGTCACAGCGCCACCAACTGCGGTTGCGCTCTGGTGAAGCGAGGTTAGTGCCTCAGGGGCAAGGGTGGCAGCTTAGCACCTCTCAGGTGAAACTGTTTACCGATGACGTTGAATGGCCCGATTTTCACCTTGATGTACAGTGGCGTCCTGGCCAAGTCACCGCCAATCTGTCGCAATTGTCGCTGGAAACCTTAACCCCTTTAGTCCCGCTGTTTAGCGACGGCGACACCGCGCGAGAGGCGTTTTCACAATGGCAATTACAAGGGGCAATCGAAGACGTTCGCGTCGCTTACGATACCCGCGATCAGGGGGTGCGCTATTCCGCTCAGTTTGCCGATGTGTCGATGCAGCAGTGGTCACTGTTGCCAGAAGTACACAAACTCAGTGGCGATATTCGCGGCAACCGCGAGCAGTGGGTGCTCAACAGTCGCCTGCGCGATGACACCTTGCCCTATGGTTCGGTGTTTAAAGCTCCGCTGGTGATCAATGAAGCGCAAGTGCAATTGGTGTGGCAGCAATTGAAGAACGGTTGGCGTTTGTGGTCTGACGATATTGATGTCACCACCCCAGACTTGCAGCTCAATGGTCAGTTTCGCGTCGATGTATTGAATAACCAAGCGCCGTTTTTGTCTTTGTATGCGCAAACGAAAATCAATGATGCTGGCCAAACCTGGCGCTATTTGCCCGAACCGGCTCTTGGCAGTGAACTGAGTGATTACTTATCTGACGCAATTCAAGCGGGGCAAAGTGAACGGGCGAAAGTGCTCTGGTACGGCGAGCTGGATCAATTCCCTTATCAGCAACATCAAGGGGTCTTTCAGGCTTGGGTGCCGCTGACGCAAGCGCGTTATCAGTTCAGTCCGGATTGGCCGAGCATGGATGACATGCAACTCGATTTGCTGTTTCACAACCAAGCGATGTACTTTGACTCTCACCACGCCAAACTCGGCGACGTCACCGCGTCGCGGGTGATTGGGGAAATTCCGTCGTTTTCGGCCGACAGTGAGATCAAGGTTCAGGCGAGTGCGTTTGGCAAAGCCACCGCCATTCGCGACTACATGAATCAAACGCCACTGCAAAGCTCGGTTGGCGCCGCGTTGTCTACCGTACAGGTGCAAGGTCAAGTGGGGGCGGATTTTCAGCTGTCGATTCCCTTTTCCCAACACCGCGACCCACGCGCTTGGGGGGCGGTGCGCTTTAAGGACAACCCGGTGCGTTTAACCGCGCCAGAGATGGCCTTTTCTAACGTCTCTGGCGAGCTGAATTTTGACAACGACAAACTGTTTGCATCCGGCATGTCGGCTCAGTGGCTCGGTCAGCCTTTGTCGTTTGATCTGCAAGCAAAAGAGCAAGCCTCTGGCTATCATTTGACGATCAATACCGTCGCCGATTGGGATATTCCCAAGCTCAAGCGCCGTCTCAATGCCGATTGGTTGGCGCCTTTGTCGGGTTTCTTGCCGTGGCAGTTGGGGTTGACGCTCAACTTAACCTCAGAGGGGTTTGACTTCAACGCGAAGGCCGGAGCGCCGGTGTTGGGGCTCAAAAGTGATTACCCAGCGCCACTGACGTTTGACTCAGGTAAGGCCGGTTATGCCAAGGTCACGGCAACGGGGGATCAAGATGGGCTCACACTGTCGGCGCGCTTACCTAAGCTCAATGGCCAGTGGCTCGATTACGATGGTTACATTGCCTTTGAGAAGGATTACGCCGCCATTACCCGCAGCCGTTTGCACTTAGGGCCACGCTCGACCGATGAACGCGCGTCATCCCAAGTGAGTTTAACGCCCGGTAAAAAGCAGATTGTTATCGAAACCGATCAGCTCGATGGCGATGGTTGGGTCGACTTTTTTGCCTCGTTAGGCGAGTCAACCCCGAGCGAGCAAGTCCCATCGTCTGCGCCGGCCAATCAAGATGTTGAGCTCAACACCTTGCGCCAAGCGGCAACTTCGATAGCGCAAGTCAAATCGCAAGCGCGTCAGGAGGGCTTTCAGTTTGGCGAGCCCAACGAACTTGTCGCCAAGGTCAATACGCTTAAATTAGGTGATATTAATTGGCACCAGGTTGCGCTAAGCGCTGAGCAAAAACAAGGTCGTTGGCAGGCCAAACTCGACAGCAAAGAGGCCGAGGGTGAGGTCAGTTATCTGGCCCCCGACCAATTGGCCATCGATTTGTCGCGTTTTCATTTGTACATTCCCGGGTTTGAGCAAACTCTTGAGCAAGATCGCCACGAGCCTATCCTCAATCAACACGACTCGTCGGCTCAAGTATCGGCTCTGGAGCGCACGGTTTACCAGATGATGCCCAATTTGAGCCTCAACATTGATGACTTTTGGTTACAAGGCTACAAAGTCGGCAAGCTCAGCGCTCAGGTTGAACGGCGCGAGGACGGTTTGAGTTGGCCGGAGTTTAAAGTGCAAAGTGGCAGTAATGTGCTCTCGCTACAAGGGGATTGGCAGTTGAGCGGTGAGCAGAGCCACACCCAGATGACGATGCGCTTTAAAGGCAAAAACAACAGTGAGTTAATGCAGCGTTTTGGCATCAGTTCGGGCATACAAAAAGCGCCGTTTGAGGTGAACTCCGAGCTTGTTTGGCAAGGGTCTCCTTGGGCGATCCCGGTGGCGAGCTTAAATGGTAAGGTCAAGCTCAAACTTGGCAAAGGCGTGGTGTCGGATGTGAGCGGCGCGGCGCGGTTATTGGGCCTGTTTAGCTTAGATTCGATTATTCGCAAGATGCAGCTCGATTTCTCTGATGTGTTTGACAACGGCATGGCCTTTGATTCGATCACCGGCAGCGGTGAAATCAGCAAGGGCGTCTTTTTGACCAATGACATTAAGATGGATGCCTTGGCGGGCGACATGACGCTCAAGGGCTTAGCGGATTTGGATAAGCGCACCGTGGATGCGCAAGTGGCGTTTGTTCCAGACATTACCTCGGGCATTCCGGTGTTGACGGCGTTTGCGGTGTCGCCACCGACCGCCTTGTATGTGTTTGCGGTCTCGACGGTGCTCTCGCCGGTGGTGGAAGTCTTTACCAAGGTGAACTATGAGATCAGCGGGCCGATGAGCGATCCTAAAGTGAAGGAAATCTCGCGCAGTAAAGGGGAGTATACCTTGCCCAAGGCATTATCGAGCGACGAGTAGAGGCGAACCGTGCATCACAAAGCGCTCCCTGTTCACAAATGAGCGCTTTTGTTTCACTTTTGTGGCCTTAATCTATCTGCCAGTGGCCCACTTGCTGTTAGGATGAGTATAAAACAATGAGAAACACTTTTTTGCCAGTGGGTTTTTTTGCTTATTTTTCTAACGTTCAGGTTTGACTCTAACGATAAGGATAATGCCGATGAGCCGTATAGCCGTGATTCAAATGACGTCGAGTCGCGACGTCGAAGCCAACCTTGAGTTTGTCCGCCAGCAGTGTCGCCAAGCTTGTCAGTCCGGGGCGCAGTTGGCCTTGACACCGGAAAATGCGTTATTATTTGGCAACAAACACGATTACCATCGCATTGCCGAACCGCTCGGCGATGGCCCTCTTCAACAAGCCCTGTCTATCATTGCCAAAGAGTGTCAGCTGACCTTAGTACTGGGCAGTATGCCGATCCGAACCGAACAAGGCGTAACCTCGACCTCGATCGCTTGGGGACCTGACGGCGAGTATTTGGCTCATTACGACAAACTGCACATGTTTGATGTCGATGTCGCCGATGGTCATCAACACTATCGCGAGTCGGATACCTTTGTCGCAGGGCAAGAGGTGGTCAGTTTTGATAGCGCCATTGCCCATACCGGCATGTCGATTTGCTATGACGTCCGTTTTCCGGCGTTATTTCAAACCCTGCGCCAACGCAGCGCCGAGGTGATATTACTGCCGGCTGCGTTTACCGCGGTTACCGGCCGGGCGCATTGGGAGATCTTAGTGCGCGCCAGAGCGATTGAAACGCAATCTTGGGTGATCGCGGCGGCGCAAACCGGCCATCATTCCAGTGGTCGAGATACGTGGGGGCATTCAATGGTGGTTGACCCTTGGGGTAGTGTCACGGCACAATTGGCACAATCACCGGGTTTATTGTTGGCCGATGTCGATTTGTCGGTCGGCCAATCGATTCGCAAGTCCATGCCGTTGAGTCAGCATGGTCGCTTTGAACATCAACTGGTCAAGTCGCCGCTCGCGAAAGAGCAGTAGAGACTCTTGATAGGCGCGCTGCCTGTTGGCGTGCTTTCTTTCATTCGGTCGGCGTACTGACAGCAGCTCCGCAATTTGAGATTGGGGCTGGTAACCAAAAGAGCAAACTATGAGTATTCAACAAGTCGAAGAGGCATTACTGACCGCCAATGGTCTTTCTGAGCAAGATGTGGCGGATACCCTCGCAAGTATTGCGACGCGTGATATTGACTACGCCGACATTTATTTTCAGTCGAGCTGGCATGAGTCTTTGGTGCTTGAAGACAGCATTATCAAAGATGGCTCCTTTAATATTGATACCGGGGTCGGTGTTCGTGCCGTCACCGGTGAAAAAACCGGTTTCGCCTATTCCGATCAACTGCATCACCAAGGCTTAAAGCAAAGTGCGATAGCGGCAAGAGGCATTGCTAACCAAGGTCAAAGCGCCAAGGTTCAGGCTTTTGCTCGTCGTGATAACCAAGTGTTTTACGCCGCTGATAACCCGCTATCAAGCTGGGACAAAGCGCAAAAGAGCGATCTGTTGAAATCTCTTGATGCGTACATTCGCACCAAAGAGCCTCTGATCAAAGAGGTGTCGATCAGCTTAAGTGGCGTACACGAGCAAATGCTGGTGGCGGCAACCGATGGCACTTACGCTGCTGATGTGCGCCCTTTGGTGCGTTTGTCGATTTCGGTATTGGCGCAAAAAGGCGATCGCCGCGAGCGTGGCAGTGCTGGCGGTGGCGGCCGTTATGGCTATCACGCTTTTTTACAAGACAACGACGGCGCGGCCTTGGCGTATTACTTTGCCGATGAGGCGATCCGCATGGCGCTGGTCAACTTAGAAGCGCAAGCCGCCCCGGCAGGAACCATGCCGGTGGTATTGGGAGCGGGTTGGCCTGGCGTATTGTTACACGAAGCGGTGGGCCACGGCTTAGAAGGCGATTTTAACCGCAAAGATTCTTCGGTTTTCTCCGGTAAAATTGGCGATAAGGTGACCTCTTCGGTGTGTACCATTGTCGATGATGGCACCATGACCGGCCGTCGCGGCTCGCTCAACGTCGATGATGAAGGGGTAAATGGACAATACAACACCCTGATTGAGAACGGTATTTTAAAAGGTTATATGCAAGATAAGCTCAACGCTCGCTTAATGGGCGTCGCGCCGACCGGCAATGGTCGCCGTGAGTCTTATGCGCATTTACCCATGCCGCGCATGACCAACACCTACATGTTGCCCGGTGAGCACACGCCAGAAGCGATCATCTCGACGGTGGAAAAAGGCTTGTACGCCCCCAATTTCGGCGGTGGCCAAGTGGACATTACCTCGGGCAAATTTGTGTTCTCAGCGTCAGAAGCGTATCTGATTGAAAATGGTAAGATCACCCGCCCAGTTAAAGGCGCGACCTTAATTGGCTCGGGGATTGAAGCCATGCAGCAAATCTCGATGGTCGGCAACGATCTCGATATCGACCGCGGTGTCGGTGTGTGCGGTAAAGCCGGGCAAAGCGTGCCAGTGGGAGTGGGTCAGCCGACCTTAAAACTCGACGCGTTGACCGTCGGCGGCACCGAATAATCGACCGTGATTCAACACGTATAACAAAAGTTCAATACGTATAAGAAAAGAGGGGAGCCCAAATGGCTTCTCTTTTTTTTGCCTTTTTAAGGCGTTCGGTCTGTCTGCGCTCTCATTGACCAGATTGGTATGACAGAAACCCGCTGACCTGAAGAACCGGGGAGGCGCGGTCAGCGGGGTGGGGTTATCAATATCTGGGGTTATCGATATTGGTATTAGAGGTTTTCTTCGGCAAATTCTGCCAGGCGACTTCTCACCACGCCATTGAGGTGGATATTGGCGCTGCCTTCAAAGTTTTTAAATCGCTCAACCATGTAAGTTAAGCCTGAGGTTACCGGGGTTAAGTAGTGCGAATCTATCTGGGCTAAGTTGCCCGAACAGATGATCTTGGTCCCTTCACCACAACGGGTGAGGATGGTTTTGATTTGTGAAGCGGTTAAGTTTTGGCACTCGTCAAGCAAGACGATGGCGTTTTGAATCGAGCGGCCGCGCATAAAGTTGATCGATTTAAATTGGATATTGGCTTTGTCACAGATGTATTTCATCGAGCCTTCGGTGCAGTGATCGTTTTTGTGTAGGGCTTCTAACGTATCGGTGACGGCGGCGAGCCAAGGCAGCATTTTTTCTTCCTCGGTACCGGGCAAAAAGCCAATTGATTCACCGATGTCGGGGGTATTGCGAGTGACGATAATTTTGTCAAAGCGCTTTTGCTCTATGGTTTGCTCTAGCGCAGCGGCGAGGGCGAGGAGCGTTTTACCACTACCAGCTGCTCCGGTTAAAATCGTGAGGTCTATCTCTGGGTCGAGCAGGGCATCGAGAGCCATGGCTTGGTAGACGTTTTTCGGGGTGATGCCCCACGCTTGACGATGCATCATGCGTTCGCGGCTGAGATCGCGAATGGTGATCTTGTCGTCGATGATTTGCTCTACGCGACCGGCAAAGTCACTGTCTTCATCGATGATGTATTGGTTGATGTAAGTCGGTTCAAAGGTTTTGCGATCGAGGGTGTGGAAGGTCTTACCGGCCAACGCATAACTGTTGACGTCATCGACGTGATCCCAAAAAGCCCCTTCGCGTTTTTGAAAACCTTTGGTGAGGTATTGGATGTCGTCGATCAGCTGGTCGGTGCGATAATCTTCGACGTAACGCACGCCTGCGCCTTTGGCACGCAAACGCATATTAATGTCTTTGGTGACCAGTACCACATCGCGCGGCGCGCGCTTGGTCTGTAAGTGTAAAACGCCGTTGAGGATGCGGTTGTCACCCGCTTTGTCGGCAAAAGCTTTGACGGTTTCTTGCAGTTCAAAATCGGCCAAGATGGCGATGGTGCCTTGGGTCGGCTTGTTGCGGTTAACGGGAATGCCGCCGGCGATTTCATCGGGGGTGGCATCGCGAAAGAGATCTTCAAGTGCGCGAATGGCCACTCGTGCGTCGCGTGCGACGTCGCGCTTGCTGTCTTTGATTCTATCTAGCTCTTCTAACACAGTCATCGGGATGATGACGTCGTGCTCTTGAAATGAGTAGATGGCTAAAGGTTCGTGTAACAGGATATTTGTATCGAGAACAAACAGTTTCCGGTCAGTATCGCCCATGAGCGTCTCCTTATATAGCACAATCCTAGATTGAGCATCCATTTCAATGGCAACGTTCACCGAGTCATTGTCGCTACCGGTGCACGTTGCACTTCCTTTATTCAGCCGTCTGGCTGTGGTAGCAAAGACCCAATAATTGGGGACAGTTCATAGACCTCCTAGTCAAAGTATAGGCTATCGCTGTTGTTATACCAATGCCACGAGTCTCTTACTGTTTTATGACAAAGGCCAAGCTTCAAAAAAATAATTCACAACCTGACTCAGAGGCGTGACCTTGCTCACAGCATCAAGTAAACTTGCCGCTTTACCAAGGTGAGGTCGGCCTCACAGACCTAAAATGAGCAGTGAATGGCGCTTGTTCTCCCTGTGTGGAGTGAAGCGAATCGCCATTCACTGACACTGTCATTCCCCATTTAATTGACGAGGTAGCCCGTTCATGACATTTGCTGTCGGACAACGCTGGATAAGTGATACTGAAAGTGATTTAGGCCTAGGCACGGTAGTGGCGCTTGATGAGCGCACTGTGACCTTGATGTTTAGTGCATCAGAAGAAAACCGAGTTTATGCCCGTCACGACGCCCCTGTCACCCGTGTGATGTTTAACATTGGTGATACGATCGAAAGCCAGGAAGGCTGGACATTAACCGTCACGCAAGTACGCGAAGCCGATGGGGTCTTTACCTATGAAGGGGAACGCGAAGATACACAAGAAACTGTGGCATTGCGTGAAATCATGTTGAGCCATCACATTCGCTTGAATAAACCACAGGACAAATTGTTCGCTGGTCAAGTCGATCGGATGGACAACTTTGTTTTGCGTTATCGCGCACTGAACAATCAATATCAGCAACACCAAAGCCCAATGCGCGGGTTGTGCGGTATGCGTGCAGGTTTGATCCCTCACCAGTTGTACATCGCACACGAAGTTGGCCGCCGCCACGCGCCCCGCGTGTTATTGGCCGATGAAGTGGGGTTGGGTAAAACCATTGAAGCGGGCATGATCATTCATCAGCAAATTTTGCTCGGCCGTGCCGAACGCGTGCTGATCGTCGTGCCTGAAACCCTGCAGCATCAGTGGCTGGTTGAAATGATGCGCCGCTTTAATTTGCACTTTTCTATTTTTGATGAAGAGCGCTGTGTCGAAGCCTTTGCCGAAGCCGATAACCCCTTTGAAACCCAACAGTTTGTGCTTTGTTCTTTGGACTTTTTGCGCAAGAGCCGCAAGCGTTTTGAGCAGGCCGTTGAAGGCAACTGGGACCTCTTGGTGGTCGATGAAGCGCACCACCTTGAGTGGACGCCAGAAAAGCCGAGCCGCCAGTACCAAGTGATTGAAGCGATTGCCGAAGCGACGCCAGGGGTGCTGTTGCTCACGGCAACACCTGAGCAACTTGGCCGAGAGAGTCACTTTGCGCGTTTGCGTTTGCTCGACCCGGATCGTTTTTACGACTTTGAGGCGTTTGTCGAAGAAGAGCAGCACTACCAACCGGTGGCGGAGTCGATTGCTGGGCTATTTTCTGGCCGAGCCATCGATGCCGATGGCAAAGCCAAGATTGAATCGCTCTTGGGCGAGCAAGCGGACGTGTTGTTTGCCGAGTTAGAAAGCGACGATGAAGCGCGACAAAATGCGGCGCGCCAGAGCTTAATCGATAACTTGATGGATCGCCACGGCACCGGCCGAGTGCTGTTTAGGAACACCCGCGCTGGCATTCAGGGCTTTCCTGAACGCCGTGTGCATTTATTGCCGATGCCCATTCCGAGCCAGTACACGACGGCGATGCGGGTAGCGGGCATGCTGGGTGGCAAAATGACGCCTGAAGCGCGCGCATTAAAAAATCTCTACCCAGAAGAGTTGTTCCAAGAGTTTGAAGGCGATGAGTCGAGCTGGTGGCAATTTGATACTCGAGTCAACTGGTTACTAGAAAAGATTCTCGCCAAGCGCAATGAAAAAATCTTGGTGATCGCCTCACGTGCCAGCACGGCGTTGCAACTTGAGCAGGCGCTGCGCGAGCGTGAAGGGGTGAGAGCCACGGTCTTTCACGAAGGCATGTCGATTCTTGAGCGCGATAAAGCCTCGGCTTACTTTGCCCAAGAGGAAGGCGGCGCTCAGGTATTGATCTGCAGCGAAATTGGCTCAGAAGGTCGCAATTTCCAATTTGCCAACCAATTGGTGATGTTTGATTTGCCCTTTAACCCGGATTTGCTCGAGCAGCGTATTGGCCGCTTAGATCGCATTGGTCAGCAGCGCGATATCGACATTCACGTCCCTTATTTAGAGGGCACGGCGCAGCAAGTGTTGGTTGAGTGGTATCACCACGGCCTCAATGCCTTTGCTCAAACGTGTCCAACGGGGCGTTTGGTGTACGATCAATTCCGCGAACCACTCGTCGCGATGCTGGCGTCTGGGGATCACAGTGAACTGGCGGATATTATTGCTAAGTCGAACGAGATCAATCAAGAGCTCAAGCAAGCGATGGAGCAAGGGCGCGATCGCCTGCTAGAGATGCACTCTAACGGCGGTGATAAAGCCACGCAGATTGTCGATCAAATTGCTGTCGGCGATGGCGATACCAATTTGGTCAGCTTCGCATTGAGCCTGTTTGACACCATTGGCCTAAACCAAGACGACAAAGGCGAAAATGCCATTGTGGTAACGCCGGCCGAGCACATGCTGGTGCCAAGCTACCCCGGCCTGCCTTATGAAGGGGCCACGGTGACCTTCGATCGCGATACGGCCTTGTCTCGTGAAGACATGCACTTTTTGAGCTGGGAACACCCGATGATCCAAGGTGGGATCGACTTATTGCTCAGTGAAGGCGTAGGGACATCGGCGGTATCGCTACTGAAAAACAAGGCGTTGCCCGTAGGGACCTTACTGCTCGAGTTGGTGTATACGGTGCAAACCCAAGCGCCAAAACGCTTAGGGCTGAGCCGTTTCTTGCCCACCACGCCAGTGCGAATGATGATGGACGCCAAGGGCAATGATTTATCGGCGCAGGTTGAGTTTGAAAGCTTTAACCGCCAACTGAGCCCGGTTGGCCGTCACATTGCCAATAAATTGGTGAGCTCGGTGCAAACCCAAGTGCATCACCTCATTGAGCAAAGTGAAGGCTTGATGGCAGGCCCAGTTGCCGACATCAAAGCTCAGGCGATGAGCAAAATGACCGATCAATTGGGTGCGGAGCTTGAGCGATTACAAGCGTTAAAAGCCGTGAACCCGAATATTCGCGAGGATGAGCTTACTCTGATCGCCGAGCAAATTTCTGAGTCGACACGCTTTATAGAGTCGGCCGATTATCAGCTTGATTCGTTGCGCTTGATTGTCGTTTCTCACAATTAATCGCCTACAGAGCGCTGCGCTATAGCGATAAAAAACCGCCAACGGTTAAGCCGTTGGCGGTTTTTTTTCGTTTGGTTTTTTTATTGGAGTGGTATTACATCAACCACTTCCACCAAATGAATAAGGCTAAGAAACCAAACAAGTAAATCAAACCGGCGATCGACAGCATTTTCATCTTCGGTCCCATGACCAACTCTTCAGGCAGTGGGGTACGGGTCACCAAGATGTAGTTGAGCAAAGCAAAGACTGGGGTGGTCATAAAGGCCAAAATCATGGCAAAGTTGAGCATAGGCAGTAACGCTGATGCCCAGAAGGTCAAAATCGCCAAGGCCACCGCAGAGACGATCAGCATCCACATGAAGCTGGTGCTTTGTGATTGACTGTCTTTGCGCATGATGAGGCGTTGTGATTCGGCAATCACGCGCGAGTAACCATCAATAACGGTAATGGTGCTGCCAAAGATACAGAAGAAAGCGACCACAGAAATCAGAGGACGTGCCCACTCACCGATGGTCGATGAGTACATGCTGACCAATTGTTGAGAGAAACCAACGCCGGATTTAGACAATTCAACCCCAGACCCATTGAGCACCAAAGCGCCTAATGACAAAAAGACAATCGCCAAAATCGCGGTGGTGACGTAACCGATATTAAAGTCAAATAGGGCTGAACGCGGGGTGACGCGCTGCTGTTTACACTGACTTTTTAGCCATACGGATGTCAAACTGGACACCTCGATAGGCGCCGGCATCCAACCCATGGTGACGACGATAAAGCCAATGGCGGCCAAGGTCCACGGCGATGGATTTTCTACCACAACCGCAGTGGCGGCGTGTTGGTTAAAGGCGATCGCGGCAGCAATAATGGTACAAATCGACAGGGACACCATGATGAGTTTCGACAAGCTGTCGAGGGCTTTGTAGTGGCCGGCGAACAGGATGGTCAAACAAACGCCAATGATACCGATACTCAAGGTGACAGTGGAGACATCAAAAGGGATGAAAAAGCGCAATAAGCTCACACTGAACAGCACTAAGGCTGCGGTATTGACCACCGCGGAAATCGTGGTAAGTACGGCAAACACAATGAGGTACACTCGGCCGAGTTTGGCATAGCCTTGAACAAGAGTGTCTCGTGTGCCGATGGTGTATTGTACCCCAGCGCGAAAGAAG
Organism: Vibrio sp. HB236076; assembly: GCF_040957575.1. NCBI lineage: Bacteria > Pseudomonadati > Pseudomonadota > Gammaproteobacteria > Vibrionales > Vibrionaceae > Vibrio > Vibrio sp. HB236076. The sequence goes on from NZ_CP162601.1 coordinate 605,783, forward strand.
GGATATTTAAATAGGTTGACCAATAAGATCAAGCCTGCCAATTGCCAGCCGTAAATGGCGCCAGCTTTGGTTGATGCTACTAAGTGAGATCCACCGACAGAAGCCGCCGCCATCATGATCCCTGGCCCCAATGAGCGAAGCAAGGTTTTGAAGGTGTCTGGCTTGTCGGAGGAATACGCGGCCGTATTTTCCATACTCGTTCCTGTTATGTTGTGCTTTTGATCTTTGGCAAGCCGTGCGGGTTAAAAGGCAATCACCGTTGTCATCAGGAATAGGGTCGAGTCCCGCCACTTTGTTGGCATCAAAGCTGGGGTAGGTTAACAACCAAACTGGGTATCCATACTACCGATATTTCATGATGTGCGCGAAGATTGCGTGCCGATTGTCGCACGGCGGGGATTGACATGGCCTATTTTGACCATTTATTACTTGTCAAGCACGACATAATGATGACATCTGACTAAGCTGTCAATTAGAATGGACACAATAAGCAAGAGCTTTTGACTTTTGAAAACTTCTTAGTGAAATATGCCAAAAAATGCCTAAAAAGCCATATTATTTCACTGTTACTAATTGAGGATATTTATGGCTATGCAATCTTATACGCCGCCGATGACCCCCGTTCGTATTGTGCTTGAAGACGAAGACATCGTGGTGGTGGATAAGCCGGCGGGGTTACTGTCGGTTCCTGGTCGCGCCGCAGAGCATTACGACAGTATGTGGAGCCGGATGGTTGAGTTGTACCCCGACGTGCAAGTGGTGCACCGGTTAGACATGGCGACGTCAGGGTTGATGCTCATGGCCAAACACAAACAAGCGGAGCGGGCGCTCAAAAAACAGTTTCAATATCGCTTGCCGCAAAAAGTCTATTACGCTCGAGTTTGGGGCCAATTGGCAGAGCCTGAGGGCATCGTCGATTTGCCGTTAATTTGCGACTGGCCCAACCGGCCGCGACAAAAAGTCTGCTCTGAGCAGGGCAAGCCATCGCAAACCCGTTATCAGCTTATGGTGCAAGAATCGCAAACGGCGGTGGTGAGATTGTTGCCCATTACCGGACGTTCACATCAACTTAGAGTGCACATGATGGCGCTTGGGCATCCGATTGTCGGTGATGAGTTTTATGCGCACGAAGACGCGTACGCCTTTTCTGAACGTTTGCAATTGCACGCGGCCGAGTTAACTTTTTATCACCCACGAAGTGAACACTTGAGCCAGGCATTTGTTGAGTGTGACTTTTTTCCTGATGCACAGGCCGTGTTAATGGAGCACACCACTCAACCGCGCCAGTTACCAGATTACAAACAGTTAGTGTCGAGTTAGAGAGCAGCGCCCTTTGTGGTGATCGAGCCCTCGAGTCGTTTTTTCTACCACAGCGCCATGTCGCCCCCTCATTTAGGGTTGGTTTAGCTGGGCATGGTTGCTGTTCAACAAGGAGAAGTTATGCCAGTCCCCAAGATAGTCTTTTTAGATCAAGACACCATTCCCGCCCATATTGCCTTACCCACTCTCAGTGTTGAGCATCAATGGCAGAGTTATCCGGCGACGTCAAGAGATCAAGTGGTGGAGCGTTTACAAGGGGCAAAGGTTGCTATCGTCAATAAAGTGGTCCTGGATGAAGCGCTACTGTCGCAATTGCCAGATTTAACCATGATCGCTGTGGCCGCGACGGGTTACAACAATGTCGACATTGCCGCCTGCCAAGCGATGGGGATTACCGTGTGCAACATTCGCGGTTATGCGACACGCTCGGTGCCTGAGCATGTCATAGCCATGTTGTTGGCGTTAAAGCGCAACCTCAAAGGTTACCATCAAGACATTGCCAAAGGCGTGTGGCAGCAGGGGGGGCATTTTTGTTTCTTTACTCACCCGATTCAAGACATGGCCGGCTCAACTCTGGGTATCATTGGCAGTGGTGAGCTCGGCCAAGCCACCGCCAACTTGGTTAAAGCGCTGGGCGTGAATGTGGTTTTTGCTGAGCGCAAGGGCGCGAAGCACTGTCGCCAGGGCTTTTTACCCTTTGAGCAAGTGTTGTCCATGGCCGATGCGATCAGCTTACACTGCCCTTTAAATGAGGACACCCATCATTTGATTGGCGAAGACGAACTCGCCTTGATGCCCAAGCACAGCATTTTGATCAACGCCGGTCGCGGCGGTTTAGTCGATGAGCATGCCTTAGTCTCTGCCCTGAAACAGCAGCACATCGCCGGGGCGGGCATGGACGTGTTTACTCAAGAGCCGGCACCGAGCGATCACGTGTTGCTTGCACACCAAGCTTTGCCCAATTTGTTGTTAACGCCACACGTGGCGTGGGGCAGCGATTCGGCCATTGCCAAGTTGACGGGGATTTTGTTCGATAACATCGACGCGTTTTTGTCCGGCACGCCACAAAATGTGGTGGTGTGAGGCGGGGTGAGAGAGTGTGACACAGTGTAAGACAGTCAAACACAGTGTAAGACAGTCAAACACAGTGTGAGACAGTGTAAGACAGTGTAAGACAGTCCGCTGCGCTTAACACAGTTTAAAGAAAGGTCGCTGCGCTTCAAGATCGTTTTACTGCAAGATCGCTTCGCTCCAAGGACGCTGCGCTCAAGTGGCAAGAAAGGTCAAAACCAGACTATTTCTTCTCGTTCCCATGTTCCTGCGTGGGAACGCATAGGGTTGAGACAAGAGTAACATCTGCGGTATTTGCTCTAAGCCGCAGCGATGTTTTCAGGACCTATATTTGCAAAACAGTCATCAATGTTTACGTCATTAAATATATGGGTGTCCTGTCGTCGGTAGTCGTTTTCTAACTCAAACGGGGTCGGATTTGCGAGATAGATTGACTGACCTTGTGCTCGGTGTTGTGCGGATCCGACCCCTAGAAGTGATGAGCTTAATGGCTAAGAATCACTGTTGAGGTAAAGTGAAAGACAGTGAAACATTCAAGGTCGCTACGCTTCAAGTGGCAAGAAAGGTCAAAACCGAGCGGTTTGGGTTTTAAGTCTTTTTCTTGCCACTTGCTACTTGTCTTCACTATTTGAACAAACATTCAGGGGTCGGATCCACAAGAGTACAACGCCGGTGGCGAGTACGGCGATCCAGCGAATCCGACCCCAAGTGATCATGCGCTTTCACTGTTCTTTACTGTGCTTCACTGTGTCACACTGTCTTATACTATTCTTCCTTAGGGGCTTTCTTGCTACTTGGAGCGAAGCGATCTTGTCCCTGTGTTTCACTGTCTTGCACTTAAGGTCGGGGCGTTAGCCCTGCGGCTTAACCACCATCACGTGGACCGGGGAGTGATCGACGACTTGAGAAGCCACTGAGCCCAACACCACTCGATTGATCGCATTGCGTTTGTGGCTGGGCATCACAATTAAATCTGCGCCCAATTTATACGCGTATTCAACGATAGTAGTGTGCACTTTGCCGCGTCTGACATACGTGTGGTACACCACGTCATCATCAATGTTTTGGGCGGCAAAGCTGCACAGGTGATCGTTTAAGTCACGGGCCATTTTTTCTTCTGCCTCCTTGGGAAAGTAAGAGGCGACCATGGGCATGTGAACCGCGGGCATCACGGTGAGTAAATGCAGCTCGGCGTGAGATTGCTTAGCGAGCCACACCGCTTGTTGGACCGCTTTATCGGCAAAGCCTTCTTCGTTGAGATCAACGGGAACGAGAATGTGTTTATACATAGTTTTTACCACTTTGGTATGACCCTAGACAATGCCTAACCAAGATAAGTGAGGCGGTCGCCGTCTTGGTTAGGCGCAATAAAAAACGCCCCGTAGTGGGGCGTTGATAAGCGAGTGACGTGTGTTAACTCGTCAATTAAGCTAGGCGTTTTTGTCGGCGGCGCTGAAGTGTTGCCATTGCAATCACGATTAAGATACAAGGCACAAAGACCCATTCTTTCATCGGACGCGGGTTTTCAACAATGACCGCTTCGATTTCCCAATCAAAATCGACGCCAGCTTGTTCGGCTGGGCTGCCAAATTCAACCAGGTCAACGATTAGCTTACCTTGATCTTCACGAGTGGTTAGACCCATAGAAGACAAGCGCTCTTCCCCTGTCGTGGCACGATCATCAAACGGCAAGCTAACAATTTTGTCGACTTGTTCGCCTTCTAATGTCATGCCGGCAACGCGAATTTCAAGCGATTGTCCCACAGGTAATTGCTCCACAATTTGAGCTGCCTCAATTCCGGGTGAGATTTTTGTCGGTTCGTAGATCATGTCCCACCAAAAACCTGGGCGGAAGAACGAGAAGGTCAACACCAACAGTAGAGCGGTTTCCCACCATTTGTTTTTGGTAAACCACCAACCTTGTGTCGCGGCAGAGAACAGTAACATGGCGGTAACGGCAGAGAAGATGGTCAGGGCAAGGTGCCACCAAGAATCCACACCAATCAACAACAATTGTGTGTTGAAGATAAACATAAACGGCAAAATGGCGGTACGAATGTCGTAGGTAAAGCCTTGAATACCGGTTTTGATTGGGTCAGATTTGGCAATTGCGGCAGCAGCAAACGCCGCCAAGCCAACCGGTGGGGTGTCATCGGCCAAAATACCAAAGTAGAACACAAACAAGTGTACGGCAATCAATGGGATGATCAGGCCACTTTGCGCACCTAAGGTGACGATAACCGGTGCCATTAGGGTCGACACCACGATGTAGTTGGCGGTGGTCGGCAAGCCCATACCGAGGATCAAACTGATCACGGCGGTGAACAGCAGCATCAAAATGATGTTACCCCCAGAGATGAACTCGACAAAGTCGGTCATCACCAGGCCAATACCGGTCAAGGTGACCACGCCGACAACGGTACCTGCAGCGGCTGTTGCCACGCCGATACCAATCATGTTACGCGCGCCATTGACCAAGCTTTCACTCAGATCGTCAATGCCTTGGCGAATCGAGCCTTTGACATCGCTCTCACCGTTAAACAGCGCCATTAGAGGGCGTTGGGTCAACAAGATAAAGATCATAAAGACCGTTGCCCAAAACGCGGACAAGCCCGGAGAGAAACGCTCAACCGTTAAACACCAAACTAGAACCACAATCGGCAATAAGAAATGCAAGCCCGATTTGACCGTTGGGCCGACATCAGGGACCTCGGTGAGGTTTTCGTCGATTTCAGTGGCCCCTTCTTTTTGGTAACGCGCTGAAATGCGAACCAGGGCGGCGTAAACGGCGACCAAGGCAATAGCCATGATTGGGGTTGCTGCTGCGCCAAACGCCTGTTTGGTCCAACCGACACCGTAATAAACGGCGGCGCTGATCGCACAGAGGCCCAGTAGGGTGAAGATAAACGACAACAAGCTTTGTGCCAGAGTGACCGTGCGGCGGCGCGGCAAGCCGTTCATGCCAGCTTTACAAGCCTCAAGGTGAACGATGTAAATCAAGGCCACGTAAGAAATCAGCGCCGGTAAAATCGCGGCTTTGATGACTTCAACGTAAGAAATTCCCACGTACTCGACCATAAGGAAAGCCGCGGCCCCCATGATGGGCGGAGTGAGCTGACCATTGGTCGACGCTGCCACTTCTACAGCGCCCGCTTTGGTACCCGGGAAACCCACGCGTTTCATCAGCGGAATGGTAAAGGTGCCTGTGGTGACCACGTTGGCGATGGATGATCCAGAGACCAATCCCGATAAACCCGATGCGACCACCGCGGCTTTCGCAGGACCACCACGCATGTGACCAAGCAGTGAAAAGGCCACTTTAATAAAGTAGGCGCCAGCACCGGCACGTTCTAGCATTGCGCCAAATAAAACGAACAGAAAAACGAACGACGTCGATACGCCTAATGCAACCCCAAAGACCCCTTCGGTGGTAAGCCACAGGTGAGACATGGCTTTGTTAAGGCTAGCGCCCTTGTGAGCAATGACGTCAGGCATGTGAGGGCCAGCAAAGGTGTAGAGCAAAAAGACCGCGGCCACACACATCAAAGGTGGACCGAGCGCGCGACGCGTGGCTTCAAGCAGCAGAACCATCCCCGTTACCGCCGCAACGATGTCGAATTGGGTTGGGGCGCCAGAGCGGTCGGCCAGTTCGTTGTAAAAAATGTAAATATACGCGGCGGCAAAACTGCCGGCCAGTGCCAAGAGCCAATCGATGGCTGGGATGGTGTCTCGCGGTGAACGTTTGAAAGCGGGGTAGGCGGTAAAAGCCAAGAAAATGGCAAACATCAGGTGGATAGACCGTGCTTGCGTGTCGTTGAGCACACCAAAATCAAAAATGAATGGCAGAGGAGAAGCGTACCACAGTTGGAATAGTGACCAGCACAACGGTACGAACCACAAAATTCGCCCTTGTATTCCGCCCGGATGGCGAGCCCCTGTATCAGCCTGAGCGACCATGTCTTGGACATCGTCCGCTGGCGTCAATTGTGACGGAGAATTTTTCGTCGTCATGGAGGTGTATCCTTAACAATCCTTGTGCTTTCTCGGTATTGAACTGTTTTGTGCTCCTTGATAGAAAAACCGTGTTTAAGGGACAAAAAAGAGAAAGCGTGAAATTACAAACCCACTCAGTGATAAGTGGGTCATAGTGTACATTGCTGTACGATAGGGTGCTCGACGAGAAGGCGGGCTTCTCGTCGGCGAGTGGTTTATTTCATTAAACCAATTTCTTTATAGTACTTCACGGCACCTGGATGAAGAGGAATGGATAGACCGTCTTTGATCATATCTTCTTTCTTCAAGTTAGCGAATGCAGGGTGCAAACGCTTAAAGGTGTCGAAGTTTTCAAATACGGATTTTACTACGTTGTACACCACGTCTTCAGAAACATCGGTCGTGCTCACCATAGTAGCGGCAACACCGAAGCTATGAACGTCTTGCTCTGTACCGCGGTAAGTGCCAGCCGGTACATTGGTCGTCGTGTAGTATGGGTGATCCGCCACGATTTTTTCAATTTGTGGGCCAGTGGCAGGAACCAGTTTGGCATCACAAGAAGTGGTGGCTTCTTTGATTGAACCGTTTGGATGACCAACTACGTAGATGAACGCATCGATTTTGTTATCGCACAACGCTTGTGAACGCTCAGAACCTTTTAGTTCAGACGCGAGTTTAAAGCTGTCGTTGGTCCAACCCATGGCATCCATGACCACACCCATGGTCGCGCGGTCACCCGAGCCTGGGTTACCGATGTTGACGCGCTTGCCTGCAAGGTCAGAGACGTTATCGATACCAGCGTCTTTACGAGCGATGATGTTGAACGGTTCGGTGTGCAAAGAGAATACCGCGCGTAGCTTCTTGTAAGGGCCTTGTTCAGCAAATTTGCTGGTGCCGTTATAACCGTGATATTGCCAGTCAGATTGAACAATACCAAAGTCGAGCTCGCCGGCGCGAATGGTGTTGACGTTGTAAATAGAACCACCCGTTGATTCAACAGAACAACGCACGTTGTGATCTTTACGACCGGCATTGACCAGTTTACAAATCGCACCACCTGTTGGGTAGTAAACGCCGGTTACTGAGCCAGTACCAATGGTGACGAAGTCCTGTGCTTGAACAGAACCCATAGTCATGGTCGCTGCGGCAATCGCACTTGCCGTGATCAATTTTTTAAATGCCATAAACTTCCCTTCCTTAATAATCGTTATCTCGAAACAATGTGCACTGCTAAGAGGTCTCCTTGCTGGAAACGGCATGTTTCTACTATCAATCATTGATAAGAAACTCGGCTGAATCATACCAAAAGAATTGGTATAAAATGATACAGTCAGTGCTAATAATAGTGATAAAAACTAGCTCAGGAAGGAACGATTTAGACGAAAAAGGGAAGTTTTTATTTAAATTTCAATTTGTTATCTTGTTTTGGGGGCTTTTGCCATAAAAACTAAAAATGTGATTTGAGTCACTATTTCGTTTTATCAATAACTTAGACGATAGGCGAGTTTTGCACAAACCGTGTGCAAAACCCACTGTGATAAATGCATTTAATTGCATGAATAATGCCTAAGCATGACTAGCCGTGATAATCGAACAACTCACTGACAGAGCGGCATAATGCTTTGGTGGTGATAGACAATGTGGGGGTAATAAAGATGGTGTCATCGCCTGCAACTACCCCGAGAATCCCTTCTGATTTGCCCAGTGAATCGAGCAGTCGCGCGATCAATTGTGCGGCGCCAGGGCCGGTGTGAATGACAACCAGCGCTTGGTTGTAGTCGATGTCGAGCACCAATTCTCTCAGTGAACTGCTCACCGTGGGCACGCCAAGTTCGGCGGGCAGACAATAAACCATCTCCATTTTCGCATTTCGAGTGCGAACCGCGCCAAATTTGGTTAACATGCGTGACACTTTTGACTGGTTAATGCTTTCAAAACCTTCAAGTTTTAGTGCATCGACGATCTCGCTTTGCGAGCCAAATCGCTCTTCTTTTAGCAGGGCTTTAAAGGAGCGAATAAGTTGATCTTGTTTATCTGAATTACGCATAGCAAAAGGGACTCAAGGCTTAAGTAATAATTTCATTTTCGCATATTTATTCACTTTTTCCAAAATTTAGCAATGAATAATTGCTAAAATGAGTCATTTTGCGTCGATATCCGCGCAATCTTATGCACAATAACAGGCTTGAGAGCAAGGCAAAGTACCGCTTTGGTCGACCAGAAAACGAGTCGAAACACATTTTGGGTAATAAACTGACGGTATAAAGTGCATTAGCTCTCAAAGTTGCACATGCTTATTTGTAATCCCACTGCGCTTTGGTTAGCGTGAGCGGTGAGCTGCTGATAAAAGCAGCGTTTGATAACAAATAGTGCATTGCCATTGAGTTTGCCTCGTGCTGGTTTGGGCGTGTTTCGTGTCGGTAGCAAAGCGTTGCCCGTTTTTTGCTCGGTTGCAGGCTTTACGCGCACTCGATGAAATCTACGCCGTATTTTTCGTGCGGTTTTGCCGTATCAAGCGAGACATGCAATGCGGTTATTTGCGACATCAATGCGCGATAACCAATGACAACCCGACTTTTTATGCCCAACCCGTTGACCGACTCAGCGTCGTTGACGGATTCAGCGTACAAACACGTTTTTATAGTTTGAGTCTTTGAGTGACCTGCGCTAATGGCGTCACTTTTTGACACGCTTATTTGATATCAACCATGATAATTAGCCTCTCTAGGAGATGAAACATGAAAGTTGCTGTAATTGGTGCCGCAGGTGGCATCGGTCAAGCTCTTGCCTTACTACTGAAAAATCAACTGCCAGCGGGAACGGATTTGGCTTTGTATGACATTGCCCCGGTCACCCCTGGTGTCGCCGCTGATTTGAGCCACATTCCGACTCCGGTATCGATCAAAGGGTATTGCGGTGAAGACCCAACCCCTGCGTTAGAAGGGGCAGATGTGGTGTTGATCTCTGCCGGTGTCGCGCGCAAACCGGGTATGGACCGCTCGGATCTATTCAACGTCAACGCGGGTATCGTTAAGTCATTAACTGAAAAATTCGCGGCCGTATGTCCGAATGCTTGCTTGGGCATTATCACTAACCCCGTAAATACCACGGTCGCGATTGCAGCAGAAGTGCTGAAAAAAGCCGGGGTTTATGACAAGCGCCGCCTATTTGGCGTGACCACACTTGATGTGATCCGCGCAGAAACCTTTGTTGCTGAACTAAAAGGCTTGTCACCAACTCAGGTGTCGGTACCCGTGATTGGCGGCCACTCTGGCGTGACCATTTTGCCTTTGTTGTCTCAAGTTGAGGGCGTGAGCTTTAGCGACGAAGAGACTGCAGCGTTAACGCATCGCATTCAAAACGCCGGTACCGAAGTGGTCGAAGCCAAAGCCGGTGGCGGCAGTGCAACCCTTTCTATGGGCCAAGCGGCGTGTCGATTTGGCTTATCACTGGTCAAAGCCTTGCAAGGTGAGTCCTCGGTGATTGAGTGTGCTTATGTCGAAGGCGATGGCACACACGCGCCTTTCTTTGCTCAACCAGTTAAATTGGGTAAAGACGGTGTTGAAACCATTTTACCTTACGGCAACTTGAGTGATTTCGAGCAACAGGCGCTCGACAGCATGTTAGAAACGCTTAACAAAGACATTGCTTTAGGTGTTGAATTCGCCAATTAAGGGCGAGGGCCGACCAGTGGCGTTCACCGCTGTTGCGCCTTCAACGCGATAAAATTCATATCTCGCGGCGACGTGCCGCGAGATTGGATACCAAGTCAAACCGACGACGGAGGGGTGCCTGAGTCGGTTTTTTTATGTCTTCCGCTACTTCATGCTGTGCTTCACTTTCCCATACCGTGCTTCACTGTCTCATACTGTATTTCACTGTCCCACACTGTGTTTCGCTGTCTTCCACGACCATTATTGTCTCATTGTTGAGCCACTGCTTTGATATTGATCATTTTTTCATACGCTGTATTTACACGATTCATCGGATGGGTAAGATTATTGAGTTGGCGTTTTTTTAGACAAACGCTAAAGATTTACTGACAAACGGTTGAATGGGGTTTTTTAGCATGGTTGCCATGAGATTGAGCTTTGGTGTTCTCTTGAGTTAGATGGGAATGGGCTATCAATTTGCCGCTTAGCAAGGCAGTCCATTTAAGGGAGAATCAAAGAGGTGGTATGCCGTGATATGGGCCTAAAGCCCGCTTACGATGGCGCCGGGGATTCTCGGTATGGATTAGCGGTATGGATTCGCGCCATGAGTAAGAGCATAACCGGTTGTCGCGCGAACTTTTTCACTCAATTATCGTATTAAAGGGCGAGTGACCCATTGCGACAACCTACGATTGTCTCTGGTGTGAGGTCAAAGCAGGCGACCGATGGCGTAACGCAACGGTTGAGTGTCTTTAGGCCGTCACCGTGATGATCGGCTAACCCAGAAATAACGGTATCGTCAGTGATACAAGCACAACAAAGTGCGATGACTTTCCGATACGAGGAGTGTGACGATGAATAAAGCTCAATTACAACCAGGCGTACACGTGTTTTGCCCGGCGGGGTTTGGTTTGATCCAAAATGTGGCCGATCCAAGCGATCCTCGCGGTGATGTTCAAGTCCTGATCATGAGTGATCAAGCGCCATTTGCGATGATGTTGCCTGCTGATCAGGTGTTGATCTGCCAAGACGATCACGATCATCACAGCGTCGACATCGACGCATTGGCCGCCGATGAGGCGTCGTCTTCGTCATTACCAGACCAGTCGCCACATTCAAGCCCAGAACGCATCATCTTGGCGGTGTCGTGAGCTGCCATTGCGCATTTAAAATATTGCGCATTTAAGATCAAGCACCTTAATCTCTGTGCGGAAAGGGTTCGCTGCTCGCCAACCAGAGCGCGCTGAGACGGCGAAATAAGCGTGGTCTCAGCGGCGATATACCTTGGTCAGCGATATACCTTGGTCTTAGCAGCCTTATGGCGTCGTGATAAGCGAGAGTAACCCTGTGTTAGCTGCTGCGCTCAACCGACATGTGCGCTAAGGCAATCAGCGCTTGTTTGTAGTCAGACTCTGGCAAAATGTCGAGTTCGGCAATGGCTTTTTTGGCTTCGAGTTGGGCGCGATCGCGAGTGTAATCCAAGGCGCCGGTTTGCGCCATTGCCGCCTGAATGTCACTCAGTTTGTCGAGGCCGTTTCCTTGCTCGATCGCTTTGCGGATCATTTGCGCTTGCTGGTCGTTGCCGTGGTGCATCGCGTGCAGCAGTGGCAAAGTCGGTTTGCCTTCGGCGAGATCGTCGCCGACGTTTTTGCCCATTGCCTCGCCATCGGCGTCGTAATCCATCACGTCATCGATCAATTGAAACGCGGTGCCTAAATACTTGCCGTAGTTTTGCAGCGCGAGTTCGACCTCGGGTGAGGCTTGGTTGAGAATGGCGCCGATTTGCGTCGCCGCTTCAAACAAACGCGCGGTTTTAGAGTAGATCACCTGCATGTAACTGGCTTCGGTGGTATTGGGATCGTTGCAGTTCATCAGCTGCAACACTTCACCTTCAGCAATCACATTAACCGCTTCACTCATCAATCGTAAGATCTTCATCGACTCGAGCTCGGTCATCATTTGGAACGCGCGAGTGTAGATAAAATCGCCGACCAACACGCTGGCGGCATTGCCAAAGGCCGCGTTGGCGGTTGCTTTGCCACGGCGCATGTCCGATTCGTCGACCACGTCATCGTGCAGTAATGTCGCCGTGTGAATGAATTCAATAAACGCCGCGGCGGTGATGTGGTGCTCTCCCTGATAACCCAGTGCTTTGGCGGAGAGAACCGCTAACAATGGGCGAAGTCGTTTGCCGCCGCCACTCACAATGTAAAAGCCCAATTGATTGATTAAACTCACATCAGAATTTAATTGGGCTTGAATGGTTTTATTCACTTTTGCCATGTCGTCGGCAGTCAGTGATTGGATAGTAGTAAAATCCATCATACGTCCAGCTAGAAGTTAGACCCTGCAAGGCTTATCTGTTTGTCTTATCGGTGAATCATACACGAAAATGGATTGATTAATACCTTCCATAAAGGCATGATTGTGACACTTTTTAGCGGCGATTAGCTTTTCGCCAATTTTTTTCAATTAGCCCTTGTCATCCTGCCGGCTTTGACGTAGAATCTGCGCCCTATTGATGATTAGTTTAGCGCACACCCTCATTGCACAAATAATACGCAAATATGGCTGTGCGGAAAAAGCGGAGTAAAATATGTACGCTGTTTTCCAATCTGGTGGTAAACAACACCGTGTAAGCGAAGGTCAAACTCTTCGTTTAGAGAAATTAGACGTTGAAACTGGTTCAACAGTTGAATTTGATAAAGTTCTTCTTGTTGCAAACGGTGAAGACATTAAAGTTGGTGCTCCTCTAGTAGAGGGCGGTAAAGTAACTGCTGAAGTAGTACAACACGGTCGTGGCGATAAAGTTAAAATCGTTAAGTTCCGTCGTCGTAAGCACTCTCGTAAGCAGCAAGGTCACCGTCAGTGGTTCACGGAAGTGAAAATCACTGGTATTAACGCTTAATCTATAGGAGAGTTTAACAATGGCACATAAAAAAGCTGGTGGTTCTACTCGTAACGGTCGCGATTCAGAAAGCAAACGCCTAGGTGTTAAGCGTTTTGGTGGCGAATCTGTTCTAGCGGGCAACATCATTGTTCGTCAACGTGGTACTAAATTCCACGCGGGCAACAACGTTGGCCTAGGTAAAGACCACACTCTATTCGCTCTTTCTGACGGTAAAGTTAAGTTTGAAGTGAAAGGTCCTAAGAACCGTAAGTTTGTTAGCATCGAAGCTGAGTAATTATTACTAAGTTTTAAGCTAGTAGATTCAAAAGCCCTGCCAAACATGGTGGGGTTTTTTTTTCGTCAGTTGACAGTCTAGCAGGTCATAATAGCAACCTGATTAACGCTGTGGTCGATAGAGATGATCACCGAGTTAGTGAGCGTCTTATTGGGGCTACGGGTCTGTCAATTGTATTGTCGCGAACCTTGTGTGACATTCACACAATGGCGCGTTTAACGCTATAATAGCGACAATCAAGCCACGTTATAGCCGCAGAGTCGGCTGTGATCACAACGTGGAAAGTGAATCTCTCTGCCCAACGTGATGGGGCAGACACTCGCGAAGTAGTCGGAGTCAAAGATGAAGTTCGTTGATGAAGCGATAATTAAAGTACAAGCTGGTGATGGCGGTAATGGCGTCGTCAGTTTTTGGCGCGAAAAATTCGTCGCCAAAGGTGGCCCTGATGGGGGCGATGGCGGTGATGGTGGTGATGTCTATATCGAAGCCGATGAAAACCTCAATACCTTGATCGATTACCGTTTTCAGCGTTTTTACGACGGTGGTCGCGGCGAAAATGGCCGTGGCGGTAACTGTACTGGTAAACGCGGTCAGGACAAGGTTTTACGCGTTCCTGTCGGGACTCGTGCCGTGGATATCCACACCAATGAGATCGTCGGTGAAGTGGCTGAACACGGCAAAAAAGTCATGGTCGCCAAAGGGGGCTGGCACGGTTTGGGCAATACGCGCTTCAAGTCGTCAGTGAACCGTGCGCCGCGCCAAAAGACCATGGGGACCAAAGGCGAAGTACGCGAATTGCGTTTAGAGCTGTTGTTGCTCGCCGATGTGGGTATGCTGGGCTTGCCTAATGCGGGTAAATCGACCTTTATTCGTTCAGTGTCTGCGGCTAAGCCAAAAGTGGCGGATTATCCGTTTACGACCTTGATCCCAAGCTTAGGCGTGGTCAGCGTGGTACCGGAAAAGAGCTTTGTGGTGGCGGATATTCCTGGCTTGATCGAAGGCGCTGCCGATGGTGCTGGCTTGGGTATTCGCTTCTTGAAGCACCTTGAGCGTTGTCGCGTGCTTTTACATATGATCGACATCATGCCGATCGATCAAAGCGATCCGGCGCAAAATGCGTTGACCATTATTGATGAGCTTGAGCAGTACAGTGAAAAATTGGCCAATAAACCCCGCTGGTTGGTGTTTAACAAGGTCGATTTGATGCCGGAAGACGAAGTGGACGCGAAGATCCAAGAGATCCTAGAAGCGTTGGCGTGGGAAGGCGATTACTACAAGATCTCGGCGGTTAACAAGCAAGGTACGCAAGAGCTTTGCTACAAATTAGCCGACTTTATGGAGCAAATGCCGCGCGAGAGCGAGGAGCAGAGCGAAGAAGAGAAAGTCGACTTCATGTGGGACGATTACCACAAAGACGCCATGTCTGGTAACAATGTCATCACCGAAGACGATGACGATTGGGATGATTGGGACGACGAAGAAGACGATGGTCACGTTATATACGTTCGTGATTAATCATCGGCTTGTGATCGCATCCGAGTAACCTTATATTGATTAGCCGCAAGCTTAGGTTTGCGGCTTTTTTTTATAGTTAAATCGCGACATCATGAGACAGGGAAAGGCCGTGTTGCTATGCTATTGTGTTTCCCTCTTTTGGCTTAGTTAAGATAATAAGGTAATCATCAACATGTTTAGCAAGCAGCGAGCCATTTCTCGTTTGATTGCCCAAGCGGGGCAGAGGTTACTTGCTCATGGGGCAGAGAGTACCCTGGTCAGTGATATTATGCGTCGTATGGGCGCGGCATGTGGCATTGAGGATGTTGAAATTGCTTTGTCTGCCAATGCCTTAGTCGTGACGACTCGCATTGATGATCACTGTGTGACCACGACGAGAAGCTGTGCCGATCGCGGGATCAACATGCGTGTCGTGACTCAGATCCAACGCATCTGTATTATGATGGAAAAACAGCTTCTCGATCACGAGATGGCGCAGAAAAAGCTCAATGAGATCAGCCCTGAGCGTTACAATCGCTGGCTCGTTCTTGTCATGATCGGGGCATCTTGTGCTTGCTTTAGTCGTTTGGCAGGGGGAGATTGGCCAGTGTTTGCCATGACCTTTATCGCCTCGGCTGCCGGCATGTACGTCAGACAAGAAATTGCCCATCGTCACTTTAACCCCTTACTCAACTTTGCCATCACGGCGTTTGTTACCACCTTGGTATCCGCGCAGGCGGTGATGCTGGACATTGGCAATCAACCGACCATAGTGATGGCCTCATCGGTGTTGATGCTGGTGCCGGGTTTTCCCTTAATTAACGCGGTGGCTGATATGCTAAAAGGTCACATTAATATGGGCATCGCTCGTTTCGTTATGGCCACTTTACTGACCTTAGCCACCAGTTTGGGCATTGTTGGTGCGATGAGTTTAACCGGTGTGTGGAGTTGGATGGGGTAAAAACACGATGGAATTATTGTTAGGATTACTCAATGATATGGTGTTTGCCGCGGTGCCTGCGGTAGGCTTTGCCATGGTGTTTAACGTACCGCTGCAGGCGCTGAAGTTGTGCGCCATTGGCGGTGCACTTGGCCACGGTACGCGTTATGTGTTAATGAATACCGGGATCCCGATCGAGTGGGCCACCTTTTTTGCCGCTACCTTGGTGAGCCTACTGGGCGTTTATTGGTCTCAACGACTTTTGGCCCACCCCAAGGTGGTGACGGTCGCGGCTTTGATACCGATGTTTCCCGGTGTGTTTGCTTTTAAAGCCATGATCGCTTTAGTGGAAATCAATCGCGCGGGCTATACGCCAGAGCTGATGGCGATAGGCATGGAGAACTTTATTAAGGCCATGTTTATTATCGCGGGCTTGGCGATAGGGTTGGCGGTGCCTGGGCTGCTGTTTTACCGCCGTAAACCGATTGTATAGTTCGACATCAACCCCTCGGAAGTTTAGGATAAATAATGAAAATCAGTTTGATCGCCGCAATGGCAAACGATCGCGTTATCGGTCTCGACAACCAGATGCCATGGCATTTACCGGCCGATTTTAAATGGTTTAAATCGCGCACATTAGACAAGCCGATTGTGATGGGGCGCAAAACCTTTGAATCGATTGGCCGGCCGTTACCTGGGCGACGCAACATAGTGATCAGCCGCGACCCACAAAAACAGATCCAAGGGGTAGAAGTCGTGGCTTCAACTCAACAAGCACTTGAGCTGGTTAAAGATGCTGAAGAAGTGATGATCATTGGAGGCGGCACAATTTATCAAGCCTTCTTACCGCTGGCGACCCATTTGTATTTGACGCATGTTGAGGCCAGTGTCGATGGCGATACTTATTTTCCCGATTGGGGCGAAGGTTGGCAGGTGATCGAACAAGATCAACACGACGCCGATGAGCGCAATCAATATGCCATGCGCTTTGAGATCCTATCTCGTACAACGAGTGAGTCATCGCAATAGGGATTCACTCGTAAAGCGCATTAGTTGCCATGTTGAACACCACATGTTGACGGCTTTTTAACCCTCTATGGCGGGCTGCTGATAGAGGGTTTTTGTTTCCCAGTGTAGCAGGGTTAAGCAGTTACCCCACACACAGCCGGTGTCGAGACCGATTTCTTGCTGGCCGTGATGACCTTCGAGCGCCGCCCAGTGGCCAAATAACACCGGTTTGCTTAGCGGTATGCGCTGCGGGTAATCAAACCAGGGCATTAAGGCTTGGTCTGTCAGTTGCTCGGGCGGCAGTTTACACGCCATATCCAAAGCGCCGTTTGTGGTGACAAAGCGCATACGGGTAAAGGCATTTATGATGTAACGATAGCGCTCAATGCCAGTTAATGAAGCCTGCCACTGATCCGGTTGGTCTTGGTACATATGCTCAATGAGCCAAGGCCAATCGTCGCTGCACAGCACTTGTTCGACCTCACGGGCACAGCGCCTAGCGGTGTCTAAATCCCATGCAGGAGAAATGCCGGCGTGGGTCATGACAAACTCGGGGTGTTCTTGTAACAGAGGTTGTTGACGCAGCCAATTGAGTAAACCATCGCGATCATAGGCGTCGAGAATTGGGGCGGTTTTGTCTTTCTTTTTTGCTTTAAACAGGCCAAGGGCGGTGGCGAGCAAATGCAGATCGTGATTGCCCAGCACCGTACGCACACTGTCTTTGATGCTGTAGACGTAGCGCAGCGTTTCCAGCGATTGCGGGCCACGGGCGACGAGATCCCCGGCCAGCCAAAGGGTATCTTGTTGTGGATCAAAATTAACCTGTGCTAATAGGGCGCGAAATTCAGCATAACAGCCTTGAATATCGCCGATAATGTAATTTGCCATAACGTGCTAATGCTTTGCCTTCGGATTAATTTAAAATGTTGGGAATGGCGAGACGAAACGCCTCAATCTCTGCCGTGAAAGGCCGATTGTGGTCGTCGTGCATGATGTAGTGTCCCTGCATGGCGCCGACCGGGGTTTCTATCGCGGTGCCGCTGCTGTAGGAGTATTCATCACCGGGTAAAATCACCGGTTGTTTGCCGACCACCCCATTGCCCTCTACTGAGATTTGTTTGCCATTGGCATCGGTGATCAGCCAGCGACGACTGATCAGCTGTACGCGCTGTTGGCTGAGGTTTTTGATGGTAATAAAGTAGGCAAACACATAGTGCTTACTGTCTGGGTTGGATTGTTCGGGGATGTATCTCGTTTGTACTTGTACCTTGATGCAAGGTTGTGGGCATTCCATAACCGCTCCTTTGACATTGTGGTAAAGACTAAGAAAGTAGTAAAAACCAAGAAAAAGGCGCCCGTGGGCACCTTTTTGAGTGATTAATGTTGTTTGTCTAACCAGTTCGCCATGGCGACAAATTGCTCCAGTGTTAATGATTCCGGGCGCATGCTGGTGTCGATACCCAGGCCTTCGAGTGTCTCTTGCGACATCAAGCCTTTGTAGCAATTGCGCACGGTTTTGCGCCTTTGGTTGAAACCTTCGCGGCACACGCGCTCTAGCCAAGTGAGGCTCGTGGTTGGGTGTGGCAAGGTTTCATAAGGCACTAAACGCACTACAGCTGAGTCGACTTTTGGCGGTGGCACAAACGCGGTCGGTGGCACTTCTAGAACCGGTACCACTTTGCAAAAGTACTGCGCCATAACAGTCAGGCGACCATAGGCTTTGGAGCCCGGGCCGGCCGCCAAGCGATTGACGACTTCTTTTTGCAGCATGAAGTGCATGTCTTCAATGTGCTGATGGTATTCAAACAAGTGAAACATCAAAGGCGTTGAAATGTTGTACGGCAAGTTGCCAAATACACGCAGTTTGTTGCCTTCTTGCACCAACTGGGAAAAGTCGAACTTCATCGCATCCCCTTCGTGGATGGTCAGCTTGTCGGCCAATTCTGGATGGTGGCGTAAACGCTCGGCGAGGTCGCGATCCAATTCGATGACGGAAAATTTATCGACTTCGCGGCCAACAGGTTCAGTCAAGGCGCCAAGACCTGGGCCAATCTCCAACAGATTTTGCCCGGGCAGGGGGTTAATTGCCGATACGATGCCGTCGATAACGTACGGATCGTTTAAAAAGTTTTGACCAAAACGTTTACGCGCTTTGTGTCCGAGATGGACATCATTTCTCATTGTTTATTCTCTACCAGTTCGATTGCGTGACGCAGTGCCGTATGGAAACTTCCTGTATCAGCTTGACCTGTTCCCGCTAAGTCCAGTGCGGTGCCATGGTCTACGGAGGTGCGAATAAAAGGCAATCCCAAGGTGATGTTCACCGAGCGACCAAAGCCTTTGTACTTGAGTACCGGTAAGACTTGGTCGTGATACATGCCTAAAATCACATCAGCGTCTTGTAAATATTTGTGATTGAAAATGGTATCGGCCGGCAATGGACCGACGAGGTGATAGCCTTTTTCATCACGAAGTTGTTGTAATGTTGGTGTGATGGTGTCGATTTCTTCGAAACCGAGGCAGCCATCTTCACCGGCGTGCGGATTGAGTCCACACACGTAAATCTTGGGCTCGCGCAAGGCGAACTTTTCCACCATATCTCGATGCAAAATATCGATGATGGCGGTGAGCCGCTCTTTGGTCACGGCTTTCGATACGTACGCCAGAGGGATGTGCGTAGTGACTAACGCCACTCTTAATCCTTCGGTTGCCAGCATCATGACGACCAGCGGGGTATTGGACTGCTCGGCAAAAAACTCGGTATGGCCGCTAAAGGCAACGCCCGAACGATTGATCACCCCTTTGTGCACTGGACCGGTGACAATAGCATCAAATTCGCCATTCATACAGCCTTGGGCGGCGTATTCTAGCGTTTTTAACACGTATCCGCCATTGGCTTCATTCAATTGACCCGTGGTACAAGGCTCGGCCATCGCGATGTGCGCCACTTGTAGGGTGCCCGCTTGCTGTGGTTTGGCGGCTTGGTTGGGATCGTAATCCAGCAAAGAGACCGAAATACCGAGTTGGTCGGCGCGCTCGGCCAGCAATTGTTTGTCGGCACACACGACCACTTGGTGTGGCCAGTCTTGTTTTGACAGGTCGAGCACTAAGTCTGGGCCAATCCCCGCCGGTTCGCCTGCGGTGACGATAATGCGTTTGACTGAGGTTTGGGGGTTAGCTAATACCATTATTCTTCGTCCGATCCAATGTTCTCGATATAGGCGCCGGCTTTGAGCTCTTGTGTCCAAGCGGTCGCTTCTTCGTTAAATTTGCGTCTAAACAACAATTGATAAGCGCGGTTTTTCATCGCCGATTCGGTTTTGTCGACTTGGCGGCGCTCGATCACTTGCACGATGTGCCAGCCGTGTACGGTTTTAAACGGTTCGCTGATCTCACCCACCGGGAGCGTTTCGACTTGGTGTTTAAATTCTGGCACGTAAAGATCTGGGGTTTGCCAGCCTAGGTTGCCTTGTTTGGCGGCAGAGCCTGGGTCTTGGCTGTATTTACTCGCCAGTTGACCAAAACTCGCTTCGCCACTTTCGATTTCGCTGCGCAAGGTCTTCAGCTCTTTTTGCGCCCCTTGATCACTTAAAATGATGGTGGGTTTAATCAAAATATGACGGGCATTGACCTCGGTCACGGAGACGGTTTGCAGGCCTTTTATATCGGCAATTTTCAAAATGTGGTAGCCAACACCGCTGCGAAAAGGACCGATGATGGCCCCTTTACTCGGCAAGCTGATTTGATCGGCAAAGATGGTGGGCATTTCTTCTTTGCGCATCCAACCCCAATCGCCCCCTTCTAACGCTTTGGGACCTTTGGAGTAAGTGTAGGCGAGTTCTTTGAAGTTAGCGCCTTGCTCGAGCTTAGCCACCAAGTCTTCGGCTTTGGCTTCGACTTCGCTTTTGTTGGTTTCGTCTGCGCGCAGTTGAATGTGTTCAATGCGGTATTGGACGGTTTTATCGCTCTCTTCACTCATCACTTTGGCCAGGCTATCGACTTCGGCGGGAATGATATTGATGCGGCGGCGAACCAAGGCATTACGCGCTTCGTTGGCTTCGACTTCCCGGCGCACTTGTTGGCGAAACTCGCGGGTGCTGATCCCGGCGTCATTGAGCTCTTGTAACAATTGCGGCACGCTTTTGTCGTTGTTTTCAGCGATCGAGGCGATGGCTTTGTCGAGATCTTGATCGTCGATACTCACGCCAATGCGTTTGGCTTCTTGCGCTTGTAACGTGTCGAGAACCAGTTTGTCCTGAACTTGTTCGCGCAGCACCGAGAGGGCTGGCAAGGATTGATTTTGCTCTCTGGCATTGACTTGCAGCAATTTTAGCGAGGTGTCGATATCACTTTGGAGTACGACCCCATCATTGACGACGACCGCAACGCGATCGAGTTCTTGCGGGGCGGCGAAAGCGCCAAAAGAGCACGCAAGGGATAAAAGCAGCAATTTGGTTATTTTCATTGAGTCTTCCCATTACTTCTTGGGTGGCATTGGCCATCTTTGCCAATGGTTAAAAAATTAGTTACTGAGATAAAACGGTCGGCCGTATTCGATAGACATGTCCGAATCGTCGAGCATTTTCTGAGCACTTTCGTTGCGTTTGTTGGTGGCAAAGCCTTGGATACCAAAGTTGATACCCACATTGTTGTCGTATTCCGCGTGGCTGGTTCCGCCGACGGTGTCGCCATCCCAACCGGTGAGCTGTTTCGAATAAGACACCGTCATGTACCAGCAGTCAGAGCTGTATTTGACGCTGGCGAGCCATTCCATACTGACGTGCTCGGTCGTGTCGTAGTAGTACTGACCGGCGGTCGACCAGCGGTTGGTGATTTGGTAAGTGCCCACTAAGCCCGCTTGCGAAATACCGTCACTGGTGATGGTGGAGTAATCGTCATAGCTGAGGTTGTCTTCGATGTAATCGAGACTGACGTAGCGGTAGTTGGCCTGCACAAACCCCTTGGGCATTTGGTATTCAATGGTGCTGTTGGCGAGCTGCATGGCTCGGCCGTCGACGTCGTATTGAACACCGCCGTGGTAGAACAAGTTATCGCTGAAGTTGAAATCCGCTTCGACCGCCCAAGAAGAGTAGCTTGATGCGTCATCATCGTCGGTGATCTTGGTGTCTTTGTCGATGTAGTAAATTTGACCAAAGGCGATATTCGCTCGCTCTTTGTAGTCGCTGTCGTAAAAACGGGTTGTGGCACCGTAGCTGACTTGATTTGCAGCGGCGATCTTGTCGATACTGCTGTATTTGCGATCGCGAAACAGGCCGTAATAATCGGTTTGCAAAATGGTGGTATCGTAGTTGTAAATGTCGCTTTGGTCGGTGTTTTTGATATACAAATACTGCACTTGCGGTTCGAAACTTTGCGTGTAGCCACCAAACCAATCCAGCGGTCGCTCAAAGTAAATACCGGCATGGCTGCGAAACTCAGGGATGTTGCGCGTCACTTCGCTGCTAAGCTCGCCCTGGAGCGTACTATCAGTGATGTTATCGATGTCTTGGTGATAGTAAGTACTTAAGTAGCGCGCTTCTGTGGTCCAGGTTGCCCAAGTGCTGTTGAGCGGAATGGTAAACCCAGGCTCGATGTGCAAACGCGTGGCGTCGGGTTGACTGGCATCGTCGATGATAAAGCGCGTCGCTTGCGATTTGACGTCGAAATTGAGATGGCGAGTCAGGGGAACATAGTAGTTGTACGCCAACTGCGGCGCCATTTGATACGGTTCGGTATCATCTTCTAGCACTTGAAAGTCTTTCACTTTTAGCGCCGCATCCCAATTCGCACTGCGATAAGCGATGGTGCCAGATTGGGTCAAGTAACCTTCGTCGCGGCTGCCGATATCGGTTGAGAAGTCTTGAAAGTAATCGTTGTCGCTGACTTTCGAATAATCAACATCGAGGAGCCAGTGCTTGTCGAGAAGTCCTGAATGCTCAAATTGCATTGCCCAGCGGCGCTCATCGTCGTAGTTGCTGTCGGCGTTGATGATCTCACCGCTGATCTGCCCTTCGCCAAACGAGGAACTCAAGTAACGAAAATCGGCGTTGTATTTGACCCCGCGCTCTTGAATGTATTGGGTGGTGAAGGTCAAATCTAAATTAGGGGCGATGTTCCAATAATAGGGAACTTCAGTTTCAAAGCCGTCGTCGGAGCCATAAGACACCGAAGGGAATAAAAATCCGGACTTGCGCGTTTCGCCAATCGGCAAGGTCAAATAAGGGAAATAGGCGACCGGGACATTTAAAATTTCAAAACGCGGGTTGATCAAGGTCGCCATTTCTTCGTCTTGATCCACTTTGATGTCGGAGGCGACCAAGCGCCATGAGTCATCGCCTTCTGGGCAAGAGGTGATAGAGCCATCTTCCAGTTCGTACATGGCTTGGCCTGTCTTGGCGATGTAGGCGGCTTCCCCGCGGCCTTGCTGACAGGTGAATTGGTATTGGGTGTTCTCTAGTGAAAACGTGTCGTCGTTGAGATTATTGGTGACCTTGTCCGAGGTGGCTTCTACATTGCCATCGGTCATTTTTACGTTGCCTTCAGCCACTGCGACGTTGTCTTGTTGGTGCAAGGTCATGGTATCGGCGGCAATGGACTTTTTGCCCTGTGTCACTTTGACGTTACCTGAATAAACCGCTTTGTCGCCATTGACGGCTTCGAGTTTATCGGAGGTGATCACCACTTCTTGGTTGAGATCATCGCTACTACTCGAGGTCGACTGAGTGGATTTCATCGTGTTTGAGTCTTTAGAAGACTCAGCGTGGGTTGCAGGCACGAACAAGGCGTAGCTTATTGAGGCCGCTAATACTGTGCGGGTAAATTGTCGCATTGGATTGAACTTTCCTGTGTCACTACTGCTAGATGGCGAGATCTGCCAGATGGTTGTCATAATTATCCATGATAAAGGATTTCATTGCTATCGGCACTATAAACCCCATTTAATCATTATCATTTGTTGTCCATAAAATCACAAAGCACAGAAGTTAGAGGCGCATCACAAGCGGTGTTCGTGCTATGCTTTCTGCCTTGTTCTTTTGCCGGCGTTGGTCTGTCTAACGCCAGCATTGATACGTTGTCGCCTTGTGTTGTTTCTCTGGCGTCCATGGCTTGGCCAGTCTAGAGGCCGAAAGTCAGGCAAAAAAGAAAGTGTAACAAACTCAGTGTCAAGATTGTCATCTCGCTCGCCATCGCGATCAAAAAGCGGTATTCACTTTTGAATGAGTCAGTACTGCAACGCATTTTGACACTTTTTACGGGTGCTGTGGTCTCTATGATCGGAAGCCATTGCGATGGCTCGTTGAACCATGGTTTGACACACGGCTAAAATAAGACCGCAATAGGCGGAAAAAATTCATTGATAGAGTAGGTAAGATGCAGATTTTTGGTAAATTGCTCGGGGCCTTTTTTGGCTTTTTATTCGGTGGCGTAATCGGTGCGGCATTGGGATGTTTTATCGGTCATCAGTTCGACAAAGGCATGAGCCGCAGCGCGGGGTTTAATCCGGGCAGTTTTGCCGGCGGCCCTAATCAGGCAGAGCGACAAAGTGCTTTTTTTAACGCGGCATTTTCGGTCATGGGGCACGTGGCCAAATCAAAGGGTCAGGTCAAGGCCGAAGAGATCCAATTAGCCAGTGCGATGATGGAGCGCATGAACCTGCACGGTGAGCAGCGCAGTGCCGCTCAAGCCGCCTTTCGCGCCGGTAAAGAAAGTGATTTCCCGCTCGAAGAGACCTTAGCCAGCGTCAAACAAGCGACCAACAGCCGTTATGATTTGTTGCAATTTTTCCTAGAGCTACAAATTTCAGCGGCGTTTGCCGACGGTGATTTACACCCGAGTGAGCGCGACGTGTTGCAACGGGTGGCCAAGGGGCTCGGTTTTTCGGCTCGCGATCTCGAGGCGCGTTTGGCCCGTTATATGGCGGCGTTTCGCTTTCAACAGCAGCAGGGCTTTCATCAGCAAGGGGCGGGCGGTTCTTCTTCGCACGGTTTTGGTCAGCAACCCAACCAAGGACAGCTTGACAGTGCCTATCAAATCTTGGGCGTCAATAAAAGTGATGATGATAAAACGATTAAGCGTGCCTATCGCAAATTGATGAACGAACATCACCCAGATAAGCTCATGGCCAAAGGTTTGCCACCAGAGATGATGAATGTGGCGAAAGAAAAATCGCAAGAGATCCAAAACGCCTACGATATGATCAAAAAACACCGCGCTAGCTAAGTGAGCCATGGCAACTAATTGATTTATGGAAACTAAGTGATCTATGACAACTAAGTACGCCGCGATAAATGAGCACGCCGCGTAACCTCGGCCAGTTTGCCAAGGTGGTCAATAAAAATAAAAAACGCGCCAGAGTATGGCGCGTTTTTTTATTTTCGGGCTGGTGATGCCTTTACTGCGCTTTTGGCCATACGTTTAAATCCCAGTCGTAGGCGTCATCCCAGTCGCCATTTTGCTTGGCGAGCTCGGGGCGTTTTTCACTTAAGTAGCGCTTGACCTGCTCGCGGCCACCCCAGTCTTCTTGATACCAAACGAAAATAGACGAAATCACTTTTTTGCCCTTTTGTATCGACATGGCTTTTTGACTGGCAACAAATTCGCTTTCTGCCGTCGTTAACCAGGCCTCGGTATTGTCGGCTGTGATGGCGGTGGCAGAGAGGTTAGGGCAACCGATACTTGCACAATTGACCGCGTAATGGATACGGTAATCTTGCCAAATTGGGCGTAGGATACGGTGTTCAATGTCGTTGAGCGTCAGAGTTTGGCCCGCCACTTGGGTGATGTCTTGATCCCAAGGGCCAAACGAGAATAGGCCGCCGAGTTTGGTGATCGACTTGAGTGGGTAGTTCTCGACAATCAGATTGACGGTTAACGCGTTGTAAAGGTTGACCCAGTAGGCGAATTGCTCGGCGCGGTTTAAATCGCGAGGGTCGAGTGACGTGAGTTGGTTTAGGTACTGAGTTAAGACGTTTCGGTCTTGACTGCTGATGTCGCCGTAGCGAAAGTAGGTCTGTTCCCCCTCGGTTTTGACGTATTGAGTCAGTATTGCTTGCCATTGGCTGTGATCGACTTTTTGCGTTGATTGAGCATTGTGATCAGACCAAAAATCCCAAAGATCAGATTTGGGCGCGGCATAGGCAGAAAGTGGGGTAAGCAGTAACAAGCAAAGCAGTAATTTGGGGAGTCTCAATAGTGTGGCTAGTCTCATAGGGGCTATCTCTATTCGGCGATGGTATTTGGGGTTGTCTTGTTAAAGATATAGAACGGCCGGCGAGGGGTTTTCTTTCGCTTGAGACAGGAAAAGATCGCTTCGCTCAAAGAAAAAGTGAAAGACAGTCAATAACAGTGAAACACAGTTCGCTGCGCTTGAGACAGGAAACGATCTTAAAACGCAGTGATCTTGCTCCTGTCTTACACTGTGTTCCACTGTCTTATACTGTGTTTGACTGTCTTACACTGTGTTCCACTGTCTTATACTGTGTTTGACTGTCTTACACTGTGTCCCACTATCTTTGTCTTTTTCTTGCCACTTGGAGCGAAGCGATCTTGAAACGCAGTGATCTTGCTTCTGTCTTACACTGTGTTTCACTGTCTTTGACTGTCCCATACTCTTCAGTTTTGATAAAAAAAGCGCCGCCAAGATTGGCAGCGCATTGTCGGTCTTTGAACCGTCAAAAGACGATTATTTAAGAAAGCTTGGGATCTTCGCTTCGT
This sequence comes from Vibrio sp. HB236076, assembly GCF_040957575.1. Taxonomy (NCBI): domain Bacteria; kingdom Pseudomonadati; phylum Pseudomonadota; class Gammaproteobacteria; order Vibrionales; family Vibrionaceae; genus Vibrio; species Vibrio sp. HB236076. Next base: position 632,161 of record NZ_CP162601.1, read on the forward strand.
ATTCGGCAATTTTATCCGCGTGTTGTAGCGTTAAACCGATATTATCGAGACCATTGAGCAAGCAGTGACGACGGAACTCATCGATTTCAAACGAATAAGTCTCCCCATTAGCGCGCACTTCTAATGCTTCGAGGTCGATGGTGATCTCGGCGCCTTCGTTGTTTTCAACGTAGTCAAATAACGCGTCGACTTCTTGCTCACTCAGGCGGACGGGCACCATTTGGTTGTTGATCGAGTTACCGTAGAAAATATCGGCAAAGCTTGGGGCGATCATGGCTTTAATGCCGTAATCCGCTAGGGCCCAAGGCGCGTGCTCACGAGAAGAACCACAGCCAAAGTTTTCACGGGCTAACAAAATACTCGCGCCCTTGTACTGCGGGAAGTTAAGCACAAACTCGGGATTGGGCTGCTCGCCGGCATCGTCGAGGAAGCGCCAATCGTGAAAAAGGTGTTTGCCAAAGCCCAAGCGAGAGACTTTCTGCAAGAACTGCTTAGGAATGATCGCATCGGTATCGACGTTAGCGGCGTCAAGAGGCACGACCAACCCAGTGTGTTGTTTAAAACCTGTCATGATATGCTCTCCTTAGTCCAACTCTCTGATATCAACAAAACGGCCGGCAATCGCGGCGGCGGCAGCCATGGCTGGGCTAACCAAATGGGTACGGCCATCGCGGCCTTGGCGACCTTCAAAGTTGCGGTTTGAAGTCGACGCACAGCGCTCGTGTGGGCCTAGGCGATCATTGTTCATCGCTAAGCACATCGAGCAACCTGGCATACGCCACTCAAAACCCGCCTCAATAAAGATTTTGTCTAGGCCTTCGGCTTCGGCTTGCGCTTTGACTTGCTCTGAGCCCGGTACGATGATGGCTTCGACGTGGTCGGCCACTTTGCGACCTTGAGCGATAGAAGCGGCGGCGCGCATGTCTTCGATACGTGAGTTGGTGCAAGAGCCAACAAAGACTTTGTCGACGGTGTAGTCACTTAGGCGTTTACCCGCTTCAAGGCCCATGTATTTTAACGCGCGCTCGGCAGACGATTGCTGAATTAAGTCAGTCATGTCCTTAGGGTCTGGGATGGTTGCATCCACGGCAATCACCTGACCTGGGTTGGTGCCCCAAGTGACCTGAGGTTTGATTTGGGTGGCATCGAGAGTCACCACAGCGTCGTATTCAGCATCGTCGTCGCTGCGCAAGCTGGTCCAGTAGTCGACGGCGTCTTGCCAATCTTGTTCACTTGGCGCAAATTTACGGCCTTTAATGTAGTTAAAGGTGGTCTCATCTGGCGCGATTAAGCCGGCTTTGGCCCCCAATTCAATCGCCATGTTACACACCGTCATACGGCCTTCCATGGTCAAGTCGCGGATCGCTTGGCCACAGAATTCGACCACGTAACCGGTGCCGCCAGCAGCGGTGGTTTTGCCGATGATCGCCAACACGATGTCTTTGGCGGTAATCCCCGGTGCGACCTTGCCTTGAACCTCGATCTTCATGGTTTTGGCTTTGGCTTGTTTTAGGGTTTGGGTTGCCAATACGTGCTCAACTTCCGACGTACCGATACCAAAGGCCAGCGAGCCAAACGCGCCGTGGGTGGCGGTGTGTGAGTCACCACATACAATGGTCATGCCCGGAAGCGTGATGCCAAGCTCTGGGCCCATCACGTGGACAATGCCTTGGTATTCGTGGTTGATGTCGTACAAGGTGACCCCAAACTCTTCACAGTTTTTTGATAGGGTTTCCATTTGGATGCGCGCCATCTCACCAGAAGCGGTAATGTCTTTGGTGGTGGTTGAGACGTTGTGGTCCATGGTGGCAAAGGTTTTGCTCACTTGGCGAACTTTACGACCTTTTTCACGCAGACCGTCGAACGCTTGTGGTGAGGTCACTTCGTGTACTAAATGACGATCGATGTACAAAATCGGGGTTTCCCCTGCGGCGGCCACTGCCACGTGAGCGTCATAAATTTTTTCGTATAATGTTTTGCCCATTGCTCTTCTCTCCAGTGGGTTTTTATAGGCAGCCCCAAGACTGCCACATTGCTGTCCGTGTGCCTTATTGCTGCGCTATGTAAGCGGCGATGATGTCACCCATCTCTGAGGTCGATAGCGCGGGTTTGTTACCGGCGAGATCCGCCGTCAATTGACCGGCAGACAAGGCTTGTGATACGGCTTTTTCTATTGATTGTGCCGCTTCTTCTTCACCTAGGCTGTAACGCAGCATCAAGGCCGCCGATAAAATTTGCGCCACGGGATTGGCAATGTTTTGACCGGCAATATCCGGTGCGCTGCCACCTGCTGGCTCGTAAAGGCCAAATTTGCTTTCGTTCAAACTGGCTGACGGCAGCATGCCCATCGAGCCGGTGATCATCGCGCATTCGTCAGAAATGATGTCGCCGAAAATGTTCGAGCACAGCATGATGTCAAATTGCGATGGGTCTTTGATAAGTTGCATGGTCGCGTTGTCGATGTACATGTGTGACAGCTCGACATCGGGGTAGTCTTTTGCCACTTCTTCGACCACTTCGCGCCACAAGATAGAGCTTTGTAGTACGTTCGCTTTGTCGATAGAGCATACTTTTTTGTCGCGTAGGCGCGCGGATTCGAAGGCGATTTTGGCAATGCGTTCGATTTCGTAGCGGTGGTAAACCTCGGTATCAAAGGCTTTTTCGTTGGCGCCTTCGCCTTCGCGGCCTTTGGGTTGGCCAAAGTAAATGCCACCGGTTAACTCGCGCACAACCACGATATCAAAACCGCGGTCAGAAATGTCAGCACGCAAAGGCGAGAACGCTTCTAGGCCTTGGTGAATTTGTGCTGGACGCAAGTTACAGAACAATTGGAAGTGTTTGCGAAGCGGCAGTAGGGCACCGCGCTCTGGCTGCTCATTGGCCGGTAGGTGTTCCCATTTTGGACCGCCGACAGAGCCAAACAGGACGGCGTCTGCCGCTTCACACGCTTTGACGGTCTGTTCTGGTAATGGGCAGCCGTGGTTGTCAATGGCAATACCACCGACATCGTGTTGGCTGCGTTGCAATGTGATGCCGTGTTTTTTCTCAATAGCATTAAGCACTTTTTCCGCTTGCTGCATCACTTCAGGGCCGATACCGTCACCGGGTAGGATGGCGATCGTATAGCTTCTGTCTGTCATGGTGATCCTTTTTCTTAAATTTATGCGTTTTTTTATTGGCTTCTCGGCCGGATGTTGTGTTGACCTTGTGGCCAAGGCGCCGGCAGTGGGCACCTTGGCGCGGTCTTATGCGATTTTTTGTTTCTTAATTTGTTCGATTTGGTTGGCGCGATGAATGCTGTTGATCACGTGAAGCAGTGCTTCGCCTGAGGCTTCAACAATATCGGTCGACATGCCAGTACCGTGGTATTTACGGCCTTTGTAGTTGGCAATAATATCCGCCTGACCCAAGCCGTCTTCTCCTTCACCTTTGGCGGTGAGATCGAATTTGTCCAACACGATATCATAACCGGTGACGCGATAAATACACTGGTAAAGGGCATCGACCGGGCCATTGCCCACCGCCGCTTCACAGCGCTCATCGTCACCGCATTGCAATTTGATGCTGGTGGTGGCCATCACGCTGCCTGATTGTACACTTAAATAGTTCAACTTGTAGAAGTCATCTTCTTCGCGCAAGTTAGAAAAGTACATCAAAGACTCAAGGTCGTAGTCGAATACCTGGCCTTTGCGGTCGGCCAATTTCAAAAAGTTTTCGTACAAGACATCAAGGTTGTACTCGTCTTGGTTGTAGCCCATGGTATCCATATGGCTTTTCACCGCCGCGCGACCTGAGCGACTGGTTAAGTTCAACGCTTGTTTTTGTAGGCCAATCGACTCTGGCGTTAGGATTTCGTAGGTGTTTTTGTTTTTCAACATGCCATCTTGGTGAATGCCTGATGAATGGCTAAAGGCATTGGCACCGACGATCGCTTTGTTGCTTTGGATTGGCATGTTGCAAAGCTGGCTGACCATTTTGCTGGTGCGGGAGATTTCGTTGTGTTTGATGCCAGTGGTGATCCCTAGGTAGTCTTCACGGGTTTTTAGTGCCATGATCACTTCTTCTAAGGCGGTGTTGCCCGCGCGCTCACCAATGCCGTTAATCGTGCCTTCTACTTGGCGCGCTCCGGCCTGAACCGCGGAAATCGAGTTGGCAACCGACATGCCCAAGTCGTCGTGGCAGTGCACAGAAATCACCGCTTTGTCGATGTTAGGGACGCGGTTAAACAAGTTAGTGATGATGCCGCCAAATTCGCTGGGTACGGTGTAGCCCACGGTGTCGGGAATGTTCACCGTTGTCGCGCCCGCATTGATGGCGGCTTCAACCATGCGGCACAAGTTGTCGATAGGCGTGCGGCCGGCGTCTTCGCAAGAAAACTCGACATCGTCAGTGTAGCGGCGAGCGTGTTTCACGGCGTGAACGGCCATGTCAACTACGTCGTCGTAGCTGCGGCGCAACTTGTCTTGAACGTGGATGGTCGAGGTCGAGATAAAGGTGTGAATGCGAAACGCTTCAGCGACTTTAAGCGCTTCTGCGGCGGCATCAATGTCTTTTTCTACCGCACGTGACAAACCACAAATGCGGCTGTTTTTAATGTGGCGAGCAATGGTTTGCACCGATTCAAAATCGCCTGGCGACGACACGGGAAAGCCCGCTTCAATCACATCAACCCCGAGGCGCTCGAGTGCGTAAGCGATTTGCAGTTTTTCTTTTACGGTCAAACTGGCTGACAACGCTTGCTCGCCATCGCGTAGGGTCGTGTCAAAAATAATCACTTGGTCACTCATGTTTGCATCCTTTGTTGTTGGTGAGTCGCTTTCTTCCGGCATTTAAGGTATAAAATCTTATAGGTATAAAAAAACCCGCATAACGATGCGGGCTTTGTAATCTTGTCTGTGGTGTTTCTTCCACAAGCTACCCGCGCGATTGATTCACGATGAGGAGGCTCAGGAGGAGAGAAACGTTAAATGTCATAATGGTATTGTTGACCTTTCCACAAATTGATAACCAATTAGTAACCTACTCATCGCTTGACGTCAAGTTTTTCTCGCTAAGAGTCGAGATGCGTCACGGCTTTTTTGAGTGGACTTTTTTCAAATAAGACATTAAGTGCTTATTGTCTTCAAAGTTTCATATTTAATAACGCTTTGTATTTGTTAGTGAATTTAATATGTACTTGCCGCTGTCATCGAACTTCAAACGATCCGTCACGTACTTGTCACGCAAATTTTTTAATTTTCTAACGGTACAAAGTGTCATCACAGTAAGGGATAAATATGCGCACTATCGAGTCTATTGTCCGGTTCGATTTAGCCGTATCTACATTTTGTTTGCAGCATAAGTTTAATCGCCAAGTGGCGACCATTAGTAAAATGATCTCGCGCAGTGGCGACGGCGATCTGTATTTGCTACTCGGTTTGCTGTGTTGGTGGTTGCATCCACAAGTTGGCGGGGTATTTCTCGCTGCCGGGTTGGTGGCGTTTGCCATTGAGTTGCCAATTTATTGGACACTCAAAAATGGTTTTAAACGACGTCGCCCAAGTGATTTGTGTGACTTGTTGTCGGCATTTATTACCCCTTCTGATCGCTATAGTTTGCCCTCTGGCCACACGGCTGCCGGGTTTGTTATGGCAACGCTCATCAGCACCTTCTTCCCTCAATGGGCTTGGCTTGGTTGGTGCTGGGGAACCTTGATTGGCGCTTCACGAATTTTGTTAGGTGTTCACTTTCTAACGGATGTGGTGATAGGGGCTGGTTTGGGAATTTCCTGTGCTCACCTCGCATTACACATCCTAGGGATTTCTTAATGCGTATTCTTTATGGTGTTCAGGGGACGGGCAATGGTCATGTGGCCAGAGCACGTGCGATGGCTTCTGCGCTTCAACAGCACGATGTCGAGGTCGATTTTTTATTTTCTGGCCGCAAGCGTGAAAAGTTTTTTGATATGGCGGTGTTTGGTGACTTTGCGGTGCGCAAAGGGCTGTCATTTGTGACTGACAAAGGTCGAGTCGACTATTTTAAGACCGCGATTAACAACAACATCGCCCGCTTTTGGAATGAAGTGTTGGCGCTTGATTTATCGGGTTATGATTTGGTGATCAACGATTTTGAGCCCGTCACGGCATGGGCGGCCAAACGTCAAGGCGTACCTTGTATTGGCATCAGTCACCAAAATGCGTTTCGCCATTCGGTGCCACTTAAAGGCGCGAGTTGGTTAGACAAGCAGATGATCGAACACTTTGCGCCTGCCAATCATCATGTGGCGTTGCATTGGTATCACTTTGATCAGCCCATTTTGCCGCCGATCATTGATATCAAACCGACCGGGGTAAAAAAAGAAGACTTTATTTTGGTTTACCTTCCTTTTGAGTCTCTGGAGGAAGTGGAATCCTTGCTCTCACGTTTTGGCGAGCAAAAATTTGTGTGTTTCCATCCCGATATTCACCAAGTGCACCAAGGCAGCGATATAGAATGGCACCCGCTGAGTACCCGTTTCCACGACTACTTATTGCGTTGTCGCGGCGTGATGGCCAATGGTGGCTTTGAACTGCCTTCTGAAGCTTTGTCTTTGGGGAAAAAGCTGTTGTTAAAGCCACTGGCTGGTCAGTTTGAGCAGCAAAGTAATGTCGCAACGCTCGAAACGCTAGGCCTTGCCAGTGTGATGGAGAGCTTAGATGCGGCGGTGGTGCGCGAGTGGATTGCTTCTGACGATGCGGAGAGTATTCGCTATCCCGATGTTGCCGCAGCCTTAGCTCGCTGGGTGGTCAGTGGCCAGTGGCATGATCAGCAAAGTTTGCATCGCACCTTGTGGGAGCAAGTGGATTTCCCCGATTACGCGGCGGCGATGTAAGCACCGTTAGTCGAGTGAAACACAGTTAATAACAGTGAAACATAGTCAATAACAGTGAAAGACAGTCAATAACAGTGAAACACAGTTCGCTGCGCTTGATACAGGGAAAAGATCGCTTCGCTGCAAGATCGTTTCACTGCAAGGACGCTTCGCTAAAGTGGCAAGAAAGGTCAAAACCGAGCTGTTTGGGTTTTAAGTCTTTTTCTTGCTACTTGGAGCGAAGCGATCTTGAAACGCAGTGATCTTGCTCCTGCTTTTCACTGTGTTTCACTGTCTTTGACTGTCCCACACCATTCTTAGGGGTCGGAGCCTCTAACGCATCGCCGTGTTGGTGACTGCGCACTTACCTCGGCTGCCGACCCCGGCCGTCGCGAGCTGTTGACTGTCTTTCACTGTCTTAAACTGTGTTTGACTGCCTTACACTGTGTCCCACTGTCTTTGTCTTTTCCTTGCTACTTGAAGCGCAGCGATCTTGAAACGCAGTGATCTTGCTTCTGTCTTACACTGTGTTTCACTGTCTTACACTGTGTTTGACTGTCTTACACTGTGTCCCACTGTCTTTCACTCAGTAATCAGTAACTCGGCATAATATGCACTTCACGAACGTTGGCACGCGGATCCGCTGAAATGGCGTACAGCACGGCATCGGCAATATCTTGGGGCTGCAGTTTATCAAGCTTAGGCTGGTCAAAAAACGCGGTGTTGACCATGCCCGGAGTGATGGTTGTGCAGCGACCTTGCCATTGCGCCATTTCCAACGCCAAGTTTTGCCCAAAGCCATAAGCAAACCATTTTGATGAGCTGTAAATGCTGCCAGCATGGGTATCTCGACCTGCCACAGAGCTGGTGAGAATAAAGTGACCTTGGCTAGCGCGCAAATGAGGCAAGGTGGTGTGCGCCGTCCAAAGTAGGGCATTGATATTGATATCGATGACTTTTTTCCACTCGTTGGGATCGCCGTTTTCTGTACCGGGTTGACTGATCCCCGTCCCGGCATTGGCAAACGCCACGTCGAGGCGACCAAAGCGCTCGATAGCAGCCTCAACCACTTGTTGCTGTGCTTGGTAATCGGTCGCATCGGCCGCGATGGCCAGCGCGTTGTGGTCACCAAATTCGGCAACCAGAGCATCAAGGCGCGCTTGGCGGCGGGCGGTGAGAACCACTTTGTGGCCTGCGTTGACTAAGGTTCGTGCGGTGGCTTCACCAATACCACTTGATGCGCCAGTAATTAAAATGACTTTTTCACTCATTGTTCTTGGTCCTCTTTTCGGGAAATTTGGGATTGGGCAGTGCGTTGAATCACTGCTTGGTTTGCGCGTTGAGCGCCTTGAGCAATTGCTTGGCTAGCTCGTCGTCGGAAAACGGGTTTTGACCGGTGATCAGTTCGCGGTCAACCACTACATGAGGTTGCCACTTTTCGGCGTAGTCCATGGCACCGCCGGCTTTTTTCATCGCATCGGCTGGGTAATAAGTCAGCGACTTGCCTCCGAGGGATTGCTCAAACACTTGCTCTTCAGGGGTAGAGAAGATGGTCATTTTATAATCTTGATAAATCCACTGCTTGGCCGCTTGTGACTCGCCATTGACCATGGCGGTTAAGTACTCTTGTGGCTGAGCTTGGGCACTGAGTAACGCAATCGGGCCGTGGCAAATGGCCGCCGTGGGTTTCTTCGCTTGGTGGAAATGGCGCAAGATCTCACCGACTTGTGGGTTGTTGGCCAGGTCGATCAACGGGGCGTGTCCACCGGGAATAAACACCGCTTGGTACGTTTGTAAACCGCCTTGCAGCAATTGGTCAAAAGACAGCGGGTCGCGAAGGCCGTCGAGTTGATTGACCACCTTTTCGATGCGCTGCATTTCTTGTTTTGAGCCATCAAAGTACATGGGCAATACCGAATTTTGGTCGACGCGTGGCGCGTTGCCTTTTGGCGTCGCGATGACCAATTGGTAACCGGCTTTTAGCAAGGCATCGGCCGGGACGCCAAATTCGTTGAGGTAATAACCCGTTTGATATTGACTGCCATCGGCTAATGTCATGGCGCTTTCACTTGAAAGCAATACCAACACTTGGCCTTTTTCTGCCGCCATCTCGGTATTTTCTGAAGCAAAAACACTGGTACTGTGACTGACAAAAAGGGCACTGATCAAAAGAGCGTTTACAGGAAGGCGATGCATGAATACTGTCCTATCAATAAAAGATGCCGCCAGCTTAAACGAGATTTACAATCAGTAGAATTCAATTAATATTGTAGTAACCATCAGAAAACTGATAGCAAATATGGCTTATTTTATTCAACTGCGCACCTTTGTCGAAGTGTATCGCTGCGGCAATATTTCTAAAGCCGCCGAGCACCTCGGCTTATCTCAACCGGCGGCGACCGCTCACATTCAAACCATGGAATCAGTGGTAGGCAAGCCCTTGTTTACCCGTCGTCATCGCGGGGTCGACCCAACCGATGCCGCCCACGATTTGGCGCACCAAGTGGCTGGTCACATGGATGCGATTGAACAAAAGGTGGCGTCGATGCGGGCGCACTCGACGCAGATCAGTGGCGTGATCACCTTGGCAGGGCCGCCTGAGTACATCAGCTATGTGGCTTCAGCCCAATTGGCCAATTTGCTGCAGTCGGGCCAGCTTGATATTGCAATTTTGCCGGGCAACCGCGAACAAATATACCGCGCTTTATCGCAAGGCAGTGCCGATTTGGCGATCACCGCCTCTTTACCTGAGGCGAGCTTGTACGATTACGCTTTACTCGATAGTGAAGAGCTGATGTTGGTGGCGCACCCGTTACTGGCTCAACAAATGCCTCAAGAGGCGGTGACCGCTGCGGCGCTGAATGCGTTACCTTTGATCAGTTACGATGGTGAGTTGCCGCTCATCCGCGAGTACTTTGAGTTTGCCTTTGGCCAAAAGTGCACCTCACGGCTGATTGCTCGATGTCCGGATATTCGCGCCATTGCCGGTATGGTTCACACTGGAGTGGGGTACTCGGTGCTGCCCGATTATTTGTGTCGTGAGGCCATTGAGTCTGGACGGCTAGTCAGCCTAGGGCCAACCGGTCCGAAGAATGCTTTGTATCTGGCGTGGCGAAAAGGAGCGTTGGCACAGCCGCGGATTAACTTTGCCAAAGAGGTTTTGTTGGCTTTTTCCAAGCTCAATCGCCAGGGTTAATCGACACGGTTAATGGCTTTAACATCGTCAAATCATGGGCTACCTCGTGTTATCAGAGTCGCTGACAGGGCCGGTATTGACTGGCTGAATGGTTGCTCTCTTTGTTTCATTTGTGTTTTAAAAAGACCCTAAAATGATAACCTCAATCAATAATTGTTCTAAAAAAGATAAATTACTTGGATTTATATTTTTTTATAAAAACCTCAAGTTGATGATATTAAAGTGATTTTTGTGTTTTGGTCTAAAAAGAGCTGATTTAATATCAAGTTTGATACTAATCACCAGCTAAATGAATCATAGTGAGGTCAACATTAGTTAAGCGAACTATCTTTGGGCCTGGCATTGCGTATACAAATACAACACGGCCTACATCACGATGAGGAAAACGAGACATGTTAGATAAAAAAGAAGCGATCAATTCTGTTGCTAGCTATCGCCACAATGAAAGCACATTGCGCGGTGTCGATTTAAACTTGCTGACCGTCTTTGACGCTGTTATGCAAGAGCAAAACATTACCCGTGCCGCTCACAATTTGGGGATGTCTCAGCCGGCGGTGAGCAATGCCGTGGCGCGTCTCAAAGTCATGTTTAATGATGAATTGTTTATGCGTCAAGGGCGCGGCATTTCACCGACCCAACGCGCTCGTCAACTGTTTGGCCCTGTTCGTCAGGCGTTGCAGTTAATCCGCAACGAATTGCCGGCGATGTCTTTCCAACCAGAAAGCTCTACTCGCATGTTTAAAGTGTCGATTTGCAGCCCAAGTGATATGCGTTTTGCGCCGACGGTGATGAATGATATTCACCAACAGGCACCGCATGTTCAGTTGCATCTCGATGCGGAATTCGATGACAACTTGTCTCAGCGTTTGCGTTTCCAAGACATCGATTTTGTTATCGACTACGCGCGCTTTGAAGAAAGTGGTTTTTGCAGCACCGAAGTGTTTCGCGATGAATTGGTGGTGGTGACGTCGAAAAACCATCCGCGTATCAAGGGTGAGATCACCCCAGAGCAACTGCTCAATGAAAGCTTGGCCAAGCTGTCTAAAGCGCACGGCCAGCGTTGTTTCTCTGAGCAAGCCTACCGAGACATACCCACCAGCGCTTCTTATGAAGGCAGCAGTTTGAGCAACTTATTGTACGTTGTTGCCCAGTCTGATCTCGTCACGGTTGCCCCGCGTTGGATGGCGGAAAATGCCTCTAACAGTGACCAATTGCAAATCTTGACCTTCCCGTTCGAACAAAAAGAAATTTGCGGTTACTTGAGCTGGCATCAATCGAGTGAAAAAGACAAAGGCCACGTGTGGCTTCGCGATCAGTTGATGGCTTCTTGCGGTAAAGTGGTCGCCAAATAACCTCGTGCCTCGATGGGAAAAGCGTTGCTGATCGGCAGCGCTTTTTGTCATTAATTTGAGTTTTAGCAATAAATAACCTCTTAATACCAATAAACTGCGCATTTTTGTCAACAAACGTTGACTAAGACTTGTCTTTTGCATGGCGATGGATAGAATTTCATCATTTTAGATAGCTAACACTTGTAAGCTGAACTGACGAGCCCTTGTATGACACAGCCTTCTTTCCATCTTGTTACTCATTTACGAACCCAATTTGATGCTCTTGCCGATCAGACGGCCATGCGTTTTGAGCAACAAGGGCAATGGCAATCTCTCACCTGGCGCCAGTTTGGCCAGCAGAGTGATGCGGTGGCCAAGGCCTTGCTGCATATGGGAATGGGGGTACAACAAACCGGGGCTATCTTTGCTGACAATAGCCCGCGTTGGACATTTGCCGATGTTGGTTTGCTGCAAATTCGCGCCATCAGTACGCCGATTTACGCCACCAGTACGCTTGAGCAAGTGTGTCATATTTTAGGTGATATTAAAGCGCAGGTGGTGTTCGTTGGCTCGCAGCAACAGTTGGAGATCGCGCTGGCAGCACGTGCAGCCGTGGCGCATATTTGTCCTTGGATCATTACCTTAGACGATAGCATTGCGTTGCCCGACCAAGGCAAATTACTCGCTTGGCGAGACTTTATCGCCATGGCGGACAAAACGCCGGACTCAGAATTGATTCAGCGGGTCGAAAGCCTTGAGCAACAAGATCTCTTTACCTTGATATACACCTCTGGCACCACGGGCAATCCCAAAGGGGTAATGTTGGATCACGCGAACCTCGGCGCGCAATTGTTAGCACACGACCAAAGACTCGATGTCGGCCAAAAGGATGTCTCTTTGTGTTTTTTACCCTTGGCACATATTTTTGAGCGCGCTTGGAGCTACTACGTGTTGTACCGCGGTGCTTGTAATGCCTATCTTGCCAACCCTGCCGAGGTGCAAGCGGCGTTAGGACAAGTACGGCCCACCTTGATGTGTGCGGTGCCAAGATTTTATGAAAAAGTCTACCAAGGCATTCGCGAAAAAGCCGCCAAAGCGCCGTTTTACCGCCGAGCGCTGCTGACTTGGGCGGAGTCTTTAGGCAAAAAAGCACTAGAAAACCCACAATTAACCGATTCGCTGCGTTATCGCTTAGCCGATAAACTGGTGTATTCACGTGTGCGTGATGCGCTCGGTGGTCGCATTCGAATGATGCCTTGTGGCGGCGCTAAGTTGGACGCCAACATTGGCCGCTTTTTTCACGCCATGGGCATTAATGTCAAACTCGGTTACGGCATGACAGAAACCACGGCTACGGTGACCTGCTGGGCCGACACCGGTATCGAAATGGAGTCCGTTGGCGAGCCGATGCCCAATACGGAGATCAAGATTGGCGCCAATAATGAGATTTTAGTGCGCGGGCCTATGGTGATGCGAGGCTACTTTGGGTTAGAGCAAGCCACAACCGACAGCTTTGATGAACACGGGTTTCTCAAAACAGGTGACGCGGGCCATCTCGACGAGCGAGGTCGTTTACACATCACTGACCGCATCAAAGAGCTAATGAAAACCTCCGGCGGGAAATACATTGCGCCGCAGCGAGTCGAAGGAGTGGTTGGCCAAGATAAGTTCATTGAGCAAGTGGCGATTGTGGCGGACATGCGCCATTTTGTGTCGGCCTTGATCGTACCTTGTTTTGAGGCATTAGAGCAGTTTGCCAAAGAGCGCAGTATTGCCTTTAGCGACCGTGACGCTTTGCTTAAGCACCGAGAGATACAAGCGCTGTTCGATGAGCGTTTGCAGTCTATCCAGCAGGAGTTGGCCAACTTTGAAAAAATTAAGCGCTTTACCTTGTTGCCGGTCGCGTTTTCGATTGAATCTGGTGAGATCACCCCAACGCTCAAACTGCGCCGCAAGGTGATCACCGAGAAATACGCTGGCCTTATCGATCGCATGTATCAAACGGCCTCGTAATTAACGAAGTCCCCCAACCGTTATCCCCTTGGGTGTCGTGCGCGTTTATGTCATCGTTAAGAGATCACGAAGCGCACGTCACCAATAGCGTTATTAACGCAGTGTCACTCACAAAGCCTCACCGATCATAAAGCGCCGTCACATCATCATGGTCAGGCGCTATCACACCGACGTCCCGCCCCTTTTAAACTTGCTGTCGTGACTGGGCCAAGTTTGTACAACAAGCGCAGCGGTTGGCCTTTTGGGCTGTCTAGGCTGGCCTGATGAGCATCGCGCTGTGCGTTGTCCGTCGGGGTTAATGGGACAAATTTTGCTAAGCGGTTATTTTGCGCACAAGGTCAATGGCAAGCCTAAGTCTCGATACTGGCCTTGTGCCGCCGGGCTTATCAGGGGGAGAGGGGAATAAAGGGTGCGCGTTTTTTACACTGCGCGATAAGATTGTTTGCGCTTTGTTTTGAATTTGTGCCATTGGTTTGAAAAGCCATTCTTTTATGGATTATTTATTGGCTCAAGAACAAAGTTAATGTCTAATGTGCTGTTTTTTTCACCCTCTGTTTGGGGCTATCTTTTGCGTCTCATTTATTGATGATGACAATATATTATGCTGTAAAAGTGACGTAAGCGACGTTTTTGGATGGTTGATTACGGCATGACTCTCGATGTTTTCTTTTATTTTATTTCATTTTTTTTATTACCTTGGTTTTTAATTTCATTGATCTGTCGATAGTTTGGGTTATAACCCTTAATTTTCTATCTTTGTTGGTGGATAATTTTATATGTGCTCTAGCGCACATTGGCGTATTGGTCACGCGCAGAGTAAAGTAAGGGCGTCATCGGCTCAGATTATGATCTGAGTTGAGCATAGCCCGAAAAGCTGAGGTTTTTCGAGTTAGGCTACGAATAAGACCTAAACTATGTAAAATCAGACTTTTATTACTTACCTGTGATCCAAGCTCTGATAAGGAGAAAATATGGAAATGTTGTCCGGCGCAGAGATGATCGTCCAATCTCTGATCGAAGAAGGCGTAGAGCAAATCTTTGGCTACCCTGGGGGCTCAGTGCTCGATATTTACGACGCATTGCACGCCAAAGACGATCAAATTAAACACGTTTTAGTTCGACACGAACAAGCCGCGACCCACATGGCCGATGGTTATGCTCGCTCAACCGGTAAACCCGGTGTGGTGTTGGTCTGTTCTGGACCGGGGGCAACCAATACGGTGACGGGGATTGCGACCGCCTACATGGACTCGATACCCATGGTGGTGATTGCCGGGAACGTACCGACCAACTTGATCGGTAATGACGCGTTCCAAGAGTGTGACATCATTGGTGTGTCACGCCCAATCGTCAAACACAGTTTTATGGCGCAAAAAGCCGAAGACATTCCAGAGATCATCAAAAAAGCCTTCTACATTGCTTCGACTGGCCGCCCTGGCCCGGTGGTGATTGATGTGCCAAAAGATGTGATGAATCCGCAGTTAAAATTCCCTTATCAGTATCCAGAGTCGGTGTCGATGCGTTCATACAACCCGACCACCTCTGGCCATAAAGGTCAGATCAAAAAAGCGTTAAAAGCCTTGGTCGCAGCGAAAAAGCCGGTACTTTACGTCGGCGGTGGCGCGGTGATTTCAGAAGCCGATCGCCAAGTGACCATGTTGGCTGAAAAGCTCAATCTTCCGGTGGTCAGTACCTTGATGGGGCTCGGCGCCTTTGCCGGCAGCCATGCCAACTCGTTGGGGATGCTGGGGATGCACGGTACGTACGAAGCCAATATGGCCATGCACAATGCCGATTTGATCTTTGGTGTTGGCGTTCGTTTTGACGATCGCACCACCAACAATTTAGAAAAATACTGCCCTAATGCCAAAGTCATGCACATTGACATCGACCCGTCGTCGATTTCAAAAAATGTCAAAGTGGACTTGCCGATCGTCGGCTCGGCAGACAAGGTGCTCGACGCCATGCTCAAGTTGTTGGTTGAGCAAGAAGCCGGCACCGAGTTGCAAAACCTCGACCCTTGGTGGCAGTCGATTCAGTCTTGGCGTGAACGCCAGTGTCTTGCTTATGAGACCGATCCCGAGCGTATCAAGCCGCAACAAGTGATTGAAACCTTGCACCGTCTGACCAATGGCGATGCGTATGTGGCCTCTGATGTCGGTCAGCATCAGATGTTTGCCGCCTTGTATTATCCGTTTAACAAGCCGCGTCGTTGGATTAACTCAGGCGGTTTGGGCACCATGGGCTTTGGTCTGCCCGCGGGGATGGGCGTGAAGTTTGCCCACCCTGATGAAGAGGTGTTAGTGGTGACTGGCGATGGCAGTATTCAGATGAATATTCAAGAGCTCTCGACCGCGTTGCAATATGATATTCCAGTTAAAATCATTAACCTTAACAACCGTTTCTTGGGCATGGTCAAACAGTGGCAAGACATTATCTACCAAGGTCGTCACTCGAACTCTTACATGAGCTCTGTGCCTGATTTTGCTGCCATTGCCGAAGCTTATGGCCATGTTGGCATCCGCATTCAATCGCCTGCAGAGTTGGAATCGGGCTTGCAAAAAGCTTTAGATATGAAAGATCGTCTGGTGTTTGTCGATATCAACGTCGATGAGACCGAGCACGTCTACCCGATGCAGATCAAAGGCGAGGGCATGGATAAAATGTGGTTAAGCAAGACGGAGAGAACCTAATTATGAGACACATTATTTCAGTACTACTTGAAAACCAACCGGGTTCTTTATCGCGAGTGGTGGGCTTGTTTTCACAGCGTGGGTACAACATCGAATCTTTGACCGTATCGCCAACCGATGATGAAACCCTGTCGCGGCTAAATATCACTACAGAAACAGACCGCATGCAGTTTGAGCAAATTCTCAAGCAACTGCACAAGCTGATCGATGTGCTTAAGGTACAAGAAGTCTCCGAGACCGATCACCTAGAGCGCGAGTTGTTGTTAGTGAAGATCAAAGCCGATGGGTTTGCGCGCGAAGAAGTCAAACGCACCGCGGATATCTTTCGCGGCCAAATTGTCGATGTCACCCCATCTCAGTACACGGTGCAGTTGACCGGCCCTGGCGACAAACTCGACGCCTTTATTCGCGCCATTTCTGAAGTAACAGAAGTGATTGAAGTGGCTCGCTCTGGTGTCGTTGGTATGGCGCGCGGTGAGCGTTCACTGCGAGCCTAATCCCATTACTCGACAATTTTATCTCTCTATAAGCCATCGCCGTTGCGATGGCTTTTTTTATCGATTTTTTTTGAAGCACGTCAAAATATGAAATTGAAGCTTTGCCAATAACTTGTGATCTTGCCTTCAGTTTTTACGCATTACGACTAAGGTCTAATAGCCAAAATGATATTGCACTGAACTGGTTAAAATGTATACTGATGTCATCATTGATAGAAGTGTTATTGAGGAGGTCGGTGTGCTTTCACCATCGCGTTTATTAGTTCGTTTGACGATTGTCAGTTTGATTGTGCTCGGTTTTCAGTTCAGTGCGCTGTATTTTTTACCCATGATCTTGCTGCTCAATACCCATCATCGTGAGTTCTTTGGCTGGTAAGTCTAACATACACTGATCCCTGTGGTGAGCGCCGCTTAGTTTGTTACTCGAGTTCGAGGTTATCGACGTCTTTTTTATATCCTTTTTCCGGCGATGATTTTTCTCTTAAAGAAACCAGCCCGCGTTCCAGCAATATCAGCCTTACAACAAGAGCAGCGTCCTAGTAATATCAAGGTTCTAACCATAAAAAACGAGGCCACTTGGGCCTCGTTTTTGCGTCTCGATAACGATGTGATTACAGTACGTGTACTGATGTGGTGTTGGTTGTACCTGATGACACAAGGGCACCAGAAACCATCACTACGATATCGCCTTTTTTACCAAAGCCAGACTCAAGCGCCAACTCTTTACCTAAGTGGTAGAAAGCATCGGTGTTGGCAATCGAATCAACGATGATTGGCGTAACCCCTTTGGTTAGCACAAGTTGCGCTGCAGTTTTGCTGTTAGTGGTGACAGCAAGAATGTTCGCCGTTGGGAAGTATTTACGTACAGAGCGTGCTGATTTACCGGCTTCTGTTGCAACAACGATCACTGGCGCCGTCAGTTTTTCTGCCGTGTCTACCGCGCTCTTACAAACTGCTTCTGTAATGCGTAGGCGAGGGCTGTCAAGGCGAGAGCCTAGCTCTGCTTGTAGCGCTTTATCAGTACGTGCCGCAATTTGTGCCATGATGGTCACGGCTTCAACTGGGTATTTACCTTTCGCGGTTTCGCCTGAAAGCATAACGGCATCAGTACCGTCCATGATCGCGTTGGCTACGTCACCGGCTTCTGCACGGGTTGGACGTGGGTTTTTGATCATAGAATCAAGCATTTGTGTTGCTGTGATCACCACTTTACGTGCGCGGTTACACTTCTCGATCATCATTTTTTGCGCGAAGATTACTTCTTCCGCTGGGATTTCTACCCCAAGGTCACCACGAGCAACCATGATGCCGTCAGACAATTCTAGAATTTCGTCGAAGTTGTCTACGCCTTCTTGGTTTTCAATTTTTGAGATGATTTGGATGTTGTCACCGCCGTGGGCTTTTAGGTGCTCGCGGATTTCACGAACGTCTTGGCCTTTACGGATGAAAGAAGCGGCAACAAAATCAACGCCTTGCTCACAACCAAACTTAAGGTCGGCTTTGTCTTTTTCAGACAGCGCAGGCAAGCTGACAGAAACGCCAGGTAGGTTAACGCCTTTGTTTTCGCCAAGAGCACCGTTGTTGAGTACCGTACAGGTTACTTCGGTTGCGGTCACTTTGGTCACTTCCATTTCGATCAAGCCATCGTCAACCAAAATGGTGTTGCCGACGCTTAGGTCAGCGGCGAAGCCTGGGTAAGTCACCGCTACGATGTCTTTGTTACCGACAACGCTCGCATCGGTAGTGAAAGTGAAGGTTTGACCTGCTTCTAGGTCAACGTCTTGGCCACCTTCCAATTTAATGGTGCGGATTTCAGGGCCCTTGGTATCAAGAAGAATAGCCAGTGGTTGACCTGTGGCTTCCATCACTTGACGGAAGTTAGCAATACGGGTTCCATGCTCGTTGAAATCACCGTGAGAAAAGTTAAGACGCATAACGTTCATGCCAGCGTTTACGAGTTCAGTCAGTTTCTCAACAGATTCAGTCTTAGGGCCAATCGTACAAACGATTTTGGTCTTTTTCATGGAAAATAGTCTCCGATACATACAGTTGTAATTTTAGAAAACATCGACTCTAAAGTTGTCTTTGCTCTGTCTTCCTTGTATCAGAGCGCGATTGGTTATCAGTTTACTTCAGAGTTGTAAGTCTTTCACATCATTTAGTCATTTTATGACTATTGCATTAGCAGATGACAGCTATATTACGACAAAAAACGCCATTAGGCGCTGTTTTTTTATACTGTCATCATAGATTCTGTAATTTTTTTACTTTCTTGGTGTGATTCTACCACCGAATTTAGTCAATATCACGAAAATCACTTTGTCTTAGGACAAGGTTTTAACGTTATTTATTAATTTTTGGCAGTGAAATAAATGGATTTTTACCTTTCGTTGTCGATATAATGACTTTCAGTTCGTAACTTGTGTGCTAAATTTATATGTCGAAACGAAACACTGAATTGAGACGATTGGCCATTTCTAAGCGGGTTAATCAACTTGGCGAAGTCAGCGTAGATGCTTTATCTCGTTTGTTTGAAACTTCAGAAGTCACTATTCGCAAAGATTTAGCGTCATTAGAAAAAAATGGTCAGCTGCTTCGTCGTTATGGTGGCGCGGTGGCTTTGCCGAAAGAAGTATTGAATGATGCGTTAGATGATAATGTTTCGGTTCGTAAGGTTTCCTTGGCCAAAACGGCGGCGAGTTTAATTCGCGATCATCATCGAATTGTGATCGACAGTGGCAGCACGACTGCAGCGCTGATTAAACAACTCAATCAAAAACAAGGCTTAGTTGTGATGACTAACTCATTAAATGTCGCCAATGCGCTTAATGAGCTAGAAAGTGAGCCGACCTTGTTGATGACCGGTGGCACTTGGGACAATCATTCAGAGTCTTTTCAGGGCCAAGTCGCAGAATCGGTATTGCGTTCGTACGATTTTGATCAGCTGTTTATCGGTGCAGACGGTATTGATTTAGCACGCGGGACGACAACCTTTAATGAATTAGTGGGCCTTAGCCAAGTGATGGCGGAAGTGTCTAGGCAGGTGGTGGTGATGATTGAAGCCGATAAAATTGGCCGCCGCATGCCAAATTTAGAGCTGGGCTGGGGAGACATTGACGTGCTCGTGACCGATGAGCGCATTCGCAGTGAGCAAAAAAGCGCGATTGAAGCCCAAGGGGTTCGCGTTTTGGTCAGCAGTTTATAGTGACCCAGCCTTTGCCGTTGAGTTGACAAAACCCGTTGGCGTTTTGTTGGCCACGGCTTAATAGAGGGACTATGCTCAATGCGAGTCCTTTACCATTAGATAGCAGTTGCCAGGGCCGTGAGATCGTGGCAAATCAGAGCCAAAAGTTAGGAGTCGATATATGTGTGGTATTGTTGGCGCGGTTGCGCAGCGTGATGTGGCAGAGATTTTAGTCGAGGGTTTACGCCGTTTGGAGTATCGCGGTTACGATTCTGCCGGTGTGGCGGTCGTCGATGGCGAGAAAAACCTCACTCGTGTACGCCGTTTGGGCAAGGTACAAGAGTTGGCGGATGCGGTAGAAGCGGCGCAAGTGACCGGTGGGACGGGGATCGCCCATACCCGTTGGGCAACGCACGGTGAGCCGTCTGAAATCAACGCTCACCCGCATATGTCTGGCGATATTGCCGTGGTGCATAATGGAATCATTGAAAACCACGAAAGCTTGCGTACTTTGCTGCAATCGCGCGGCTATGTGTTTGAATCTCAGACCGATACGGAAGTGATTGCTCATTTGGTGGAGTGGGAGCGACGCACGTCAGAAACCTTATTGGAAGCATTGCAAAAAACCGCCAAGCAGCTCGAAGGGGCTTACGGTACCGTGGTGGTGGATCGCAACGACCCATCGCGTATTGTGGTGGCGCGCTCTGGCAGCCCGATTGTGATTGGTTTTGGGGTCGGTGAGAACTTTTTGGCGTCGGATCAGTTGGCATTGTTAAACGTGACTCGCCGCTTTATGTATTTAGAAGAAGGCGATGTGGCGGAGATCACCCGTCGCGATGTGACGGTATTTAATGCCCAAGGCGAGCGTGTTGAGCGCGAGGTGAGCGAGTCGAATGCCGAGCACGATGCCGGTGATAAAGGCCATTATCGTCACTTTATGCAAAAAGAAATTTTTGAGCAGCCAAAAGCGCTGATCAATACCATGGAAGGTCGCCTGTCTGAGGCATCAGTGATCACCAATGCGATTGGCGTTCACGCTGAAGATATTTTAAGCAAAGTGGAACACGTGCAGATCATTGCCTGTGGTACGTCTTACAATTCGGGCATGGCCGCGCGTTACTGGTTTGAGTCGATCGCTGGTGTGAGCTGCGATGTCGAGATTGCTTCTGAGTTCCGTTATCGCGATTTTGTTGTGCGTCCTAACAGTTTGTTGGTCACTCTTTCTCAATCGGGGGAAACCGCGGATACCTTGGCGGCGCTACGCATTGCCAAAGCCAAAGGCTATATGGCGGCGATGACCATTTGTAACGTGGCGGGCTCGTCTTTGGTGCGCGAATCGGATTTTGCCTTTATGACCCGTGCCGGCACCGAGATTGGCGTAGCCTCGACTAAGGCATTCACTACTCAGTTGGCTGCGATGCTCATGATGGTGGTATCGATTGGTCGTTTGCAACACCGTTTGTCTGAGCAGCGCGAGGCAGAGATTGTCAATGCTTTGCACGAATTGCCAAAGGCGATAGAGCAAGCGCTTGAATTTGATAAAGACATCGAAGCTTTAGCGCCAGATTTTGCCGATAAGCATCATACTTTGTTCTTGGGGCGCGGTGAGTATTACCCGATCGCGATGGAAGCTTCACTCAAGCTAAAAGAAATTTCTTACATTCACGCCGAGGCCTACGCCGCCGGTGAACTTAAGCACGGCCCGTTAGCACTGATCGACGCCGATATGCCGGTGGTGGTGATTGCGCCTAGTAATGATTTGCTTGAGAAGTTAAAGTCGAACGTGGAAGAAGTGCGTGCGCGCGGCGGTTTGTTGTACGTGTTTGCCGATCGCGATGCGGGCTTTGAAAGCGATGAGAATATGAAGATCATCAAGATGCCACACGTTAATGAAGTGACGGCGCCTATCTTCTATACGGTGCCGATGCAGTTGCTGTCGTACCACATCGCGCTGATTAAGGGCACGGATGTTGACCAACCTCGTAACCTCGCCAAAGCGGTGACGGTTGAGTAAGCCAAAGCGCTTTAGCGAATAACGTCTCATACTAAAAAGGCAGCGAAGATTCGCTGCCTTTTTTGTTTGCTCTAGTGAGGTTTTGCGCCATTTCAGTCAGAGTAGGAATTCATTCACACCCTGCTCATCTGGCTTTTCCATACAAATACTAATAGAAATCCTCGAACATGTTAGCACATGAAGACAGTATGATTGACTCACATTTTCCGCACACAAATATCTCTATTGTGACATTTTCTCGGTTACACGAGAGTAGATATTAGTTATCTTACCAGTTTCATATTTAATGAGACGGTAGGGGGCGGTAGATGGAACAAATTTCACTAACTTATATGCTAATAGGCGCTATAGTAATTTTACTTGTTGTCGGGATTTTTTTGGTAAGAAAGTCTTCAAAGCTAAGTCAGAAACTGGCCGTTACAGAAACTCAATTATCTGAGGCAGCAACAACAATCGAAGAGTATAAAGAAAAATACTCTCACATATTTGATATTGAAGCTGAGTGCGAGCAAATCAAGGATCAGCTGAAAATTGACAAGAAAGAGATAGAAGAAAAATCGAGTCAAGCCTTACGCGAAATCGAATCCAAGAGAGACGAGGCAATTGCGAAACGTCAATCTGTTGAAGAGCAGATCAGTAAACTTCAGGTTGACTACAAAAGTAAGAAAAGTACTTATGACTCTTTAACTACACAAATCGCCATATTCAGCGAAGATATTGAGCTTATTGAACTCGGATTCTATGAACCAAAGTTTGATTTTGATGCATCTGAAACATTCAAAGAAGAGATCAAGAAATGTAAAGAGTGCCAGAAAACCTTGTTGAGAGAGAAGTCTTCTGGTGGAGCGATATACTGCTACCGTGAATGGTCTGTAGACGGTTCTCGAAGCGAAGGCAAGAAAATGACCAACAAGACTATTCGTCTCACCGCAAGAGCCTTCAATAACGAATGTGAGGCAGCTATTGCCAACTGTACGTGGAAAAACGTTACAAAAATGGAAGAACGTATAAAAAAAGCGTTCGTCGCAATCAATCAGCTAAATGAACCGAATGCCATATCTATTACAGAGCGTTATCTCAAAGAAAAGTTAAAAGAACTCCAATTGACTTACGAATATCGTGAAAAGAAACAACGCGAAAAAGAAGAACAGGCGGAAATCAAAGCACAAATGCGTGAAGAAGCAAAAATAGAGGCAGAGATAAAAAAAGCAGAAGCGGAAGCTATAAAGGAAGAAAAGCGTTATCACAAGGCTTTGGATGCTGCGAGAAAAGAGCTTGAAAAAGCTAGCGATGAAATGAAATCAGAACTAGAAAAACAGATTGCACAGTTACAGGCAAACTTAGAGGAAGCAGAGCGCAAGCACCAACGTGCTCAATCAATGGCTGAGCAAACTAAGCAAGGTCATGTTTATGTTATTTCTAACATTGGATCGTTTGGGGAAAATGTCTACAAGATAGGCATGACCCGTCGATTAGAACCAATGGATCGAGTGAAAGAGCTTGGAGATGCATCAGTACCGTTTACCTTTGATGTACATGCAATGATTCATACTGATGATGCTCCAACTCTAGAGAAGAAGCTTCACGATAAGTTTGATACTCACCGATTGAATATGATTAATCGCCGTAAAGAGTTTTTCAGTGTCTCGCTGGAAGAGATCAAACATGCGGTAAATGACTTTACCGATCAGTCGGTGGAGTTCATTGAAACAGCTATTGCACAGGACTATTACGAAACACAAGCGATGAACAAACAGCGTCTAGCAAGAGAAGGAAAGTTAGAAGAAGAGTTATCGTCTTCCAGTGCTCTCCCCAAATTTGCTGATATCTTGTAGAGCGCCTTATAGATTTGACTGAAAGGGGCATACAGTAATTTGAAATGTCCCATTCGTGACAGCTTTTTCAATCTGGCACGATTATGCCGCCATTGTTTGTTATGACAGAAGTTAATTAACTTCTTTTGGATGAAAGTTTCCCTTACCTGTAGTTATCCGAGGGAGCGTCGTCGTAAGCTTTTTAAAATTATGGCTTATTTTGCAATCTAATATCCATTTCCTTTCATTAACATATTGATTATAAATTGAACTGCAATTGGAAAGGTTGCATTATGGGAGTATGAAAAGCGGCTAAACGCCATATAGAACGAATTGTAAAAAATTAGAAGTATGGTACTAGAGGTTAGTTGATTAGATGAGTATTAGAGAGCACCTAACTGCATTAGTTGTCGAATTAACATATATTCATTCGAAAGAATTTTCTTGGGGGAGCGAACATGGTTTTCCTTGTTTTGTAACAGATGATACTCACGGATATCAAATTAGATTTACGCCAGATGCGAATGATCACTTAAGAAAGCTAACGACAGTTATATTTGAAAACCGACAAAATGGGTTACCGAGGATTGAGCTGGGAAGTTACATGAAAGTAACGCAACAAATCGTTGCAAATATGTTCGTAGAAGGTTCTTTTGACAAAAAATATATGGATGGTGATAAATCCGCGATTAAAGAACTTAAGTGTAAAATTGAACAAGTAATTTCTGATAACGTAACATCATTTACTCATTATTTTCCTGCTTGGACTTTAGGGGTAGAGTCTGAAGCCCCTTTTGAGTTAGGTCCTATTACATTTATAACTAGAGAAAATTGGATTGACACAGTTGATTTTCCACAATCTAGCAAGGATAGTTATCTAGGAGAAAAAGAAGCTAACAATAATTGGAAAACATTAGTAAAAGAGGCTTTAAAAAAACCGAAACATCGAGAAAAAATACTAGGTTTGGGTTCGGATATTTATCTAGCCATAAAAGATTGTCCGTCTTTAATTAAGGTTACTATTACAGGTTTTGAAAGAGATTATTCTCGAAAGCTTGCTCAGATTGTCGCCAAAAGTGCTCTTGACTCGCTTTCGTTGCTCCTTGGAGTACGATCTTCCTTTTTGCAGCAAGCACTCCATGAAGAAAGGTTAGGTCCTATTAGTATCCATCAGTTAATAGAAACCAATGGCAATCTTTGGCTCCCTGGAGCAGGATTAAGCGACCGATTTAATGGAGTATCTAAAGCTAGGCTGGAGGAAGCTATGTCGAGTATAGAATCATTTATTCCGTCAATCGCTTCAATTTTAGAGGGGTTACTACATCCAGGACCACATTCTCATCCTAAGTTAGTTGTTCGTTGGGCTACGGCTTTAGATTGGTTTGGCGAAGCATGTCGTGAATCGAGTGATGCAGTTGCTATTGCAAAGTTAGGGACAAGTTTAGATGTTCTTTCAAACGGAGGTAAGTCCGTTGGTATCTCAAACATGGTTTCAACTTTGCTTGGGGTTGATGGAGAAGAGGTCGTAACGAAAGGAGACAAACCTAAAACGTTAGATCAATTGATTAAGCAAATTTATGACGATGGACGTTCAAAGGTATTGCATGGCACTTACTATGACAGGTTGGAGCCTCTAGACGCTGAAAGGAAAATTGCTTATGAAGTTGCTAGAAATACGCTGATATCTGCTGCGGTGTGTTTGTATGAATATAAAGGTGATGATAACGAAAAAGCATTCAGAAGTATGCAGCCTAAATAAACTAATTAGTATCTTATATTTTTTGTATAAAAACTGTTTAAGCGTGATTCGGCACGTGTTGCATTTTTGATATGTAGTGGCTTAAGTGATTAAGGTATAATGCGGTAACTATTTTCTTGAAATGCAGAGGTTGTAAAATTGAACAAAGAAAAAAAGGCAAAACAAGAATCTTCTGTCGAGGAAATTAGAAAGAAGATACGGTTGGCATTAAACAACCGTAAATTTAGTATGAGAAGTATAGAGGGCATTGCGAAAGAGGCTCACGTACCTGAAAAGAAATTAAGACAACTTATCGCTTATGACAAAAAATTAGCAAAAGAAATAAAATATATGCCTTTTCGTTCAAAGGATGGGAAAGTATTGCTCATGTCGAAAGAGCGTTTTATTAAAGAAGCGCCTTTGAAATGGAAGTTTATTGATTTCTTTGCTTCAAAACGTCAAGGGGTAGAAGATGCCTGAGTCACTAAATTCAATAACCAGTACGTTAGGCCCTCACCTTGGACTAATAATTATTGCAATCTTCGGTGGAGTCGTTTTGTTCGGTATGAAAATCTCTGAGCATTTCATGAAACCAGAGCAAGATAAACTACCATTAGGCAAGTACATTGGATTTACAATATCACTATTTTTTACGCTTCCTATCTTAGGCGCGGGTGTTACTTGTATATATTTGTTAAACGGTGACAAAATCAGTACGATTTTAGCGTTTCAAATAGGATTAACTTCACCAGCTATTGTACAGAGCTTGATTATTGCAGCGGCCAATAATATGGCGAAAAATGCAGCTCCAAACCTCGAGGGGAAGCAATAGCTAACAAACGACTATGGCCTCAACATATTTTTCCTAATCTGGCAGAAATGCTATAGCACATCAGTTCTAAAACGTTTCTGTCCAAAACTAAGTTTCAAACTTTGTTATCCAACACAACAAGTACCCGGTGGACATTAAAGTCTGAAAACGTATTAACCGCTCACGGGCTATTTATCGCAAAATCAAAGTAGGTATTAACTGAAAAACAAATCAATAAATGAATGTTGTCACCTCCCTTTGGGTATTGTTTCCTTTTAAGCCCAAATTTCAGTCACTTTCGTGCCGTTTTGGCATCACACAAGCGCCAATTAAACGATAAACAACGCCAATGAATTCGGTACACTCTGTTGACTTAATTAATAGTTATTTTGGTTAAAGAGGAATGCGAGCAATGGATTTGGCAACCCAACTCGAATTACTATTGGATGTGGCAGAATATGGCACGTTTGCCAAAGCTGCGGATCGCAACCACATCGACCGTTCGGCCTTGTCGAAACAAATTAAAAAATTAGAAGACAGCCTTGGCCTGCGTTTGCTCAATCGCTCCACGCGTTCTCTGTCGCTGACCCAAGCTGGGGTCGAAATGGTCGCGCAAGCGAAAAAAGTGCGCGATGTCCTCACCGAAACCCGCAATAAAGCCTCTCTTTTTCAAAGCGAACCCAAAGGGCATTTAAAAATCTCCTGCTCGGCTTTTTTTGGTCGCACTTACTTGGGCCAAGCCGTACAAACCTTCATGAGACATTACCCAGGGGTAACGGTAGAGCTGCGTCTCGATGACGAACGCGTCGATGTGATCCACGAAGGGTACGACGTGGCATTTCGCATTGGCCCGATTCAAGAGTCGAATATGATCGTGCGCCGCTTGGCGACCAACCACATGGCGTTGGTGGCCTCACGCGAATTTATTGTGCAACACGGCATGCCGCAAAGCCCAGAGGCACTCAGTCAGTTGCCGGCCATAGTTTACGCCAATCATCACTTTAAAACCGATAAATTGCGCATTGCGCCCACGCCGCAATCAAGGGAAATCAAAACCTATCCCATTCAGGGCGCGTATTTTGTCAATGAAACCGACTTGATTTTAGAGGCGGTTAAATCAGGGCTTGGTTTTGCTTTGATCGGCGAGTTTTTCCTCACCTCATCACTCGAGTCTCAAGGGCTTGTTCGCTTGTTACCCGACCATCACCTGCCGCCATTTGGGGAGATCTACGCCATGTACAGCCATCGCAACCAGCAACCTCTGGTCAAGCTGTTTATTGACTCTGTGCAGCAAAGTATTGGCACGCCTCCGGTTTGGCAACAATTTGTCTCATCAGCGCCGTTGACGGTGGTTCACCATGCTGGGTAACGGAACTTGAGCGCTAAGTCGTTGTCCATACTGTGTTATTCTGTCTTTGTTGCGGCTTTTTCACCATAGTTCATAGTCAATATTGCACTGTCGTTTTTCATTGATATCACCATAATTAACCGCGTTTATTAGGAAATCATGCAGTGGTGATATCATGGAAATGAAAAAAATAACGCTGGCGATCAGCGCCCTTCTTTTGAGCAACTCAGCTTTAGCTGCCACCGTGTATTCAGACGATGAAAAAGAACTGAATATCCACGGCCGTGCACAAGGCATGTACTACTTTTCAGGTGATGACGACAGCGATGGCGATCAAAGCTACATTCGCGTTGGCCTGTCTGGCAAATCACAAATCAATCAAGACTACTACGCCTTTGGTCTTTATGAGCTTGAATTCAAATCTAACCGCCGCGACGACAGCGATGAAGACGATGAGTTTGATGTACGTAAAGGGTACATTGGTGTGGGTGCGGATTATGGTACCATCAGTTACGGCCGCCAATACGGCGCGGTGACATTGGTCTCTGATTACACCGATATCTTCCCTGAGTTTGGCAATGAAGCCGCCGGGGTGAGCTCTGACTTGTTCGGCACGGGCCGTTCGGATTCAGTATTTAAACTGACCGGTCACTACCAAGACTTGACGGTACACGCTAGCTATCAAGCAGAAAACGACGAAGTCGTGCAAACCAATGGCGAGACCGATGCCTCTTCTTTTGGCCTCGCGGCGAATTATAAATTGCCGTACGGCTTTAATGTGGCATTGGGCTACAACCAAGGTGAAGGCCTCGACGAAGCCGACGATCAAACGCTGATCACAACGGCGATTTCATATCAGTACGACAAACTCTACCTGGCAGCGCTGTACAGCGACGGCGAAAACTGGGCAAAAGACGGCTCAGAAGACGGCGTTGATTACACCGGTATTGAAGCGGTGGCAACCTACCAAGTAACCGAAAAACTGTCTGCGCTTATCGGCTACAATGGCCTTGAGCG
This sequence comes from Vibrio sp. HB236076, assembly GCF_040957575.1. Lineage (NCBI taxonomy): Bacteria > Pseudomonadati > Pseudomonadota > Gammaproteobacteria > Vibrionales > Vibrionaceae > Vibrio > Vibrio sp. HB236076. Next base: position 660,646 of record NZ_CP162601.1, read on the forward strand.
CGATGATGAAGATACTGTCGATTCTTACTCGATCGGCGGTGAATATCAGCTGACGGAGAACTTTAAAACGTTAGCCGAATATAAGATCAACGACATCGAGGGTGAAGACGATATCTTTGCTGTCGCTGCGCGTTACTCGTTCTAACTCTGACAGAGCCGATATGACATTGAGCCCGCTGCATGTCGCCGCGGGCTTTTTTGCGTCAATGCGCAGTGATGCTGGTGAGTGGTTTAACCCTCTAGGGTGATCAGTTATTGAGCTCGATGGGTATTTACCTGTGACATTCTGACCACAATGAATGGTGTTATTGTAACGTGACCTAAATCACGAAAAACCGTATTCTAGCCCGGTTAGCGAATCCACTGCCTTGAACGCTAATTACTTTTTTCATGATTTGTAACTCCTGTTATAATCCTTTTTTGCAGCAAATCCCCTTGCTGCATTTTTTTTTGCCTATTGGTTACCTATCCCAAATGGTGGTCACTTTACTCTACATCCAATGCTACTTGGTGACGGAAAGAGGCAGATAGCGCTGCACAAAAGCAATGACTTGGTCGACATAAGCTGGACTATCGAAAATGGCCGCACTGTGTCCGACGCCATACTCGATTAACAGCGTATTATCGACACCGGCTTGATCGAGTTTCGCTTTTAATCGTTCGCTTTGGGCTAGTGGAACCCGTTTATCTTGGTCGCCGTGCATTAAAAGATAAGGCGGGCTCTGCTTAGAAATGTAGTGTACTGGCGAAGCTTGACGAGCTAACTCTGGATTATCCGTTGGAAGAGTACCGAGAAATCTCGCCACGGAAGAGCGCTCTGACACAATCTTATTGCCTTTTTTTCCTAACGCTAATAAGTCTGTTGGTCCAAAGAAGCTAACGACGGCGAGTACGTTGTAATTAGCTTGACCATAAAACGTCACACTTTTATCGCGGTTAAGTGCACCGATTAAGCTGGCGAGGTGTCCACCGGCAGAGCGGCCCATCACAATGATATCTTGGCTGGCTAAGTGATATTGTGATGATAGCGTTTGCAGGTGATTTAACGCCGCATTGATATCGATGACTGGTGCGGGAAAAACCGCTTCACCACTAAGACGATAATTAACGGCAGCGAGTGCGTACCCTTGGTCAAGCACGCGTTTGAGCAGTAATGGGTTTTTGGTCGGTAATTGATCTTTACTACCGCGCTTCCACGCACCGCCGTGGATCCAAATCAGTAACGGGCGCGCTGCGGCGAGTGGTTTTTTACTCGGGATATACAGGTCGAGCGAGAGAGGGGCCCCTTGAGGATGATCGATTGCGATGTCTTGGTGTAAAACATGTGGTGGCAATGTGGCAGCGGTGTTAAAGCTGAATAATAGGGTGAAAAGCGCAGTGATGAACTTCATTTTATTCCTTATTTATTCAAGGCCTTGAATAAGGCCTTGTGATCTTATCTCTCTGTGATGTCGTTAAAAATTCACGTGCATAGCAAGCCAATATCGACGGCCATAATCAACGTAACCGTATTCTTGGTAGGTGGTTTCTTTATCAAAGATGTTGTAAACGGCGGCCATTGCTTTGAGCGAAGGCGTCACTTGCCAGTGCGCGCCGCTGTCAAAAACCGTTATAGAAGGAGCAAGGTTATTACGCGAGTTGGTCGTGATGGTATTGTTATCTTTACCGCGATAATTTGCCGATAACCAATAGCCGACTTGGTCGCTCAATTGCCATTGTCCGTTAAGGCTGACTAAGTGTTCAGGCATTTGTGTGAGTGGTTGGCCGCGGTCCTCGCCCGATAACTGTTCGCTGTGTGTATAGGTGTAACTTAAATTGATCTTGATTTGTTGGCTAAGTTCACTCGATAGACTGGTTTCAACACCATATGCAAAGGCCTGATCAATATTGTTATAACGGCTGTCACAATAGGTCTCAGTACAATTTTCCTCAAGATCCTCGGTATCGATTTTATCGTTAAAATCATTGTAAAATACCGTGATATTAGCGTTTAGCGATGAATTGTCGTGATAATACAATCCCATCTCAGAGTTGATCGATTGCTCTGGCGTTAGATCGCTATTTCCGTAAACGTCACATCGCCCGTTACAGCTTTCTTGAACCCAGTCTGCTTCCATTTCCGTTAACGATGGCGCTCGGTAACCCGTAGAGATTCCGCTTTTAAGCGTCCATTGCGGCGCTAAGTGATAAACACTGTAAAGGCGGGGGCTTAAATGGCCATCAAACTGTTGGTTATCGTCGTACCTCATCCCTAAGGTTAAAGTCCAATCATCGTTCAGTCGCCACTCATCTTCGATAAATACTGACCACTGCCCGTTGCTAAAAAGGTACTCATTGTTGTCTAGCGCTTGGTACTCAAGTGTACTGCCAAGTGTCAGGTAGTGGTTAAGGCTTGCCACTGACCATTGAGAATGAGCCTGGTAGTTCTCAACTTTGAGCTCTCGTCCTCGATTCTCTATTTGTTCGTAAGTGAGGTAGGAATCCCCTTGCCAATCTAGGTAGCGGCCTTGGTGTGCAAGCCCAAATGAGACACGATCATTGTTGGTTTCAGAATCACGAGTACGGGATTTATCCGCGCTATTTTTACGTGTTTGATCGTGAAACGTGGCATCAAAAGTCAGACGGTCAGCTTCGGTGGCTTGGTAATAGAGAGACGTTCTGACATTGTCCAGCCTTTTACTGCCATTGGCGTATAAAATGTCATCTTCTTGTTGTTCTTGATATAAGCCGCTGATCGCGCCACTGAGTTTATCTTGGTACAGAGGCCCGGCGAGCGATAACTGGCCTTGATAAAAGTTGCCATAGTCAGCGTCTTCTTGGAGTACGGTTTCTACACGTAGTGAGCCTTGCCAGGTAGCAAACTCTTGACGTGTGATGATATTTATCACCCCACCAATGGCATCGGAGCCGTATAACGTTGACATGGGCCCGCGTATGACTTCAATGCGATCAATCATCTCAATCGAGGGTAACCAATCTTGCTCAAAGCCACCACTGCTGCTGACTTGAGTTTCGCGCCCCGATTGTTTGCGGCCGTTCACTAAAATGGCGGTGTAGTCTGCTGGCATACCTCGAATGGAAATGTCCTGTCGGGAACCTCCACTTGTGACGGTAACCCCAGGAACATTTTTTAGGGCATCGGTGAGATCGCGATAAGCGCGCTGCTCAATGTCTTCTCGAGTGATCACACTGATCGATGAAGGGGCTTCAAGCTCGGTTTGTTGATACCCAGTTGCAGTCACTACCAGATGTTCTGTCTGATTATCTTGAGCAAAGAGGGATACAGGCAACAGGGCACTCAACAAGAAAGGCAGAGAGCACACAGCAAACGATTTCATGAATAACAAAGTTCCATTTAATTGATAATTGTTATCAATTAAATAGAGAATGACAATTATTCGCAATCATATCATTATCGATTTTGTGCAAGACCACTATTCTCAATATGGATAGTGGGTCACGTGATCTCGGCCTTTTTTGTTATTCTTGTGGCGATCTGACGTTAGGCTTTTGAAGATTCTTCATCAAAGTGGGCCTTAAACAATCCTCGAACCCATTCACACATCGGGTCATTGTGAAATCGTTTGTGCCAATACAAAAACACCGAAGAAAAGTGTAACTGCAACGCTTTGGGAACCTCGCGTGTGATGAGCCTAGGATCGCGGCACGCTTCTTCGGCGTATGGCGTTGGCAGGTGAAAAACGATATCAGAACACGCTGCGATATCAGGGGCTGAGCTAAAGTGCGACAGTTGTACCGGGATCGATAAGCGATTTTTTTTGTTGCTCAAGCCAAGCTCAATAAATTTATGTTCAAAAGAAAGGGTTTGTTCACCTTGTAATGAAATTTGGCCAAAGTGACATTCAAGTAAGGCTTCTGGGGTCAGAGGGCGTGTTGCCAGAGGGTGATTTTTGTTCATTAATAGCCGAAAGTCGCGCTTGGCCACCGCCATACGGTATAGGTTTTGATCCGAGTGCTCGGGTTGATGAGAAGACAGGACAAAGTGAACATTACCGTCAATCAGCGCGTCAAAATGGCGCTGTGCATTGCTATTAATATTGATTTTCATGTTTGGGGCTTGACGGCGAATCTCACCGACAATGGTGGGTAAAATACGATTAATTTGTGGCTGAAGGCCAAAAAATTTAATCGTGCTGGTACAAAGTTCGGGTTGAAAAGATTGTTTGTGTATTAGTACCTCAAGGCTGTTGATGACCTGAGTGATATCTTGCAGAATTTGTCGGGCTTTCGCGGTGGTGTCGTACCCCGAAGGAGAGCGAACCAGCAAGTCATCATCAAATAACCCACGCATCTTTTGTAAAGTACGGCTAACAGAAGATTGACTGATATTCATACTATAAGCGGTGTTAGAAACGTGTTTTTCTTCCAACAGCGTTTTTAAAATCAGCAGCGATTGAATATCGACTTGAGAAAGCTCCATGGCTCCTTCCTTACTTCGGTTAGTAAAATCAAGCCGATAGTATTTCACGCGGTTGTCCTAAAAACAACGTGACTGAAACCCCAATAACCTCATCACCTAACACCGCCTTGAGGAGGTTTTTACCTTAATTTGTCATTATATAAGCCCCGTCAATTAAACTGGCGTTATTTATTTGGAGAGTGTCATGTCTCAATTTAGCCGCGCGACCCGCGCCTTGCTTTTAGTCAGTGTGATGGGATTAATGGCGTGCAGCCCAGAGGTGGGCAGCGAACAATGGTGCCAAGAAATGGACGACAAACCAAAAGGTGACTGGACCGCCAATCAGGTTGGCGAGTATGCCGAGCACTGCATTTTTCGCAAGACACAAAAGTAACCACCGCACCTTCAACAAGGTGACCCCATGTCGTTGCTCCGCTTGGTGATGTGGTTGTCGATTCACTTTTACGCATAGAGAATAACCCGATGAAATTATCCCTTTTATTACTCAGTAGTGTGCTCTTGTTATCAGGATGCCAACTCACGCGCGTTGAAGGGCGCTTAGACAATGTCGACGTGAAAGTGGGCTCCGATGGTGGCCACGGCGGTCATCACAGCCACGGTAAATTTTGCCCGCCGGGCCAAGCGAAAAAAGGGGCCTGTTAACATTTTCGCGAGGTGGTTTGCGAAGCGCTTTTACCTAAGCTCACTTTACCTAAGTCTAATGCACCTAAGCCCACGCAACCTCTAAGGCCAGGTGGGGTGTGTCACCACCTCAATGCCTCGTTGTGCTAACGCGCGCTTTAATGCGGCGACTTGGCTGGCATTACTGGCGGCTAATTGGCCGTGTTCGTCGAACAGGTTATTTTCAAACCCAACGCGCACATCCGCGCCGAGTGAGGCGGCGTAGCACAGACACGCCTGCTCTTGAGCGCCAAACGCACAGACCGCCCAAGGCACCGCAATATCAGACAACAACGGCATGAAGGCGTCTAAATCTTGGGGGTGAGATTGTTGGTGTTGCTGATAACGACCAAGCACAATCAACAGGTGATGGGGCGAATCGAGGATCGTGCCGCGTTGGCGCAAGGCGCCATACTCACGCACTTGCTCAGGGGTATAGAGAATGTATTGCACTAGGGTGTTTTGCTTTGCGAGTCGCTGAAAAAACGCCGCCGCTAAGGGCTCACTCTCCGGGCTTGGGATCAGCTCAGCCAGTGCCAGTGAAGTGGCCTCGGGTTGAAGGGTGTCAACGAGTGCCATTTGTTGCTCTGGAGAGTAACGGCCGACCGCTTCGGTGGTTAACTGGACCAAGGCTTGGTCGCCAACTGCCTGCTTGACCATTTGATAGACTTCTCGATTCTCCTCCACCGCCAAGCTGTGTACGCCATTGGCATCGCGGGCGTGTAAGTGAATCATACTGGCGCCTGCCGCGACGCACTGCTGAGCTTCTATCGCCATCTCTTGTGCCGTGATGGGCAAATGTGGGTGATGGTCTTTGCTGTGCCTCGCGCCATTGGCGGCGACGATGATACGAGTGGCGTGAGGGGTTGGCGTACTCATGGGGTTTCCTTATCAATGGGGTGTTTCTTCAATGTGGTTACATTTTGGTCAGTGATTGAGTGACATCATCGACAGCGCGATACAATTTATCGACCAGTTCATCGATTTGGTCATTAGTGATGATATAGGCCGGGGCTAGCAAAATGTGATGGCCGTGCTGACCGTCGGCGGTGCCGGGCATCGGATAGCACATTAACCCAAGTGCCATCGCTTTGGCTTTGATCTTGGTGTGCAACGCGCTCGACGAAGCAAAAGGGGTTTTCTTGGCTTTGTCTTCAACCAATTCAATGGCGCGAAACAGCCCGCGTCCGCGCACATCACCGACGAACGGGTGCTCGGCAAAGCGCTCGGTTAACGTGTGTTGCAGCAACTCACCTTTGCTGACCACCTGAGGCAAAAGCTGTTCTTGCTCTAGCGTGTTTAACACGGCCAAGGCACCTGCGGTGGCGACGGCATGGCCCATATAGGTATGACCGTGTTGGAAAAAACCACTGCCATCGGCGATGGTCTGATGGATCGCTTGGCTGGCAATCATGGCCGCAATCGGCTGATACCCCGCGCCAAGCCCTTTGGCAACGGTGACGATATCCGCCTCGATGTGCTCTTGTTGATGGGCAAACAAACTGCCGGTGCGGCCAATGCCACACATCACTTCATCTAAAATGAGTAACAGGCCATATTGGTCGCAAATTCGGCGAATGGTTTGAAAGTAGCCTTGTTCGGCGGCGACAGCCCCAAGAGTCGCTCCCACCACCGGCTCGGCGATAAAGCCAATCAGGTTTTCGGCGCCCACCTCGAGAATTTTTTGTTCAAGCTCTAACGCGCAGCGCTGCCCATATTGGTAAGCACTTTCGTCGGCGCTTTGATATCGGTAGGCAAAACACGGCGCGATGTGGTGCACTTTCATTAACAAGGGATCAAAGGGGGCTCGGCGCAGTGCATTGCCTCCGGCGGCCAATGCGCCTAAGGTATTGCCGTGATAGCTTTGGCGGCGGGCGATGAACTGTTGTTTTTGCGGTTGGCCTTTTTCGACAAAGTATTGTCGAGCCAGTTTGAGCGCCGCTTCAATGGCTTCCGAGCCGCCAGATAAAAAGTAGACTTTGTCGAGCTTACCAGGGGCGTGCGCGATCAGCTTTTCTGCCAGAGCCTCACTGGCTTGAGTGTTAAAAAAACCGCTGTGGGCGTAGGCAACCGAATCGATTTGTTGATGCAACGCGTCGCGAATGGCCGGGTGACTGTGGCCTAAACAAGAGACCGCGGCACCGCCACTGCCATCGAGGTAGGCGTTGCCATTCTGATCGAAAAGATAGACGCCTTCACCACGTGTGGCTATCGGCAGTTGGCTGTGGCAATGACGTTGAAAAATGTGGCTCATCTCGATATCCATGTCTGTGTTTTCCTTTGCGTTGACTCTACGCCTGCTTTACCGAGTTCAACAAACGATCTATTCTCATAGCCAGTGAATAAAAGTCATAGGGTAGGTCTGTGAAAAATCGATTGCCGCCATTAAATGCATTGCAAGTCTTTGAAGTTGCAGCGAGAAAACTCAGCTTCTCACAAGCGGCCAAAGAGCTATTCGTGACACAAGGGGCAGTCAGTAAGCAAATTAAACGCTTGGAAAGTCACTTGGACGTCGCCTTGTTTGATCGCCAAGGCAGCGGTTTGCGCCTCACTCAGGCGGGTAAACAATTTTTGCCCACGGTGATCGAGGCCTTGGATCAGATTCAGAGCGCTTCGTCTTACCTTTCGCAACAAACTCAGTCGGTTGAGCGCTTTACGGTTGATGTTACTCCGTCGTTCAGTTCACTGTGGTTGATCCCCAGGCTCGAGTCATTGCGATCGACAATCCCCTCTTTGCACCTTGATATCAGTGCCGGCGATGGCGGCTATCAATTTCATTCATCCAGTGCCGATATTGCGGTGCGTTGTTTGCCTTTGTCGGTCGGGGATGACAAGGCGGTGCTGCTGCGTGCGGAGCGTTTGTTATTGGTGGCGGGGGCCAAGCGTTTGGCAAGGTCGCCAATTGATTGCCCTGATGATCTGTTGTCGCATCCGTTGTTGATGCACACCACAAGGCCTCAGTTGTGGCGCCAATGCCTGGATAATTGGGGGGTGGCCAATTCCGATTTACTCCACACCAGCCATGGCGTTGAGCATTTTTACATGTCACTCGAAGCGGCCCGCCAACAACTGGGGTTAGCGTTGGTCCCTGATTTTTTAGCCGAGCACGCCATTGCATCGGGTGAGCTCGTCAACCCATTGGGGCTGGCGTATGACAGCGGATTTGGCTTTTATTTCCTCGCGCCTTCTTATCGCAGCGACCACAAGTTAGTGTGCCAATTGCGCACTTGGTTTAAGACGCAATTGGCCATTAATGGTGAGTGTGCTTTAGCGAAACAATGAGCGTTTAGTGAAGGTTTTCCATGTCTTCTGGGCGATAAATTTTGCCGTGAAAGGCAATGTACACCCCTGGCTCTAAACACTGAGCGGCGGTGATGGCGCTGCCCAGGTTAAAGCTGGCATCGTTAGGAGAAAATCCGGCTAGCGGGATCATGGCACCGGTAAAGACGATCACTTGTTGGTGCTCGGCTTGAAGGCGAGACTGTAAATAACGCGCACTGGTAAAGAGGGTAAACGAGCCATGCGTGATCACATGGCGGTTTAATGGACTTTGCTCAATCGCAGCAACCACTTGATCAATATCTTTATCTTCAATCTCGCGACTGTCTTTCATGCAGACGGTCGTCACATCAAATTGCTCCGCTTGCATACCGGCGACGTCTTTTAGGTGATCGGCAATCACGCTGTGCTGGTGTGGGATGGGGGTACAACGCTCCGTATCGTAGTAAGAGTCGATAGTACCGCCGGTCAAAATGAGTTGAAACTTGTGATTCATGTGTTTCATGCTTCCATGTCAGATTGAAATAAAGGGCAATGGGTAACACCGTGAGTGATGCGACGGTGTGATTAAGCCGTTATTGAAGGCGACTAATGTAACCAAAAACACCCTCTGAGATCACGTTTTATTAAAGGATAATGACTCAAAGCGCTCACTGAGCCAGTCACCGAATACCCGTACGCGAGACGTTACGTGCTTATTTTGCGGGTAAAGCAGCGACACGGGAATAGGAGCGGGCTGGTAATCGCTGAGTACTTCGATCAGTTCGCCACGTTGCAGCGCGGTTTCTAGCCGATAGCGCGGCGCCTGAATGAGTCCCAATCCGCCCAGTGCCGCATCAGCATAAAGCCCGGTACTGCTGACGGTTAAACGGGATTTGAGCGTGACGCTCACGGGCTCACCGGCTTGCATAAAATCGAGCCGACAGGGCTGGTGAGTAATATCATGGGCGTAGCCAATGGCAAAGTGCTCGGTCAGTTGGTCTAAGGTTGTCGGTGTGCCGTGTTGCGCCAAATAACGCGGGCTGGCGACGGTAATAATATCAAGCCGAGACAAAGGTTTGGCCACTAAGGTGTTGTCGTGCAGCGGGCCGACGCGCACCACACAATCGACCCCTTCTTTGATGAGATCGATGTAGTGATCGTCTTCTGACAAATGCAACTCAATGCCCTGATAGCGTTGGCAAAAGGTATCGAGGTAAGGCATCACAAAGTGGCTGGCCAGTGCCCCCACGATATTGACCCGCAATACGCCTTTTGGCTCACGGGGAGAAAATAAGTGTTCCGCTTCGTCTAGCTCGGCAAGGATCTTAGTCGCCCGTTGATAAAACAGCGCGCCCTCTTGCGTCAAGTGCACTTGGCGAGTACTGCGCTCTAACAGCCGCACTTGTAAACGCGCTTCAAGTTGCTTGATTTGATTGGTTACGGTGGCGCGAGGCAGCAATAAGTCATCGGCGGCTTTGGTAAAGCTCTGGCGCTCGGCAATACGCACAAAAACCGCCATTTGTTTTAATCTGTCCATAACACTTTCCCTTGCTCGAGCGGTTCCATCTTTGACACCTTCTTTATAGCGCGAGCCGTTGTGTCTGTCATGGAGATTGTTGTTAATTTTCGAATAATGTAGGCCATTATTGCCTCATTATCGAATTAATTTCTCACTTTATACTGGTTTTTGTTAACTAAGTAACTGTGAGGAAATCATGATGAACACTTTACCTGTCGCCTTAATTACCGGCGCGTCGAGAGGCATCGGTGCCAGTATTGCCAAGCGCTTAGCCAGTGATGGTTATGCGGTGGTGATCAATTACGCCAACAGTGCCGCCAAGGCCGAGCAGCTGGTTGAAGAGATTGAACAACAAGGGGGCCAGGCGGTATCAATACAAGCGGACGTGGCCAATTCGGAGTCGGTCAATCACCTGTTTGATGAAGTGAAACGCAGGTTTGGCCGCTTAGATGTGCTGGTCAATAACGCGGGGATTATGGCCCTAGCACCGGTGTCACAAACCAGTGACCAGCATTATCAATCCCATATTGATACCAATTTAACCGGCACTTTTAACACCTTGCGCTGCGCCGCCAGTCACATGAACGAGGGCGGGCGCATTATCAATATGTCGACCAGTGTAGTGGGGTTAAAAATGGCCAACTATGGCGTCTACGCCGCGACGAAGGCCGCGGTCGAGACGCTGTCGGCGATCTTTGCCAAAGAGCTTGCCGGGCGCCAGATCACGGTAAATTGCGTCGCACCAGGTCCGACGGCGACCGAATTGTTCTTAGACGGAAAACCACCGTCGGTCATTGAACACTTATCGTCACTCAACCCACTTGGCCGCCTTGGTCAGCCAGAAGACATTGCCAATGTAGTGGCTTTTCTGGCCGGCACTGATGGTCAATGGGTTAACGGGCAAGTACTGCGTGCCAATGGCGGCATGATTTAAGGAGTCTTGATATGTTGATTCAGATGCGTGCTTGGCGTGAGTGTACCTTTCATCGCGCGACCTTGGTTGCCGCCTGTGTCGCCAGTTTATCTGCCTTACTGACGGCATTAATCGGTTTAGCACCTTGGGTGATGTTTGTTGGCTGGGTGGCATTTTTCACCCGTCCACCCACTTGGCAAAATGCGCTCAGTGCCGGGCTTTGTTCTGGGTTGGGGTTTGTGTTGGCCATTGGCGCGGCGCACTTGATCGGCGGTTTGATGCCGGTTATCGGAGTGTTGTCGTTTGCCTGCGCGGTGTTTGTGTGCGCTTTTGCAGTAGTCAGCCTGCGCGTCATCCCTTGGGTCAATAATTTAGCGGCTTGGTTTATTGGTATGATTGCTTTTTTTGCAGCCCATCCGCCACTGCATGCCGATAGCCTAGCTGTGTACCTTGCTATTATCTGGCTTGGTGTGTTCAGCGGTTGGCTCACGGTATTCATTCAACAGTGGTTTACTCGCCCCGCCTAGTCGCGTTAAAGCCCACCAGTGCGTCGTTTGAGCGCTGGTGGGCTTATTCGATCACACAGATCACTCGGCCACAGGCATCATTTCACCACAGACATTATTCGACCACGCACATCGGGGTATTGGCAATCGGATCACGGTGAATTTGGGCATCGAGATCAAACACGGCTTTGAGCATAGATTGACTTAGGATGGCTTCAGGGCTGCCTTGTGCGCTGATCTGCCCGGCTTTCATCACAATCAAATGATCGCAATATCGCGCAGCTTGGTTGATGTCGTGTAAGACAGTGACGATGGTCTTGCCTTGCTCATTGAGTTTGCGCAACAGCTTCATCAACTCGACTTGGTGGTTGATGTCCATATAAGTGGTCGGCTCATCGAGCAGTAAATACGGGGTATCTTGAGCGAGTGTCATGGCAAGCCACACCCGCTGGCGTTGGCCGCCGGAAAGTTCACTGACCAATTGTTCTGCCAACGCATCGACACCAACGGTCTGCATTGCCTCGGCAACGATTTGGTGATCGCGCGGCTTCAGTCGCCCCCAAAACCCGGTGTGAGGACTGCGTCCGTACGCCACTAGATCTTTAACGATAATGCCTTCTGGGATGGGTTGCGTTTGTGGCAGCAAGGCCAATTGCGTGGCGAGGTAAGCGGGTGACAGGCCATGCAGGGACTGGTTTTGCCATCGCGCTTCACCCGTTAATGGCGTTAAAATATTGGCCAACGCCTTGAGCAAGGTCGATTTACCGCATCCGTTTGGGCCAATCAGTGCGATGACTTTGCCGTCGGGGATCTCAATAGTAACGTGTTGGACAATCGCTTTGTCGTGATAACCAACACTGAGATTATGGGTGGTGAGTGCCATGGTGCTATGAGTCCTAAATCCTTTGATAACCATCGTGTTCGCAACGGTGTTCGCCGCTGTCGATAACGTGTTGAGCCGCGTTGTTTTCTTGATCTTTTGGCCGATTATAGAGACTTATCAAACGACTGTCATTGACTTGCCATGAGTCAGTCTTAGTGCTGAGCAGGTTGGATGAGGCGATTGGACACTCATCACATCGAAACGAGAAGGCCCCACCGAGTGAGTGGGGCTGCGAAGGGCGGGGCAAGACAGTGCTCACATATTGGGATAATTAGGGCCATCCCCCCCTTGTGGCGTACTCCAGACAATGTTTTGCATCGGGTCTTTAATGTCACAGGTTTTGCAGTGCAAGCAGTTTTGAAAGTTGATCTGAAACTTGTGCGCTTGTTGCTCTGTCACCACTTCATAAACGCCAGCCGGGCAATAGCGCTGCGCGGGTTCATCAAACTGGGGCAAGGTCACCTTGATCGGCAACTCACTGTCGTGCAGACGCAGGTGCGCCGGTTGGGATTCATCGTGATTGGTGGCAGAAAAGGCCACGTTGGTGAGTCGGTCGAAACTGAGTACGCCATCGGGCTTGGGGTAATCGATGGGCGTGAACTTTTCCGCCGCTTGCGTCGATTCGGCGTCGCTTTTGCCATGGGGCATTGAACCCAATAACGGCTTGCCAAACAAACTGGCCCACCACATATCTAGCCCCCCAAAGATCAGACCGCCCCACAGACCAAACTTCGACCACAATGGTTTGACGTTTTGCACCGGTTTTAAATCTTGACCAATGGCGCCATTGCGAAGCTCATCGTTGTAGTCAGTGAGCACATCGCTTTGACGGCCTTGATGGATCGCCTCGACGGCGGCGCTGGCGGCCAGTTGCCCAGATAACATCGCATTGTGGTTGCCTTTAATACGCGGCACATTGACCAGGCCGGCCGAGCAGCCAAGCAGCGCACCGCCGGCAAAGGCCACCTCTGGGATCGACTGGTAACCGCCTTCCGAGATAGCACGAGCGCCATACGCGACGCGCTCACCGCCTTCGAGTAATTGGGCGATCTCGGGGTGGTGCTTGAAGCGTTGAAACTCTTGATAGGGCGATAAATGGGGGTTGGCGTAATTCAGGTGCACAACAAAACCGATAAACACTTGATTGTCTTCGGCGTGATAGATGAATGAACCGCCACCAGCGTGGTTGTTTAAAGGCCAGCCCATGGTGTGCACTACGGTGCCGAGCTGGTGTTTTTCTGGGTCGATTTTCCAGATCTCTTTCATGCCAAGACCGTATTTTTGTACTTGATGCCCTTGGCTTAAATTGAGCTTTTTGATCACTTGTTGGCTAAGCGACCCGCGCACGCCTTCGGCTAAGAAAACGTATTTGCCTTTTAAGATCATGCCGGGTTCGTAAGCGGGGCCTTCGCTGCCATCGCTTTGGCGGCCAAATTCCCCAGCAACCACGCCGACTAAGGTATCGCCTTCCCAGACGAGTTCTGAGCACGCCATGCCAGGAAAAATCTCCACGCCCAGCGCTTCGGCTTGTTCGGCCAGCCAGCGGCACACATTGCCCATCGAGACGATGTAGTTACCGTGATTGTTCATCAATTTTGGCATTGCCATGTTAGGCAGTGTCAGTTTGCCTCGCTCAGTGAGCATGACAAACTTATCGCTGGTGACTGGGGTCTTGATTGGCGTGTCCATGTCTCGCCAATGGGGGAATAACGCATCAAGGCCGCTGGGGTCTAATACCGCACCAGACAAAATGTGCGCGCCAATTTCTGAGCCTTTCTCCAATAAAATCACCGACAATTCAGGATCGAGCTGTTTGGTGCGAATGGCGGCCGAAAGGCCAGCCGGACCGCCGCCGACAATGACGACGTCGTATTCCATGAGTTCGCGTTCTGTGGTCATACACTACTCCTTGTTGAATAACCTAATGAAACCTAACCGCCCCCAGTCGGGTGACACGAGGGTGGGTAGCTCATTTGATGGTGTCTAACCAGCCAAGGCAGACGAGAGACTAGGCTTTCGTCCGCCTAGCTTGTGATTTAGCCAATTCGCTCTGACGAAAAGCTACCTGGTGACGGCGGGAACACCACGGTTTTTTGACCGTTGAGAAACACCCGACGATTAACGTGGGCGTGAATCGCTCGCGCTAACACCGAGGATTCCACTTCGCGGCCAAGACTGACGTAATCATCAGCCGATTGCGCGTGAGTGACCCGGGTGGTGTCTTGCTCAATGATCGGTCCTTCGTCGAGGTCGGCGGTCACGTAATGCGACGTTGCCCCTATCCATTTCACGCCTTTTTGGAAGGCTTGGCGATAAGGGCTGGCCCCTTTGAATGACGGCAAGAAAGAGTGGTGAATATTGATGATTTTGCCGGACATTTTTTGACAAAGCGCGTCAGACAAGATCTGCATGTAGCGGGCGAGGACCACAAGCTCTGCACCGCTTTCGTCAACCAGCGACAGCAAGCGCGCTTCGGCCTCGGCTTTGTTGTCTTTGGTGACCTTGATGTAATGGAAAGGAATGTCGTTGTTGACCACCAGTTTTTGATAGTCCATGTGGTTAGACACCACCGCGACAATCTCAATCGGCAATGAGCCAATGCGACTGCGGTAGATCAAATCATTTAAGCAATGGCCATAGCGAGACACCATGATCAACACTTTCATTTTTTCGTCTTCGCCGCGAATATCCCAATCCATCTCGAAGTTTTCCGCCACATCGGCAAAACCAACGGCCAGATCATCGCGGGTGGCCCCCATTTCGCTGATGATGCTGATCCGAGTAAAAAAGCGCCCGGTGTCGGGATCATCAAACTGAGCACTATCTGAAATAAAGCAGCCTTTTTCAGCTAAATAACCTGAAATCGCGGCGACAATACCGCGTTGTGAAGGGCAGGTAACGGTTAAACAATACTTGGGCATAACGACCTCGACAATCCTTTGAATGTAATTGATTCCATAACACTTACTGCGTTTGTAAGCGGTAAGCGGTTAACGTGTTGGCCAGCAAGCAGGCGATGGTCATCGGACCCACGCCCCCTGGCACGGGAGTAATGGCGCTCGCCACCTCACTGACTTCATTAAACGCGACATCGCCCACCACTTGGGTTTTTTCGCCGTTTTGGATGCGGTTAATTCCCACGTCGATCACCACCGCACCCGGTTTGATCCAACTGCCTTTGACCAACCCAGGGCTGCCCGCAGCGACAATGACAATATCGGCCATGCGTGTGAGCTCGGCGGTGTTGGTGGTGTGCTTGTGAGCCACCGTCACCGTACAGTCGCGTTGTAATAACAGTTGGATCAGCGGCCTACCGACAACATTCGAGCAGCCGATCAGCGCGACTTGCTTACCGCGAAAGTCGTCTATCTGTTCTTCGAGCAGCAACAGGCAGCCCAGCGGCGTACAGGGGATCAAGCCGGGTAATTGGTTGACCAATCGGCCGACATTACCAAGGGTAAAACCATCGACGTCCTTGTGTGGCGCAATAAGTTCAATGATTTTTTTGCTGTCGAGATGCATAGGCAAAGGCAGCTGAACTAAGATCCCATGTATGTTGTCATCGCCATTGAGTGACTCAATCAGCGCAATGAGTTCGGCTTCTGGCGTTTGCTCATCGAGGTGATGAGCGAAGGTCGCCATGCCAACCTCAGTGGTGGTGCGGATTTTGTTATTGACGTAAATCTCACTGGCCGGGTCTTGCCCAACCAGTATGACGGCGAGGCCGGGCTTTTGGGCACCGGCCACACACAGGGCTTTAACCTCTGCGGCCACCTCGCGCTTTAGTCGCTCAGCACGCGCTCGGCCATCGATACGCCGAGCGCTCATCACAAGGCCTCCGTCAGTTTGGGGACCAGGTCAAATAAATCACCGACTAAGCCGTAATCAGCAATTTGGAAAATAGGCGCATCGGGGTCGTTGTTGATGGCGACGATGACTTTTGAGTCTTTCATGCCAGCAAGGTGTTGGATGGCGCCGGAAATACCACAAGCGATATAAAGGTCTGGTGCGACGACTTTCCCGGTTTGGCCAACTTGCCAATCGTTGGGGGCATAACCTGCATCGACAGCGGCTCGCGAAGCGCCTACCGCGGCATTGAGTTTGTCTGCCAGGCTGCGAATTAGGCTGAAATTGTCTTCGGAGCCGACCGCGCGGCCACCAGAAACGATGGTTTTGGCCGATGACAGCTCAGGCCCTTTATTGGCTGAGACTTTGTTTTCGACCCAGGTCGATGGGCTCGGTAGATCAACTGCGGCGAGGTCTTGTACCGCGGCGGCGGGTCCGGTTGTCGCCGGTTCAAAGCTTGCCGCGCGCACGGTGAGTACTTTGACGGCGTCGCGGCTTTGCACGGTTTGAATGGCATTACCAGCATAGATTGGACGCTGGAAAGTATCTGGGCTATCGATGGCAATCACATCACTGATGATCATGACATCGAGCAGTGCCGCCACTCTTGGCAAGAGGTTTTTGCCATCACTGCTGGTTGCGGCAACGATGTATTGGTAGCCTTCTAATTGGCTGATGAGGGCCGCACATGGCTCGGCGAGGCGCTGACCCAATAGCGGGCTGTCAGCGGCCAGTACTTGGCTCACCCCGTCAATGGTCGCCGCGCTGGCAACGGCATCGGAGAGGTTTTCTCCCAAGCAAAGTAACGTGACCTCACCCAGTGCTTTGGCGGCATTGACCACGCGAGCGGTGGTGTCTAACACTAAATTGGATTGGTTGAGTTCGGCTAGGACTAAAACAGACATTAGAGCACCTCCGCTTCGTTTTTGAGTTTATCAATTAATTGTTCAATCGAGTCGACTTTGGTTCCCGCTGCGCGAGTCGGGGGGGGAGTGGTTGTGATGACATTCAGACGAGGCGCTAAATCAATACCGAGTGAATCGGCGCTGATTTCTTCTAATGGCTTGCGCTTGGCTTTCATAATATTGGGCAGGGAAGCAAAGCGCGGCTCGTTGAGGCGCAAGTCCACGGTCACAATACTTGGCAATGCCACATCCAGGGTTTGCAAACCGCCATCGACTTCGCGAGTGGCGCGAGCCATGCCGCCTTCGACCTCAAGATGAGAGATAAAACTCGCTTGGCTCCAACCGAGTAGGGCAGAGAGCATTTGCCCGGTGGCATTCATGTCGTTATCGATCGCCTGCTTGCCGGTGATCACCAGCTGAGGCTGCTCTTTGTCGACGATAGCTGCCAGCAGTTTGGCCACGGTTAAAGGTTCGATGTCTTGATTGACGTCATCGCCACTGAGGATGAGCACCGCGCGATCGGCGCCCATCGCCAGGGCAGTACGCAAGGTCTCTTGAGCTTGTTTGACGCCGATGGAGACGACGATCACTTCGTCGGCGATGCCTTTTTCTTTTAAGCGGATCGCTTCTTCAACGGCGATCTCATCAAAGGGGTTCATGGACATTTTGACGTTGGAGAGATCGACACCCGTACCGTCTTCTTTCACTCTCACTTTGACGTTGTAGTCAATGACACGTTTTACCGGGACCAAAACTTTCATACTAAACCTCACTTAAATTCGCTGGCATAAGGGCCTAGTCGCCACTTATGCTTTCCTTTGCTGCTGTATTTCCATATCGAGAGAGTGATCCGTTTGACAAGACGCCTTGCCAAGCGCGAAACCCAATGCCTCATTGTTGGTGCAATGTGCGCCAGACCACACATCGGTGCGTTAGGGCTAATGCAATAGATTTGCCATCTCAGCCACAAAGAAGCGGCCAACCGGTTGCTTAAACATCGTCCGTATTGGCCGGTGAGCAAACTTATATGGAAGCGGTTCCATTTTGTCACTTTAGTTGAACGGGTTAATAACATCACCAATCATATTGGTTATTCACTAATGAATCGCAATTTTATGATTTTTTATGCTACTGAATAGGCAATTATTAATGATTTGTCAGTTTGTGGAGCGTTAAAAATGACGGCAATAGCGGTCAATATCGGTGACTGAATCTAGAACAAAAAGTTATTTAAAAGGTACAAGTATGCCAAATTGATATAAAAATGGCCTAGTATGACAACGTTTTTATAAATTGATTACAACCTTTTCACTTTAATGAAATTAATTAAAATAATTTCACGCACCAAATTGTAACGATTCAAGGCCTAACTTGGGGCAGAGTTTGGTTATCTTTGTCTGGTATACCGAAGGGAAAAAAGGGGCGAATCAATAACGAATACACAGGGAAAAGCGTTTTATCGCGTTGAGCGCCAGTGACGAGCGAGCGGTTGATTATCGACAAATGATCTTATCTTCGGCAAGTGAGTCTGTGTCTTTTCAGTATACCGGGTGGTATCAAGAGAGCGACACTAAAGCTAGGGTTACAGTGGGCTTTCAATATTGAGCTGCTGGTAGAGCTGCACTAAGGTCAACGACAAGGCTGAAATCAATACCTGGGTTTGTCGCTCTTTTTGCATCGCCTTGAGGTTGTCGTCCATATTGGGCAGGTTGAGCTGGTGTTGGGCTTGCTGCGCGACCATGGCCATCGATGGGATTTTTTCTAAGCGTTGTAGCAAAGCAAACGAGGTAAAATGGTATTCATCGACTTCGCGGTTGAGCTGCTGACTGAGCTTGAGAATGGCATCAATGTCTTGAAAGGTTTGGTTACTCAAAACGCCAAGGCCGAGTAACAATTTGAGTCGAACTTGGACATCCGCTAAGGGACCTTGCTCGCCAAGCAGTGGGCCTACCACAGATTGAACGGCGAAATCGTCTTTTAAAAATACCCGCTGAATTAACTGATCAATGCCTTGGGTGAGGATATCGACGGCACTGACAAAAAAGCCGCGTAATGTGGGCGATTGTTCTAGGCGCTCTAGGATGTCGTTATCACTAAGTTGTTGTTGCATAAGACTGAAAATCCAAAGCTATGCCATTTGCATAGATCAATCAGGGTAAAAGAGAAACGGTTCAATTTGGGGTGCGGATATTACAATGGGTTTTGGTATATCGCAATCCTTGTTGTCTGAGATAAACAGAGTGCGCTCACCCTGTTTATCTCTTTTTTAACGTTTTATCTTCGCTCGTCCTTAAAAGGGCGACGGATAAATGGTTGCGAGCTTATAGTGCTTGGTATAGCTCGGCGACTTTTTTGACGATCTCGCCGTCTTGCTCTAGGCCGCTTACTTTTGCCAGTGCCGCTTCAACACCAAGGTCTTTGATGTCTTGTTGTAGCTCAACAGATTGCGGGTCGTCGGCGTTGTTGTATTTCAGCGCTGCGGCGACGCCGTGTAAGATGGCATCGTTAGCGGTGTTGTATTCAATCGTGCCGAGTAGTGGCTTGATCAAACGGTCATTGGCACCCAGTTTGCGCAGCGGTTGACGGCCAACGCGATCCACTTCGTCAAGCAAGTATGGGTTGGCAAAGCGGCCAAGGATTTTTTCGATGTAAGCGCTGTGTGCTTCACGGTCGAACCCGTAGCGATTGATCAGTACTTCACCGCTTTCTTGCATCGCTTGCTTCACTACGCTGCGGATGTCTTCACGCTCGATGGCTTCGCGAATGGTGTTGACGCCGTTTAAGCAGCCAAGGTAAGCGGTAATGCAGTGACCGGTATTGAGAGTAAACAGCTTACGCTCAACAAACGCCATCAGGTTGTCAGTCTTTTCCATGCCAGGAATATTAGGGATATCGCCAACAAACTGAGTTTGGTCAACGATCCACTCACTAAAGCTTTCTACGGTAACGTCGAGCGGGTTATCGCTCGCTTCTGCCGGTGGCACGATACGGTCAACCGCTGAATCGACAAAGCCAATGTATTGGTCTGCAAAAGAGCGCGCGCTCTCAGACAGCTGTGCGTACACCTTTTCTTTGAGGAAGGTGGTGCCGCGAACCATGTTTTCACAGGCAATGATGTTCAATGCTGTGGTGTTTTGCGCTTGGCAACGAAGCTCAATGGCTTTTGCAACACTGGATGAAATAATTTCAAGGACGGTTGGACCAACCGCGGTGGTGATCAAATCGACTTTCGCCATCGCTTCAACAATTTCAGGCTTGTTTGAGTACATGGCCGTGACATTGTTGACGTCTTGGAAAACGCAGTCTTCGCCGACCACTTTAACTTGGTATGCTTGGTCTTGGATCAAACGGTCAACGACAGTCTCGTTAACGTCGGCGAAGGTGACGTGAATACCCGCATCTGCCAACAGTTTACCGATGAAACCACGGCCGATGTTACCTGCGCCAAAGTGAATTGCTGTGTTCATGATGGATACCTACTTAATGAGTATTGGAAAAAGAGGCCAACAGCGCGTTGGGGGTGGCTGTTGACCTCTGCTTAGGAGCGAGTTTGTCCTAATTAACCGAGAATTTTCAAGACTTCGTTGACGTCGTTGGTTTGCGTCAAGATGTCGATGGCATCTGGGTCGTCAAGGGCATTCGTAATCGTTGTGATAACTTGAATGTGTTCGTCGTTTTTCGCTGCGATACCGATAACTAATTTAGCTACGTCATCTTCGTCGTCAGTAAATTGAACACCTTCGCGGTACTGACAAATCACAATACCAGTTTCACGAACTTTGTCTTTAGCTTCAACAGTACCGTGTGGGACGGCGATAGATTCACCGAGGTAAGTCGGAACCAGTTTTTCACGTTCAAACATGGCGTCAACATACTCAGACTCCGCATAACCCATGGCAACAAGTTGCTCACCGGCAAAGCGAATCGCTTCGTCTTTCGTACTTGCTGTTAGGCCAAGGTGGATGTTTTTCGCTTGCAGTTTGAAAACACTACCTGACTCTTCAGCCGCTGGCGCTTCTGGAGCCGCTTCTGGTGCAGGTGCCGCCGCTGGCGCTGCTTCTTTTTGCAGTTCAGCAATCAGATTGTTGTACGTGTCACCGTCTAGGAAGTTAGTCAGTGAAATGTGCTGAGCGTTTGGCGCGTGTTTGCGAGCACGGTCAGTCAGGTCTTTGTGAGTGATAACAATGTCAACGTCTTGTGGCAAGCTGTTGATCGCCATGTTCGTCACATCGATATCAAGACCGGCTGTTTGGACTTTCTTACGCAGCAGACCTGCACCCATTGCACTTGAACCCATACCTGCGTCACAAGCAACGATGATGCGGTTAACTGGGCCGTTAGTTTTGATGGTTTGGCCTTTTGAAGACGCTTTCATGTCTTTCATTTGCGCAGTGGCTTTTTCGATGTCGTCTTCTGAATCCGTCGCTTTTTGCGTTTTCATTAGCAGCGCAGCAACGATGAAGGAAACCGCGGTTGCAGCAGCGATAGAAAGCAATACGCCAACGATAGACGCCTTAGGAGTCATCAAGAGTACCGCGAAGATAGAACCTGGAGACGCTGGAGACACAAGACCTGCGTTGAACATAGTCAGTGTGAATACGCCTGTCATACCACCAGCGATCGCCGCTAGGATAAGACGTGGGTTCATCAGAATGTATGGGAAGTAGATCTCGTGGATACCGCCCAAGAAGTGGATGATCGATGCACCACCAGCCGTTTGACGAGCAGTACCTTTACCAAACACCATGTAAGCCAACAAGATACCAAAACCAGGACCTGGGTTTGCTTCGATAAGGAAGAAGATCGATTGACCCATGTCATCAGCTTGTTGGATACCAAGCGGAGTGAAGATGCCGTGGTTGATGGCGTTGTTCAAGAAGAGAACTTTCGCTGGTTCAACAAAGATTGAAGTCAGAGGAAGAAGACCAGCGCTGACTAGGACATCAACACCTGCAGCAAGGACGTTAGATAGGCCTTTGACAAATGGACCGATAACCATAAAGGCGATGATCGCACAGATCATACCAATGATACCGGCAGAGAAGTTGTTTACCAACATCTCAAAACCACTTTTTACTTTACCGTCAACTTTTTGGTCAAACGTTTTAATTGCCCAGCCACCAAGAGGACCGACAATCATTGCGCCCATGAACATTGGAATGTCAGTACCGACAATCACACCCATGGTCGTGATAGCACCGACAACGGCGCCGCGTTCGCCACCGATTAATTTACCACCGGTGTAACCGATGAGTAATGGCAGCAAGTAAGTGATCATTGGACCAACGAGTTTTGACAAAGTCTCGTTAGGAATCCAACCTGTTGGAATAAATAGTGCGGTGATAAATCCCCATGCAATAAAGGCGCCGATATTCGGCATGACCATATTGGAGAGGAAGCGGCCAAAGTTTTGCACTTTGATCTTAGCTTCTGGTGAAATCATGCTTGTTCCCCGTTTTGATGTTCAATGGTTTACGTTGGTTGACTCAGGTGAGTCTTTATTGGTTTGAGTGAAATTTAGCACAGTCGGCGCAAGTTTAAAGGGATGAGAAATTTTTGTGATCAATCGTCTAATAAAGAAGCACTATTTCGGCAGTTTAGTGATCTGTGTCTCAAAAATGGAGGTAATTATGATACAAAAAGGCGTCACTTTATAAGTCAAGGTGTACTTTATTGATTCGAATCACACAAATACCAATTTTTCTTTGTTTATTTGTGTGATTTTGCTCACTTAACAGGCGCTTTGGAGCTTGGTGAAATTCTAAAAATGTGATCTATGTCACTTTTGGGGGGTGATTTCATCGCAGCCATTCGTCATTGTGTAATTTACGACCTCAATTTTGTAATTTTACTACATTTGATCTCGATCTCTATTTGGTTGATTTATTGAGCGGTTAGGGGCGGTTTGTTGACTAAAATCCAACCAAATACTGCGGCCTTGAGGATGCTTTTGCACTTGATAAGACCATTGTTGTTGGCGAATAATCCGCTCGGCGAGCTCGAGTCCTAAGCCAAAGCCCAATTCCGCTTCCTTGGAAAGTTCACTTTGATTGTGGTTGACGATTTCGAGCTCAGAGCCCTGCTGTTTGATGAGTACGTGACCGCAGTGCGTGTGTTGAAAAGCGTTGCGAATTAAGTTGCTGATCACGATGCGCGCTAAGGTCTTGACACACAGGCAAGTATAAGGCGTGGTGATGATGTCGACGTGAACCGGTTTGTCTTTACTCAGGTAATCGAGTTCATGAGCGATTTGCGATACCAGCTTATCCAACTCGAGGGATTGAATGGGCAGCTTTTCGTTGGTGCGGCGATTGAGCCACAGCAAGGTTTCGCACAAGTCGGTCATGGTTAGCCCAGCGCGTTGGATGCGGTTTAATGCACTCTCTTGTTTGTCTTGAGTGTTGGGCAGTGCAATCATTTTTTTCATCAATTCGCTGTTGCTGCGCACCACAGCGATGGGGGTCCTGAGTTCATGACTGGCGTAGGACAAAAACTGTTGCTCGCGCTTTAATGAGTCTTGCACTGTGGTCATACTGGCGATGATCAGCTCTGCTAAGGTGTTGAGTTCGGTATAGCGAAAGTCAGGGATATCGTCTTGTAAGTTCTCTTTGTTTAAGCTTTTGGTCCAATCCAGCATGCGTTCCATCGGCTTGGCAATGCGATGGAAAATAAAAAACAACATGATCACAAACAAGGTGATACCGATAAAGCCGATGCAGATCAGTTGTCGATAAAACGTCGGTTTCTCCATGGTTTTATCGTTTTTGATGTCGTTAAACTCTCGGGTGATATAAATGGTTTGATTTTTTGGCGTGTCATAACGAGCAATAATGATGACCCGATTTGGAGGCGTAAACCAAAATGGCCAAGTGTCAGACCATTTGTTCAATTGTGATGACGACTGGGGGCGCTCGACATTTTCTGAGATGGCACTTGGGATATCTTCCCAGTTTCTGTATAGGTTATAGCCCAACACATTGGCTTGTTTGCGTTCTGCCATGTCGGTGTTTTTGGCAATGTCGATCATGGCATAGCGAATGGCCCGATCCATGCCGTCGATGTAATAGCTGCCACTGATGGTGGTCAAACTGGCGATGGTAATGATCCCCATTAGGATCATGGCGCAAAAAAGATAAATCTTAACACTGCGGCGAATTTTCATATTAGCTCTCTTCGCGAAGCACGAAGCCTTGACCCGCGACAGTGTGAAGTAGGGCAGGGCCGTGGGCGTTAATTTGTTTTCTCAAGTTGTAGATGTGGACTTTTAAGCTGTTGCTATCGGGTTGCTCCTCGCCCCAGACGCCATTGATCAAGGTCTCGCGGGTGACACAACTTGGTGAGGCACGCATCAAAATCTCCAGTAATTGACTGGCAATCGGCGAGAGTTTTAAGCGCCCTTCGCCGCGCGTCACCTCGCCTAGAGTGAGATCAAAGATCAAATCGGCGACTTGCAGTTTGGTGACTTGCCCGCTGCGCCTTTTAGACAACGCTTTAAGACGCGCGACTAATTCTTCCATATCAAAGGGTTTGACCAGGTAGTCGTCGGCGCCTTTATCAAAGCCGTTGAGTTTGTCTTCGAGGGTGTCTTTGGCGGTCAGCATTAAAATGGGCGTGGCGATCCCTTGGCTTCGCAAACGCTCACACACGCTCAGCCCCTGTAAACCCGGTAAATTGAGGTCGAGAATCATCACTTGGTAATCCTGACTCTGACCTAAGTTTAAGCCGACCAGCCCATCGGCGGCAAAATCGCATTCGATGTCTTCTAGAGCTAAATAGTCGATTAATGTTGAGGCCAGATCGATGTCGTCTTCGACCAAAAGCGCTTTTAACATGCGGGTGTCTCACTTGTGGTTGGGAACAAAAATCGCCATCGGTGGCGAAAGGCGCAGTGTATCGCAATACGTCGGTTTATTTCTCGAACAGTGTTTGATTTTTGGTGACTGAATGTCGGCTCACACGTCAACGGGGCGTGGATAAAAAAACCATTGGTATTGCACCAATGGTTTAGGGTAATGGCTGAGTGGTTAACACGCGGTTAACAACTCAGTCGATGGCGTGATATTGCAAATAGTGCTCGGCCGCTTCTAAGCCCATGTAGCGCGCGAGTGTTTTAACCGGGACGTCGGTTAAATCGACCATGATCAGGCCATCGAGGGCATCATTAAAGTCGGGGTCGACGTTAAAAGAGACAATTTTTCCATTGAGCCCTAGGTATTGGCGCAATAGAACCGGTACCCCTTTGCCGTTGTCCATGCGAGAGAGCACGCGTGACAGCAGTTGCAAATCGCCAAGCGCCGTGAGCATGCCGGTGTTCCAGTGACGGGTGTCTGGTAAGGGGTTAGACGGCAATACGTATTCGGCGCTTTGATCGTCGTAGTAGTGCAGGGTCATGGATTGAGCCAATAATTGACGCGCTTCTAAGCTGTAGTCATTACTGATACTGACCGGCCCAAATAAATGGGTGTAATCGGGGTGTCGAGCCACGAAAGTTGCAATGCCTTTCCAGAGTAATAGCAGGGCACTCATGCTTTTTTGGTATTCTTTTGCCACCACGGAGCGGCCCATTTCAATCGACTTGCCCATGGTATTTAAAAAGCGCTCGTCGTAGTGAAATAAGGTGCGCGAATACAAGCCTTTCACGCCTTTTTGGCTGAGGATTTGATCGACCAATCCCAACCGGTATGCGCCAACAAATCGCTGCGCTTCGCGGTCCCAAACAAAGAGGTGGTAATAATCGTGATCAAAATCGTCCATGTCGAGGGCTAAGCCGGTGCCTTCGCCCACATCGCGAAAGTTGATTTCGCGCTGGCGAGCGATTTCGTGAATCATAGAAGGCAGTTGATCGCTGGTGGCACAGTAAACGTCAAACTCGCCACTTGACACCATGTGTGCTTCGCGAGGCAGTGATTGAATGTCTTGCAACAAGGCGGTCAACGGCAAAGGGTCGGCAATCGGCAACGCTTGACTTTGATCCCCAGAAGTCGCTAGAGCAGGTGGTTGGGTGTACTTTTGCATCAAATAGGTATTGAGACGCAGATAACTGACTAACTGTTGGTCGTCGAGTTTGTTGAGCTCTTTGTATTTGATGGTTTCGCCAATGGCTAATTCAATCGTTTGCTGGCCTTTGTTAAGCAATTCACGCCCGAGCATTAAAGTGCGTAATAAAGGGTGGATTTTTCCCGCCATATAAAAGCGTTGTGAATTGTGGCCGTTGATGAAGACCGGGACCGCTTGCGCTTTGTTTTTGCGGATCAGGCTGCTGACCGAGCGGCTCCACTCTTTGTCTTCTAGGCGTTTTTCTTTGCGGTTGACTAATTGAGACACTTCGCCGGCGGGAAACATGAGCAGCAAGCCGCCTTCTGCCAGGTGCTTGTTGGCTTGGCGCAGCGCTTTTAGGTTGGCTTTTGCCGCATTTTGCCCTTCAAAGACATCGACACCAATGAATAATTGGTCGAGCTCAGGAACCGTTTTGAGGTATTGGTTAGCTAAAATTTGCACATCAGGGCGAATCATCAATAGGATTTCGGCTAAGATCACCCCTTCAACACAGCCCAGTGGGTGGTTGGCCATCACCACGGTGGCCCCGTGTTTGGGGATGGAATCAACCGCACCGCGAACGACTTGATAATCGATGTTCAGCACACTTAGGGTGTAGCGCAAAAATTCTTCCGTGCTGCAGTTGGCAGGGCGAGTTTGATAAAACGTATCCAGTTTGCTCAGTCCCGTCGCCCACTCTGCGATGTTTTCACCGACCCCAAAAGGCGTTTTTCGGGGCAGTCTGAATGGCGATTTCTGTTCCATATAATTAGTTACCTCAATGAC
Organism: Vibrio sp. HB236076; assembly: GCF_040957575.1. Classification (NCBI taxonomy): domain Bacteria; kingdom Pseudomonadati; phylum Pseudomonadota; class Gammaproteobacteria; order Vibrionales; family Vibrionaceae; genus Vibrio; species Vibrio sp. HB236076. The sequence continues at coordinate 687,402 of NZ_CP162601.1, forward strand.
CTCATGCTGTTGGATTGTAAGTGGCTCATGTGTCAGTTCCACGGCAGAAAAATGAGTTTCTAGTGACAAAAAGATGACGATTTGATGTCGTTATTCTATTGAAAAGTAAATCGCATCCGGCCTCAAGAAGCGGTGACATTTTGTACACACAATTCACCAAAACTTGTAAGTGTCTTTACAAAGACCTGTTAATGTAAGAAAAAATTTCAACATGGAGAGAGAAATGTCTGCTTTGATATCCATCGTTGTGCCTTGTTTTAATGAAAGTGAAGTGATTGATCAAACCGTGAGTGAGTTACTGGCTTTTGGCAGCCACATGCGCGGTTATCAGTTTGAATTTGTTTTCGTCAATGACGGCAGCAGTGATGACACGGAAAGTAAATTGTTAGCGCATAGCCAGGCCCATGATGCCATTCGAGTGATTTCTTTTTCGCGTAACTTTGGTCATCAAGTGGCGGTGAGCGCCGGAATCGATGCCAGTTTAGGCGAGGCGGTGGTCTTGATTGATGCCGATCTGCAAGACCCGCCAGCGGTGATCGAGCAAATGATAGAAAAGTGGCAAGCCGGTTACGATGTGGTGTACGGCACACGCGAAAGTCGCGAGGGCGAATCGGGCTTTAAACGTTGGTCGGCCAAAGCGTTTTATCGGGTACTTAACCGGTTATCGGAAGTGCCTATCCCACTCGATACTGGGGATTTTCGCTTAATGGATCGCGAGGTGGTCGAGCAGCTAAAAGCCATGCCGGAGAAATCGCGATTTATTCGCGGTATGGTCAGCTGGGTGGGCTTTAATCAAACTTCGGTGAGTTATCAGCGTGCCCCTCGTTTTGCTGGTGAGACCAAATACCCACTGAAGAAAATGATTAAATTCGCCCTCGATGGCATTTTGTCTTTTTCTGTTAAACCGCTGAAAATCTCGATTGCCCTTGGGTTTATGAGCTCAGGTATCGCCTTTGTGATGTTGATTTATTCGGTGATCAATCGCTTGATCTCTGATCACTGGGTCTCAGGCTGGACATCGCTGTTGGTGTCTGTGCTGTTCATGGGCGGAGTGCAGCTGATTTCGATTGGGATCCTAGGCGAATACGTGGCCAGGATTTACAAGCAATCACAAGGCCGGCCCTTGTACATTGTTAAAAAGACGCCCGGTGAGTCTGGCCGTGATAAGAACCACAGTCCCTGTGATTCAGAGTTAAGCGATCGCCATGAGTAACGCAAAATGGCCCGCTCACGCCAACCAGAGCAGTAAGGCGGAGAGTGATAGGGAAGAAAAGCACCCCGATGCCAAGGCCGAGCAGAAAAAAGCCGATTGGTTGCCATGGGGGCAAGTGCTGCGTTTTGCGATGGTTGGCGCGATCAACAGTTCCGTGAGCTATGTGAGCTTTGTTTTGTTGCACTGGTGGTTGGGGCTTTATCTATTGGCTTCGGTGGCGGCGTACGGCATTGGGGTTATGGTGAGCTTTTTTCTCAATCGCCATTTTGTCTTCCAAGCGCAAAAACGCGCCGGGCAGGTTGGGGCGTTTATTGCGGTGAATGGCACCTCGTTATTGATCAGTACCGCATTGCTTTACGTTTTGGTCGATGGGGTGGGTATCAATGTCTATGTTGGACAAGGCGTTGCCATGCTTAGCTCAATGACAGTGAATTATTTGGGCTACCGAATGGTGTTTCGCTAAGGAGAGACGATGAATCAAGTATGTCAGTCTTGGGCTTTACGTTGGTCTAAACTGCAAGGCGAGCAAAAAATGCACGGCTTGTATTGGGGGGTTACTGTACTGGTGGCCGTGCTGAGCGGGTATAACCTACACATCTCTTTGATTGAAAATGTCGCCCACGATGCGCTCAGTTACATGCCGAGCTACACCGAGAAGTTTATCTCAGAAGGGCGTTGGATTAACTTTGCCTTGTTTGAGGGGCTCAAACGCATGCCTCCGGATCTGGCCGCGCTACTGAGCAACGCGTTTTTGTTTGTCTTTAGCTTTGTCGTTGCCCATCGCTTTCGTCCGGTGTTGTGGTCTTCTGTGTTGTTTGCTCTGGTGGCGTTAAACATCCCTTATTTTACCATGCTGTTTAAATGGCCAATGACCTTAGTGCCGGGGACCTTGATGATGGCGCTGTTTGCTTTATTGAGCAATAAGATGTCCCGTACGGTCTTGTTACTGACGGCTGGGGTACTGTTTTTTGCAACCTATCCGGCGTTTTACTTTTTAATGCCCTTGCTGTTTGTTGGCCCACTGCAGCGCGCCTCTTGGCCAGAGCTGTTGCGGTTTGTCGCGGTGTGGATTGCCGGTTATGTGTTGGGGTATGGCGTGTCACAAGCTTCGGTGTATTTGTACACCACTCTTGCCACTGACCATGGGCATTGGATTGAGTTTGCCCAATGGCGAAAGTCGACCCCGATGCACGATGTGGCTTCTCTGTGGCAAAACGTATTGAAAAGCAGTGGTAATTTTGAACGCAATGCCCGTTATATTGCCGATCTCAGTGGGTGGTTTTACTTGCCGGTGTTGGCGGTAATGCTTTGGGCTTTGGGTCAAGAGTTCAAGTATTGTGTACTGGTGTTTATGGTGATTTTTTCTATTTACGCCAGTGTTCTTGTCTTAGGGGTGAACGTGCCGTTGCGCTCTGGGATCACCTTACCCTTAGGGTTGATGATGTTTGCTTTGTTGGTTAAGACCGACTGGGCTCGCGGCGCTTTACTGCTGTGTTTGTGCGTGCCCTTTGCCTACAAAATGCATGACTACAATTTTGGCTATAACCATAAGCGCATTTACATGGCTCAGTTGTTTAACGCCAATGATGCACGTCATTACCTCAAGCAACCCCAGCAATTTAAGCGTATTGTCGTCACCCTTGATGAACGAAAAATGAGTGATTATTTTTATGATTTGACTCGCTCAAGAACCTTTATTAATCGCCACAATTTACGCGAGCACTACATCAAGCCGTTTTTGTATAAAAACGGGTGGGGATTTGATCAGATCCAAGTGAAAAATATCAAACGGCCTGAGACCCCAGTCGGTAAAGCCAAGGTGCAAAAACAAGGCAATACTTTGTTGATGACATTGGAATAATCACGACGCATTGCTAAGTTCGAGCGTGTCTTTAATGCGCTGTTTTAGTTTTGTAAAACGCTCAGGTAACGGGCGATGGCGCTTAGTCACCCAATACAAGGGCTCTTTGACCGGGTGTTGTGGCTCTAAAATTTGCACTTGGTGATGGCGGCTGAAACTGTCGAGCGCCGATTGTGGCAAGACTGTGAACCCCAGCCCCTCGGCGACCGGTTCGAGGATTTGATGAATCTGGTTGATGTAGGCTTTTTTGGCAAAGTGGTGCACCGTTAATGTTTTGAGTTCGGTGAGCGCCGTTTTGCCAAGGTACAGCGATAAGTAATGCTCAATGTCGGGGTGGTGAATTAACCCCAGTGACAATAATTTCTCGACCAGGGTATCGACAGACGAGGTCTGCACCTTTGCAGGGACAATTAAACAGAGCGGTTCATAGCCAATCAACTCACTGTCGTATAAGCCTTCACTTGGGGTCGATGTCACTAAGGCAACATCAAGCGTGCCATTTTTCACGCCCTGTAACATCTGGTGATTCGGCGCGGCTTCTAAGTGGGTCAGCAATTTGGGGTATTGTCGTTGCAAGGTAAGCAACACGGGAAAGAGCCGCAACGCCAGTGCGCCAGAGCAGGCGAGTCGATACTCACCGCTGTATGGGTCTTGCTGGTTGATGGTTTCAATCAACTCGCGTTCCAGCTTTTGGGCTTTTAATGCATAGTGATAGACTTTTTTACCCGCATCGGTGATGTGGCATTGTTTGTTGACTCTCGAAATCAGGGCTTGGCCACACGCTTCCTCGAGCTTTTTGACATGCTGACTGACACCCGGTTGAGTCATAAATAAAATTTCAGCCGTGCGGGTAAAGTGGCCGGTTTCCACTAAGGTGGTGAACGTTTTCAACCACGTCGGGTGAAGGCGTTTGTTGTCAAGAGACATGGCATTTCCTTTGTGCAGTTCGAGCGCTTTTTATCATCATAACTTTTTATTATCAAAGCAATGATAAAATATAATTTTAGCTCTTTATGGCAGTTGAGTAATCTAGCTTAGATCGTGAGAACGCCAGAGTAGCGGCTAAAATAGAGGGCTGAAAACTGGGTGCGAAACCGGTGTTGTCCTTGGCGATGACCTTAGCGCTACTGTGATTCTTGAAGTTATAAGATAATGATTTTGCGATTGATTTAAATGGCTGATTTTTTCTTTACGTCACTGTAAGGCAAAAATGCCACTATGGCCACAATACAGTAATGCAAAAAGTTAACTTTGATCCTATACTTTTGGCATTGACCCCCGACTGTTTGTGGCCATTTCTTAATGCAATTATTGATCATCGGTCTTCTTCTCGTTGGTTTGATGTTTTTGTTGTGCACCCTTCGAGAAACCACTCGTATTTGCCGGCGTACTGCTTTGCCACAGTGGCGATTTTTATGGGCTTTTGTCGCTCTGTTTATTCTTGGGTACCTCGGCTGTATCGGCTATTTTTTAATAATGCCATTCAACTCGTTTTATCTTGTCTTTGCTCTGATTATGTTTTTAGGTGGCGTGTTCGCCTGTCTGATCACTGGGTTGAGCCGCACCAGCCTAGATAAAATTTCTCAAAGCGCTGAGCAAGCGTATTTTCACGCCCATCACGACAGCTTAACCGGGCTAAAAAATCGCAAGGCGTTTATCGATGACACGAATAAACTTATCGATGAGAATGGGGCTTTCGTTTTGCTGTTGATCGACCTAAATCAATTCAAGCAAATCAATGATGGCTTAGGGCATTATTTCGGTGACAAGGTGCTTAGTATTATCGCCGATCGCTTGAGTGCGCAGCTCAAACCAGGGTGCATGTTGTATCGGATGGGCGGGGATGAATTTACCCTGGTGTGGCGCGATGAGCTTGAGAAAACTCCCTTTTCTCTTGAACAACTGATCGACGCAATACATGTTTCCCTCGCCCCGTCAATCCTTGTTGAAGATCACTCGTTTACCATTGGCGCCAGTATTGGCATCAGTTGTTTCCCTCATTGCAGTCAAACGTTAGAACAATTATTGCAACGGGCCGATATTGCCATGTATCACTCTAAGCGTCAGCACTTGCCTTATGCCATTTTTAACGAAGCGCTAGAACAAGGCGTCAAACAGCGTCTCGAGATCGCGGCCAAAATTAAGCAAGCACTGAAAAACGATGAGTTTGAACTGTATTTTCAGCCTCTTGTGTGTATGAAAAGCCAAACGATTGAAGGGGCGGAGCTGTTAATACGCTGGCCACAACCCGATGGCACTTTTATTGGTCCTGACATTTTCATTCCGATTGCCGAGCAAACCGACATGATCGGTGATATCACCACTTGGGTACTTGGCCGTTGTCTTCGCGACCAAACCTGGTTAGCCGAAAGAGGGTTTAAGGGCATTTTGCACTTTAATTTATCGGCCAAAGATCTGCACCAACCCAAATTGGTTGAGCAACTGAGTCAAGCGATTGCGCAATACCCAGAAATGGTGGCACAGCATTTGATTTTAGAAGTGACCGAAAGCGACATGATGACGGATGTAGAGCAAGTCACCTTGCACATGAATCACCTCGCCAAGTTAGGCTTTACCTTCAGTATTGACGACTTTGGCACCGGGTATTCCTCTTTGTCGTTACTGCGTAAATTGCCGGTTTCCCAATTAAAGATCGATCGCTCTTTTGTGCAAAACATGCTTAACAATCACGCCGACCGCTCGATTGTCGAATCGGTGATATATCTTGCTAAGGCACTGGGTTTTAGTGTGGTCGCTGAAGGGGTGGAAACCCTAGAAGCCAGTCAGCAACTGATGCAACTAGGGTGTGATTTTCAGCAGGGCTATTATTTTAGCCCTGCGGTGCCCAAAGCGGCTTTTTGGGATTACTGCCAAGCGTACAAACACCAAGTAAACGCCTCAAGTGCTTGATTTAAAATTTTAATTATTAGGTATTGTCGTTATAAATTGTTTATTTTTTCAACGTAATAAGCGATGTTTTCATCTTTCATTGCTTCGTCAAATAAGGGCTTTACTTTGTTTCTGAACGCTTGTTTGTCCGAACGAATAAAGGTGACACCTTGATTTCTGGCATTGGCGATATTTTTTATCTCTAACCGGTTCCAAATTTTAATTTCTTCATCAAGTGAGTCCGACGCTGCTTGTTTTAAGATCCGCTGCTCTACTTTCGATAACTTATTCCAAGTCGACTCAGAGATGATCAAGACATCGGGGCTCATGGTGTGCTGATTGGTTGAGTAAAACTTGGTCAGGTCGGCATGCTGCATTTCAACTAAAGTGGATATGTCATTTTCCGCCACATCAATAAGGCCTTGCTCTAAACTGTCGTACACCTTAGGCAGCGGCATTAAAACCGGCTCGGCGTTAAAGGCTTCAACCATTTGGAGCATGGTGGGGGATTCGGGGACGCGAATTTTTTTGCCGTGTAAGTCGTCAGGTGAGGTGATAGGCTCAGTCGAGTAAAAACTGCGTGAGCCTGAGTCGTAAAAAGTGAGGCCAATAAAGCCTTTCCCTGAACTTGAGTGTAAAATTTCTTGAGCAACCTCACTGCGGATAAAGCTTCTCATGTGCGCGGTATTGCGAAATAAAAACGGCAGAGATAAGGCCGTGTAATTGGGCTCAAAGGCCTCGGCTAATGAACCGTTTATCTTGGCGATGTCCAAGTTGCCATTGATCACGTGTTCGGCCAATTTACGACCGTAACCAAACTCTGAATTGGCTTTGATCTCTACCGTTAACTCTCCATAGGATTTTTGTTGTACCTTGTCGGCAAAAATAACCATACCTTGGTGCGCGGCACTGTCTAAACTCATTGCATGACTGAGCACTAAGGTTTTGGCTTGCAGTGACAGACTGGCGGTGACACAGGCTGCAATCAAGAGAAATATTGACGTTTTCATGGTTAACCTTATTCCTAATCTAATGGTATCAAGGGTGGCTTGATGGGATTGAAATGAGTATCGAACTGCACTAAGTGTGGAAGTGATAAGCAACTTTACCAATAGATGCTGGAGGTTTTTTGATAGAACTCACATTAAGTGCCAATGCTGTGATTAAATCTGCGCAAAAGATCAAACTTATCTCTTAATTGGCATCTATCCGTGCTTGGTAGTACAGAGAAAAGTACTCAATCAACGATGGGAAAACGCGATTGAGTACTTGGGCGAGTCAGGCTCAGAGGTTTTGAATTTGTTCAATATAAGGGGCAATATCGGGATTGTTGCGCGCTTTTTCCATGATCGGCCGCATTTTCTCTTTAAAGGCGTGTTTGTCGACCGAGACGAAGTGAATCCCCATTGATTGCGCTTTGGCGATGTTTTGTTTTTCCGTTTTATCCCACAATTTTATCTCTTGCTCTAGAGAGTCGATGGCAGCGAGTTTGAGGACAGTTTGCTGCTTAAAAGAGAGCGTTCGCCATACTTTTTCTGAAATAATCAGTATGTCTGGCGTCATGGTGTGTTGATCTATCGAGTAATACTTAACCACATTGGCGTGCTTCATTTCGACCAGACTCGATAGGTTGTTCTCGGCTGAATCCACCACGCCCTCTTTTAGCCCCTGATACACTTTGGTGTAAGGCATGGCGATGGCCTTAGCGCCGAGCAGTTCAACCATTTCTAGCATCGTTGGGGATTTGGGCACCCTAACAGTTAGCCCTTGCATGTCTTGTGGGGTTTTAATCGGCTTATTGGAATAAAAACTGCGTGAGCCGGAGTCGTAAAAGGTTAAGCCGCGAAAGCCTTTGTCTGTTGTTGAGTCCAGCATTTCTTGAGCGGTGTGGCTGTGAAGAAAGGTTCTCATGTGTGCGGTATTGCGAAAGAGATAGGGAATGGAGATGGTTTTAAACACCGGGGCGTAGGATTCGGCAAGTGAGCCGTTTATTTTGGCTAAAGCGAGCTGCCCGGTGATGACTTTTTCGGTCAATACGCGCTCTGAGCCTTGTTCTGCATTCGGTGAGATATGGATGGTGAGCTCACCATTGGAGCGTTGTTTTACTCGTTCTGCAAAGACCAGCATACCTTGATGTACTGCGCTATCTGTTGACATGGCATGGCCGAGAGTCAGTGTTTGGGCATAAAGAGAGACACTCATTGATGCAGAGAGTATAAGCAGTGATAGCAATTTTTTTGTTGTCATAGAAAACCTTTACCTACGAACGTTTATGAAATTATTTGCTCTGCATTAAGTTTTTTTTAATCGGTGGGAATTTCAAATTTGCTCCGCTTAAATTGAGCACAAGATCACGGCTCTTGTTAACCATGAAATAAATTTGTGTTCGCGATCAATAAACTGCCATAGGTAACGGGTCTTGGTGTGTGGGGCAATCATTGACGCCTGAGTTGCAAGCGCCAATGAAAAGCGGGGAAAAAAGAGGTGTTTACGGTATTAGCCCAAATAGGCGAGGCAGGAATAAACTGATGTCAGGGATAAAGGTAATCAGCATTAAAGTGGCAATTAACACCGCGCAAAATGGCCAAATGGCTTTGATCACCTGCTCAATTTTGGCCCCGCTGACACTGCAACCAACAAACAGCGCCGTGCCAACCGGTGGGGTGGCAATCCCGATGCACAAGTTAAAAATAATCATCATCGCGAAATGGACATCGTGCATTCCTAACTGATTGGCAATCGGCATAAAAATAGGAGTGAAGATCAGCAGCGCAGGGGTTAAATCCATAAACATCCCGACCACCAATAAGATGATATTCATCAAAATAAAGATCATGATAGGGTTGTCTGAGATCGATAACATCCAATCACTGATCAGTGTCGGTAAACCTGTGAAAGCCATTGCCCAAGACATAATGGTTGAAGCGCCAATCAAAAATAACATGATGGCGGTAATTTCAGTACTTTCAATACAGATGGTTTTGATGTCTTTTATGCTTAACGAGCGGTAGCACAATGACAGGGTTAGGGCGTAAAGCACGGCGATACAGGCCCCCTCAGTTGCCGTAAATACCCCTCCGGTGATCCCGCCAATGACAACGACAATCAAACCTAAACTCGGAAGTGCTTGCCACAGGGTGGTCAGGACTTGAGAAAAGGTCGGACGCTGATAGGTTTGGACGCCATAGCCTTTGCGTTTAGCGATAAAGTAGGCCACGAGCATACAACTTAACCCCATTAAAATCCCAGGGACATACCCGGCGATGAACAAGGCCGCGACAGACGTCCCGCCACTGACAACAGAAAAGACAATCAATGAGTTACTCGGTGGGATCAATAACCCTGCCGGGCACGATGCGACATTGACCGCGGTGGTAAATGATTTGTCGTAACCTTCTTTTTCAATTTGGGGTGACAGTGTTTTCCCCACGGCGGCGGCGGCGGCTACCGCTGACCCCGATACTGAGCCAAACATCATGTTGGACAAAACATTGACCTGAGATAAAGAGCCAGGAAGACGCCCGACCAGCAGTTTGGCAAAATTGACCAGCCTAGCGGCGATACCTCCGCGGTTCATGATGTTGCCTGCCAAAATGAAAAAAGGAATGGCCAGCAAACTGAAGCTGTCGACCCCAGTGACCATTTTTTGCCCAGCGGTCATGACGGCGACATCAAACGGCAAAATGGTAAACATAATGATCAGCGAAGAAAGCGCAATGGCCACGGCAATGGGGACACTCAATGCTGTCATGAGAAGAAATAAACACAACAACCAAAATCCAATCGAAATATCCATAGTGTTTTCCCTTTCTCGCTTAAGTGAGATCGTTATTTTGGTCTGAGCAGAACATCTCAACGACATTTAAAATGATGTAGAGGGCCATTAATGAGCCAGCGAGAGGCAAGATGGTGTAGACATACGCCATAGGGAGTTGCAGCGAGGGTGAAAATTGATGCCAAGTTCGGCTTATCAATGCCAACCCCCCTTTGATCATGGCCAGAGAGACAAATGCGAGAGACAACAGGTGGATAAGGGTAAGTAAAAAGCGCTTATATTGACGAGGCAATGACTCGGGCAGTAGGGTAATGGCGAGATGACCATTTTTGCCAAATAAATAACTGGCACCGAGCAGGCCAAGCCAAATCATGGTATAGCGAGCCAGTTCATCGGTAAACGAGCTCGGATCATTGAGAATATAACGACTGAACACCTGCCAAGTTACCGCGATAACCAGCACGAATAACGCCGCGCCACACACACAAAGTAAGCTGTTATCGAGGCCTCGGCGAAAACAATCAAGACGGTTTTTCATAGATAAACTCACAAACAATGACAATGCCAGGTGATTCATGACACCTGGCTTTAAAGGGAAAATCGAGATTAGAGCGCGTTGATCTGGTCAATATAGCCAGAGAGTTTCGGATCCTGCATCGCTTCGTCAAGCATAGGTTTTACCTTTTCTCTGAAGGCGGCTTTATCAACCTGGACAAAGGTCACGCCCATTTCTTTGGCTTTCGCTCGGTTGGCCGTTTCAATTTGCTCCCACAGTTTGATTTCTTCATCAAGAGAGTGAGCGGCGGCTTTCGATACAATGTCTTGCTGCGCTTTCGACAGGCTGTTCCAGGTGGACTCTGAAATGATGATCAAATCCGGGCTCATGGTGTGCTGATCGGTCGAATAGTACTTGGCCACTTCGGAATGTCTCATCTCAACCAGGCTAGACACGTTGTTCTCAGCTGCATCAATGACCCCTTGTTGTAAGCCGGTATACACTTCAGTGAAAGGCAGTGGCGTGGCTTTGGCACCGAGTAAATTGATCATTTGCATCATGGTTGGCGATTCTGGCACCCGAACTTTCATGCCTTTGAGATCGTCTGGGGTTTTAATCGGTTTACTGGCGTAAAAGCTGCGCGACCCCGAGTCATAAAACGTCAAACCCAAAAAGCCTTTACCTTGACTCGATTGCAACATGGCTTTGGCGGCATCACTGTGCATGAACTTGTGCATGTGCTCGGTACTTTGGAATAAGAAAGGAATCGAGATCGCTTTAAACGTGGGTTCGAACGACTCGGCCAGTGAACCATTTATCTTGGCCATATCGAGTGCCCCTGTGACCACTTGTTCCGCTTGATCTCTCTCTGAGCCTAACTGAGCATTGGGAAATATTTTCACCTTGAGATCGCCATCGGAAAGCTTGTCGACCTGCTCGGCAAAAATCACCATGCCTTTGTGAGCGGCGTTATCGAGTGACATGGCGTGACCGAGTGTCAAGGTGCGAGCTTGAGCCCCCACACTGGCAATGACCGAGGCGGCAAGGACGGTTAACAGTGTTTTTTTCATGGTGGATACCTATTTCAACGTTATGGAATGATTTTGTTATAGTTAAAACGTAACTTAATGTTACTTCGGTATTCATAGCAATCTTGTTATTGTATTACAAATTTGCCTAGCGTGTTATTTGAGCAGTCTCACCTTTGTGTGTTTAGTTGAATTGCAAATTGTGGCTTTGATCAAACAAAAAACACCCGATATTTGGCTGGAAAATCGGCTTGCAAACGGATTTTGGTCACAAAATAGAAGAGTTCATCAGGCCTAAGTTATCAATTTCGACAATATTCACTGGCCATAGCATAACAAATTTATATTATTTGTATGAATTATAACTAGAAATCGAGCCGGGTTACCTTACCGGTTACCGAGTCGTTCAAGACGTGGACAAATTATGAAACTATCAGTGATTCAACGAACTTCAACGGGCTTTTTCGTCTTATTTGCATTAATTGTCATTACTATCGTGATGAGCTTGTGGAGCTTGTCGTCAATCAACCATCAACTTGAACACACCATAGATACCTTAGTCCCTAAAGCTGAGCAAAGTAACCGTTTATCGGGGCTACTGCTCAACATCAACCGACTGGTCAGTTTGCATCGCATTGAGTCGCAAGAAGACAACCGAGACAAGTTTAAGTCTCAAGCGCAGCAGATGCAGTCTGCCTATCAAACCACGATACAAGCGTTACAACAGCGAGCCATGGCCAATGACAGCCAACATTTTGCCCCTTTGATCACAAAGATCCATCAGCACGCTCAATCACTGTTTACCTTGGTTGATCAACAATTTTTATTGCGTGAACAGTCTCTAAAAGCGGAGGCGATACAGCAACAATTGGCCGATGATTTTAGTAATGAATGGGCGTTTTTTAAAGACGACAGCCAATATGTTGTTGATGAAACGGCGCCCGTTAATCAATGGCTCGCGGAGGGTTTGAAAAACGATGGCTTGTTGTTGGGGCGAGCGGTGGAGCAGGCACTGTTTACGCAAGACTTACAGGCTCAGCAAACCTATTTACTCGCGATTACATCACATTATCAAGCGATGCTTTCTAAGCGCAGTCAGTTACAGGCCAGTGGCGAGGTTGACCTAGAGATCATTGCGCCTTACTTTGAATTGGTGGAAAAATCGATTGAGCCGGGCGGTTTGGTTGACTCTATCACCAATAACAGCCAATTTTTATCGCAGCAAAAACAGTTGCTGACAGAGATTGATAGGACGACAGAGCAAGTTTTGCCATTGATCAAACAAGCCAATGATCTCGTGACACAAGAGCTGGCGGCCACCAAACAGCGTGCCGAAGACAAGGGGCAAGTCATCTGGTTAAAGATGGCACTTGTGGCGGTGGCTTCGGTCGTGGTGTCTTTGCTGATCACTTGGAATGTCGTCACCGTGATTCGTCGAGGATTAAAGCAGACTTTAAATCAAATTCAATACTTGGTGGATGGTGATTTTTCCCACCAACAAACCAAGCTCCAACAAGGGGACGAATTTGGTTTGTTGAGCGATAAGCTTTCGGAGTTGACGGCGCAGCTTAGTTCGATAGTGGGCTCGGTTAGCCAAAATGCTTCCGAGCTGGCAAAAGGGGCCAAACAAGGGTTAGCCAGCAGTCAAACCAGCCAGAGCTTAATTGCCGAGCAGCGCGATCAAATTGCTCAAGCAGCGACTGCTATTGAAGCGATGAATGACGGAATTATCGATGTGTCGACCTTGGCCAGCGGCGCTAAAGACGACATCGAAAACGTGGTCGATTTAGCCTATCATGGCCAGCAAGACATCCAATTAACGCATCGGTTAACCTTAGAGCTTCGCAACCTCATGGGCGATGGCGTGCAAATCTCCGATGGTTTACGTCAGCGCTCTGAAGATATTGCCAGCACCTTAACCATTATTCAAAGCATTGCCGAGCAAACCAATTTACTCGCCTTGAATGCGGCGATTGAAGCAGCGCGTGCTGGTGAACAAGGTCGCGGGTTTGCTGTGGTCGCGGATGAAGTCCGTGTTTTGGCTGGGCGTACTCAAAAAGCGACCGTGGATATCATGGCGGTCATTGACTCATTGCAGCAAGCGTGTCAGCAAGCGGTGAGTATTATGAACCGGGGGGATCAGATGGTCGGTGAGTGCTCAGCGCACACGGAAAAAAACCAACAACAGTTACATACCATTGCCACCCACTTAGACAAAGCAAAGCAAAGCAGTGTATCGATTGCCCAAACCGCAGAAGATAAGCTGGCGGTGGCTAAACAGGTTAATTGTATTATCCAACAGATTGTTGACTTGGGCACTTCAACGGTCAACGAGGCGGATAACAATGCCAAGGTCAGCTTAGCACTGCAAAAACTCGCCGATCAGCAACGTTCGCAAATCGCGCATTTTCGCTTATAAATTGCAGTAAAGGACATCCACGACCTCAGGACACCCATGTTATGCCCTTGATATCGGGACAGTCATCCTATCTCAGGACAGCCATACTTTATGGGAAACTTGTACCGTAAAGTGAAGTGATAATGGGTGTCCCGTGATGTCTTAATATGGGTGTCCAAAGCGATACCAGGACAAAGCGACCTCAGGACACCCATGTTATGCCCTTGATATCGGTGTGGTATCGGGACAGTCATCCTATCTCAGGAAAGTCATACTTTATGAAGAGCCTTTACCGCAAAGAGCAGTGACCAAATGGGTGTCCTGTGATGTCTTAATATGGGTGTCCAGGTTTTTGGACATCCAGGTTTTGGGCAGATCAGGAGATGGGTGTCCTGTGCTTGGTGATTGAGTGCTAATAAAAAAGCCAAGCTCTAATGGAGAGCTTGGCTCAAACTTGCTGAGTGATCAGTTATCTAAACGAGGGTAATCGGTATAGCCAGGGGCACCGCCAAGATAAAATAGCTCTGGCTTGGCGTCATTGAGTGGCGCGTCGGCTTTAAAGCGCTCAACTAAATCTGGGTTAGCGATAAAGGGAACGCCAAATGCAACGGTGTCGGCTTGATGGTTTGCGATGACTTGATTCGCCTCTTCTTTGCTGTAGCCCATATTGGTCATCAGGTTGCCTTGATAAATCTCACGAGCTGTTGGGATGACATCGGCTTTTTGCTCTCCTTTGAAGTCGGCGCGCATCACATGCCAGTAAGCTAAGTCGTAGCGGTTAACCTGCTCTGCCAGGTAGCGAATGAGCCCAACAGGATCGCTGTCTTTCATGTCGTTAAAGCCGTTGAGCGGTGAAGTGCGAAGCCCAACACGACCGTTTCCCCAAACCTCGGTGACCGCATCTAGGATCTCAAATAACAAGCGTGCGCGATTTTCGATTGAACCACCGTATTGGTCTGTGCGTTGGTTCGAGCTTTCACGTAAGAAATTATCGATTAAGTAACCATTGGCACCGTGAACTTCAATCCCATCGAACCCTGCCGCTTTAGCGTTGATTGCACCTTGTTTAAAAGCGGCGACGATCTCTGGGATCTCACTGGTTTCTAATGCGCGTGGCACGGTGTAATTTTGCTTGCCCGATGGTGTGTGCACTTGTTCATTTTCGATCGCAATGGCACTGGCAGCCACTGGGGTTGCGCCTTGGTTGAGTTCGGGGTGACAAGCTCGGCCAGCGTGCCAAATTTGCATGACAATTTTACCGCCTTTGGCGTGGACGGCGTCGGTGACTTTCTTCCATGCGGCAATTTGTTGATCATTATAAATGCCAGGTTCTGCATAAAATGCCGAAGTGCCTTCTTTGACCATAGTACACTCAGTGATCAACAGGCCCGCACTGGCGCGTTGTGCGTAGTACTCGACCATGAGATCGTTGGGCATATGATCCTCAGGGTTGGCACGAGCGCGAGTGAGCGGCGCCATTACAGCACGGTTGCTCAATTCGATTTGACCAAGTGAAATGGGTGAAAATAAATCTAAAGACATGTTTGAACCTCTATCTAATGGAGAAATACACGTTGTCGAATACGATTTTTACAGCCTATAATCATATCAATAATGAAACAATAGGTGTTTTGGAAAGTGATTGTTCGTGATTTGGCAACAATAGATTTTAGAACCTTAAGTATTTTTGTCCTCAGTTGTCGACGTTTGAGTTTGACCCAGTGTGCCCAAGAGTTAAATTTACCGAAATCGAGTGTCAGCAAAGCGATTGCGAAACTTGAGCAGCATTTCAGTGCGCAATTACTCGAGCGGTCGACGCGGCGATTGGTGATCACGGAAGTGGGTCAGATGGTGTTAGATAGAGCTGAACATTTGTTGGAAGAGTTTCACTCATTGGGGCATGATGTGCAAAATATGGAACAGCAAATTCAAGGTCGACTGCGTATTTCTGCCCCTCCTGCGTTTGATTCCTATTTGTCTGAGCATATTTTTCTGCCGTTTCTTAACCAGTGGCCTAAAGTGCAAGTGACGCTTGAATCAACCGATGAGTTTATGGATTTATTTTCTCATGCGATCGATATGGCCATTCGGGTTGGTAAGGTGGTGGATGAGCGGTTAGTGGCCAAAAAGCTCGGTTATACGACTCGCGTTTTAGCCGCCAGCCCCGATTACTTGGCTCGGATGGGCACCCCGCATACCCCTGAGCAATTGGCAACTCATAATGGTCTTCGTTATCAGTCTGCTGCTGATGTTGGGCCGTGGAGCCTCATTTCGCACCATGAAACGGTCAATGTTGAAATCAACAGTAACTTTTCGAGCTCCACGATTGAAGCGGTGTTAAAAGCGGCAATCAATGGGTTAGGGATTGCCAATTTACCGCTCAAAAATTTGACCAATGAACTCGAAAACGGTCGGTTAGTTCGCGTGTTGCCACAATGGCACGCGATTCCGATGCCCATTTATTTGGTTTATCGTCCCGGTGCGAATAAACCGCGCCGGGTACAAGCCATGATTGAGCATATTACTCGTTTGCAAGACCAATTTCAGTTTGGTCCAAGTCACGGCTTGTGTTGTGGCCAACCTGGGCAATGTGAGAATTAACGAATGTCCTTAGGCGAGTCCATGACCACCATGGTCGTGATTTCTCTCACCTGAGGAATATCGCCGAGCACGTTTGAATGAAAACGCTTGTAGGCGGCAAGGTCTTTGGTTTCCACTCGTAATAAATATTCCGTGCCCCCGGTAATGTTGTGGCACTCGGTCACCTCTGAACAAAACTGAACGTGCTCTTCAAACGCCAATTGCGCCTTTTTGCTGTGATCGGCCAAACCAATCGCGATGTAGGCGATAAAACCAATCGATAATTTTTGTTTATCAATGATGGCTCGGTAGCCTTTGATAATACCGCTTCGCTCGAGCTCTTGTACACGACGCAAGGTGGCGGAGGGGGATAAGCCAACTTTGTCTGCCAAGTCGACATTCGCGATTCTGCCGTTTATGTCTAGCTCGCGCAATATTCTTTCGTCAATTCGGTCCATAGTTATCTTTTGTTGTTATTTTTTCGCGTTGAGTATCAATAAAAGCACAAACTTGCTGAGCTTTCCAGTTAGGATTGACATCTAACCATCGATAAGAGTTATAGGTATGTTTGAGTCAATTATCCCGTTGATCGCATTTGCGTTTGTTACTACGTTCACCCCTGGGCCAAATAATCTGATGTTGATGACTTCAGGTGCCAATATCGGCTTTATTCGCTCTTTACCTCATGTATTCGGGGTGGTGTTTGGCTTTGGTTTTATGGTGTTTCTCGTTGGTTTAGGCGCCAGCGAAGTCTTTGCGTTTTTTCCTTGGTTACATCCATTGTTAAGTTTTGCTTGTATGGGGTATTTGCTGTTTCTTGCCTATAAAATTGCCACCAGTAATCCCAATTTAGCCACGCAACAATATCAACCGATGCGATTTGTTTCGGCAATGATGTTTCAGTGGGTGAACCCGAAAAGTTGGTCAATGGCGTTGACCGCAGTGAGTGTTTATAACCCATCGGCAAGTGGTTCTGGCTTAGTGTTGGTCACGGCGGTCTTTATGTTAGTCAATTTTCCCTCGACCACCGCTTGGGTTGTTGCCGGTAAAAAAGTTCGCGGTTGGCTCACTCACGAGTATGCCATCCGACGTTTTAATTGGGCGATGGCTTTATTGCTGTTGTTTTCTACTTTGCCGGTGATGTTTTGAGGCTTTATCTTGACAAAAAAAGTGGCGCGAACCTTTATTCCGTACGCAAGGCCCCGTAAAAGTAAGACTTTGACTTGCTGCTGATGTAAAAAAATAAAAAGTGTTTATTCTTTCACCATGATTATTTATTTTTTCCATCACAAAGGGATGCGTTATGTCATTTCACGTTAGTTTTAGCACTAAACCTTTGCTCCTTGGTGTATTGGCTGTTGGAGCGGTGTCGTTAGCCGCATTGAGCTTTGCCGATCAAGAGAGTTCGCAATCTGAAGAGATCGTCGCGGGCCAAGAGCAAAGTTTGCCCAATGGCCCTGGCGCTTCAGATCATCAAGGGCCACCTCCTGGGCCGCCGCCGAGTGCAGAAGATGAAGCGGTTCGTGCTCGTATGGGGGATACCAGTACCTTGATGGGCACAATATCCATCCCAGACACCGTCAAAACGTGTGGCACTGATGCGGGTTATGAGCGCTTGGTGTGTTTGACCAATGTTTTGAAAGAGACCTTATCTGATGAGCAACTGGCATTGACACAACTCGATTACTCGATTGAAAAAGCCAAAACGTGGAGTAACTTGCCAGCCGGTGCCGTACCTTCTCGGCCTGGGATTTTCTTAGGCGAGCTCAGCGTTAAGCAGCGTGGCATTGTGAAAGCCATTATGATGGAAGCAACGGGAAGCGACACCAATGAAGGCTTTGATGAAATGGTGCAGACCCTCAACGCCGATGATTACATTGGTACGATCAGCACGGATTATAAAGCGGGTTATTCATCGTTTAATACCAAGTTTGCTTTTTTAGGCGACCCGAGCTCGGATGAAGTGTGGCAACTGTATTATGGAGGTCACCATTTGGCTTTTACCAATACGTATAAAAATGGTCACATGATTGGCGCCACCCCATCGTTTCGCGGTATTGAACCTTTCCCTGCTTTCGATATGAATGGGCGCACGAATATCCCGATGCAACAAGAGCGAGATGCTTTTGCCGCTATGCTAAATTCTCTTAGCCAAGATCAGCGTCAACAGGCCAAGTTAGCCGGAGTTTATCGAGATATTTTGGCTGGCCCTCAAGAGGATGATGCGATTCCCGAGACACAAGAGGGGGTGTCTGTCTCTCAATTGAACGATGAGCAAAAAGCCTTGGTTATGGCGGCGATAGAAACTTACGTCGGTGATATTGATGAAGCCGATGCCAATGCTTATATGGAGAAGTACCGCAGTGAATTGGACGACACAACGATTGGTTATTCAGGCACTGTTGAGATGAATAGTGAAGATGACTATGTGCGTATTCATGGTCCGAGTGTGTGGATTGAATTCTCGTTGCAGTCGAACAAGTCAACCAACAAAGTCGGTATTCACCCGCATTCGGTATGGCGTGATCGCACCGATGATTATGGAGGCCAGCAGTGAGGTTAAAGGCATACTCGGTACGCGGCTATGCGATTCGTGTTTGGCTTGTGCTCGGCGCATTAATGATGAGTGTCCACAGTTGGGCACATTCATTGCCGGGCAGTCAGCTAGTGCTGTCGCATCAAAAAGATCAACCCTTGATACTGACACTGCAATTTCCATTGGAAGAGGCGATCATAGCCAATCCTAAATTGACGTCACTCAATGACGAGACAGTTGGAGAGGCCATATCTCAAAAGGGCGCACACGCGTTGGGCGAATACCTTGGTCAGCATGTACAATTGCGGCAAGGGAAAAATGCGCTGCCCATGACGATGACCAAAGCCAGTGTTGAAACGGGCTACAATGCTCATGTGGGGGAGTTTAAACAATTAAATATTGACTATGAACTGCCTTTAGTACGTGAGCAAGCGTTACCCTTGCTATTGAACTATAATGCTATATTACACCAAATCCGCAGTCATAAGGTGGATGTGTATTGGCAAAACCCCGGGGGGGATAAGCTGAGATTGGCTCACTTTGGTTATCACCTGCAGGATGGAAAACCCAAATCGTACTTATTGACGGCGCCTCAATAGCGATTGGTCATTCGTTTCTAAAGTGTCAAGCCAAGTAAAAACCTGATGACCGTCGGTGGTCAGCAGGTTTTTACACAATTGGCTTAAGTAAGGTAATACTACTCGATTATGGCGTTTTCACGTGATAACTGAGCTCGGTAAAATGCGCTTCGCTTTCACCATTGGTAAATTGGTTATAGACCCCTGCTTTAAAGTAGCTGAGCAGGTGACGCCAGTAATCAATGTCTTTTTCTACCATGCGCTGGCCATTGACGTCTATCGCCAGGGTTTTGTTGCCAACGGTGATCGTGAAATCGGTACTTTTGCCTTGCGGGGCTGGCCCGAGGTCGATTTTCGAATAGGCAACATCGGCACGACACATTTCTTTGTCTTTATTTTTCTTACCAAAACTGCCTTTACAGATCACCGCATTGTTTTTGGTGATGGCCCAAAAATGACCTTTTACCCCTTGATTGTCCTCTTTCCACACCACACGCAATAAAGGGTGAGGGACATTGTGAGTGCCTAAATCATCCAAGCCTTTATTGTGTACCTGTAAGAAGGTGATCTCGTTTTGTTTAGACGTTGAATTGGCCATGCTTTGTTGTGGGTGCATGATTTCGACATTGGCATTTAGAGTATAGAAATGATCGGGTAAATCGGTGCGAAAGTTTTTTTGCACTCTCAGCTCGTTGCGCAAGTGATCATTGGCCATTTTAAATACCAGAGCTTGGCTTTGTTTGTCGACGTAAAAGTTGTCGTTCACGATGCCGGTAAAGTCATTATCAAGGCCAAAGTATTCTTTATTGCCTTTTTTGCCATTGGGATCGGAGATTTGCAGCTCAGAAGCGTTGAGAATATTGGCAAATTGAGAGTAATTAGCAGGCTCGCCGAGTTGACCGGATGGGTTAGAAAATTCAACACCAGCATAACTCATTGATGACATGACCGCTAAGCCAGAAACGACAAGGTTTGATTTTATCATAGTAGGGCCTTTTGTATTATAATAGTTCAAAAGTGGGTATTTTTTATCACAAGTGGATTTAAGATAAAAATGGCGGGCTAAAAAGTGTGCGTTAATGCACTTTTCATCTCGGTTTAGGTATTACTTAGCTCACAAAAATCACCTTCAAGAAAGCGTGCCTGTCGTGATTGCTCTCGTTTGTGCGTATGCTGATAGTCTTGCCAACGACAGTGATGTTTATAAGATGGAAATTATTCAAGCGCAACCATGTCATTTACCACAATTGGTGCCAGTTTTTGATGCTTATCGTGTTTTTTATCAACAAGAGAGCGATCTTAACTTGGCTGAAGCCTTCCTTCGCCAACGAATAGAAAAGCAAGAGTCGGTCATTTTTCTTGCAATTGATGAGAAAGGAAAGGCATTGGGCTTTACCCAGCTTTATCCCAATTTTTCATCGGTCTCAGCCAAAAGAACCTGGCAGCTGAATGATCTGTATGTGGTGAAGTCTGCGAGAAGGCAAGGGGTCGCGAAGGCTTTGATGGAACACGCGTGCCAGTTCGCCAAGCGAGGCGGCGTGAAGGGGATTGCGCTTGAAACGGCCGAGTCAAACCATTCTGCACAGCGCCTTTATGAGTCATTAGGGTATGTGAAAGAACGTGGTACCTATCACTATTTTTTGTCGTTCATTGAGCCTGAAAGCACACCAAAATCACAATAAATCAAGGCGGAAAAATGCTTGGCATTACCGAACTAAAGACACTCCTGGCGCAGATGTCACCAGAGCTTGATGACAAACAGTATGTGTTTTGCCTGTTTGACGGCTCGCTTGTACAAGCTTGTCAGTATCAACCTATCGCCACGTTTGTGGAAGAGGAAGGGTTAACCTTAGTTATTGAGCAAGTGCGGGCTCAGCAGGCGGGATTGAAGTGGGTGTCCAGCTTTAGAAAAATCACCTTAAAAGTACATTCGAGTTTAGATGCGGTGGGGCTTACTGCCGCAGTGGCACGGGCTTTGGCTGAGCAAGGGATCAGTGCCAATGTTATTGCCGCTTACTATCACGATCACATTTTCGTTCCGAGCCAAGAGGCAAAGCGGGCGATGAGTACCCTACAAGCATTGAGCCATCAGTTTAAAACCACAGAGGATTGAGATGAAAATCGTCATCGCGCCAGATTCATTTAAAGAAAGTTTAACCGCTCAGCAAGTGTGTGAAGCCGTAAAAGAAGGTTTGATTCGCGTGTGGCCGCACGCTGATTTACACGCCGTACCGGTTGCTGATGGTGGGGAAGGCACGGCACAGGCTTTGCTCGATGCCACGGGGGGAACCTGGCAAACGGTGGAAGTGACAGGACCACTGGGCAATCAAGTGACGGCCAAATACGCGCAGTTGGGGGACGGTAAAACCGCAGCGATTGAAATGGCCGAAGCATGTGGCCTGCATTTGGTGCCCAGAGATCAGCGCGATCCAGAACGCACCACCAGTTATGGCATGGGAGAATTGGTCAAACACGCCTTGGATCACGGGTTTCGCCATTTGATTATCGGCCTGGGTGGCAGTGCGACCAACGATGGAGGCTGTGGCATGTTAATGGCTCTTGGCGCCAAATGTTACCAAGCCGACGGTCATGAGATTGAACTTGGCGGGGCGGGGTTGGCTGCGTTATCTCGTCTTGATGTCTCCGGTTTAGATACCAGGCTGTTTGATTGCGACATCGACGTTGCTTGCGATGTCGACAACCCATTGTGTGGCCCGCGAGGCGCATCGGCGATTTTTGGGCCGCAAAAAGGAGCGAATGAGCAACAAGTCACAAAGCTCGATAAGGCGTTACACCACTTTGGTCAATTAGTCGAAAAGGTAACCGGCCGTAAGGTTATCGATGTCAAGGGGGCCGGCGCTGCAGGTGGTATGGGGGCGGCTTGGCTGGGCTTGACTTCCGCAAACCTAAAACCTGGGGTCGAGATCGTGTTGCAAACCACAGCGCTGGCATCACAACTATCTCAAGCCCAATTAGTGATCACCGGAGAAGGGCGCATCGATGGCCAAACGGTCTTTGGCAAAACCCCCATTGGGGTTGCGAAATTGGCCAAAGCACAAGGAATCGCGGTTATTGCGATTGCAGGTTGCGTCGGTGATGGCTACCAAGCCGTTTACCAACACGGTATTGATGCGGTGTTTACCTGTCTTCCCAAGGTCATGCCTTTATCCGAAGCTCTTGAACAAGCACACGACAATATTGCCAATGTGGCAGAAAACATTGCCAGAAGCTTACAACTCAACTTAGTGAAGTAAGGTCACTCGTTATGTGCCGGTAAAGCAAAGCGCTCAACGGTTGTTATTTGGCGCTTTGCAACGACAGAGTATGGTTTGTCTTAGCTCAATTTGCTGTTATCGCGATTAGGCGAGGTGAACAGGGCCGTGATCATCACAGTGATCGCCATGCTGGTGATGAAGCCGACCATCGACGATATAATCGATGTGATCGCCGTGTTGAATCGCTTCATGCCCACAACCAGGGCCGTGCACATGCTCGCCACAAGAATGAGTTGGGTGACAGCCCTCTGGGTTATCGGAGGTGACCTGTAATTGGTGCTCATCACAGTGATCACCGTGTGGGTGATGCAGCTTGCCATCGACTAGATAGTCAACATGTCCATCGTGCTCAATGGCTGTGTGCCCACAATCTGGGCCATGAGTGTGGGTTGTGTGGCTATGGGGTTTAGAACATGACATCACAAGTCTCCTGATTGATAAACCTCTTAAAGTTTAGACGAGTCTCAATTTTTTGCCGGCCGCACATCAAAAAATTTCATGCGTAAAACTTGTTACTCGGACACCCATAGCTTTAGGACATCGCTTTTAGGACACCCATAACTTGTTTCCTAGACCCCTATTATTTCCTGGGCACCCATAGATAGATTCATTTTTGGATCCCATCATTTATTTGAGGACACCCACCATCAGGGGACACTCACTTTCTGGAGATACCCACGAGATAGTTTTGAAATGGTTATCTGGACCGCCACTTTGTATCGCTTTTGAATTTGCTTGGACAGCCATAAAACGTGTATTAATCCGTTCAAAACACGTACAACACGCTCTGGACACTCATCTTAGTCATGGAATTTCAAGTATTGACTGAGTAAATGACAATATGAGTACCATGAAGTGAAATAAAAAAAGTCTTTGCCTGTTCTTTTATATTGAACAGAGGAGATGGAAGATGGAATTAAAAGCAAATCTTATTTGGCGTTTTGGTGTGTTGGGTATGAGCGTGTTCTCTCCCCCCGTTGTTTCACAGGTTTTATTTGATGATTTGACCTTTATTGGCGCTGGCGTCAGTGTTGGCGAGTCGGTCTTTAGTCGTGAAGACGATGCTCAGTTGAATTTACAGCCCTATGTTTTTCACCACAGCGATGATGGCTTTATCGATGGAACATTGGGAAATTACTCGTTTTTGCCTTGGTTTGGTATTAGCGGCAACCTTCGTGTTTCACCTGTCTCTGATGATTTTAATGACATTCCTGTCGGTATTCAGGATCGGGACAGCAGTGGCGAACTGGGCGTGACACTGGGTACTCTTGGAGCGCGCTTAACTTATTTGCACGATGTGACCGATGTTCATGATGGCTATGAACTTCAACTGCATTTAGGTCGAGGATTTACCACTCCTATTGAGGGGTTTACGGTATCCCCATATGTTGAAGTAGATTATCGAGACAAAAATTTATCAAGCCATTTATATTCAGTGTCTTCTGATGAATCAACGGCTTCCGGGTTATCAGCGTTTGAGGCAAGTAGCACTTGGGTGTACAAAACAGGCGTGATTGGTTTGTACGATTTTAGCTCGCATCTCGTTGGTATTAGCCGTTTTGACTTAGAACATCACGACAGCGCCAGTCCTCTATTACAGCGTGACCTAGGTTGGACATTCAGCATTGGAGCCGCCTATCGATTTTAATTAACCAAGGTGGGCGCTCTGAAAAATTTACACGGACACCCACTTAAGATTGATAAGGACAGCCACTTTATAAAAAGGTTATCGGTCTAGCTTGATAAACCATAGTACGGGCAGAAAGTGACGGTAAAGACAAGGTCAGCGGTAGATTCTCTTCAGTGGCTGGGTCGTTATCTTTGCATTGACATCAATCAAGTTAAAATTATAGAAAGAGATCCTCTTCAACCTCTTTCTAATCAGCGAACTATGAGTTGTTAAGTGTTTGTTTCCAATCGCTAATGACTTTAATGTGCTCAGGGCCAATACCACAACAGCCGCCAATAACTCTTGCTCCGAGTTGGTACCATAACTGTGCGTATTCCAAATGCTCTGCTGGTGAAACGGCCCGCATTTCTTGAAGTGTGCCGTTGGCTTGATGGCCTGCTCTAATCGGGCTAAAGCTATTGGCAAAGACACCAATGATTGGCGTTGTCGGTAGTGATTTTATCTCGTCCTTGATGGCTTCAATGGCAGGGGCAATCACTTCTGGAATGGAGCAGTTAAAGAACACCCCATCGATTCGCTGTTGTGAAAGTCGTTCGACTACATCGACAAGCGGTTCACCCGAACGCAGCGCTGGTGATTGCTCTGTATCATCTCTAAGTGAGAACGACAGATACACCGGCTTATCACTGCCTTTAACGACATCGAGAATGACATCGACTTCGGCTAGGCTAGAAATGGTTTCTGCTAACCAGAGATCAACATAGGGCGCTTGAGCCTGATACAGGGTTTCTAAAATTACCCTTGCTTTATTTTCCTCAAATAAATCAGGGCGGTAAGAACCGAGTGCAGGTGGAAGAGAAGCTGCAACCTTGACTGTGTGAGTCGCTTTATCTGCTGTGTCTCGGGCGATTTTAGCCGCCGTCTGAGCTAACGTTGCGCCTTGCTGGTCAAACCGTTCTTGACCTAAGTGAAAAGGGACACAGGCGTAACTGTTGGCGGTAATAATCTCAGCACCCGCGGCAATGAAATTTTGGTGTGCCTGTTGAACGGCATCGGTAGCTTCGATGAGCGCTTGAGCACTCCATAGCGGCTGTGAAAACGGCGCGCCTATTCGCTTGAGTTCGCGTCCCATGCCGCCATCTAAAATTGTCAGTGTCGTCATTCTTACATTCTTTACTACTCAATTTACATGCCGTGGATTCAAGCATATTTTTTGTTTTGGGAAAATAACTTTTTCGTCTAAAACGGTGAGCAATTTACAGGTAGCGTGTCACTCATTCCGTTATCGATGTTTTTCATTTAAGCTCGCTGTTTGTGATAATGGAGACGGCGAAGTTCTGCAACACCGCAAACTGCCGTTTTAAAATGGCGTCCAAAACTTTCTGATAACAAGAGCCAATCGTCTGTGTCCATGTCTAAACGTGTTAAAATGGGGCTTGCGGGAGTGGTGAGGTGCCCGAGTTTATCTGGACGAACAATCTGACCGAGTGTTTCTACCAGCGCTAAATAATCGAGAAAAGAATATTCAATTCCTGTGCTTATTTGGTTTTGTCTCTGATTGCCTATAAACCCAAATAACGGCTTTTTAGGTAGAGAGTCAAGTTGCCCAAGTCTGCGATCGCCTTGACAGCTCACACTATGTATTCGTTCATAAATTGACGTGAATTCATTTTCTTCTAAAGAGCTCGCTTCTCCAGATCGCACGGGGTTTAAGTCGACATAAACCATGCAACTTAATAAGGTTTGTTCATCTAATAACGCTTGCGATTTAAATCTTCCTTCCCAAAAACGCCCTTTACAATCATCTTCCTTATTCGCACGTCGCGCGAGGTATTCGTTTATATTGCGCATAAACCACGAAATACTCATCAACTGTTGACGCCAACGTTCAATGATGAGCTCGACTTGAAAACGCTCTTCTTTAGGTAGAGAAGGCTGTATTAACCACCTTTGGATGATCGGAGGTGCCCGGTATAGGGAAGTCCAGCGTTTAACTACGTCTTGGTCGCTCCATGTAAGGGCTTGCTTTTGGTCGACGTGTAACACCAAGTGATAGTGATTAGACATAATGGCATAGGCACAAATATCAATGGCGAAGACTTGGCTCAGCAGTCTAAGTCTTTCAATGACCCATACACGGCGATGTTCGAAATTCTTGCCTGAATAATCATCTTTACCACACAGATAAGCTCGTCTGACACAGCGGGAAATGCAATGGTAATAGCAAGTGTCTTGAAGGGAAATAATCGAAGAACGAGGCTGAGTCATGTGATTACCTTTGCTGTTTATTTATACAGTTAATTAAACTTAGCCATCATTTTAGTCTTGGTCAAGGAATGACCAGTTATTTTTTGACGTGAGGTGACGAAGACGGAAAGCATAATAGCGTCAACATGCCAAGAAGGTATTAAGAGCATCGAGCAACGGCTGATTTATCTTGATAATTCTTATGACTTGGTAAAAAGAAAGTGGGTGTCCTTTCGTTTTAAATGAGTGTCCGGTGAGTAGGCCTGCTCTGTATTTCCAGTCCTGATTTTCATGACAAAGATTGATGTTACCCTTTTTTATTGTTATGTTATAACGTAACTATTGTTTCTTGTCTCAATTGTGATGAAAGATTTTATTGTGCCAATGGTGGTTGCCAATGGCTTATCAGCGAAAAGCCCACAGGGTTGGCAGGCATTACGAAGCGCGGATTTTATGCTTTACCCAGGCGAATGTGTGGCGGTGATTGGACCTAATGGCAGTGGTAAATCGAGCCTCTTGAAGTGTTTGTCGGGGGAGTATTCACCCTGTAGAGGAAAGCTTTTTCTTGAAGGAATGAGTATGGAGCAAATCTCAGTGTCTGAGCTGGCTAAAAAAGTGGCACTGGTTTCGCAGCACGAGTACTTCGATCCAAGATTGACCGTGTGTGAGTATGTTCAGCTTGGCCGGATCCCACACACATTTTGTTGTTCTGTATCAACGCATCAGCAGGCGGTAGACCTGGCACTTTCTGATGTGGGCTTGTTGGAAAAAGCAAATCGAAAGATGGGTGTCCTATCTGGCGGTGAGCAACAAAGGGCGAATATTGCTCGGGCATTGGCTCAGCATCCACAACTCTTACTGCTCGATGAACCAACCAATCATCTAGACCCTTTAGCGCGTATTGAAATTCTTGATTTAATTAAAAGAAAAGGCATTACAGCTATTGCGGTTTTACACGATTTGCCTTTGGTTGCCCCATTCGCTGACAAAGTCATTTTAATGTCGGAACAAAGAATGACCGTTTGTGGCCCGACAACCGATGTTCTTACCAATACGTACATAGAGCCTATCTTTGGGCTAAACGTGATGACCTTTATTCACCCTTACACGCGCGAAACGGTTTATCACTTTGAAGCGTCGTGTACCCCAACTTGTCATGTATCAAAAGGAGCTGCTTAATGAAGTGGTCTGTTTTCTCAACGTTATTGTGTTCCACCTTTATATCTCAATATGCCTTGGCTGAAAAAACGCAATACCCAGTCACCTTAGAAAACTGTGGTTATCCGATCACCATTGATCAAGCCCCGACGAGAGCAATCTTTCATGACATTAACATGAGTGAAATGGCGTTTTCTCTTGGTCTGCAAGCCCAAACCATTGGTGTGACGGGCATTACAGGTTGGTATAAAATGTCGCCTTCTTTTCAGCAGCAATTGGGTGACATTCCTGAGTTAGCCGCCAAATACCCCTCTTTAGAAACCATGGTGGCGGCCAAGCCGGATTTCTTTTTCGCCGGCTGGAATTACGGTATGAAAGTAGGCGGTGACGTTACCCCTCAAACCTTAAAGCCTTACGGTATTAATACTCTGATTTTATCGGAAAGCTGTAGCCATGTGGGTAAAACGGAAAAAGCGAGCTTAAATCTTCTTTATCAAGATATGACTAACCTAGGTATTATTTTCGACCAACAAGATAAAGCGCAGCAACTGATTCAATCTTGGCAAGTAAGAGTTGACCATGTAAAGCAACGTGCTAATCAGTTTGAAGGAGAGACACCAAAAGTATTCTTGTATGACTCGGGAACGGATAAGCCTTTCACTGCCGGTAAATATGCGATGCCGACCGCTTTGATTGAGGCCGCAGGTGGGAAAAATATCACCGATAACCTCGCTGCAAGTTGGGCAACGACATCGTGGGAAAACGTGGCAACACAGGACCCTGAAATCATCATTTTATTAGACTATCAATCGGCAAACGGTGCTGACGACCTTAAACATTTTTTAGAGCAGCATCCTTTAATGAAACACACTCGCGCGGTCAAAAACAGCCGTTACGTCAAACTTCGTTATGAAGAGTTAACCCCTGGGCCGGCAAATATTGAAGCTATCGAGTCGCTTTCCGCCGCTTTCTTCCCTAAATAAGCGACCAAAGGTTGAATAATTAACGGTGCGTATTTCTAAGTATCAGCTAGCATGGGGTATCGGTGTGCTGGCTGTTTTTTTGGTGTTTGGTTTGAGTTTAATGTTGGGCTCAGTGACCTTAACGGTTCAACAAATTACCTGGGGGCTATGGCATTTTTTTGCGCAAGATGTCGATATTTCGCAGCGAATTTTAATTGATATCCGTGTCCCTCGCGCCTTACTTGCTCTTATCGCTGGAGCAGGGTTGGCCATGGTTGGGGGGTTATTGCAAACGGCAACAAAAAATGACCTAGCGGATCCGTTTTTATTTGGTCTTTCATCTGGCGCATCTGCTGGAGCCGTGCTGGTGATCACGCAATTTGGCCAAGTATTGGGTTTGTGGTCCCTGCCTATTGCGGCTTTTATCGGCGGTATTGTCTCGGCGGGAACGGTATTAGTATTGTTTGCAATGCAGAAAAAGCGCGGTCATCAAGATCTCATACTATGCGGCTTGGCGATTTCATTTTTATTTGGTGCCTTAACCAGTTTTTTGATTTTTTCTGGTGATCAGCGAGCCGCAAGCTCAATTTTGTTTTGGACAATGGGCGGGCTGGGCTTAGCCCGTTGGGATAATCTACTGTTTGTTATTGTGGGTGTCCTGGCTGTTGTGGTACTGGTGGTGCGTTATCGAGAACTGGACACCCTTTTAGTGAGTGAGCAAACTACGCGCTCATTGGGGATCGATGTCAATCGCTTGCGGACTGAAATCTTTTTGTGTTGTGCTTTTTGTACCGCCGCTATTGTTGCTTTGACGGGCGTTATCGGCTTTATCGGTTTAATGGTGCCTCATTTGGTTAGGCCTTTTTCGGGAATGACACACAAGCTGTCAATGCCACTTATCGCGCTTTGGGGCGCCGTGATATTGTCGGTTGGTGACATAGCCAGTCGTACTCTACTCGCTCCCCAAGAGTTGCCAATTGGCATTGTTACTGGGGCGATCGGTGGGGTATTTGTCTTGTATTTACTTTTACAGCGCCCGAGTGGATAAAGCTCACGTTGGCCGTATCAAGCAACAACAAATTGATACGGCCAGGGTGTTAGGTGTTTTTACTAACCACTTCTCCCCATAAGCTTTTGATTTTACTATCACGACCACAGCTTGCGCGGTAGAATTTGTATTTTAGTGAATGCGTTTGGTAGTAATTTTGGTGGAAATCTTCTGCGGGATAGAAGGTCTTGGCAGGCAGAATTTGTGTCACGATGTCATCTTTAAAAGGTTTGGATTGTTGCAGGTCTTGTAACGATGCCTCAAAAGCCGTTTGTTGTTTATCGTTTTGATAAAACAGAGCGGTTTTGTAAGGTGACCCTTTATCGCAGAACTGACCATTAGCGTCAGTAGGGTCGATGGTTTTCCAGTAGTAATCCACTAAGGTCTCAAGCGTGATCTTGTCGTCATCATAATGAATTTCAACCGCCTCAAAGTGACCAGTACGCTTGCCGGCCACCTGTTGATAGGTCGGGTTTGGAGTATCACCGCCAGTGTAACCAGAGATGGCTTCTGTAACGCCCTCTAATGCTTCAAAGTCAGATTCAACACACCAAAAACACCCACCGGCAACGATCAGGGTTTGTGGTGCCGCGTAACTCATCGTTAAAGACGACCCTAATAGCAGGCCACTAGCTAGGAGTGGCCGAATATATTTCTTTTGGATTTTCATTGTTGTGAGCTCACTTTTATTAAGTACCTCATTATAATGACCGGCATTGTCAGAAATAATTTCAGCACCAGTAAATCAATCGATGCCATTTTTAGCTCGCGACGTGGCCATTTAGTGAACACTCGCTCACGTTTTAGACCTTGGGTTTTCGGCGTTGGTAAGCTGTAACAAATCCCATTTATTGCCGTATAAGTCTTCAAAAACGACGACAGTGCCGTACGCTTCTTCTCTTGGCTGTTCATGAAATACCACGCCACGTTGTTGCATCATTTTATAATCTCGCCAAAAGTCATTGGTTTGCAAAAATAAAAAAACGCGCCCACCGGTTTGATTGCCCACAGCGTTTTTCTGCGTTGGGGTAGAGGCTTGTGCCAATAACAAATTGGTGCCGTTTGAATTAGGCGGTGAGACGAGTACCCAGCGTTTTCCATCTCCTAAATCAGTATCTTCGATGAGTGTGAATGCCAATTTTTGGGTGTAAAACTCAATGGCTTCATCATAGTCATCTACGACAAGGGCAACGTTTCCGATCTGTTGTTTGATCAATTCTGTCATGGAGAGCTCCTTTGTATCAGCGTTAACTTTGACTGATCGTTCTATGACTGTCCAGAGAATATAATGACTGTCCCAGAACCGATATAGAGGTGTAAGCGGCGACTGTCCTAGAACTTGTGCGGTGGGTGTCCGATACATATGTTTTACAACATGGGTGTCCCAATTAGATGTGGGTGTCCAATCCAAAGAAGCACTTGAATGATTCGACTTTGATCGGCTCTCAATATAGATGGCTGTCCTTTGATATTCAGTCTGACGAGAGCAACTTTGGTCGTGTAATGCTCTATAATGTGGCTGTCCAGTGTGAAAAGAGCGGTGACATTGGCGATGGACTCTCTCGTCAATGACTTAGCCTAGGGGGAAGTATGATTCGTTGCGGTCATTATGATTATATTGAGTTGGTGTGTTTATTTCGTTACCCCATAGAGCTGACGCTGAAGTCGGGTGAGGTGATGACCGGGGTCGCGCGCGATACCGTCAGAAATCAAGCTCGAGAGGAGTGTATTTTACTGTGCGGTGAAACTGGGGAGGCGTTGATTATACTGGATCGCATTCACAAGCTGAAAGTCTTAGTCGAAAACCCTCATTTAAAAGA
The DNA here is from genome assembly GCF_040957575.1 of Vibrio sp. HB236076. Taxonomy (NCBI): domain Bacteria; kingdom Pseudomonadati; phylum Pseudomonadota; class Gammaproteobacteria; order Vibrionales; family Vibrionaceae; genus Vibrio; species Vibrio sp. HB236076. The sequence continues at coordinate 718,896 of NZ_CP162601.1, forward strand.
AGTGGTTTTGGAGTGAGGGCAAGTGGGTGTCCTTGTGGTGCGCAGGTTGTATGCAACGTTGAGAATATCAATAAAGAGTCTTTCAGCACTCTTATTAATATCATTAAAACCAGCTCTGTTCTGAGTTGTCACCACATTGGCGAATATCGCAAATCTTTCCGCTAACGACTTAAGGGAATCTTCTCGCTTTATGTTCATAGCTCTACTTTTTCTGTTTGAGATATAAAAACTTACATGTACATCAGGCTTTCCTACGTGACCAAAAGGTTTCGCACTACTCAGATAAACTTCTGTACCTAACTAAAGGTTGTTGGAGAACTTTTTAAACTCCCTCCAAGTCACATAAAACTCTTTAAAGGCAATAATCAGAATCCCAACACCAAATTGAGCAAACAAACATGCATATAAGTAAGTTTGCTGACTATCCCCCTCTCCGATATTTAACGTTAAAGAGTCAGGGATAAACATAGTAATAAGAAAGACAACACAAACGGCTAACAACCATCCCATAGTTGAGTGCAACTTGGATGTAAGAGTCTTCAGATACCCCGTTTTCTTTGTATTTTCAACTAAAGCATGAGAAGACGAAGTCAGCAAAGTAATTGACCCCATTGCAAAACCAAAAAGAATTCCAGCAAATGTTGCGACCGTTGAAGCAATAGGCTGCAAATGTGCCATCTTCAATTGGCTAATAATTGGCCAAGAAAAATACATAATTAATAATGTGCAAGGATACACGCTTAGGCTTGCTAAACGTGTTAAGTTAAAACCCTTTGTCGTTGCACTTTTATCAATCATACTTATGCCAATCTATCGTTTAACTCGCCAAAAAAGCTGATTAACTCAGGTTCTTTAGCGTGCCTAGCTTCTTCTAACTTATCCCACATATCAAATCCATTAGGATAACGAGCATTCATATCTACAGAATCATAGTGCATCAATCTATCTGTAACCAAATCAATAGGGTGCTCAATTCCAGTCTGTTCATGCTCAGTTACCAAGTCTAGTTTTTTTACTTCTAGAGTTTCTTGAAGCTCTCTCAAAGCCCTCTTAAAACTGCTATCCAAATAACGTTCTACTGGGTCATCAGAACGAGCATCACCTCTGAACACTAAATTCATACTTGCCGAACGCGTACCATTAAGAGCTGCAATAATGGAGTTATTAAAATCGTGTTCTATATCGCGGAGTAGTTCAGGATTTCTAGGACGAGCGATTGTGATTTTTGCTGACTTTACCTGAACATGACCATCAGCAAGCCATGCCAAGTTAGCAGGCTCAATAATCGGGTTTAGAACTGTGGTGTAATTTGCTGGAGACAGGTAAGCTCCCAATGTCTGCCAGTTTACACACAACCTATTCCGTTGAATGATAAGAAGTGAGTAATCTTGATAGTAGACAAAATGAGTCTTTTCCAAAAGATTCTCATTCTCCTCTAACGGCAACTCTCTCTCTTCTCCTCCTGCAATAGCCGCATGAGGAAGATTATTCTTTCTATGTCGCCCGATAACACCTCGATATCCGTAATCTGTTTCTCGGATATCTCTTAGCTCTACCAATTGATTCTTTACTGTTTTTACTGTGTTCTCTCGCCCTTGCTGAAACAGGTCAAACAGTTGCCTAAACGCTCCTGTTGTATCAAGAGGCAAAGCATTAGCTAATGATGTTTGAGTCTCACATGCATAGAAATCGAAGAAAAAAGTTTTTGTCGCCATAAAATCTCCAACTAACTGCGATAGTCGTGTGATTATGTTATATGCAACTATAATACATGAGATGTGAGCATCTTTGAATGCAATACCTTGCATTGCGTGGAATTTAGCCTCATAGATTTAGGGGAGGTTTACACAGTGTGTTTCCATTCATTTTCATAGATGAATGAGAACTCTGTTTCTGTTCCGACAGGAAGAATCAAACGACCAATTTTGGTATTCGTACCGATAAACACGTCTAACTGTTGTAACTTACTCATACCAACCGTCCTCATTGCTTCTCACGCTGTTTTCAGCTTGGGAGGTTATTTGGCTATGTGGACGAACAAATAGGTTTAAATCGATAAGGCGTAAAGATAGCCCTAAGATGTCCATGAGGACGAGTACATTGGCAAAGGTGACACTGGTATCGCCTTTTTCTACCTTTATGACGGTTCTACGAGATAAGTTGGCTTTTGAAGCGAGATCATCAATACGCCAGCCTCTATCGGTGCGCTTTGAGCGAATGGCGCTCCCCAGCGTTTCCATACTGAACTCGGTATTCAAATCAGGCATAGGTTGTGCCTTTACCATCTTACCTTTTTTCATAAGTGCCTTTTAATGTACTTTTGTCACTATTGGATTCGTCTTAATATATAAGTTCACTATAACTCACTTTTGTTGTGACTGTATAAGAAATTAGCTATAAGTGCAATTTAAGTTACTTATGGTTGGTTTGCGAGTTTAATACCTCTCTTTGTTCTCTATGAGAGAGTTTTATCAGCCAGAACGACATATTTGGCAACAGCGTAGTATTCGGATTAGTATTGGAAGAAGACAGAGAAGAGTGCGTGATCGGGGCTTACCTGACCCATTACCTGACCCAAAATCGTCAGGTACAAAAAAAGGTTAGTAAACACTACGCTTACTAACCTTCTGGAATTTGGTGGCCCCTCGCAGACTTGAACTGCGGACCAATCGATTATGAGTCGACTGCTCTAACCACTGAGCTAAGGGGCCATTTGAGGTGAGATTATAGGGGAACAGAGCGGGGCTGTCTAGTTAGTAAGGGACGAATTGCGCTTATAATTTATTCACTTAGCGATGCGGATAACAAAAAAGGCGAGCTATTGCTCACCTTTTGTTCAGTCGATAAAGCCAACGTTTTCTGTTATTCGTCTAAGAAGCTGCGCAGAGTTTCTGAACGGCTAGGGTGACGAAGTTTACGCAAGGCTTTCGCTTCAATCTGACGAATACGCTCACGGGTTACATCAAACTGTTTACCCACTTCTTCTAGCGTGTGATCGGTATTCATATCGATACCAAAACGCATGCGCAGAACTTTCGCTTCACGTGGCGTTAGGCCAGAAAGAACGTCTTTGGTTGCCAACTTGAGGCTGGTTGCCGTCGCAGAATCTAACGGCAGCTCAAGCGTGGTATCTTCAATGAAATCACCAAGATGAGAATCTTCATCATCACCAATTGGGGTTTCCATAGAGATAGGCTCTTTCGCGATTTTCAATACCTTACGGATCTTGTCTTCAGGCATTTGCATGCGCTCTGCCAATTCTTCTGGCAATGGCTCACGACCCATTTCTTGTAGCATTTGACGAGAGATACGGTTTAGCTTGTTGATCGTCTCAATCATGTGCACCGGGATACGAATCGTACGCGCTTGGTCAGCAATCGAACGAGTAATCGCCTGACGGATCCACCATGTTGCATAAGTCGAGAACTTGTAACCGCGACGGTATTCAAACTTATCCACCGCCTTCATCAAACCAATGTTACCTTCTTGAATCAAATCCAAGAACTGTAGACCGCGGTTGGTGTACTTTTTGGCAATCGAAATCACCAAACGCAAGTTCGCTTCAACCATCTCTTTTTTCGCACGGCGGGCTTTGGCTTCACCGATAGACATACGACGGCTGATGTCTTTAATGCTTTGTACCGTTAGAGACGTTTCTTCTTCAATCGATTTTAACTTGGCAATCGAGCGGCGAATGTCGTCTTCATAACGGCGGATCTTGTCGGCGTAAGGTTTGTCTGACGCTAAGACTTCATCAAGCCAAGCTTCCGTCGACTCATTACCGGTAAACAAGGCGATGAACGATTTCTTCGGCATTTTGCCGTATTCAACCGTAGCACGCATGATCAAACGCTCTTGGGTACGAACGCGATCCATCGAGGTGCGCAATTCGTTAACCAAGTAATCAAATTGTTTTGGCGTTAGGCGGAACTCGCGGAAAACGTCCAATAACAATTCGCGGGCGATCGTCGATTTAGGTGCGTCAGAGCCGTGCTCATTCACCGACAACTGGTAGTTTTGGAAGGTGTTGCGAAGCTGGGTAAATTTCTCAAGCGCAAGCTCGGGATCAATACCGGTTTCTTCTTCATCTTCGTTATCGTCGTTGTCGCTGTCTTCATCTTCATCGTCGTCGTCGCTATCATCGTCTTTTTTACGAGATTTTAGCTCGTCGTCTTCGATGTCGGTTTCAGACAACTCAGAGCCGATGTGTGTTGCGGTTGGCGCAGCAGCATCGTCAGCATCAGGGTCAACAAAGCCAGAAACCAGATCCGTAAGACGCAATTCTTCGGCTTGGACCTTATCAAATTGCTCTAGGATGTATGGAATCGTACCTGGGTATTCAGCAACCGACGACTGAACTTGGTTGATACCGTCTTCGATGCGTTTAGCGATGTCGATTTCGCCTTCGCGGGTTAACAGTTCAACGGTACCCATTTCACGCATGTACATGCGAACGGGATCGGTCGTGCGGCCAATTTCACTTTCTACACTAGAAAGTGCTGCAGCAGCAGCTTCGGCGGCATCTTCATCTGTGATGTTATTATCATCGTTTAAGGCAAGATCATCGGCATCTGGGGCGGTTTCTACGACCTTAATGCCCATGTCATTGATCATCTGAATGATGTCTTCTACCTGTTCTGAATCGACGATTTCAGCGGGTAGGTGGTCATTGACTTCGGCGTAGGTCAGATAGCCTTGCTCTTTGCCCTTGATGACTAGGAGTTTTAGCTGTGACTGCGGATTTTGATCCATAGACGGTATCCAACTTCGTAATCTGGTAAAGGAATCAGTATGCGAAATGCAAACCACTTATTATAACAAATTAAATTGTTGCTGACTAATTAATCAGGGTTACGCTTTTAAATCTAACGTTAACGCTAGCAGCTCCCTTTTCTCATCGGTTGATAAACCGACGCTTCTGGCTTTGGCCTGCAGTTCTTCAATTTGTTTTTCGACACATTGAGATAATATTTTATCCAATGAGTCCAAAAATACTTCTTGTTGTATCTCCTCGGCTAACGGGAGATCCCAACTCGCTAAGCGAGCAATTAGCGCCCCTTGAGGGTGATCTCGCCAATGTTCCAACAATTGGCCTGTATTGATATTGGGATGCGATTGGCAAAAATCAAGCACGACTAACAATAAATTCAATCCTGGCAGCGATAAATGTCGCACACTGTCAAGGTTTGGCACCATGTCTGCGTAATGAGGATTTTGCAAAAGCAGGGCAATGACCTCGCGCATTGGAGTGCGTTTGAGCTCTTTATGAGGTTGAGGACGCGTTGGCGTCGCATGGTTCTGAACTTTATTAAGGCTAGACTGTATCGCCTCAGAACTCAAACCGGTGCGCAGAGAAAGTTCATCCCACAAAAACAATTTGAGTGACTCATCTTTCACTGAGTTGATCAGTGGCTCTGCCAAGTGGACCACTCGAAAGCGCCCCTCACGGCTGCTGTTGTCGACCACTTTTTCCATCAGACCGCGAAAGAAAAAGTCAGACAGTGGCATGGCTTGCTGAACTTGTTGTTCAAATACGGCTTTGCCCTGGGTGCGAATAAAGGAGTCGGGATCTTCTTTATCGGGCAAAAACATAAACTTCAGCGTTTTGTTGCCATTGAGGTAGGGCAGGGCGTTTTCCAGCGCACGCCACGCTGCCTCGCGACCTGCTCGGTCACCGTCATAGCAACACACGACGGTCGCGCTTTGTCGAAACAACAACTGCAAGTGATCGGCGGTGGTGGAGGTGCCAAGCGAGGCGACGGCATAATCGACGCCAAATTGCGCCAACGCCACCACATCCATATAGCCTTCGACCACCAAAATCTGTGGTGGCTCGCGATAAGCCTGCATCACTTCATACAAGCCGTACAGCTCTTTGCCCTTGTGAAAGATCGGCGTTTCTGGCGAGTTTAGGTATTTCGGAGTCCCATCGCCAATCACTCGTCCGCCAAAAGCGATCACTCGGCCGCGACGGTCGCGGATCGGAAACATCACCCGCCCGCGAAAACGATCGTAGCGATTGCCGTTGTCGTTTTCGATCAGCATGCCACCGCTGATCAGCGCTTGCTGAGCCTGGGGGCTTTGGCCAAACTGCTTACGCACATTGTCCCACTCATCGGTGACATAGCCGATGTTAAATTTATCGACCACTTCTTTTGATAAGCCGCGCTGTTTGAGGTAATCAATCGCTACCTTACTGTGCGGTTTACTCAATTGTTGGCGGTAAAATTGGGCAATGGCGGTGAGCAGATCGTACAAAGAACGCTTTTGTTCTTTGTTGGCCTGTGGCGCGTTGTTGTTGTTTTGGTATCCGGGGCGTTGTTCTCTTGGTACGTCAAGACCGATTGAGGATGCCAGCTCTTCAATCGCTTCGGGAAAGTCGAGGCGTTCGTACTCCATCATAAAATCGATGGCATTACCGTGAACACCACAGCCAAAGCAATGGTAAAACTGTTTGTCTTGACTGACGCTAAAAGACGGGGTTTTTTCGTTGTGAAACGGGCAGCAGGCGGAGTAGTTTTTCCCTTTTTTCTTCAGTTTTACGCGTGCATCAATGATGTCGACAATATCGAGTCGAGCCAGTAAGTCATCAATAAAACTGCGAGGGATGTGTCCAGCCATAAAACCTTTGTCACATTGAATAAACAGAAAGTCATACCAGTCTGATTGCGCATGCGGTCAGTGATAGCAAAGACAACGTGATAACAAGGCAAACTTTTCTTCTACAACACGAAGCGAAATCGTGATTCTACAAGCGATGGATTGACACTGTTATCGAGCTTGCTACTCGCGAGAGCAACTTGCTAAAGCATGAGATTGGTATGAGTTTACAGCGGCTCAACCAAGCGCGCTGTCTTCTTTTGCCTAGATACAAACAAGCCGTGCAGTTCCAAAGAAGAGCACGGCTTGTTGCATAAGCATATTGGGATTAGCCTAGTTGAGCTTTGACAAGACCACTGACTTTTCCCATATCTGCACGCCCCTGAATCTTAGGTTTGAGTTCGGCCATAACCTTACCCATGTCTTGCATGCCTGCAGCACCAGAATCTGTAATTGCCTGCGCAATAAAGGCAGTAATTTCATCTTCGCTGAGCGCTTGTGGCATGAAATCTTCAAGAACCTTGATTTCAGCACTTTCTGCATCCGCTAAGTCTTGACGACCCGCCGATTCATATTGAGCGACAGAATCGCGACGTTGTTTCACCATTTTGGTCAATACCGCTAAGATGTCGTCGTCGGAAAGAGTGATCTTTTCGTCAACTTCTCTTTGCTTAATCGCCGAAAGGGCTAAACGAATTGTGCCAAGGCGTAATTTATCCTTGGCTTTCATCGCTAATTTTTGCTCTTCTTTGAGTTGTTCAATCAGAGCCATAACTGTTCTCTCTTGAGTTCAGTTATTAGTACAGGCGAACGCGACGTGCGTTTTCGCGAGCAAGCTTTTTAGCGTGACGCTTTTGAGCTGCTGCTTTAGCGCGTTTGCGAACGGTAGTTGGTTTCTCGTAGTGCTCACGACGACGCACTTCAGAAAGGATACCTGCTTTTTCGCAAGAGCGCTTGAAACGACGTAGAGCAACGTCGAACGGTTCGTTTTCACGTACTTTAACTACTGGCATATGCCTTTCACCTCAGGGGTTATTCGTTAGCGCTGGTAATCTTGGGCGGCAAACAGCATTTTGTTTGCGGCTTAACCAGCTAGATCAAAAATGGTGCGGAATTTTAATCCGATTTGATGGCCTTTGTAAAGCCTTTTGTCGTTTATTGTCTGTACAAAATTTGTTTACCACGACAATGCACGTTAATATAGCGTCAATTTTTAAGTTGAGTACAAACAGAGAATAGCATGCGCATAATTGGGATTGAAACATCTTGCGATGAAACGGGCATTGCCATCTACGATGATGAAAAAGGGTTATTAGCGCATCAGTTATACAGCCAAGTTAAGTTGCACGCCGATTATGGCGGGGTGGTCCCTGAGCTGGCTTCGCGCGATCACGTCAAAAAAACCATTCCTTTGATCAAGGCCGCGCTCACAGAAGCCAACTTGACCAAAGATGACATCGACGGCATTGCCTATACGGCTGGGCCTGGGTTAGTCGGCGCCTTATTGGTGGGGGCCACGATTGGCCGCAGTTTGGCGTTTGCCTGGGGGGTACCGGCGGTGCCTGTCCATCACATGGAAGGGCATTTGTTGGCGCCAATGCTCGAAGATACAGCGCCAGAGTTTCCCTTTGTGGCGGTGTTGGTATCGGGGGGACACTCGATGATCGTCGAAGTTCGCGGCATTGGTGAATACACCATTTTAGGCGAATCGATAGACGATGCTGCTGGCGAAGCCTTTGATAAAACAGCGAAATTAATGGGCTTGGATTACCCAGGCGGCCCGTTGTTATCAAAGCTTGCCGAACAGGGCACACCAGGGCGTTTTAAGTTTCCGCGTCCAATGACCGACAGACCTGGGCTTGATATGAGCTTTTCTGGGCTCAAGACGTTTACCGCCAATACCATCGCGGCCAATGGCGATGATGAGCAAACGCACGCCGACATTGCGTTGGCCTTTGAAGAGGCAGTGTGTGCAACTCTGGCGATTAAATGCCGCCGCGCTCTAGAGCAAACGGGCTTAAAGCGGATTGTGATGGCGGGCGGTGTCAGTGCCAATCGACGTTTGCGCGCCGAGCTTGCCCAGTTGGCCGACAAAATCGGTGGCGAGGTTTTTTACCCGCGTACCGAGTTTTGTACTGATAACGGGGCCATGATCGCCTATGCCGGCATGCAGCGGTTGAAAAATGGCGATGTGGCGGATTTATCGGTGCAGGCGCGTCCGCGTTGGCCGATTGATGAGCTGCCCCCATTAAACGCCGCGTCTCAATCATAACGCTTTGGCGACACGCAACGACAAAACCGCGGTGAAATACCGCGGTTTTTTGTTGGCAGTAAGCTTATCCCCGCGCTGTCATTGAGCACCTACTTAATCAGTTTGGTACTACTCTGACGATGACGACTTGTGGCCAATTTTGGGCTCTTGGCCCGACCACAGACGGCGGATGTTTTTGTGGTGGCGCAAAATGATCAAGCAGCACAACATGCTTACTGGCAAGGTATAGTGGGGCTTAAAGGTCCAGGTATACAGAGGGGCGAGCAACACGGTGACAATCGCCGCTAAAGAGGAATAGCGAAAGAGCCAAGCCACGCACAGCCAGGTCGCCATTAAGAGCGCCGTGAGATCCAACCCTATCGGGGCAATGGCACCCAGTGCGGTTGCCACTCCTTTTCCGCCGCGAAAGTGAAAGAAGATCGGGTACATATGTCCCAAGCAGGCCGCAATGGCAATCAGGCCTAGGTAGAGCGTATCGACGCCGAGAAAGTAACTGCCCCAAACCGGGATCGTGCCTTTGAGCATATCGAAAATCAGCACGGCCGCCGCGATTTTTTTACCGCCGCTGCGCATCACATTGGTGGCGCCTGGGTTGTGGGAGCCGACATTTCTGGGATCGGGTAAGTGAAAGGCACGACAGATGAGCACGGCACTGGATACCGAGCCGAGCAAGTAGGCTGCTATCATCATCACGAGTGTGGTGGCATCCATCGTTTGTCCTTTTTATGGTGACTGAACTTGAATATTGTGCGTTTGGAATTGCTTAACTTTCGTGTGAGCCCTGAAATTTCGTCGATTGTTGACTTCATTTTGAACATTCAGCCAAGCTGACAAGTAAATCTCATGCACAGGGTTGCAATCATAACGTGAACCTTACCATAATACGATGGTTTCAGCCCAATTGGGTATCCGACCTCTACAGGGATTTCACATGTCATTGGACAAAGTATTTATCGAAGGTTTGACCGTTATTACCACGATCGGCGTGTACGATTGGGAACAAACCATACAACAAAAACTGGTGTTAGATATTGAGATGGCGCATGACAACCGTCCTGCCGGCCACAGCGATAACGTTGAACAAGCACTGGATTACGCCACCGTGAGTCAAGCGGTGATTGATCACATTGAAGGCGGTCGCTTTTTATTGGTTGAACGCGTGGCCGAAGAAGTCGCCGAGCTTATCATGAGTCGGTTCTCTGTGCCTTGGGTCAAAATCCGCCTTGCCAAACCAGGCGCGGTTGCCAAGGCGACGTCGGTAGGGGTTGTGATAGAACGCGGTCAGCAATGAGTGGCCCTCACACCCGAGTTTATATCGGGGTAGGCAGTAACATTGAGCCGGTACGCCATGTGCAAATCGCATGGCGTGAGTTGGCGAAGTTTGGTCAGGGGCGACGCGCTTCTTCTGTGTATCAATGTGAGGCGCAAGGGTTTGATGGCCCGCTCTTTTACAATTATGTGATCGCCCTGGACACCCATTTATCACTTGCCACGCTCAAACAACAATTGCGCGACATCGAAGTGCGTTGGGGAAGGCCGTCACAGCCGCAAAAGAACCAAAGCCGCTGTTTGGATTTAGACATTTTGCTCTATGGCGATACCGTGTGCGAGCAACCGGTGACCTTGCCAAGGCCAGATGTCTTTTGCTATGACTTTGTCATTTATCCCTTGCAAGAGCTGCAAAGTGACTTAATTATCCCCGGTGATGGGCGCACCATCGGCGAGATAGCGAAGACCCTACCAGCCAACCCCAGTTTACAGGTGGTGTCGGTAGCGCTTGATTGATCTTAGGCGCTCATTTATCTGATCTCACGTGCCGTTAACGCGGGCTTAAGAGCGCCGTCTCGATCGCTTGCTGGCGCTGTTGATTGAGAGCGTCCTTGATCGCGGCGCCTTTTACCCCAGTGGCGATAATATCTTGAACATCAATGCTCAATGCGGCGTGTAACGCCTGACGGTGGCGATCAAGCCACGGTGTGGGCAGCATCTGAAACGCACAAAAATGCGCCAGCCCAGTCAGCAGTCGCTCGCTTTTTCGCCATGCATCAACCCCCTGACACAATTGAAAAAAGGCGTCACTGTCTCGGTGTTGCGCTGGCTTGGCGTACTCGGTTTGGTATTGGTTCAGTTTGTCGATGATCATCAACGCATCACAGTACTCACGAGGCACTTTGAGCGTTTGCACCAAGGATTGCCAGTGAGGCGTGGCCAATGCGCCAAGTCCTAATGCCAGTCGCCACGGTAAAGAGGGGCACGTTTGGGCTGCCAAATCGAGACGCTGGCCAATACAGCGGGCCTCATCCTCGGTTAACGCCGTGAGAGCAAATAAGGCTTGGCAATCGCTTAACGCACGCACGAAATGACCGGGCTTATCGCTGGCTAAGGCTTTTTGCCACTCTTGCCAAACGCGTTCTGCCGGTAAACTCGATAGCTCACCAGAGGCACTCATGGCGGTCATCAGCGCTTGTGTTGGCGCGGCGATGGTAAAGTGAAAAGGCGCTAAAGTGGCGTAAAAGCGGGCCACGCGCAAGACACGCAATGGATCTTCGACAAAGGCATCAGAGACGTGGCGCAGTTTTCGAGCGTTTAAGTCTTGCTGGCCTTGATAGGGATCGTAAATTTGCCCATGCTCGTCGATGGCCATCGCATTGATGGTTAAGTCTCGCCGTGATAAATCCTGCTCAAGGGTGACATCCTTGGCAAAGTAGCAGTCAAATCCGGTGTAGCCCACGCCGTTCTTGCGTTCAATTCTGGCCAATGCGTATTCTTGTTTACTCTTAGGGTGCAAAAAGACAGGGAAGCTTTTCCCGACAGCGGTATAGCCAAGGGCGAGCATTTCTTCAGGTGAACTGCCGACTACGACATAGTCTTTATCTGCGACTTCTTTTCCGAGCAGTTGATCGCGAACCGCTCCGCCGACTAAATAAACTTGCACTTTTCCCCCTTAACTTGTCTAACACGCTGGACTTTATCATTGGCAATGGTAGTTTCTCACGTATATCCCTGACAAGGGAAGGGAACCTTTAATTGGAATCACTATGTATTTAGAGTTTTTTGACTTAAAAGAGCGGCCGTTTTCGATTGTTCCGACCGCTCGTTATTTCTTTTTGAGTCAACGCCATCAAGAGGCGATTACCCACTTGCAACACGGTTTGGATGATGCGGGGGGAGTGGCGATGCTCACCGGAGAGGTCGGGACCGGTAAAACGACCATCGCGAAATCCTTATTGGCGAGTTTAGATGCCAACACACAAGCGGTGTTTTTATTAACGCCCACGTTAGAGCGCAGTGAGCTTCTCGAGACCTTGTGTGACGAGTTCGGCCTTGAGTACGCGGTGAATGCCACGCAAAAAACGCTCCATCAATTGCTCAAACGCTTTTTAGAGCACAATGCCTCGCAGGGGAAAAAAACCTTGTTGGTGATCGATGAAGCGCAGCACTTATCAGCTGACGTGCTTGAGCAGTTGAGGTTGCTGACCAATTTAGACAATGATAAGCACCGGCTATTAAAGGTATTGCTCGTCGGTCAGCCCGAATTACAACAGCGCCTGCAAACCACGGCGTTGCGACAATTGGCACAGCGCATCACAGGTCGTTATCACTTGTTGCCGCTCAACGCCGATGAAACTAATGATTACTTGCAGTTTCGCTTACACACCGCTGGGGCAAGTGAGCCACTTTTTACTATCAAAGCGGCGAAAATGATCGCTGAGTACAGTCATGGTATTCCGCGTTTGATCAATTTAATCGCCGATAAAACCTTGCAACTGGCTTATCAAGATGGTGATAAAGCGCTTGATTTAACACGAGTGGAACAAGCGTGCCAGAGTGTGATGGCGTTTCAAGCCACTATTTATCAGCAGCCTCACGTCACCACTCGCTCTGTACATGATGGGGATGGCGGGCTAACTCGTCAGGTTAATCGCGATCAATGGGTGATATCGACGCGCTCGGTTTTGGCGTTTTGTAGCGTGGGCAGCCTTATTCTCAGTGCGTCGGTGTATGTTTATGCGCCGAGTTGGATTGAACGCTTTTTTCCAACACCGCCGCCAGAGGTGATAGAGCAAGTGGTCAAGCAGCAACACCTGACCAGTGAACAGCGCAATGTGTTGTTGGCGGAGCGACAACAAGCGCGCAGTGTTGAGCAACTGTATCGCATTTGGGGGTATCATGCCGACGGCAGCGCAGGGTTGTGTTTACCAGAGGAGCAACGCGCTTTTCAATGTCAGCGCCACACGTTGGACTTAACGCAAATCGAGCAGCGCAACCGGCCAGTGGTGCTGGTGCTTAATGATGACCATCTCAGTCGCTACGCCTTATTAGTTGGAGTGAATCGCGAGCAGGTGTTAATGCAAATCGGCAATCAACAAGTCGCGATGCCCAAAGCCTGGCTCGATGAGTATTGGCAGGGCGAGGTGATAAGCTTGCTCTATCGACCGTTACAGAACACGTTAAAACTCGGTATGCAAGGGCCAGAGGTGGCGTTGCTGGATACGCTCTTAGCGCGCGCTTTAAAACAGGCGCCCTTTCATGATGGCCAGGCAAGTGATGTACTCTTTGACGATAACTTAGCGCAGCGCGTCAAGCTGTTTCAGCAATGGCAAGGCATGAGTGTCGATGGCGTTGCAGGGCCGGCGACCTTATCGCGCCTACAAGATATCGCGGCGCCGCAAGCCCCGTCGTTACAAGCCATGAGCACGCCTTTGAACTCTCAAGCGGCCTTACAGCATGCGAATAAGGAGGGGGCGTAATGGCGATGTCAAATTCAAATATGCGCGGCATACTGACATTATTGGCGGTGATACCGGTTGGTGTATTTGCCTATCAGTGGTGGCAACTTAGCCCGCTGGATCTCCCTGAGCCGGTGGTAAAAACGCGTACGATAGCACAAGCTTCGCTTCGCGTGGTGGCGCCGATAGAACCTCAGACCTTGTCGCCGTTACCGAGAAAGCCCGGCTACGAGCGCCATGCGTTCGGCGCCGCGGATGAGCAAGGCGTGAAGGCAACCGATGTCGACGAGCCTGGCGATGTGCAAGACGTGTCCAATGACGCCGCGGGGTCAGAGTCGACTGTCACGCCGTCTTCAGTGACGTTGGCTCCTCAAGTCAGTGAAGAGAGCTTGGGCAAGCCGGTGAGCTCACAAAGCACGCAAATTAGCCAAGCTTCTGAGCGCAGCGATTTGTCCCTCAATGAGATCGATCTTTCTTCTCTGCCCGACGATTTGGCTTACCAGGTGCAAGCGGCGTTGTCAGACCATAGCCCAGCCCCTCAGCCACAGAGTGCCTCGGCGGGCGAAGAGGGGGAAAGCGTCAGTCAGCTGGATATTGAGCGCAGTCAATGGCGGGGGAAACTACCGGCGATGGATTTTCAAACTCATATCTACTCCAGCCGCAACGACAAGCGCTGGGTAAGAGTCAATGGTGAGGAGTATCATCAGGGGGATGAGATAGCCGATGGCGTTCGACTTGAGGCCATTCGCCCTCAATCGGTGATCGTCAGTTTTGAGCAGCAGCGTATCGAAATTCCCGCCCTGTTTGATTGGCAAGGTTAACCGCATGGCGGGTCAGTTTGGTCAGGGCGGCGAGTGGCGCGCTGTTTTCTAAACCAATCACACAAAAAATGGCACTCAATGAGTGCCATTTTTTATGATTTGCTTCGGCGTCTGTTTACGTACAGAAGAGGGCTAGTGCAAAAGCGCCATCTCAAAGCGAACGATTAAGCCCAACCAGAAGGGGACTTTTTACGACGTGGAATAAGGTGAGGCAAAATAAGACCGAGTAGTAACCCGCCGCCCGCAACACCACCGCCGTAAGTAAAATACTTGAGCAATAGATCGTCTTTTTGGGTGTCCAAACGCGCGCGCAGTTGGCGATTGTCCGATTGGGCAGCAATCAATTGTTGGTTAATCTCATTGAATTTGGTTTCCAGTTCAGAGATCTGTTGATTGCGAGTGTCGAGAGATTCGACCAAACCGGCTTTCTCAACATCGGCATTCTTTCGCGCATTGGCCAGTTGTGATTTGACTTTTTCCAGCTCTTTTTCGACGCGAGGTAAGCGAATTGCGATGCTTTCATTACCGCTGATGAATTTGCTCTGCACCCAGCCTTTGCGGCCTTTACCGTCAACAATTTGGGTAAAACCAGTTTCTTTATTGCTCGAAATCAGTTGTACCTTTTCACCAGCATTGACACTGCCGATAATGCGATAGTTGTTGGTTGGGCCTGAGTGCATGTAAGTAAATAAGTCATCAGAGATATAGTAATCCTGAGCCAGTGCGGCTGGAATAGCCAGCATGGATAAGAGAATCATGCCAATCAGTTTTTTCACGGTAAATCCTTTAGCAATTTAGTCGGGGTTTAAGGTGTGGTACCAATCTGATGTCGTTGAGTGTTTCATCTGGCTAGCCAGACAGGCCATTCGGTGAGATTGGTAACATTTATTGCATAGTAAAAACTTTCGCCCCGAGGTGCAACAAAGAAGGGAGGCAAAGCCTCCCTTATGACGATTTTCAGAAAAACATGACATTCATTTAACAGAATTGCCGGTCAAATGAACAGATTTTCGGCGATTAGGCTCCAAATACCGCAACCATCGCGTAGTAGAATAAGACCGCTAACAAGGCGCCGGCTGGTAAGGTGATGATCCACGAGGCAACGATATTGCGAACGACGCCAAGGTTAAGTGCACCGATACCACGAGCAAAGCCAACCCCCAATACGGCACCAACGAGGGTTTGCGTGGTTGAGATGGGCAAACCAGTACCGGATGCCAGTACCACGGTTGACGCGGTAGCCAATTGCGCGGCAAAGCCTCGGCTTGGGGTCAATTCTGTAATGCCGGTGCCGACCGTTGCCATCACGCGATGCCCCATGGTTGCAAGGCCAACGACAATACCAATGCCACCCAAAGGCAATATCCACCACGCGATGCTGCTTTGCGCGGCAATTTGCCCTAGGTTATCTACGGTGGCGACCACGGCAGACAAAGGCCCAATGGCGTTGGCCACATCGTTCGAGCCATGAGCAAACGCCATAGCACACGCGGTGATCACCATCAAAACGCTAAAAATGCTTTCAACGCCCGAGAAGTTGCGTTCTTCTTCGCGGTGAGCAAAGCGCTTTTGAATGTAAAGGTAGCCGCCGAGCATCACTAGAGCCGATAGCGCGATTGAAATGCCCCAAGCTTCGGCAGTACTGATGTGTAAGCCCAAGTGCGTTAAGCCCTTTTTGATGGTCACAAGCGCAATCACTATGGTGGTGATAAACATGTAGACCGGTACATAACGCTTGGCATTTTGCAAAGGACGCTCTGTGTCAAAGATCAGCTTTTGCGCACTAATAAAGATAAAATAAGCGAACAGGCCAGAAATAAAAGGCGTGATCACCCAACTACCGACAATGCTTTGCACAGAATGCCAGTCGACCGCGTGAGTACCGACGGACACACAGGCAAAGCCTATGATAGCTCCGATAATAGAGTGGGTGGTTGAGACCGGCCAGCCCATGTATGACGCCAACAGTAGCCAAGTCCCTGCCGCCAACAAGGCTGACATCATGCCATAGACCAATACTTCGGGGTTTTGGGTAAATAATGAGGTTTCGATTACGCCTTTGCGAATCGTGTCAGTCACTTCACCACCGGCGAGGTAGGCCCCGGCAAACTCAAAAATCATCGCGATAAAAATCGCTTGTTTGACCGTAAGCGCTTTCGAGCCCACGGAGGTGCCCATAGCGTTAGCAACGTCATTGGCACCAATACCAATAGCCATTAAAAAACCAAATACGGCTGCAACAATAATCAGAACCGTACCGTAATTTGCGAGGATATCCATCGTATTACCTAAATGTTTACTACTATCGATACCGGCTAATGGCCAAGCTTGACTCGGGAATTAAGCAAAAGGAGCAGAGGACACATTCTGCGCCTTATTCATTTACCGAGATAAGGTTGAGCGATAGCGCTGATCGATTTTACCAAATGACAATCTACGCCCGGCCGAAACATTTTCTGACCAAGTGTTAACATTGCCTACGTTCGTCGTATGAAAACCCGTCAATTGGGCTCAATACTATGAACGAGAAAGCATGACTTCCAATCGCGCGCCTACGCGTTGCGCTTGATCGGCAATTGCGCCCACCCATTCAAAAATCTTATACAAGAAAATGACATCGATAGGGTTCATTTCATTTTCCAGTTTCATTAGTTGCTGGCGCAGTCCGACTTGCATGGTATCCGTATCATCCTCGATACGATCGAGTTCGTTAATCATGTCCGCGACGATGGTGAGCTCTCGACCTCTGAATCCGGTTTCGAGTAATTCATCGAGCTCGTTGATCACTTTTTGCGCTTGGTTCGCGGCGTCTAAGCAGCGTTGAACATAGGCGAGAAAGTCTTCTTGCATCGTTGGGGGAATGATTAACTGACGTCCAAAGACTCGCCCTGAGACATCTTTGGCTAAGTTGGCCAGTTTGTCTTGTTGGGTGAGCAGTTCGAGCATGTCTGTGCGATCAACTGGCAAGAAAAGTCCGCGCGGCAGAGTGAGGCGGATTTCACGCTTTAGCACATCGGCTTCTCGCTCAAGGTGGTTGATTTGGGCGCGAATTTCTTCGGCTTTTTCCCAGTCACCGGTGACGCTGACTTCAAAAAAAGTCATTAAGTGTGAACAACATTCGTTAACACAAACAATATGACGTTGTAGCGGTTGGATCGGGGACTTTGCAAACAATCCCATAATGGTATTCATTGGCATGCTCTTTTGACCTAGTTACTATAACCTGACGAGTATCATATCACCTTTCAGTGATGAAATGTTAAGCTCAAGCTACGACGGCGCGCATGTTAACCCATTACTAGACGCATGAAAACTGTTTTACTTGATCCCCTGTGTGATAAATGACACTTGCCCCGACGACGCTTAAGCAATATCCTGTGGCTAATCGCTTGTTAAGGGACCATTATGGAAACCGAAATAGAACTGAAGTTTTTTGTTTCTCCTGAATTTTCAGATGTTTTATTGGCAAAGATTTCTGAAAACAAAGTGCTTCAGCACAGCCGCCGAGAACTCGGCAACCTCTATTTTGATACGGCCGATACCTGGCTTCGCCAACACGATATCGGCTTGCGCATTCGTCGTTTCGACGATGTGTTTGTTCAGACTGTTAAGACCGCTGGCCGTGTTGTGGCTGGCTTACACCAAAGGCCAGAATACAACGCTGAGCACGACTCAGACGTGCCTAAGCTCGATTTGCACCCCGATGATATTTGGCCGGTCGGCAAGAGCGTCGAAGAACTCGAAGCGCAGTTAACGCCTTTGTTTGAGACCAACTTTACCCGCGAACAATGGCTCGTCGCTTTGCCTGACGGCAGTCAAATTGAAGTGGCGTTTGATCAAGGCGAAGTGATTGCCAAAGACAAGCGCGAACCGATTTGTGAAGTTGAACTGGAGCTGCGCTCGGGCCAAACCGAAGCCTTGTTCACTTTGGCGCGCACCCTGAGTGAAGGCGGTGGTATGCGCCTGGGTAACTTGAGCAAAGCGGCGCGCGGCTATCGCTTGGCGTTCGACTACCCCGGCGATAAACCCTACGAGCTCGATGTGGTGGATGTCGACGCGGACGATTCGGTGGAGTTGAGCTTTATTCAGTCGTTAGAGCACGCGTTGGCCCATTGGCAATACCACGAGCAGGTGTATATGGCTCAGCGTGACGTTCAAGCCCTGCATCAAGTACTGCATGCCTTAACTTTTATTCGGCAAATATTTTCTACCTATGGCAACCGAGTACCGAGGCGCGCGAGTGTATTGCTTCGTCAAGAAGTCAAATGGCTTGAAGATGAGCTCGCCTGGGTTGAACAACACGCTCAATTGCATGCTCTGGTCGATGATAAAGGCCACAAATTGAGAAAGCTCGATGGGCGCAAGGTGTTGCTGGCGCTTCTCAATGAGCGCTTTGACACCCTGCCGACGGAAGATGAGGTGGTGCAACTGTTGACCTGTGGGCGCTATACCGGTTTGCTGCTAGATTTGAGTCGTTGGGTACTGTCGCGCGGTTGGCAACCGTTTTTAGACGATAAAGCCAAAGAGAAAATGAACCGCCCGGTTACGGAGTATTCCCAAAAACAACTGCAGAAATTGTGGCTTGAATTACAAGACACCTTTGCCGATGACGCTCCGATGAGCGCTCAAGCTTTTATCGATCAAAAATACCGCTTACAACGCAATCTCTATACGGGGTTTAGTTTTGCCGCGCTTTATGACAGCGAAGAGCGCAACAGTTTTCGTTTGCCTTGGGCCGATTTGATCCACGGCATCGACGATTTGTTGTTGCTCGAACAAGTTGAGCACTTTAAGGAGCATTTAGAAGGCGACGAAAAAGAGCAATTAGCGCGTTGGCTGATCCGCAAGCAAAGCTCGATTTTACACGCAATGGAGCAAACCCTCAGCATGGCGAAATCCGCGCAGCCTTATTGGCAATAAAGCCAAGCGCCTCACGCGCGTGATAAGCTAGCATTAAAAAGGGCAGTGATGCCCTTTTTTGTTGCATGTAACCCAATTAATTTTTTGATTTAAATCACACTTCAAGCGCTTTTTGTCTTAAATTACTCAATTTACTTTTGCTGACTCATTTCATAGTAGATGACTTTGTTATACTGCCAAGCACGTAAAATTCCCCTACAACCATAGGGTTATTTGGCTTAATGTGCTGACTTGGCAAGCGGGAGCCACATTGACTCCCCCCTTCTTAAGTCAACAACAATACAACCTTGTCTTTAGCGATATAACAGCGATAACAATAAAAAGCGGATTGGAGATGGAAATGGAAAAAGTGGTTTTTAAGCCATGGGAAAGAGTGGTCAGTGATGTCCGCTTGGTGCCTAAAATGATTATTTTGATGCTCGGTAGCACCATTATGATTGTTTTGAAACAGTTGTGGGATGCCGAGACCTTTTACCAGGCGCTGCTGTCTGCCACGCAAAGTGTCGAAGTGGCGAAAGCCCATTACCACCAGTATTTAGTGCGAGTGGCATGGCAAACCGCGGCGCTTATTCTTGCCTTTTGGGTAATATTAATGGGCACGGCTCGCGTTATGCTTAAACAAATCCGTTATCTGACCGCCGCCATCGACCGCCTCGCTGAGAAAAATTTGTCTCAACCGATTTCACTGGTTTGTAAAGACGAGTACGGCGACTTAGCCAAAGCGCTAGAAACTTCGCGCCTGCAACTGCAAGACATGATTCGCTTACAAGCCGATGCCTCGAAAGAATTGATGGACTTAAGTGAAGTGATGACGATTTGCATGGTCGAGGCCAAATCATCGGCCCAAGAAGAGTTTAGTGAAATTGACCAACTGGCCACCGCAATGAGCGAAATGAGCTCGACGGTACAAACCGTGGCAAGCAATGCGGGCAATGCGTCATCGATCACTGAAAGCGCGGCTTCACAAGCGGCTCAAGGCCAGCAGTTCTTACGAGATACGGTGGCAAAAATGAACGCCTTATCGGGGGACATTGCTTCCTCTGCTCAAGTGGTGGAAGAAGTTCAACAACGCGTTGAGCAGATCGGCAGCATGGTGGGAACCATCCAAAGCATTTCTGAACAAACGAACTTGTTGGCGCTCAATGCCGCGATTGAAGCCGCTAGGGCCGGAGAAGCGGGGCGCGGTTTTGCTGTGGTTGCCGATGAAGTGCGCAACCTTGCCAAACGCACCCAAGATGCCACAGTGGAAATTCAAGCCATGATTGGTCAGTTGCAAAGCAGCACCGTGAATGCCGTAACCTTAATGGAAAAAAGCGTGGTAGAAACCGCCGAGGGAGTGGCGTTGGTCACTCAGGCTGGGTCTGAGCTCGATAGCATCGTGATACAAGTTCAAGACATCAATGATATGAACTTCCAAATCGCTTCTGCCGCGAGCCAGCAAAGCACTGTGGCTGAAGAGATGAACGCCAATTTAACCAATGTCCGCGGTTTAGTGGAAGCCTCGGTGACCGTGATGAGTGAACTTCACGAAAGCTCAGAAACCATGCACAACAATACCGAACAGCTCGATAGCAAAATCCAATCTTTCCAAGTGTGATGTATTACGGCCCGCCATCGCGGGCCTGTTTAAAGGTGGTTTATGTCATTTCCAGCCAAACTCGCCGCGTATGCTTTACGCAACCTTGACGTCATCTCTGAGCAGTGTGACGATTTTTCTTTTCCGAAGTCGCGTCAACACGAGCTCGAATGCGTTGTGGCGGTCAGTGATTTTGTCACGGAAGCGCTCGCTCGTGATGCGCATCTGCGAGCCGCGTTGCCCACGATGCTGGAAGACAGCGAGCGAAAAAGCCAGTATCGCCGCGCGTTAGCCACGGCGTTAAACGACTGTCGCGACGAAGCACAAGGGATGACCGTGTTACGCGAGTTTCGCCGTCGTGAAATGGTCTACATTGCTTGGCGAGATGTGATGGCATCTTGGAGCGTGCCGGAGAGTTTATCGCATTTGTCGCAACTGGCTGAGGCGATGATCATTGAAACCTATCACTGGCAATATCAGTTGTGTTGTCAATTGTGGGGCACGCCTTGTAATGCCAAGGGCGAAGCCCAACCTATGCTGATCATCGGCATGGGCAAACTCGGCGGGGGAGAGCTGAATTTTTCTTCTGATATCGATCTGATTTTCACTTATCCTGAAAACGGTGAAACCCAAGGTGCGCGACGCGCTTTGGCCAATGCGCAATTTTTCACTCGCTTGGGGCAAAGGATCATCAAATCGCTTGATCAACACACGGTAGACGGGTTTTGTTATCGAGTTGATATGCGTTTGCGGCCATTTGGAGAGAGCGGCCCCTTGGTGATGAGCTTTGCTGCCTTAGAAGATTACTATCAAGAGCAAGGTCGGGATTGGGAGCGCTATGCGATGGTGAAAGCTCGGGCGATGGGGCAAACCGACAGCGAACACTACCTAGAATTGCAAACGATGTTACGCCCGTTTGTCTTTCGTCGTTACATCGACTTTAGTGCCATCCAGTCACTGCGACGGATGAAAAGTATGATCCGCGCGGAAGTGCGTCGACGCGGTTTGACCAATAACATCAAACTCGGCGCGGGTGGCATCCGTGAAATTGAATTTATTGCTCAGGTCTTTCAACTGATCCGCGGCGGTCGTGAGCCGTCTTTGTGTCAGCGCGGGCTATTGGCAACCTTATCGGCCATTGAAGAATTGCAGCTATTGGCGGCGCAAGAAGTCAGCCAATTAAAAGCCGCGTACCTGTTTTTACGCCGCTTAGAAAATGTGATGCAAGCAATCGATGATAAACAAACTCAGACCCTGCCCGACAACGAGCAAGACCAAACTCGTCTTGCCTGGGTCATGGGCTGCGAAGATTGGCCGGCACTGTATGCCGATATTCAGGCTCACATGCAGCAAGTACACGACATTTTCGACGGTTTGATTGGCGACAGTCACGAAGCGACAGAAGACGAGGTCGAAGAGGTCTACGCCGAGCTTTGGCATCAGGTCGAGCACCGCGATGCCTTACATTTGGTATTGTCGTCTTTATGCGAACCGGTACATCAAGAGGCGTTGTGTGACGACTTGATCCATTTTCAACAAGACATCAATAAAAAAACCTTGGGACCACGTGGCCGAGAAGTGCTCAATCGCTTAATGCCCAAGGTGTTTGAACAAGTCTTCGCTCATCCAGAGGCGCCGTTTGGCCTGGCGCGCGTACTGCACTTACTGCGACAAATTGTGACCCGAACCACCTACCTCGAGTTACTCGATGAGCACCCGATGGCGCTTAAGCAGTTGGTGCGCCTTTGTACGGCCAGTCCGATGATCTCTGAGCAGTTGGCGCGTTATCCCATTTTGCTCGATGAGCTTATCGACCCTCAGCAGCTTTATATTCCGGTTGCGCTTGATTGTTATCACTCGGAGCTGCGCGACTTTATGGCACGCATCCCGGAAGATGACATGGAGCAGCAAATGGAAGGGCTGCGTCAGTTTAAGCAAATTTGTATGCTGCGGATTGCCGCCGCCGATGTCGCGGGCGCGTTATCGGTCATGAAGGTCAGCGATCACTTAACCTATCTAGCAGAAGCGGTGATTGAGGCGGTGGTCGCGCAAGCTTGGCTTCAGGTCAAAGAGAAATACGGTGAGCCGCAACACTTGTCATTACACGAGGGGCAATCGCGCGGTTTTGCTGTCGTGGGCTATGGCAAAGTCGGCGGCTGGGAGCTTGGTTACCACTCCGATCTCGATCTGGTGTTTATTCACGATTGCCCGAGCAGTAGTGAAACCAGCGGGGTGAAACGCATCGACAGTCGTCAGTTTTATTTGCGTTTGGCTCAGCGCATTGTCCATTTGTTCTCGACGCGAACCCCTTCTGGTGTACTTTACGAAGTCGATATGCGGTTGAGACCATCGGGAGCGTCTGGGCTGCTTGTGTCACCGATTGAATCTTTTGCCGAGTACCAGCAACAAGAGGCCTGGACTTGGGAGCACCAAGCCATGGTTCGCTCTCGAGTGGTTTATGGTCACTCGCCGCTGCGTGAACAGTTTGAGCAAGTACGGCGTCAAGTATTGTCCTTGCCTCGAGACGGCGACGCGCTGCGCACGGCGGTGTATGAGATGAGGAAAAAAATGCGTTCGCATCTGGCCAATAAAAAAACCGGTCGCTTTATGCTCAAGCAAGATCAAGGCGGTATCACCGACATTGAATTTTTAGCCCAGTATTTGGTCTTACGCTTCAGCTGCCAGTATCCTAGCCTTGCCACTTGGTCTGACAATGTGCGTATTTTTGAAAGTTTGGCCAGTGAAGGGTTAGTGGCCGAGCACCAAGCGCAGCAGTTGATCAGCGCGTATACGACGATGAGAAATGAAATCCACCGTCGCAACTTACTCGATTTGTCGACCGACGTCGCTCCCGACAAATTCGCTGAGCAACGCCAGTGGGTCATCGAGGCTTGGAATGCGTGGTTTGACGAGTTACCGTAACGGCTGAGCTGTGTTACACTCTGGCCAATTTCTCATGTTGGAGACCTTAGATGAAACCCATTTTACCTGATTATAAACAAGCAGGTGTTTTGATTGTTGGCGATGTGATGTTAGATCGCTACTGGTATGGTCCGACAGGGCGTATCTCTCCTGAAGCGCCGGTGCCTGTGGTGAAAGTGGAAAACAACGAAGAGCGTCCTGGCGGTGCGGCTAATGTCGCGATGAACATTGCTTCGTTAGGCGCGCAATCTCATTTAATTGGCCTAACCGGAAATGACGAGCCTGCCGAGGTGCTGAGTCAAACGCTATCGGCACTTAAGGTGGATTGTGATTTTATTGCGCTCGATGACTATCCGACGATCACCAAATTGCGAGTAATGAGTCGCGGACAGCAATTGATCCGCCTCGACTTTGAAGACAAATTCCAAGGTACCGACCCCAAGTTGGTGACCGACCGCATGAAAGCCAAACTCGCTGACGTAAAAGCGGTGATTTTCTCTGATTATGCCAAAGGGGCCTTAGAGCACGTCCAGAGCTACATTCAATGTGCCAAAGCGGCCAATGTGCCGGTGCTCATCGACCCGAAAGGCGCGGATTTTGAGCCTTATCGCGGGGCGACCTTGTTGACGCCAAACCTGCTCGAGTTTGAAATGGTCGCAGGAAAAGTCCGTAGCGAAGAGGATCTGATCGAAAAAGGCTTGGCCCTGATTGAACAATACGATCTTGAGGCGCTATTGGTGACGCGCAGCGAACACGGTATGACCTTATTGCGCCGCAACGCTAAGCCTTTCCACCTGCCAACACAAGCCAAAGAAGTCTACGACGTTACGGGGGCTGGCGATACGGTGATTTCCACCTTGGCCGCGTCGATTGCCGCCGGGAAATCGTTTGAAGAAGCCTGTGTACTGGCCAATGCCGCCGCTGGTGTGGTGGTGGGTAAGCTCGGCACGTCAACCGTTTCGACCATCGAGTTGGCCGAGGCTATCCATGGCGCGAAAGATACAGACTATGGTGTGATCAGCGAAAAAGCGCTCATCGATGCGGTGAAAGTGGCGCAAGCCAAAGGTGAGAAAGTGGTGATGACCAATGGGTGTTTTGACATTTTACACGCCGGCCACGTTTCTTACCTCAATCACGCCGCCGAGCTCGGTGACCGTTTGATTGTGGCGGTCAACACCGATGAATCAGTAAAGCAGCTCAAAGGCCCAGGGCGCCCGGTCAACCCAACGGACCGACGCATGGCGGTATTGGCTGGCCTTGGCGCGGTCGACTGGGTGGTGCCTTTTAACGAGCAAACGCCTCAGCGCTTAATTGCCTCCGTGTTACCGGATTTATTGGTCAAAGGTGGCGATTACCGCCCCGAAGAGATCGCCGGTGGCAAAGAAGTGATCGAAGCCGGTGGCGAAGTCAAAGTACTCAACTTTGAAGAAGGCTGCTCGACCTCTGAAATCATTGCGGCCATCAAAGGGGGCGAGAAGGGGTAATCCCAATACGCCCCAACGAGTGTTTACTTGAGTGAAAAACAATAATGCCAGCGTTTGCTGGCATTTTTTTGGGCGGATGGTTTTCTCTTAATCAATCAATCAATCCAGCGCTGATATCGAGTACGTCTTGTTCGCTTAAGGTCCCGACTGCTTGACGAAGCTCTAGTACACTCATGATGTAGTCATAGCGAGCACTCGACAGGTTAGAGCGCGCATCGTACAAGGTTTGCGTGGCATCGAGCACATCGACAATGGTGCGAGTCCCCACTTCGTAGCCGGCTTCGGTCGCTTCTAGTGCGGATTTCGCTGAGATCACTGACTGCTGATAAGCGCGAATTGAGCCGATGGCGCCGGTGATGTTGTTGTTAAACGCGTGCACGTTTTTCACCACACTGCGATAGGTTTTCTCAAGCGTTTGACTGGTAGATACATAGGCGTATTCCGCTTGTTTCACCAACGACGTGGTATTGCCGCCGGAGTACAATGGCACGTTGAGATCCAGACCAAACGCCAACTCGTTACGAGAGCCAAAGTAGCTTGCATCGCTATTTTGTTGATCGGTGTAGTCGTAATCAGCGGTGAAGTTCAAGGTTGGCAAGTGGCCGGTTTTGGCCGATTTGATGTCGTCTTTAGCGATGTCTTGGGCAATGCGCGCGGACAATAGGCTTAAGTTTTTGGTTTCTGCATCCTTGAGCAGGGCGGTCAAATCGGTCGCCGGTTTGGTGGCACTAAAGCGTTGTGTGTCGAGTTTGCTGAGCTTGTTGGGTTCTTGACCGGTGATTTCACGCAAGGCTTCGTAACTGTTGGTCAAGGTGTTTTGCGCTTGCACTTCATCGGCGAGTACGCTGTCGTATTGCGCCTGGGCGTCGTGAACATCGGTGATCGCGGTCAGGCCCACTTCAAAACGCTGTTTGATTTGATCCAGTTGGCGGTAGACCGCTTTTTTCTCAGCGCGAACAAAACTCAAATTGTCTTCGGCTTCTAAAATATCAAAATACGCCTGGGCAACGCGAATGATTAAGTCTTGCTGAGCGGAAGCATAGCTGGCGTCTTGTTGGCGCGCCAATTTTTCACTGCTGTCAAGCGCCACCCAAGACGATGGGTCGTATAAGGCTTGAGTCAACGAGACTCCGGCGGTTAACGCATCACTGCGCAAAGACGAAAAATCACTGCGCTCGACATCGTAACCCGCATCCAAATCGATTTGTGGTAACAAGCTGCTGCGCGATGAATTGATTGCTTCAAATGCTTGATCGCGGTCGGCTTTTGCGCCGAGTAAAGTGGGATCGTTTTGCTTAGCCAGGTCATAAATCTGTGCAAGTGATTCAGCCCAAGCAGAAGTGGTGACGACACTGCCTAGGGCGGCACTGATGACGAGTGGAAGCAGCTTTCTCATGGTTAATTCCTGCCGTTTATAAGACTTAAGTTTGTAGTAGTTTACCGCAAATGGGCGATGAATGATTCAAAAGATTATCTTTTTTACACCCAATGATGCAAATAGGCAATGGGTTTAATTCGATGTTTCGGGTGGGCTTCAATCGGCCCTGTCGGTTGTCAAATCACGGGGCGAACGGCGCTTTGGGGTTTTTATCTCAAAGGGCTAACGCGATGACTTTTTTCTCATTAACAGGTTTTATCCATGGCTGAAATCGAAAAAAATGACGGTTCGACATTGGAGCTAAAGTGAAACTGCCGTTACACTAGACGGCCAGCAGTTAAGAAGGGGTTAACATGTCGAATTTTCGCAAAGAAAAAGCAAGCTTTGATGTCAATGATGTTGATATCCAAGCGAAAGAAACGGTGTTTTCCGGTTTCTTTCACATGGTCAAATACCGCTTTCGTCACCGGTTGTTTCGCGGTGGGTGGAGCGATGTTGTTGAGCGAGAATTGAGTGTACGTGGCCACGCCGCCGCGCTGTTGCCCTATGACCCGGTTAATGACCAAGTGGTATTGCTCGAGCAAATTCGCGTTGGCGCTTTGGAAAGTCACTCGCCTTGGCAGTATGAGATCGTTGCGGGCATGTTAGACGAAGGGGAAAGCCCAGAGCAAGTTGCCCGTCGTGAAGCGCAAGAAGAGGCGGGACTTGAGGTTGGCGAACTCACCCCCATTTGTTGTTATTATCCCTCGTCTGGTGGCTGCTCGGAAAAACTGAGCGTCTTTGTCGGTTGTGTCGATGCCACAGGCGCAGGCGGCATTCATGGTTTAGACTGTGAAGATGAAGACATTCGCGTTTTTACCGTCAGTCGTGAGCAGGCTTATCAGTGGGTGCAGTCGGGTCGCATTGAAAATGGTGCCTCGATTATTGCCTTGCAATGGTTGATGCTCAATCACGCGCAACTTAGACAACAATGGTTAGAGGAGCAACAATGAATTCGGCGAGTAATAAGGCCAAATACCACGTCGATTTTGTCGGCTTGATGCGGGTCTATGAAACCAATTACGCCAAGCTCAATGCCTTGTTGCCTAACTCGCCGCAAGTCGATGATGTACGCTGTTATCAAGCGATTGATATTCTTTATCAATTAACAGTGAGAGAAGTCACAAAATACACCACGGTTGTGGACATATGTCAGAGTGATAGCAATGTAACCTTTCCATTGCCGACAATGTCTGTCAGGCTTTATCACGATGCAAGAGTCGCTGAAGTGTTTTCCAGTGGTGATGTGGGAAGGGTACAAGCGAAATACGACTATCCCAACCGAAGACTAATGCAACCCGATGAAAAACATCAAATAAACTTGTTTTTGGGTGAGTGGCTGACTTTTTGCTTGCGCAGTGGTATCAGTCGCGTGCCTATTACCTTTAATTGAACACAGACGTTACCGCACCGTTTACAAGATTATCAGGATTTTGAAGTTGAAAGTGCCTTTTGAGGATGATACGCAGCGCGATGTGATTCGCCTACTGCAAATAACCGACAC
The DNA here is from genome assembly GCF_040957575.1 of Vibrio sp. HB236076. Lineage (NCBI taxonomy): Bacteria > Pseudomonadati > Pseudomonadota > Gammaproteobacteria > Vibrionales > Vibrionaceae > Vibrio > Vibrio sp. HB236076. The sequence continues at coordinate 747,142 of NZ_CP162601.1, forward strand.
CCATTTGTTTGCCGACTCGAACGCCGATTTACTGAGCGTGCCTACCGCACAGAGTTTTTCCGCGGTGGTGGAGGCCATTGAAGCAAAAGGTGAGCATTTTGATTATATATTGGCCACGGGAGATATTTCACAAGATCACAGTGAAGCGTCTTATCGTCGCTTCCTCGATGGGATAAAGCCATTTCAGACGCCGTGCTTTTGGTTGCCAGGTAATCACGACGACCAGCCGGTTATGAAAGCGCTGACGCCCTCAGACCCAGTGTTAAAGCACTCACAGTTGTTGCTAGGCGACAATTGGCAAATTGTGTTACTCGATTCACAAGTGGTTGGTGTGCCATACGGGCAACTGAGTCAGGGACAGCTTGATTATCTGCAGCAATGCCTGAGTGAACATCCTCAGCGCCATGCTTTAGTGGTGCTGCATCATCACCCGCTGCACGTGGGCAGTGAATGGCTCGACGAGCACGCCCTGAAATACAGTGAGCAATTTTGGCAAGTCATTGAACAACATGGTCAAGTATGCGCGGTATTAACCGGGCACGTTCATCAAGAGAGTCAGTTGGTTTATCAAGACGTACAAGTGATGACCTCACCGTCAACGTGTGTGCAATTTAAACCCAACTCCAAAGACTTTGCCCTCGACAATCGCTCGCCGGGGTGGCGAACCTTATCGCTGCACGCCGACGGTCTAGTGACGAGTGAGGTGCATCGGTTGTCGGATGGGCTGTTTTTGCCTGACTTTTCTTCTGGAGGCTATTAATGAGTAAACCGTCAGTGTTAATCTATTGGCACGGGTTTAACAGCTCGCCAGCGTCGCACAAAGCGCAGCTTGTCGAGCAATATTGCCGACAGCACCGTCCGGATATCCAGGTGATCGTACCGCAACTGGCCTCGTTGCCCAAAATGGCCTCGTTCCAGGTCGACATGCTGGTGAGGCAGTTTTGCGATGATGCCAAACTTGGCATGATAGGCAGTTCTCTGGGCGGTTACTGGGCGACCTGGGCGCAATCTCGCCACAAGGTTCCTATGGTGGTGGTCAATCCGGCGGTGCGTCCCTATGAGTTGTTGGCTGACTACCTCGGGCCGCAGACCAACCCCTATACTGGTGAGCAGTACCTGCTAGAGTCAAGCCATGTCGATGAACTCAGAGCGTTTGATGTGGCCAAAGTCGCGAAACCCAAACAGACGTGGTTGCTGCAACAGACCGGTGATGAAATTCTTGATTATCGCCAAGCGGTGGAAAAGTACGCCAAGTGCAAGCAAACCATTGAAGAGGGAGGCGATCACAGTTTTGTTAATTTTGAGCGCCATATCGGCGAGATTATCCAATTTTTGGCCCTCTGAGTGTCGATTTTTACTGTGATGGCACAAACGTTCTACGCGAGTTTTTTCGCCATCACTTGACATACAGACTCACCTTCCAGACTATATTCCCTCAACAATCGTTCTGTCACAGTTAAATTGTGTATTTTGCTGTGCCTTAGCGAGGCGAAACCGCCTGTTTTGACCTCATACCAACCTGATCAATGCGGTTGGGTTGGTACAATTATAAATAAAATGAGACTCTCTCGGTATTATGACTGAACAATATAATGCTGGTGCCATTGAGGTTCTTAATGGCCTTGAACCAGTGCGTCGCAGACCTGGTATGTACACAGACACTGCACGGCCCAATCACCTAGGGCAAGAAGTCATCGATAACAGTGTCGATGAAGCGTTGGCCGGACACGCGTCAAAAGTGCAGGTAATTCTTCATGCCGACCAATCTCTTGAAGTGATTGATGATGGTCGTGGTATGCCGGTGGACATTCACCCTGAGGAACAAGTCTCTGGGGTGGAGCTAATTTTGTGCAAACTGCACGCCGGCGGCAAATTCTCTAATAAAAACTATCAATTTTCTGGCGGCTTACACGGGGTAGGCATCTCGGTGGTTAACGCCCTGTCTAAGCGTGTGGAAGTCACCGTACGCCGCGATGGCGAAGTGTACGAAATCGCCTTTGAACACGGTGAGAAAGTCCAAGATCTCACCGTGGTTGGCACCTGTGGGCGTCGCAATCGCGGTACCCGTGTCCATTTTTGGCCAGACGCTCAATACTTTGATTCGGCGAATTTTTCTGTCACCCGCTTGGTCAACAATTTGCGTGCTAAGGCGGTATTGTGCCCAGGCCTTGAGATCACGTTTAGCGATAAAGTGAACGGCCAAGAGCACCGTTGGTACTTTGAAGACGGCTTGAAGGACTACCTCGCTGAAGGCGTAAAAGGCTACCCAGTTTTGCCTGAAGAGCCTTTTACTGGGGATTTTTCATCGCAAAACGAAGCGGCAAATTGGGCGGTCATTTGGCAGCCTGAAGGCGGTGATATGATCACCGAAAGCTATGTTAACCTCATCCCGACCGCGCAAGGGGGGACCCATGTCAACGGCCTGCGCCAGGGGTTACTCGATGCGATGCGCGAGTTTTGTGAGTTTCGCAATTTACTGCCGCGCGGCGTTAAATTGACCGGGGAAGATATTTTTGAGCGCTGCTCTTACGTCTTATCGGTCAAAATTCAAGACCCGCAATTTGCCGGTCAAACCAAAGAGCGGTTGTCATCAAGGCAAACCGCCGCGTTTGTCTCTGGTGTGGTGAAAGACGCGTTTAGCTTATGGTTAAACGAGCGCCCTCAGATCGCAGAATTGTTAGCAGAATCTTGCATTGCCAATGCGCACCGTCGCATGCGTGCCAGCAAAAAAGTGGTGCGTAAAAAAGTGGCCTCAGGGCCGGCGCTTCCAGGTAAGCTGACCGATTGTTCCTTGCAAGATCTGAACAAAACCGAAATTTTCTTTGTCGAGGGAGATTCGGCAGGAGGCAGTGCTAAGCAGGCTCGAGACCGCGAGTTTCAGGCCGTTATGCCACTGCGCGGGAAAATCCTCAACACTTGGGAAGTGTCAGCGGATCAAGTGCTTGCGTCACAAGAAGTCCACGATATTTCAGTGGCCTTAGGCATTGATCCTGACAACGACAATTTAGACAGTTTGCGTTACGGCAAAATCTGTATTTTGGCCGATGCGGACTCAGATGGACTGCATATCGCGACGTTGTTGTGTGCGTTGTTTACCCGTCATTTTCGCGCGCTAGTTGAAGCAGGGCACATTTATGTTGCCATGCCACCGCTGTATCGAATTGACTGCGGTAAAGAAGTGTTTTACGCCCTCGATGAGCAAGAAAAAGAAGGCATCTTAGATCGCCTCAGTAAGAAAAAAGCCAAGATTAATGTTCAACGCTTTAAAGGCTTGGGTGAGATGAACCCGATGCAATTGCGCGAAACCACCATGGATCCGAATACGCGCCGTTTGGTGCAACTGACGGTCGATGATGCGCAAGCAACGATGGACATGATGGATATGCTGCTCGGTAAAAAGCGCGCCGATGATCGCCGTGCTTGGTTGCAGCGTTACGGCGATTTAGCAGAGGTATAATATGTCGACGGAAATCAATTACGATGGCGTAGAGCAATTGCCACTGCGCAAATTCACTGAGGATGCGTACCTCAATTATTCGATGTATGTCATTATGGACCGCGCTTTGCCCTACATTGGCGATGGCTTAAAGCCGGTACAGCGACGCATTATTTACGCGATGTCGGAGTTGGGGCTTTCTGCCTCGGCTAAGTACAAAAAGTCGGCGCGTACCGTGGGTGACGTATTGGGTAAATACCACCCGCACGGGGACTCGGCTTGTTACGAAGCCATGGTCTTGATGGCGCAACCCTTCTCATACCGCTATCCCTTAGTCGATGGGCAAGGAAACTGGGGCGCGCCGGATGACCCTAAGTCGTTTGCCGCCATGCGTTATACCGAGGCCAAGTTGTCAAAATTTTCCGAAGTGTTGCTCGGCGAATTAGGCCAAGGGACGGTTGAATGGCAGCCTAACTTTGATGGCACCATGAAAGAGCCCGAAATGTTACCGGCTCGCTTGCCCCACATTTTGCTCAATGGCGTGACGGGGATTGCCGTTGGTATGGCCACGGACATTCCGCCGCACAATGTGCGCGAAGTGGCAGAGGCGACGATTCATTTGATCGACAAACCCAAGTCGACCCTTGAAGAGGTGATGGGTTTTGTTCAAGGCCCTGATTATCCGACCCAAGCTGAGATTATCTCACCGCCGGCCGATATCGAGAAAATGTATCGCACTGGGCGCGGCAGCATTAAAATGCGTGCAGTGTGGCATAAAGAAGGCGAGGAGATCGTGATCACGGCGATCCCACATCAGGTGTCGGGGTCAAAGTTACTCGAGCAAATCGCCAGCCAAATGCGCGCCAAAAAGTTGCCAATGGTGGACGATCTGCGCGACGAATCTGATCACGAAAACCCCACCCGTATCGTGATCGTTCCCAAGTCGAAAAAGACCGACAGTGATATGCTGATGAATCACTTGTTCGCCTCGACCGACCTTGAGAAAAACTATCGCGTTAACCTGAATATGATCGGGCTAGACAACCGGCCGCAAGTCAAAGGCTTAACGGAAATCTTACTCGAATGGATCGACTATCGCCGCGCGACGGTGCGCCGCCGTTTGCAGTATCGCCTTGATAAAGTGATGGCGAGATTACACATCTTAGAAGGTTTGTTGGTTGCCTACCTCAACTTAGATGAAGTGATTGAGATCATCCGCACCGAAGACGATCCCAAAGCGGTCTTAATGGCGCGTTTTGGTTTGTCTGAGATCCAAGCGGATGCGATTCTTGATACCAAGTTGCGCCACTTAGCCAAATTAGAAGAAATGAAGCTGCGCGGCGAGCAAGATGAACTGGAAAAAGAGCGTGAAAAACTCGAGCAGTTACTCGGCTCTGAGCGCCGTTTAAACACCTTGCTGAAAAAAGAAATCAAAGCCGATGCCGATAAGTATGGCGACGATCGCCGTTCGCCGATTGTCGAGCGTGCCGAAGCCAAAGCGTTGACCGAGCGCGATTTGATCCCAAGTGAGCCCGTCACCGTGGTGTTATCAGACAAAGGTTGGGTTCGCCACGCCAAAGGCCACGAACTTGACCCAAGTGGATTGAGCTTTAAGTCTGGCGATCAGTACTTGTCTCACGCGCGAGGCAAGAGCAATCAGCCGGCTATTTTCTTGGGTAATGATGGACGAAGTTATGCCCTTGAATCGCATTCTCTGCCGTCGGCTCGCAGCCAAGGTGAGCCGATCACCGGGCGTTTGAACATTTCACAAGGCAGCAGTATTCGCCATGTCATTATGTCTGAACCCGAGCAAAAATGGTTGGTGGGCAGTGACGCGGGTTACGGCTTTGTCTGTGTGGCAGAGGATTTGGTGTCGAAAAATCGCAATGGTAAAGCGCTGGTTACCTTGCCGGCCAACGCCGAAGTCATGTTGCCGGTCAACATCAACGATTTGGAGAGCGATGATATTGTTGCGATTACCAATCAAGGTCGGATGCTGATCTTCCCTCTCAAAGACTTGCCGACACTCAGTAAAGGCAAGGGCAATAAGATCATTAATATCCCGGCCGCTAAATCGAAAGCGCGTGAAGAGTATCTGTCGCATCTCTTTGTTTTGCCGGCGAATGCGCAGCTCACCCTGCACGCAGGTAAGCGAAAGCTGGGCCTTAAGGCGAGTGATTTAGAAGGCTATCGCGGTGAACGCGGTCGTCGCGGCGGCTTGTTGCCAAGAGGTTTACAGCGTGTGACGGATGTAGAGATAGATTTAGCGGATGCTGAGCTAGAGTAATCGCCCAGCCGCTTATTCTGCGAGCCTTGATAAAACGCCCTGTTTGGTCATGCCAACAGGGCGTTTTTTTGGTTATCGGTTAGCAGAAAGCAGAGAGGTCGATAATTAATTTTCTGGCAGTTCACCGATTGTCACCGGTAGGACTAACTCTTTGCCTTGGCGGATCACGGTGACCTTAACTTGAGTGCCAGGGCGTAAGTCGGTCACCATGTCCATAACCATTTGGCGACCTTGAATTTTGGTGTCGTTGATGGCAATGATAATGTCTTGCGCTTTAAATCCGGCTTGGTTGGCCGGGCTGTTGGGGTCAACGCCATCGACAATGATCCCACCTAGATGGTCATCGCCAATCAAGCGGGCGGTGACGGCGTTAATGTCTCGGCCATCAATACCGATATAACCGCGGATCACCCGGCCATCGGCAATAATTTTTTGCATGATCTTGTTAGCAAGGTTATAGGGAATGGCAAACGAAATCCCGTAGGTTTCCATATCGGTCGCTTGTTGAAACGACGCCGTATTAATGCCGACCAATTCGCCTTTGCTGTTGACCAGTGCCCCACCGGAGTTACCTTCGTTGATGGCCGCATCGGTTTGAATAAAGGCTTGGCGACGGTCTGCGCTGATCGAAGAGCGACCGGTCGCCGAAATGATCCCAAATGTGGTGGTTTGCCCTAGGTTATAGGGGTTGCCAATGGCGAGCACGACGTCGCCGACTTTCGCCTGTAAGTTGGGGTTTAAAGGGATGACGGGGAGGTTGTCACCTGCGATCAACAACACCGCGATGTCGGTGCGTTTGTCTACGCCAATTAACTGCGCCGCGGCGACGCGACCATCTTGCAGTGCGACCACGATTTGATCGGCTTGAGCAATTACGTGGTAATTGGTAATGATGTAGCCTTTTTCGCTGACAATGACACCGGAGCCTAACCCTTGAGTGAGCAATTGGCTGTGATCGTTTTCCGAGTATTTTCGGCTGTAAATGTTGACCACGGCAGGGGCAGCATTGCGCACGGCTTGATTGTAGGACACTTGCAGCGTGCTGATATCACCTGGCGCTTCGACGGGCTCTGGCGATCGGATCTCATGCCTTAAATTGGGCATTGCCAATAAAAGAATTAACGCGGTAGCGAGGCCAAGGGCAATGGAACGCAGAAAAAACTTGAACATGAGGTCTCCAACAATTCTGCCCTGGTGGGCTCGAAGGTTTAGAGAATACCATTACCATGGGAAAGAAGAAAAGGGCAACCTGGGTTGGTTGCCCTAAAAGTGATGAATTTTCAGTTTATTGGATGACGAGGTATATCTGACGCTGACCGCGTTGAATATTCAAGGCCAATACGCCGTCGTTGTTTTCAACCACCTTGCGAAAATCGGCGATGTTTTTCACGCGTTGGCGGTTAACACCGATGATGATGTCGTCTTTTTCCAGTTGGTAGCGCTGCGCTGGTGAGTCTTTTGCCACATTGGTGACTTTCACCCCTTGGATAGGATCGCTCGAGGTGGTATTGCTCAGCTCCGCCCCTTGTAAGCCTTCGTGCATTTTGGACGCGTCGGCTTTGGTGCTGGTGGCTTCACCTAAGGTCACTTCAAAGGTTCTTTGTTTGCCATCGCGAACCACGCCAATTTCAATCTCTTTGCCTGCGCCTAAGGTGGCCACTTTGGCGCGTAACTCGGCGAAGCTATCGATGGATTTGCCGTTGAGTGAAGTAATAATATCACCGGCTTTTAGCCCCGCTTTATCGGCAGCGCTGTCGGGCACGACTTGGTTTACAAATGCACCGTGACTGGAATCATAGCCAATCGCATCGGCGAGCGCATTGGTGATTTCACCCCCTTGTACGCCGAGTAAACCGCGTTTCACTTCACCAAATTCAAGGATTTGTTCGGTGAGGTTTTTTACCATGTTCGATGGGATGGCAAAACCGATACCGACGTTACCACCGCTTGGGCCTAAGATGGCGGTGTTAATGCCGATCAACTCGCCATTGAGGTTGACCAATGCGCCACCGGAATTACCGCTGTTGATGGCGGCGTCGGTTTGGATAAAGTTTTCAAAGTTTTCGATGTTGAGCCCGCTGCGACCGAGTGCTGAAACAATCCCCGAGGTCACAGTTTGCCCCAAGCCAAAGGGGTTGCCAATCGCGACAGAAAAGTCACCGACGCGCAAGCTGTCGGAGTCGGCCATCTTTATCGCGGTGAGGTTTTTGGCTTTTTTGTCTAATTTAACCAGGGCAATATCAGACATCTCATCACTGCCAATCACCTCGCCTTGATATTCACGTCCATCGTGTAATTGGACCTTGATGGAGTTAGCGCCTTTGACCACGTGGTAGTTAGTCACGATTAAGCGCTGTTTGGCATCGATCACAACACCAGAGCCTAAGCCGCGAAACGGCCGCTCTTGAACTTGCTCGGTTGGAAAGTCTGGACCAAAGAAAAAGCGGAACTGATCTGGAATCTTACTGCGTTCAATCTGTTTGCCTTCAACGGCGATACTCACAACCGCCGGTGTGACCTTCTCCAGCATCGGCGCCAAGCTAGGCATGGCCTGGCCATTAATATTGTTGGGAATGGCGGCTTGGGTGGTCACTGGGGCCAAAGCGGCAGACAAACTCAGAGATAAGGCCGTTAATACAAGTAAAGGTTTTTTCATCCTAACACTCCTCTCAAGGTGGAGCCTATTGCCAGTCTTGGAAATAAGCCAATCATAAATGGGGGCCTAGTCCTATTCATATTGGCTGGAGTCACTGTTTTCAATAGGCAGTCGAAGATTATGACCTAAGCGTAAAGCAAAAGTTCACTTTACGCTGACAGAGTGCCTTAAACGGTGTGATTGGTTACGATTTGGCTTTGGAAGAGGCATTTGTTTTATTGTTGTCGCTATCGGGCTCGTCACCAGAATAATCTTTGGGCTGAACGCTGATTTCATCGCTGCTTGCCGATTTGTCTTCACCGGTCTCGGTTAAAGCGGGGTCGAGCTCGCTTTGAGGTGCTTCTGAGGGTTCTTCTTCCGCTTGACTTGCTTCAGGGGCGGCCTTTTTGTCAAATGGGTTGTCTTGGGCTGGCAGATTTGGCAATAGCTCTTTCACGCCAGAGACCATGTGTTGGTGCAGTTTGCGCTGCTGCTTGTCTAGGCCGTCTAACATTTCAGCGGTTTCGGCAAAGTGATCAGCCAACTCTTGGCGTTGCTGTTCTAGCGCGTATTTCGCGGTTTCCAATTCTTTGTTGATGTCTTTTTGTTTGCGGTATTGCGGGCTGGCGACACGGGTGATTAAGATTCCGAATAGGGTGCCTACCAACAGGCCGATCAGGGCGTACATCCAAGGCATAACTGCTCCTTATATTTGTTGTTAACAGTCTGTTTTCTGCAAAGTTACACACAGCGAAAGAGCATGTTACTATGGCTGAAATAGGCGATAAAGCAAAATAACGTAAGCTGTTGTGTGGATCTCACAAATGCTTGTGTGGCGATAGAAATGAGTAAGGGGGCGCGCTTGGGTGACGCTTCTTGTTTATTTTTATGTCTACGGCAAGCTCATGGGGTCTCACTGCGAGACGTTTATTGCGTTGTCCGCTTTGATTATCACACTTTTCATTTGGTGACATGGCGTAACAATGACCCCACTAACACACTATCAGCACGATATCGAACACAACGGTTTTCACGCCGACGAAACGCAACAGCAAGCGGTGTTGGCATTAGAGCAGCTTTACCAGCAAATGGTCGAGTATTGGCAGCAACCGATACCGGAAAAACCCAAAGGAGTGAGCCGTTTGTGGCGCAAAACACCCCCCGCTCCTAAAGCGCCGTTGGGGCTGTACTTTTGGGGAGGGGTTGGCCGTGGCAAAACCTACTTGATGGATGTGTTTTTTGAGTCTTTGCCCAACGAGCGTAAAACCCGAGTTCACTTTCATCACTTTATGCAAAAAGTGCATCACGAGCTCGGCCTTTTAAAAGACCAAGTGGATCCCTTGTTAACCGTTGCTAAGCGCTTTAAACAACAAGCCGACATCATTTGTTTTGATGAATTCTTCGTGTCTGATATTACTGATGCGATGATTTTAGGCACTCTGTTTGAAGCCATGTTTGCCGAGGATATGGTGTTAGTGGCGACGTCAAACATCGAACCAGAAAACCTGTACCGCAATGGTTTACAGCGAGCGAGGTTCTTACCAGCGATTGAGCTTATTAAGCAGCGCTGTCAAGTCATGAACGTCGACAGCGGCGTCGACTATCGCCTGCGAACCTTAGAACAAGCGGAGATTTATCACTGGCCTTTAGATGACGCTGCCGAACAACAGCTTAAAGACACGTTTCAATCCCTAACTCAAACAAGGGTGCCTCAACAAGGGGCGGTGGTGGACATCAACCATCGTCAACTCGAGGTATTAGGCGCTGAAAAAGGGGTGTTAATGGCCAGTTTTGCTCAGCTTTGTCAAACGGCGCGCAGTCAAAACGATTACATCGAATTGGCGAAGCGCTATCACACCGTACTGCTGGTGGATGTGATTGCGATGGATGAAAAGGTCGATGATGCCGCGCGTCGATTCATTGCCTTGGTTGACGAGTTCTATGAATGTAATGTGGTGTTGATGATGTCGGCACAAGTGGCGCTCACACAACTGTACCAAGGAGGCCGCTTGGCGTTTGAGTTTCAGCGTTGCCAATCTCGGTTGATTGAGATGCAAAGCAAAGACTATTTACACCAAGGACATTTGTCACTCCAGTAATCGGCACTGGGGGGCACACGGCACTCTTTATCATCGGGCAGAAAAAATCCGATTTTTTAGTAAAAAAAGATGATTTTTTCTGCGCACTTCTCTATAATCCTGCGACCCACCGTTACTGCAGGCTGGTTTTTTTAACCATGCCGAGAGTGCCAACCACTCGAAGGGGTGATGAATGGGCTCTTAGACAGTGGGAGCATAAGAGCTCCTTTAAGTGTAAAATTTAACAAACGGGTTATTATTAGCATGAAAACTTTCGTTGCTAAACCAGAAACTGTAAAACGCGACTGGTATGTTGTAGACGCAGAAGGTAAAACTCTTGGTCGTCTAGCAAGTGAAATTGCATCTCGCCTACGTGGCAAACACAAAGCAGAATACACTCCTCACGTTGACACTGGCGATTACATCGTTGTTGTAAACGCAGAGAAAGTAGCTGTAACTGGTAACAAAGCAAAAAACAAAGTGTACTACCGTCACACTGAGTTCCCTGGCGGCCTAAAATCAATGACTTTCGAAAAGTTAATTGATCACAAGCCTGAGATGGCTCTTGAGCTTGCAATCAAAGGTATGTTACCACGTGGTCCTCTTGGCCGTGCTATGTACCGTAAGCTAAAAGTTTACGCGGGCGCTGAGCACAACCATGTTGCTCAACAACCTAAAGTACTAGACATCTAATTGGGGATTTCGAAAATGGCAGAGAATCAATACTACGGCACTGGCCGTCGCAAAAGCTCAGCTGCACGTGTTTTCATTAAACCAGGCAGCGGTAACATCGTAATCAACAAGCGTAGCCTTGATGAGTACTTCGGTCGTCCAACTTCTCGTATGGTTGTTAAACAACCTCTTGAGCTTGTTGAAATGACTGAGAAGCTAGACCTATACATCACTGTTTCTGGTGGTGGTATCTCTGGTCAAGCGGGTGCAATTCGTCACGGTATCACTCGTGCTCTTATGGAGTACGATGAGTCTCTACGTCCAGCACTACGCGCAGCGGGTTATGTAACTCGTGATGCTCGTCGCGTTGAGCGTAAGAAAGTTGGTCTACGTAAAGCACGTCGTCGTCCACAGTTCTCAAAACGTTAATCTTCGCGATTGCGTTTCAACCCTTTGGGTTGTGGTTCAAAAGCTCGGCTTATGCCGGGCTTTTTTATTATCTCTCGTGCTCAATGTCTCCTCTCAAATCATCCTTTCACAAACGTTTTAGCGATGGTGTCTTTCTGTTCCTGTTCTGCTTTACAACAACCGATGCGCGAACAGGCTCGGCAATTGGCTTGGTTGTCAAACATTGTTTGTGTATTGATGTCAAGTTAAATGGCATTTCTTCGTCAGGTAGTTGTGGCTTGTTGAACATGAAATATGCTATTATTACCTGCTAAAATAAAATAATTTTTTGGAAGATTAACTTCCAATTCTAAAGTGTGTTCTGGAGGGCTCCATGGCGATTGCTGCCAACAAACGTTCTGTTATGACTCTATTTTCAAGTGCGACGGATTTATACAGCCATCAGGTTCGCATTGTACTGGCGGAAAAAGGGGTCAGTGTTGAGGTTGAATTAACCGAACAAGGTCAATTACCTGCTGAGTTGAAACCAGGTAACCCATACGGCTCTATTCCAACCTTGGTTGATCGCGAGTTGATGCTTTACGATTCAAAAATCATCATGGAATACTTGGACGAGCGTTTCCCTCATCCACCCCTGATGCCCGTTTACCCGGTCGCTCGTGGTAACAGCCGTAAAATGATGTACCGCATCGAGCGCGATTGGTACAAGTTGGCTTATGCGATTGAAAAAGGGTCAATGGAAGAGGCGGATAAGGCTCGTGCGCAGTTGCGTGAAGAGTTGATTGGTTTGGAGCCTGTGTTCAAGGAATACGAATACTTTATGAGCGAAGAGTTCAGCTTGGTCGATTGTTTCCTTGCTCCGCTATTGTGGCGTTTACCGGAATACGGTATCGATTTGCCTACCGCGAATGCAAAAGAAATCAAAAATTACATGAACCGCGTGTTCGACCGCGATTCATTTTTGGCGTCATTGACCGAAGCTGAACGTGAAATGCGATTAATGCGCTAAGCGCGATTGGGATTATGGATATAGAAAACATGACACCACGACGCCCATATATGCTCAGAGCATATTATGATTGGCTCGTGAATAATGATTTGACTCCTCACTTAGTGGTTCAAGCGACCTTGCCGGGCGTACGAGTGCCAGAAGAGTTTGTCCAAGATGGGCAAATTGTGCTGAATATTGCGCCTCGTGCGGTTGGTAACTTAGAGCTTGGTAACGACACCATCAGTTTTAATGCTCGTTTTGGTGGTCGTCCACATAATGTGATTGTGCCTATGTATGCGATTCAGGCGATTTACGCGCGTGAAAACGGCGCTGGAACCATGTTTGAGCCTGAAGATGCTTACCTCGATATTGAGGAGGGTCTGATCGATAGCCTGCTAGAAGAGGACTCGCCAAGTGTGAACCTAACGGTAACCGATGGTGATGTTCCCGATGACAGCGAGCCACCGGCAGAGCCACCGAAAAAAGGTAAACCCAGCCTACGTGTGGTCAAGTAAGTCCCGATAGCGAGTTAAAAAACAGCACCTGATGTGCTGTTTTTTTTTGGTCTGATGAAAGCGCAAAGCCACTTTAAATGAAGGAACAACAAATCGCCTGAGCGCTCTGCTAGAGCGAAGAAAAAGAGCGGCAGCGACTGATAGTAATCTTACTCAATCGCGGGTTAGAAAACTTGATCACGTCGTTAAGAAAATAACATGGAGAATAACGATTTAGATTTCGTTTTTGATCAGAAAAGGTTTACCTTGTTCTCAAGCTCTTTCCTGCGCTGTCACTCTTCACAAACTTAATCCGATTGGTATGACTTGTTTCACGCGCTGGGTGTCCTAGTTTGTCTATGGGTGTCTTAGTTTGTCGCAGAGATAAAAAAGCCACTGCGTATCGGCAGTGGCGATTGGATGACGGATGTCGTGTTATTGATAGGTGAAGATCTGTACTTCTTGATCGGCGCTGTCGGCTTGCTCGTCAACGTCGTTGGTTTGTGCCTCTGGTGGCGCGCTTGCTGGCTCGGCCTGAAGCTGCTCAATAGGGACGGCCTCGGCTTGCCCGTATTGGAAAGCCCGCACCACTTTGTTAACCCCAGAAACATTACGCGCAATGTCAGTGGCAATTTGAGCTTGCTGCTCGGTGACGTAACCAAAGAGGTAGACTTCGTTATCTTCGGTGATCACGCGGATTTTTACCCCGTTTAAATCCGAGTTAGTGAGTAACTGAGATTTGATTTTGGTGGTGATCCACGTGTCTTCGCTAATGCCGGATAAAGGCAAGGGCTCTTGAATTTTGAGTTCGTTATTGAGGTTTTTAACTCCGGATAATTCACGAACCTTAGTGCCAATTTCTTGCTTGATGGCCTGGGTTGGGGCTTGGCCGAGTAACACCACATTGCCTTGATAGGAAGCGGCGACTAATCGAACTTTGTAATTGTATGGCGCTTTGTTACCGATCGCGACGATGTCGAGTTCCAGGTTTTTGTCTTGCCAAATTTCTTGGGTTGTTCGCTTGTCGGTCACCACATTGACGGTGGTTGCGGCACCGGCGAGAAATATCCCGGCACACCCGGTCAGGTGTAAACTCAATAAAACTGCTGCGAGAAAGCGCCACATAGTTAATCCTCGTGTGTTGGGAAGAGAACTTGGTCAATTAAATCACACAAGCAGTGCAAGGTGACCATTTGGACTTCGTGAATTCGAACGGTCCGCTCTGAAGGAATGCGAATTTCAACGTCATTCTCGCCGAGTAAACCGGCCATTTCACCGCCGTCTTTACCGGTTAAGGCGATGATATTCATATCGCGAGACACGGCCGCTTCCATTGCTTTAATGACGTTTTGACTGTTGCCACTGGTGGAAATGGCCAACAGAATATCACCGGGGTGGCCTAATGCACGCACTTGCTTGGAAAAAGCTTCGTTGTATTGGTAGTCATTAGTAATGGCAGTGAGGGTGGTGGTATCTGTGGTCAACGCGAGTGCGGGCAGGCTCGGTCTTTCGGTTTCAAAGCGATTTAATAAGCACGAAGCAAATTGTTGGGCATTGGCTGCCGAGCCGCCATTGCCGACGCAGAGTATTTTGTTGCCATTGAGTAGGCACGTGACCATCGATTGCGCCGCGTGCATGATCGCATCGGGCAGAGCTTCGGCTGCGGCAATCTGAATTTGAATACTTTCGGTAAAGCTGTCTTTAATGCTGTCGAGCATTGATCAATCCTGAGTTATTGCATTAGTGATCCAATCGATGTGTTTGCCTTGTTGGTGAATGGCAACCACATCAAAACGCATTGCTTGATGATACACATTTAGCCCTTGTTTTGTGAGCCAAAAATGCGCGCAACGAATGATTTTTTTCGCTTTACTTGCCGTGACCATCTCGGCGGCATGACCAAACTGCTGGTGTTGGCGATATTTTACTTCGACAAAGATCACCGTATCGCCTTGTTGGCATATCAGGTCAATTTCGCCCATTTTGCACTGAAAGTTTTGTGCTAAACAGCGAAGGCCTTGCCGCTCTAGATACTGGCGAGCAACGCCTTCGTAGGAGTGACCAATGTCACGTCCCTGGCTAGTCATTAAATTGAGACCAGGTTAGCTCACGGTCGATGACACAATCGGTACCTAAACTGAGCAAGCCGGTTTGACCTTGGAAAGTATGTCCATTCACAACCTTCATTTGCGGCAGTTCATCAAGCAAAGAATAAGCGTCCATCCCTAGGGCTTCGAGGCGCTTTTGCATGTTGGATTGTTGGCCCCACAATTCACTCATTTGCTGTTTGACGTTTTGGTCAGGAGTAATGAGAAGCGGAATGTCGCTGTAGCTGACGTTAGACAGATCTTCGTAACTTGGCGAGCCGTCGTTGCTGCGCGAGCTGGCAAACAATTTTGGCGGTTTGGCATCGGGGTTGACGGCCACATCGATGAAGGGCTTGATCAAGGTCAGCTCCGAACTGCGTGAAACGATATAAACGGCGTCGACATCGCGGCGGCTGCGGGCTTGAGTCTCTAATGGCTGGTTGACTAGGCGTTCGATCAACGCGATACGCTGACGACTGTCTTGCAGGCCAAAGGCTTTATTGATGTCGCGTTGCAAGCTGCGAGTATCGCCAAAGCTTTCGCTGGCGACCGGCGTGTCACTGAGTTTTTGCCATTCTTTGTCAAAAGCTTGGCTGACACGTTGACCAAAACTGCCTTTAGGCGTGATGATCATCGGGTAGCGATAACCTTGTTTGAACAAATGCTTAGCCGCTTGAGAGGCTTCTTGTTCTGGCGACAGTGACAGGTAGCACATTTGTAACCCAGGGTCGGTTTGATCGGGAATGTTCAACGCGAGGGCCGCGATTTGCGTGTTGTCTGTTGCCATGGCTTGTTGCAACTCTACAACTTTGTCTTTGGTCAGCGGGCCGACGACAAAGTCAATATTGTTTTCAAGTAAGGTCTGTTTAATTTTTGCTGCGGAGTACAAATTGGTGTCGATCACCGACACCGATGCCTCGGGATCGCGATTTTGGTCATTGGTCATGGCAAAGATAAAGCCGTCGCGGATCAATTTGGCTTGGGGGGCGTATTTGCCCGTTAAAGGCAAGAGTAAAGCCGTGTGTTTTGGACGTACGATCTTCATGTCCAAAATATCAACGATGTCTTGGGGCGTATAGCGAGCCGCCGGGTGAGCTGAGTTTTCGGCTAACCAGTGTTTTAACGTATTTTGCAATTGACTGAGATTGTTGTTGAGCGTGTTGACGTAAATGGCCAATTGCACCCAGCCATCGAGAATGTCTTCACTCTCTTTTACTGGCAGCTCAGTGAGTTGTTGTTGGTTGAAACCTGAAAAATTGTTCCAGATT
Source organism: Vibrio sp. HB236076 (assembly GCF_040957575.1). Classification (NCBI taxonomy): domain Bacteria; kingdom Pseudomonadati; phylum Pseudomonadota; class Gammaproteobacteria; order Vibrionales; family Vibrionaceae; genus Vibrio; species Vibrio sp. HB236076. The sequence continues at coordinate 763,498 of NZ_CP162601.1, forward strand.
TGCTCGGCGAGGCGCGCTTGCTGTTGTTCATCGACGTAACTGCTTAAGGCAACTAACTCGCGATTGGTCGCAAAGGCGTCACCGAGGTTTTGAAACGCTTGTGCTCTCATGGTGTGGTAGCGACGTTGTTGCTCGCGGTTAATGGGCATCTCGGCGTTAAAGCGCAACTGGTCTACCACCGCTTTATTGTTGCCTTGCTCAAGGTTGAGCTGCCCTTGAGTGAGTAAGTACTCAGCGTTTTGCACTGGGGTCATTGGGCTGCGATTAATGCGCACTAACAGGCGTTGCGTCAATGGCCAGTCGCCTTGTGCAAGGGCGGCTTTGGCGGCTAAAATCAACCAATCGCTTTGTTGGCTGCCTTCTGAGCTGTCGGCTTTGATCATATAACTTTCAACCGACTGGGTCGGCTGTGCACTGATGTCGAGACCTTCGCTTTGCTGCGGATTAGAAGAACAAGCCGCCAGCGCAATGGCTAGAGCGACTGAGCTTAAAAGGCGTGGTACACTGCGTTTTTTATGGTTCATCATAGCTATGAATTCTCTGTAATTCTTTGCAAATTGTCTTTATATTAATCGCTGAAGTGATGGTAAACAAATGACAGATCAAAAAAATTGTCCAAATCAAGAAGCGTGTTTGTACATAGTACCTACGCCAATCGGAAATTTGGCCGATATCACACAACGGGCTGTTGAGATTCTCAGTAGCGTCGACCTCATCGCGGCAGAAGACACACGTCATACGGGTAAACTGCTCGCACATCTCAATATTGCCACGAAAACTTTCCCACTGCATGACCACAACGAGCAACAAAAGGCTCAGGTCTTGGTGGAAAAACTGCAAGCGGGCAGTTCGATTGCTTTAGTTTCAGATGCAGGCACGCCTTTAATTAGTGATCCAGGGTATCATTTGGTCAGTCAATGTCGTCAAGCAGGTGTCAAAGTTGTGCCATTACCCGGTGCTTGTGCCATGGTGACCGCCTTGTCAGCCTCGGGGTTGCCTTCCGATAGTTTTAGCTTTGAAGGCTTTTTCCCTCCCAAGAGTAAAGCACGCCAGGATAAGTTGCAGCAAATTTTAAAGGTCTCACGCACTTGTATTTTTTACGAATCGCCCCATCGCATTCTCGATACCCTTGACGATATGTTAGCGGTATTGGGCCCTGATCGGGAAGTGGCTTTTGCCAGAGAGTTGACCAAAACCTTTGAAACCATCGTCAACAAGCCGCTTGCCGAGCTAAAACGTTGGATTGAAAGTGATGAAAACCAACGCCGCGGAGAGATAGTGGTGTTAATTCACGGTTTTCGCGAGGACGCTGCCGATGAGTTCCCCGAACCGGCGTTGCGTTTGTTGACGCGCTTAAAAGAAGAGTTGCCGTTAAAGAAAGCCGCCGCCGTGACCGCCGAGATGTATCAGCTGAAAAAAAATGCCTTGTACAAATGGGGCCTCGAACATTTGGCCGATAATTAATTCGCCAGTGCTGGCTTTTTGAGCACTTGGTGTTTGGTTACTTATCTGCGCTGGACAGTGACGGGGTTTGCCGTTAGTATTCGCCTCGGAGTTGACTGGGTAGTCGCTGCTTTATTGATGTCCTCAATGTAAATTGGGGAGACTGATGAAGGGGAGGAAAGTCCGGGCTCCACAGAGCAGGGTGCCAGGTAACGCCTGGGGGGCGCAAGCCTACGACAAGTGCAGCAGAGAGAAAACCGCCGATGGCCGTTAGGCACAGGTAAGGGTGAAAGGGTGCGGTAAGAGCGCACCGTGCGACTGGCAACAGTTCGTAGCAGGGTAAACTCCACCCGGAGCAAGACCAAATAGGCTTCCACACAGCGTGGCTCGCGTTAGGAAGCGGGTAGGTTGCTCGAGCCAGTGAGCGATTACTGGCCTAGACGAATGGCTACCACCGTGAAAACGGTACAGAACCCGGCTTATGTGTCGGCTCCACCGATTGCAGACCCACCATTACTTGTTAATGGTGGGTTTTTTGCTTTTTACTGACGAAAAAAGGGTTTGCGCATTTTAAACTGAGAGCTAACAGGCGCAAATCCACTCAAATAGTGGCACGAGAAATTGAAAACGGTACACTAGATGGGTTTTTGCCCCGAGATTGAATGAGATAAAGATGACAGAGACTTTCCAACACATATCCGTGCTATTAAATGAATCCATTCAAGGCCTTGCTATTAAGCCAGACGGTATTTATATCGACGGAACTTTTGGTCGCGGAGGCCACAGCCGAACCATTTTATCTCAGTTAGGCCCCGAAGGCCGTCTGTACAGTATCGATCGCGATCCACAAGCGATTGCCGAAGCGGGCAAAATCGACGATCCTCGTTTTACCATTATTCACGGCCCTTTTTCCGGGATCGCCGACTACGCAAAGCAGTATGGTTTAGACGGTAAGGTCGATGGGGTCTTGTTGGATTTAGGGGTGTCATCACCGCAACTCGACGATGCAGATCGCGGCTTTAGTTTTATGAAAGACGGCCCGTTGGACATGCGGATGGATCCCAGCACCGGTGTGCCTGTGTCTCAGTGGCTACTCGAGGCGGATTTGGACGACATTACTTGGGTGATCCGTGAGTTTGGTGAAGATAAACACGCCCGCCGCATTGCCAAAGCCATTGTTGCCCATCGCGAAGACGAAGACAAAGCCCCTTTGACGAGAACCGGCCAACTGGCAAAATTGATTTCTGAAGCCGCTCCCAAAAGCTTTAAAGAAAAAAAACACCCCGCCACGCGCGCGTTTCAGGCGTTTCGCATCTATATCAATAGCGAATTAGAAGAAATTGACACCGCTTTGAAAGGCGGGCTTGAGATCCTCGCGCCACAAGGGCGCTTGTCGGTCATCAGTTTCCACTCGCTAGAAGATCGCATGGTAAAACGCTTTATTCGCAAGGAAAGCCAAGGCCCAAGTGTGCCGCACGGTATCCCATTGACTGAGGCGCAAATTGCCGAGTTGGGCCAAGCCAAACTCAAAGCCATCGGCAAAGCGATTAAACCCACCGCTCAGGAAGTTGAGCAAAATCCACGATCGCGTAGCTCAGTATTGAGAATTGCGGAAAAAATGCCACAACTATGAGTCGAAAAAACGCCGCTCAAGCCCCTAATTTAGCCAAGTTGATCGCGGTCGATTTACTGACCGTTGGTCGTATTCCTTTGGTGTTGATGGTGTTTATTTTTGCCAGTGCGATGGGGGTGGTGTTTGCTACCGACCACACACGAGAGGCGGTGGCGATGAAAGAACAATCGTCACAAGAGCGCGATCACCTCGACAGTGAGTGGCGTAACTTGATGATTGAGGAAAATGCCTTGGCAGAACATACCCGAGTTCAAGCCATTGCCCAGGCGGATTTGGAGATGAAGCGCCCCGATGGCGATAAAGAAGTGGTGGTGAAAGAGCCATGAGTCGCGATAATCAAAGTACGTTATTTATTCGTTGGCGTTATTACTTACTCATCGGTTGTGTGGGGCTGGCTTTTATTGCTCTGGTCGCGCGCTTGGCCTACATTCAAATCATTGAGCCTGACAACTTGATTCGCCAAGGTGACTTGCGTTCGGTAAGGGTTAAAGCCTTGCCTTCATACCGCGGTAATGTCACGGATCGCAATGGCGAACCTTTAGCGGTCAGTGTGCCTGTCGAAGCGGTTTGGGCCGATCCGGTGAGCATTTTTAAAGCCAACGCCCTAAGTCAACAACAGCGTTGGTTTGCCCTTGCCGATGTGTTGGGACTCGACCGTCAGGCCTTAATCGATAAAATTAAAGCCAATCAATCACGCCGTTTTATTTACTTACAACGACAAGTGAGTCAACCGATGGCCAATTATGTGCGCGAGTTGAAATTGCCTGGTGTAGGGCTTAAACGCGAGTCGCGTCGCTACTACCCCGCGGGTGAAATCAGTGCGCATTTGGTTGGCGTTACCGGGATTGATGGTCACGGCCTTGAAGGGGTCGAACGAACTTACGATCAATGGTTAACCGGCGAAGAAGGCAAGCGGACTGTGCGCAAAGACCGCTATGGTCAAGTGGTCGAGAATATTTCCCACGAAGACCGCCGCGAGGGCAAACCGCTTAATTTAACCATAGATCAAAGGTTACAGGCGATTGCGTATCGAGCGGTGAAGCAAGCGGTCGCCGATTATCGCGCGACCTCGGGCTCGGCGGTAATGATGGACATCAAGACCGGCGAAATACTCGCTATGGTCAATGCGCCGTCTTATAACCCCAATAATCGCAGCGATTGGCAAAGCTTTAAAATGCGCAACCGCGTGATCACCGATTTGATAGAACCCGGTTCCACGGTGAAACCCTTTGTGGTCGTCAGTGCGTTGGAAAACGGCGCTGCGGATAAAGACACTGTGATTGATACCGGCAACGGCATTATGCGTATCGGCGGCAGTCGAGTGCGCGATTCGTCTCGAGTCGGCAAAGCCGATTTGCGCACCATTTTGAAGAAGTCGAGTAACATTGGCGTGGCCACCTTAGCCTTACGCATGCCAATTGAAGCCTTGCTCGGCATGTACAGCTCAGTTGGTCTTGGTCAGGTGTCTGGGCTGAGTTTGGTGGGGGAAGCCAGTGGTATTTTTCCCTCTAAACGACGTTGGTCTGATTTTGAGATTGCCACTTTGGCGTTTGGCTATGGTATTGCGGTCACGCCAATTCAATTAGTCCACGCTTATGCCACCTTGGCCAATCATGGCAAACTGGAGCCGATTCATATCATCAAAGGCAATAAAAGTGGTCAAGCGCGACAAGTGATGAGCCCTCAGTATGCCGATATGGTGTTTGATATGCTTGAATCGGTGACACAAAAAGGTGGCTCTGCGGTTCGTGCCGCTGTTCCTGGTTATCGCATTGCTGCCAAAACCGGTACGTCGCGCAAAGCCGATGCCGGTGGGTATAGTGACGAATACGTTGCCTTGACGGCTGGTGCGGCGCCAGTGAGTAACCCGCGCGTCGCGTTGGTGGTGGTGATCAATGAGCCACAAGGCGATCAGTACTATGGCGGCGCGGTTGCCAGCCCAGTGTTTTCAGAAATAATGAAGGGCGCGTTACAAATTCTCAACGTGCCGCCCGATGGCAATAACTTTAAAGAATAATGGCCAACTGGAGATGTCATGTTAACTTCACTCTCTTTATCTCAATGCATCCGACCTTGGATTCATCACCTCGAAGCGCGCTGTGAGGACATCCAAGTTCGGTCGATGACCTTAGACAGCCGCGAGGTGTCTAAAGGCGCGCTGTTTATTGCCATTCAAGGTCATCAACTCGACGGCCGCCAGTACATTCCTCAGGCGATAGACGCAGGTGCGGTGGCGGTTCTCAGTGAATGTGACATGCCCACTGAGCATGGCCACGTACAATGGGTTGAAGATATCCCCATCATCTCGTGGTATCGCTTATCCAGCGATTTATCGGCTGTGGCCGCCCAGCGTTACCCTCATGAACTGACCATGATTGGCGTTACCGGTACCAATGGCAAAACCACCATTAGCCAGTTGATTGCACAATGGCTTGGCTTGTTGGCGCGCCCCTGTGCGGTGATGGGCACGACCGGCAATGGGTTTTTGCCCGAGCTGACCCCGAGCGTCAACACCACGGGTAACGCGGTCGATATTCAGCGCACCTTGTATGACTTTGCCGCACAAGGCGCGCATTTCGCCGTCATGGAAGTGTCTTCACACGGTTTAGTGCAGCAACGGGTCAAAGCCTTGCATTATCAAGTGGCTGTTTTTAGTAACCTCAGCCGCGATCACTTAGACTATCACGGCAGTATGCAAGAGTATGCCAAAGCCAAGCAGTTGCTGTTTACCACTCATCAATGCGCGCAACCCGTTTTCAATGTCGATGACCCGGTGGGGGCGCAGTTTTTTCAGCAGCGACCTGATGCCATTGCGGTCTCACTGCAAGGTGCGGTGACGGCTGAGAAGGCACTGTGGGCCGAAAGCGTGGTGTATCGCGATCACGGTCTTGAACTGAGCATCGATGGCCATTGGGGCCGCGGTGAGTTGACCGTGCCACTCATTGGTGAATTCAACGCGATGAATGTGATGTTGGCGTTAGCCAGCTTATTGGCGTTGGGCATTCCTTTAGCGCGTTTGCTCAGCACGGCCAATCAACTGAGCTCAGTGATAGGGCGGATGGAGCTCTTTCAAGCGCCAGATAGAGCCAAAATAGTGGTTGATTATGCCCACACGCCAGATGCCCTAGACAAAGCACTGCAGGCTTTAGCCAGCCACTGCCGTGGTCAACTTTGGTGTATTTTTGGCTGTGGTGGCGAGCGCGATACGGGTAAACGTGCCATGATGGCCAAGATTGCTGAGCAAAAAGCCGATAACGTGGTCGTGACCAATGACAACCCGCGCTCAGAAGATCCCATGACCATTGTCAATGACATTCTCGCCGGCATGAGTGAACCGCAAAAAGCCTTGGTTGAATTAGATCGCTATGCCGCGGTTGCACTAGCGCTAGCGCAGGCTGGCGCCGATGATGTGATTTTATTGGCCGGCAAGGGACACGAAGATTATCAAGTGATCAACGGGCAGACAGTGGTGTATTCCGATCGCGATACGGCACGTTTGTTGTTGGAGGAGACACCATGATTCCAATGCGCTTAAAGGACATCGCCAAACAGTTAAATGGCCAATTACACGGCGGTGATCTTGTTGTGGAGCACGTGTCGACGGACACTCGTCAGATCAGCGATAACAGTTTGTTTATTGCGTTAGTCGGCGAGCGTTTCGACGGCCATCAATTTGCCGGCCAAGCGATTGAACAAGGGGCGAGTGCATTACTGGTCGAGCGTTATGTTGAAGGGGGCTCCCCTCAAATCGTCGTGGCCGATACCCGTCAAGCGCTCGGTCAGCTCGGCGCTTATGTGCATCGTCAATGCCATGATAAAACCGTCGCCATCACTGGCAGCTGCGGCAAAACGACCGTCAAAGAAATGGTGGCCAGTATTTTGGGCCAAAAAGGACGCGTGCTTTTTACTCAAGGCAATTTTAACAACGATATCGGTGTGCCGCTGACGTTATTGCGTTCAACGCCAAATGATGATTATGCAGTCATTGAGCTCGGTGCTAACCACATCGGAGAAATTGCGTTGACCACACAGTGGGTACAACCCGACATCGCGCTAGTCAATAATGTTGCAGCGGCGCACTTAGAAGGGTTTGGCTCTATTGATGGGGTCAAACAAGCGAAAGGGGAAATTTACCAAGGGCTTTCAGAGCAGGGCGTGGCCTTGGTCAACCTAGACAGCCACGGCGAAGATTGGTGGCAAACGCATTTTGCCAAGCGCCGTGTGATCACCTTGTCTGTCCAACAACCAGCGGATTACGGCGCGCAAAACGTGGTACTTAACGCGCAAGGCTGTGCGTCGTTTACCCTCAAAACGCCCCTTGGCGAGCAAGACATTGCGCTGTCGTTACTTGGCCAACACAACGTCAGTAATGCCATTGCTGCCAGTGCCATTGCCATCGAAATGGGCGCAACCCTGAGTGAAGTCGCCAGTGGGTTACAGTTGGTTAAGCCTGTCAAGGGGCGAGTGAACGCGCAACAGCTCACCGACAAGATTAACTTGATTGACGATAGCTATAATGCCAGTGTACCGGCGATGTTGGCGGCAGTGGATGTTTTGGCATCATTTGCATCTGAGCGTTGGTTGATTTTAGGTAATATGGCGGAGTTAGGTCAACAAAGCCTTGAACTTCATCGCCAAGTTGGCGAATATGCTGCTCAATTTGCGTTTGAGCAGGTACTGACTTTTGGCGAGGAGGCCAAAGTGATCAGTGAGGTGTGTCAGGGGCGACATTTTTCGTGTCACCAAAGTATGATTGACTACATAGAACAACAACTTGCTGCACAGCCGCAGGCTCAACATACATTATTAATCAAAGGGGCGAACAGTGCAGGGATGTATAACGTTGCTGACGCTTTGAAGGAGAACTACGCATGATTATTTGGCTTGCCGAATTGCTACAGCCATATTTTTCTTTTTTTCGCTTGTTTGAATACTTGTCGTTTCGAGCGATTTTAAGCATTTTGACCGCACTGGTTCTATCCTTGTGGATGGGACCGCGTTTGATCAAGCGCTTGCAAATGATGCAGATTGGTCAAGTGGTTCGCCACGACGGCCCAGAGTCGCATTTTAGTAAGCGAGGTACGCCGACCATGGGCGGGGTGATGATACTGGCGTCCATCGGCATCACCACCTTGTTGTGGGCAGACTTGTCTAACCCTTATGTCTGGGCTGTCTTGTTTGTCTTATTTGGCTACGGCGTGGTTGGTTTTATCGATGATTATCGCAAAGTGGTGCGAAAGAACACCGATGGTTTGGTCGCGCGCTGGAAGTATTTTTGGCAATCGGTGATCGCTCTTGTCGTCGCGTTTGCTTTGTATGCGATTGGTCACGATAGCCCAGCAACTCAATTGGTGGTGCCGTTTTTCAAAGACGTGATGCCTCAACTGGGGTTATTTTATATCGTATTGACCTATTTTGTGATTGTCGGTACCAGCAATGCGGTCAATTTAACCGATGGGCTTGACGGATTAGCCATTATGCCGACCGTGCTGGTGGCTGCAGGCTTCGCTGTGATTGCTTGGGTAACGGGCAATGCCAACTTCTCTGACTATTTGCATTTGCCTTTTGTGCCACACGCGTCCGAGCTGGTGGTGGTGTGTACTGCCATTGTCGGGGCTGGCCTTGGCTTTTTGTGGTTTAACACTTACCCAGCACAAGTGTTTATGGGCGATGTTGGTTCACTGGCCTTAGGTGGTGCCTTGGGTACCATTGCGGTATTAGTGCGTCAAGAATTGGTGTTAGTGATCATGGGCGGAGTGTTTGTGATTGAGACTCTGTCGGTTATTTTGCAAGTCGGCTCTTATAAATTGAGAGGGCAACGCATTTTTCGCATGGCACCGATCCACCACCACTACGAACTAAAAGGCTGGCCTGAACCGCGAGTGATTGTGCGTTTCTGGATTATTTCTATTGTGTTGGTATTAATTGGTTTGGCAACGCTAAAAGTTCGCTAAACGGGCAGTGAGGAAAAGGGCAATGAAGACGTGGCAACAATGTCATCACTTAGTGGTGGTAGGATTGGGGATCACTGGCTTATCGGTGGTCAACTATGTTAAGCGCGTTGCGCCTCACGTTGACATCAAGGTGATTGATACACGCCTCACTCCGCCCGGGGCTGAGGCGCTGCCTGCCGGTATTGAAAGTTGCTTTGGCGAGTGGCAAATGGACTGGTTGCTGCAAGCGGACTTAGTGGTAACCACACCGGGTGTTGCCCTGGCCACAGAGCAAATTCAAACCGTGATCAGTGCGGGTATCGATGTGGTCGGGGATATTGAGTTGTTTGCTCAAGCGGTCGACAAACCGGTCTTGGCCATCACCGGCTCAAATGGAAAAAGTACCGTGACCGATCTCACTGGCGTCTTGTTGCGCGCGGCGGGCCTCAACGTTGGTGTTGGTGGCAACATTGGAACGCCTGCATTGGATTTACTCGCTCAAGACTGTGACGTTTATGTCCTTGAACTGTCGAGTTTTCAGCTGGAAACCACGTTCAATCTCGCTTTAGTGGCCGCCGCGTATCTCAATCTCAGCGAAGATCACATGGACCGTTACGCCAGTTTTGCTCATTATGGCGCGGCGAAACAGCGTATTTTTCGCCATGCACAGTTAGCGATCGTCAATCGAGAAGATCGCGCCACCTACCCAAGTTGTCAACTTACTCAAAAGGCCTTGCAAAAGACCATCACGTTTGGCCTAAACGATCAAGAGTTTGGCTTTGTCGAGCACCAAGGGCAGCGCTATTTGAGTGTTGATCAGACGCCATTAGTGGCGGCGCAATCGCTGTCGATGATCGGTCAACACAATTACCTCAATGCGCTGGTGGCGTTGGCCTTAGTGTCGAGTTTGTCTTTGGATCTTCAATTGGTTTTGCCCGCATTACAAACTTACTCTGGCTTGACACATCGATGTGAGGTTGTCGTTGATAATCATGGCATTAAATGGATTAATGATTCCAAAGCAACCAATGTTGCCAGCACTCAAGCGGCGTTATCTGGCTTGGAGTGTCAGGGCCAGTTGTATTTATTAGTCGGCGGTGAAGGCAAGGGCGCGGATTTTTCTTCGCTCGCTCCACTGCTCGATACGCTGCCAGTGACGTTATTGTGTTTTGGCAAAGACGGTCCACAACTGGCGGCGTTAGCGAGCGATGCTCGTGTGTTTCAAGATATGGAACAAGCGGTAGCCAGTATTGCGGGTCAATTAAAGCACGGCGATATTGTGTTGCTTTCACCGGCTTGCGCCAGTTTGGATCAATACGCCAATTTTGCCGAGCGCGGCCGAGCTTTTGTGCAGTTGGCTGAGCAGTATGGGAAATAGTCGATTGTGAAGTTTTCATCATTGAGACAATCACTTTGGCAATGGTTAAATCGAGCCAGTCCTCAGGCGTTGTTTGACCGTCAGTTGGTGTGGATTGCGCTGGGTTTGATGAGTATTGGCCTTATTATGGTCACCTCGGCGTCGTTTCCGGTCAGTATTCGACTGACCGAAGGCCCTTTTCACTTTATGTTTCGCCATGCGTCTTTTTTGGCCATTGCGCTTTTTACGGCGGTGATGGTTTTACAAGTGCGTTTGTATCACTGGTATCGGTACAGTGGCTATTTACTCGGGGTGGCTTTGTTTTTGTTGTTGGTGGTGTTAGCGGTTGGTAACTCCGTCAATGGTGCGTCGCGCTGGATCCCACTGGGTTTGTTTAACCTACAGCCTGCCGAAGTGGCTAAGTTGGCTTTGTTCGTTTTTATGGCGAGCTATTTAGTCCGCAAACAAGATGAAGTGCGTTCCACTTTTTTTGGCGGCTTTCTCAAGCCGATAGCGGTGTTTGGTGCCCTAGCACTATTGCTGCTTTTTCAGCCAGATTTAGGCACGGTGATCGTGATGCTGGTTACCGTGTTTGGCATGCTGTTTATTGCCGGTGCTAAGCTGTCGCAATTTATTGCCTTGATGTTGACTGGCGTGGTAGCCGTGGTTGGCTTGATTATTGTCGAGCCTTATCGGGTACGACGAGTGACGTCTTTTTTGGATCCTTGGCAAGACCCGTTTGGCAGTGGTTACCAGCTGACGCAATCGCTGATGGCGTTTGGTCGTGGTCAATGGTTTGGGCAAGGGCTAGGAAATTCGATTCAAAAGCTTGAATACCTGCCCGAAGCCCATACCGATTTTGTTTTTGCGGTGATCGGTGAAGAGTTGGGGTTTGTTGGTGTGTTCGCCATTTTGTGTTTGATTTTTTGTTTGGTATTTAAAGCCATCAAAATTGGCAAGCGCGCTTTTGAGCAAGACATGTATTTTGGTGGCTATTTGTCTTTTGCTATCGGGATTTGGTTTGCTTTCCAAACTTTGGTTAACGTCGGTGCCGCCGCCGGTATGGTCCCGACGAAAGGCTTGACCTTGCCTCTGATCAGTTACGGCGGGTCGAGTTTGGTGGTCATGAGTGTGGCGGTGGCCTTGCTGCTGCGCGTCGATCACGAATACCGCCTTCAACAGGTAGATAATAATGAAGCAGAATAATACTCAGGCCGCAAAGCGTCTGTTGGTGATGGCCGGTGGGACCGGTGGTCACGTTTTTCCAGGTTTGGCGGTGGCCAAACAGTTGCAGTCACAAGGCTGGCAAATTCGTTGGCTTGGCACTGCCGATCGGATGGAAGCAGATTTAGTACCTAAACACGGTATTGATATCGATTTTATCAAAGTCAAAGGCCTGCGTGGTCAAGGGCTCAAAAAGCGGTTGGTCGCACCGTGGCAGATCTTGCAAGCCATCGTACAAGCGCGTCGCCATATCAAAGCTTGGCAGCCGGATGTGGTCTTGGGGATGGGCGGTTACGTCAGTGGGCCCGGTGGGGTCGCAGCTTGGCTGTCTGGAATACCGGTGGTTTTACATGAACAAAACGCCGTCGCGGGGTTGACGAATAGCTGGTTAGCTAAAATTGCCAAGCGAGTCTTTCAAGCTTTTCCCGGTGCGTTTGCCAATGCAGACGTCGTTGGTAACCCGGTGCGTGAGGATTTGCTGACCCTTGACGACCCACAGGCGCGTTTTGCAAAGCGAGGTGACTCATCGCTGCGCGTTTTAGTCATGGGAGGCAGTCAAGGGGCTCGAATACTCAACCAAGTTGTCCCCGAAGCCTTCGGTCAATTGGGCCAAGGCTGGCAAGTACGTCACCAAGCGGGTAAAGGCAATGCCCAAAGTGTGACAGAGTCCTACCAAAAGCAGGGCGTTGGCGAGGTTCAAGTCACCGAATTTATCCATGATGTGGCTGAGGCTTATGCTTGGGCGGATGTGGTGGTTTGTCGCTCGGGGGCGTTGACGGTCTCAGAGCTATCGGCGACCGGGCTGGGAGCCATTTTTGTTCCCTTTATGCACAAAGACCGCCAGCAAGCGCTCAATGCCGATCACTTAGTGGAAGCGGGGGCAGCCTTGATGATCGAGCAGCCCGACCTAACGCCGGAGTCGTTGGCAAATCAGATGTCATCGTTGGATCGCAAAGCGTTGCAAGTGATGGCCGCCAAAGCCAGGCAACAGGCAAAAACCGATGCCGCACAACGCGTTGCAGCAGCGATTGTGCAGTTGTCTAAATAACCTATACATTCAATGGTCGCTGAGGTTTTGCCATTTCAGATTGGGTCACCGACACGGGGTGCCAAGTCCCTAGTGGGAAATCAAGCCCAATGAGCAACATCCGTTGGGCTTTGAAGGCGTTCGAGGTTTTAAACCAAGGCCGTTTGTCCTCTTGCCGGGCGCAGAGCCTCAAGGTGACAAGACGTTTAGCAACCATAGACGACATCGACAATCATCACTGGCTTTGTCGTCAGCCAGTAGCAGAGTAAAGAGATCCTTATGGTGGTAGAACACACACAAGATATTGCCCAAATTCGCACCATTATTCCCGAGATGCGTCGTGTGAAGTGCATTCATTTTATTGGCATTGGCGGCGCGGGAATGAGTGGTATTGCCGAAGTCTTGCTCAATGAAGGCTACCACATCAGTGGATCTGATATAGCCAAAAACCCGGTCACGTGTCATCTACAAGAAAAAGGGGCTCAAGTGTTTATCGGCCATCACGCCGAGAACGTCGACCAGGCCAGTGTGGTGGTGGTGTCGAGTGCCATTAACCATGAAAACCCTGAGATTTTGCGCGCCAAAGAGAAGCGCATTCCGATTGTACGCCGCGCTGAAATGTTGGCGGAGCTAATGCGTTTTCGTCACGGTATTGCGGTGGCGGGAACACACGGTAAAACCACCACAACAGCTTTGGTTACCCAGATTTATTCTGAAGCGGGGCTCGATCCGACGTTTGTTAATGGCGGTTTAGTGAAAAGTGCTGGGACCAATGCGCGTTTGGGATCAAGCCGTATTTTAATCGCCGAAGCCGATGAAAGTGATGCGTCGTTTTTGCACTTACAGCCCATGGTCAGCATAGTGACTAACATTGAAGCGGATCACATGGATACCTACGGCGGAGACTTTACTACTCTAAAGCAAACCTTTGTCGACTTTTTGCATCAACTGCCGTTTTATGGCCAGGCGATCATGTGTTTAGACGATCCGGTGATCCGCGAGCTGATCCCTCAGATCAGTCGTCAGGTGATCACGTATGGTTTTTCGAGTTTGGCCGATGTGCAAATTCGCGATTATCAGCAAGTGGGTCAACAAGGGCGCTTTACTGTGGTTCGCAACGGCCGTGATGATCTGGCGATCACACTCAATATTCCCGGCCGTCACAACGCCTTAAACGCCGCCGCCGCGATTGCTGTTGCCACCGAAGACGACATCAGTGATGAGGCGATCTTGGCCGCGATGGCAGGGACACAAGGCACTGGGCGTCGATTTGATCACTTAGGTGAGTTTGACACCGGTAAGGGACAGGTCATGTTGGTCGACGATTATGGCCATCACCCGACTGAGGTGGACGTCACGATTCAAGCCGCTCGCAACGGCTGGCCGGATAAGCGTTTAGTGATGATTTTCCAGCCGCACCGCTACAGCCGGACGCGCGATTTGTACGATGACTTTGCCAATGTACTTGAACAAGTGGATGTCCTTTTGATGCTCGATGTGTACTCTGCAGGTGAACAGCCGATCGCCGGTGCAGATAGCCGGGCATTGTGCCGTACGATTCGAGCGCGCGGTCAGGTTGAGCCTATTTTTGTCGCCGAAGTGGCTTCCTTGCCCAATGTGTTGGCCAATGTGCTGCAAGATGGTGACTTGGTATTGACACAGGGGGCCGGCGATGTGGGTAAAGTAGCGAAAAATCTGGCTGCTTTGAAACTTGATATCCAGCAAATGAAGACCGTTTGATAGCAATAGAGTTCTCATTAATTGGATTTAAAGTAAAAAAAATGCTTGAAATCTGTTATTTATGCTCATGAGCGATTGAAGATGGCCATGAGCTCAGTATAATTCAATTATGGGCCATTCATTTTTTATTTGAGTTGCACAGCAGATTGAATCGAGTGAGAAGAAAGGAACCGTGTGGTGTTTGCCGATAATTTATCGTTAAAGCGGGTTCTTCCTGCGCCAGCGGCTCTGAAAAAACAATCACTAGGATTGAGTTTTTTTGCTTTTGTCGCGCTGTTGATTGGCTCTAGCCTTTACAGCACGGTCAGTTGGATGTGGGACGACCAACGCCTGCCATTGTCGAAAATCGTGTTGCAAGGTGATTTGCATTACGTCGATGCAAAACAAGTGCAAAACGCCTTCGGTCGCATCGATCACATCGGAACCTTTATGTCCCAAGACATCGCTGTGCTGCAAAAAAGCGTCGAAACGATTCCTTGGGTGGCTCACGCGTCGATTCGCAAGCAATGGCCAGATGTGATTAAGGTGTTTATTACTGAGCACCATCCGAGTGCGATTTGGAATGGCAATGCCTTGTTAAATGGCAAAGGATTGGTGTTTGATGGCGATATTCACCGCATTGATACACCGTTAGTGCAATTGTCCGGGCCGGTGGCGTCGTCTGAGTTGGTGTTGAGTACTTATCGGGATGTGGCCGCTGATTTTACACCACTGGGCCTGAGTATTCGCGCTTTGTCTTTGAATGACAGGCGAGCATGGCAGTTGACGCTGAACAATGGCGTTCGTTTAGAGCTTGGTAAAGATGCATTAAAAGAGCGAATTAAACGCTTTGTTTTTCTTTATCGTCAACTCGGCGAAAAAACCGACCAAGTGGCGTATGTTGATTTGCGTTACGATACCGGGGCGGCCATTGGTTGGTTAGCCCAAGATGATAAACAAAATAGAGAGTAACCATGACCGGAGATGACAATTTAGTTGTTGGTCTTGATATCGGCACGGCAACCGTATCCGCATTAGTCGGTGAAGTCTTACCTGATGGTCAAATAAATATTATTGGCGCCGGGAGTAGTCCGTCGCGCGGAATGGACAAAGGTGGGGTTAACGACCTGGAGTCCGTGGTCAAGTCGGTTCAACGCGCGATTGACCAAGCGGAGTTGATGGCGGAATGCCAAATTTCCGATGTGTTTTTATCCCTATCGGGTAAGCACATTGCCAGCCGAATTGAAAAAGGTATGGGTACGGTTACCGATGAAGAAGTGTCTCAAGAAGACATGGATCGTGCTATCCATACAGCAAAATCGATAAAAATTGGTGAAGAACAGCGAATTCTTCATGTGATTCCTCAAGAATTTACCATAGACTATCAAGAGGGCATCAAAAATCCGCTGGGGTTGTCTGGGGTGAGAATGGAAGTCAGTGTCCATTTGATTACCTGTCACAGCGACATGGCACGCAACATTATTAAAGCGGTTGAGCGCTGCGGCCTCAATGTCGAGCAATTGGTGTTTTCTGGCTTGGCGGCCAGTAATGCGGTGATCACAGAAGACGAGCGAGAACTGGGTGTGTGCGTGGTCGATATTGGTGCGGGGACGATGGACGTGTCCATTTGGACCGGCGGCGCATTAAGGCACACCGAAGTGTTTTCTTATGCCGGCAATGCCGTTACCAGTGATATTGCCTTTGCATTTGGCACGCCAGTGAGCGATGCTGAAGAAATTAAAGTCAAGTATGGCTGCGCGCTAAGCGAGTTAGTCAGCAAAGACGATACCGTTAATGTCCCCAGTGTTGGGGGGCGTCCATCGCGAAGTTTACAACGTCAAACGTTGTCAGAAGTGATAGAACCCCGCTACACTGAACTGATGGGATTGGTTAACCAAACGATTGACACCGTTCAATCTAAACTGCGTCAAGAGGGCATTAAGCATCACTTGGCCGCTGGTGTGGTGCTGACCGGAGGGGCAGCACAGATTGAAGGGCTCGTCGAATGTGCGGAGCGCGTATTCCGCAATCAAGTACGCGTTGGTAAGCCCCTCGAAGTGGGTGGGCTTACTGATTATGTTAAGGAGCCGTATCATTCAACGGCAGTAGGATTACTTCATTACGCGAAGGACATGCAATCAACCGATGACAATGATTTTAACGAGCCTAAACGGTCGTCTTCATTACCTGGTTTTTTTGCCAAATTGCGTAACTGGATTCAAAAAGAGTTTTAACCTGAATTGCAGGGAAAACGGAGATAACACATGTTTGAACCGATGATGGAAATGTCTGACGATGCCGTAATCAAGGTCGTTGGAGTAGGCGGTGGCGGTGGTAACGCCGTCGAGCATATGGTCAGAGAATCGATTGAAGGCGTTGAATTTATCAGCGTTAATACCGATGCTCAGGCGTTGAAAAAAACCAGTGTAGGCAACGTTATCCAAATCGGTGGTGACATCACCAAAGGTTTAGGAGCCGGCGCCAACCCTCAAGTCGGTCGCGATGCGGCACTTGAAGATAAAGAAAGAATTAAAGGTTCTTTAAGCGGTGCCGATATGGTCTTTATCGCAGCTGGTATGGGCGGTGGTACAGGAACAGGTGCTGCACCTGTCATTGCTGAGGTTGCCAAAGAACTTGGCGTACTAACCGTAGCCGTGGTGACCAAGCCGTTCAGCTTTGAAGGCAAAAAGCGTTTGGCGTTTGCTGAGCAAGGTATTGATGAGTTGTCTAAACACGTCGATTCACTGATCACAATCCCGAACGAAAAATTGCTCAAAGTGCTCGGCCGAGGCGTGACTTTACTCGAAGCCTTTGCCAGTGCGAATGACGTGCTTAAAAATGCGGTACAAGGTATTGCGGAATTGATTACTCGTCCTGGCATGATTAACGTCGACTTTGCCGACGTGCGTACTGTGATGTCAGAGATGGGACACGCGATGATGGGCAGCGGTATTGCTCAAGGTGAAGATCGCGCAGAAGAAGCCGCTGAAATGGCGATTTCTAGCCCACTGCTTGAAGACATCGATTTGGCGGGCGCGCGTGGTGTACTGGTTAACATTACTGCTGGTTTGGACATGCGTCTTGATGAGTTTGAGACTGTGGGTAACACGGTCAAAGCGTTTGCATCAGACAATGCCACCGTGGTTATCGGTACGTCGCTTGACCCAGACATGAGTGATGAAATTCGCGTCACGGTCGTGGCAACGGGAATTGGTAATGAGCGCAAGCCAGACATTACGCTAGTGTCGGGCAGCAAGCCACAACCGGCTGCACAACCTGCAGCGCCTCAACAACAAGCGCCATTGGCTGCGAAAGTTGAGGAAAAGCCGGCACAAGGATTGCAAGAAAAACCTGCAAACCCACAGCCAGCGGCTTCTAGCTCTTCGTCTTCAGCGCCCAACAGCAACGCGGCACCGAAGACAGAAAAAGAAAGTGGCTACTTGGATATTCCTGCATTTTTACGTCGTCAGGCTGATTAATCGGTTTGAGGCAGCAATTTTGTGATGCAGGTCGAATTTGACACTGTTCAAAATTGTGGTAGGATTCACGGTCAGGTCGTAATGGCCGTGATTTGTAGCACTTTATGAGGCAATGAAATGATCAGACAACGTACGTTGAAAGAAACGGTGCAAACGACTGGAGTGGGTCTTCACTCTGGACGTAAAGTCACACTTACACTTCGCCCAGCTGCTGCAAACACTGGCATCATCTATCGTCGTACAGATTTATCTCCGGCGGTTGAGTTCCCGGCTGACCCACAGTCAGTACGAGACACTATGCTGTGTACTGCGCTGGTCAATGACGAAGGTATTCGTGTTTCTACCGTCGAGCACTTAAATGCGGCGCTCGCGGGTATGGGTATCGATAACATCATCGTCGAAGTGGATGCACCAGAAATTCCTATTATGGATGGCAGTGCAAGTCCATTCGTCTTCTTACTCCAACAAGCGGGTATTGAAGAGCAATCTGCGGCGAAACGCTTTATTCGCATTAAAAAGCCGGTTCGCTTTGAAGATGGTGATAAGTGGGCTGAGTTTGTGCCTTTCAACGGTTTTCGTATGGATTTTGAAATTGATTTCAATCACCCAGCGATCGAAAGCAACGAGCAGCGTCTGAAATTCGATTTCTCATCGCAAAGCTTTATCCGCGACGTATCTCGCGCAAGAACATTCGGTTTCATGAAAGACATCGAGTACTTGCAGTCGCAAAACCTATGCCTTGGTGGTAGCTTTGACTGTGCTATCGTGCTCGACGACTACCGCATTCTCAACGAAGAAGGCCTTCGTTTTGATAACGAGTTCGTTACCCATAAACTGCTTGATGCGGTGGGTGACCTATATATGTGCGGTCACGCCATTTTGGGTGAGTTCCGAGCGTTTAAATCAGGCCACGGTCTCAACAACCAGTTGTTACGTGCCGTGTTGGCTGACCAAGAAGCGTGGGAATGGGCGACGTTCGAGCAAGAAGAAAAATCGCCAGTGACCTTTGCTGCACCGAATCTTGTGATGGCGTAAACGCCGTCCTAATAAAAACCAGGCCATGAGCCTGGTTTTTTTATGCCTGCTGTCTGCGTGAGCGGGCTCGCTATCGATGGTTACCGGTTGTTTTTACCCATGGCCGCGAGTTTTTGCAATTGCGCTTTTAATTTTGGCGATGCATTTTCGGCTAACTCGTCGAGCATTTGTGCGGTTTGCGCGGACATCGTACGGCGTGTTTGCCGCGGTTTTTGGCTTTGCTCGAGCGCATTCGATTGGGCGTAAAGTGCCGGGTTAATGACAATGTCTAGACCGGTCAATTGTGGGTAGCCTTGTTGGCGCAAGGCCGAAATGATACGCAGTCTGTCATAGTTGAGTTTCATTTTAAGCGACGCACTCGCCACTTCGACAATCGCCTGACCATTGCGTAAATTGGCGGCACGGCAAAGTTTTGCCGTATGGGCAGGCAAACACTGCTGTAGGGCTTGTTGCAAAGCCAAAATGTCTTTTGAGCGCTGCTGTATGCCCTGTAAGCCTTGCTGGGTAAGTAATTGGCTGCTTTCGGTTGGACGGTGATCACGCATGCTTGATCCTCATTTGACTTTCGTTGTTCATCTTAGAAAAATGCGCCACGGATAGCGAGTTTTTTTTCAAAATGCCTATGCGATGGCTGCAGAAATGATGAAAAATTGCCTTTTCGCTGCGGTTAATGTGGAGGTCAGTAAAAAAAATCCTTACACTAGAGTCACGTAACGCCTAGAGCTTGAAAAAGGGCAGTACAACCCCCATATCCTAAGTTACATATTCGTTCTCAGTATTCTTAGTTAACCACTGACAGAGACTGATAGCCATTTTAGAGACCGATTTTGGTCAAGACAGAGAGATTCATAAGCAATGATAACTAAGCTACTGACAAAGGTAATTGGCAGTCGCAATGACAGGACACTGCGTCGCCTAAGAAAAATCGTCAAAGAAATTAACAATTATGAGCCCGAGTTTGAATCGTTATCAGATGATGAATTAAAAGCAAAAACGGTTGAATTTCGTCAGCGTATTGAAAAGGGTGAAACCCTAGATCAATTGCTTCCCGAAGCGTTTGCCACAGCACGAGAAGCGTCAAAGCGCGTGTTTGGCATGCGTCATTTCGATGTGCAATTGATTGGCGGTATGGTGCTCAATGAAGGCAAAGTGGCCGAGATGCGTACCGGTGAGGGTAAAACCTTGACCGCGACCTTACCTGTGTACCTCAATGCCTTGATGGGCAAAGGCGTACACGTGGTTACGGTCAATGACTACCTCGCTAAGCGCGATGCCGAAACCAACCGTCCTTTGTTTGAGTTTTTAGGACTCACGGTGGGTGTCAACGTTCCTAATATGATGCCACAAGAAAAACAAGCGGCTTACCAATGTGATATTTTGTACGGCACCAACAATGAATTTGGTTTCGATTACTTACGCGATAATATGGCTTTTCGCAAGGAAGACCGCGTACAGCGCGATCGCTTCTTTGCCGTGGTCGATGAAGTTGACTCAATTTTAATTGACGAAGCGCGTACCCCTTTGATTATCTCTGGCCCTGCTGAAGACAGCTCGGAGCTATACACTCGCATTAACACCTTGATCCCTGAGCTGCAAGAGCAAGAAAAAGAAGACTCGGAAGAGTACCGCGGCGATGGTCACTACACGGTGGATGAAAAAGCCAAACAAGTTTACCTCAGTGAGAACGGTCAAGAGTTCGTCGAAGAGCTTTTGATAAAACACGGCTTGATGGAAGAAGGCGATACCGTTTACTCGCCGACTAACATTACCTTGCTTCATCACGTGAATGCCGCGCTTCGCGCTCACGTCTTATTCGAGCGCAATGTCGATTATATTGTCTCTGACGAAGGTGAAGTGATCATCGTTGATGAGCACACCGGTCGTACTATGCCGGGACGTCGTTGGTCTGAGGGCTTACACCAGGCGGTTGAGGCCAAAGAAGGGGTGAAAATCCAGAACGAAAACCAAACGCTGGCGTCGATCACTTTCCAAAACTATTTCCGCCTCTACGACAAACTGTCTGGCATGACAGGGACGGCCGACACCGAAGCGTTCGAATTTCAGTCGATTTACGGTTTAGACACCGTGGTGATCCCAACCAACCGCCCCATGATCCGCAATGACATGGCGGATGTGGTGTACCGCACCGAAGCCGACAAATTCGCTGCCATTATTGAAGACATCAAAGAGAAAGTCGCCAAAGGTCAGCCGGTCTTGGTCGGTACGGTGTCGATTGAAAAATCTGAGCTGCTGTCGAACGCGCTGAAAAAAGCCAAGATCAAGCACAACGTACTCAATGCTAAGTTCCACGAAAAAGAAGCCGAAATTGTCGCCAACGCCGGTATGCCAGGGGCGGTGACTATCGCCACCAACATGGCGGGTCGCGGTACCGATATTTCATTGGGCGGAAGTTGGCAATCGCGTGTTGAAGCGCTTAAAGAGCCGACCGAAGAGCAGATTGAAGCCATTAAGGCCGAGTGGAAAGCGGTACACGAGCAAGTACTTGAAGCGGGCGGCTTGCACATTATCGGTACCGAGCGTCATGAATCACGTCGTATTGATAATCAGTTGCGCGGCCGTGCCGGTCGTCAAGGTGATGCCGGTTCATCGCGTTTCTATTTGTCGATGGAAGACAGCTTATTGCGTATTTTCACTTCCGACCGCATGGCGAGTTTGATCCAAAGTGGTATGGAAGAGGGCGAAGCGATTGAAAGTAAGATGCTCTCTCGCTCGATTGAGAAGGCGCAACGCAAGGTCGAAGGGCGTAACTTTGACATTCGTAAACAGCTTCTCGAATACGATGACGTTGCTAACGACCAACGCAAAGTGGTTTACGAGCTGCGCGATGAGCTACTTGACTCTAACGACATTAGCCACGTGATTGAGCAAAACCGCACCGAAGTGATCGGCGAAGTGATCGACAGTTATATTCCGCCGCAATCGCTTGAAGAAATGTGGGATGTTGCGGGCCTTGAAGAGCGTTTGAAGCACGACTTTGATCTCGATTTGCCAATCCAACAATGGCTCGACGAAGATGACAAGCTATACGAAGAAGTGCTCCGTGAGAAAATCTTGCAGCAAGCGTCAGAAATCTATCAGCAAAAAGAGCAATTGGTTGGCGCTGACGTACTGCGTAACTTTGAAAAGTCCGTGATGTTACAGACCTTAGATACGCTGTGGAAAGAGCACTTGGCGGCAATGGATCACTTGCGTCAAGGCATCCACCTACGTGGTTATGCGCAAAAGAACCCAAAACAAGAGTACAAGCGCGAGTCGTTTGAACTGTTTGGTCAAATGCTCGATTCGTTGAAAAGCGATGTGATCATGGTGCTGTCTAAAGTTCGCGTACAGCAACCAGAAGAAGTGGAGCGTATGGAAGAGCAGCGTCAAGCTCAAGCCGAAGCCGTCGCTCGCCAAGCCCAGGTACAACACGGTGATGAAAACGCTCAAGAGTCAGAAGGCGATGAGCGCAAAGTTGGCCGAAATGAACCTTGTCCTTGTGGCAGTGGTAAAAAGTACAAGCAGTGCTGTGGCCGTATTTCATGATCTGAGAAACCAAACCCAAAAAGAGTCGCGATTGCGGCTCTTTTTTTTGCCAGGTATTTGGCGGTTAAGCCCTCCGATGTGTACGGCGCAGGGCTGGCGACTAGGAATGTTTTAGGGCATTGGTTAAGATGGCTTTTTTGTTCAACGGATAAGATCTTCGTCATGAAAAAACGAACCCATATTGTTGCTGCCATCATTTTACACCCACAACGCGATCGCATTTTTATCACGCGGCGTGCTCAAGACGCACACCAAGGAGGCTTATGGGAGTTTCCCGGCGGTAAAGTGGAAGCGCAAGAAACCATTGAGGTGGCGATCAACCGAGAGCTGCAAGAAGAAGTGGGGATTACGGTCACTGAGCAAAGTGTCTTTGCGCATTTTGATTATGATTACCCAGATAAAGCTTTGGTGTTTGATTTTATCTTAGTGGATAAATTCCAAGGGCAACCCTTTGGCAAAGAAGGCCAGCAAGGGCAGTGGGTAGCTATCGAGCAATTGGCTCAATTTGACTTTCCAACCGCCAATCAACCGATCGTTGAGCAAGTCATGTCACAATTTAGTGGCAAACAGCGCTAGATTCACAAGCCGCGATAGTTTATGTTAATCGACAACCCCCCGTATGACGCGGGTGACATTTTTTTACAGGGAGAAAATCTGCAATGGTACGTATTGCAATCGCTGGTGCCGGTGGTCGAATGGGCCGCAACCTCACCAAGGCCACACATCTCAATACTCAGGCTGAATGTACGGTTGGTACCGAAAGACCTGGCTCTTCATTAGTCGGTGTCGATTTAGGAGAGCTGATCGCTGAGGGTCAATGGCAGGTCGCGATTATTGATGACTTGAGTCAGGCTATCGACAGTTTTGATGTTTTGATCGACTTTACGGCGCCCGCCAGCACATTAGCCAACTTAGCACTGTGTCAGCAACACAATAAAGCCATTGTGATTGGCACAACCGGTTTTAGCGAGCAAGAGCGTCTTGAGATTGATGAGTTCGCAAAAACTGTCCCCGTGGTGATGGCGCCAAATTACAGTGTCGGGGTCAATTTGGTGTTTAAATTACTCGAAAAAGCCGCTCAAGTCATGGGGGATTACTGCGATATTGAAATCGTAGAGGCTCACCATCGTCACAAAGTTGATGCGCCATCTGGTACCGCGATTGGAATGGGCGAAGCCATTGCCGGTGCCATGGGCAATAAGTTAAGTGACGTTGCGGTTTACGCTCGTGAGGGCATCACCGGCGAGCGCACCAAAGATGAAATAGGCTTTGCCACCATTCGCGCAGGCGATATTGTTGGTGAACACACGGCGATGTTTGCCGATATCGGTGAGCGAGTTGAAATCACCCATAAAGCCACGGATCGGATGACGTTTGCCAACGGGGCGGTCAGAGCCGCGATTTGGTTGGCCAAGCAACCGGCAGGCTTTTATAGCATGACCGATGTGTTGGGATTAAATGAGATTTAAATTACATAATTATGCGCTGACTTAGGTCGGCGTTTTTTTTGTCTACAATTTTACGCTCAGTCTGTTGGTGGTTAATTTTTGTACTTTATCGACTGACTTGTTTGTGTTTTATATTGCTTAGTGTTTTGTTTTTTGCCCAGGCTCGCAAAATAAGTGCTCTTTTGCTTTGGTAAACGTTTGCTTTTTTTGGTTTGTTTTTTCTGGTCCTTAAGGAAACCATTTATGGATTGTAAAAATGAATAAGCTTGCAAATAAGTCATTTGTCATGAGTTTTGTGCCACTTTTGGCGCTTTAAGTGCCGTTTTCTTGGGCGAGTGAAGAAAATTATCGTCAGTTTTAAGTTAATTATTGACATGTTTCATAGCCGAATCTAGAATGACGCCAATTTGTCTGCAATCCCTAATTCGGTATTTTTAAGGTTTTAGGGAGGTGGGTTTTGCAACTTAATTTATTTTTTATGCATTTTTATTCCGGAGGTTGTCTTGAGTAAATCAGCACTGCTAGTCCTAGAAGATGGGACAGTGTTCCACGGCGTGTCCATAGGGGCAGAAGGTACGTCCGTTGGTGAAGTCGTTTTTAATACCTCGATGACGGGGTACCAAGAAATTCTCACTGACCCTTCTTATTCTCAACAAATCGTTACGCTTACTTATCCCCATATCGGCAATACCGGAACCAACTCTGAAGATGAAGAATCTTCCGCCATTCACGCTCAAGGCCTGATCATTCGCGATTTACCGCTTATCGCTTCTAACTTCCGCAGTCAGCAAACCCTGTCAGACTACCTTATCTCACAAAACATTGTCGGCATTGCCGATATCGATACGCGTAAGTTGACTCGCGTGCTTCGTGAGAAAGGCGCTCAGAACGGTTGTATCATTGCCGGCGATAACCTCGATGTAGAAAAAGCGCTGGCTGAAGCCAAAGCCTTTCCGGGTCTGAAAGGGATGGATTTGGCCAAAGTGGTCTCAACCAAAGAGAGTTACAGCTGGACACAAGGCTCTTGGACACTGACTGGCGGGTTACCTGCAGATAAAAGCGCTGAAGAATTGCCATATCACGTCGTCGCTTACGACTTTGGTGCCAAACGCAATATCTTACGCATGTTGGTTGACCGTGGCTGTCGCCTTACGGTTGTGCCGGCAGAAACGTCTGCAGAAGACGTCTTGGCGTTAAATCCTGACGGTGTCTTTTTATCCAATGGCCCAGGTGACCCAGAGCCATGTACTTACGCTATTGAAGCGACAAAAGTATTCTTGGACAAAGGGTTACCTGTTTTTGGTATCTGTTTAGGTCACCAAATTCTCGCTCTGGCGTCAGGCGCGAAGACCGTGAAGATGAAATTTGGTCACCACGGTGCCAACCATCCGGTGAAAGATTTAGAGCGTGATGTGGTCATGATCACTTCGCAAAACCACGGCTTTGCCGCGGACGAAGCAACCTTGCCAGCCAATTTAAAGGCGACACATAAGTCTTTATTTGATGGTTCTTTACAAGGGATCCACCGCACAGATAAACCGGCGTTTAGTTTCCAAGGTCACCCTGAAGCAAGCCCAGGGCCGCACGATGCTGCGCCTTTATTTGACCATTTTATTGAACTGATTCAGCAACACCGCGCTTAATTTGGAGTCGTAATCATGCCAAAACGTACAGACATTAAAAGTATTCTAATCCTAGGTGCGGGTCCTATTGTTATCGGTCAAGCGTGTGAGTTTGACTATTCAGGGGCACAAGCTTGTAAAGCCTTAAGAGAAGAAGGCTACCGCGTTATTCTGGTCAACTCGAACCCGGCGACCATTATGACAGACCCAGAAATGGCCGATGCCACCTACATCGAGCCAATTCAATGGCAAGTGGTGCGCAACATTATTGAGAAAGAGCGTCCAGATGCCGTGTTGCCAACCATGGGCGGACAAACGGCACTGAACTGTGCTCTAGAGCTTGAGCGTCAAGGCGTACTCGCCGAGTTTGGCGTTGAAATGATCGGTGCCACCGCGGATGCCATCGACAAAGCCGAAGACCGTTCGCGCTTTGACAAAGCGATGAAATCGATCGGTCTTGAGTGTCCGAAAGCGGATACGGCGAAAAGCATGGAAGAGGCTTATCAAGTTCTCGAACAAGTCGGCTTCCCCTGTATTATCCGACCTTCTTTTACCATGGGCGGCACCGGGGGTGGTATTGCTTATAATAAAGAAGAATTTGAAGAAATTTGTACTCGAGGCCTCGATTTATCGCCAACCAATGAGTTGTTGATCGATGAGTCATTGATCGGCTGGAAAGAGTATGAAATGGAAGTGGTTCGCGACAAGAACGACAACTGTATCATCGTGTGTTCGATTGAAAACTTCGATGCGATGGGCATCCACACCGGTGACTCTATCACGGTTGCGCCGGCGCAAACACTGACCGATAAAGAATACCAATTGATGCGTAACGCCTCTTTGGCCGTGCTGCGCGAAATCGGCGTTGAAACCGGCGGTTCGAACGTTCAATTTGGTATCAACCCTGACGATGGTCGCATGGTCATCATTGAGATGAACCCACGTGTTTCTCGTTCATCGGCGCTAGCATCAAAAGCCACGGGTTTCCCGATTGCCAAAGTCGCAGCGAAACTGGCGGTTGGTTTTACCCTAGATGAGCTAATGAATGACATCACTGGTGGCGCGACGCCGGCGTCGTTCGAGCCGACCATTGACTATGTCGTGACTAAGATCCCACGCTTTAACTTTGAAAAATTTGCCGGTTCAAACGATCGTCTGACAACGCAAATGAAATCGGTTGGCGAAGTGATGGCGATTGGTCGTAACCAACAAGAGTCTTTGCACAAAGCGCTGCGCGGCCTTGAAGTTGGCGCGAGTGGTTTCGACGAGATGGTGGATCTCAACGACCCTGAAGCGATGAAGAAAATTCGTCAAGAGCTACAAGAAGCCGGTGCCGAGCGCATTTGGTACATCGGCGATGCGTTCCGCGCGGGCATGAGTGTCGATGACGTGTTTGCATTGACCAACATCGACCCATGGTTCTTGGTGCAAATCGAAGACATCATCAAATTGGAAGCGGATCTGCACAGCACCGGTTTTGCTGGTCTGACAAAAGAATTACTTCGCTCTTTGAAACGCAAAGGCTTCTCTGATACTCGTCTATCAAAACTGGTTGGCGTCGCAGAAAGTGAAATTCGTCGTTTGCGCGATCAGTTTGACATTCACCCGGTTTACAAGCGCGTAGATACGTGTGCCGCAGAATTTTCTTCTGACACCGCCTACATGTATTCCTCTTACGATGAAGAGTGTGAAGCAAACCCAACGGATAAAGACAAGATCATGGTACTGGGCGGTGGTCCGAACCGCATCGGTCAAGGGATTGAGTTTGATTATTGTTGTGTGCACGCGTCACTGGCACTGCGCGAAGACGGTTACGAAACCATTATGGTCAACTGCAACCCAGAAACGGTGTCAACCGATTACGATACTTCTGACCGCTTGTACTTTGAACCGGTTACCTTAGAGGACGTACTGGCGATTGCTCGCGTCGAAAAACCCAAGGGCGTTATTGTTCAATACGGCGGTCAAACGCCACTGAAATTGGCGCGCGAACTCGAAGCGGCTGGCGTGCCTATTATTGGTACTAGCCCCGATGCGATTGACCGCGCTGAAGACCGTGAGCGCTTCCAACAAGCGGTTGAGCGCTTAGGTCTTAAGCAGCCAGAAAACGCCACTGTCACGACGATGGAGCAGGCGATTGAGAAATCAAAAGTCATCGGCTTCCCCTTGGTGGTTCGACCGTCTTATGTTCTCGGTGGTCGCGCGATGGAAATTGTCTACGACGAAGCCGATTTGCGCCGTTACTTCAACGAAGCCGTCAGTGTGTCGAATGAATCACCTGTCTTGCTTGACCACTTCCTCGACGATGCGATCGAAGTCGACATTGATGCGATTTGTGACGGTGAGCGCGTCGTGATTGGCGGTATCATGGAGCACATCGAGCAAGCGGGGGTTCACTCGGGCGACTCAGCGTGTTCTCTACCGGCTTATACGTTAAGCGCAGAAATTCAAGATGTGATGCGCGAACAAGTCACTAAACTGGCCTTTGAGCTCGGTGTACGCGGTTTGATGAACACTCAGTTTGCGGTAAAAGACAACGAAGTTTACCTGATTGAGGTTAACCCTCGCGCTGCTCGTACGGTACCGTTTGTTTCGAAAGCTACTGGCGCGCCACTGGCGAAAATTGCCGCTCGCGTTATGGTCGGTCAAACGCTAGAACAGCAAGGCTTTACCAAGGAAATCATTCCTCCTTACTTCTCAGTCAAAGAAGTGGTTCTGCCGTTTAACAAGTTCCCGGGTGTTGATCCGCTGTTGGGCCCTGAAATGCGCTCAACCGGTGAAGTGATGGGCGTAGGGCTAACCTTTGCTGAAGCGTTTGCCAAAGCCGAACTCGGCTGTGGTAACGTCTACCCAGAAGGCGGCCGCGCACTCTTGTCGGTTCGCGAAGGCGATAAGAAACGCATTGTTGAAGTTGCCAAGCAGTTGATTGACCTAGGTTATCAACTTGACGCAACCCATGGCACCGCGGTGGTACTCGGTGAGGCGGGCATCAACCCTCGCTTGGTAAATAAGGTTCACGAAGGTCGCCCTCATATTCTTGATCGCATTAAGAACAATGAGTACACCTACATCGTCAATACCGCTGCTGGTCGTCAAGCGATTGAAGACTCAAAAGTGCTACGCCGCGGTGCATTGGCGGAGAAGGTGAACTACACCACGACCTTGAATGCGGCCTTTGCCACTTGTCTGGCCCACAAGGCCGATGCCAAAGCAAGCGTTAACTCAGTACAGGAATTACACGCAAAAATTACCGCTTAATCGCGGTAATGAGTGTGGGTATTTGCTAAGCCAGTCACCGTGTGACTGGCTTTTTTTATGAGGGTTTGACAAGAAAGGGCGATAAAGATTTCGCCCTTTTGCTGTGATATCATCACGGCTTATTTGTTAATTGTCGGTTTGATGTCGGAGCAGCGCTCCTGATGTGAGCCGCTCTGTGCAGGAAGTACAGTAAAGTGACCTTTTTTAAATCAATGATATGGAAATTCGTCCTTTTTCTGGTTTGGTCTCATACCGCGTTTGCTGAGACCATCATTGTCGGCGGTGACCACAATTTCCCTCCTTATGAATTTATCAACAAAAAAGGCCAGCCCGACGGGTACAATACCGAGTTGACTCGAGCGATTGCAGAAGTCATGGGCTTGGATGTCGACATACAGCTCGGCAGTTGGGATACCATGAAGCGCAACTTAGAAAGCGGTCGTATCGACATGTTACAAGGGGTGTCTTATTCGGCACTGCGCGCGCAAACCATGTTGTTTTCGCCTCCCCATTCGTTAATTCACCATTCGGTATTTGCCCGTAAAGACAGTCATGCCAAAGTGAGTGCATTGAGTGACTTGGTGGGTAAATCGGTGGTGCTGCAGCGCGGGGGGATCATGGATGAGCAACTCAATGTCGCTGAGCTTAAGGCGACATTAGTTTATGTTGACACCCATGCCGCGGCACTGCGTTTGCTGGCGTCTGGCAAGTACGATTTCGCTTTTGTTGCCAATTTGCCCGGTTTGTATTTGGGCGAGACATTGGCGCTGTCTAACATTGAGCCGGTAGGCAATTTATTTTCTTCACAGCGTTACGGCTTTGGGGTGTTAAAAGGCAATGAAGAGTTACTGTCACAATTTAATCAAGGCTTGGCGATTTTAAAAAACACTGGCCGCCAGCAACAAATTTACGATAAATGGTTTGGCGCGTTTACCCCAGCGCGAGTCGATTGGCAAACCATTACGTACTGGGTGGCGGCGATTGGCAGTGTGGTGGTCTTGGTCTTTGGCGTGATTATTGTCTGGAATCGCAGCCTCAGCCAGCAAGTGGCGAGGCGGACCAAAGACTTACAAATTCAACAGCAACAATTAATTCAAGCTGACAAAATGGCCTCTTTGGGTATTCTGGTCTCTGGGGTCGCGCATGAAATCAATAATCCAACCAGTCTATTGTTGCTTAACTTACCGGTATTACAGGAGTTTTATCACGATGCGGATGAGATTTTGAGCGATTATTCTCAGCAGCGCGGCGGTCTTGAACTGGCGGGTATGGATTATCAGCGCCTGCAGCAGGAGTTGCCGATCATGTTGCAAGATATGATTGATGGCACCAGTCATATCCGTCGTATCGTTGATGATTTACGTGACTTTGCTCGCCAAGAAGCTCAAGATAATCAATCTGCTGAGCTCAATACTTTGGTCGACATTAATGAGGTGGTGGCTACCTCTGTGCGATTGACCGAGCGCACGTTACGCACATCCACGGATAACTTTCGCGTCGATTATAACAGCGAGTCGTTGTTTTGTTTGGGGCGGGCACAAAGGTTACAACAGGTGATGATCAACGTGATCGTCAATGCGTGCCAGGCGCTAGAGCACCCACAACAAGCGATTGTGATCAGCACAGGTCAACTCGAAGACAGGTTGTGGATCAAAGTGGAAGACCAAGGCAAGGGCATCGATGAGCAAGATCAAGCGCGCCTGTTCGATCCTTTTTTTACCACCAAACGCGAACAAGGTGGTACGGGGCTTGGCTTGTCAATTTCATCGGCCATTATCGAAGAACACCAAGGCCAACTGGCGTTTTTCTCCGTGCCAGGCGAGGGCACAGAGGTGACGTTATGGCTGCCCAAATATGAGAAAGATGGAAATTAATCAAGCATGAATAAAACACGCTACCCTAGATTTGGCATTTTATTGGTCGATGATGAACCGGCGTTTATTCGCAGTTTATCCATGGCATTAGAGCGACGCGGTGGCATCAATAACATTCACTCGCTCAACGACAGTCGAAAAGTATTATCGACTTTGGCAGACCACCCCGAGATTCAATTGGTGTTGCTCGATTTGAATATGCCTCATCACAGTGGTTTGGACTTACTCAAAGATATCGTTGCCGCTCACCCTTCTGTTGGCGTCATTATTGTCAGTGGCATGAACCAAATTGAAACCGCAGTCGATTGCATCCGGCTTGGTGCTTACGATTATTTTGTCAAAACCACCGAAGAAAGCCGATTACTCGAGGGGATCAAGCGAGCCATTGCATTACAAGAAATGCGTTGGGAAAACGAAGCCATGCGTCGTCGCTTTTTGTCAGATACCATCGAGCACCCCGATGTATTTGAAAAAATCATCACTCAAGATAAGAAAATGCGTTCGATATTTCAATACCTTGAGTCGGTGGCGGGCAGTGGCCAGCCAGTGATGATCAACGGTGAAAGTGGGGTGGGTAAAGAGCACATCGCGACCTCATTGCACACCTTAAGTGGTCGCAAAGGAAAACTGGTGAGTGTCAATGTGGCGGGGATTGATGACGAAGCCTTTGCCGATACATTATTTGGCCATCGCCGCGGTGCGTTTACTGGCGCAGAGCGAGAACGCATGGGGATGGTGGAGTCCGCGGCGGACGGCACCTTGTTCCTCGATGAAATTGGCGATTTGAGTTATGCCTCACAAACCAAGCTATTGCGTTTATTACAAGAAGGGGATTATTACCCACTTGGCAGTGACAGGCCCAAGCGCAGCCGAGCGAGAATTGTGGTGGCGACCCATCAATCTCTCAAGCAATTAGTGCAAGAGGGCAAGTTTCGCAATGACTTGTATTTTCGTTTGTGTACTCACCAAGTTGAGTTGCCACCACTTCGGCAGCGAAAGCAAGACATTCCGTTGTTGTTTGAACACTTTCTCACTTTGGCCGCGCAAGAGATGAATAAGCCAATCCCGAGCTTTCCCAAACAACTGCCTTCACTGTTGGCTACCTACCATTTCCCTGGCAATATCCGCGAGTTACAGGCATTGGTTTACGACGCCGTCAGTCAGCACAAAAGTCATATGTTGTCGATGGAAGTGTTTCGCAAAGTCATTGACGACCGTCATGTCAATATGGCTCAGGCGCACAGTGAGCACCGCAGTTTCGACCCGGATTTGCCTTTGCCAAGCCTACAAGAAATGAATGAGATTTTGATTGACGAAGCGATGTCGCGCTCGCAAGGCAATCAATCGATTGCGGCAAGAATGTTAGGCATTTCTCAACCGGCATTGAGTAAACGACTTAAAAATAGACATCATCAAGAGTCATAAAACGGT
This sequence comes from Vibrio sp. HB236076, assembly GCF_040957575.1. Lineage (NCBI taxonomy): Bacteria > Pseudomonadati > Pseudomonadota > Gammaproteobacteria > Vibrionales > Vibrionaceae > Vibrio > Vibrio sp. HB236076. The sequence goes on from NZ_CP162601.1 coordinate 795,527, forward strand.
CATAACTTTTGTTATAGTATAATAATGGTTATAAGTTTTTTAACTTTATGATTATTAATGATTTGTTTTCTTGTTATCTTTGTCTATAACTTTGGTTATAGCTGGTAATGATAAAGGTCGTTTTACAAGTTGTTGATAATTAATGGTTATTTTTATTTGTTATTTTGGCATTATAGTTGCAATGTTTATGACAGTACGAAAGCAACACTGTTTTACCACCACTGTTGTTAGGCTGACTATCAGCAGTGCTACTGAAAATTGAAAAAGGGAATGATTATGGCAGAAAAGGACTCAGCGACTCAGTCAGGTCGTGGCTTTTGGTCACAACTTGAGTTGTGGAAAAAAATAGTAATCGGTATGGTTTTAGGTGTGATCGTTGGTGCGATCATGGGCCCTGAAGCCGAATCGCTTAAGTTCATCGGTACCTTGTTTATTAACGCGATCAAGATGTTGATTGTACCTTTGATCTTCTGCTCTTTGGTGGTCGGCGTTACTTCGATGCAAGACTCACGCAAAATGGGCCGCATTGGCGCGAAAGCGATTGCCTTGTACCTAGGTACGACGGCGGTTGCGATCACCATTGGTCTGGTGTTAGCCGCTGTGTTCACTCCGGGCAGTGGCTTAGATATGGTCGCCAAAGAAGCGGCATCATCAGGTAAAGAAGCGCCCTCTCTCGTGCAAACTCTGCTTGACCTGATCCCGAAAAACCCAGTTGGCGCTCTTGCCGCGGGTAACATCTTACAAATTATCGTCTTCGCTATTGGTCTTGGTATCTCACTTAACTTGATCGGTGAAAAAGCGAAACCAGCAGTTCAAGTCTTTGAAAGCCTTGCAGAAGCCATGTACAAATTGACAGAGCTTGTGATGAAGCTCGCGCCTTACGGTGTCTTTGGTCTGATGGCTTGGGTCGCGGGTAAATACGGACTTGATATCTTATTGCCTCTGATCAAAGTGATTGCGGTGGCTTACATCGGCTGTTTGATCCACGTGATTGTGTTCTACTCTGGCGTATTGAAAGTCTTCGCCAAATTAAACCCAGTTCGTTACTTAAAAGCGGTTATGAACCCAGCGGCGGTTGCTTTTACCACCACCAGCAGTTCAGGTACGTTACCGGCTACCATCAAAGCCGCGCGTGAAGAAGCCGGTGTATCGAAAGGCGTATCAAGCTTTGTATTGCCTTTAGGGGCGACCATCAACATGGACGGTACCGCACTTTACCAAGGTGTGTGTGCGCTGTTTATTGCTCAAGCCTTTGGTATTGATTTGTCGATGAGTGATTACATGTTGATCATCATGACTTCTACCTTGGCGTCGATTGGTACCGCTGGTGTACCTGGTGCGGGTTTGATCATGTTGTCACTGGTTTTGACCACCGTTGGCCTACCGATTGAAGGTTTAGCGATTGTGGCTGGTGTTGACCGTATCCTTGATATGGCTCGTACCACAGTTAACGTGTGTGGTGACATGATGGTGTCTATCCTTATCGCCAAAAGCGAAGGTGAGTTGAACGAAGACATCTACAACAGCACCGAGACCGTACCACAAGGTGAGATGAGCTCAAAAAGCACCACGGCGTAAGCTCAACGTATCTATCACCAATTGTAAAAGCCCCAGTCACTGGGGCTTTTTTCTTTTCATGTTACCTATTAAGGCACTCCCCGCTAAGACGCCTCATACTGTCGTCATCTGGCCCTGTTCGGCAGGCGGCCAGGATCACCAATCGATATTGTTGTACCCTTTGAGTTTTTGCCAGACCCGCTCTGCGGCGTGATGAAGTTTTGCCGTCGAGCGATAAGCGTAAATTTCAGCAATCGGTGGGGCTTGTTCTTGATCCAATACGATGAGCTGTTGGTTGTTAAGCGCTTGTTTAATACTGTGCTCAGGCAGCCAGCCTATCCCTTCTCCTTGAATAATTAATGCTTTCACCAGCTCGGTCATCGATGAGGAAAACACGGGTTGCAACGCGTAATAATGCCCCATTTCTCTGGTAAGGCGGCCCATGAAACTGCCCGATGAATGCATGATCCAAGGTGAGAGAGTATGGCGCGACAGGCTGTATTTCGCTCGGCCTTGCTGGTCGAGTCCGGTGACACAGAGCATTTTTGACTCGCCTAGTTTATGGGTGAGGTAGTTGGCGTGATGAAGTTGTACGTTTTTATAACTCATCATTAAATCACAGGCATTCTCTTGCAGCATTTTCACCGCGTCGTCGATGTCGATCGCACGAACTTCAAGGATGGTCTCGGTATCTTCACTGAATAAGTTAAAATTCATTAAAGGCAAGATGTCGGTTGCGATAGAGTGCCCGGCGGCTAAGCTGACTTTTTGATGGCCAAGTACCGAAAGATCGCTGAGTCGCTCGAGATCATACTCAAGTTGTATCACTAGGCTGCGCGCGCTAGAGCGAAATTCTATACCACTTTGGGTTAGGGTGACGGGGGTAGTGTCACGGTCAAATAACTGGCAGCCGACGGCGTTTTCGAGTGCTTGGATACGGCGACTGAATGTCGATTGGGTAATATGCCTTTCTTCGGCGGCTTTAGAAAAGTTGCGCAATTCGGCGAGTTTTAAAAAGTCCAAAAGCCATTTTGTTTCGATATTTTGCATTTGACCTCCTATGCAGATCATGCATGACTATGTCAGTTATTTCATTTCTGTACAAGATTTGATCTTGTTAAATTGCTCTCAAAATTGGAGAGTAAATTATGCAAAAGAAATTAGGTATTTTGGGTGGTATGGGGCCAATGGCTACCGTTGACTTTATGCGTCGCATCGTTGTAAAAAGTCCTGCGACCTGTGATCAAGAACATATCCCTATGATTATTTCGAATAATCCGACCACGCCCGACCGCACCACGTGCATATTACACCAAGGGGCCGATCCGATTGATGTCTTGTTGAAGGATCTCGACAACCTCAAGCAAGCAGGGGCGACCAAAGTTGTCATTCCTTGTAATACTGCCCATCATTGGCTAGAAAAACTCTCAAACCGCGGTGTCGAGTTTATTAGCATTATCGATAGCGTGCTCAATGCGGCGCAAGAGAAAAAAATGCAACGCATCGGCATCATGGCAACGGATGCCACCATCAAAATTAACCTCTATCGTCAAGGGATCCTTGACCGCGGGTTAGAGCCTCTTCAGCCCGATGAGCAAGGCCAAGCCCAAGTAATGGAAGGGATTTTAGCGGTGAAAGCTGGCAATATTGCCAAGGGACGTGAGTTGATGGCACCGATATTCGATCAACTGATTGCCGATGGCGCCGATGGCGTGATTTTGGGTTGTACCGAGATACCATTGGCATTTGATGACTTTTCTGAGCAAAAAAAGCAGCGCGCGCTGGACAGTTTAGACTTACTGGCAGAGCAATGCGTGAATTACTATTATTACCAAGCGTAATCGATGGTAGAGAGCAGGGAGGGCTTCCCTGTTCTCAATCTCGCTTATCGCTCTCTATCGATGGCACACGTTGGCAATGATAAATGCCAGCGGATGGCGCCGAGTCGGATTAATAGCGTCGACAAAAGGCCAGAAATGAAAGCGGTCGCGTTGTCATAGCCCATCGCTAATGCCGTGGTGTGAAAGACCCCGCCGACCATACAAGCTGTCGCGTACACTTCACTGCGCAGTACCATCGGTACTTCTCTGGCGAGCACATCGCGAATAATGCCGCCCCCACAACCGGTGAGAATGCCCATTAAAACCGCCACTAAAGGCGTTGCATCGTAGCTTAAGGCTTTTTCCACCCCAATGCCGACAAACACGGCTAAGCCAACCGCATCGCAAACCGGTAATACCCACCAAGGGACACGCTTAGGTCGCCTGACCAAAATCATCATGGTGATACAGGTGATAAAAATCACCCATAAATAGCTATTGTCACGGATCCAAAACACGGGAGTCGCCCCGAGCGCCATATCGCGAATGGTGCCGCCACCAATGGCGGTGACACTGGCCAACACGATGACGCCAAAAGGGTCCATTTTTAGTCGCCCGGCCAATAATACGCCAGAGATAGCAAAAATTGCGGTACCAAATAAGTCGAATGAATACAGTAGCGTGGAGTTCAAAATGGTTCCTTTGAGCGCAAAAACAACAAAATTAACTCGCCCGAGAGGTCTATAGGCAAGTGACGTGGCACATCAGTGACAAATCCTGTTGGCCAAATCTCCTCGTGACAATAGGGGTGAAGCGTCGCGAAAAAGCAGCGCTGATTTTACGAAATATTGCCTTAAAGTGTTAGTGTTTCTCACGAGCAATCGATAAAAACTGGCAAACTTGTTTGACGGCCTCGAGGCTTCTGACGGTTGCTCTGGTGAGCCAGTCTGAGTTGAGTGACCAAACTTGACCCTTGGCCAAAGCCGGGATTTGAGCATTCAGCGCTTGCCAGTCGTTGGCAAACGAGGGCGTATTGGTAAAAATGACCTCAGGGGCTTTTAACGCGACTTGCTCAATATTCACTTGAGGGTAAGCATTGGGCGCGTCGGCAAAGATATTCTTGCCACCACAAAAGCGAAAAATATCACTGGGCCAGTCGTGGTCGGACATGGCAATGCTCGGTTTTGCTGATACCTGAAAGTAATAGCGCACGGGGCGTTGAGTGTGGTATTGCTGTTTTAAGCGAGTGAGTGCAAGACGAAACTCGGCGGCAGCGGCGCGACCCACACTGGGGTTGGCACTGTAGTGGCTGAGCATGTCGATATTATCGGCAATTTCGGCTAAGGTTTGCGGCGCGCTGTCGACAATGTGAAAGCCTAACTTTTTGAGCAATAACACCTCTTTTTGCGGATTGCCATTGGGCCAAGCGATGATTAAATCTGGCTTTAGGGCGACAATTTTTTCGATGTTGAGACCGTGATAATTGGCGACTTTGGGCAAGTCTATCACCGAAGGCGGAAAGTCACTGGCTTCGCTGACGGCGACGATGTTGGGCAATAACCCCGCCGATGCCGCGAGCTCTGTGGCATGAGGCGATAACGTGATCACGCGATGTGCCATCGCGGCCCAACTGTTGGTGGTAAGCAAGAGGGTCAGAAGCAGTAAGCGAGACATTACCAGCGGATCGCAATAAAAAGCATCGCGCTGAGAAAAATCAACACAGCAATGCGATAGACAAGCCAAGTGCGCAGCTGATGCAAATGATAAGGCGCAGGGGCGATGCGTCCGCCGAGCTTGACGCGAATAAACTTTTTGCCTTGATAGAGGGCAGGACCGGCAAGAGAGAGGCTTAATTGCCCACCAATACTGGCTAATAACGCGCCGTGAACTTGCGGTCGCCAATACCACCAAGTTTGTCGTTGTTGCCATATCTGTTGTCGTTGCGGGCCAATAAAGGTACACAGCCACAACAGCCAGAGCGGTAAGGCGCTGAGCGTATTGGCTATGGTGTGGCTAACACGGCCAAAGTCTTGATAGTTGTCAAGCTTGACTGACCAAACCCGGCTGAGCTCACTGCACAATCGATACAGTAAGGCGCCGATGCCTCCGGTGAACAGAAACCAAAATACCACCGCCCAGCCGTGCTTGCCAAAGCCCATAATGAGGTATTCAGCGCAGGCTTTACCAATGCCCAGCGCAGAAAGCGTATCGCAGTCGCGGTTGAGCACTTGATTGAGTTGACGGCGAGCCTGTTGTTTGTCGTCTTGCTGTAAGGCGTTAATGACGGTTTGAATGGTTTTCCACATCGGGCGCAGGTCGAGAGCCAATAACAACAGCGCTAATTGATAAAGTTGCTGTTGCCAAACCAGGCTACTGACCGCCCACAAAAGCGCCGCACTGGGCAGTATCATCATCGCCCAAGCCAAGGCGCCGGCAAACTGCTGGTATCGGGCGTGTCCCTGATTGACTTTATTCGACAACTGTTTCGCAAATTGCTTCCACCAGGTGATTGGGTGAAACGAGGCGGGGATAGGCAGTAGGGCGTGAATGATCAGAGCAACGGCCACAATTAAAGCGGGTGCGATTGTCGTTAATGCCGTTGCGCCGTTTGTCATGCCAATTAGCCTTGTAATTGTTTCAGCATCGTGGTCACCATTTCTGAAGAGCTTTTGGCTGCTAAAGGCAAGAACTCTTCAAAGCTCATCGGGGAGGCTTTGTCTGCTACGTCAGAGATGGCGCGCACGACTACAAATGGGACCGAAAATTGGTGACAGGTCTGAGCAATCGCTGCCGCTTCCATTTCTACGGCAATGACACCGGGGAATTGATCGCGGATCCAGCGCTGTTTTTCACTGCTACAGACGAATTGATCGCCGGTGCAAATCAGGCCGCGCACTACGTGAGGAGGATGAGAAACCGTGGCTAGGGCTTGTTCGGTCCATTCAATGAGAGCTTGATCAGCATCAAAGGCCGCAGGTTGGCCTGCCATTTGTCCAATTTGATAACCAAACGCGGTGACATCGGCATCGTGGTGCCGAACTTGGGTGGAAATCACCACATCGCCTAGATTTAATGAAGGATCAAAACCGCCCGCTGAACCGGTGTTGATGATGGCATCGGGTTGGAATTCACTGATTAAGAGCGAGGTACCGACCGCCGCGGCAACTTTACCGATCCCAGATTGCAACAAGATAACGGGTACGCCTTCAATGTTGCCTTGGTAAAATTGGCAGCCGCCTTTTTTGGTGCTGCGCATATCGGTCATTGCCGATTTTAAGATCGCGACTTCTTGCTCCATCGCGCCGATGATTCCGATTGTTTTCATGGTTTCGATCATTTTTGCTAAATAAAGCCCGAGTATACCAAAAGAACTTAGCGACTCACTAGATGATAAGGCTGAGCTGTTTGAGTTTTTGTCCCAATTTGAGCATTCTTTTGCGGTTGACTCCAAAGTCAGAATGTCCGATGCGCGATTCTGAACGCAAGAAAACTTGATCGCCGCGCTGTTGTATTTCGACGTCGTCGACGAATTTAAGCCAACGACTGGTGAAGGTAAAATGGGCGTAATCGTCCGTTTTACTGATCAGTTTGCTACTAGGGACGCTTTGTATGGCGGAGACCACCTGAATAAAACTGGCGCTTGGGGTTAACGTCCAAGGCGCGATATGAAAATCTTCGCGCTGATCAACACTGGCAACACAATTGGGCTTATCGCCACACGGCGTGTCAATTTTGGCTTTAAAAGGTTGATTCATGCTGCAGGCTCCTAGGGTGAGTAAACAAAATAGGCAAATAAGGGGGTGTCGAAACATGGCCAGCTATCTCGTTAGATTGGTATAAAACCATGATGGCACACAATGGCTTGTCTATCACGGTTCTGGCACAGAATTTTATCATCAATAAAAAAGCCCCGATATACCGATGGCAATCGAGGCTGAGTCTGCTCTTAAATCGGCCTTAGACTGGCCGATGCGGTTTACACGTCTAGGAAATCGAGCATGCCTTCAGCGGCTTTACGACCTTCATCAATGGCTGTCACGACAAGATCAGAGCCGCGTACGGCATCGCCACCGGCAAAGATTTTCTCATTGCTGGTTTGGTATTGGAATGACTGACTCGATGGCGCTTTAATACGGCCCCATTGATCCAGTTCAACACCAAAAGGCGCTAACCAATCCATCTGATGTGGTTGGAAACCAAAGGCCATGATCACCACATCCGCTGCTAGGGTGTGTTCACTGCCGGCAACCGGTTCTGGGCGGCGACGGCCTGCGTCATCGGGCTCACCTAGGGCGGTCTTGACAACTTTGACGCCGGTGACCTGACCTTGAGCGTTGACTTCGATACCGAGCGGTTGCAAGTTGAACATGAAGTTCACGCCTTCTTCTTTGGCGTTTTTCACTTCACGGCGCGAGCCCGGCATGTTCGCTTCATCGCGGCGATAAGCACAGATGACGTTTTGCGCGCCTTGGCGAATGGAAGTGCGGACACAGTCCATCGCGGTATCCCCCCCACCAAGTACGACAACGTTTTTGCCTGCCATGTCGATGTAAGGCGATTCGGTTGGCAAATCCATCACTTTGTAGGTGTTGGAGACCAAAAACGGCAAGGCATCATAAACCCCTTGTGCATCCTCGTTTTCAAGCCCAGCGCGCATGTATTTATAGGTACCCACACCTAAAAAGACCGCGTCGTACTCATCGACTAGGCTCTGCATCGAGACATCTTTACCGACTTCAACATTGAGTTGGAACTCTACGCCCATTTCAGTAAAGACGCGGCGGCGATTTTCCATCACCCCTTTTTCCAATTTGAAAGAAGGGATACCAAAGGTCAGCAATCCCCCGATTTCTGGGTAGCGGTCAAAGACCACTGGTTTGACACCATTGCGAACCAGTACATCGGCCGCAGCCAGACCCGCGGGCCCGGCGCCGATGATGGCGACCTTTTTGTCCGTCCACTCAACGTTAGACATGTCGGGTTTCCAGCCCATCTCAAAGGCTTTGTCGGTAATGTATTTTTCGACATTGCCGATGGTCACGGCACCAAATTCATCGTTGAGGGTACACGAGCCTTCACACAAGCGGTCTTGTGGACACACTCGGCCACACACTTCCGGTAAGCTGTTGGTTTGGTGAGACAGTTCGACTGCCTCTAAAATACGCCCTTCATTGGCCAGTTTCAGCCATTGGGGGATGTAGTTGTGAACCGGACACTTCCACTCGCAATAAGGGTTGCCACAATCTAAGCAGCGGTCCGCTTGCGCGCTGGCTTGTTGGTGGGTGAAAGGTTCGTAAATTTCAACGAATTCGATCTTGCGCACCTTGATGGGTTTTTTCGCCGGATCGATGCGTTTTACGTCGATAAATTGATAAACATTTTGACTCATTTTTCGCTTCCTTTCACAACTTATTGAGCTTGAACGCGCAGTTCCGATGCGCTTCGACTTTGGTGACCAAGTAATGTGTTGAGATCCGCCGCTTTGGGTTTGATCAAGTAAAATTGTGGGATCCACTGATCAAAGTTAACGAGGATATCAAGTGCGTGGTCAGAGCCTGTCTCATCATGATGTTCAGCAATTAAGCCACGTAAGTGTTCTTGGTGAATCGGCAACTCCGAAAGCGAAATCGCTTCAACCGACTCATTGTTGACTCGACCTGAGAAGTCTTGGTGCGCATCAAGCACGTAGGCAAACCCGCCGGTCATCCCTGCACCAAAGTTCACCCCAGTACTGCCAAGTATCGCAACAATACCGCCAGTCATGTATTCACACGCGTTGTCGCCAGCACCTTCAATAACGGCAATCGTTCCTGAATTGCGCACGCCAAAGCGCTCGCCAGCCGTACCGGCGGCATACAGTTTTCCACCGGTGGCGCCATACAAACAGGTGTTGCCGATGATGGTCGCTTGGTGAGATTTAAACGCCGTTCCAACATGAGGGCGAATGACGATTTTACCGCCCGCCATGCCTTTTCCGACATAATCGTTAGCGTCACCAGTTAGGTAAAGCTCAACGCCGCCGGCATTCCAAACCCCAAAGGACTGTCCGGCAGTCCCGTCGAGGTTGATGCGAATCGGTGACGCTGCGACGCCGCCGTTGCCATAGCGTTTGGCCACTTCACCCGATAGGCGAGCGCCAACCGAACGATCGGTGTTGAGCACGCGATAGAACAAGTCAAGTGATTGTTGTGCTTCGACCGCTTCAATCGCATCATCGAGGATCGTTTGGTTGAGTTTAGCGTCATCAAATGGCTTGTTGGGCTGTGTCCAATAAAGCGGATGTCCCTCAGGTGAGATCGGCGCTTCAAGGATGTGTGACAGATCCAACTTGCTTTGCTTCGCCGTCATCCCTTCGATTACCTCGAGTAAGTCAGTACGGCCAATCAAGTCGGTGAGTTTTTCAACGCCAAGCTCAGCGAGCAGCTCGCGCACTTCGTCAGCAAGGCCGGTAAAGTAATTGACCACCATTTCTGGTAAGCCTTTAAAGTAGTCACGTCTTAGGGTTTCATCTTGGGTGGCCACCCCGGTTGCACAGTTGTTGAGATGGCAAATACGCAAGAATTTACAGCCCATGGCGACCATAGGGGCCGTGCCAAAGCCAAAGCTTTCCGCACCCAGGATAGCCGCTTTGACGACGTCGAGCCCGGTTTTAAGCCCGCCGTCGACTTGCAGGCGGATCTTGTGACGCAGGCCATTGGCCACCAAAGCTTGTTGCGTTTCAGCTAGGCCGAGTTCCCATGGGCTACCGGCGTATTTTACCGATGTCAATGGGCTGGCTGCTGTCCCGCCGTCGTAACCGGAAACGGTGATCAAATCGGCATAGGCTTTGGCCACACCGGTGGCGATGGTGCCCACGCCCGGTTCAGAAACCAGTTTGACCGAGACCAGAGCATTGGGGTTGACCTGTTTTAAGTCAAAGATCAATTGCGCCAAATCTTCAATCGAGTAGATGTCGTGGTGTGGCGGCGGTGAAATCAACGTCACTCCTGGTACCGAGTGGCGCAAACGAGCAATTTCAGCCGTGACTTTGTGACCGGGAAGCTGGCCGCCTTCACCGGGTTTCGCGCCTTGTGCGACTTTAATTTGCAGCACATCGGCATTGGTCAGGTAATGCGGCGTCACCCCAAAGCGGCCCGAGGCAACTTGTTTGATTCGCGAGTTGCGCTCGGTACCAAAGCGCTGTGGGTCTTCACCACCTTCGCCTGAGTTGGAATAACCGCCAAGACGGTTCATCGCCGCGGCGAGTGCTTGGTGCGCTTCTGGGCTTAATGCACCGATCGACATCGCGGCAGAATCAAAGCGTTTGAACAGCTCAGTACTCGGTTCGATTTGCTCAAGTGGCAAGCTCTGTTCGGCTTTTTTGAGCGTCATCAAATCGCGTAAGGTTGCGACAGGGCGCTGGTTTACGTGTTTGGCATAGGTGCGATAATCTTGTGGTTCACCACTTTTTACCGCGGTTTGGAGTGAACTGACCACATCGGGGTTGTAAGCGTGGTATTCACCGCCATGAACGTATTTTAGCAAGCCGCCGTGTTCGAGGGTTTTGCGTTTGGTCCAAGCGCGTTTTGACAGGTTAAACATGTCTTGTTGGAAGTCGCTAAACGTCGCCCCTTGAATGCGACTTGCGACCCCTCTAAAGCACAGATCGACCAAATCTTGGCTAAGGCCAACCGCTTCAAAGAGCTGAGAGCAGCGATAAGAGGCAACCGTTGAGATGCCCATTTTCGACATGATCTTGTAAAGGCCTTTGTTGATGCCTTGCTGGTAGTTTTGCAGTGCGACGTGGAAGGTTTTATCGATAGCACCATCGTCGACCAATTTCGCGAGCGCTTCGTAGGCTAAGTATGGGTATACTGCCGTCGCGCCAAAGCCGAGCAACACGGCAAACTGGTGCGGGTCGCGGGCTGTGGCGGTTTCCACTATGATGTTGGCATCACAGCGCAAGTTGGCATCAATTAAGCGAGTGTGAATCGCGCCCACCGCCATGGCGGCTGGGATAGGGAGCTTGCCTTTGGTGATGGCTCGGTCTGACAGTACCACCAAGACGGTGCCTTCGCGCACGAGTGCTTCCGCTCGCTCACAGAGATTGACAATCGCTTGCTCAAGATCGCTCTCTTGCGGGTCAAAGTTGATGTCTAAAATCGTGTGGCGATAGTGCTCGTCTTCTAATTGCAGCAACTGCTGTAAATCAGAGTACAAGAGTACGGGAGAGTCAAACGTGACGCGGTGAGCGTGGCCGTCAGTTTCGTTGAACACGTTCATTTCTTGACCGATCGAGGTGGCCAGCGACATCACGTGCTTTTCGCGCAGCGGGTCAATCGGTGGGTTGGTCACCTGAGCAAATTTTTGACGGAAGTAATCCGTGATTAAGCGCTCTTTAGAAGACAGCACGGCCATTGGCGTGTCATCGCCCATCGACCCCACGGCTTCTTGGCCCAGGTCGGCGACCACGCGCAAGACTTGATCGACTTCTTCGTTCGTCATGGCGAATTGTTTTTGATACGTGCGCAAGGTGTCGACGTCGAAGTCCCGCTCGCCAATTTGGTCTTCTGGAATTTCAGAGAACGGGATTAATTGACGAACGTTTTTCGCCATCCATTCTTTGTAAGGGTGACGGCTTTTTAGGTCGTTATCAATTTCATCAGAGCTCCACAACTTGCCTTTACGCGTGTCGATGACCAAGAGTTCCCCTGGGCCGACGCGGCCTTTTTTCGCCACTTCATCGGGGGCGTAATCCCAAATACCGATTTCAGAAGCGAGAGTGATGAGCTTGTCTTTGGTGATCACATAGCGCGCTGGGCGCAAGCCATTGCGGTCGAGGTTACAGGCGGCGTAGCGGCCGTCGGAAAGTACGATCCCCGCTGGGCCGTCCCAAGGTTCCATGTGCTTGGAGTTAAAGTCGTAAAACGCGCGCAGGTCTTCATCCATATCAGGGTGATTTTGCCACGCTGGCGGCACGAGCATACGCATCGCTCGGAACAGATCCATCCCGCCAGATAAAAACAAATCTAACATGTTGTCTAGGCTTGATGAGTCAGAGCCGGTTTCGTTGACAAACGGCGCAGCACTTTGCAAGTCAGGCAAAAGTGGCGAGCTAAATTTGTAACCACGCGCTCTTGCCCATTGACGGTTGCCTTGAATGGTATTGATTTCACCATTGTGCGCTAGGTAGCGGAAAGGCTGTGCCAGTGGCCAGCGTGGCTGGGTGTTGGTTGAAAAGCGTTGGTGGAATAGGCAAATAGCCGATTCCATACGCAAATCCGCGAGGTCAACGTAGAATCGCGGTAAATCTGCAGGCATACACAAGCCTTTATAGACAATGACTTGTGTCGATAAACTACAGATGTAAAAGTCTTGATCATCCGTGAGTTGTTTCTCGATGCGGCGACGAGCAATATAGAGGCGACGCTCGATATCGCGCTCACGCCACCCCGCGGGAGCGGAGACAAAGACTTGTTGAATGTTGGGCAGCGAGTCGGCGGCAATTGGGCCGAGGACTGACGGGTTGGTTTTGACTTCACGCCAACCTGAGATGGTCAGCGTTTCTTGCGTTAGCTCGTGATTGATGATGTCTTTGGCCGCTTGCGATTTGATCGGATCACGGCTTAAAAAAATCATACCGATAGCGTATTGCTTACCTAGGGTAAATCCTTGCTCTTCAGCGATCAATCGCAAGTAAGAGTCGGGTTTTTGTAACAATAGGCCACAGCCATCGCCCGTTTTACCATCGGCTGCTATACCGCCGCGGTGGGTCATGCGGTCTAGCGCTGATATTGCGGTGCGAACTAATTTGTGACTGGGTTGTCCTTCCATGTGGGCGATGAGACCGAACCCACAGTTGTCTTTTTCAAGACGAGGATCATAAAGAGCCATTGCAATTCTCCCTTTGCTTCTCTGCGTTCCAGCAAGAATCCATTCCTATATCCTTGTGGAACGAATAATAATGACTAACTATGCTGTATTTTTGGCATTATTCTAGATAGTTATTCTATAAACGTGGAAATAATTTCTCGTGTATTAGATGATTATTTTTATGGACCTCACAAACTAATCGTAAATAGCGCAAAGGTCAAGCACCATAGTAAAAATATTACTACAAGTTAGCAAAGAAAATGCTGGTTTTTTATTTGTTTAAAATCAATGATTTATATTTTTGTCTTTTATTGGGGTATCAATAGGTGAGGAAAATCATTCACTTCTGACCCTGTTTGGGCGATAACCTGGTTGTTGTGCATCGCGTTTATCACCTTTGTTGCACGAGTTCTGGCATTGCAGTGCGACATCGGTAGGCAAAATCACTCTGAGGTTGTGCGCTTCCCTTTACTGGCGACGGATGATAAGGCGTAACGCGCTCAATATCGCTCTAGCGACCATCAAATGATGGCGGTATTTACGGCTTGTGGTTATTTTCCTACTCTTGTCATCTCGGCGTGTGGTTAACCGTGTTTTCTGTTGGCGATGGCTTGTCGCAAGGGCGGGGAGCGTGTTTGACGGGCGGCAAATATCAAGCGGTTTAGAGTGCCTACCTCAAAGTACCCTATGGATGTTGTACAATCAGCATAGAGGGTGGCGATGTCGCGCCGTTAAACCGAATTACTTAGGATGTGGAAGCGTAAATGAAACCAATGAAAAACCTCGCGCAGTATTACGTTGACTTGCTGGTCAAGCTTGGATTAGTGCGCTTTTCTCTTTTATTGGCCTTGGCGTTAATTGCTTTGGCGGTGGTGGTTCAAGTTGGGATCACCTTGGCGCTGCAAGGCAGTGTGCACGACATCGATATTGTGCGCTCGGCGTTTTTTGGTCTGTTGATCACCCCCTGGGCGGTGTATTTTTTGTCTGTGGTCGTCGACCAGCTCGAAGAGTCACGGCAACGACTGGCATTGCTGGTGGAAAAGCTCAATCAAATGCGCGATCGCGATCAGAAGCTCAATCAACAGCTGCATGAGAACATTGAGCAGTTAAATCAGGAAATCGAAGCTAAGATCAAGGCCGAAAAGTCTCGCCAACAAGCGATGAAAGATTTAGAGCAAGAAGTCAAACACCGCGAAAGAACCCAAGAGGAATTGGCCGAACACACCGCTTTGATGCGTTCGTTCATCGATGCGTCGCCAGATTTAATTTATTACCGCAATGCACAAGGGGTGTTTTCCGGGTGTAACCGCGCCATGGAAGAGCTGACTGGGCACAGTGAACAGGCGTTGGTTGGCCTAACCCCGCGCCAAGTCTATGGCGATGAAGTGGCGGAACCCATCATTGAAACCGACCAGCAAGTGTTTCGTTCTAATCAAGCCATTACCTACGAGCAATGGTTGCAATACCCCGATGGCCGCAAACACTATTTCGAAATTCGCAAAGTGCCTTTTTACAGTCACGAAGGCCAGCACTTGGGGTTGATGGGCTTTGGGCGAGATATTACGGAGCGCAAACACCACGAGGAGTCCCTTGAGCAGGCGAGCCGGGATAAAACCACCTTCATTTCCACCATTAGCCATGAGTTGCGCACACCGCTTAACGGTATTGTTGGGTTAAGTCGTATGTTGCTCGACTCTTCATTGACCGCCGAGCAGCGTAAACAGATGCAGACCGTTTACGTCAGTGCAGTGACCTTAGGACATATTTTTAACGACATCATTGATATGGATAAATTTGATCGGCGCAAATTAGAGTTGTATCCCGAAACGGTGATGGTTGAAGATTTTGTCAGTGAGATTGAAAGCCTCGCGGGATTAATGGCGGGCCAAAATGGATTGCGATTTGATCTGGAGCGTCTATCGCCCTTGCCAGCGGCCATTTTGATCGACAGTACTCGGCTAAGACAGGTGATTTGGAACTTGATCAGCAATGCGATGAAATTCACCCAAGAAGGGGGCGTGGTGATGACGGTCCTGGCCGAGCCACAAGGGCAATCGGTCGATTTGACGATTGAAATTGAAGATACCGGCGTCGGTATTCCGGCCGAAGAGTTAGAAAAGATCTTTGCCATGTATTACCAAGTGAAATCGACGGAAGACAATTTACACGCCGTTGGTACTGGAATAGGTCTTGCGGTATCGCAGCAACTGATGCAATTAATGGGCGGAGACATCAGTGCCAGCAGTGAGTTGGGGTTTGGCAGTACCTTTACCTTGACGCTCAATGCCCCGGTGGTGGATGAGGGCAGTATACGTCAAGATGTCCCTCTTGCTCAGCCATCATTGGCGATATTTATGGTGGAAGACATCGCCTTAAACATTACAGTGGCTTGCTCGTTATTGGAGAGCTTAGGGCATCAAGTCACCGTGGCCATGTCCGGTCAAGAGGCCATTGATGCCTTTGAGCCCGATAAATATGACTTAGTGCTGTTGGATATTCAATTGCCCGATATGACAGGGTTTGATGTCGCGCAGTATTATCGCCAGCACTATGACGCTTTGCCGCCTTTGGTCGCCTTAACCGCGAACGTTTTGAAAAATAAACGCGAGTATTTAGACCAAGGCATGGATGAAGTGATCAGCAAACCACTCGCGGTACAAGCAATACAAACCGTGATCAGCCGTTGTATTGCCCAAGACGCCTCTATGGCGATGGCCTCTGCGCCACTGACAAAGGCAAAAAGTGAATCGGCAATGCCCGTTGCCCCGTCATCCCAAGTCGATCAGCAAGAGTTTGAACGGGTATTGGATCTGAGTATGTTAACCGCGTATGTCGACATTGTCGGGACTGAGCCGGTGTATCAAAGTTTGAGTATTTTTGAAGAGATGATGGGCGAGTACCTCGAGATTCTCGACTCTAATATCCTGGCCAACGATCAAGATGGGGTGGTGTCTCAAGCGCATAAAATAAAAGGGGCGGCAGGGTCGATAGGGTTGCAGCACATTCAGCATTTAGCTCAGTTAGCACAATCGCCAGAGCACCCAGCGTGGTGGGAAAATTTGCCGGATTGGGTCGAGGAAATAAAAACCGAATACCGCTACGATCTGAAGGTATTAAAGCAGTGGTTACAAGGCCGGGACGATGCCAAGTAAATTAAGCTCCAAGGTGATAAAGGTAGGCACGCTACTCGCAGTGTGCGCTTGGTTAGGGGCGTGTAGCCCAACGCGGCCTCTTGTCGATCCCTCGCCGAGTACGCCAAGCGGCGAATCGGTATGGCAAGGAGCGGATCAGATTCAACTGGGTCAAAGCCAGATATCGCTAAACAGTACCTTTTGGTATGACACTTTGCCAGTCATTGGCGAAGTCGGTATCACATCTCACCATGATATTGAGGGGGAGTTGGGCTTAGTCTCATCGCAAGACATTGCCACTGAGCTTGGCGTTACTGTCATTCGTATTCAACAAGGCGAAAATCAATGGACACTCAGCAAGCCGCATTATTTCCTGAACCGCGCCTTGCCGTACCGCTGGGTTATAGAGGTTCATTGGCCTTGGTTGGCGGGGTTTGACTTGGATAGGCAATTTAACCTCGCGGTGGAAATTGCCTATCAAGATCAGCGTTATTGGCTGGTGAACCATGGCGTTAAGTTAGCCTTGATCCACTGAACGTCCGTTGTGGGGCAAAGGACAAGCGAAGACCAATCTCACGCTTTTTTCTGCGCTATCACAGGCCACAGACGTCATCAGATTGGTGTTACTAACTGTCTAAGTCGCCACAAAAGCGGTAACCTTCACCGTGAATGGTGGTGATGATTTCCGGCGTGCCAGGGACCGATTCAAAGTGTTTGCGAATGCGGCGAATGGTGACGTCAACGGTGCGATCGTGCGGTTTGAGCTCTCGACCGGTCATCTTGAGTAACAACTCTGCGCGAGTTTGAATTTTGCCTGGGTTTTCACAAAAGTGAATCATGGCGCGAAATTCGGAGCGGGGCAACTTGTAGCTCTCACCTAATGGGTTGAGCAAGGTACGACTGTTGATATCCAGTGTCCAGCCGTTGAAGGTGTATTTTTCAACATTGACTTTCGGTTGCGGTGCAGGGGCTTCTGACATCGAGCGGCTCAACAAATTGCGCGCGCGAATGGTCAGCTCTCGTGGGTTAAACGGTTTGGTAATGTAATCATCTGCGCCAATTTCTAAACCGAGGATCTTGTCGACTTCGTTGTCACGACCGGTGAGAAACATCAAAGCGACATTGGCTTTTTCTCGTAATTCGCGGGCGAGCAGTAAACCGTTTTTACCGGGGAGGTTGATGTCCATGATCACTAAGTTAATGGCGTGATTGGATAAACTGACGTGCATTTCTTCGCCGTCAGTTGCCTCGAAGACCTGATAACCTTCTGCTTCAAAAATACTTTTTAAAGTATTGCGAGTCACTTGCTCGTCTTCCACGATAAGGATTTGTGGGGTTTGCATTTGTGGTTCCTAAATCTAAGATAAAAGCGTTGCTTAAGAACATCGCGGCCAGAATTAACCTGGAGTGTCCATTCTTGCGCTTTTGTCACCACGTCCAAGTTAAGGGCGACGAAGCGGTTAACGTTTCTGTTGCTGGATATTCTTGTGAGAATTGTAATCTTTATGCCATCGCGATGACCCAAAGGTTACAAATCGTTCGGTTTTGGATTCTAGTATCTTAACACCTTGCTAACAATGGATAAAAGCTTATTCACGCAACTTTGTTGATTTGCATCAAGTGATAAAAAAGGTGGATTTAGCCGTCGTTATGCATCGCGTTGAGGCTTACTATTAATGTTATTAACTTGTTTGCATAAAAAGGGAAGCACATTTCAGTATGAATCTCGTCGAGGATCATGCAAGATAGTCGTAGAGGTTGAGTGGTAAGCCTAAACCACGCAATCAATAGTTTAGTTTCAAGGAGGACACATGCAAGACATAACCCCAGATATTTGTGATCAATATGGTGATCAGGTCAAATTACTCAACTTGCCATTATCGAGTTTTGGTCAGCGAGTGGCATTTTGGGGAGAGGTGGTGACGGTTCGCTGTTATCACGACAACTCAAAAGTAAAAGAAGCGATCGGCCAACCTGGGCAAGGTAAAGTCTTGGTTGTGGATGGCAATGGTTCTTGTCAGCACGCCTTGATCGGCGATCAAATGGCCATTGAAGCCATAGACAATGGCTGGGAAGGCATTGTGATTTTTGGGGCGTTAAGAGATGTCGCCCAACTCGCCCAAATGGACATTGGTATTCAAGCCTTGGGGACTTGCCCTTTTAAAACCCATCGTCGTGGCACGGGCGCCATGAATGTCCCGCTGACCATGAATAATCAAATTGTCGTACCGGGCAGCTATCTTTATGCCGATTGGAATGGCATCTTACTTAGCGATACCCCATTAGACTTTACCTTGTAGGTACTCCCTCTGTCGCTGTCGGTGATCAAGCAAGTAAGAAAGAGAGAGGAAGAGGCGGTTAAAATCGAAAGCCTATCCCAACAGCGATGGCTTGTTCGATGTTCTGATAGTCGTAGGTGGCGTGTAAATCCAGCGTCTCTGTCAGTTGGTAGCGACTGCTCAGTTCAGCCGACAGCAGCTGAGTTTTTTCGGTGTCGTTGACAGAGTCGTGCGCTTGCCATTGACGGTGTAACACACTGTCGATGGAAAGCGCTGGCGTCAATTGATAGCGCACACCACTGAGCAATCCCTGAGCGCCTCTGTTTTGCGAATGCTCTAGACGGGTGGCAAAAACAAAGTCGACATTGTCGAGAATCGGATAGCGATAGCCGGTATCAATGCGCCATTCATCGAACTCTTCAACCAGATTACCGTGTATGTAGAGTTTTTGTTGCGCCGTCGATGTCGATGTCGTTGATAGTACCGGTGGCTTGAGGGCTGAAAAGGGCCAAAAGTCGATTTCAGGCCATTGCGCACATGCCACTGAAGGCATGCAAAGGAGCATGGCCAGCCACCAAGTCTGTATGCTGCATTGTTTTGTCATAGGCTACCCACTGCAAAGTAACACTGAGATTCCATTCAACGCCCCGGTGAAGCTGTGGTTTATTGTGTTATCATTGGCCACAGACTTAATCAGACTGATATAAATTATCACCGCTGGGCGTTTGTCCTTTGTTGTCGTTTTTATTCTCTGGTTGATTCAACCTCAATCAGGAGGCGTGTAACTCGCGATGCCGCTTAGTCAGATTGAGGCCGTTCTCTGCGTTTTAGCGCTGTGGCAACGTTTATTCTCTTTCACTTCGCTGTCTCGCATCCCCCTGCGATTTCAGAGCACCACACTCGTGTCACCAAACCGATTGACACTAGCGACGTGCGCTTGCTTGTTGAGGGGGTCATTGACTTAATTATAGCGGCAAATTCTGGCTAGGTTAAAAAATGTTCACCTCAGTCGCTGTTCTCTTTGTTCACCGTCAACACCGGGGGGCATGATGTGTCTTTTTAAGCCATTGGCATTCATTTACGCACAAACTCGATAAAAATAAACTTTTTATTGACTATTTGTGGCTTTTTCGGTAAACGTAGTGTCAGAGATTACGACAGACACAGTAGATGAATTGATGACTTATCAGCTTAGCCTAGCAATGACAACGATTATTATTACCGACATCGCGCATGTTGGGGCAGGCTGCTAAGCGCAAAAAATAAACTAAGGCCTGTATCCCACAAGATACGGGCCTTTTTTTTATCGTCAAATTGCGATGAGAATTCTCTCAACTTTAGAGCTTATACGGGTAAATCTGCCGCTAAACCCAAAAAGAGGTTATTGTGCGAAGGGGTTTTGCTCGAATGTTGTTCAATAAGTAAAACGATAAGTAAAGAACGAGTTAATTAAATAGACAGGTTACAGAATTTTTAAATTGGAGGAAGGGATGCGAGTTCTTAAATTTGGAGGGTCTTCGCTAGCCGATGCGGACCGATTTTTACGCGCAGCCGATATCGTGGCAAATACCGCTCAACAAGGTGAGGTGTCTGTGGTGCTGTCTGCACCTGGAAAAACCACCAATAAATTAGTCGCGATCATTGAGTCAGCACTCGAGAAACAAGATTGTGAAAGCGCGATTTCAGAACTAAACACTTCCTTTATTGAGTTGTTCGATCGCGTCGAAGCACAGGTTGGCCCGTTAGATCGCGAGACCTTTGCTGGGGTCGTGCAACAAGTGATTGGCCAACTGCGCCAATTTGTGCAAGGGATTCATTTACTGGGCATGTGTCCAGACCACGTCAATGCGCGCATTATCAGCAAGGGAGAAAGAGTCTCTATTCAGTTGATGAAGGCCGTATTGGATGCCAAAGGTCGCCAAACCTTCCTGATTGACCCAGTTAAATATCTCTTGGCGAAAGGGCCGTATTTAGAGTCGATGGTGGATGTCGACGCATCAACCGCGCGTTTTGTCGCAGAGCCGTTACCACATGGCCATATTGCCATTATGCCTGGGTTTACCGCTGGTAATGCTCAGGGCGAATTGGTGACCTTGGGCCGCAATGGCTCGGATTACTCTGCCGCCGTTTTAGCCGCGTGTTTGCGCGCTGAGTGTTGTGAAATTTGGACCGATGTCGATGGCGTTTACAATTGCGATCCGCGTTTGGTCGACGATGCGCGTTTGCTTAAGTCACTCAGTTACCAAGAAGCGATGGAGTTGAGTTACTTTGGCGCCTCGGTATTGCACCCTAAAACCATTGCCCCGATTTCGCGTTTTCAAATTCCGTGCTTAATTAAAAACAGTTTTAACCCGCAAGGACCTGGAACCTTGATCGGCCAAGATACCGGTGAAGACAAGTTGCCAATCAAAGGCATTACCACGCTCAACCAGTTGACCATGGTCAATATTTCTGGCCCGGGTATGAAAGGCATGCTGGGTATGGCGAGCCGCGTATTTAGCAGTATGTCTGCGGCGGGCGTCTCGATTGTGTTGATCACTCAATCGTCGTCTGAATACAGCATCAGTTTTTGTATCGAAGCGCAAGATAAAGTACGTGCACAAACGGCCTTAGCGGACGCCTTTGAACTCGAATTAAAAGAAGGCTTACTCGAGCCGGTTGATTTTGTCGATAATGTTGCCATTGTGACTTTGGTTGGGGATGGCATGCGCACTTCTCGCGGTGTTGCGGCGAAGTTCTTTTCCTCGCTTTCCGAAGTCAGCATTAACATCATTGCGATTGCTCAGGGCTCGTCAGAGCGCGCGATCTCTGCGGTTATCCCTGAAGACAAGGTCTCTGAAGCGATCAAAGCGTGTCACGAAAACTTGTTCAATTCCAAGCTGTTCCTCGATGTCTTCGTGGTCGGTCTTGGCGGCGTGGGCGGCGAGTTAGTCGACCAAATTCAACGTCAACAAGAGAAGTTAGCGCGCAAAGGCATCGTGATTCGCGTGTGTGGCTTGGCGAACAGTAAAGGGGTGCTACTCGACAGTGCCGGCGTGCCTTTAGACAATTGGCGCGACCGTTTAGGTAGCATCAGTGAGCCTTTCACCATTGAGCGTTTGGTGTCTTTGGTACAACGCAACCACATTATTAACCCTGTACTTGTCGATTGTACCGCCAGCGCGGATATTGCGGAGCAATACGTTGACTTCCTCGCCGCTGGTTTCCACGTTGTAACGCCAAACAAAAAAGCCAATACCGCCAGCATGGCGTATTACCAACAGTTGCGTGCAACAGCGAGACAATCACATCGCAAATTGATGTACGAAACGACGGTTGGCGCCGGTCTACCCGTGATCGAGAACTTGCAAAACCTTATCTCTGCCGGTGATGAGTTGGAACGCTTTAGCGGTATTTTATCCGGTTCTTTGTCGTACATCTTTGGCAAGTTAGACGAAGGCATGACCCTGAGTGAAGCCACCTTGGTTGCCAAAGAAAATGGCTTTACCGAGCCAGACCCTCGCGATGATTTGTCTGGGATGGACGTCGCTCGTAAGTTGCTTATTTTGGCGCGTGAGTCGGGACTGTCACTTGAGCTAGACGATGTCGAAGTCGTGCCTGCCTTGCCACCGGGTTTTGATGCCTCAGGATCCGTTGAGGACTTTTTAACGCGTCTACCACAAGCTGATGCCTACTTTAAAGAGCAAGCGGCTCAAGCAGCAGAGCAGGGGAAAGTCTTGCGTTATGTCGGTGAAATTGCCGATGGCAAATGCCAGGTCAGCATTCAAGCGGTCGATGGCAATGATCCTATGTTTAAAATCAAAGACGGCGAAAATGCGCTCGCCTTCTACAGCCGTTACTATCAACCGATTCCGTTGGTTCTGCGCGGCTATGGCGCCGGTACCGAGGTGACGGCGGCCGGTGTCTTTGCCGATGTCATGCGTACTTTAGGTTGGAAGTTAGGAGTGTAATGATGGAAAACAACAGACCTGAAGTCGTGGTGTATGCACCGGCATCGATTGGCAATGTCAGCGTGGGGTTTGATGTATTGGGGGCCGCGGTGTCCCCCATTGATGGCACCCGCCTAGGCGATGTTGTCAAAGTCAGTGCTGGGCAAGAGCCATTTACCTTGACGACACAAGGCAGTTTCGTCGATAAACTGCCCACCGAAACCAAAGACAATATTGTTTACGACTGTTGGCGAGTCTATGTTCGTGAGTTAGAAAGCAAAGGGCTCGATGCCTTGCCGGTCAGTATGACGTTAGAGAAAAACATGCCGATTGGTTCAGGGTTAGGTTCAAGTGCTTGTTCTATCGTTGCGGCACTTGATGCGTTGAATCAATTCCACGGTAACCCGCTAGACGAAACTGAGTTGTTGGCGTTGATGGGCGAAATGGAAGGTCAAATTTCAGGTGGTGTGCATTACGATAACGTGGCACCTTGTTATTTGGGTGGCGTACAACTCATGATAGAATCGCAAGGGATCATCAGCCAATCTGTGCCTTGCTTTGATGAGTGGTATTGGGTCATGGCCTATCCGGGCATTAAGGTCTCGACAGCAGAAGCGCGCGCGATTTTACCTGCTCAGTACCGTCGCCAAGATATTATTGCACATGGGCGCAATTTAGCCGGTTTCATCCACGCGTGCCACACCAATCAACCACAGCTCGCGGCGTCGATGATCCAAGACGTGATAGCCGAACCGTATCGCGAAAAACTATTGCCAGGTTTTGCTGAGGCGCGCAGCTTTGCCAAAAGCGCAGGGGCACTTGCTACAGGGATTTCAGGCAGTGGCCCGACCTTGTTTAGCGTGTGTCAAGAGGCCAAAGTCGCCCAGCGCGTCGCTCAATGGCTTGAGCAAAACTACGTACAAAATGAAGAAGGTTTTGTCCACGTTTGTCGCTTAGACAAGCAGGGCTCACAAATGACAGGAAGCAGGAAGTAAGCGATGAAGCTGTACAACATAAAAGAACAAGACGAACAAGTCTCATTTGGCCAAGCGGTGCGCCAGGGGTTAGGTCGCAATCAGGGCTTGTTTTTCCCAGAGCAATTGCCAAAGTTTGATGATATCGATGCCTTGCTCGGCTTGGATTTTAAAGCGCGTAGCAGCAAAATCTTGTCAGCGTTAATTGGTGACGAGTTGAGTGAAACGACGGTTTCACAAATGGTTGAGGAGGCCTTCCAATTCAATGCGCCGATCAAAGCGGTTGAAGAGGGCGTTTACGCGTTAGAGCTTTTCCATGGCCCAACGTTGGCCTTTAAAGATTTTGGTGGCCGCTTTATGGCACAGTCTTTGGCCGCGGTATCTGAAGGTGGACAAATTACCATTCTTACCGCCACTTCGGGTGATACCGGGGCAGCGGTTGCTCATGCCTTTTACGGGATGGAAAACATCAATGTGGTCATCTTGTATCCCAAAGGCAAGATCAGCCCATTACAAGAAAAACTCTTCTGCACCTTGGGCAAAAACATCCACACGGTGGCTATCAATGGCGATTTTGATGCTTGCCAAGCCTTGGTGAAGCAAGCGTTTGATGACAGTCAATTGCGTCAAGACATCGGTTTAAACTCAGCCAACTCAATCAACATCAGCCGTTTGATGGCACAGATTTGCTATTACTTCGAAGCGGCGTCACAGATGAGTGCCGAAGAGCGCGAAAATCTGGTTATTTCAGTACCAAGTGGTAATTTTGGCAACTTAACGGCTGGCCTCTTAGCTAAAGCATTGGGACTGCCGGTAAAACGCTTTATTGCGGCCACCAATGTCAATGATACGGTTCCTCGTTATCTACAAACCGGAGAGTGGGCACCTAAGCCGACGATTGCCACTATGTCAAATGCAATGGACGTGAGCCAACCCAATAACTGGCCGCGTATTGAAGAGCTCTGTCAGCGCCTAGGTTGGGGTCTTGAGACCCTAGGTAAAGGCGCGGTGACCGACGAGCAAAGCGCTCAGTCCGTTCGCGACTTGCATCAAGCGGGTTATTTGTGTGAGCCGCATGGCGCCATTGCTTATCGCACCCTAGTCGAGCAACTTAACGAAGGTGAAACGGGATTGTTTTTGTGTACCGCTCACCCAGCTAAATTCAAAGATGTGGTTGATGATATCTTAGGCGCAGATATCGATTTGCCTGCTCCGCTTGCCAAGCACGCTGCGATGGATCTTTTGTCTGAAGATCTCGACGCCGATTTTGAGGCATTGAAAGCGGTGTTGTACCGAGTTCAGCCGTAATCGCACTAGGCCTTTTGGTTAAAAAAACGGCGCCCCGGTGGGCGCCGTTTTTATTGGCACAAAAGCAGCAAAGACCTTATACCAATCTAACTAAATAGCTGGTCACCCTAGCTGGTTAAAAAACTCGATAACGTCGTTAAGAAAATAATCTGTAGAGCAACGACTAACTGTATTTTCTTGCCTTGTTCTCAAGCTTGATTCTGCACTATCATTGACCACATACTTAATCAGATTGGTATGATTTCACGGTATTATTACAGGGAGTCGGTAAAAGTGCGCGCAACGACATCGCGTTGCTGCTCTGGGGTTAGTGAATTGAATCGCACCGCATAGCCCGATACTCGAATGGTCAACTGTGGGTATTTCTCGGGGTGGTCGATGGCATCGAGCAGGGTTTCGCGTTTTAACACGTTGACGTTGAGGTGTTGTCCCCCTTCGACTCTCACCGGTTGCTCGACGCTAACAGGCCGGCTGGTGTATTGTCTGAGTGTTTCTAGCGGCAATGTTTGTTCGATTTGATCTTCCTGTGCAGCGGCGACGCAGCGACCGATTTGGCGCTGGTTGTCCACTAACCATACCGAATTGAGCAAGGCCAGATCACTGGCTTGAGTAATTTGTAAAGCTTGAATCATAGCGCACCCATTGCGTTGTTTGACAGTGTGGTTAGGTATAACCGAAAAAGGCTCAACCTCTGTTGATGTATATCAAAAAAAGGGCGGCTATCTGAAATGATGATTCTCTTTTTTTGTGCAGCCCATTCACCCTCTTTGTGCGCAAGGGCGAGCAGGACCAACAAGTGCGTAAGGCGTTGTTATTGACTTTGTCTTTATAAGGCATTGATTGATTATTAGATTTATTTTTATCGATAAAATTAAAAAAGTGGCATTATTCTTTCATAGGAAAAAAGGTGTGTTGTTGTCCTATCAGAGGTGATTATTATGGCTGTTTCTCGTCCTGCTCTTCCTGTCCCCCATCGTCAAATTACTGGCCGCGGTCATCATCGAACGCCGCAACGTCATTAATCTCTGTCTCACCTGCGCGCGGGTTTATGTCCATCTCATTAAATAGCGGGTCACTATAGCGGGTTAAAAAGCTCGATAACAACGTTATGAAAAACAATGGTAGAAAGACGGCTCACTGTCTTTTCTTGCTTTGTTTCACGCTTTTATCTTGCGCTATTATGGATAAACGATTTAATCAGATGGGGATAACAGGCCCGCGCTTTGACGGTGAGTACCCTATGCAGGTTAATGGTGTTGATTAGTATCTTGTTATACTAGAGCGGTAGTATGCCTGTGTCCGGCTGTGTTTTTCGATGGCTATCAGATTGCGCTGAGGCGAAGTACCTTAGTGATGTAATTTTTGTTAGGATCCCCTAAACTGAAATCAATCAAATGACTTATAGGGGCTCGTCTTGTCGCATTATTCTTGGGAGCAATTTTTTGATTCCGTCCAACAACAGGATTATTACCCGCAAATTTTGAATTTTGTCGCTGAGCAGCGCGCGCAAGGTAAAGTGGTCTTTCCGCCACAAAGCGATGTCTTTAATGCGTTTCACTCGACGCCATTTGAAAAAATCAAAGTGGTGATCTTAGGTCAAGACCCTTACCACGGCAAAGACCAAGCGCACGGTTTGTGCTTTTCTGTTCGCCCCGGGATCAAACCGCCACCTTCTTTAGTCAATATCTACAAAGCGTTAGTCGACGATATCGACGGCTTTGAAACGCCTACGCACGGCTATTTACAGTCTTGGGCAACACAAGGGGTGTTTATGCTCAACACGGTGTTAACGGTAGAGCAGGGCAAAGCGCACTCTCACGCTAAATGTGGTTGGGAGCGCTTCACTGATCAGGTGATTGACTGCATTAATGATAAGCAAAGCGGGGTGGTCTTTTTACTGTGGGGGGCGCATGCGCAAAAAAAAGGCCGTATGATTGATACCGAGAAACACTGTGTGTTGAGTGCGCCGCACCCGTCCCCTTTGTCCGCCCACCGCGGTTTTTTTACCAGTCGACCTTTTTCAAAGGCCAATGCGTACTTACAGGCTCAGGGAAAGCAAATCATCGATTGGCGCTTACCCCGTCTGGCAACGGATCTTGAGCCGTCATCTGACGCGAACACATTGCTCTAAAAGTGAGTGGTAAAAAGGGCGTGTGACGTTTTGCGCCAAGGTGCGACGTTGCCTTGTTCGTTTTGCCCTAGATGACAACAATCGAGAGTGCGCACGGGTTGTTGAGAACTATGGCTTATTGAGAACTATGGGGTTTCGAGCCACTCTCGACGGTCGAGAGACAAGACGCGATTGATACGTTGGACGTTTGATACGTTAGGCGTTGATAATGACAAATGGGTGAGAAGAAGAAAGAGGCGTTAATGAGGCTTTAAGCCCCAACGAGGCTTAAAGCCATGGGAGTGGTTGTTAGAGTTCTATGTCGTCGAGAGAATATTCACCGCCCATATCGAGCTCTCTCAGTTCCTTGAGTAGATTGCGACGATCATTCATTGCTTCGATCTCGCGCCATTTACGCTTCACCGGTTTAGAACGGGTACGGCGTGGGGTTTCATAATCAAAATCCAACAAGTCATTCAATTGGATGCCATCCATAAGCCACCTCTCTTTATTAAACTCTTGATTTATTGTGTTACAGCCCGAGCATAACTGGGCTTTGTTGCGTATTTGTGTCTATTCCGTGACGTTTAAAAGTAAATAAGCAACGTCTTTATACTAGTCGAAAGCAAAATTAAAAACCAAGTATTGCGAAAAGGAAATGTTGTAATATCTCGTTGAGATCTCATTATTTCTTCATCTTAAATGAGTATGTTATCCAAACCTTGGCTTCAAAAGCACAGGCGATTGGCGATAAAATTGCGCTTTTAAGTGTTATGTTTCATATTGATTTTTGTGGTGTGTCATTGCATTATCCCGCGGTCAAAAAAACGCAGTATCATAAAATGGAAGCACGATGCGATATTTATAACCATAATTGCTTGAACTTTTAGCTGTTCTTAACCCTTTTGACACATAACAGGCAATTTTATATGGAAGGGCATGGAGCACGTACTGCGCCACTCACTTTGAGGAACTTATGACAGACTTAGTCAATTTAATGAACGACCTTTTATGGGGATCTATCCTTATTTATCTTTTGGTTGGCGTGGGAATATTTTTTACTTTTCGTTTAGGCTTTATCCAAATTAGGCACTTTACTCACATGTTTAGTGTGTTAAAAAATAGCCGTAAAGCCGACAAATCCGGTATTTCGTCGTTTCAGGCCTTGTGTACCAGTTTGGCTGCCCGAGTGGGAACCGGCAATATGGCTGGGGTGGCAGTGGCCATTACCCTAGGCGGTCCTGGTGCCATTTTTTGGATGTGGGTTGTCGCCGTGGTGGGTATGGCGACGGCGTTTGCAGAAAGTACATTAGCGCAACTCTACAAAACAAAAGACAGTGATGGGAATTTTCGTGGCGGCCCAGCCTATTATATGGAAAAGGGCCTTGGCATGCGTTGGATGGGCTCGCTGTTTTCTGTTTTGCTGTTGATCGCCTTTGGGTTCGTATTTAATGCGGTACAAGCCAATTCGATTGTCAATGCGATGGAAACCGCGTTTGGTTGGAACAACCTTTATGTCGGTATTGTGATCGCCGTATTAGCGGGTATCGTTATTTTTGGTGGTATTAAGCGCATCGCGAAAACCGCCGAGCTCATTGTTCCGGTGATGGCGTTAATTTACTTAGCGATCGCGGTGAGTATTTTATTGCTCAACATCAATAAGCTGCCTGATGTCTTGACGTTGATCTTTGCCAATGCCTTTGGTTTTAAAGAGGTGGCCGCCGGTGGTTTGGGCTATGCCATTGCACAAGCGGTCCTCAATGGGGTGAAACGCGGCCTGTTTTCCAATGAAGCGGGAATGGGGTCGGCGCCAAATGCCGCGGCAGCTGCAACGCCATACCCTCCTCATCCCGCCTCGCAGGGCTACGTACAAATGATGGGGGTGTTTGTCGATACTATCGTGATTTGTAGCTCAACCGTGGCGATTATTTTGATGTCCGGTGAGTATGTGCCACACGGTGAGATCACTGGGATTGAATTAACGCAAGCCGCGTTGAGCTCTCAAGTGGGCGACTGGGGCAGTACCTTTATCGCGGTAGCCATTTTCTTTTTTGCCTTTACCTCTATTATTGCCAATTACTCTTATGCCGAGACCAACTTATTGTTCTTAGAGCGCAAAGGAAAAGTAGGGATTGTCTTTTTCCGCTTTGCTGTTTTGGCGATGGTTATTTTTGGCTCTGTGGCGTCACTGCCTGTGGTGTGGGGACTGGCTGATGTTTCGATGGGATTAATGGCGATTGTCAACTTAGTGGCGATCTTGTTGCTGTCGGGCATCTGTGTCAAATTGGCCAAAGACTATAATTTGCAGCTTAAGCAAGGCAAAGTTCCGACCTTTGATATCAAAAATTACCCAGAGCTTGAGTCACAAATTGAACCGGGAATTTGGGGTAAAAAAGACACGACGGAGTAATATCAACAAGCCATACGCGAGTCGTATGGCTTTTTTTATTAGGCCACGCGACACTGACAATTCATGGCTATTGAATCAATATGTAAAGTCATAGAGACAGCGCCGCGGTTTTTGAGTACCCTTATCGCTATAATTTTCGCTGAAGCGAAGCGTTAGTGAACGGTGTACCGAGTAGGAAGATATATGCTAATTGTTGTTTCCCCCGCTAAGACCTTGGATTATGAGTCTCCATTGGCGACAGAGAAATATTCTCAGCCTGAACTGATCGAACATTCAAAGCAATTGATTGACGTTTGCCGACAGTTGACCCCAGCCGACATTGCCACCTTGATGAAAGTCAGCGACAAGATTGCCTCGCTCAACGTTGCTCGCTTTGCCGAGTGGAGTGAAACCTTTAGCCCAGAGAACGCTCGCCAAGCAATTTTGGCTTTTAAAGGGGATGTCTATACCGGCCTTGATGCTCAGAGCTTAAGCGAAGCCGATTTTGACTATGCCCAGCAACATCTTCGCATGCTATCGGGCTTGTATGGCCTGCTAAAGCCGTTAGACCTAATGCAAGCGTACCGCCTGGAGATGGGGACCAAGCTAGATAACCCACGCGGCAGTAACCTTTATCAATTCTGGGGTGATATTATCACGGATAAGCTTAATCAAGCGTTGGCAGATCAAGGTGACAACGTGCTGATTAACTTGGCGTCAAACGAGTATTTTAAAGCCGTCAATAAAAAAACCTTGGACGGCCAGATCATTACTCCGGTGTTTAAAGACCAAAAAAATGGTCAATACAAGGTCATCAGTTTTTATGCCAAAAAGGCGCGTGGCATGATGGCGCGTTACATCATTGAAAACCGTATCGAGTCTGTGGCTCAACTGACTGAGTTTGATGTGGCCGGGTATTACTTTGCCAGTGACGAGTCGTCGCCAACGGAGTTAGTCTTTAAGCGCGAAGAGCAATAAACCGCGCTAATAAAGAAAAGCCGCATACGAGATGCGGCTTTTTTTATGGCGATTACTTTTTCTTTTTTACTTTGCTTTTGGCTTTTTTCTTTACGGCGTCACTTTTGACTTTTTTCTTTTTCTTAAAAGTCGGCTTTTTGTGCTGAGGACGCAAGCCGTCGATGTAGCGCTCTTTGATCTCTTCTTTGCAGTAGCGGGCCACTCGTTCAATCATGGGTTGATCATGGGCTTCGACCAATGAAATCGCGTTGCCCTTTTTACCCGCGCGCGCAGTACGACCGATGCGGTGTAAGTAAACATCCGCACTGCGTGGCATGTCGTAGTTAATGACATAGCCAATGTCTGGTAAGTCAATACCACGCGCGGCGACGTCCGTCGCCAAGAGTATTTTGACTTCACCATCGCGAAAGCGTCGAATGGCATTGTTGCGACGGTCTTGCGGCATCTCACCTTGTATCCATGCACATTGGCACTGCCAGCTTTCTAATGTCGCGCGAAGTTCGGCGAGAATGTCTCGTGTTTTTACGAAGATGATTGTGCGCTCTTCATGGCTGGTTAACAATTGGCGCAACATTGCGTTTTTGTGCGCTTTATTGTCGGCACGGTGATACCACTGGGTGATTTTTTTACGCTCTCTGCGCGACGGTTCAGCGTCAATATTGGCTGGGTCTTTTAACAAATCTTGGCAAAAACCATCGACGCCTTTGCCTTCCAATGTGGCAGAAAACAACAGCGTTTGTTTGCGCCAGCGACATTCGTTAGACAGTTTGTCGACCGTCGGACCAAAGCCCATGTCGAGCATGCGATCCGCTTCGTCGAGAATTAACCACTCAATCGCACGGCAATCAAAACGCTCAGCTTGGATGTATTCGATCAATCGGCCTGGGGTGGCGACAATGATGTCTTGAGTCGCGGCGAGGATATCGGCGTGATCTTGATATTGAACACCGCCGGTAATGGTCGCTACGTTCAGGTTAGTATGGCAGGCAAGGGCTTTGGCTTGATCGGCAATTTGCATCGCTAACTCTCGAGTTGGCGTTAAGATCAAAATACGCGCAGGCCCGGGTTTGCGACGCGGAAAATCGAGCAGGTATTGCAACGCGGGCAATACAAAAGCGGCGGTTTTTCCTGTCCCTGTTGGGGCTGATGCCATGACATCACGGCCGTCTAAGGCGGCGGGAATGGCTTGAGATTGAATAACGGTTGGGCGCTCGAAGTTCATGGCTTCAATAGCGCTCAACAGAGCGTGGTCTAGCTCTAATTCGGCAAAGGATCTGATCAAAGTAAGTCTCCACACTCAAAAATCAGTCAAAAATGGAGGCGCATTATATCGACTCTGTTAATGAGTTTACAGATGATTTACGCCATCTTTAAATAAAATTCACGGGTTAGCTCTGTAAAGGCGGCGGTGTACTGGTTCTCATGCCTTATATTCAATGTGGTTTCGCTGATCCTTGTTTGTCGTTGATGACTAAACTCGAGCAATCGGCGAGTGACGGGTTTGTGTTGCTCTGCGCGCACTAAGCACTCTCGAGTGAGATGCAAGCCTTGCTGTTGCATTAAGCGCGTAAACGCTAGCCCCTCATTAGCGGGCAAAATAAAGTGCGCGAGTCCTTGTTCTGCCAATAATTCGGCGGTTTTTTGCGCCAAACGCTGGTGATCGAGGCTTTGCGTATGTCGAGCCAGGGCACGTTGGTGGTTTTGCGCGCTTACGCCGCTGTTAAAATAAGGCGGGTTGCAAATAATGCGTTCAAAGCGGCGATCGAACTGAGCACTTAGTACATCTTGTTGCGCCGCGTGCAAGCGAGTGGCCCAAGGGGAGTGCTGGAAATTGTCGTGCGCTGTTTTCACTGCGTGCTCGTCGATATCAATTGCGTGAATGACGAGCTTTGGGCATTGCTGGGCCAACATCAACGACAGCAGCCCTGTCCCGGTTCCTATGTCTAGAGCACCGCCCTGTTGAGCAGACTCAATACGCCCTGACCATGCGCCAAGTAAGATACCGTCGGTGCTGATAGGCATACCACATTGGCCCTGTTCGACACGAAATTGTTTGCAATGAAAAGCCTTGCGCTGGCGTGGGGGAGTTGTCATGAGGTTGTCGCGATAAAACCCTGATTATACCCCTCACCGAGAAGCGAGGGTAGGGCTTAAGGTCTGTTCGTGAGCACTTTTTATCGACAAACAAGCCCCTGTCTCTGTGATATTAATTTCACTCAATCGGCGGCTCACCCTAGCGGGTTAAAAACTCGATAACGTTGCTAAGAGAATCACTGGTATAATAACGGCTTAGATTATTTTCTTGCCTTTCTCTCACCCTTTTTTTCTGCGCTATCATTGTTCACACACTGAATCAGATAGGTATGACTGTGGTGCGTCAGCTTTACAGTTAATCATAATAAGATTTTAGTCAATACTTGATAAAATGGCATGCTTTCGTCATTATTCTCGGCCTTTTGTGCGCCTTGCTTGAGGCTGGCACTAAGCACACACAACATTTTAATAGTATATAAAAGGGTTTGGCTGTGAAGCAGACTTTAAAATTAACAGACATTATCGCATTGGGCTTTATGCTTTTTGCGTTCTTTTTGGGGGCGGGTAACATCATCTTTCCGCCAATGGCAGGGCAACTTGCGGGCGAGCACTTACTGCCGGCCATGAGTGGCTTTTTATTGACCGCGGTCGGTTTGCCTCTCGCCGGTATTATCGCGGTGGCGATTGCCGGTGGCTCGTGGGAAAAGCTGACTCAAGACCTTCCCAAGCGCTTAGCGACCTTGATGGCCGTATTGATCTTTATCATTATCGGTCCTGCGTTTGCCGCGCCGCGTACCGGGTTAGTGGCCTATGAAATGGCGGTCAATCCTCTTATCCCGAACCCGACGCAATGGGATCTTACGGTGTTCTCTGTGGTGTTTTTTGCCATTGCCGCTTTTTTTGCTTGGTCACAAGGTAAGCTGATCGACATGATTGGTAAGGTATTGACACCCTTACTTTTTGTCGGTTTGATTGTCTTAGCGGTTGCCGTGCTTGTCGACCCGCAAGGCGCGTTTTTACCCGCTTCAGGCGAGTATTTGACGCAACCGTTAACCAAAGGGTTCTTAGAAGGTTACAACACCATGGACACCTTCGCCTCTTTGATGTTTGGTATGTTGATTGTTGATGCTATCCGCAGCCGTGGTGTGTCCGATCAAAAAGCGACCACGAAATACCTTATCAGTGCGGCGATTATTGCAGCAGCAGGGTTGGCTTTTGTTTATATGTCGTTGTTTTACCTTGGCGCCACCAGCGGAACCATTGCATCTGGGGTCGATAATGGCGGGGCGGTATTAAGCCTTTATGTCCAAGCTTTATTTGGACAGTACGGCCAGTGGGTATTGTCTGTGATCGTCTTGTTAGCGTGTCTGACGACGGCGATTGGTTTGATCTCGGCTTGTTCGGAATACTTTAGCCGCTTGACTCGCTTTTCTTATCAAGTTTGGGTCGTCGTTTTGGGCACGGTTTGCGCGTTTGTGGCCAATGTCGGTCTGTCGCAGTTAATTTCATTGTCCGTGCCGGTGTTATTTGCGCTTTATCCTGTGGCGATCGCCTTAGTGGCACTGAGCTTTGTACGTCGCTTTCTCAACCATCCACGCTTGGCGTATCGAGTGGTGGTTTTGGTGTCGTTTCTCTTTGCGTTGATCGACGCGGCGAAAGTCTTGGGGATTGATGTATCAGCCTTGCACTTTTTGCCCTTGTTCAGCATCGGTATGGGCTGGCTACTGCCAACCGCCATTTCGATTGTCGTGATGATGGTGTTTGGTAAAAAGGCCAAGGCGTTGCAGCAAGCCTAACGACCAGAGGAACTGATGAGCGTTGGTTGGATTCAATCAGAGTCGGCTTGTCAACATAAAGCAATCAATAAGGCCCGTTGTTCGGGCCTTATTGGATCGTTTAAGGTCGTAAATGGGTCAGCCAATAGCGCCAAACCAACGAAGGCGCTTAGACCAATCTCACTCAGTCGTTGGTCACCCTAGCGGGTTAAAAAATCGATAACATCGTGAATA
The DNA here is from genome assembly GCF_040957575.1 of Vibrio sp. HB236076. Taxonomy (NCBI): domain Bacteria; kingdom Pseudomonadati; phylum Pseudomonadota; class Gammaproteobacteria; order Vibrionales; family Vibrionaceae; genus Vibrio; species Vibrio sp. HB236076. The sequence goes on from NZ_CP162601.1 coordinate 829,897, forward strand.
AAACACCATGTAGAATAACGACTTAGATTCCATTCTTGACAAGAAAAGGCTTGCCTTGTTGTCCAGCTTTTTCCTGCGCTATCATTGCCTACAGACTTGTTGAGATTGGTATTATAGCGTGTCGTGATATTCCACTAACACTTGTTCACACCACTTTTCAATTCTCTCGTCGCTCAGTTCATACTGGGAGTCTTCGTCTAGGGCAAGGCCAACAAAGTGCTCACCTGACGCGGTCAGCGCTTTTGAGGCGTCAAATTGATAGCCTTGATTAGGCCAATAGCCCAGCATGTGCGCTCCACCGGCTTTGACTTGATCGTGCAATAGTCCCATGGCGTCTAAAAACCACTCCCCATAGCCTTCTTGATCGCCAAGGCCAAAAAGGGCGACGTGTTTGCCGGCCAGGGATACGGTGGCAATGTCACCCCAAATTTGCGCCCAGTCTTCTTGGATTTCACCAAAGTCCCAAGTAGAAATGCCCAGTAATAGCAGGTCGTAATCGGCCATTTGGTTTAATGGGGTGTCTTTGACATTGTAAATATCGACGAGCTCTTCACCGATGATGGCTCTGATTTTTTCTGCGGCCATCTCGGTATAGCAGGTTGTCGAGCCATAAAATAGTCCGATTTTCATTGTTACTCTCTTCGGTTTTCGACACTGGGGGCGAATTGTACCTGTAAATGGCCTTTTTGTGCACTGACAATGTCATCGAGGTTTTGCTTGTCACGCTTTCGCGCTAGTATTAGAGCTATTAGCCTTAATGTATATATCAATCAACAGGTAAAGTATGTCTTCTGACGCGGTGGCACTGCCTCCTGACTGGGAAGTCGTGGAGCAATTTTTAGATGCAATGTGGATGGAAAGGGGATTATCGGATAATACCTTAGCGTCGTATCGCAACGATTTACTCAAATTGATGAACTGGATGGCCGCGCGCAATCTCAGACTTAACTTTATCAGTCAATCTGGCCTGCAAGATTACCAGACACACCTTAGCGACCAAGATTACAAGCAAACCTCGCGCGCTAGAATGCTGTCGGCGATTCGTCGTTTGTTTCAGTATCTGCACCGCGAGAAATACCGCGCTGATGATCCCAGTGCCTTGTTAATTAGTCCCAAGCTACCCAAGCGATTGCCCAAGGACATCAGTGAGCAACAAGTGGACGATCTACTCAATGCCCCCAATCCCCAGGAGCCGATCGAACTGCGCGATAAAGCCATGTTGGAGCTGTTGTACGCCACCGGGTTACGGGTGTCTGAGCTGGTGGGGCTGACAATGGAAAACGTCAGCTTGCGTCAAGGTGTGGTTAGGGTCACGGGTAAAGGCGGCAAAGAGCGATTGGTGCCCATGGGAGAGAGTGCGGTAGAATGGTTAGAGCGCTTTATTCAGACTGGTCGCCAGTCCTTGTTAGGTGAAAAAAGTTCGGATGTGGTTTTTCCGAGTAAGCGAGCTCGGCAAATGACGCGACAAACTTTTTGGCATCGATTGAATCACTACGCGGTGATTGCCGGTATTGATACCGATTTATTGTCGCCACACGTTTTACGCCATGCTTTTGCGACTCATTTATTAAACTACGGCGCCGATCTCAGAGTGGTACAGATGTTATTAGGACATAGTGACTTATCCACCACACAAATTTATACTCATGTGGCAACGGAACGATTGAAACAACTGCATGGTGAACATCACCCCCGTGCGTAACCCAATAAAGGTGACAGGAATGGTAAAATGGATTGGTAGTAACACGGACGTGATGAGCGCGTTGGCGAGGGTTAAGCAAACTTTGATGATCTGTGGCTTGTGTTGGCTCAGTGGGCCGGCGTTGGCAGAGCAAAGCCCGTCGTTTGATCAGGCTGCGCTCAGTGCCCGCTTTGCCAATATGGGGTTAGAGGTGCAGTCGATTCGCCCTGCCGATATCGACGGTTTACTTGAAATCGAAACCCCAAGCGGCGTGTTGTATTCGAACCTCAAAGGGGATCACTTCATTGCCGGCACCTTGTACACCCTCGATGACAACGGGCAATACATTGATGTGATGGCCAAACGCCAAGCGCCCATCAATGCCAAGAAGTTGGCAGCGATGAAAGATCAAACGATTGAGTATCAAGCCGACGATGAAAAATACGTTGTCACGGTATTTACCGATATCACATGCGGTTACTGTATGCGCTTACACTCGCAAATGGAACAGTACAACCAATTGGGCATTACCGTGCGTTATTTGGCTTTCCCGCGACAGGGGCTTGGCGGCAGTGTGGCTGATAATATGGCCAAGGTATGGTGTGCTGAAGATCCAAAATCGGCCTTGAGCGCCGCGAAAAACTCGCGAATTATCCCGACCGCTGAAGGCAATCTCGATCAGTGCCGCGCTGAAGTCAAAGCCCAGTATGACTTAGGGCGTGAGTTGGAGATATCAGGAACGCCGGCCATTTTTATGCCCAACGGTGAAATGGTTGGCGGTTATCTGCCAGCGAGCGCATTGCTACAGCGCTTACAACAAGCCTTATAATCACTCAGCTCGATACGCCCAATCGCGATTGGGCAGCGCTACGCTTTTGACTTGCGCTGTTTGGCTGAAAAAACACTGAAGTTGATATGATTGAAATTCAAAGACGCGCTCAGGTTGAACTGAGCGCATTACCCGACGATATTCCCGCCCTTTTAAAACGCATTTACCTCAGTCGAGGTATAGAAAACGCCGAACAACTGCAAACCTCGATTAAAGGGCTTCACCCCTTTGTGCAATTGCAGGGTATTGAAGCGGCGGTTGAGGCGCTGTTTGATGCGATACGCGAGCACAAGCGCATCGTTGTGGTGGGTGATTTTGATGCCGATGGGGCCACCAGTTCAGCTTTAGCGGTACTTGGGCTCAAAATGTTAGGTTGCCAATCGGTTGATTACCTGGTGCCCAATCGCTTTGAGGACGGCTATGGCTTGAGCCCTGACGTTGTGGATCAAGCGGTGGCGATGGGCGTTGATGTGATCATGACGGTGGATAACGGGGTGTCGTCGATCAGCGGTGTTGCCCACGCCAAGCAATTGGGCCTTGAGGTGGTGGTGACCGATCACCATTTACCCGGTGAGTCATTGCCCGATGCCGATGCGATCGTCAATCCTAATTTGCCGACCTGTTCTTTTCCTTCTAAGGCATTGGCAGGTGTGGGCGTCACCTTTTATTTGATGATGGCGCTTTGCGTCCACATGCGCCGTAGTGGTTGGTTTCAACAGCAAGGTCGGCAAGAGCCCAAATTGATGGGGCTGATTGATTTAGTGGCACTGGGCACCGTGGCCGATGTGGTGCCGCTCGATGGCAACAACCGAATTTTAGTTCACCAGGGCTTACAACGCATCAGAGCGGGGTTAGCTCGCCCTGGTATACAAGCACTGATCGAAGTGGCAAAGCGCGATGCTTCGCGACTGGTAGCGGCCGATTTTGGCTTTGCCCTTGGGCCTAGGTTAAATGCGGCTGGACGGTTAGATGACATGTCCTTTGGCGTCGAATTGTTGATGAGTAATAATATTCACGCTGCGCGCCGCATGGCCAACGAACTCGATGGCCTCAATCAAACGCGTAAAGAAATCGAATCGGGGATGAAGCAAGAGGCGATGGCGTTTTGTGAGCGACTGTCACTGGGGCATTCACAAGATTTGCCTTTTGGCCTAGTGCTGTTTCAGCGCGATTGGCATCAGGGGGTCATCGGTATTTTAGCGTCGCGGATCAAGGAACAATTTCATCGCCCGGTGATCGCCTTTGCCGACGGGGGCGAGGGGCTTATCAAGGGGTCTTGTCGTTCCATTGCGGGCTTTCATATGCGAGATGCGTTGGATCTTATCGACAAAAAGCGCCCAGGCATGATTGTCAAATTTGGCGGGCACGCTATGGCCGCGGGGTTGACGTTAAAGGCCGACCAATTAGAGGTCTTTCGCGGTTTGTTTGATGAGGTGGTCAGAGAGCGCATTGATGCCAGTGCATTGAAAGGCGTCATTCTTTCTGATGGCGAGTTATTACCCGAACAATTTAACTTGGCCACCGCAGAAATGCTGCGCAATGCCGGTCCTTGGGGGCAAGCCTTCCCCGAGCCGATTTTTGATGGCCACTTTAAAATTCTCAACCAAAAGTTAGTGGCGGAAAAACACTTAAAGCTCATGCTAGAGCCTATGTTTAAGGGGCATCGCAGTCAAGTGATGGTCGATGCCATTGCCTTTAACGTCGACGTGCGCCGCTGGCCAGATCCGGTGGTGGATCAGGTGCGATTGGCTTACCGACTCGATATCAATGAGTTTCGCGGTAACCAGTCTTTGCAGTTGATGGTTGAGCATATCGAAGCGCTTTGAGGCACAGGCGACAAGCGCTGAGCCATCGGTGGCGAACAAACCGGGGGCGTTGACGGATTTGTTTGGTTTATCGCCTCGGCTTAAGGGGGCGATGGCGCTTGAGCCAAGTGAGTTAGTCCAAAAAATTCCTGTATCTCTGTCACATTTTTCAGTAGAATTCTCCGGTTAAATTCTATGCGAAAATGTAGAGCACCATGTTTGAAATCAATCCTATAAAAAATCGCCTCCAGGATGTGTCTGAACGGACCAATATCCTGAGGGGGTATCTTTGACTATGACGCCAAAAAAGAGCGTCTAGAAGAAGTCAATGCTGAATTAGAACAACCCGATGTTTGGAATGAGCCTGAGCGTGCACAAGCATTAGGCAAAGAGCGCGCGAGCCTTGAAGCCGTGGTTGAAACCATCGATGCCCTTGTCCAAGGTGTTGACGATGTTGACGGCTTGCTTGAGTTGGCGGTTGAAGCCGAAGATCAAGAAACGTTTGATGAAATTGAGCCCGAGTTAGCCGAGCTTGAAAGCAAGCTTGAGTTGTTGGAGTTTCGCCGCATGTTTGCCGGCGATCACGACAGCTCAGATTGTTATATTGACTTACAGGCAGGCTCTGGGGGCACAGAGGCACAAGATTGGACCTCCATGATGCTGCGCATGTACTTGCGCTGGGCTGAGGCCAAAGGCTTTAAGGCCGAAGTTATCGAAGTGTCTGAAGGCGATGTCGCCGGTCTTAAATCGGCCACGGTACGCATCGTTGGCGAGTACGCTTACGGCTGGTTGAGAACGGAAACCGGTGTACACCGCTTAGTGCGAAAATCGCCCTTCGATTCCGGTGGTCGTCGTCATACGTCTTTTGCCTCTGCGTTTGTCTACCCTGAAGTGGATGAAAACATTGCCATTGATGTCAACCCTGCCGACTTGAGAATCGATGTGTATCGCGCGTCGGGCGCCGGTGGTCAGCACGTTAATACCACAGAATCGGCGGTTCGTATTACTCACATTCCGACCAACACTGTGGTTCAATGTCAAAACGATCGCTCGCAACACAAAAACAAAGACCAAGCGATGAAACAGCTGCGCGCTAAGTTGTTTGAGTTGGAGTTACAAAAGCAAAATGCCGAAAAGCAAGCCAACGAAGACGCGAAATCCGACATTGGTTGGGGCAGTCAAATCCGCTCTTACGTGCTTGATGACTCTCGTATTAAAGATTTGCGAACCGGGGTAGAAAACCGCAATACCCAAGCAGTTTTAGACGGCGATTTAGATAAATTTATCGAAGCAAGCTTAAAATCAGGGCTTTAAGCCTTACTGAATGACAGGATACATCGATTATGACTGATGATGTGCAAAACGATCACATACAAGAAGAAAACAAACTGATTGCCGAACGCCGCGCCAAACTCGACGCGATTCGTCAAAACTGCAGTGCTAATGGCCACCCTAATGACTTTCGTCGTGACAGCTTAGCAGGCGATCTGCAAGCTGAGTTTGGTGACAAAAGTAAAGAAGAGCTCGAAAGCTTAAATCATGTGGTTGCGGTCGCAGGCCGAGTGATGGCCAAGCGCGGCCCATTTTTGGTATTGCAAGAAACCTCTGGCCGCATTCAGGCGTACGCCGCTAAACCGGTGCAAAAAGAGCTGAAAGAAAAATATCAAGGCCTTGATATCGGTGACATTATTGGTGTTAAAGGCGCACTGCATAAGTCGGGCAAAGGCGATCTGTATGTCAATATGGAAGAGTACGAGTTATTGACCAAAGCGCTGCGCCCATTGCCTGAAAAATTTCACGGCCTTACCGACCAAGAAATGCGCTACCGTCAGCGTTACGTCGATTTGATCGTCAACGAAGACTCGCGCCACGCCTTTATCATTCGCTCTAAGCTGGTCTCTGCCATTCGTCAATTTATGATGAGCAAAAACTACTTAGAAGTCGAAACGCCGATGATGCACGTGATTCCAGGCGGTGCAACCGCTCGTCCTTTCATCACGCATCACAATGCGTTGGATATCGACATGTACTTGCGCGTCGCGCCAGAGCTTTACCTCAAGCGCTTGGTTGTTGGCGGGTTTGATCGCGTGTTCGAAATTAACCGCAACTTCCGCAACGAAGGCTTATCACCGCGTCACAATCCAGAATTTACCATGATGGAATTCTATCAAGCGTACGCCGATTACAAAGATTTGATGGATTTGACTGAAGAGATGCTCAGCAGCGTTGCGCTATCGGTATTGGGCTCGACCTCATTGCCTTACGGTGACGAAGTGGTTGAGTTTGGCGGTACTTACGCTCGCATGAGTATGTTTGAAGCGATTAAACACTACAACCCAGAGCATCAAGATATTCAAGCCCTGACTGAGCAAGATTTGCAAGACCGTGAGCGTATGGTCGCAATTGCTAAATCGTTGCACATCGAGGTGGAAAGCTTCTGGACTTGTGGTCAGCTGCTCGAAGAGATCTTTGGTGAAACGGCAGAGCCTAAACTGATTCAGCCGACCTTTATCACCGGTTACCCTGCGGACATTTCACCACTGGCTCGCCGCAGTGATGACAACCCATTCTTTACCGATCGCTTCGAGTTCTTTATCGGAGGACGCGAGGTGGCGAATGGCTTCTCTGAGCTCAATGATGCTGAAGATCAAGATGCGCGCTTTAAAGCGCAAGTAGATGCGAAAGACGCTGGTGACGATGAGGCAATGTACTATGATGCCGATTACATCACTGCGCTTGAGCACGGCTTGCCACCCACGGCAGGCCAGGGCATCGGTATCGATCGCCTAGCGATGTTGTTTACCAACACGCACACCATTCGCGATGTCATTTTGTTCCCAGCCATGCGCCCGCAAGGCTAAACGGTTTGATGCCATGACGATGAGAAAACCACCTCTTTGCGAGGTGGTTTTTTTTGTTTGTGGAATAATTTTAACGAATTGCATACGCTAAAACATTCACATTGTTCAACTTTTAGACTATTCTTTATTCATCATCTCAATGACATGATGCGTTCGGTGGCGAGCCTTTTAAAAACCGTCACGCTTCACATCAATAGCTAGCCAATAAAGGGAAAACGCTTGCTTTAACCCGTGGGTTAACGTTGGCCAACCTCGGCTTAAGTGGGGGACGATGAAAAAACTTCGCGAGGCGGCCTCGATCAAAATCTTGGTGGTGGTGGGCGCTAAAGCCCCTGAGTGGTTTGAGCAACTTCAATCCTTAGGCTGGACCTGTCATTTGTGTTCGGATTTGCGCACCGCACACAGTTTAATCCAAGACATTGGCCCTTGTATTGCGGTGGTTGATCTCAGCCGTGACACGTTTAGTCTCAATGGCGTCGCTCACCTAGTCAATGCGTACCAATACGTGCGTTGGATGGCATTGATCCGCGATCAGCAAATGGATATGCCTTCCATTAACCAGTTTATCGTGCACTTTTGCATCGACTTTTTTGTCGTGCCTATTCCTTCTCATCATCAATTATTAGCCACCTTAGGCCATCAATTGGGCATGGTGCGGCTAGAGCAACGCGTCTGGCAGTCGCAAAGTATTGGGGTTACTCAATTTACCGGGCAATCGTCGGCGATCACTCACTTGCGACAAATGATCAAACGTTGGTCTTACAGTGACGTGAGTGTCTTTATTCACGGCGATGTTGGGGTGGGAAAAGAGCGATTAGCACGGGCCATTCACGAGTCGTCTTCGCGGGCTCACAAGCCATTTTCTGTGGTGCGTTGTGCCGCTTTAAGCGATTACTCGTTAGAAACTCAAGTCTTTGGTATTGGCATTGAACACGATACGCTTTCGGTGTTAGAGAAAAGCCATGGCGGTACGGTGCTATTTTACGACTTTATGTCGATGTCGCTTGAACAACAACAAAACTTGCTGCACGTCTTACAAGACGGACAAGTACACAGCTCGGTGGGCTTAAAGTCTATTGATGTGCGCATTTTAGTCGCCAGTAGCTCCGCGGTCGACAAAGCCATGGCCGAGCGGGGACTGCTGCGCGCTTTGTACGATTATGTAAGTATCTTGCCCATTACCGTACCGAACTTACGCGAACGGCAAGCGGATATTTTGCCCTTGGTGGATGATTACATTACCCGTTTTTGTCAGGAGTATCGGTTGCCAAAGCGCGTTCTCGATCCGCAAGTGGAAATACTGCTGCAAAACTATGCGTGGCCCGGTAATGTTAGGGAGTTGATCAATAAAATTAAGCGGGCGCTTTTGATCTGTGATGGCGATGTGATTGGGCTTGAGCACTTTGATTTTAATCAACAGCCACAACAAAGTTCAACCCTCAAAGCCATTCGCGAAAAAAGCGAGTGCGAGGCGTTAAAGCGAGCGTTGGAAAATCATGATGGACAAGTGATGTTGGTGGCGAAAGAGCTCAAAATTTCTCGTGCCACCATGTATCGTTTACTCAATAAATACAACTTATTACCCGATTCAGGCAGTGAATCATCTCCGTATTTTTAAATCATCTAGGAGTGAAATAGTCAATCGTCATGATTTACTATTCAATGACAGAGTAATTACCTTTATATTCAACTAAGTGTCTATTTTTGTGTATTTTGTTGTCATTGTTGGTTATGATTTAGTCAGTCATTAGGGTAATGACTGTGTGGATTATTATTCTCAGGAGGGGCATATGAAAACTGGTTTATTAGCGCGTTTTTATCTGTCCTGTTTGCTACTTTGTAGCGGCTCCGGTTCGTACTTGGTTATGTGCCATCGCGCCGTGTTGCGACCTATGAATAATTAATCCGTGCCTACTTATCAGGCTGCGGAAATAGCAGTCTGATCTCGTCTTATTGGCACTGTTATTTCTGCTCCTAAATCGGAGATAAATAACATGCGTCCATCTATTTACATTTCGTTAGCGACATGGCTAATCCAACAAGATTTGCACCGTCAAGATCGCCAATGGCGGCGTAACCTTCGCCGTCGCAGCTATCATGTACCTTGGCACAATGCGCATTTGTTGAGAGACATTGGTCTTGATCCACAAGGAAGGCCATTGGGGCAAGAAATGCCAATTGAGCAAGCCACTCAGCGCCGACTGGCTCATTTGACTCGCATCGTGAGGTGGCGGATGAGAACGGTGAGTTAGCGAAAGGCCAATCACGACTTTTGACGGTTGTGATTGGCCTAATGCGAGCGCTCTTTTGCATCAAAGCCCAAGCGCAACGGTCAAGACGGTTGCGCTGGGTCTTTCTCTTCTAAGGGCATGGATTCGAAAACTCGGTACTGATGGCCAAAATGCCTTCTAAAATAGAATCGCTCAAAGTGACATCAATACTATCAATGTTTTGCTTGAGTTGAGGCAAGGTTGTCGCCCCGATGATATTGGAAGCGACAAACGGTCTTTGATTGACGAAAGCCAATGCCATATCAACGGGATCCATACCGTGATCTCGAGCCAATTCTACGTACGCTTGGGTGGCTTTAATCCCCTGTGGTGTAAAGTAGCGTTGGAAGCGCTCAAACAAGGTACAACGAGCGTTTTCAGGCCGTTGGCCATTGAGGTATTTACCGCTTAAACAACCAAAGGCCAAAGGGGAGTAGGCCAATAGTTGTACCCCTTCATAGTGGCTGATTTCCGAGAGGCCCACTTCAAAGCTGCGATTTAACAAGTTGTAAGGATTTTGAATCGAGACAATACGAGGAAGATCGTGTTTTTCTGCTAGGCGCAGCAAACTCATCACACCCCAAGGCGTTTCATTCGAGACACCAAGGTAGCGAACCTTGCCCGCGTTGACGAGTTCTGTCAGCGCCTCAAGGGTTTCGATTAAGGTGACTTCTTCTTGTTCGTCGTGCTCTGGGTAGTTTAATTGGCCAAAAAAATTGGTTTTGCGCTGCGGCCAATGGATTTGATACAAATCGACGTAGTCGGTTTGTAAGCGTTGCAAACTCGAGTCGATGGCGAGGTGAATATTGCGACGATTTAAATTCATCGATTCGCGAATGTTGATACCTGTCCTCGGTCCAGCCACTTTAGTCGCCAAAACGATTTTTTCTCTTTTCCCCGATTGCTTAAGCCAGTTGCCGATATAGCGCTCTGTTTGGCCTTGCGTCTCTGGTTTGGGAGGGACGGGGTACATTTCTGCGGTATCAAAAAAATTGACGCCGTGATCCAAAGCCATATCCATTTGTAAAAATGCTTCACTTTGACTGTTTTGTTCGCCAAATGTCATAGTGCCTAGGCCAATTTTACTGATTTCTAGGCTTGAGTGAGGGAGTTTTGTATAAAGCATCTCCAGTCCTTTTTGATGGTTATCTTCTCCACTATAGGGAAAGCGAGTGATGAGCGTAAAGAAAAATCTGTTATCGATCTCGAAAAATGGCCATCATTGACTAAAATGATAATAATACCAATCTCACTTAATAGCGGGTCGCCCTCACCGGTTTAAAAGCCCGATAACATCGTAAGAAAATCACGGGTAGCATAACGATGTACCGTCTCTTCTTGCCTTGTTCTTACGCTTTTTTCCTGCGCTATCATTGACCACAGGCTAAATCGGATTGGTATAAACGCGTGTGGCGGAGGATGAAAAATGGAAATGCAGCAATTTGAGCAGTGGGTTCAGGCGTACAATAAGCATCATCACCATGCTCCCAAGGTGTTTGTTATCGGGTGTTCGGGGTTACCTCATTATTTGTTGGCGGTCGAATTTAAGCATCATCTCGAGCCAGTACGCCAAGGGGACAAACCCATTCACTATGTTTCGCTCGAAGGGGTAAGAGAAGAGTTATTGCGCCTTGGTGTCGATAAAGCCTTTTTGCGACTGCACAATACTTATGATGAATGTTGTGGCAATGAGACGCTCGCCGAGTCGTTTTGCGATATTGAAATGGCGGTGGCACCGGCGCATTAATTTTCCGCAAACGCGCACTGGTTGGCGTGTGCGTGGCAATGGTGAAACGTTTTATTCATAGTCGCGTTTTGCTAGCCGCTTGTTCAACCAAAGCGTTGTCAGGGGGGCGGATAAACGGCGATGCAGTGAGACCGGCATCATTGCCTCGCTAAGTGGATAAAGTGGCGCTGCAGGATTTGCGCCGTGAATTGGGTGCGCAGATAAAAGCCGCGGGGCAGGGTTTTAATCGGTTTACCGTCTTGATTATACGCTTGGGTTAAGGCTTTACTGTTGGCGGCTTTAGGTCGAATTTGCAACACTTGGCCGTGCTTGGCACTGATGTGTTGATACTGGCCTAAGGCGATCAATTCCATTAGTTCTTCCCAATCTTGTTTGAGTTGTTGTTCCTCTTCTGGGCTTGGTGACCAGATCAGCGGTGCGCCAACGCGGCGATCCGCTAAAGGGATTTCTCGCTCTCCTTCCACCGGTACCCACAAAACACGTGATAATTTGTGTCTAACGTGGCTATTTTCCCATTGAACGCCCTGTATTCCCGTCAGTGGCGCGACGCAGACGAAAGTCGTCTCCAAAGGTAGGCCTTGGTGGCTAATTGGAATGGTTTTTAATTCAATGCCTAAATGCACAAAGTCTTGTTGAGGTTTACTACCAGAGGCGGCGCCAAGGTGGTACTCGATGAGTTGACCAACCCAACCTTTGTCTCGATTGAGGTTATTTGGAATGGGGATATCGGCTTGTTGGGCCAGTTCGGCTAAGCTTTGACCGGCCATGGCCAGAGCGCGTTGGATTAACTCGTGTTCTGATTGAGGTTCGCTGTTCATACTCATTGATGATCGATAGAAAGAGGAGGTAGTGTACTTAATAAAGACGCCGTCCGGTAGTTTAGCACACGGTGGTCGTTCTGTGTCGTTGACCTATTTATCATACCATAACTCAGTTGGGTGGCCTTGAAAAAGCCCCACAATATGCGCTTTGTTTTAATGGTTAAAAAAACAGTCTTTAGTGATGATTATCGACTTGATCTTTGGCCGATAATCTGAAATTTAATGGTCGTAATGTGGATAACCCTAAGAGTGGTTGATCTTTAACCGATCTGTATTTGGTGGCTTTTTCACCGATGTGTTCTGTGGCGTTTTTCTTGTGGTTATCTTTATTTTTTCATTTAAAATCAATTGATTATATTTTTGTCTTCAGTTGGTTTTTACCTGGGTTCTGGTGTTCTTTACTTAAAATTGATTGTTCTTAGTGAATTCTTCACAAAGTTATACACAGAAAAGGTGAATAAAATGCGCGACCGGTCACAATTTCTGTTGATAACTTGTCACCTTAAATGAGTGAATCCTCGTGTAGAGCAAAAAAATATTATCAATATCACGTAGCTGTGTTTGCTACTGGTAGGGATCTGTGAAAAAATCAAAGCATTAAAATTTAACTTGAGGTTAGCCAGTGATCGATGGCGATGGTTATCGACTTAATGTCGGTATTGTAATTTGTAACAACCATGGTCAGGTGTTCTGGGCTAAACGGTATGGACAGCACTCATGGCAATTTCCCCAAGGGGGGATAGACGAGGGAGAATCTCCTGAGCAAGCTATGTTTCGCGAGCTTTACGAAGAAGTGGGTTTAACGGAAAGGGACGTTAAAATTGTCGCCACGAGTCGACATTGGCTACGTTACAAGTTACCCAAACGCCTCGTAAGGTGGGATTCAAAACCTGTTTGTATTGGCCAAAAACAGAAATGGTTTTTGTTGCGATTGGAATGCGATGAAGCAAATATCAATATGCAGCAAGGCAACGCTCCTGAGTTTGATGGTTGGCGCTGGGTAAGTTATTGGTACCCTGTCAGGCAAGTGGTGTCATTTAAACGCGATGTTTATCGTCGAGCAATGAAAGAATTTGCGTCTGCGGCGATGCCATTTCGCGAACGAAAAACAAAAGGGAAACGCAAAAAACGAAGGGGTTAAAGCGATCATGTTGAGTCAACTGAGGGAGATTGTTGATAAGGTTTCTCGCATCGATGATGTGCACGCGGCCTTGCAGGTATTGGTGAAGGAAACCAGCCTCGCTTTGCAAACGGAGTGTTGCACCATTTATTTCGCCAATGAAGCCAAGCAACGGCTCGAACTGATGGCGACTCAAGGTCTGACTTTTACCGGCGACAGTATTCACATTAAATTCTCTGAAGGCTTGGTTGGCCTGGTCAAGCGCAGTGCTGAGCCGGTCAACCTTGCACGTGCTTCAGAGCACCCCAGTTTTAAATTTTTTCCTCAACTTGGCGAAGAGGTGTATCACTCCTTTCTAGGGACCCCCATTATTCACCGCAAACAAGTGCTTGGTGTGCTGGTCATTCAGCAAAAATCCCCCCGTTTGTTTGACGAAATGGAAGAGTCTTTTTTAGTTACCTTGGCGGCACAAATTGCGGTGTTGATTTCTCAGGCGCAAAGCCAAGGTCAGTGGCAACTTGGTCGTCAGTCTCATCACTTACTCAAAGGCGTCCCCGGCTCCCCAGGTGTGGCGATTGGGCATTTTTGGTTTGACAATACCCAACCGAGCTTTGACGATGTGTTTCCCGCTTCAACGGTGAACAAAGAACAAGAGCACGAACGTCTCGCTGTTGCGGTTGAGAGTGCTCTGAGTGATTTTCGTCGCCTTAAGAAGCGTTTTGACACTGAGCTTAACAAAGAGACATTGGCGATTTTTGATCTCTTTACTCACCTGCTCAATGATCCTATGCTGCGAAAAGCGCTTAAGTCTCGCATTGAAAAAGGGGATAGAGCCGATTGGGCATTAAAGCAAGTGATTGAGGAGTTCTCCTCGCGCTTTGCCGCGATGACCGATGACTATTTGCGTGAACGAGCGCAAGACCTGCGTGAACTTGGCCAGCGCTTATTGTACTTTTTGCTCAACAGTGAAAAAGAGACCTTGAGCTTTGAGCACCCGGTTATCTTGGTGGCGAACGAACTCTCAGCTTCTCTGATTGCCTCTATCGATAAAGAAAACCTTCTCGCGGTTGTCGCATTAGAGGGAGCATCGAATTCCCATGCGGCGATTTTATCTCGCGCTTTAGGGGTACCGGCTATCCTCGGCGCTAACCTCACTCCTGAGCTCATTAATGGCAAACTCGGTATTGTCGATGGGTATACTGGCGAAATTTACGTTGAACCAAACAAGCGACTCAAACATCGTTATTCTTCGTTAGCTCGAGAAGAAAGTGAACTATTGGCCACCGTCAATCGCGTACTCGACAAGCCAGCAGTGAGTCGAGATGGCAAAAAAGTGGAGCTATTACTCAATGCCGGATTAAGTGCCGATACCAACATTGCTATCGATAAAGGGGTGGATGGCATCGGATTATACCGAACTGAAATCGCCTTTATCATGCAAAATCGCTTTCCTTCAGAAGACGAACAAATGCAACAATACCAAGGTATTCTCAGTCATTATCAACCGCAGAATGTGGTCATGAGAACCTTGGATATTGGTGGCGATAAGCCGCTGCCGTACCTGCCTATCGAGGAGGAAAACCCCTTTTTGGGCTGGCGAGGCATCCGTTTTACCCTTGATCATCCCGACATCTTCGTCATTCAATTGCGCGCGATGTTAAAAGCCAGTATTGGCAACGACAACCTGAGTATTTTGTTGCCAATGGTGTCGGGAGTACAAGAGTTAGAAGATACGATTGGTCTGATTAATCACGCATTTAATGATGTTGGTGAGTTGTATGATGGATTGGTGTACCCCCAAGTTGGCGTGATGATTGAAGTGCCTTCTATGGTCTACCTACTCGAGTCTATCGCTGACAAAGTGGACTTCGTCTCGATTGGTACGAATGATTTAACTCAGTATTTACTGGCGGTGGATCGTAACAATGCCAAGGTGGCGGATGTGTTTGAAAGTTTACACCCCGCGGTGCTGCGCGCCCTTGATCATATTCAACGCGAGTGTCAGCGCCTCAATCTGCCCGTTTGTATTTGTGGTGAATTGGCCGGGGACCCCTTCGGTGCATTAGTTTTACTCGGTTTGGGCTTTGAGAGTCTCAGCATGAATTTATCTAACATCGCTAAGATCAAATATTTGATTCGCGAAACGAACAGTCAAGACTGGCAGCAATTGGCTCAACAAGCGCTGACTTTTCATCACGGCCACCAAACACTTGAATTGATGCGTCACTTTTTTGTTCAACAAGGTTTTGCCGGCTTTATTCGCGCAGGGAAAAAATAGCGGTGCTGTTAACCATGTCCGTGGTGTTTATCTCGCTCGGCGCGGTGGTCGGAGTGATGGCGGGCTTATTGGGGATTGGCGGCGGTCTGATCATTGTCCCCTCGCTGTTGTATTTATTGCCTCTTTTGGGGGTACCCCCAGTGTTAGCGATGCCAATGGCATTGGCTACGTCACTGGCTTGCATCATTATAACCTCAAGTTCTTCGGCATTTAATCACATTAAACTCGGTAATATTGAGCGACTTGCTATTGTGAGTTTGTTACCAGGTGTAATAGTGGGCGGTTTTTTGGGAACCTTTGTCGCAGAAAGGGTTCCAATTCAATGGTTGCCGAAAGTGTTTGGCGTGATTGTTTTGTGTTTAGGATTGCAAATGCTGCTGTTTGCTCAAGCGAAGGTTGAGCGTAGGATGCCCAGTGCCCCTTTCACCGCATTTTGCGGTTTGGTCATAGGGTTGGTATCGACATTGGCGGGGATTGGTGGCGGGTCATTGTCTGTGCCTTTTTTAAGTCGTCACGGGGTGGAGATGCGCAAGGCGGTCGGGTCGTCTTCGGTGTGCGGCGGGGCGATTGCTTTGTCGGGGATGTTTGGCTTTGTACTCCACGGTATGCAAGCCGAGGATTTACCTAAATTTAGCCTAGGTTATGTCTATTTACCGGCATTATTTGCTATTGCTTTCACCTCAGTTTGCACCACGCGATTTGGCGCGATGTTGGCAACTCAGGTGTCAACACGTCATCTAAAACGATTTTTTGCAATTTTCTTAATGTGTGTTGCTGCAACCATGTTATTTTAACCTCCTTTTATCTAAGAGAACTTGTTTATGTCTCCGGAATATCTTCATTTACCAGCCTTTGATCCTGTTATTTTTTCTATCGGGCCACTTGCGGTTCGTTGGTACGGACTGATGTATTTGATCGGTTTTGCTTTTGCGCTTTGGATGGCAAACCGCCGCGCTGATAAACCCGGTAGTGGTTGGACTCGTGATCAGGTGTCGGACTTGTTGTTTGCCGGCTTTTTAGGCGTTGTGATCGGTGGTCGTGTCGGTTACGTTATGTTCTATAACTTAGATCTGTTTTTAGCCAACCCGATCTACTTATTTGAGGTATGGACGGGAGGCATGTCGTTTCACGGCGGTTTGCTCGGGGTGATTACGGCTATGTTTTGGTATGCCAAACGCCATCAACGTCGCTTTTTTGCCGTGGCCGATATGATTGCGCCTTTGGTGCCGTTTGGACTTGGCATGGGGCGTTTGGGCAATTTCATCAACGGCGAACTGTGGGGACGCGTGAGTGATGTGCCATGGGCGATGGTATTTCCCAATGCCGGGCCTTTACCACGTCACCCATCGCAATTGTATGAATTTGCCTTAGAAGGCGTGGTACTGCTGATTATTCTCAATGTGTTTATTGGCAAACCAAGACCGGTTGGTGCGGTATCGGGATTATTTTTGGTTGGTTATGGCAGCTTTAGAACCTTTATTGAGTTTTTCCGTCAACCGGATGCGCAGCTCGGTTTGTTTCAAGGCGTGATCTCGATGGGTCAGATTTTGTCGTTACCTATGATAGTACTTGGTTTGGTGATTATGGTTTGGGCTTATCGTCAACCGGTGTCAAAAGACGCGAAAATAGCCAAATAAGCAAGATGGCATGAAAACAATGTGGTATTAAAAATGGGGCCTTATCGATATTGATAAGGCCCCATTTTTTATTGCTTGTCACAATAAGCTTAAACGGCAAAAGGGTATTTAATCGGGTCGTGATGCTGATAGCCCACCACGTCAAAATCATCGACCGTCACCCAGGTCTCTAAGTCTTCTAGAGTGCGGATGTTTGGATTGATAACCAATTGAGGGGCGGCAAAAGGCTCGCGTTTGACTTGTTCTTTCATCAGCTCGACTTGATCTTCGTAGATGTGAGCATTGACGATTTTGTGAAATGCTTTCCCCGCTTTTAAGCCTGTGATTTGAGCGGTAATTTGCAACAGCCAAGCGACCTGGATTTGATTAAACACCAAGCCTAGCGGTACGTCACAGCTGCGTTGAGTGCTGTTTAAGTAAAGGGTGTCACCGAGCAGTGAAAAATGATGACTGTACATACAAGGACGCAGACAACCCATGTGAAACTCACCTGGGTTATAAAAATTGAGGATTTCACCTCGGTCATCAATGCCTTGGCTTAAGTTGTCGATGATTTTTTTGAGCTGGTCGACCGAGCCACCATCGGGTTTGGCCCAGCGTCGGCCTTGTACCCCATAGACTCGGCCCATGTCATCTTCGCCTTGGCGGTACGCATTGTTGAGCCAAGCTTGGTTTAAATTGGCATTGGCATCCCAGGTTTTGGTACCGAGTTGACGAAATTGAGCGGCATTGTCGTAGCCACGAAGGTAACCGAGCATTTCTGCGATGGCACTTTTCCAAAACGCTTTACGAGTGGTCACCAAAGGGAACTCATTGTTCGCCATGTTGTACTCTAAATCGGCGTTGATGAGGGTCAAACAGCGTTTACCGGTTCTTTCATTTTCGACCCAAACACCTTCATCAAGTAGGCGTTGGCACAGGTCTTCGTATTGGCGGTTTATCTTGTTCATTCACTATACCCAGGAGTTAATCTGTTCCTATGGTAACAAAAATGCCAGCAACAAAAAACGGAAGCCAGTAGGCTTCCGCTTGCGGTGTGTATTTTTTTGCTGATGGGCTTATTAGGTAAAGGCAACAATCAAACCAGGAATGACAATAAAGACGCTTAGCAAATAACCACCGGCAATGGCTTTGTTTTTCAGTGCCAAGTCAGAAATCCAATCCGCCCCTTTTAGTGGCAGGTTTCTCAACCATGGCACACCGTAGATAAGCACAGTGGCAAGGACATTAAAGCACAAGTGGACTAACGCAATTTGCAGAGCAAAGACGGCAAACTCGCCACTTGCCGATGTCGCCGCGAGCAAGGCGGTAATACAAGTACCAATGTTGGCGCCTAAAGTGAACGGGTAGACATCGCGTACTTTCAAAACCCCAGAGCCGACCAGAGGCACCATTAAACTGGTGGTGGTGGATGAAGATTGTACTAAAATCGTGACTATGGTGCCTGAGAACATACCGTGAATAGGGCCGCGACCAATGGCGCCTTTTAGCATCTCGCGAGCACGGCCAACCATTAAGCTCTTCATCAGCTTACCCATGACGGTAATGGCCAAGAAGATCGCAGCAATACCAATCACAATCAGTGCCACACCGCCAAACGTATCTCCTAATGGAGCTAGGGTATCTTTAGCGGTATTCACGACCGGTTTGGTCAACGGCTTGATAAAGTTGAATCCTTTAATACTCATGTCACCGGTGGCCAAAAGAGGGGAAACTAACCAATGAGACAGTTTTTCTAAAATACCAAACATCAACTCAAGTGGTAAGAAAATACCCACCGCGAGAACATTGAAGAAGTCGTGAATGGTGGCGCTGGCAAAAGCGCGTTTGAATTCTTCTTTGTTGCGAATGTGCCCTAAACTGACCAAAGTGTTAGTGACTGTGGTTCCGATATTCGCCCCCATGATCATCGGGATGGCGGTAGCAACCGGTAAGCCACCCGCCACCAAGCCCACAATGATAGAGGTGACGGTACTTGAAGATTGAATTAAAGCCGTTGCCAGTAGACCAATCATTAGGCCGGCAACTGGGTGTGAGGCAAAAGCAAATAACTCTTTGGCGTGCTCACCACTGGCTAATTTAAAGCCACTTCCGACCATAGAAACGGCCACAAGAAGCAAATAAAGCATAAATACCAAGTTAATCCATTTTAGGGTATTGGAAGTGCGCTGGTCACTTCTCGCGATGGTGGCTTGGTCGTGCATAATCATTCTCCATTCGATCAAGTAAAAGGTTTAGCTTGATCAAAGTGTTATCGATTGTTTCGAAGTCAGCCAACACGGCGAGACAACGAGGTTTTGGATGAAAAACAAATCGTGATTTATCAAATGTGCAGCGATAATAAGTCGCTTATGTTTCATTAATGTGACAGTTAAAAGTTATTGTTTTGTGTTTTTTGGTGTGATGTTTTCTATCTTTATGATTTATATCGCTATTAATTTTACTCGCCAGCTTTATATGACAAATATTGATCCTTGGTTTCGAAATAAACTGGTTTTTTCTGATCTTTATTTCGGTAAAACCGATGAATTGAATTGTCTGACTGAGTTTGCTATACATGCAAGACGTGTTTATTTTAGTTTTTCTTTATGTCTCACCTTAATTACAATCATCTTTATTACTTTTGGATGGTGTGCAAACAAGGCTCTATCAGCAAAGCGGCTGAGGCACTGTTTTTGACACCTCAGACCGTCACGGGTCAAATCAAGTCCTTAGAAGATCGCATGGAAGGCAAGTTGACCAAACGCAACGGCAGAACGGTTGAGCCGACCGAGCTCGGCCAGCTGGTGTATAAATACGCCGATCGCATGTTTGGTCTTAGCTATGAAATGCTCGATATTGTCAATTACAGCCAACATTCCAACATATTGTTTGAAGTCGGGGTGGCTGATGCATTGTCAAAACAAATGGTCAGTAAAATTTTAATGACCACGGTTCCCGCCGATAATTCAATTCATTTGCGCTGTTATGAGTCGACTCACGAGATGCTATTAGAGCGCTTATCTCAGCACAACCTCGATATGATTTTATCGGATTGCCCCGTCGATTCGACTCAGAGCCCGGGGCTTTACAGCAAAAAACTGGGTGAGACGAATATGGCGTTTTTTAGTTACAGCAACAGTCAAGCGTCACAATCCTTAGTTGACATGTTGACCACGAAGCCATTGATCTTACCGGGAAGACGCACGGCAATGGGACGCAAAGTGATGCAGTGGTTAGACCGGCAAGGCGTACAGGCGCAAATCCTCGGTGAGTTTGATGACGTTGCCTTGATTAAAGCCTTCGCGGCGTACCATCGCGATTGTTTGTTTTTGGCGCCAGCCAGTTATTTTAACCCGCAATCGCAAACCGGAAATCAATTGTACTGCTTTGACACGATTGAAGAGCTAAAAGAAGAGTATTACGTTATTTTTGCTGAGCGGATGATCCAACACCCTGCGGTAAAAAATGTCTGTGACGCGGATTTTAGTCAATTGCTCAATCAAACCGATGGCATCATAGTGTAAAGGGAATAGAATGAATCTAGTGCAGATGCAACACAATGCCCCGCGCGCCGTCAGTACGTTAAAAGCCATGGCCAATGAACGTCGATTGCAAATACTGTGTTTGCTTTATGAGAGAGAATACGCTGTGGGTGAGTTGTGTGGTTGTTTAGACTTAAGTCAATCGGCGTTATCTCAGCACCTTGCATGGTTGAGAAAAGAGCAAATTGTTATCACTCGCAAAGAAGCTCAAACGGTATTTTATTCTTTAGCCAGTGAAGAGGTAAAACAAATCATGAATTTGTTACACACCCTCTACTGTGAGTGAGTATGTATTGTTAAACTATAGAAAAAGCAGAAATAAAAAAACCGGCCGAGGCCGGTTTTTTTTCTCGTTGCTATCAAAGTACGATTACAGTGCTTTGATTTTTGCAGCGAAGCTTGATTTATGACGAGCAGCTTTATTCTTATGAATAAGGCCTTTAGTTGCCATACGGTCAAGAATTGGTGTAACTGCAGCGAATGCAGCAGTTGCAGCTTCTTTGTCGCCAGCTTCGATAGCAGCAACTGTTTTCTTCATGTAAGTGCGCATCATAGAACGACGGCTAGCGTTGTGCTGGCGACGTTTCTCAGCTTGGATAGCGCGCTTCTTAGCAGATTTACTATTTGCCAAGGGTCTAACTCCCAAAAACTTTGTTCTGTTGACGATTTAAGGGCAGGGAATATCCCTTATTTACTCTCAAATGTCAAATGGTTTGTGCAAAAACCAATCGAAACCAAACAATTTTTTGGAATGAAAAGGTCTTCGCGGTTAAGATGGCGTGGATTCTAACAGCATTTTCTAGCCAATGCTAATACTTCTCTAACGGAAAATGCATATATTGGTTTAAATTGCTTAATTTTCAGGGTTTAACTTTATGTCTCGAGGTAAATGTGAGTAAACGACTTCTCAAGTCCGGTATGATTGTCAGTGCGATGACGCTGGTTTCACGTGTATTAGGTTTAGTTCGAGACATTGTGGTCGCCAATTTAATGGGCGCCGGTGCCAGTGCGGATGTTTTTTTCTTTGCCAATAAAATTCCTAACTTCTTGCGACGCTTATTTGCCGAAGGCGCGTTCTCACAAGCGTTTGTTCCGGTATTAACCGAATACCAAGCGCAAGACGATGAGAGCAAAACCCGAGAATTGATCGCCAAAGTCTCAGGGACACTGGGGGTGTTGGTCACGATTGTGACGTTAATCGGCGTGCTGGGGTCGGCTGGGGTCACCGCCTTATTTGGTGCCGGCTGGTTTTGGGATTGGTTACACGGCGGTCCGGCAGCCGAAAAATTTGAGCTGGCGAGCACACTGCTTAAAATTACCTTTCCCTATCTGTGGTTTGTCACCTTTGTTGCTTTGTCTGGGGCAATTTTAAATACCCTTGGCCGCTTTGCCGTGTCTTCCTTTACGCCGGTGTTTCTCAATATTGCCATCATCAGTTGTGCTCTTTTTCTTGCGCCGCGGTTATCGCAGCCAGAAATTGCCTTAGCGTGCGGGGTTTTTCTGGGGGGACTGGTGCAATTTTTATTTCAAATTCCCTTTTTGGCCAAGGCGGGTCTATTGGTTAAACCGTCTTGGGGATGGTCACACTCAGGCGTTGTCAAAATACGCAAACTGATGCTCCCTGCGCTGTTTGGGGTGTCCGTCAGTCAAATTAACTTGTTACTCGATACTTTTATTGCCAGCTTTTTAACCACGGGGGCCATCAGTTGGCTTTACTATTCCGATCGGCTACTCGAATTTCCGTTGGGGTTGTTTGGCATTGCCATTGCCACGGTGATCTTACCGGCGTTGTCGAGAAAACACGTGGACGCAGAGGCTTCGGGATTTGCCGCGACCATGGACTGGGGGGTGAGAATGGTGGTGTTGCTCGGCGTACCCGCCATGCTTGGCTTAATGGTTTTGGCCAAACCAATGTTGATGGTGCTCTTTATGCGCGGCGAGTTTGTGCTTAGCGATGTCGAGCAGGCGGGCATGTCTTTATTGGCGTATGCCAGTGGCTTGTTGAGCTTTATGTTGATCAAGGTGTTGGCACCTGGCTATTACTCGCGACAAGACACGAAAACGCCGGTGCGTTTTGGTATTATTGCCATGGTTACCAACATGGTGTTCAATGCCATTTTTGCTTATTTTTACGGTTATGTTGGTTTGGCGATGGCCACGTCGTTGTCGGCCTTATTGAATATGTTACTCTTGTATCGCGGTTTGCATCGCGCGCAGGTGTATCGAGTGACCAAAGCGACGGCGTGGTATCTGGGCCGAGTATCGGCCGCGGCGTTGGTGATGGCGCTTGTGCTCAATTGGCAGTTACCGCCGTTGGCACAGTGGGTTCAATGGTCGCTATTTGAACGCGTGATGCAATTGCTCTTGCACATTGGTCTTGGCAGTTGTGCTTATTTATTAACCTTGTTGCTGCTCGGTTGGCGACTAAAGCATGTAAAGTCAGCGACAGAGCGTATGTAAAAGTATATAATCCGCCAGTTTTCATCTATTAGAAATCAACAGAGGCACAGGTAACACATCGATGGAATTAATTCGAGGAATTCACAATATTCAATCTCACCATCACGGGTGTGTACTGACAATCGGTAATTTTGATGGGGTGCATTTGGGCCACCAAGCGGTACTTAAGCAAGTGGCAGAGCAATCCAAAGCCCTTAACCTTCCCTCTGTTGTGATGACCTTTGAGCCTCAACCGTTAGAGCGCTTTGCCAAAGACAAAGCCCCCGCTCGTTTGACGCGTTTGCGAGATAAACTTGTGCAGTTGAACAAGTTGTCATTAGATAGACTGCTGTGCGTTAATTTCACCGCCGAGTTTGCTCATATTGAAGCGCAAGCCTTTATCCGCGACTTGTTGGTCGAGCGTTTGGGTGTTAAATTTCTCGTGGTTGGCGATGACTTTTGCTTTGGTCGTCGACGCCAAGGAGACTTTGAACTGCTCAAGGCGGCAGGTGAGCAATATGGCTTTGAGGTTGTTAGTACGCAAAGTTTTTGTTTGCAAACCGCACGTGTCAGCAGTACCTTGATTCGTCAAGCTTTGGCTGCAGATAAATTTGCAGAAGCGGCGGTGATGCTCGGGCGGGAATACAGTATTCAAGGTCGAGTGTCACACGGTCGAAAACTGGGCCGCACCATTGGCTTCCCAACGGCCAATATTCCTCTTAAACGCTGTGTATCACCGGTGTCTGGGGTGTATGTAGTGGAAGTAAAAGGCGTTGATGGCCACGCTACCTTTGGTGGTGTGGCGAATATCGGCCATCGACCCACGGTCAATGGCTCGCGCCAACAGCTCGAAGTTCACCTATTTGATTACCGCGGTAATTTATACGGTCAGCAGCTTGAGGTGGTGCTCAAGCACAAATTGAGAAACGAAGAAAAATTTGCCTCTTTTGAGGCGCTAAAACAACAAATTGAATTGGATGCTGAAGCCGCTCGGGTGTGGCTGCTTCAGTCTAAGCGTTAGTCGGCTTTGACCACCGACTGGCATAATGTCTAACTTCGCCCAACACAACGGAATTAAGAATCGATGAGTGAGTATAAAGATACCCTGAATTTGCCTGAAACAGGGTTTCCGATGCGCGGCAATTTGGCTAATCGTGAGCCACAAATGCTGGCGCGCTGGTATAAAGAAGACCTTTACGGTGCCATCCGTGAAGCAAAAAAAGGTAAAAAATCGTTCATTTTGCATGATGGCCCTCCTTATGCGAATGGGGATATTCACATTGGCCACGCTCTCAATAAGATTCTTAAAGACATTATTATCAAATCCAAAACCTTGTCTGGCTATGATGCACCTTATGTCCCTGGTTGGGACTGTCACGGTTTGCCTATCGAGTTGATGGTTGAGAAAAAAGTGGGTAAACCTGGCCACAAGGTCAGCGCCGCTGAATTTCGTCAAAAGTGTCGTGAATACGCGGCAGGTCAAGTGGAAGGGCAAAAAGAAAGCTTTAAACGCTTGGGTGTGCTGGGCGAATGGGACAAACCATACCGCACTATGGATTTTGCCACCGAAGCCAATATTATCCGCGCCTTGGGTAAAATTGCCGACAAAGGTCACCTACTCAAAGGTTTTAAACCGGTGCATTGGTGTACCGATTGTGGCAGTGCGTTGGCTGAAGCGGAAGTGGAATACAAAGACAAAGTCTCTCCATCAATTGATGTGCGTTTTAAAGCCGCTGACCAAGAGGCGGTACTCGACAAGTTTGAGTTGACGCAAGGACATTCAGGGCAGGGCGATGTTTCTGTCGTGATCTGGACCACCACGCCTTGGACCTTACCAGCTAACCGCGCTGTGTGTATGCGCGAGGACCTTGAGTACGCTTTAGTCCAAATTGAAGGCGACAACCCTGAGCGCATCATTGTAGCGGCAGAGTTAGTGAAAGACGTCATGGATCGCGCCGGGATCGAGCACTATCACAACCTGGGCTTTACGAGTGGTGCCAAGCTCGAGCTAACGCAATACCAACACCCGTTTTACGATTTTACTGTCCCTGCTATTTTGGGCGATCACGTGACAACCGATGCCGGTACCGGTGTGGTTCACACCGCGCCTGGTCACGGTCAAGAAGACTTTGCGGTCGGTCAGCAGTATCAACTTGAGGTGGCTAACCCGGTTGGTTCGAACGGGGTTTACCTTCCCGATACCGATTTGTTCGCCGGTCAACACGTCTTTAAAGCCAATGATTCGGTGTTAGAGGTGTTAAAAGAGCGCGGTGCTTTACTGCATCACCACGCTTATGAGCACAGCTACCCACATTGCTGGCGCCATAAAACGCCGATCATTTTCCGCGCGACGCCACAGTGGTTTGTCTCTATGGATCAAGCGGGTCTGCGCGCCAAAGCCCTCGATGCGATCAAAGGGGTTCAGTGGATGCCAGACTGGGGACAAAATCGCATTGAAAGCATGGTTGAAGGTCGCCCAGAGTGGTGTATTTCTCGCCAGCGTACTTGGGGCGTTCCGATTGCGTTATTCGTCCATAAAGAAACCGCTGAATTGCACCCTAACTCGCTTGAGCTGATAGAAAAAGTGGCTCAACTTGTTGAAGAAAAAGGTATTCAAGCGTGGTGGGACGTCGAGCCTGAGACGCTTTTAAGCGCGGACGATGCGGCAAATTACGAAAAAGTCCTAGATACACTCGACGTGTGGTTTGACTCAGGTGTGACACACTCTGCCGTGGTCGACAACCGCGAAGAGTTCAACGGCCACAAAGCCGACATGTACCTAGAAGGTTCCGACCAACATCGCGGCTGGTTCCAGTCGTCATTGATTTCTGGGGTTGCGATTAACGATGTTGCGCCTTACAAAGAAGTCCTTACTCACGGTTTTGTCGTGGACGGTCAAGGCCGTAAAATGTCGAAATCGGTGGGCAACGTGGTGGCGCCAAAAGATGTGACCAATAAACTGGGTGCCGATATTTTGCGCCTTTGGGTGGCCTCAACCGATTACACCGGTGAAGTGGCTGTGTCTGATGAAATTCTCAAACGCAGTGCTGACGCTTACCGCCGTATTCGCAATACGTCGCGTTTCTTCCTCGCCAACCTCAATGGATTTAACCCTGAAACCGATATGGTGGCGGCAGAAGACATGGTGGCACTCGATCGCTGGGCTGTCGGCCAAGCCTTGTCGGCGCAACAAGACATTTTGGCGGCGTATCAAGAGTACAACACACACGCCGTCACTCAGCGTCTGATGCGTTTCTGCTCTATTGAGATGGGGTCTTTCTATCTCGATATTATTAAAGACCGTCAATACACCGCAAAACGTGGCAGTCATGCTCAGCGTAGTTGTCAAACGGCTTTGTATCACATTGTTGAAGCCTTGGTTCGCTGGATGGCGCCGATTATGTCCTTTACGGCGGATGAAATTTGGAATGAAATGCCAGGCCAACGCGCTAAGTTCGTCTTTACAGAAGAGTGGTATCAAGATCTCTTTGCACTTTCTGATGATGAAGCGATCAGCAACAGCGATTGGTTGAAAGTCCAAGAAGTGCGTGCGGCGGTGAATAAGTTGTTAGAAGCGGCTCGTAACGAAAAAACCATTGGTGGTTCACTGCAAGCTGAGGTGACGTTGTACGCTTCTGATGAGATTGCTGAGGTACTCAACCGCTTGCAAGACGAGTTGCGTTTTGTGCTGTTAACTTCCGCGGCCAACGTCGTTAGCTTAAATGACAAATCAGAGCAAGCGAAAGAAACCGAGCTTGACGGACTGTGGGTTGAAGTGGCCAAAACCGACGCTGAGAAGTGCGATCGCTGTTGGCACCACACCCCAGAAGTCGGTCATATTGAAGGTCACGAAACTATTTGTGCACGTTGTGTGTCCAACGTAGAAGGAGAGGGCGAGAGCCGTCACTTTGCTTAACCAATAGGATACTCATGAGCCAATCTAATCTGACTTGGCAACAATCTGGAATGCGCTGGCTGTGGCTGGCCATTCTGGTGTTTGTCGCTGATATAGCTATTAAGTTTTTGGTGCTTCACACAATTCCGATGGGGTGGCAACACCGCATAGAAGTACTGCCCTTTTTCAACTTACTTTACGTACAAAATCACGGTGCGGCGTTTAGCTTTTTGAGTGATGAAGGTGGTTGGCAGCGTTGGTTGTTTACCGCCATTGCCATTGGAGTGAGTGCTTTTTTGCTCTTTTCCATGCGCCGTCAACCGGCCAAGCCTGCGTTAAATAACGTGTCATACGCCTTAATTGTCGGTGGCGCCATTGGCAATGTGTTTGATCGCATTGTGCATGGCTTTGTGATCGATTATCTCGATTTTTTCTGGGGTAACAGTCATTGGCCGGCGTTTAACTTGGCAGACTCAGCAATTTGTATCGGGGCGGCGTTGATCATATTAGATGGTTTTCGCTCTCAGCCCGAGGGCAAATAACGCTCGCGACGTCTTTTCAGCGCTGTCATTACGATGGCGCTTTTTTTCACGGTTATTTTGCTCCTATCACCACCAATGGCGTAAACGCTCGTTGGTGGTGGCTTCATAGAAACGCATAAGAAGGGATCCTATGATTACCCAAAACTCTCTGGTGACATTGCATTTTAGTATTATTATGGCCAATGGTTCGGTGGCCGACAGCACGTTAAATCAAGGAAAACCCGCCAAATTAGTGATTGGTGATGGCAGCCTGAGTGAGAACTTCGAGCAGTGCTTAATCGGCTTAAAGCCCGGTGATAAACAATCGATTCCTCTGCAAGCGGAAGACGCTTTTGGTTTGCCAAATCCCGATAACATCCACCATATGGATCGCAGTCGATTTGTCGGCGATGCCGCGGTTGAAGTTGGCACCATCATGGCGTTTTCTGGCCCAGATGGGATGGAAATTCCTGGCATCATCACCGAGATTATTGGCGACTCAGTCACCGTTGATTTTAATCATCCCCTCGCGGGCCAAGATGTGACTTTTGAAGTTGAAATTTTAGCGGTAGAATAGTTGAGTTACCCAATAGCAAGAGCGACAAAATGAAGATATTGTTAGCCAATCCCCGAGGCTTTTGTGCTGGGGTGGATCGAGCGATTAGCATCGTAGAACGCGCCTTAGAGCTTTACCAGCCCCCAATATACGTACGTCATGAAGTGGTACACAATCGCTTTGTGGTTGAAGGATTAAAACGCCGTGGGGCGGTATTTGTTGAAGAGTTGCATGAAGTGCCTGACGACAGTATTGTCATTTTTTCTGCTCACGGTGTGTCACAAGCGGTTCGACAAGAGGCCAAACGCCGCGCTTTAACCGTGTTTGATGCAACCTGCCCATTGGTGACTAAAGTTCATATGGAGGTGGCTCGTGCCAGTCGCCGCAATATGGAAGTGGTGTTGATAGGCCATGCCGGTCACCCCGAAGTTGAAGGGACGATGGGCCAGTATCACAGTGAAACTGGCGGGATGTATTTAGTTGAAAAACCAGAAGATGTCGCGGGTTTGAAAAACAAAGTTCAAGATCAAAGTCATCTGCATTACGTTAGCCAAACCACCTTGTCTGTCGATGAAACCGCCGATGTGATTGATGAATTGCGCCGTGTGTTCCCCGATATACAAGGCCCGCGCAAAGACGATATTTGTTACGCGACGCAAAACCGCCAAGACGCGGTAAGAGAAATGGCACGAGAAGTCGACGTGATGATTGTGGTGGGGTCGAAGAACTCCTCCAACTCCACGCGCTTAAAAGAGTTGGCTGAGAAGCTAGGTACGCCAGGCTATTTAATTGATACGGCTGAAGATATTGATACCGCTTGGTTTGAGGGGGTCAATAAAGTGGGCGTGACCGCCGGGGCGTCAGCGCCGGAAGAGTTAGTGGCACAGATCATTGAACGGATCAAAAGCTTAGGGGCAGAGGACGAGGTCGAAGAGGTGTTGGGCCGAGAAGAAAATATGGTCTTTGAGGTGCCAAAAGAGCTGCAGATCACCCAAGTGGGCTAACCGAGTTGGCTTGAAAAAAACGGCCATGGCCGATGAGAAAAAATGCGCCGTTGTGGCGCATTTTTTTATCGAGCATCGATGGAACACCGGGGCCGTGACATTGCGATTGGTATGACCTATAGCCCACCAAAACACAGGTATTTGATGTTGAGGTACTCGTCGATACCTTGATGGCCTCCTTCGCGACCAATGCCCGATTGTTTGACGCCGCCAAATGGGGCGACTTCGGTTGAAATCAGACCGTCATTAATGCCGACCATGCCGTATTCAAGGGCTTCGGCGACGTGAAAGGCGCGCGGGATAGAGGCGGTATAGAAATAACTGGCCAAGCCGTAGATGGTGTCATTGGCTTGGTGAATTAAGTCTTCTTCATCATCAAAGGCGATAACGGGCGCTACCGGGCCAAAAATCTCGCTTTGGACAATGTCCATGTCGGCCGTGACTTGAGTCAGTATGCTGGGTTCGACAAAGCGACCCCCTAAATCCTTGCCACCTAAAGCGAGCTGCGCGCCTTGCTCGATAGCGCGTTCAAGGTGAGCCATCACACTGTGTTTCGCGCGATCGTCGATAAGTGGGCCAATGTCGGTATCGGCTTGTAACCCTTGACCGGCCTTGAGTTGACTGGCCGCGGCGACAAACTTTTCAACAAATTGGTCGTAGATGTCACGTTGGACATAAAAGCGATTGGCACAAACACAGGTTTGGCCGGCATTGCGAAACTTGGAGGTAATGGCGCCCTGTACCGCATCATCGAGATTGGCGTCATTAAAGACAATAAACGGCGCGTTGCCACCGAGCTCCATGGACGTGCGTTTTACAGTGTTAGCGCATTGTTCCATCAACAAACGGCCAATTTTCGTTGAGCCGGTAAAAGACAGTTTCTTGATGTCTGGGTGTTGGCAAAAAATATCGCCGATCACACTGGCATCTTGGTGATTCACGATGGTGAGTAAGTCCTCGGGTAAACCCGCTTGTAAGGCTAACTCTAGGCAAGCATAAGCACTGAGGGGCGTTTGTGCGGCGGGTTTGACTAACATGCTACACCCTGCTGCGAGTGCCGGAGCGGCTTTGCGAGTGATCATCGCTATGGGAAAATTCCAAGGCGTAATGGCGGCGGTCACCCCAACCGCTTGTTTCACGGTCATCAAACGCTTATTGGCGGCTGGGCTAGGAATGGTCTCACCGAGTGTTCGTCGTGCCTCTTCAGCAAACCATTTGATAAATGACGCCCCGTATTTGACTTCACCAAGGGCCTCTTGCAAAGGTTTTCCTTGCTCTAAGGTCATGATTCGGGCGAGATCATCTTGGTTTTCCAACATCAACTCATACCAGCGATAAAGGATATCACTGCGCTGGCCAGCACTGATCGCTTGCCACGAACGTTGAGCCTGTTTTGACTTGGCAATCAGCGCTTCCACTTGTTGGGCTGAAAAAGAAGGGACATAAGCGATGATCTCGCCGGTAGCGGGGTTGTCGACAGCAATTGCTGAATCACTGGCAGGGCACAGGGCGTTGAGAAGACGCTTATTTTTAATTTGTTCCATGTTTTCAATCCTCAAGGTGGTGAAAAGTCTCTCCAGTCTACTCCTGTTAGCGTCCATAAGACTAGCGAAGATGGTGAAGTTGCGGTCAATTTTCCAGTAAAAGGCTGGGTGGTGAGATGACATGGACGCTGCCGTTGATTGTCACTCCAAGGGGGGGGGGCCGTTGGCCTTATTGCCCCTTTTTCCACGATGGGGTAGGGGCAATGGGCTACTGACTTAATCCTAAGCCTAAGGCGTCTTTTAAACTGCGAAAATATCGCCGGCTAACTGGAACGCTGTGACCGCTATGAGTCGATAGGGTGGCGAGCCCGTTGTCTTGCAGCTTGATTTCACGGATCGAGGCCAAACGCACCAAATACTGGCGATGGCAGCGCACTAGGTCGGTTTTGTTTTCTAATACTTTAAGGGTTAATTGCGTGTCTGAGGTTTGCTGCGCGGTAACGAGATGGACACCGCGTAAATCGCTGTAAGCGCATTCTATTTCCTGCTGGGGGATAAAAAAGATCCGCTGATGACCGACACAAGGGATTTGGCTTAAGCGCTCTGGCGTAACCGAGGAGAAGTCTTGTTGATCGAGTTGTGCTTTTTTCAATCGCAATAGTGTTTTGTTCAGCCGGCTTGGCTCGACGGGTTTGAGCAAGTAATCAAACGCGTTGTCTTCAAAGGCCTGTAAGGCGTAGTGCTCAAATGCAGTGACAAAGACAATGTGTGGCATGGTATCGGTGTCGAGCATCGCCAGCATGTCTAACCCAGAGACCTGTGGCATCTCAATATCGAGGAATACCACATCCGGTTTCAGTTGTTGGAGTTTTTTCATGCCTTCAATGGCATTGTTGGCCTGTCCTAGTACCTCAACCATCTCGGTTTCGGCAAGCAGCAGACACATTTCTTCGCGAGCTAAGGGCTCATCATCGATAATCAATGCAGTGATCATACAAACCTCATGAGGAAAAAGGCAAAGTAAATGCCATACGAGTATATTGGTGTGGTTGACAAGACACCACCAGCTTTGCGTTTTGGCCAAATTGATGAATTAAGCGTTTGTCGACAATATCCATGCCCAAGCCATCGTGTTGAGCGCTGTAAGGTTGGTAAAGACCGGCATTGTCTTCTACTTGAATAAACAGCGCTTTTTGTTGTGTTTGATGACGAATGGTAATGTGGACGTAACCGCCCTCAAGGCACTGCGCAATACCGTGTTTAATGGCATTTTCTACCAAAGGCTGCAGGGTAAAACTGGGCAGTTTGGCACTCAGAGCGCTCTCTGGGCAATCAATATCAACAGTAAGGCGGTCGGCAAAGCGGGCTTTTTCAATCGATAGGTAGGCCTTAACGTGTTGGATCTCCTCATCTAAGGTGACCAATGAGGGATTTTGTTTTAGGTTGCGGCGAAAAAAGCGCGACAGATTTTGGATCAGGGCCCGGGCATTATCGGGGTCACGCCTAACAATGGCACTGATGGTATTGAGCGCATTGAACAGAAAGTGAGGATTGACTTGAGCTTGCAGTAATTTAATTTCCGCCTGGACAAGTAAACTTTGCTGTTGCTGATAGGCGCCATAGACAATTTGGCTCGACAGCAGTTGAGCAATACCTTGTGCCATCGACATATTGACCGTAGAGAGCAATTTTCGTTTCGGTTCGTAGAGCTTAATACTGCCGACCACTTCTTTTCCTGAGTGCAAGGGAATGATCAGCGCCGAGCCAAGACGGCAATGCGCATCTATTGAACACTGGTAGTGACGCTCTGTGCCATCGAGATGAATGATGTGATTGTCGTCAATGGCTTCCAAGGTTGACGGCGAAGAAATCGGTGTGCCCGGTAAATGGTGATCATCACCAATACCGATGAAGGCGAGAATTTTTTCTTTGTCGGTAATGGCGACAGCACCGACGTTGGTTTCTTCGTAAATAATGCGCGCGACTTTTTCGGCATTTTCTTGGTTAAAGCCGGAGTAGAGCAAACCGACAGAGCGATCCGCAATCGACAGCGCCCGTTTGGAAAACGTCGCGGAATACTTTTCAAAGATGGTTTTTTTATCGCTTAAAATACTGATAAAGAGCGCTGCGCCAATCGAGTTGGCAATAATCATCGGCGCGGCGATTTCGGCGACCAGTTGGTAGGCTTGATCAAAGGGCTTCGCAACCAATAGTAATATCAGCATTTGCACGATTTCAGCGCACAAGGTGATGGTAAAGACCTTTAACGGATTAAACAGTGCCAGTGGTTGCTGGCGGCGCAGGTAGTAAACGTGAACGACACCGCCAATCAAGCCTTCGGTGGTGGTTGAGATGGCGCAGGCGAGATCGGTAAAGCCGCCCATGGAATAACGATGCAGTCCGCCGGTAAGGCCGGTGGCAAAGCCAACCACAGGACCGCCGAGCAAACCGCCTATGACCGCGCCAATGGCACGAGTGTTGGCAATGGCATCGGAGGTGTGTAACCCAAAATAACTGCCGAGAATACAGAACAAAGAAAACGTCACATAGACCATTAAGCGGTGTTGAGGTTTTTTCGATACGCTTAATATGGGTAAGAAAAGCGGCGTTTTACTCAGCATATAGGCAAGCACTAAATAAACGCACATTTGTTGCAGCAAAGACAGGATCAATTCCATAACTACTCGAATCGCAAGAAATAAAAACGAGCTGATTGTACTTGGCTTAGCGTAAGAAAACTGAGAGCTGCCCCACCAAATGGCGATGGGGCAGCAAAGAGGTTAGGCGGAATGCGAGACCTTGTTGGACACGGTTTCTGGTTTGGCGCTGTCGAGAGGCGCGTCCCCTTTGCCTTTGGAGATTTTGATCACATAGACGGTGACCATCAGGGCGCCTAGGATACCAAGCGCGGTCGAAATGTTCATCGCGATACCAAATCCAAGTGTGCTGTTGTTGAGAATAAAGGTAATGCACACTGCAGTCATAAAGATAGCTGGGATGGTACTAATCCAGTGCAGTTTGTTGTGGCGCAGCAAGTAAGCCGACGCGGTCCACAGCATCATGACGGCCGTTGTTTGATTGGCAAAGCCAAAGTAGCGCCAAATTAATCCAAAGTCGACTTGGGTGAGGATAGCGCCGAGTACAAATAACGGAGCGGCCATGAGAAGGCGATTGCGAAGGTTTTTCTGGTTGACGTTAAAGTATTCTGCCAGGATCAGTCGGCTTGAGCGAAACGCGGTATCGCCGGAAGTGATCGGCAAAATAACCACGCCAAGAAATGCCAAGATGCCACCAAAGACGCCCAACAAACCAAAGGAAGAGGCGTAAACGACATTGCCAGGTCCACCATTACTGATAGCGGCGGATAGGCCGTTTAAGTCGCCGAAGAAAGACAAGGCGATCGCGCACCAAATGAGCGCAATCACGCCTTCACCAATCATGGCACCGTAAAAAACGAAACGGCCATTCTTTTCATTTTCCATGCAGCGTGCCATCAACGGAGATTGCGTGGCGTGGAAACCAGAAATTGCACCACAAGCGATGGTAATAAAGAGCGCAGGCCACAGTGGCATGTCATTGGGGTTGAGGTTTTTGAGCATGTCAGAGAAGGTGAAGTTACCCAGTACACTGTATTGGTCTGAGAGGGCAACCGCCGTGATTAAACCCACCGACATAAAGATCAACAACGCGCCAAACAGAGGGTAAAAACGACCGATGATTTTGTCGACCGGCACAATGGTTGCAAGCACATAGTAGGCAAAGATAATGGCCACCATCGTCATGGTATCGATGTGCCAACTGGTTTGTTCGTTGATGAGGTTCGTGATCATCCCCGCTGGGGCGGATACAAATACCACGCCGACCAATAGCAACAAAACAATAGCAAAAAGGTTCATAAAGTGTTTCGCGCCAGGGCCTAAATATCGACCGGACAGACTCGGCACGGAAGCCCCCTTATTACGCACCGACAACATTCCGGAAAAGTAGTCGTGAACACCGCCGGCAAAAATGCAGCCAAGGACAATCCAAAGCATGGCAGAAGGACCGTAAAGTGCGCCCATAATAGGACCAAAAATGGGGCCGACGCCAGCAATATTGAGCAATTGGACTAAGTAGACCTTAGGGGTCGACATAGGCACAAAGTCGACGCCATCTTGCTGGCTGTGTGCAGGGGTTGGTCTAGAGGGTTTAATGCCGAACACTTTTTCAATAAAAGTGCCATAGATTACGTAGCCTGCGATCAGTGCTACGACACAGATAATAAACCAGAGCATAGCGAGGTATCCTTTTGAGTGAAAGTAAGACAAACGATTGAGCGAATGCGGGTACTGTAAATCAGAGTGAC
Source organism: Vibrio sp. HB236076 (assembly GCF_040957575.1). Lineage (NCBI taxonomy): Bacteria > Pseudomonadati > Pseudomonadota > Gammaproteobacteria > Vibrionales > Vibrionaceae > Vibrio > Vibrio sp. HB236076. Next base: position 864,714 of record NZ_CP162601.1, read on the forward strand.
GCAGAAGGGTGCGAGAAGTTCATTAAGCGGTCGTATAGCAAACTAAGTGGTATTACCGTGTTCACAAGCGATCTAAAAAAGTAACTGAGTGTGATTGAAGTCATATTTTTACTTGACCGCGGCAGGGAAACTTGGTTTGCTTCGCTGCTTTGTTTTGCGCAAATTGTCGTGGCTTTGGTTGGCGATAAAATTGGCAACCAAACGCGGTTGTGACGACAGGGAATCTGGGCGTGTGATCGACCCGTCGCTCAGCAGAGTATGTAGCCAGATTGTCATGACCCCTTCACCGTTTGCCGATTAGGATAGCGGTGTCAGCAGGCAGTTTGAGTCGCAACAATAAAAGTGGAAGCGTGTCATTATCATTGATTAGCAAACGTATGAGAGTCTAAAAAGAGAATAACCCAATGAAAACGAAGAGTGTATTTTGTTGTAGCGCCATGGTGTTACTCAGTGCTTGCGTCGCTTCACCACAGCAACGCACAGCACAGCTTGCCAAAGCGGGTGAGTGGCATCAGATTGGTTACCAAGATGGGATTAAAGGTCAGGAGTCGCGTTCGATGGCCAACTTAAATCAATTGGGGACAGTCAATTTCTCACAATACGAACAGGGCTATCAAGCGGGTATCGAGGAGTATTGCAATCCCGATCTCGCGTATCAAATCGGCTTGTTCGGTCAAGATTACCTCGGCGTGTGCAACGGCATGCCTCAAGGTAAAAAATTTCGCTTACAGTGGCAACGAGGCTGGAATGATTATAACCATTAACGACCTAACCCCATCTTTCTCATCATAGGGAGTTCGCACTATTATGCATGATGATTACATCGCCTTATCTGTCGCTCTTATCGGCGTCGTCGGTTTAGGCTGCCAATGGCTAGCGTGGCGTTTGCGTTTGCCGGCGATTTTATTTCTCTTGATTGCCGGTATTATGGCAGGCCCAATCACGGGGTGGTTACAGCCGCAGCAGTTGCTCGGTGACTTACTTTTTCCACTGATTTCACTTGCCGTTGCGGTGGTGTTGTTTGAAGGCAGCTTAACCTTAAACTTTAAAGAAATTCGCGGGGTAAGTAATACCGTTTGGAGCATTGTCTCGATCGGGGCACTGATTTCATGGGCCATCACCAGTGTTGCCGCACACTATTTCCTCAATTTTGATTGGCCGCTGGCGCTGTTGTTCGGCAGTTTGACGGTGGTGACAGGGCCAACCGTGATTGTCCCTTTGTTAAGAACGGTCAGGCCGAGTACCAAACTGTCCAACATCTTGCGTTGGGAGGGGATTTTGATCGACCCGCTTGGCGCTTTGTTTGTTGTGATGGTTTATGAGTTTATTATCTCTAGCAGCGAAGCGCACAGTTTACACGTTTTTGGTTTGATCCTACTGATTGGCTTTGGTCTGGGCATTTTGTCTGGCAAAGCGATGGAGATGGTACTCAGTCGCGGGTTGTTACCTGAATATTTACAACCTTTTGCGGTGCTCAGTGTGGTGCTAGGTGTGTTCACCTTGTCGAATGTGATTGAGTCGGAGTCCGGGCTATTAACCGTGACGGTGATGGGAATGTGGCTGGCTAATGCCAAAGAGGTTCGCATCAGTCATATTTTGCACTTTAAAGAGCACCTGACAGTATTGTTGATAACCGGGTTGTTTATTTTGTTGGCAGCACGGATAAAAATTACTGACTTTCAAGCGCTTGGCTGGGGGGCGTTGTCGGTTTTCTTGGTCATTTTATTAGTGGCGAGACCGGTCTCCATTTTTGTCTCAACGTTAAAAAGCAAATTAAGTTGGTCTGAAGTGGCCTTTTTAGCTTGGGTGGCTCCTCGCGGTATTGTCGCGGCATCGATTTCTTCTCTGTTTGCCATTAAGCTCAGCGCAGTGGGGATGGAAGAGGCGGAATTGCTGGTGCCACTGACCTTTATGGTCATCATCGGCACTGTCATTTTACAAAGTGCTACGGCCAGACCTTTGGCAGTGGCGCTCAAGGTAGCAAACCCCGCGCCAAGAGGGTTTTTGATCATTGGTGCGAACGATGTGGCTCGCGAGTTAGCCATGGCGCTGAATAAGTATAACATCCGGGTGTTGGTCACTGATTCTAACTGGGATTATATTCGCCAAGCGCGCATGGCCGGTCTTGAGCATTATCACGGTAATCCCATTTCGACTCATGCCGATGAATACCTGAACTTAATTGGCCTTGGTCACGTGGTGGCACTCACGCGAGATCAGCATTTTAATATTATGGCTTGTATGCAATTTCTGTCTTATTTTGGTGAGCGCAATGTGTATTGCTTGCACAAGCACGCCAATGAAAAAGGCAGCCACAAGCACCACGTCGCGCAGGAATATCATGGCCAATCACTGCTTGGTGGGCAGATAAGTTATAAGAAATTGGCCAGCCTCATCAATCAGGGGGCAGAAATTAAGCACACCAAATTGAGTGACAGCTTCACTTATGATGATTACCTGCTGCAAAATAAAGAGCACTATGTGTTGCCTTTATTTAAAGTGGATGCCAAAGAGCGGGTTACGCTATGTGAAAACCCAGCTCAGTTTGAGGCAAAAGAAGGCGAGATCATCGTGTCGCTGATCAAGTATCAAGAAGGTGACAAAGCGCTTATTCAGGCAAAAGCGAGTTAATGGCCTGGCGAAGGTGCCCATCGGTCTGGTTTAGCAGCGCCGATGCGGCATCTTTGTCTTTGTTGGTCAATATCATTAAAATCGCGAGCTTGGCTTGCTGATCGCTGGCGAGTAAGGCTTGATGGGCTTCTTCTTCGCTGCAGTCAGTGGCTTGCATAACGATTTTGACGCTGCGCGCTTTGAGTTTCACATTGGTTGCTTTCACGTCGACCATGAGGTTTTGATACGCTTTGCCAGCGCGTACCATGCTGGCTGTCGTGAGCATATTGAGCACCATTTTTTGCGCACTGCCGGCCTTTAATCGCGTCGAACCGGTCAGCACTTCTGGGCCGACAATCGGACAGATCACCGTATCAGCAAGGGTGGTGAGTGGAGTGTTTGGGTTACAGGTGACACTGATGGTATGGCAGCCACGGGCGTTGGCATAATTGAGCGCGCCAATCACATAGGGAGTGCGACCGCTAGCGGCTAAGCCGACGACGACGTCTTTTTCACTGAGATGAATTTGCTCGAGATCGTGTTGCCCGAGCTCATCGCTGTCTTCTGCGCCTTCTTGGGCGACAAACATCGCCTCTTTTCCTCCGGCAATCAGGCCAATTACTTGTTGGTCGCTAACGCCAAATGTTGGTGGGCATTCCACCGCGTCTAATACCCCAAGTCGGCCACTTGTTCCTGCACCGCAGTAAATTAATCGCCCGTCGAGTTGAAAGGCTTTGGCAATGATCTCGATGGCTCGGGCGATTTCTGGTAATACGGCTTCAATGGCGGCAGAGACCTTTTGATCCTCGCGATTGATGACGGTCACTAAGGAAAGCGGGTCTAAGGTATCGAGATCCATGGTCTCGGGGTTGCGCGATTCTGAGAGCAGTTGTTGTAAACTGTGTTGAGACATAGAGTGGTTCATAAAACAATCCGTTATGCGTAATAAATCACACCAAGTGAGGCAGCTTGACGAGCTCCTGTCACTTCAGGAACATTGCTTACTTGGTGGGTCAGTCGTTGTTTGGCAAGCCAGGCAAAGGCCATGGCTTCCATATAATCGCTGCTGTAACCTCGGCTGTCGGTCGCTTTGACTTGCCATTCGGGCAACAGAGCTGCAAGGCGTTTCATCAATAGTGGGTTGTGTACTCCGCCCCCGCAAACCCACACTTGAGGCGTTGGGCCTTGCTGGTGTCGATGGATGTGGTGAGCGATACTGGCGGCGGTAAATTCACATAAAGTGCGTTGGACATCTTCGGCTTGGTAGTCCGTTTGGCCGATTTGATGGGTCAGCCACTCGAGGTGGTAATGTTCTCGCCCGGTGCTTTTCGGTGGCGCTTTGTCTAAATAGGGGTCACGCATTAAGCGACTCAATAGTGGCGTAATGATTTGACCTTGCTGTGCCCACTCGCCGTGTTCATCATAAGGCTTGCCAATGTGGTATTCACACCAGGCATCCATGAGCATATTACCCGGTCCGGTATCGTAGCCGATAATACTGCCATCGTCCGGTAAAACCGTGATATTGGCAATCCCACCAATATTGAGGATCACTTGAGTCGAGCTCTGAGGGGGAAAAATAGCGCGATGAAAAGCCGGGACCAGTGGGGCGCCTTGGCCGCCCAGTGCCATGTCTTTACGACGAAAGTCTGCCACGGTATCGATACCCGTTTCAACCGCGATGATATTGGCGTCGCCAAGTTGCATGGTAAAAGGAGTACAACCATCGGGTTGATGGAATACCGTTTGTCCATGACTGCCGATGGCGCAGATGTGTTCGGCCGGTACTTGTGCCTTGTTCAGCAATTGTTGAACGCTGCGGGCAAATAAATGGCCGAGTCGATAATCGAGCTCACCAATAAAAGGTAAATCGGTCGCTTGCCCTTGATTTATCGATAAAATGTGCCGTTTGATGTCTGCCGGCATGTGCGTTTGATGGTGAGCAATCAGTTGGCATTGCGGGGTCGAACAATCGACCAATACCGTATCAATACCGTCTAGGCTGGTGCCTGACATGATTCCAATGTACAGCGCTGTCATTGATTTTTCCTCGGCATGACTTAAAGGACGTTTTTTGTCGGCTTTGACGAAATACTTTCAGTAGTTGTGATACATTATCTTCGTTGCTTCAATAGCATAGAACGAAATCGAACAATGTGAAAGCCAAGGCTTCAATAGGGGGAAATATGGGACCGTTGTGGATTGATGTCGCAGGTTATCAACTCAGTGAACAAGAGTGCCTGCGCTTACAGCAGCCGATTGTCGGTGGCGTGATCCTCTTTGCCCGCAATCACCAAAATAGTGAGCAACTCAAAGCATTGACAACCGAGATACGCCGGGTTGCCAAGCGGCCCATTTTAATTGGTGTGGATCAAGAAGGTGGGCGAGTTCAGCGTTTTAAACAAGGCTTTACCCGTTTGCCAAGTGCTTTTGCCTACCATCAATACGATAACGGCCTGGAACTCGCCAAAGCCGGCGGGTATGTGATGGCGAGCGAATTACTTGGTCATGGCATCGATTTGAGTTTTGCTCCGGTGTTAGACGTAGGCCAGCAGTGTCTCGCGATTGGCGATCGCAGTTTTGGTCAGCACCTTGATGAAGTCCGTCGTTATAGTCGAGCCTTTTTGCTGGGAATGAAAGAAGCGGGCATGGCCACGACGGGAAAACACTTTCCCGGCCATGGTGGTGTGGTGGCGGATTCACACCTCGAAACCCCATTTGATCATCGCAATGACCTTTTTGAAGCAGACATGACCGTGTTTCAGCATCACATTGAGCAGCGCTTGCTCGATGCCATGATGCCTGCGCATGTGGTCTACCCGCATTATGATTCACAACCGGCGAGTGGCTCTGGGTTTTGGCTTAAAACGGTTTTAAGGCAACAACTTGGCTTTGACGGGGTTGTCTTTTCTGATGACTTGGCGATGAAAGGGGCGAGTTTTATGGGCAGTCCGGTTGAGCGAGCCCGACAAGCCCTCGACGCGGGGTGCGATATGATCCTAGTGTGTAACGATCACAAAGCCCAACAAAGCATTATTGATGAGCTCAGTTATCGAGAGGTTGCAAAAGCGGCGGTTTTATTGTCTGATTCCAGCAGGTTAATGCGCAACTACCGGGCTTGTCCGCGTTGGCAACAAGCACAATCGTTATTACTGAGTGTGTAAAATATCTTTTACAACCATGTTTTTTATTCTTTACGGTTGATTTTATTTTTACGCCTGATATCTTGTCTACTCTCTTAATTGCCTAAGTCGTGGTACTTAGGGTGTAAACAAAAATATACAGGCCGGTATCATGAGAAAAAGTGAATTGAGTGACGTTAATATTATTGATGAGCAAATTTTAATTACGCCCGATCAATTAAAAGCAAAAATCCCCTTAAGCGACTCAGCGCGACAGTTTATCGCCAAATCGCGTAAAACCATCGCCGATATCATCCACAAGCGCGACCATCGCTTGTTAGTGGTTTGTGGCCCGTGTTCGATCCATGACATCGATGCGGCGAAAGCTTACGCTAAGCGCCTAAAAGCACTTTCTGAAGAGCTTGGCGATCACATCTATTTGGTCATGCGAGTGTACTTTGAAAAGCCGAGAACCACAGTGGGTTGGAAAGGCTTGATTAACGACCCTCATCTCGATGGCAGTTTTGATATTGAGCAAGGTTTGCATATCGGTCGTCAATTGTTGGTCGATTTGGCTGAAATGAACATTCCTTTGGCGACAGAAGCCCTCGATCCTATCAGCCCTCAATACCTAGCCGATACCTTCAGTTGGGCAGCGATTGGTGCTCGTACGACGGAATCACAGACTCACCGTGAAATGGCCAGTGGTCTTTCTATGCCAATTGGTTTTAAAAACGGTACCGATGGCAGTTTGTCGACGGCGATTAATGCCATGAAAGCCGCGGCCTCAGGCCATCGCTTTATGGGCATCAGTCGCGAAGGGCAAGTGGCGCTGCTGACGACACAAGGCAATGATAATGGTCATGTCATTTTACGTGGTGGCAAGCAAACAAACTACGATTCGGTGTCGGTTGCCGAATGTGAACAAGAAATGCAAGCGGCGAATTTAGAGCCGTCACTGATGGTGGATTGCAGCCACGCGAACTCGCGTAAAGATTACCGTCGTCAACCTTTGGTTGCAGAAGACGTTTTCCATCAAATTCAGCAGGGAAACCGTTCTATTATCGGTTTGATGATCGAAAGTCACTTAAACGAGGGCAATCAGTCGGCCGATCAACCGTTCGAGCAAATGGAATACGGCGTGTCGATTACGGATGCCTGCATTAATTGGCAATCGACGGAATCTTTGTTAAAACAAGCGCATTCTGATCTTGCTAAGGCATTGGTAGCGCGTTTACCCAAGGTGTAAGGACAACATTAAGATGGCAGTTGAACTAGCGGCATTGCGAGAGCAAATCGATGCCGTCGATAAGCAAATGATCGAGCTTCTCGCACAGCGATTGGCGTTGGTTGAGCAGGTTGGGGATGTAAAAAGTCAGCACGGTTTGCCTATCTATGCCCCCGATCGCGAAGCGGCGATGCTGGCGTCAAGGCGCCAAGAGGCGGAGCAAGCGGGCGTTCCCGCACAGCTTATCGAAGATATTTTGCGACGCACTATGCGCGAGTCCTATGCCAGTGAAAAAGACGCTGGGTTTAAATGTCTGAACCCAGACCTTGGCTCTGTGGTCGTGATTGGCGGGCATGGTCAACTCGGCGGTTTGTTTGCCAAAATGTTTCGCCTATCCGGTTACAAGGTCGAGGTGATTGGTCGAAATGACTGGCATCGTGCCGATGAGCTACTGCGTGATGCAGGTTTAGTGGTGGTCAGTGTACCGATTGATCTCACCACTGAGGTGATTGGCAAACTCAATCAGTTACCCAAATCCTGTATTTTATGTGATTTAACTTCAGTGAAATCTGCTCCTCTGGCGGCGATGATGTCCGTTCACTCCGGTCCTGTGGTCGGTTTACACCCTATGTTTGGCCCGGATGTACCGAGCTTGGCCAAGCAAGTTATCGTTCACTGTCAGGGCCGCGATCAAGACGCTTACCAGTGGTTGTTGGCGCAGTTTTCGATTTGGGGGGCGAGTCTGTGTGCCATGGAGGCAAAAGCCCATGATGAGGGCATGACGCTGATTCAAGCTTTACGCCACTTTACGTCTTTTGCGTACGGGTATCACTTGCGCCAAGAAAACCCGGATCTCAACACCTTACTCCAGCTAAGTTCGCCGATTTATCGACTAGAGCTTGCCATGGTGGGGCGTTTGTTTGCCCAAGACCCGAACTTATACGGGGATATTATTTTGTCTTCCGACGCGAATATCGACATGATCAAACGCTTTTATCAGCGCCTAGGTCAAGCGGTCGAGATGTTAGAGCGTGGTGATAAGCAAGCCTTTGTCGACAGTTTTAATCAAGTCAGTGAGTGGTTTGGTGATTACTCTCAGCACTTTATGAAAGAAAGTCAGCATTTGTTAAAACAGGCCAATGATGCGATTCATCGACCTTAATAGTGAGTTTATTTAAGACCAATCTGACTCAGTCGCTGGTCACCCTAGCTAGTTAAAAACTCGCCGTAAGGACGAGTCTCAACGCCAAGGGTAACCGCATAAAAAAGCCGCACAATGTGCGGCTTTTTTCTATTTTTTAATCACGTGATACCTGCCCATCTTATTTTGGGCTCTCCTTGGTGTCGTCTTGAGCAAGGCTGACATCGGTATTGGGTTGCTCGTGATTGACTAAGCGCGATTGAAGCCTTACCACGTTGTCAATCAGGTTAACCAGCGTTGACCACTGCACTTTTTCTTCTTGTTCAAATAAGGGCGTAAAGTTTTCCGGGCTCCATTCAATAAAGTGGATCGGATCGAGTGCACGACCGAGAAAGCGCACTTCAAAGTGCAGGTGCGGGCCTGTTGATCGGCCAGTGTTACCACATACGCCAATGACATCGCCTTTCGACACAAATTGTCCGCTTTTGGCTTGGAACGATTTCATATGAGCATACAAACTCATAAAGCCAAAGGTGTGACGTACCGTCAGGTAATTTCCGTATCCTTGATTTCCGGGACGCACACTTTCGACCACGCCATCCGCTGCGGCATGGATGGTTTCTCCCGGTTGGCAGGTTAAATCAATTCCACTGTGAAAATGACGTTGCTGAGTCACAGGGTTAATTCGCGAACCAAACGGTGAAGAGATGCGGTTGTAGGCGACAGGGCTGTCGTTAGGCAGTAAGCGAAATAAGGTGGCGCGCACGGCTGAGTCGATGGCGGCAGTGTCGAGACGCGTTTCTAGGGTTGCAGAGCTCGCGTCTTGTTCGGGTTGTTGTAGCCCGAGCACCATTTCCACTTCATCTAAACGCTCGACCATGCCATCGAGTTGTTGATTTTTATCTTCTAGATCGAGAAGAAGCCGTTGGTTGTCTTGGGTGGTTTTTGCCAGCTTTTTTTTGTGATTGGTCAGTTGGCGTTGAGTATCGGTCAATTGCTTTTCGAGCTGACTGATCACCTGATAAGAGGCAGACTGACTGAGTGTGGTTTGATAAATAAACCAAGCCACGGCGCCGAGTACCGCCCACATCATCAGTAACAGAGCAAGTAAGCGCGCGCGAGTGCATGAATACGACACCGTCCCTTGGCGTGTTGGAATGTGAATGAGCAGTGTGTTTTTCATGAAACCTAAAGTATCTAAATGAAATGGTTCTGGCCAGTTGCCAATAGAAGAGCGGTATTGTAGAGAAAATTATCGATTGGTCAATTAAGAAACAGTCAGTGTTCGGTGAATCATGTCTGCACTGAGAGGCTTTTTCACTGAGGAAGCATCGCGTTAAATAAAAAAGCTGCCGATTAATCAGCAGCTTTGGTGTTGACACGCGATAAGGTGAACGATGGCGAATTATTTCGTGATTCGCTTGTACTTGATGCGATGTGGTTCGGCGGCTTGTGCCCCGATGGTCGCTTTGAGCCATTCCATGTATTCGGTGTAGTTACCTTCGTAGAAGTTTACTTGACCTTCATCGCGATAGTCGATGATGTGGGTCGCAATGCGGTCGAGGAACCAGCGGTCGTGCGAGATCACCATGGCACAGCCCGGGAACTCGAGTAAGGCTTCTTCCAAAGCGCGCAATGTCTCGACGTCAAGATCGTTGGTCGGTTCATCGAGTAACAATACGTTACCACCGGCTTTGAGTAATTTTGCTAGGTGAACACGGTTGCGCTCACCACCGGATAATTCACCGATGACTTTTTGTTGATCGACACCTTTGAAGTTAAAACGCGAGCAATAAGCGCGAGCTGGGATCTCAAAGTTGTTGATCTTGATGATATCAGCCCCCTCAGAAATTTCTTGGAAGACCGTATTGTTATCATTCATTGAGTCTCTGAACTGTTCAACCGAGGCCAATTTAACCGTCTCACCAAGTTCAATGGTGCCGGAATCTGGGGTTTCAGTACCGCTGAGCATTTTAAACAGCGTTGACTTACCAGCACCGTTGGCACCGATGATACCGACGATGGCGCCTTTCGGGATCGAGAATGACAAATCATCAATCAATACACGACCGTCAAATGATTTGGTCAGGTTGCTCACTTCAATCACTTTATCGCCTAGGCGTTCGCCTGGTGGAATAAAGAGTTCATTGGTTTCATTACGCTTTTGGTGATCAGAGGTCTGCAGCTCTTCAAATCTCGCCATACGGGCTTTGGATTTGGCCTGGCGACCTTTCGGATTTTGTCGCACCCATTCCAGCTCTTTTTCGATGGTTTTTTGGCGCGCTTTCTCCTGAGAGGCTTCTTGTTGGAGGCGAGCGTCTTTTTGCTCTAGCCAAGAAGTGTAGTTGCCTTCCCATGGGATCCCTTCGCCGCGGTCAAGTTCTAAAATCCAACCGGCGGCATTGTCGAGGAAGTAACGGTCGTGGGTAATCGCGACCACAGTGCCACTGTAGTCAACGAGGAAGCGCTCTAACCACGCGACGGACTCGGCGTCTAGGTGGTTGGTCGGTTCGTCGAGTAATAGCATGTCTGGCTTTTCGAGTAATAAACGACAAATCGCGACACGACGGCGCTCGCCCCCAGACAAATGAGCAATCTTTTGGTCCCACTCTGGTAGGCGCAGTGCGTCGGCAGCGCGTTCGAGTGCGTTGTCTAAGTTGTGACCGTCTTTTGATTGGATCAGCGCTTCAAGTTCGCCTTGTTCTTTCGCTAAAGCGTCAAAGTCGGCATCGGGCTCGGCATAAGCGGCGTAAACTTCATCAAGGCGCTTGAGGGCGTGGGCCACATCGGAAACCGCTTCTTCAACGATTTCACGGACGGTTTTACTTTCGTCTAAGACGGGTTCTTGCGGTAAGTAACCGACATTAAGACCGGGTTGCGGACGGGCTTCACCGTCAATGTCGGTATCGATACCCGCCATGATGCGCAGTAAGGTTGATTTACCTGCACCGTTGAGACCGAGAACACCAATTTTGGCACCTGGAAAAAAGCTCAGCGAGATATCTTTTAAAATTTGACGTTTGGGTGGCACAACTTTGCTCACCCGAGACATAGTATAAACGTATTCAGCCATGGCCGATGGTTCCTAAAATGAATGCATTTAAAGGCATTATTTTATACCAAATAAAGGGCATTTGTTACCGTTGACAAGGTGCTGCCCAGTGATTTTTTGACAAATTTCTACTCTGAATGGGGGGCGGGGCGTCGTGAGAAAGGGCGAGCGAAAAGTCTGTGACAAAATGTCAGTAAACGTGTTTGTCGATTGGTAAAGTGATTATTTAATGGTAACTTAAGACAGGCTTGTGAGTGTTATTGCGTATTAGTGGTGGCGTTGACATTGTTTGCCACCCTCATGTCAAAACCGTGACATTGACAAAGAAAAAGTCATTAGGCTAAGGGATTTTATTATCCAAAGTTCAAAGGATTGGAGACGCATGAACTCAAACTTTTCTGGCAGGTATTGGTCCTTAACTCTGGGCATGAGTGCGGTATTGTCGGCGGTGCCTTTGGTAGTCAGCGCCCAAAGTAGTGATGAATTAGAGCGACAACGTCGTCTGTATCAACAAGCGCAAACTTTGCTTGATCAGTCGTCGTATCGAGCTTATGAACAGTTGCGTACTTCACTCGATGATTACCCATTAACGCCTTACCTTGACTATCGTTTTTTTATCAGTGATCTGAAAAATAAATCCGCTCAAGACGTACAAGATTTTGTTAACCGGTATCGCGCTTTGCCTTTTTCTGCCAACATCAAAGCTCGTTATTTGAACGTTAAGTATCAGCAGCAAGACTGGGCTTCCATTACCCAACTCTACGATACCCCACCTCGCGGGCAACAATATCAATGTATTTATTACACCGCTAAGTGGAAGCAGGGGCAGCAATCTGAGGCGTTTGCCGGTGCGAAAAAGCTTTGGCATAGCGGTCAAAGTGTCAGTGGTTATTGTGATGGCTTGTTTAGCGCTTGGCATAGTGCAGGGCAGCGCTCAGAACAAGACGTGCTCGAGCGATTGGTGTTGACGTTTGAAAGTCGCAATTTGTCGCTCATGACATACCTCGCCAAACGCTTGACGAGTCAAAAAGAGCAAGCCTGGTCGAGCCAAGTGATTGAACTCTATCGACACCCAGAGCGACTCACGACATTGGCCAAAGCGATTGCGTCACATGCTCAAGGTGAACGCATTTTGATAAGTCACCTGTATCGCTATGCTCGCATTGATGATGACAAGGCTTACCAGCAATTGACTTGGCTTGAAAAGGCGAAGCTTATCAATCTCAAATCACGGAAAAAATTGGCCAATTATATTGCCGGTCGATTGCTCGATGACGATGGTGAGCTGAATCAGTGGCGAGATAACACCATAGCCGCCAGTGGTGATGATGCGTTAGTCGAACGGCGCTTTCGCGTTGCTGCGACAAAAGAGAGTTGGTCAGCAATGCGCGATTGGATAGATAAGTTGTCTGATGAGGCGCAGCAAACGACCAAGTGGCGTTATTGGCTCGGTCGCACACAAATGGCATTGGGTGAGACAGACAAAGGCAAGCAAACTCTGTCTTCTGTCCTAGGTCGACGCAATTTCTACAGTGTGGCCGCTGCCGATGCACTGAATGTGACCCCAAAGATCAGTGGATCCACCTTGACTTATCAGCCGCAACTGATCGAGAAATACCACACGGTGCTGACCCGGATTGAAGAGCTGATTGATGTCGATAAAATCAATGCGGCCAAAGGTGAATGGTATTGGTTGTTGTCTCGTGCCAATGCGGATGAAAAAGCGATGTTAGCGGGCTACGCCGGCGAGCAACATTGGCATCACCTGAGTGTATTTGCCAGTATTCAAGCAAAACTTTGGGACAACATGCAGTTAAGATTTCCGGTTGCTCATCAATGGTGGTTTGATTTCTACAGCAAGCGCAATCAGTTAAATCCGATTACCTTAATGGCGTTAGCAAGGCAAGAAAGTGCTTTAGATGTCACCGCGCGCTCTCCGGTTGGGGCACGTGGTTTAATGCAAATCATGCCAGCGACGGCGCGTCATACTGCTGAGGCATTTGAGTTAGACTATCAAAATAGCGATCAGTTATTTGAGGTGCAAAAAAACATCGAAATTGGTAGCCATTATTTTAAAGAGCTCATGGATCAGTACGATAACAATCGCATTTTTTCTTTAGCTGCTTATAATGCCGGCCCATCACGGGTGACTCGCTGGGTGAAACGAACCGATGGTAAGGTCGATGCCTATCGCTTTATTGAATCGATTCCCTTTCGAGAAACCCGCGGTTATGTGCAAAATATTTTAATGTTTGAATTGTATTACCGTGATAGGCTCAATCAACCCGGTCCTTTTTTGACTGCGCAAGAGCAAAAAGCACGATATTGATATTTAGGAAATGTTATGTCCTCACACCCTGACTTTACCCAGTGGCAAGACGTCTTAGAACTAGTAAAAAAGAACATCAATCAATATGAGGATATCGATATTCTCACTATGTTGATGAGTGCTGATGAACGTCAGACGCTTATTTCTCGAGTCAATATCTTTAATGAGTTGTTAAAAGGCGATTTGTCGCAAAGGCAAATTAGTCAGATGCTTGGTGTCGGTATTGCCACCATCACCAGAGGCTCGAATGAGTTAAAATCGTGTACTGATGAGCAAAAAAATCAATTGCGAGCACTGTTGAGTGAGTAGTCACTGCAAAGTTGGGTTGGTATAAAAATGGGCCGATTGACGGCCCATTTTTTGTGTTCATTTCTTTTAAAAAGCCTGAAAACAGTCACTTCTCTTCATGTTCAATCCTAGAGATTAAAGCTGATCTGGGTACCATTGCGGGTTGATAAACGGGATCAGGGCGAGCAGTAGGGCCTGTTGATAGACCGAGCTTCGGGTCAGTATATTGTTGGTTAAAAGGCCAATCGCGCCGCCTTTTTGTTTGATATTGTGCACTGAAAACAGCTGATCCATCACATCACCTAACTCGATACCTTGTGCGAGTAACGCCAGGACTTTGGGAGGTAAAGGTAAGCTCGATGAGCGCGACTCACCGCGCTGCTTATCCGATTCAATCACCATCCAAGCATACGTTTCTTTGCCTTCTATACCCGCTTCTAAGCCGACGTAAAAATCGGCGTCGCTGACAGCGGCTTTTGCGTTGCGAACTCGGTTGCGCGCACCGAGCAAGGTCTCTTGGTCACTCATGGGTTGATCTGAAACGTCACTGTTAACAGAAATCCCTTTGAATTCAAAGTTTTTTTCTGGAAAGGCCTGGCAAAAGGCCTGCTCCACTGCGTTTATTTTGGCTGGATTTAACGAGGCGACGATCACCTTGCATATCGCTTTTTTCATTGTGTTTCACTAATCGCAGTTGGTTTGATGTTGTCACTGGGGTAGCAACCCAGCACTTTGAGGTGACGCGTCAACTTGGTCAATTCTTCGATCACTTGCTTCATGGTGTCGGAAGCGAGATTGGCTTCGATATCGAGGTAAAACATTTCTTCCCAAGGATTGCCCATGATCGGTCTCGATTCGAGTTTAGTCATATTGATACCAAACCGCTGCAATACCAATAACACTTCAACCAAAGAGCCCGCTTGATGTGCGGTTGACATAATAAAGGTGGTCTTGGCTGGGATTTGCAGCGAGACGTCTACCGGTTTGCGCGCCACGACAATAAAGCGAGTGTGATTTTCGGTTTGATTGGCGATGTTGCCTTTGATTGGCTGTAAGCCGTAGAGTTTACCACTGGAGGCATTGCCAATTGCGGCGACGTCTTCTCGGTCGAGCTCACGCACCATTTTCATCGCATCGGCTGTACTGGTACAGCTTTTGAGCTCGATGTCTTTTAAGCGATTTAAAAACTCACTGCATTGCTGGTGTGGCTGAGGGTGAGAATAGAGGGTTTTGATTTGTTCGAGCGGCAATTCTTTGGTCGCGAGTAAGCAATGTTCGATTGGCAAGCTCAACTCACCGACAATGTACAATGTGGTGCGTTGAAGTAAATCATACACTTCGTTAATTGACCCAGAACTGGTATTTTCAATTGGCAACACACCGTAATCAGCATGGCCAGACTCAACAGTTTTGGTGACATCTTTAAACTCTTGGCAGCTGATTTCAGCTAACTCGATGGCTTTACGACTGAAATACTCACGACTCGCCAAGTGTGAATAGGAGCCTTGTGAGCCTAAAAAAGCCACTCGAGAAACCGGCTTTCGGCTCAGTTCTGGATTGGTTAGGTTCTGTAAGTAGGCTTGCTGTAATAACACCGAATCTTCGATGATGGTGTGAAAGACTTTCGTGATGTAGGGGGCATCTAATTGGTAGTTGTCTTTGCCATTGTGAATTAACTTGACGAGCAATTGCTGTTCACGCAGGGCATCTCGAACCGGCTTGGAGGTTTTCACCTTGCTCTTGGCGACTTCGAGACTTAACTCGCGTCGTTTAGATAACAGTTTTAAGAGATTGTCGTCGAGTTCATTGAGTTGCAGACGAATATCGTCAAGTGATAGTGAGGGATCGCTCATGGGTACTTTCCTGTATAAAAAAACCTCCGTAAAAAAGGGAGGTTTAGTGCCAACCTATCAAGGTATTGAGAGATTGACTTACGCCAATGGAAATTATTGGCTTTATTGTCTAGGCCTTTGATTCAACAATAAGCAAGCTCTATCTGAGCGTCAAGAAAAAATAGCGCCGAGGGCGCTATTATTCGATTCGAGGCCAAATTACATCGAAAAGCGTGTGGACACTATATCGATAAGGCTGGAGTGTGGGCGATAGCCCTACCTATTAGTGAACAATGTCACTGGGGTGTGCGGCGCGTTTGGCACTGGGTTTATGACTGAATTTATTCAGTTGTCGTTCTAGTTTTTGCACCGCCTCATTGGTCGCGGCATAGAGATCCTCATGGACAGCAGAAGCGACGAGTTTGCCTTTTGGTACAGTAACAACCGCTTCAAATTTCATTTTTTTATTGGGCTCTTCACTGAAGGTCGCTTGGGTTTGAATAATGTCTTGCTGCCATTTTTCTAACTTGCCTAATTTGCTCTCGATGTGGTCGCGAATGGCTGAGGTTACTTCAAGGTTTTTACCTGTGATATTCATATTCATAGACATTCTCCTTTGAGAGTTTCTTGTTGGCTTGAGTTCAGATTACGTTTTTTTGAAACAAAAAAAGTGATATAGATCACGAAAATTTCGGTCAATAACACGGTTAAACATCAATGTGATCTGTCCCAAGAGTTCAAAGGGAAAATGAGTGAAAAGTCTTGCTTACAAAATTATTACAGGTAAATTAATGATAGATTTACCTAAGTCTTGAACAAGATTTGGCGAATTATCTCGTTTGAATAAAAACGAATTGATTTTTTTCTCTGTGATTTCCTCTCTTTTTACCGCGTTTCAATCGCTTTCGACATAGGGATTCGTCACCACGGTCACCGCTAATGCCATGCTTGCTTCTTTTTGAATATGTCTTGTTTGGTCAATGATAGGGCAATGCGTTGTGGATGGGGATGGCGACGGACCAATAAAAAGCCCCGATGAGGGTCATCAGGGCCTGTTTACGTGGTTATACTATGAACGAGCTTAACTTTCGGCGTTGTTGAGTTTGATTAACGCTTGAGTGCGTTCAATCGGCTCAGGCAAATTAAGGGCTTGGTAGGCTTTTAACTGAATCGTCAGTGACTGCTTAGCCGCTTGCGTATCGGGGAAGGTCTTTTGTAACTCTTGAGCGCGTTTAATTGCAGCGATCCACGCTTTTCTTCTCAGATAAAAATCCGCGACGGCTAAGTCGTATTTGGCTAAACGATTTTTTAATGCAAACAAACGCTGCTGGGCATCGGCGGCGTAAATGCTGTCTGGGTAGCGTTGCAAGAGTTCTTTAAAGTCGCGAAATGCCGCTCGGACAGGAACCGGATCGCGGTCGCTTCGATCGAGATCAAAGAAGTCCTGCATAAAATTACTGTCTTGGATGGTGTGATTAAGACCACTCATATAAATCAACCAATCCATGTTTTTGTAGGTCGGGTTCAAGCGTTTAAAACGACTGATGGTGGCTAAACTCAACGCGTAGTCATCGCTTTTGTAGTAGGCGTAAATAAGGTCAAGTTGAACCTGGTCTGAATAGGCGCCGAAAGGGTAGCGAGAATCTAGTGCTTCTAACTTCTCTGTCGCCGTTGTCCATTGACCACTTTGCAGCGCCGTTTGTGCTTCGTTGTACAATACCGAAGGCGGCACATCTGGGATCACTTTTTTACTGCTCGAACATCCTGCCAATAGCAGCAGTGCCAAAAGGCCAGATAAAGTTTGGTATTTCATGTTAGAAGAGAGTTCCTTAAGTGCTAATTAGTTTCCGGGCGTTACTTTCATCTCAGTAACAGATACAATAACGTTATTCATTATTTTTTCATAGTTGTGAGCGTTAGTCTCACAGTTTTTTAAAAAGTTCGATATGGCCCAACAGATAGAATTAACTCAAACCGTAAAAGATAGCCAACTTGGTCAACGCTTAGACCAAGCGATCGCCGAGCTCTTTAGTGATTTTTCCCGCTCGCGCTTAAAAGAGTGGCTACTGGCTGGCAAAGTTGTCGTCGATGGTGACGTCATTACCAAGCCTCGTATCAAAGTGATGGGAGGGGAAGTGATCACGGTGCAAGCTGAGCTTGAAGATGAACAGCGCTGGGAGGCTCAGGACATTCCCCTAGACATCGTCTACGAAGATGACGATTTACTGGTTATCAATAAACCGAGAGGTTTCGTCGTCCATCCCGGTGCTGGAACGCCCGATGGTACCGTGCTCAATGCCTTATTGCATCACTACCCCGATATTGCGGAAGTGCCTCGTGCGGGGATTGTCCACCGCTTAGACAAAGACACTACGGGGTTAATGGTGGTGGCGAAAACCGTACCGGCGCAAACCCGTTTAGTACGAGCGTTGCAAAAGCGCAATATTACCCGTGAATATGAAGCCATTGCGATTGGCCGAATGACCGCGGGAGGTTTTATTGAAAAGCCGATTGGGCGCCATTCGACCAAGCGCACCTTAATGGCGGTCACGCCAACAGGAAAACCCGCCGGTACGCATTATCGTGTTGCCGAGCACTTTCGCGAACACACGCGTATTCGCCTGAGATTAGAAACCGGCCGTACTCACCAGATCCGCGTTCACATGGCTTACCTTCAGCATCCTTTACTTGGCGATGTGGCCTATGGCGGTCGAGCTCGTATTCCCAAAGGCGCGACACAAGAGTTGACCGACAAAATTCGTCAGTTCGATCGTCAAGCTTTGCATGCTGCGATGTTGCGTTTTGAGCATCCCATCGACGGTGAGCTGATGGAGTTTCACGCTGAGATACCCCAAGATATGGTGGACATGACCTTGGCGCTGCGCGAGGACACTCAATTACACGGTTTGGAAGAGGAATAAAATGATGGCACTGTTGATTCCTACTTGGTCTGCTCCACCCTCGGTAAAAGCGGTTAGCTCGACTCGCTTAGACGGTCAATCAACAGGCCCTTTTTACGGACTAAATCTTGGCGATCACGTTGGTGATGATGAGATTAATGTCGAACACAACCGCTTGCGATTTCAGCAGGCGAGCGGGATGCCAAGTAGCCCGGTGTGGTTGACGCAAACGCATTCGACTCAAGTCTTAGTGGCGGGGCAGAATACTGCGCCTGGTCAACAAGCCGATGCTTGTGTGACTCGTGAGGCGGGCATCGTATGCTGTGTCATGACCGCCGATTGTTTACCTATTTTGCTTTGTGATTCGAAGGGGCGACAGGTCGCTGCGGTTCATGCCGGTTGGCGCGGCCTTGCCGATGGCATTATAGAGAAGACGTTAAGCCATTTTGAGTCACAAACGGTTTGTGCCTGGCTTGGGCCTTGTATCAGTGCTAATGCCTTTGAAGTGGGTGATGAGGTGAAAGCGACGTTTGTTGCCCATGACGAGCAGGCTCAGCAAGCCTTTGTTCGCCGTGACTCTTCACCTGGAAAATGGTGGGCAGATCTCCCCCTTTTAGCCACACAACGTTTGTTATCACAAGGCGTCAGTCAGATTGCTTACAGCAACCAATGTACCTATCAACAACCACAATCTTTTTATTCTTATCGGCGCGATGGCCAAACCGGTCGAATGGCTACGGCCATCTGGATTGAACCGTGATCCTTGACTCGATACTTGGTAAACGATCGATATTTCACAGTACATTTGTTAATGAGTTCAAGCTTTTCAACGCCAGCCGATTAGGTTGGCGTTTTTTATAGGTCGTCAACTTGAAAATGATCTGTCCGGTCGCCACATATAAAACAGAATAAATCGCTAAGGGGGATGACCATGCGTTTAGACCGATTTACAAATAAATTCCAAGTTGCCATTTCCGATGCCCAGTCACTCGCACTTGGCCGCGATCATTTGTACATTGAACCTGTGCATCTTATGGTTGCGCTGCTTGATCAAGACGGCAGTGCAATTCGACCTTTATTGACTCTACTTTCTGTCGATGCGGCGCAGTTTCGCTCTAAATTAAATGAATTGCTGGATAAATTGCCCAAAGTGACGGGGACGGGGGGAGACGTTCAGCTGTCAAGTGGTATGGCGACCTTGTTCAATTTGTGTGACAAAGTGGCTCAAAAACGCAAAGATGCCTATATCTCATCGGAGATCTTTTTATTAGCCGCCATTCAAGATAAAGGTTCTTTGGGTAAGTTGTTACAAAGTGTGGGTCTTACCGAGAGCAATATTACTGAGGCGATTGAAAAAGTACGGGGCGGTCAACGGGTTAAAGACCAAAATGCCGAAGAGCTTATGCAAGCATTGGACAAGTTTACCGTTGATCTTACCGAGCGTGCAGAGCAAGGTAAACTCGACCCAGTGATCGGTCGCGACGATGAAATACGTCGTACCATTCAGGTTTTACAAAGAAGAACAAAAAACAACCCCGTTTTGATTGGTGAGCCAGGGGTGGGTAAAACGGCAATCGTTGAAGGCTTAGCTCAGCGGATTATCAACAATGAGGTTCCAGAGGGGTTGCGAGGTCGCCGAGTCTTATCATTGGATATGGGAGCATTAGTCGCTGGTGCCAAATACCGCGGTGAATTCGAAGAGCGATTAAAGTCGGTACTAAACGAATTGTCGAAACAAGAAGGCAACGTTATCTTGTTTATCGATGAATTGCACACTATGGTGGGTGCAGGCAAAGGTGACGGCGCAATGGATGCTGGCAACATGCTCAAGCCGGCTTTGTCGCGCGGTGAGCTTCACTGTGTTGGCGCGACCACACTGGATGAATACAGACAATACATAGAAAAAGATCCTGCCCTGGAACGTCGCTTTCAAAAAGTGCTGGTGGACGAGCCGAGTGTTGAAGATACCGTGGCGATTTTACGCGGACTCAAAGAGCGGTACGAATTACACCATCACGTCGAAATCACTGATCCTGCGATCGTGGCGGCGGCGAGTTTGTCACATCGTTATGTGTCCGATAGGCAATTGCCTGATAAGGCGATCGATCTTATCGACGAAGCGGCCTCGAGCATTCGTTTGCAAATCGACTCAAAGCCGGAATCGCTCGACAAGCTAGAGCGGCGCATTATTCAATTGAAAATTGAACAACAGGCTCTAAGTAATGAAAATGATGAGGCCAGTAGTAAGCGTTTGTCATTGCTCAATAGCGAGCTAACGGAAAAAGAACGAGACTACGCCGAGCTTGAAGAGATTTGGAATACTGAAAAAGCAGCATTGTCAGGGACACAACACATTAAGGCAGAATTAGAGCAGGCGAGGATGGATATGGATGTCGCGCGTCGTGCTGGGGATCTGAGTCGCATGTCAGAGTTGCAATACGGGCGTATCCCTGAATTGGAAAAACAGTTGGACTTGGCCTCTCAAGCTGAAATGCAAGACATGACGTTACTCAAAAATCGAGTGACTGACGCAGAAATAGCGGAAGTGTTGTCCAAACAAACCGGGATCCCGGTATCCAAGATGCTCGAAGCAGAAAAAACGAAATTGCTGCAAATGGAAACAGCGCTGCATCAACGGGTCGTTGGACAAAAAGAGGCGGTTGAGGTGGTCTCAAACGCGATTCGCAGAAGTCGTGCTGGGCTATCCGATCCCCATCGGCCAATCGGCTCATTTTTATTCTTGGGTCCAACTGGCGTCGGCAAAACCGAGCTTTGTAAAACCTTAGCTCACTTCTTGTTCGACAGTGAAGATGCCATGGTCAGGATTGATATGTCAGAGTTTATGGAAAAACACTCAGTGGCAAGGTTGGTGGGGGCTCCTCCTGGTTATGTCGGTTATGAAGAAGGCGGTTACCTCACTGAAGCTGTTCGACGCAAGCCTTATTCGGTTATCTTACTCGATGAAGTAGAAAAAGCGCACCCAGACGTGTTCAACATCCTTTTGCAAGTCCTCGATGATGGGCGGTTAACGGATGGACAGGGCAGAACGGTGGATTTTCGCAATACCGTTGTGATTATGACCTCCAATTTAGGCTCTGAGAAAATCCAAAATCAATCTGAGAGCGCGGATTATGAAGACATGAAAAAACAGGTTATGCAGGTTGTCAGTCAGCATTTCCGACCTGAGTTCATCAATCGCGTTGATGAAAGCGTGGTTTTCCACTCTTTGGGTCAACAACACATTGAACGTATCGCTGGGATTCAACTCGAACGATTGAAACAGCGCTTAAACGATAGAGATTATGAGTTGGTTGTTAATGCGGATGCATTAAGCCTGATTGCTGAGGTGGGGTTTGATCCGATTTATGGTGCTAGACCGTTAAAACGAGCGATACAACACTACATAGAAAACCCATTAGCTAAGGCGATGCTATCCGGAGAACTGTTACCGGGGAAAGTGATTGATATTGGAGTCTCAGAGGGTGAGATTGTTTATCGGCAGTAGTATGACAGATTAATAGCGCTTTGTTTTTGGCCGCTTTGTTGATTAAGTGAACAAAGTGGCTTTTTTTTAAGCAAGCAACTGTCTTTTTTAAATTTTTTCAAATAAACACTTGCCTTTAAAAATATTATGCCTATAATTCGCTTCCGTTGTCACAGAGAAGTTAGCGTTAAGCGCTTTGAGTGAAACAAAAAATAGAAAAAAGTGGTTGACACGGATTTCTAGATGGCTAAAATAGCCGTCCACTTTCAATAGAAAGTTGCTCTTTAAAAATTTAATCTATCAATCTGTGTGGGCACTCGTTGATTATAATCAATAGATTCTTAGGAATCACATTGGTTTCAATGAACTGAGTGACCAAACGAGTCGAAAGACTTGGCACAGTCAATTCACAGTCCTTATTCGGCAACGAATAAAGAATGTAATCAGTATTCATTGAGCCGCTCGAAAGAGCACAAAAACTTTAATTGAAGAGTTTGATCATGGCTCAGATTGAACGCTGGCGGCAGGCCTAACACATGCAAGTCGAGCGGAAACGAGTTATCTGAACCTTCGGGGGACGATAACGGCGTCGAGCGGCGGACGGGTGAGTAATGCCTGGGAAATTGCCCTGATGTGGGGGATAACCATTGGAAACGATGGCTAATACCGCATAATCTCTTCGGAGTAAAGAGGGGGACCTTCGGGCCTCTCGCGTCAGGATATGCCCAGGTGGGATTAGCTAGTTGGTGAGGTAATGGCTCACCAAGGCGACGATCCCTAGCTGGTCTGAGAGGATGATCAGCCACACTGGAACTGAGACACGGTCCAGACTCCTACGGGAGGCAGCAGTGGGGAATATTGCACAATGGGCGCAAGCCTGATGCAGCCATGCCGCGTGTATGAAGAAGGCCTTCGGGTTGTAAAGTACTTTCAGCAGTGAGGAAGGGGATTAGGTTAATAGCCTAGTTCTTTGACGTTAGCTGCAGAAGAAGCACCGGCTAACTCCGTGCCAGCAGCCGCGGTAATACGGAGGGTGCGAGCGTTAATCGGAATTACTGGGCGTAAAGCGCATGCAGGTGGTTTGTTAAGTCAGGTGTGAAAGCCCGGGGCTCAACCTCGGAATAGCATTTGAAACTGGCAGGCTAGAGTACTGTAGAGGGGGGTAGAATTTCAGGTGTAGCGGTGAAATGCGTAGAGATCTGAAGGAATACCGGTGGCGAAGGCGGCCCCCTGGACAGATACTGACACTCAGATGCGAAAGCGTGGGGAGCAAACAGGATTAGATACCCTGGTAGTCCACGCTGTAAACGATGTCTACTTGGAGGTTGTGGCCTTGAGCCGTGGCTTTCGGAGCTAACGCGTTAAGTAGACCGCCTGGGGAGTACGGTCGCAAGATTAAAACTCAAATGAATTGACGGGGGCCCGCACAAGCGGTGGAGCATGTGGTTTAATTCGATGCAACGCGAAGAACCTTACCTACTCTTGACATCCATAGAACTTAGCAGAGATGCTTTGGTGCCTTCGGGAACTATGAGACAGGTGCTGCATGGCTGTCGTCAGCTCGTGTTGTGAAATGTTGGGTTAAGTCCCGCAACGAGCGCAACCCTTATCCTTGTTTGCCAGCACTTCGGGTGGGAACTCCAGGGAGACTGCCGGTGATAAACCGGAGGAAGGTGGGGACGACGTCAAGTCATCATGGCCCTTACGAGTAGGGCTACACACGTGCTACAATGGCGCATACAGAGGGCAGCCAACTTGCGAAAGTGAGCGAATCCCAAAAAGTGCGTCGTAGTCCGGATTGGAGTCTGCAACTCGACTCCATGAAGTCGGAATCGCTAGTAATCGTGGATCAGAATGCCACGGTGAATACGTTCCCGGGCCTTGTACACACCGCCCGTCACACCATGGGAGTGGGCTGCAAAAGAAGTGGGTAGTTTAACCTTCGGGGGGACGCTCACCACTTTGTGGTTCATGACTGGGGTGAAGTCGTAACAAGGTAGCCCTAGGGGAACCTGGGGCTGGATCACCTCCTTATACGAAAGATTGTCTTTGATGTGTGTCCACACAGATTGGTAGATAAAAAACATGATGGGGCTATAGCTCAGCTGGGAGAGCGCCTGCATGGCATGCAGGAGGTCAGCGGTTCGATCCCGCTTAGCTCCACCATCTTTAAGCACATTACTGCGATAAGCAGAAATAAGTGTTCTTAAAAATGGTTCTTCTTTCAGTAGAAAGGCAATCATGCTCTTTAACAATTTGGAAAGCTGACAAAACAATCTCTTTGAGATTGTTTGTAAAAGTTCTCAATTATCTCTTTAAGAGATAACCAACACACAATCAAGTGTTCTTGGGAAAGCATAGCAATATGTTTTCAAAATTGAGTCCGGCAATATCGAGTTCGTGACATGTATAAAAACACGAACACACCTTGGTGACTAACCGCTTTACTTGTAAAGCACATCAACTCAAAAGACTCTTTTGGGTTGTATGGTTAAGTGACTAAGCGTACACGGTGGATGCCTTGGCAGTCAGAGGCGATGAAGGACGTACTAACTTGCGATAAGCGTAGATAAGGCAGTAAGAGCCACTTGAGTCTACGATTTCCGAATGGGGAAACCCAGCTGCATAAGCAGTTATCATTGTGTGAATTCATAGCACAATGAGGCGAACCGGGGGAACTGAAACATCTAAGTACCCCGAGGAAAAGAAATCAACCGAGATTCTGGAAGTAGCGGCGAGCGAAACCGGATTAGCCCTTAAGCTTTTTATGCGTCAGGTGAAGTGTCTGGAAAGGCACGCGATACAGGGTGATAGCCCCGTAACCGACAGCGCATATTCAGTGAAATCGAGTAAGGCGGGACACGTGATATCCTGTCTGAACATGGGGGGACCATCCTCCAAGGCTAAATACTCCTGACTGACCGATAGTGAACCAGTACCGTGAGGGAAAGGCGAAAAGAACCCCTGTGAGGGGAGTGAAATAGAACCTGAAACCGTGTACGTACAAGCAGTAGGAGCAGGCTTTGTCCTGTGACTGCGTACCTTTTGTATAATGGGTCAGCGACTTATATTCAGTGGCAAGGTTAACCGTTTAGGGGAGCCGTAGGGAAACCGAGTCTTAACTGGGCGCTCAGTCTCTGGATATAGACCCGAAACCAGGTGATCTAGCCATGGGCAGGTTGAAGATTGAGTAACATCAATTGGAGGACCGAACCGACTAATGTTGAAAAATTAGCGGATGACTTGTGGCTAGGGGTGAAAGGCCAATCAAACCTGGAGATAGCTGGTTCTCCCCGAAAGCTATTTAGGTAGCGCCTCGGACGAATACTACTGGGGGTAGAGCACTGTTAAGGCTAGGGGGTCATCCCGACTTACCAACCCTTTGCAAACTCCGAATACCAGTAAGTACTATCCGGGAGACACACGGCGGGTGCTAACGTCCGTCGTGGAGAGGGAAACAACCCAGACCGCCAGCTAAGGTCCCAAATTATAGCTAAGTGGGAAACGATGTGGGAAGGCTTAGACAGCTAGGATGTTGGCTTAGAAGCAGCCATCATTTAAAGAAAGCGTAATAGCTCACTAGTCGAGTCGGCCTGCGCGGAAGATGTAACGGGGCTAAGCTATAAACCGAAGCTGCGGCAATACAGTTTACTGTATTGGGTAGGGGAGCGTTCTGTAAGCCGTTGAAGGTGAGTTGTAAAGCTTGCTGGAGGTATCAGAAGTGCGAATGCTGACATGAGTAACGATAATGGGGGTGAAAAACCTCCACGCCGGAAGACCAAGGGTTCCTGTCCAACGTTAATCGGGGCAGGGTAAGTCGACCCCTAAGGCGAGGCTGAAAAGCGTAGTCGATGGGAAACGGGTTAATATTCCCGTACTGCTTATAATTGCGATGGGGGGACGGAGAAGGCTAGGTGGGCCTGGCGATGGTTGTCCAGGTTCAAGTGCGTAGGCTAAGGAATTAGGTAAATCCGGTTCCTTATTAGGCCGAGACACGACGTCGAGTCACTACGGTGATGAAGTCATTGATGCCATGCTTCCAGGAAAAGCCTCTAAGCTTCAGATTATAAGCAATCGTACCCCAAACCGACACAGGTGGTCGGGTAGAGAATACCAAGGCGCTTGAGAGAACTCGGGTGAAGGAACTAGGCAAAATGGTACCGTAACTTCGGGAGAAGGTACGCTCTTGACGGTGAAGTCCCTTGCGGATGGAGCTATTAGGAGTCGCAGATACCAGGTGGCTGCAACTGTTTATTAAAAACACAGCACTGTGCAAAATCGTAAGATGACGTATACGGTGTGACGCCTGCCCGGTGCCGGAAGGTTAATTGATGGGGTTAGACTTAGGTCGACGCTCTTGATCGAAGCCCCGGTAAACGGCGGCCGTAACTATAACGGTCCTAAGGTAGCGAAATTCCTTGTCGGGTAAGTTCCGACCTGCACGAATGGCGTAATGATGGCCACGCTGTCTCCACCCGAGACTCAGTGAAATTGAAATCGCTGTGAAGATGCAGTGTACCCGCGGCTAGACGGAAAGACCCCGTGAACCTTTACTACAGCTTGGCACTGAACATTGACCCTACATGTGTAGGATAGGTGGGAGGCTTTGATGCATGGGCGCCAGTTCATGTGGAGCCATCCTTGAAATACCACCCTTGTAGTGTTGATGTTCTAACTTGGCCCCATTATCTGGGGTGAGGACAGTGCCTGGTGGGTAGTTTGACTGGGGCGGTCTCCTCCCAAAGTGTAACGGAGGAGCACGAAGGTGGGCTAATCACGGTTGGACATCGTGAGGTTAGTGCAATGGCATAAGCCCGCTTAACTGCGAGAATGACGGTTCGAGCAGGTGCGAAAGCAGGTCATAGTGATCCGGTGGTTCTGAATGGAAGGGCCATCGCTCAACGGATAAAAGGTACTCCGGGGATAACAGGCTGATACCGCCCAAGAGTTCATATCGACGGCGGTGTTTGGCACCTCGATGTCGGCTCATCACATCCTGGGGCTGAAGTCGGTCCCAAGGGTATGGCTGTTCGCCATTTAAAGTGGTACGCGAGCTGGGTTTAGAACGTCGTGAGACAGTTCGGTCCCTATCTGCCGTGGGCGTTGGAGAATTGAAAGGGGCTGCTCCTAGTACGAGAGGACCGGAGTGGACGAACCTCTGGTGTTCGGGTTGTGTCGCCAGACGCATTGCCCGGTAGCTAAGTTCGGAATCGATAACCGCTGAAAGCATCTAAGCGGGAAGCGAGCCTTGAGATGAGTTCTCCCTGGCGCTTTAAGCGTCCTAAAGGGTTGTTCGAGACTAGAACGTTGATAGGCAGGGTGTGTAAGCGTTGTGAGGTGTTGAGCTAACCTGTACTAATTGCCCGTGAGACTTAACCATACAACACCTAAAGGGTTTTATCGGACTCGATAAGAAACTTGATTGTGTCGAGAGCACAAAACAGCTTTCCAGATTTTGTTATCTTGCCTGACGGCAAGATAACGCCATATTTTGCTTGGCGACCATAGCATTTTGGACCCACCTGATTCCATGCCGAACTCAGAAGTGAAACAAAATTGCGCCGATGGTAGTGTGGGGCTTCCCCATGTGAGAGTAGGACATCGCCAGGCTTTTACATTCCTTCTTGATGTATCAAGAAGACACAAGCTAAAGCATGTAAAGTAAGACTTTAGACTGTGAACAATTTGTAGTGGAGCGGTAGTTCAGTTGGTTAGAATACCGGCCTGTCACGCCGGGGGTCGCGGGTTCGAGTCCCGTCCGCTCCGCCACTTTTTTAAGAAAGCCTGATTCACAAGAGTCAGGCTTTTTTTATTTCTAAAATAAGATCGCTGCGCTGCAAGATCGTTTCACTTCAAGGACGCTGCGCTCAAGTAGCAAGAAAGGCCAAAAGATTAAAATGAATGATACCGGTTTTTAGTCTTAGGGTTTTCTTTTTACTTGGAACGAAGTGATCTTGTGACTTGAAGCGAAGCGATCTTGCCACTGTCTTTTACTGTGTTTCACTGTTTTATACTGTCTCATATTTTGGTTTTACCTAACTCAAATGGGGTCGGATTTGCGAAATAGACTGACTGACAGCGCCCTCGGTATTATGCGGATCCGACCCCTAGAAGTGATGAACCCAATAGGCAAAGAATGACTTTTGGTGTTGTTGGTGTTGATTGTCATCATGTACGGCAATGGTTGAGGTCAGTCTTTGTTCTTTGTCAAAGTGTGTTTTCGAGTCATAGGGGTCGGATCCACAACAGTTAGGCGCATAGGGTGAGTGCTGCGATCCCGCGAATCCGACCCTAGGGTGATTTCTTCCCACTCGTTTTTTTCAGGAACCCATCAATTTCTTGAACCACAGTGTAGGGCAGTGAAACACAGTTCGCTTCGCTTAACACAATGTAAGACAGGTCATGTGCTGAAACTGTCCTACACTGTGTGTCACTGTTTCACACTGTCTTATATTTTGGTTGTACCTAACTCAAATGGGTTCGGATTTGCGAAATAGACTGACTGACAGCGTCCTCGGTATTATGCGGATCCGACCCCTAGAAGTGATGAACCCAATAGGCAAAGAATGACTTTTGGTGTTGTTGGTGTTGTTGGTGTTGTTGGTGTTGTTGGTGTTGATTGTCATCATGTACGGCAATGGTTGAGGTCAGTCTTTGTTCTTTGTCAAAGTGTGTTTTCGAGTCATAGGGGTCGGATCCACAACAGTTAGGTGCAGAGGGTGAGTGCTGCGATCCCGCGAATCCGACCCCAGGGTGATTTCTTCCCACTCGTTTTTCTCAGGACCCCATCAATTTCGTGAACCACAGATCGCTTCGCTTAACACAGTGTAAGACAGGTCATGTGCTGAAACTGTCCTACACTGTGTGTCACTGTTTTATACTGTCTCATACTGCCTTTTACTGTTTTAGTCTTAGGGTTTTCTTTTTACTTGGAACGAAGTGATCTTGTGACTTGAAGCGAAGCGATCTTGCCACTGTCTTTTACTGTGTTTCACTATCTTTTACTGTCTCACACTGTTCTACACTGCTTTTTAGCGTCACATTTTCTCGAATTGAGCTCATGTGGTATGCTGAAAACACTTTTTAACAAGGACATAAATTTATGCCTCATTTGCGCTTTCGAGCTTTAGACTCTCAACACGTTCAATCGCTATCTCAATCCTTATTGGCGCCATTACAGCCTTTGATGGCGTGTCCAAATGAAGACTTTACGTTTGAAAAAGTAGCCAGCGACTTTTACTTTTCTGGCTTAACAACTTCGGCATATCCCTTTGTTGAAGTGTTGTGGTTTGATCGTGGTCAAGAGAAACAAGATTTAATTGCGACAATCATTACCGAGCAAGTGCGGCATTTAAGGCCCGATAGCCAAGATATTGCGGTTATCTTTCACGCGTTATCTCCTGCTCGTTATTATGATAACGGCCAACATTACTAATAGGAGCAACAATGAACAGTGTTATTAAAACCATTCTCGGTCATCGTTCTATTCGTCAGTTTTCCGATCAAGGTATCTCGTCAGAGCAACTTCAGTCTATTATTGATTGCGGTATTGCCGCGTCGACATCGAGTTTATTACAAGCAGTGTCCATCATTCGCGTTACCGAACCAGAGAAACGAGCGAAATTGGCTGAACTTGCCGGCCCACAACCTTATGTGGAACAAGCGGCGGAGTTTTTGGTTTTTTGTATCGACTTTCACCGCCACCAACAAATTAATCCTCAATCACAGCTCGACTTTACGGAGCTAACACTGATTGGCGCGGTGGATGCGGGTATTATGGCTCAAAACTGTTTGTTGGCGGCAGAGTCAATGGGGCTCGGTGGCGTGTATATTGGTGGGTTGAGAAATGCACCGGCCGAAGTAGACGCATTATTGGATTTACCGCAGCACTGTGCCATTTTGTTTGGGATGTGTTTAGGTCACCCCGCCCAAGACCCAGAACTCAAACCGCGTTTATCGCCACAAGCCATATTACATGAAAATCGCTATCAGCCAGAGCGTCAGAGTTGGGTGAGTGAGTATGATGAACGGTTGAGTGACTACTACCAGCAGCGTAGTGCCAATGCCAAGCAGGAAAAGTGGTCAGAGCAAATCGGTGCAAAACTGAACCATGAATCACGACCTTATATCAAAGATTACTTGGCGAGCAAAAACCTCGCGAAACGATGAGATCGAGTGCTTGTTGGTGATGCTTGCCTAACTCACTAAATAGTAGGTCGGTATAGTAGGTCGGTGTTGGTCAACAGCCATGTCGATAAAAAATTCAAAAATGGCTTGTTGACTAAGGCTTAAGCCTTTTGTTCAATAAAAGAAAAGCTTGAGTTTGCGATCAAGCTTTTCTGACTTTACCTTTGGCCAACCGCCTCATCAAAACGACACGATATCGCCGCGGTGTATGCACCGCGGTTTTTTATGCCAGTCCTTGAATAATTACGAACTTTTCCAACAACGCTTCTTCTGTTTCCTGGTGCTCCGGGTCTAGAATAATACAGTTGTTGATCGGGCATACCGATTGACAAGTTGGTTTGTCATAATGCCCTTTGCACTCAGTACACAGATCGGGATCAATTTGATAAATGTCATCCCCCATCGAAATGGCGCCATTGGGACATTCTGGGTCGCACATATCGCAGTTGATGCATTTATCGGTGATCAATAAAGCCATATTACTGACTCACTGGGTTACGCGTATTGTGGCCTGGCGATAAGTTTCTCATCAGTAGGGCATACTCAAGAGAGACATCTTCTGGCACAGGGATAAAGACAAAGTGGCCACTGCCTTTGGCATCGTCAATGGTTTCCGATTTGCGGTTTTCCATGTGTTCAAGGTTAAAGACGACATTACCGCTTGGCGTCATCAGTTCTAGGCTGTCGCCGGTGATGAATTTATTCTTCACCGCGACTTCAGCGAGTTCACCTCGGCGCTGACCGGTAAACTCACCGACGAACTGCTGACTGTCTGAAACCGAATAGCCATAATCGTAGTTTTGGTAACTGTCATGAGTATGTCGGCGCAAGAAACCTTCGGTGTAACCGCGATGTGCAAGGCTCTCGAGTGTGGTCATTAAGCTGGTATCGAAGGGCTTGCCAGCTACGGCATCATCAATGGCTTTGCGATACACTTGCGCAGTGCGTGCACAGTAGTAAAAGGATTTTGTGCGTCCTTCAATTTTCAGTGAATGCACACCCATTTGGGTTAAACGTTCTACGTGTTGAATCGCGCGTAAATCTTTTGAGTTCATGATGTAGGTACCATGCTCATCTTCAAAAGCGGCCATTTTCTCATCGGGCTTATGACTTTCGGAAAGCAAAACCACTTCATCGCTAGGTTGGCCAACCCCAAGCGTCGGTGTCACGTCTTTCACGTCGATAGACTGTTCTGATTTAGGATCAAATTTTTCGACAATTTGTCCATTGTCATCTTCTTTGGCTTGCTCTACATTGTACTCCCAACGGCAGGCATTGGTGCAAGTCCCTTGGTTAGGGTCGCGCTTGTTCATGTAGCCAGAGAGCAGACAGCGCCCAGAATAGGCCATACACAAGGCACCGTGCACAAATACCTCGAGTTCGGTTTCAGGGCAGTGTTGACGAATTTCTTCGATTTCTTCTAATGATAATTCACGAGACACAATCACGCGTTCTACACCATTGGCAGCCCAAAATTTGACGGTCGCCCAGTTGACAGCATTCGCTTGTACTGACAGGTGAATGGCCATATCCGGGAAGGCTTCTCTGACCATCATGATGAGGCCAGGATCAGACATGATCAAAGCGTCGGGGCCCATTTCAACAACCGGTTTTAAATCGCGAATGAAGGTCTTGAGTTTAGAGTTGTGCGGTTGAATATTGCAGACCACATAGAAGCGCTTGCCTTGTGCGTGTGCTTCATCGATACCTATTTTTAGGTTTTCGTGATTAAACTCATTATTTCTTACTCGCAAGCTATAGCGAGGTTGTCCGGCGTACACCGCGTCAGCACCGTAGGCAAAAGCGTAACGCATATTCTTCAAGCTGCCCGCCGGTGACAGCAATTCTGGGACGAAAGGAGTGTTTGACATTGTTTGCCTCTTTGATCTGATTTCAAGTCAGAGTCATACCACCACATGGTATGAAGGGCGCAAATTTTACGTGAAAACCCACAATATGCCTAGTTTTTTTGTGGGATTAAATTGGTGAAACAGTATACCAGCCCGGCTCAATAGCGACGTGGTGACTGGCCGCGAATTCAACGCAATGGGTATGCCTTGTTTCACCAATTAGCGACTAATATTTGTTAGGCAAACCGCCAAGCGCTTGGTATAACGCCGGCAAGAAGAGGCTTAATTCACTGCATAACAAAGCAAAATCTGCATCAAAGCGCGCTGCTTTGTCTTCGCGAGGGATGTCGTCGTTTTCTTCTTTCAAATCATCGCTAAAACCAAGGCGTTTGATGCTGCCATCTTCACTGAGTAAGAAATCAATTTGATCGTGCCAATTTAAGGAAAGCTTGGTGACGACCTTATTCGTCTCGATGTGTTTTTTGATTTCGTCACAGCAAACATCGTGTTTTTTACAGCGTACTATAGCACCATCATCACCCACCGATTTTAGCTCAATTTCATCCAGTAGGTTCAACCCTTGTGGCGTGCTTTCTTGTTGTACCCATTGCGTCATTGTCGTGGCAATATCCGTCTCAGGCAGCGCCGGGACGACCGGTAAACTGCCCATGGTCTTACGCAGTAATGCGATGACATCTTCCGCCTTTTTATAGCTAGCAGCATCGACGATCACTAAGCCCTCACTTGGCATAATGAGCAAATAAGTCAGGGCACTACGAGTGAAAGCTCTCGGCAAAAGGTCAATGATAATCTCTTCTTTTAGCGTTTCTTTTTCTTGTTTTTTGAGTGGTCGGTTCTCGGCGCTTTCCAAGTGTTGAATTTTCTCGGTCAAGGTGTCTTTGATGACTGAGGCGGGCAACATTTTTTCTTCTTTCTTGGCGCAGACTAAAATTCGGTCTTTTGATGCATGAGTCATGGTGGCATTATCTTGCCCAAGGACAGGGACCCAGCCAAATTTTTGTTTTTCTTGACTGGCGCAAGGCGTGAAGCGAAATTCAGTCAATTGTTGTTCTAAGGTGTCGACTGACAATTCAATCGGACGGTTAAATTGATAGACTAAAGCGTTTTTAAACCACATGTTTTCTCTCTAAGTTAGCTTGTAATATCCAGGTCGATGAGATTATCTCTCACCATGACCGATAAGATCATGGTATTTCACTTATGGTATTAAGAAATTTATGTGAAAATTTCTTTTCAGAGGTCACAAAAATGTCATAATGATTGCTGATAATGCTCTGCGTCAATCAATAATAAAGGTTATTTGTTATGTCGAGAAGGATTCTGGTTGTTGAGGATGAAGCACCAATTCGCGAAATGCTGTGTTTTGTATTAGAACAAAAAGGCTATATCGCGATTGAAGCAGAAGATTACGATACCGCCGTAAACAAACTTGCAGAACCTTTCCCTGATCTTGTGTTACTCGATTGGATGTTACCTGGTGGCAGTGGCATTAACTTTATCAAGCACCTAAAACGCGATGAGCTAACGCGCAACATTCCGGTTGTCATGCTAACCGCTCGCGGTGAAGAAGAAGACAAAGTTCGCGGCTTGGAAGTCGGTGCCGATGACTACATTACCAAACCCTTTTCGCCCAAAGAACTCGTTGCCCGTTTAAAAGCCGTTATCCGCCGTGTTACCCCGACAGCATTGGAAGATGTGATAGATGTGCAAGGCCTTAAGCTCGACCCCGTTTCTCATCGTGTGACGGCGAATGAATCGGCGTTAGACATGGGGCCAACGGAATTTAAAATGCTGCATTTTTTCATGACACATCAAGAGCGTGTCTATAGCCGAGAGCAGCTGCTCAACAATGTGTGGGGCACCAACGTGTATGTCGAAGACCGCACTGTGGATGTGCACATTCGCCGCCTGCGCAAGGCATTGGAAGTCGAAGGACACGATAAACTCATCCAAACAGTACGCGGTGCGGGTTATCGCTTTTCGACCAAGGCTTGAGGTGTGAAGAAAGACTGTGGTTGAATTGATAACTTGGAAAAAGCTGGCCTCTGGGCTGGTTTTTTTTTACATTCCCTGGATTTTAATTGGCCTGATATTTGGCCACTTGCCGTGGTTATTGCTGATCGCCACGTTTTTACAATTGATGTGGCATCTGCACAATCTGACCCGTCTATCCACTTGGCTTTGGGATGACAAGCGTTTATCGCCGCCGTCGGGCAGTGGACAATGGGAATTGCTCTTCAATGGTTTGTATCGCTTTCAGCAGCGTCAGCGTCGCAAACGCAAAGAATTGACCAAACTGATTCGACGCTTTAGAAACGGGGCGGAGTCCTTACCTGATGCGGTGGTGGTGTTTCGCGATGAAGGCAACATCGTTTGGTGTAATCGCCTTGCTCAGCATACCTTAGGGTTTAAATGGCCAGAAGACGCTGGCCAGCCAATTTCTAACCTGATTCGCACACCAGACTTTATTAAGTTTATGGCCAAAGGCGACTTTGAAGAGCCGTTAGAAATGTGTTCCCCCCTTAATGTCGAACGCACATTAGAAATGCGGATCGTGCCTTATATGGAAGGCGAGCATCTGATGGTGGTGCGCGATGTGACTCAGGTTAAACAGCTCGAAGGCATGCGGCGTAACTTCTTTGCCAATGTGTCACACGAACTGAGAACGCCAATGACGGTACTTCAAGGCTACCTCGAGATGACCGAAGACCCAGACATGGTGGTTGGGCCGATGTGGAGTAAAGCCCATGGAGTGATGACAGAACAACTCAATCGTATGAATGGTTTGGTCAGTCAATTGCTGACATTGTCCAAGATTGAAGCCGCGCCAATTCACGATTTAGACGATCACGTTAATGTGCCAGCTATGTTGGAGGTTTTGGAGAAAGAAGCGCAGAGCCTTAGCGGTGATCTGCAACATCAATTCCAATTTGACATCGATAAGCAACTGCAAGTGTATGGTGATGAAGACCAGCTTCGCAGCGCCATCTCTAATCTTGTTTACAACGCGGTTAAATACACCCCGGCACATTCACACATTCACGTGCGTTGGTTTCACTGTGAACAAGGCGCGAGATTAGAAGTGAATGATACCGGCCCCGGTATTGAGCCACAGCATTTGCATCGATTGACTGAACGCTTTTATCGCGTCGACAAAGCTCGCTCGCGAGACACCGGCGGCAGTGGCTTAGGATTGGCGATTGTGAAACACGCACTGAGTCACCACGACAGCCAGTTAGAAATCAGCAGTGAAGTCGGTCGCGGCAGTCAATTTGGTTTTACCTTGCCGAGCCGTCTTGTGGTATGAACGTGGCGTTGATTAAGCAAAAGGCAACCCTCTTGGCTGTGACGGCTTGTTTGTCGTTTTCGTTGTCGGCCCAAGCCGCCGAACTCGAGCCATATCAAAGACAATCTGGGGTGTTTGGTGAGCTGCTAAGTGTTGGGTCCGATACCTTAGCGGGGCTGACATCAGCGTGGTTACGCGCCTTTCAAGGCTACTACCCCAATATCGACGCTCAGGTGCAGGCATCGGGTTCTTCCACTGCGCCTCCGGCCTTAATCGAGCAAACTGCCCAGTTAGGGCCAATGAGCCGCCCGATGAGGCAAAAAGAAATTCAAGCTTTTGTTCGCGAGCACGGCTACCCACCGACCGAGCTTAAAATCGCCATTGATGCGATTGGTATTTTTGTCAATCAAGATAATTTGCTCAAGGGGCTCAGCTTTGCCCAAGTCGACGCTCTTTTCTCTTCCACTTTGCGTTGTAAAGGGGTAATGCCGATAGAGCGCTGGGCACAACTTGGGGTCAAAGGGGAGTGGGGTCTGCGCAACATTCAGCGTTTTGGGCGAAATTCCGCGTCAGGGACGTATGGGTATTTCAAAGAGCATGCCTTGTGTGGCGGAGATTTTCGCTTGGATGTCAACGAGCAACCCGGATCAGCATCGGTCGTACAATCCGTGGCCAGCACCATTGATGGCATTGGTTACTCGGGGGTCGGGTATCGAGTGTCTGGGGTGCGTTTTTTGCCGATTTCTCAGGACGGCATTCACTACGTTAGCCCGACACGCGATAATATAATCAATGAGCGTTACCCGCTTTCTCGCTACCTTTACTTGTATATTAACAAGGCGCCCAACAAGCCGTTGTCCCCGATCATGGCGCAGTTTATTCGATACGTTTACTCTATCGAAGGTCAAGCTGTGGTAAGCAAAGAAGGTTATGTGCCCATCAGTGTTAAATTGGCTGAACAAGAGTTAAATAAGGTTGGGCTGTAACGACCCATCTCTAGGTTGGTTTATTACAACCAAAAAAGCCCTCAGACTTGCCTCTTTGCTGAACCTTTATGCCTCCCCGTCACCGGCCATACCCGGCTACGACGGGGATTGGTATGAATATGGGTCAGTCTTCTTCGTCACACAACCCGGTGATGTTTAACGCCCAACCGGCGCTCTGCCAATATTGCTGCTCTTCGAGTAAATCGGCTTGTAATAGCCGGTTGTCATCAAGCCATTTTTCTTGTGAGCTTGATAAAGTCCACGCATCGTTTTTTTGTACGTCTAACGTCAGATCGGGTAATGAAGTGAGATCATTGCGCTGACCGTTGACGATAATGGCTAGGCGTAATATACGCACCAAGTGCACCACATCTTTTTTCTTAAACAGAGAGAAGTTGGGGATTTGATTGAGCTTTATTGATTTTCGATGCAATCTCGCTAATGTCGCGAGCAGGAGCTGTTGCTCTTGATTAAAGCCGGGTAAATTGGCATTTTCTAATATGTATCCTGAGTGGCGATGGACGCCTCTTAAACGGATGCTCAAGCCCACTTCGTGTAACATTGCTGCCCACTGTAACAAAGCGCTGAGTTCTTCGTTGTTTTTCTTATCGACGGATTGCCTCGTTTGTTGTAAAAAATGGTCGGCAACACAGGCGACATTTTTCGCGTGTTCAAGGTCGACAAAGTGCTTCATGGCCAGTGCTTCGGTGGTTCTCATGCGAATATCAGCACGGGCAAAGCGCGACTCCATCTCGTAAAGTAGCCCTTCGCGCAATGCGCCATCCGAAAAGTGTAATTGTTCTATTTTGAGTGAGTTGATCACCGCTTTTAAAATAGCCACCCCCGCGGCAAACACGGGTTGGCGGTCATCACTTAACCCTTCGAGTTTGATGTCTTCAATGGTGTTAAATTGGCACAACTTATCGATTAATTGCTGCAGTCGTTCTTCAGTAATGAGGCCATCACTGTGGCCTTGACCCACTACGACTTCGCGAATGGCTTTAATGGTTCCCGATGAACCAAAAGCCATTTGCCAGCCTTTCTTCTTATAAATGGGGACGATAGATTCCAAACGCTGTTGAGCGGCGAGCGTCGCCTGTGAAAAGTTTTTCTTGTTGAGCTTGCCATTGGCAAAGAAGCGCTCTGTAAAACTGACACAGCCCATTTGCTTGCTGTTGACCAATTCAGCTTCGAAACCTTGGCCTATAATCAGCTCAGTACTTCCTCCACCGATATCAACGACAAATTTAGAGTCAGACTCGCTTTGCGTATGAGCGACGCCCAAATACACCAAGCGGGCTTCTTCTTCACCGGCAATGATCTCTATGGGAAAAGGCAAAACCTGGTAGGCTCGAGTGAGAAACTCAGACGCATTATTGGCTTGTCGAAGTGTATGGGTTGCGGCGATACGCACATTGTGCGGTTCAAAATCACTAATGCGCTCGGCAAACATGGCGAGACACTCTAAACCGCGTTCTATCGCCTCTTCTGACAAGTGATTGTCGTCATTTAAACCGGTCGCGAGGCGCACTCGCTGCTTGTGTCGACTCACGAGTTGTAATGTTTGACCGACAACTTTTGCCACCACCATATGGAAGCTATTTGAGCCAAGATCAATGGCGGCAATGTTTCTGGGTTCGGTGTCTACCATGGTTTTGTTACCTATGATTTGGATTTTTCAACCTGCTTGAGATAATCATAAATGGCAATTTGAGAGCGTAATTTCTTTTTGTTGCCACGTGGTACGTACTGATTACTCATTGATTGATCGATTAAACGCGCTTTCATCGTATCTGTAAAGTGGATATTAATGATATCGATGATGCGTTTCTTTAGCCTCTGACTGCGCACTGGGGCAGCGACTTCGATGCGGTGATCGATATTGCGTGTCATCCAATCGGCGGATGAAATGTACACTTGTGGGTCGCCATTGTTATGAGCAATGACCACTCGGGGGTGCTCTAGGAAGCGGTCGACGATACTGATGATGTAGATATTATCACTCAATCCTTTCACCCCGGGAACCAGCGAGCACATACCGCGAATGATCATATTAATCTTTACTCCAGCTTGGCTGGCGGCATACAAGCGGTTGACGATACCTTTGTCGACTAAATTGTTGACTTTAATGGTTAACTTAGCTGTTTTTTTGGCTTTAGCATTGGCAATTTCATTATCAATGATGCGATATATATCGCGCCTTGAATTGCGCGGCGAAACGATAAGGTGTTTAAATTTAACGGGCCGGTACGGATTTTCAATGTAACCAAAAACATTGCGTACTTCAGTCGTGATTTCTTGGTCGGCTGTTAACAGTGAAAAGTCAGTGTATATGCGAGCGGTTTTTTCGTGGAAGTTACCGGTACCAATATGAGCATAGCGAACGATTTCGCCTTTTTCTCTGCGGCTGATGAGCAAGAGCTTAGAGTGGATTTTTAACCCGGGCGCGCCAAAGACCACCTGAACGCCGGCATCGGTGAGGATTTTAGACCATTCAATGTTCGCTTCCTCATCGAAACGCGCTTGCAACTCAACGACTACGGTAACGTTTTTGCCATTGTGAACGGCGTCAATTAAGGAATTGAGTAACTTAGAGTTTTTCGCCACTCGGTAAATGTTGATTTTGATACTCAACACTTTCGGATCAAAAGATGCTTGTCGTACTAACTCAGAGATGTGATCAAACGTGTGGTACGGGTAGTAAAGTAAAATATCTTGATGTCGAATGGCATCAAAGCTGTTGGCAAAGCCGTTAAAGTCAGAGCACTTTATTGGCGGAAGCGATTTATTTTCAAGGTATTCACGACCGACATTGGGGAAACTCATAAAATCTTGGAAGTTTTGATATCGGCTGCCGGGGATCAAGTTGTCGTAACTCGATAGCTTGAGCTTGTCACATAAAAAGCGCAGCATGGATTTGGGCATGCCCTCTTGGTAGACAAATCGCACCGGCATCGCGGTAAGGCGTTGCTCTAGGCCTTCTGACATCTGCTCTAGTAAACTGTGTTCGACTTCATGGCTCAAATCGTATTCGGCGTCGCGCGTCATTTTGACCGCAAAGCATTCAATCGATTCATAATCAAAGAAGCCTTTGTAGAGATCATCGAGACAAAAGCGAATAATGTTGTCGAGCAAAATAATGGTTTTGCGTCTTTGTCCTTTTTGATCGGGTAAAATGACGAAACGCGGTAAGTGATCGGTGGGGATTTCAACCAGCGAATATTGGTGTTTGCTTTTTTCCGAGAGTTTGACGGCCAAGTAGGCGTATTCATCTTTTAAAAACTGCAGGACATCAACGTCATCATTGAGAAAAATAGGCGCAATGTGAGGTAAGATTTCGCGTTGAAAATACTTGCGAACCCATTTTTGTTGAGATTCTGAAATTTGAAGCTCATTGATCAAGAAGATGCGCCGACGAGCCATATCTCGAATCAGTTCGTTGTAGATTTCTTCAAACTGAATGCCGAGCAGTTTGGCTTTATCTTGCATTTTGACGAGCAAGTCTTTTGAGCCGTCGTCAATACCGCGTTCTTGATTGATCAAAATCCGACGTTTGACATCAGCAAAGCGAACTTTGTAAAACTCATCAAGATTATTGGAATAGATACCAAGAAAGCGAATGCGCTCGATAAGAGGTACGGACTTATCCGCCGCTTCTTGTAAAACGCGTTCGTTAAAGGACAACCAGCTTAATTCTTTGTCTACATAAAGGACATCTGTGCTCATTTTTATACCTGGCTAAATCGATTGAGTTAGGCAATAATCTCTAAATAACAAGGTGACAATATGTTGTTTTTGTGACGTTTTTATTGCAAATTGTATTTGTCAGCTTAGTTGCATTTAAATTTTAATGACAGAGGTAGTTGTCACAAAATTGAAACACATCTAGCGTAGCCTTATAAGATGGCCCAAAGTAAGAACCTTTTGATGTTATTCGGTAAATTTTCATTGCAAGAACAAGATAAAAAGCGGTTGTTAACAGACCGATTCGTCAAGGGGGTCGTTTCTTGTGGTGGTATTGTTGCCTTAGGTGCTTTGGTATTGCTCTTTATCTACTTGGCTTGGGTGGTGTTGCCTTTGTTTAAAGATGCTTATTTTAGCCCTAATGCCGACACCTTTGTGCTCCCCAATCAACAGGTTTTAGTCGATATCGATGTTTCCGATAGCGGAGATCAAATTCTCACCTTGTCCGAGCAAGGGCAGTTGAATATGTGGCACGTACTCAATGCTGAAAAACCGCAATTGATGCTGTCTCAGCCCCTTGCTCAGCATCCGTTCATCAGTCGCCGCGACGCCAGTCAAGACTATTTGGCGATTTTAGAGCAAGGGCAACAACTGTCTCTGTGGCAAACGCAATTTGCTCAGTTGTCCCATCAAGTCGCGCCTCAATTAACCGAGGTGCCTTTGCCTAGCCTTCACACTTATCTTGGCGAACATCCGATCGCCGATTTTTCTTTTTCGGTGATGGATCAAACGCTCATGCTGGTCACCCTCGATGACCGTGGTCAAACGTCTTTGATTCAAGCCAGTATGGGGGAGGCGGGCTTTAAACAAGAGGCACTGCTTGCCCCGTTACACAACCCCGATCAAGTGTTGCTTAGCCCTGATGGACAAACCTTGTATTTGCGAGAAGGCAATCAATTGGCGGTGATGGTGTGGCGTCAAAAAAGTTTTGTTTTACGCGAGGTGATTCGCTTGGCTAAGTCACCCAATCAAGTGGCCCACATGCAATTTTTACCCGGTGCGTATTCCTTGTTAGTGACGACAAAACGCGGTGAGGTCAGCCAGTGGTTTGACGTGCTTAAAGATCGCAAACGCATTCTGTCTAAAATTCGAACCTTTAGCCTCGGCAATGATTTGGATAGCATCGTTACCGATCATTACCACAAAGGCTTTTACGGTTTTATGCGCGATGGAACCGTCAATGGTTACTACACCACCAACCACAATCAAACCATGTCTGAGGCTTTGTTTGAGCAAGTGCCAGACTTAATTGCGCTGTCGAAAAGCGAGCAGCAATTGGTGTCCTGGCGCGATGGCGTGGTACACATTCATCAATTGAACCGCAGTTTCCCCGAGATTTCGCTGTCAGCACTGTGGCAAAAAATATGGTACGAGGGGTACCCTGAGCCGCAATACGTCTGGCAATCTTCATCGGCCAGTGATACGTTTGAGCCCAAGTTAAGTCTTGTGCCTTTGACTTTTGGCACCTTAAAAGCGGCGTTATTTGCGATGTTGTTCTCGGCGCCCATTGCCGTACTCGGCGCCATCTATACCGGCTATTTTATGTCGGTTAAAATGAGGCGCGTGGTGAAGCCGGCCATCGAGTTGATGGAAGCTTTGCCTACCGTGATCATCGGTTTTGTCGCTGGGGTTTGGCTCGCCCCTGTGGTCGAACAACATTTGTTAGCCGCGCTGCTCTTAATTGTACTGCTGCCGTTGAGTTGTGTGGTTGGCGCAGGGGTTTGGGCCTTGATACCCGTTTATTATCGGCGTGGTGTGCCCACTGGATGGCACGCCTTGATGGTAATGCCAATGATGGTCGTGTTTATTATGTTAGGCATTGCGCTTGCGCCTTCTCTTGAGCAGTGGTGGTTTCACGGCGATTTACGGGTCTTTTTCGCTCAGAATGGTATTGATTATGAGCAACGTAACGCTTTGATCGTCGGGCTTGCGATGGGCTTTGCGGTTATTCCTACGATCTTTACCATTGCGGAAGAGGCGATATTTTCTGTGCCTAAACATTTGAGTCTAGGATCGCTCGCCTTGGGAGCCACCCCTTGGCAAACTTTGATTCACGTCGTTTTGTTGACCGCCAGTCCCGGCATTTTTTCTGCCTTGATGATGGGCTTTGGCCGCGCTGTGGGCGAAACGATGATCGTGCTGATGGCAACGGGCAATACGCCGCTGTTAGATTGGAGCGTATTTGAAGGTATGCGAACCCTGTCTGCGACAATAGCGATGGAGCTTCCAGAATCAGAGGTAGGGAGCGCCCATTATCGAATTTTATTCCTCTCGGCTTTAATCTTATTGGCTTTTACTTTCGCCGTTAACTCGTTGGGTGAGTGGGTAAGGCAGCGGTTAAGAGATAGGTATCGGTCACTATAATTATGAGAAATACAGTGCGTCATTGCTTCCGTTGGTTACACCGCGGCAGCCCGTTCGTTTGGCTAACCAGTGGTGCGGTGAGCATCAGTTTGTTATCGGTTTTATTTTTAATATTAATGATTGGCTCAAAAGGCTTGGCGTATTTTTGGCCTGCACCAATTTACGAATGGCCTATCAAAACGCTCAACCAAGAACAAAGAGACAACATGGCTTTGTCGTCTCGTATTATCGGCCAGATCTACGCGACACAAGACGTTCGCAACCAACGTATCGCTGAGCCGTTACGTCAGCGTTTGGCCTTGCCAAGTGAGGGGAAGTCGGAGCGTTTGGTGATCAAGATTGCCAACCGAGAACACCATCAAAGTGATTTTGTGTCGATTTTAACTTCGCAATTAGGCACGCGGCAAAGCCCAGAAGATCTTGTGGTTTTAAAGCGAAAACAGGGGGGCGATTTTTTTGGTCGCTTGGTGGGGTTGCAGACAAACAATCACACGTTTTACACCCATTTGCCTTCTCATCTCGATGAGGCATTAGGCAATATTGCCTTGCTCGAGCGCAAGAGTCGTGAGTTGGTCGAAAAGAAAATCAAGCCTTTGGATCGCGAGCTTGCCAGTGTACATCGTCAAGAGGCGGCTTTACCAGCGAATCAAGAAAATATGAGCCCAGCTTCTGGTTTGATTTGGCAAAAAAAGCGTACTATTCACGCCCAGTTATCTGAATATCATCAGCAATTAGATCGCATTAAGCAAGACCAAATGCAATACCAAGTGATCGTCATCGATAGCTCGGATCGCCGCTTGAGTTTGCCTTTAAACCTGGTCGAACAATATTGGTTTCCCAATGCGATGACGTGGGAGGAAAAAATACGCCACTGGCTATACGGAGTCGCTCATTTCATTGTCGATGATCCGCGTGAGTCCAATTCGGAAGGCGGTATTTTTCCAGCTATTTTTGGCACGGTGTTGTTGGTTATTTTAATGTCAGTGATCGTCATGCCACTTGGTGTGATTGCGGCGGTGTACTTAAATGAATACTCAAATAACAATGTCTTTACCCGTCTTATTCGCATATCCGTGGTGAATTTGGCTGGTGTACCTTCTATTGTCTATGGGGTATTCGGATTGGGCTTTTTCGTTTATACCCTAGGCGGTAATATTGACCGCCTGTTTTATGCCGATTCGCTGCCAGCACCGACCTTTGGTACTCCGGGAATTTTGTGGTCTGCTTTAACGTTGGCCTTGTTGACGTTACCTGTGGTGATCGTCACCACAGAAGAAGGACTCACCAGGATCCCTCAATCGGTACGTCACGGTTCATTGGCCTTGGGCGCGACACAGTTTGAAACTCTGTCACGTGTTGTTTTGCCGATGGCCACCCCGGCCATGTTGACGGGGCTCATTCTTGCGATTGCGCGAGCGGCGGGCGAAGTGGCGCCATTGATGTTAGTCGGGGTCGTCAAGTTGTCCTCAAACTTACCTGTCGATGGTCAATTCCCTTATTTGCACCTCGACAGAAAGTTTATGCACCTTGGCTTTCACATTTATGATGTTGGCTTTCAGACCACTAATATCGAAGCGGCAAGGCCTTTGGTTTACGCCACATCTTTATTATTAGTGGTGATCATCGTATTGTTGAATTTAACGGCGATTCGTATTCGCAACAATTTGCGCGAAAAATACCGTATTTTGGAGCACGATTAAGATGTATTCTTTGGAGCAGCAATTAAACTTGCACAAACCGCAAGAGGTCAGTGAATTAAGTGAAGCGCAAACGGCGGTCGATATTCGTCATTTATCACTTTCCTATGGTAAGCAAAAAGCGCTGACGGATATATCGATGAAAATACCTAAGGGCAAAGTAACCGCGTTTATCGGTCCTTCTGGTTGTGGAAAATCGACGTTATTGCGCTGCCTTAACCGCATGAATGATTTGGTAGAAGGGTGTCAGGTCGATGGTGAAGTCCGGCTTCACGGACAGAATATTTACCACCGGCAAGTGGATGTATCGACGTTGCGGCGCCGAGTTGGGATGGTGTTTCAGCGGCCAAACCCTTTTCCCAAATCAATTTATGAAAATGTGGTTTATGGATTGCGTTTACAAGGCATTAAAAACAGCCGTGTGCTTGATGATGCGGTTGAACGTTCATTGCGCAGTGCCGCGTTGTGGAAGGAAGTCAAAGACAGGTTACACGACAACGCCTTTGGTTTGTCTGGCGGTCAACAGCAGCGCTTAGTGATTGCAAGAGCAATCGCCATTGAACCTGAAGTCTTATTGCTTGATGAGCCAACCTCGTCCCTCGATCCGATTTCAACCTTAACCATTGAAGAGCTGATCAACGATCTCAAATCTCAATACAGTGTGGTGATTGTGACCCATAATATGCAGCAA
This sequence comes from Vibrio sp. HB236076, assembly GCF_040957575.1. Lineage (NCBI taxonomy): Bacteria > Pseudomonadati > Pseudomonadota > Gammaproteobacteria > Vibrionales > Vibrionaceae > Vibrio > Vibrio sp. HB236076. The sequence goes on from NZ_CP162601.1 coordinate 909,526, forward strand.
GCGGCTCGAGTCAGTGACTATACCGCGTTTTTACACATGGGCAAATTGATCGAGTACTCGGATGCCGATACGATTTTCACCTCACCGAAACACAAAAAAACCGAAGATTACATTACGGGTCGCTACGGTTGATTTCAAATCTTTGCAAGAGGGTAAAGTATGCAGTTTGGTCGCCATATTTCTGGTCAATTTAATACGGAGTTAGAAGCCATCCGCACCCATGTGTTAACGATGGGGGGGTTAGTTGAGCAGCAACTGGCTTTTGCGATGCAGGCGTTACACAAAGACGACCACGACTTGGCCAAACGCGTGATTCAAGACGATCACAAAGTGAATGCGATGGAAGTGGCCATTGATCAGGTTTGTACCAAGATTATTGCCAAGCGCCAGCCGACAGCCAAGGATTTGCGTTTGATCATTGCTATTATCAAAACCATCACCGATTTAGAGCGCATCGGCGATGTCGCCAGCCGCATGGCACGAGTTGTGTTAGAGTCACCCAAAGAGCAACACTTTCAAATCTCTCTTGAGCCGTTGTGCCGCAAAGCCATCCACATGCTGCACGAGGTACTCGATGCCTTTGCTCGCATGGACGCCACCGCGGCAGCGCGTTTGCATAAAACCGACGATATTCTCGATGAAGAATACGATGCGGTGATGAGGCAATTGATCGCATTTATGGCTGAAGACCCGGGTAATATTCCGTCGGTACTGCAAGTGATGTGGTCTGCACGAGCGATTGAACGCGTTGGCGACCGGTGCCAAAATATCTGTGAGTACATTATCTATTTCGTCAAAGGTAAAGACGTTCGTCATTTAAGCCCGGAAAATTTGGACGATATTGTTACCCCAGAGGCACCGAACTCCCCTTAAGGTTCACGCCATGGCCAAAGCTTGGTGAGCACTTTTACCAACGCTTTGAAAATTAAATGCTTACCCGTTTATTCGTTTGCGATTGGACTGCCTTTGTAAAATCAAGACAAACAACATACCTGCAATAAAGTTAGCAATAATCATGATGTACATGTAGCGGTCGCTTTTGCGGTAATGATGGTTGGAAATGGCGGTGACTTTGCCGTTTTCAAAGGTGATGCGAATAAAGCCCGCGACGCCGTGTTGATCGTAGATGGGCTCAACTAATTGCTGACGGCCAATTCTCGCGGTGGCCAGCGGTGTGTCGAGGCCTAAAATTTCTCTTGCTGAGCTCGCTTTGTCGCTGGCGGCGAGAGTGACCCCTTGGGCATCGTAAATGGTGGCATCGTGTACTAAGTGTTCGTGGGCCAGTTGATTGGCAAAGTCGAGCAGTTGATCTTGGTCTTTTTCTGTGATCATTTGACTGGCACTCAACGCCGCTTGAGAGATCAAAATATGGGTTAAAGTCTCAAGTTGTTTTGATTGTATACTGGCGTTGCCTTGACTGATCACCACACTGTTTTTGACGGTGAAAAATAAAATCCCCGCCAAGATAACCAAAGCGATGGCTTTAAGGGTATTGCGAACAGAAAAAAGGGATTCAGTCATGCACATTTCAATCAATAATTAAGCCAACCCACAGTTTGATACTTGCATTGATAAATTGCAATAGGGTAAGTTAGCCTTAATTCTATTCGTCTTCACAGGGAAGCATTGGTTTTGTTAACAATAAAAAAACAGACAAGGTTACTTCAACGTCTACCAGAGCAGCGAAAGGCCGCCAATATTGACAAGCGCAAAGGGCACTGGATCATTTACGGCGAGTACTTATCGCCTTCACATTTTAACGACATGGACGCCTTTACGGGTGAAACGAGTCTCGTGTTGCAAACATGGCAAGTGGGTCGTTATGAAGTGGCACTGATGTCAGGTTTTTTGACGCCCGAGCACGAAACCATTTTACAAGCGTTAAAGCTTGACTATGCCGACTTAAGTGAAGTGCCGGATTTAACCAAACCAGGCCTGATTGTGATGGACATGGACTCAACGGCGATTGAAATTGAGTGTATTGATGAAATTGCCAAATTGGCTGGTGTTGGTGAAGAAGTTGCTCAAGTGACTGAGTTGGCCATGCAAGGGGAGTTGGATTTCGAGCAAAGCTTGCGCCAACGCGTCGCAACGCTCGCCAATGCACCTGAATCTATTTTAGAAGAAGTGCGCGCTTCATTGCCCTTAATGCCAGAGCTCGAAATCATGATTGAGACCTTGCAGCAATTTGGTTGGAAAACCGCGATTGCCTCTGGTGGCTTTACGTATTTTTCTGATGAAGTAAAACGTTTAGTCAATTTAGATTTTGCTAAGTCAAATCAATTAGAAATTAAAGACGGACAGTTGACCGGCCAAGTGTTGGGCTCTGTGGTGTCGGCACAAACCAAAGCCGAAGTCCTGCTCTCTTTATGCCAAGAGTACGATGTTGAGATACACAACTCGATTGCCATTGGCGATGGCGCTAATGATCTTGCGATGATGTCTGTAGCGGGATTAGGCATTGCCTATCACGCGAAGCCCAAAGTCGAACAACAAGCTTCAGTCGCGATCCGTTATGCAGACCTTGGGGGGGTGGTCTGTATCTTAAGTGGTATCTTGGCTAAGCAGCAAAAGTTAAGCTGGTAAGTAAACTTCGCCCTTGTTGTGTCTGCAGCAAGGGCGTACCTAATTGCATCCACCTCACTCATTACACGTCTGATCAAGGCGCGAATACACCTTGTGTTCAGCGTCTTATGTATGACGACCCGCAACAGAGGTCATTACTGGGCTTAATGGGTTAACTGTAAGCGGATCAGGACTTCTTCGGTAATGTCTTCTATCTCCCCGTAGCCGACCAAATTGGTGAGCTCTCTTTCCAAAGCACTGGCTTGATGTACGCTGACTTGGGTCAAATCGTTAAGCTCTTGTTGTAGTAACAAGGTGATCGGGCTGTAAATTGGCGCCATCGACAATCTTAAAGCGATAAACTCACCCGAAATTTGGGCCGATTTGATGAAGGCAATACGCTGCTTAATATTGGTAAAGTCTTGGGCTAACTTGGTGTGGATGGCAACGGGTTTTCGGCCCAGTTTTTCTAAGCCTATGTAGATTTCAAAACTTGATGATGTTTGTTTTTCACTGCGCTTTAACGGCGTGGCCAACAAGGTGTTAGTACGATTTTTAAACAGTGGCTCTAAGGAAATATATTCTTTATGGCCAAGGTTTGACAATACATCGATGTGTTTAGGCAACGGATAAGACACGCCAATGACTCGGGTTTGAAAGCCGTGCATGCCTTTATCAATGTAAAAAGGGAAGACTTTCATCTTACTGAGCAAGGTTTGGTGCAAGGCGTTGAGCATGCCATGAGAGGGCAGTCGCTCTTCTTTTTCTTTGAGTTTGTCTTTGTTGAGCTTAAAGATGGATTTAAGAAAAGCACTGACTTTGCTGGTTTCGTCGTTTTCTTGCATGACTAACTGTATTGAATTGCCCTCATTGCTCACTTTGACCACTTTATAAGGTATGGTCGATAAGTCGAGCTGCTTACTGGCTTTGTTGAGTTCGATCATATTAATCGAAATGAGCTCACCGACGTGATAAGGCAGTGGCGATAGTGCCTGTACACTGATGCCTTTACCTGAAAAATCGACCGAATGACCCTGTACTTGCCCCTTGGTGGGATGAGTTAAGATCAGCGGGGTTTTGAAAATAAAACGCGGTTCTTTGCGTCGAGAGGTGGCATCGAAATAGACACTGCGAGGGTTGCCAACCAAGCGTCGACTCTGTCTGAACGAGTTGAGTTCTGTGACAGGTAAACGGGGCTTTTCAGACAAGAGATAATCGTTGGCCTGCTGGTGGTCGCCGATTTCTTGTAGTACTGCACAATGAGTGAGATCGTTAACACACTCGCCAAGCTCTTCTTGAAAGCGAGACAGTTGCTCTTTGTCTTCTGGGAGTAAGCGATAAAAGGACACCTGAAACACTTTCCAGCTCTCGCGTTTGGCGCCCACATGCCAAAAGAGCCTGGTCTGCTCTTGAGTCGCTTCGGTTGGGAACATCGAGTAAAAAAAGGTTTTCTGTTCGTGCTGGTGCTGAAAGGCATACAGTTTACAGCTGCCCTGAGACATATCACTGTGGGTGAGATTTTTTAGCCGCTGCGGGTGAAACAAGGTGCCGAGGACTTGTTGGCCTTGTTCATTGTGCCAATATTGCCAAATGCGTTGGTTATTGGGCGTTAACATCGCAAGCTTTAACTCATCTTGGCTAAAGAAAAGCGGTAAATGGCAAGTGTGCTTTAAAAAAATGTGTTCAAACCCTCTTGCTCGAGCACGAAGGATTTTATCTTGGTTGTCGTGTTTCAAGCGCTTTTGCGGGTTGCGCAGGGCGTCGTCAATCAAGGTGGCCAGCAAGTCTTTTTCCGAGGCTTTAACGGTGCGCAGAATTTTTATCGCGTCGTTGTCGAGGTTTTCTTCGACCGCAAGTAGGCGTAATTTTAACTTGTAATCTTGGCTTGGCGTTGCGTATTGTAGGTATTCGACAAACTCGACATCTAAAATGTCGCCGAGTTGATAGACAAACGCACTGGGGACTTTGATCTTAGCGCCAGACTCTGACATATCAATGGTCAAACCGTGAATGATTTGACCTTTGGGTAAGGTAATTTCCACTTGGGTTTGTAAGCGCAAGCGTTTTTCTTGTCGTTTTAGGTCTTGGCCCAGTTGAATTGGTTCGGCTTGAAAAGGACTGTCTTCTGAGGTGATCTGATTACTCGACGGCGCCGGAGCGCGATTTTTGGCGATAATGCGGTAGTTATTTCGAGTATTGGACAGCGCTTCCCATACCCCGGTGGTGTAACCGCCAAATTTTTTGGTTTGCTTTTGATAGTCGTTAAAAGCGACATCATCGAGCCAATGGCGTCGGCCATCAAGTCGATACTCGCGACAGTCTCCATTGACACGCCCTCGCAGGTCAATGGTGCGACCACAGGGTTCCATAAGGCGATTCAATTCGATTTTAACGATGATTTTGGCCGAAGGATGAAAATCAGCAACCAACCTTTCCAATACCTGCTCAAAATCAGGAGCGTGGTAAACAGGAATGAGGCGTTCGACAAGTGAGAGTATTTCGGATGGTTGCATTTCTTCTGATACATTTCGAATTTATAATAAGGTCATCGACAAAATACCGAGAAACTTGATTTAAATAAAGCATTAAACAAATTGTTGTGCTAATTCTGTTAAGTCACGAGCTTAGTTTCTGATATTTTTTCAATCTCTTAAATCTTCGACGAATCAAATAAGGTCTGTAATGGCAAAAGCAAAAAGAGCTTATGTGTGTAACGACTGTGGTGCCGATTTTCCACGTTGGCAGGGACAGTGCAATGCATGTGGGGCTTGGAACACAATTACCGAAGTGCGCTTGCCGGCCTCTCCCGCGGTGGCGAGGCAGGAGCGAGCAAGTGGCTATGCAGGTTCTGCCGGTGGTCAACAAGTGCAAGTTTTATCTGAGATAGATCTGCAAGAAGTCCCTCGTTTTACCAGTACCTTTAAAGAATTTGACCGTGTACTTGGCGGAGGCATTGTACCGGGAGCCGCCATCTTGATTGGTGGTAGCCCTGGGGCGGGTAAATCAACCTTGTTATTACAAACCATGTGTTATCTCTCTTCACAAATGCCAACCTTGTACGTCACCGGTGAAGAATCGCTGCAGCAAGTGGCGCTGCGAGCATCGCGCTTGGGGCTTCCTAAGCACGATCTAAAAATGCTCTCCGAAACCAATGTCGACACCATCTGCCAAATCGCAGCAAAAGAACAGCCCAAAATTATGGTGATTGACTCGATTCAAGTGATGCACGTGGCCGATGTGCAATCGTCACCGGGGAGTGTTGCTCAAGTGCGAGAGTCAGCGACAGCACTCACGCGTTACGCGAAGCAAAATAATGTGGCCGTGTTTATCGTTGGTCATGTGACAAAAGACGGTACCTTGGCCGGTCCTAAAGTACTCGAGCACATCATCGATTGCTCGGTGTTATTAGACGGCGGTACTGACAGCCGTTTTCGTACCATGCGCAGCCACAAAAACCGCTTTGGGGCGGTCAATGAACTCGGGGTGTTTGCGATGACAGAACAGGGATTAAAAGAGGTCAATAATCCTTCCGCGATTTTCCTCTCGCGGGGCGAAGAGCAAACCTCAGGCAGTTCTGTCATGGTGCTTTGGGAAGGAACGCGTCCTTTATTGGTCGAAATTCAGGCCTTGGTCGATTATTCCCAATTGGCCAACCCAAGGCGGGTTGCTGTTGGTTTGGAACAAAACCGTTTGTCATTGTTGTTGGCGGTGTTGCACAAACACGGCGGATTACAGATGGCCGACCAAGATGTGTTTGTCAATGTTGTTGGCGGCGTTAAAGTGACCGAAACCAGTGCCGATTTGGCGCTTGTGGTGGCACTGTTATCGAGTTTTAGAGACCGGCCTTTACCCAAAGATGTGGTGATTTTTGGCGAAGTTGGCTTGGCAGGGGAGATCCGACCGGTGCCAAGTGGCCAGGAACGACTAAAAGAAGCGTTTAAACACGGCTTTACCAAAGCCATTGTTCCCAAAGCAAATATGCCTAAAGGCGGCGTGCAAGGGATGGAAATTCATGCGGTTAGTAAGCTATCAGAAGCCATTGAGGCATTTGACGGACTATAAATCTTACAAAACTTAGCCGTTAAGGTTTATTTCGTCGCTGACGATCGTTAGACTAGCAGGTGATATAGATAAGCGAGGAAGTTTAGTCATCGGGTTTTTACCCAAAAGCGCCGTAAACTAAATATTTTTTCACATATGTGCTTGCAGAGCTATCAGTCTTTATAGATTGTGATATACTCTGCGCGCAATTTATACCTTATAAACAGAGTAAGACAATGGCAGATTTATCAAAGTACAGAAACATTGGTATTTTCGCGCACGTTGATGCGGGTAAAACCACCACGACTGAGCGTATCCTTAAGCTCACCGGTAAAATCCATAAAACGGGTGAAGTACACGACGGTGAGTCTACTACTGACTTCATGGAGCAAGAAGCTGAGCGCGGTATTACTATCCAGTCAGCGGCTGTAACATGTGAGTGGAATGGTCACCGCCTAAACGTTATCGATACTCCTGGACACGTTGACTTTACCGTTGAAGTTTACCGTTCTCTTAAAGTTCTCGATGGTGGTATCGGTGTATTCTGTGGTTCTGGTGGTGTTGAGCCTCAGTCAGAAACCAACTGGCGTTACGCGAACGAATCAGAAGTTGCTCGTCTAATTTTTGTCAACAAATTGGACCGTATGGGCGCTGACTTCTACCGTGTTGTCGATCAAGTGAAAAACGTTCTAGCAGCGACACCACTTGTGATGACACTTCCTATCGGTATCGAAGACGAGTTCGTTGGTGTTGTAGACGTACTAACGCGTAAAGCGTACGTATGGGATGACTCTGGTCTTCCTGAAAACTACGAAATCAAAGATATCCCTGCGGATATGGTTGACGATGTAGAACAATACCGCGAAGAGTTGGTTGAAACTGCAGTTGAGCAAGACGACGACCTAATGGAAGCGTACATGGAAGGCGAAGAGCCAACCATCGAGCAACTAAAAGCGTGTATCCGTAAAGGTACTCGTGATCTTGCGTTCTTCCCAACTTACTGTGGTTCTGCCTTTAAAAACAAAGGTGTTCAGCTTGTTCTTGATGCAGTAGTTGATTACCTACCTGCACCACACGAAGTTGAGCCTCAGCCGCTAACTCACCCAGAAACTGGTGAGCCAACAGGTGAAGTTGCGACAGTCTCTGAAGACGAGCCGCTACGCGCACTTGCGTTTAAGATTATGGATGACCGTTTTGGCGCCCTAACTTTCGTCCGTATTTACTCTGGTAAGTTGAAGAAAGGTGATACCGTTCTTAACTCTGCTACTGGTAAAACTGAACGTATCGGTCGTATGTGTGAAATGCAAGCGGACGAGCGTAACGAGCTTACTGAAGCGCACGCTGGTGACATCATTGCAATCGTTGGTATGAAGAACGTGCAAACAGGTCACACTCTTTGTGATCCTAAGCACGAGTGTACTCTAGAAGCGATGATCTTCCCAGAACCAGTAATCTCAATTGCTGTTTCTCCTAAAGACAAAGGTTCTACTGAGAAAATGGGTATCGCGATCGGTAAAATGGTTGCAGAAGATCCATCTTTCCAAGTTGAAACTGACGAAGATTCAGGCGAAACCATCCTTAAAGGTATGGGTGAGCTTCACCTAGATATCAAAGTTGATATCTTGAAGCGTACTTACGGCGTTGAGCTAGAAGTAGGTGCTCCTCAGGTTGCTTACCGTGAAACCATCACACAAGCAATCGAAGACAGCTACACGCACAAGAAGCAGTCTGGTGGTTCTGGTCAGTTCGCGAAAATTGACTACCGTATCAAACCAGGCGAGTCTAACTCTGGCTTTACGTTCTCTTCAACAGTTGTTGGTGGTAACGTACCAAAAGAATTCTGGCCTGCAGTTGAGAAAGGTTTCGCTAGCATGATGAACGAAGGTGTTCTTGCTGGCTTCCCAACTCTAGACGTTGAAGTTGAGCTATTCGACGGTGGTTTCCACGCGGTCGACTCTTCAGCCATCGCTTACGAAATCGCAGCGAAAGGTGCATTCCGTCAGTCTATGCCTAAAGCAGGTGCACAACTTCTTGAGCCTATCATGAAAGTTGACGTATTCAGCCCAGATGACAACGTTGGTGATGTTATCGGTGACCTTAACCGTCGTCGTGGTATGATCAAAGACCAACAAGCTGGCGCGACAGGTGTTCGTATTAAAGCTGACGTTCCTCTATCTGAAATGTTCGGCTACATCGGTCACTTGCGTACAATCACTTCAGGTCGTGGTCAATTCTCTATGGAATTTGCTCACTACTCTCCTTGTCCTGCTAACGTTGCAGAGCAAGTTATCGCTGAAGTTAAAGAGCGCAACGCTAAGTAATTTGTCCTTTGACAAGTTTCTGGTCATAAAAAACCCTCGCCTAGCGAGGGTTTTTTTATTAGTGAAGTCTAGAGTAACGACAGCCCATCAAGTGAGATCTTTTTCCCATAATACGAGTTTGTCGGTTGGCCAATCTTGGCCGAGTTGGTGGTAGCGCTGTTCAAGCACATGACGTTTGATTTTGAGCGTAGGGGTTAATATGCCATTGTCGATACTCCAAGGGGTATCAACGATCAAAGCCCCTTTGATTTTTTCGTGACTATCGAGTGTTTGATTAAACTTGTGCAGATGTTCAGTGAGGCTTTTTTGATAGCGCTCAGGATCGAAAGACGACATCTCGGGCACCACCACCAACAATATAGGGGCTGGCAGCCCTAACCCAATCAAGCACAACATGTCTGCACGCACGACATCGGCGAGTTTTTTTTCAATCGGCACCGGAGCAACAAACTTGCCTTTGGCTGTTTTAAAGGTATCTTTTTTGCGACCTTGAATGAACAGGTACCCTTCGTCATCGAGATAACCAATATCTCCGGTGTGTAACCATTCATCGGTGAAGCTCTCATTCGATGCTTCTTGCTGTAGATAATAACCCGAAAACACCCCGTGAGAGCGCACTAAAATCTCATCATCGTCGGCAATGCTTATCTCTACTCCAGGCCCCGCTTGGCCGACACTGCCCACTTTATCACGCCGGTAGGGAAGGTTTAATGTGCTGTAAGCAAAGGTTTCCGTCATGCCCCAAGCTTCACAAATCGGTAAATCTAGCCGGTCGAACCACAACAACAAGGAAGGAGAAACCGGGGCAGAGCCACAGCCGAGCAAGCGGGTTGAGGCAAGCCCTAACCCCTTGGCAATCTTTTGCTTGATCAGGCGATTGACCAAAGGGATGGCCAATAATAGTGATAACTTGGTTGGCGGAAGTTTTTCTTCGATGCGTTGCTTAAACAAGGTCCATAATCGCGGCACCGAAATAAATAACGTCGGTTGATGGGCTTTCAGATCGTCGACAAAGGTGTCGAGTGATTCAGGAAATGCCGTACAAGCGCCAGTCATGATGGAGGTGCCAAAGATATAGACACGCTCGGTGATATGAGCAAGCGGTAAATAGGAAAATAACCTGTCTTCGCCGGTCGCTTCAATCAGGCCAATCAATTTCTCGACAGACCAAATAAAGGCGCCATAAGTCAGTAACGCGCCTTTAGGGGTTCCCGAGGTCCCTGAAGTGTAGACAATCGACATTAAGTCATCGTCATGATGCGTTGGTACGCCTTGATAGGGTTGGGCGGACTCAATTAAATCGCGAAAGTGCTTTTGACAAATCGGCGCGCTGTTGTAGGGCAAGGCAATTGAGACAATGTCTGGGTGTTGGTGAATGACCGCTTGAGTGGCGCTGTTATCATCGAGTTTACCCGCAACGATCACCTTAGCTTCACTGTGCTCAATACAGTAATTGATGGTCTCTTCATTGGCCGTTGGAAAAATCGGCACACTGACAAAGCCCCCCATCATAATCGCGAGGTCGACAATGAACCACTCGGCGCAGTTTTTCGACACTAAGGCCACTCGGTCGCCGGGCTCAAGGCCCAAAGAGTGTAAAACACTGACAAAGCACTGAACTTCACGAGCGACTTGGGCAAAGGTATAGTCGACAAATTGGCGCGAAGCGCGTTGCCGCAGATAGCATTGATCTGGCTTAGATTGTGCCCAATTTAGCAAAGCGAGATCGGGTGTTAAAGTTTCACGTTCCTGGTTCGGTTGCATAGACGCCCCCTTCTATGATTATTGTTATTATTGATTACTATAGAAGAGTGGTGAAATTTTGTCGTTTGTTTATCGCTTTGTGAGCATCATACAGTGATCTCAGTCAGCAACTGATCGATTTGTGTGAGGTGATCGGCGCTGATGCCGGGGTTGCGAGAATACAGCGGCGCGTAACGATCGTCTAGCCAACCGTGTTGCCATCCTTGAGTATGAGCAATAAAGTGCTCGGCAAATTCAAGCGAAAACGATAAACACCCGGAAAGAACGGTATCGAGGTAGCTCAGTGCGATCGGTGATTGTGGATTGGGCGGTGGCGAGTTAGGTTGGATATAGACCCAAACTTGGCAGTTGTCTGTTAAGGGGACGTCACTGTCGATGTGATGATTATCAAGCGCAACGCGCTGATAACCCCGTTCTCTTTGATCGAACAACGCTAAATCTTGTGGTTCGATGACCATTAAGACGCCGTTGGTTTGCCCCTCACCGAGTTTGGCGACGAGAGGCGAGAGCGAATAACTGCGATCGATACTGCCCCAGTAGCGAACCAGGTTGTTGACCACGGCTGGGTATGTCTCGCCAACCTGACCGGTCAGTTGTCTCGATTGTTGATTGATCAAACTGCCGTAGCCGAATAGATACTGTGTCATAGGTTTCCTTTTGTCTTGATTTACACCAATCTCACTCAATAGCGGGTCACCCTAGCAGGTTAAAAAACTCGATAACATCGTTGTGAAAATAACGGGTAAAACAACGACTCACAGTCTTGTATTTACAAGCAAATAGGTTGCCTTGTTCTCAAGCTTGATTCTGCGCACTCATTGGCCACAGACTTAATCAGATTGGTATTACTCTTTGTCGAACATGCGCAGTCGCTTGAGGATCCACACTTCGATGGCAAAAATGCCCAAGAGCGCGATACAGAACAACACAAACGCAATGGGTGAGTCGGTGCCAGGAATACCGCCAACGTTCACGCCAAGTAAGCCGGTTAAAAAACTGGTAGGAAGAAATATGGCCGCAATCACAGAAAACAAGTAGGTGTTATGGTTCATTCTTTCCGCGTGATATTGTCGCAGCTCCCCTTTGATGATTTCAAGCTCACCTAAATAGAAATCCAATGTTTCGTTAATACGAGTAATGGTATTGAGCGCCTGGCGTAGGTGCAAACTGTCTGATTGAAGTGACGGCAGCTCAGCTTCTTTTAGATCGGCAATCGCGTATTGTTGCGGCTTGATAAAACGCTTCATTTTTAACAAGGCCTTATGAGTTTGCATCATAGGCTCACTCATCTCTAGCTCACTGTCATAGACTTCGATATCGTCTTCAAGCCCTTGTAAAAAATCATCAATATTTCGATTTAATCCATTGATCATTGCCAGTAGCAATCGGTTGAGGCTCTGTGGCCCTTGGCCTTGTTGCAACTGGTTTTGAATGGATTGAACGGTTTTTGAGGGCGTACGGCGCACTGAAATGATCGCGCCTTGATAATAGAGAATACGCAGGCTGAGCATATCTTCCGGGTTGGCATTGTCGTTGAGATTGACGCCGCGCAAAATCAACACAAAATCTTGCTCACTGAGCATATCGAACATCGGGCGAGTATCATGGGCAAGTAAGCTGTCAATCGCGGCTTGTGGCACATTGTTTTGACTGAGCCACTCAGTGATCCCTTGGGCATCGCGGTGACAGTGATACCAATGATTGGCTTCAATCATTGGGTTATTGGTCGGCTTATATTGTGGGGTTTGGTCTTCGGTGAAGCCCCAGTGATGAATTAAAAAGTCAGTCATGCTAGATCCTTTAAATAGCCACGTGCTAAATGCTCGTGGCTTAGAATATCACGCTTGCTCAAGGTAAGAATCTAATCTTTGTTCTAAAACGGCTTTTTCTGCTGAAGATAAAAAACTGGCATTAATGGCATGGCGGGTAAACAAGGCAATTTCACTTTTTTCCAGGGGGTGCACTTGGCTAACGGCAAGAAAATTGTCGGTCATGTAACCACCAAAATACGCGGGGTCGTCAGAGTTAATCGTGACACAAAGCCCTTGTCTTAGTAACTCAACAATGTTGTGCTCCGCCATAGTGTTAAACACCTTGAGCTTGATGTTTGACAAAGGACACACGGTCAGTGGCATTTGCGATTGTTTGAGGGTGTCAACCAAGGCCGGGTCTTCGACACAGCGAACGCCGTGATCAATTCTTTCTACGCCAAGTTGGTCGATGGAAACTTGAATATTGGCGGCCGGGCCTTCTTCTCCGGCGTGAGCTACGGTGAGAAACCCGTGCTCGCGAGCGGCGCTAAAAACGCGGGCAAACTTTTCAGGCGGGTGACCTTGCTCTGATGAGTCAAGGCCAACGGCAATAATTTGATCCTTGAAGGGCAGGGCTTGCTCGAGTGTGGTAAAAGCGTCTTGTTCTGAAAGGTGGCGTAAAAAGCACATAATAAGGTGACTGCTGATGCCAAGTTGGCGTCGGCCTTGTTCTAAAGCTTGTGAAATACCCGTGATGACAGTAGCAAAGTCGATGCCTCGCGCAATGTGAGTCTGTGGGTCAAAGAAAATTTCACAGTGCATGACGTTATCAGCTTGGCAGCGCAGCAGGTAAGCCCAAGTTAAATCGTAGAAGTCTTGTTGATGAACCAAGACGTTGGCGCCTTGATAGTAAATGTCGAGAAACGATTGTAGGTTTGAAAATTGGTAGGCTTTTGTTACTTCTTCTGGGCTACTGAAGGGAATGGCGATGCCATTTCGCTTTGCCAGTTTAAACATTAAATCGGGCTCTAAGCTGCCCTCGATGTGCAAGTGAAGCTCCACTTTAGGCAGTGCTTGAATAAAGGCTTCCATACCTATCTCCTTACGTCACAAAGAAAGTGGCATTGCTTTTAGTAAAACAATGCCGATTTTCTTATTAAGTATAGGAAATAAAATCAATTATTCCGTGAGCGAGGCTACATTGCCGCAGGCCAGATAGAAGGTTCTGTGCTCTGAGTCAGTTTTTGTGATACGTATTGTTCAATTTGACCTTGTTGTTCTTGAGTCAGGTACAAACCCAGTTTGGTCCGACGCCACAAAATATCGTCAATTTTCACCGCCATTTCTTTTTCGATTAAATAATCCATTTCTCGTTGATATACCCCCGGAGCAAAGGCGCGGCCCATATCGGCTTCTTGATGGCACCCCTTGAGTAAATGCCAACTGTAACTGCCGTACTGATTGACGTATCGGCTGGCCGTTTGCGCGGAAAGCCAAGTGAAATTGGCACATAAGGCATCACACAATTGCTGGCGTGAACCACTAAATTGACCGCCTGGCAAGGGGTGGTGAGCCGTCCAAGGACGACCACAGTAATCGAAATACGGCGCGAGCTTGTTGACCGCTGCTTCTGCTAATTTTCGGTAGGTCGTCAGTTTACCGCCAAAGATTGACAAGATAGGGGCGTCATCGAGCTCTTGATCAATTTCCATGGTGTAATCGCGAGTCACGCTTTGGGCAGAATCTGACTCGTCATCGAGTAATGGCCTGACACCACTGTAGGTCCAAACCACGTCGTTGCGATTGAGCTGTTTGATAAAGTGTTGATTAACGATATCCAACAAATAGTCGGTTTCATCGTCTGAGATTTCTACCTCTCGCGGATCACCTTGATAATCGACATCGGTGGTGCCAATGATCGAGAACTTATCGAGGTAAGGGATCACGAACACAATGCGCTGATCTTTATTTTGTAAAATGTACGCTTGCGGTTCATCGTGTACACGCGGGACAACCAAGTGAGACCCCTTGACTAAGCGAATGCTGCGCGAAGATTCAATCTGTGTTTGCTGTTCAAAAAAGTCGGTGACCCAAGGGCCTGCGGCATTCACAAGGGCTTTCGCTCGGCGGTAAAATTGCTCACCGGTTTGCGTATCTTCCACGGTAATATCCCAGACACCATGGTTGCGCTCTGCATGGACAACCTTGCAATAGTTGCGAACTTCGGCGCCATTCTCTTGAGCGGCAATCACATTGAGTAGTGTCATTCTCGCATCGTCGACCCAACAGTCTGAATACTCAAAACCGGTCTTAAATTCGGCTTTCATCAGACCAGACTCAGCGAGGTTGATCTTTTTGCTTTTGGCTAAGCTGCCGCGTTTGCCCAAGTGATCGTACAAGAAGAGTCCACAACGAATCATCCAAGCCGGGCGCAAAAATGGACGGTGTGGTAGTCGAAAGCGCATGGGGAAAGCAATATGGGGGGCCTTGTTAAGCAAAACTTCACGCTCGGCAAGGGCTTCGGACACGAGGCGAAATTCATAGTGCTCAAGGTAGCGCAGACCACCGTGAATCAATTTTGAACTGGCCGATGAGGTCGCGGATGCAAAGTCTTGTGCTTCAAACAAGGCGACATTGAGGCCGCGACCTGAGGCATCGGCTGCGATACCTGCACCATTAATTCCTCCACCTACGATGACCACATCGATAAGGGGAGCCTGTGTTGCTGTTTGTTGTGCCATATTCTTCACCACTGTACTTTGAGCATTCGAGCATTTAATAACAAACATACTAGCTCAACTTTCGAATTCGAGCATTAATTTTTTTCGTTTGTGAGTGTTTAGTGTGATTTAAGTACAAAAAAAGCCAATATTGACGCTCAATATTGGCTTTGTTATTGGTTTGTCACAAGTTTGTGATCACAAAGGCGTGTCGATGGTCTCGTAGCTGATCTCGTGCTCTTTTAAAATGGCCAGAATAGAAGCAGGGGGGAGCTGATCGGTAAACAGGCGATCGATTTGACTGATATTACCGAGCTTAACCATTGCATTGCGGCCAAATTTACTGTGGTCGACCGCGAGAAACACTTGGCGGCTGTTCTCAATAATCGCTTGTTTAACCCGCACTTCATGGTAATCGAAATCGAGTAACGAGCCATCGAAATCAATCCCGCTGATCCCCAGAATGCCAAAGTCTAAGCGAAATTGTTGTACAAAATCTAAGGTGGCTTCACCGACAATCCCACCGTCGCGGTTGCGAACTTCTCCCCCGGCCAAAATGACGTGAATATCTTGGTTCGCCAGCAGTAAACTTGCAACATTGAGGTTGTTCGTGACTACTCTTAAGCGTTTGTTTTGATGGGACAAGGCTTTGGCCACGGCCTCTGGCGTGGTGCCGATATCGATAAAGAGTGTGGCGCCATCGGGAATGTGTTGAGCGAGTTGTTCCGCAATGCGATCTTTTTCGCTCAAATTTTGACTTTTCCGCGTCGAATAAGCGGTGTTTTCAGAACTCAAGGCTGCTGTTGCCCCACCGTGGTAACGACGAATTTGCTGGTTATCTGCTAACTCATTGAGATCGCGACGTATGGTTTGTGGGCTAACCTCAAACGTCTCGACGAGTTCCTCTGTACTGACATAGCCTTTTTGTTTGACTAATTCGACAATTTGTTGATGTCGTGGTGAAGGCTTCACAATCCGACTCCTACTTGGTGGCGAGAAATATGGTATTAAATACGGGTTTTACAGCCGCAGCGCTTTCGACTTGAAAGGGGTGATATTGGGTATATCAACACCAAAGCAGCATAACACGCGTTTTGTTTCATCGCAGTACTTTGCCAACAAATTGTGAGCATTCGAAAAAAAAGCGCTCAATATGAGCGCTTTTAGTCATTATTCGTCTTCGTTGTGCATGTCTGACCAAGCTTGCGTGCATTTTACCGCTCGTTTCCAACCTCGGTAGCGGCGGTTGCGTTTTTGCTCGTCTTCGTGTGGCTCAAAGCTGCGCTCGAGCTCGGCTTTATTTCTAAGCTCATCAATGTTTTGCCAGAAACCAACCGCAAGTCCAGCAAGGTATGCCGAGCCTAGTGCCGTCACTTCAGTGACTTTTGGACGCAGCACTTGGGTATCCAATACGTCGGCTTGGAACTGCATGAGAAAGTTATTGGCAACCGCTCCGCCATCGACTTTCAACGATGATAAGCGAATACCTGAATCGGCTTGCATCGCATCAAGGACATCTCGAGTTTGATAAGCGATACTTTCCAATGTGGCGCGAATGATATGGTTGGCGTTTACGCCACGGGTTAAGCCCACAATCGTACCACGTGCATAGGCATCCCAATACGGCGCGCCAAGTCCGGTAAAGGCCGGTACCACATACACGCCATTGGCCGTATCCACTTTGGTGGCAAAGTACTCAGAGTCCTTGGCATCATCGAGCAATTTTAATTCGTCTCGTAACCATTGAATGGCCGCACCCCCCATAAATACCGCGCCTTCAAGTGCATAACTTGGCTCTCCTGTCGGGCCACAGGCCAGTGTTGTCAACAAGCCATGGGTTGAGGTGACTTTTTCCTGCCCGGTATTCATGAGCAGAAAACAGCCAGTACCATAAGTGTTTTTTGCTTGTCCGGCATCCGTACACATTTGGCCAAACAACGCGGCTTGCTGGTCACCGGCAATACCGGCAATCGGAATACGCGTACCGCCTTTACCGCCAATATTGGCTTTGCCGTAGACTTCTGAAGAGCTTTTTACTTCGGGTAACATCGATGCTGGAATGCCCAGTGCATCCAACAGTTTTTGATCCCAGCACTTGTCGTTAATGTTGAACAACATCGTACGTGACGCATTGGTATAGTCTGTCACGTGAACGCGACCTTGGGTCATTTTCCAGATCAACCAAGTGTCAACGGTACCAAACAGTAATTTTCCCTCTTCGGCTTGTTGACGAGCGCCTTCGACATTGTCGAGAATCCATTTTACTTTGGTGCCTGAGAAGTAAGGATCAAGGACAAGGCCCGTGTTTTCTTTAATGTAAGACTCTAATCCCTGCTGCTGAAGTGCTTGGCAAATATCGGCAGTACGGCGACATTGCCACACAATGGCATTGTAGATAGGTTTGCCGGTTTCTTTGTCCCAAACAATGGCGGTTTCTCGCTGGTTGGTGATGCCTAAGGCGGCCACTTCGTCACTGGCAATGTCTTGCTTGCCGAGTGCTTCGGTTAATGTGGCCATTTGTGTGGCATAGATTTCCATTGGGTCGTGCTCAACCCAGCCGGCCTGAGGATAGATCTGAGTAAACTCTCGCTGTGCGACACTGACGATATTGGCATCGTGGTCTAAAATAACCGCTCTTGAGCTGGTGGTCCCTTGGTCGAGTGAGACGATGTATTTTTTTTCAGTCATGGCTGATGTCCTATCTTATTTTTTTTGCGTTGTAATGTTATGGATTAAGCGCTTTTGTGCGTTGGTAAAGCGTCTGATTGTTTTGTTGTTTCTTGTGCCGCTTGAGCTTTTGGTAAATATGGAGCAATGGCTTTGGGGTAGAGCCAAGCGCCAAAACACGCCCCGCCAATCGGCGCGAGAATCGGCACGATAAAGTAAGGGATGTCTGTCGGGCCAATTAAAGCGTGATCCCACCCTGCGAGATAAGCAAATAACTTGGGACCGAAGTCACGGGCCGGGTTCATGGCAAAGCCAGTTAAAGGGCCCAATGAGCTACCGATGACGGCGATCAGTAAACCAATTAACACCGGGCCTAATGCATTGTTAGGGGCGCCGTTATTATCGTCACCAAGGGCTAAGATGGCAAACATCAACACGGCGGTGATCACAAACTCGACGGCAAAAGCGCCGGCAAAGGAGAGCGCAGGATTGGGATAAGTCGAAAATATCCCAGCCGTCGCCAGGGCATCAATACTGTCACGACTAAATTGATGGGTAATTTCATAGTCGATAAACAATTGTTGGTATAAGCCATACACCAAAGCGGCTCCCGCAAAAGCGCCGGCGATTTGTGAGGCGATGTAAGGTAAGACTTTGGCCTTGTCAAAGCCGTGAAATAGCGAGAGTGCAATGGTGACCGCGGGGTTAATGTGCGCGCCTGACACACCGGCAGTACAATAGATCGCAATGGTGACGCCAAATCCCCATACAATACTAATTTCCCATTGTCCAAATTGTGCGCCAGTGAGTACCAGCGCCGCGACGCAGCCCACGCCAAAGAATATTAGCAGTCCAGTGCCAATAAACTCTGCTAGGCATTCACCTTTTAAGTTTGAGTGTTCCATCGTTGAGTCCTTGTTTCACGTTAATTGTTTTTCACGTTATTGATTTTTTATTGTCATAATCAGTGTTTCGTTGCTTTGTTGTTATTGAAACACGGTCAGAGTGTTACATTTGTTATCGAATTCGAAAACGCCTCGCGAACAAAAATGAGCGTTCGAGCATGAAAATTAGCGCGTAAATGATATAAATGTTAACCAGATCAAATTTTAATGTTGTTTAACGAAGGTAAACGAGAATATAAAACATTGATTTGTGATCGAGTCACTCGGGTAACGGTGTCTTTGGAAAAGGCGGTTAAGGAAATAGCAGGAGATTGAGGCGATAAAAAAGCGCACTTAAGTGCGCTTTTGGTGGTACTTGGCTGACGAAATGACGGTGAACTCGCTTAATCGTGCAGGTCTCAACCGTTCAAAATCAGTTATTGCTGTGTAGTTCGCTGTTGAGTTCAACCGCTGACTTATTGGTCAGACACTCAATTTGACCGGTCACCGAGTTGCGACGGAACAACAAATCGGATTTTCCAGCAAGATCGCGCGCTTTCACGACTTCGACTTGCTGACCGTTTGCATCGAGCATACTGACTTTTGAGCCAGCTGTGACGTAAAGACCTGACTCAACAGTACAGCGATCGCCAAGAGGGAAGCCCAGACCCGCATTGGCACCCAACAGAGAGTTTTCACCGATAGAAACCACCACGGTACCGCCACCAGAAAGGGTACCCATGATAGACGCGCCGCCACCGATATCCGAGCCATTGCCGACGACAACACCCGCAGAGATACGTCCTTCTACCATGCTCACCCCTGAGGTACCGGCATTGAAATTGATAAAGCCTTCGTGCATGACGGTTGTGCCTTCACCGACGTGAGCGCCCAAGCGCACGCGAGAGGTATCAGCAATACGGATGCCGGTTGGCACAACGTAATCGACCATTTTAGGGAATTTGTCGACACAATCGACACTCAGTACTCGACCTGCAAGACGTGCTGCAATTTGGCGCTCAGCGAGCTCAGGTAAATCGATGGGGCCTTCGTTGGTCCAAGCAATGTTGTGTAATAGGCCAAAAATGCCATCGAGAACCGTACCGTGAGGCTTGACTAAACGGTGAGAGATCAATTGCAATTTCAAAAAGCCTTCAGCGACGCTTTGTGGCTTCTCATCGGTGGCAAGAATCACCAAGACTAAAGGTTGCTCTGAAGCTGCGGCTTGCTGCGCAAATTGCGCTTGTGCTTGATCGCCGTTTTGGGCAAAGGCTTCGGCGATGCTTGACGCTTGCTCTGCACTGACTTCGATGGTTTGGTTGCCTTGTTGATAATCAAGCAATTCCGTTAAGGCCGCAATAATGCCTTCGCTAGGGTTTAGCTGAGGGTGCGGAAAAAAAGCTTCGATGATTTTTCCATCGCGGTTTTTTGTTGCGCTGCCAAACGCTAGAGCAAAATGATTCATGTTGTGTCTCCGTGTAATCGTATAGAGATGACTATTTATGGGTTAAAATCATCTTAGTCACTGTCGTGTCCGGATAAAAGCCGCAAAGACAATAACGTCAGTTGGCGAATACGAATTGTCTTTATAGCGATATATAGTTTAAAAAAGAATGCCTGAGCGAGGGGGGATAGGCCTTGCTACGCCGCTTGCTCATCCTCGTCACCGCGAGTGTCAGCCGGTGTGGAGGGCTTGGCTTTTTTGGGGCTCGGCTTGCGCTTCGCGCCTAAAGCATACAAGACTTCTTCTTTGTTTTTCGCCAGGAACATGGCCAATTCTTCTTGCTGATTCTCGTTATCGAGCAATTCACTTTGCGCCAGTAAGGTAAACATTTCATCTGCCATATCCAGCATTTTGTCATAAGCGTCGGCTTCTGCTTTAGAGGTAAAGGTCATTTTTTCTTCTCCGTTGCGCTCGACCACGTACTTGACGATTACAGCCATGGTAATTCCTTTGTGTTGAGTTAAAATACTGTCTTTTTATACAGATTGAGGTCGGCTTTGTCCAGTCTCAGTGATGATGGTAGCAAGAGAGCCGGGTTAAATGACAGCCAGATTGAGCAACCCAAAGGGGGCGTCACTTTGCCAATCGTCGGGGAGTTAACCACTCGCGACTCGTTTTGCGCCGCCGCGCATGAGAACGCCAGCCAGATGAGCTGAAAAAGTGCCTAAATTGTCGGCGTTAAACGGCAATCAAAGGGGGATGAAGGTTACTTTTCTGCAAATTGTGCTAGGCTAATCTGATTGTTTCCAACGAGTTGCTCGCGATGTTTACTTTGTACCACTCTAATCAAGTTGACGTGTTGAAATCCCTGGTGGTGGCGTTAATAAAGCAAGACCCATTATCCGATCCCCTTCGCTCTGAGCATATTTTAGTGCAAAGCCCCGGAATGGCTCAGTGGCTTAAAATTGCGTTGTCTGAGGAAATGGGTGTGGCCGCCAATTTGTCTTTTTCACTGCCCGCGAGTTTTATATGGGATAGTTTTGTCGCTGTGTTGCCGGGGATCCCTAAACAAAGCGCTTTTAACAAGCAAGCCATGACTTGGAAACTGATGCACTTGTTACCTCAGTATTTGTCACGAGATGAGTTTGAGCCACTTCGTCATTATTTGAGTGGCGACAAAGATGAGAGTAAACGCTATCAATTGGCGGAGAAAATTGCTGACATCTTCGATGGTTATTTGGTCTATCGACCCGATTGGATAGCGAGTTGGGAAGCGGGGCAAAGGGTGGCTGCACTGGGCGACGAGCAAGAGTGGCAAGCACAACTTTGGCAAGCCTTGTGTCAGTATACCCATCAATTGGGGCAATCGCCTTATCACCGTGCGAACTTATATCAAGATTTTATCCAAGCCTTGCAACACACGCCGACGGGTAAGTTGCCATCGCGTTTGTTCATATTTGGTATTTCCTCGTTACCGCCACGTTATCTCGATGCGCTGGAAGCGTTGGGCCAGCACATGGACATTCACTTTATGCTCACCAACCCTTGTCAGTTTTATTGGGGGGAGATCCGCGACCGACAGTATCTCGCTTCTTTGCAATCCAAACAGAGACAAAAGGCGCATTTGTCGTTGCCGATGGCGTTGCGTCAACAGCCTCAATCTTGGCTTAAATATGATTTAGAGCAGCAAGCGAACTTGCATACTGATGTGGTTGGCAACAGTTTACTGGCTTCCATGGGCAAGATGGGCAGAGATAACTTGTACTTGTTGTCGCAAATGTCGGTGAACGAAATTGAAGCCTTTGTCGACGTGACGAGAAATAGCTTACTGCATCATGTACAAGCGGATATCCTCGCGCTTGAAGAACATCAAGACGAGAGCAACATATTGACCAGCGAGCACAAACAGGTTCTTGAGCAAATTGACTCGTCTTTGAGCTTTCACGCTTGTCACAGTCCGATGCGTGAAGTCGAGGTGTTACACGATAATTTGCTGGCCATGTTTGAGCAACACCCAGAACTTAAACCCCGTGACGTGATTGTTATGGTGTCTGATATCAATGCTTACAGTCCGGCGATCCAGGCGGTGTTTGGTAACGCGCCTAGCCACCGGTATATCCCTTTCTCGATTTCCGATCGCAGTCGCGCGCAAGAAAACCCGGTACTGGTGGCTTTTTTACAACTGGTGTCTATGCCAAGCAAGCGCTGTTTGGCGTCTGAACTGCTTGAATTATTGGAAACCCCCGCCATTTTGCGCCGCTTTGATATCAGTGAAAGCGACTTCCATAAGGCCAAACGTTGGGTCGAAGAGTCCGGCATCCGCTGGGGGCTCAATCCCGATACCGCTGCCGAGTTTGACTTGCCGAGTTATCGGCAAAATACCTGGCAGTTCGGCATCGAGCGGATGTTAATGGGCTACGCCATGGCCGAAGACAGTATGCTGTCCTTACCCGATGGCGACACCATTGCGCCGTATTGCCAAGTTCAGGGGTTGGCCGCTCAGCTAGTGGGCAAATTGGCCGCGTATTTGTCTTTGTTAGCCCAGTATCGACAGCGCTTATCACAGACGCAACGTGCTGAGCAATGGCGCGATGTATTACTGTCTATGTTAGCGGATTTTTTCCTTGCCGATGAACAAGAAGAGTTGGCCTTACAAAGTATCCGCGAAGCGTTGACTCAATTGGTACAAGGCATTGATGAGGCTCAGTATGTCGGGGGGGTGACCCCAAACATCGTCAAGCAGTTCTTGAGTGACAAACTGGATAATTCCCGAATTAGTCAACGCTTTTTAGCAGGGCAAGTCAACTTTTGTACTTTGATGCCAATGCGTTCCGTGCCTTTTCCCGTGGTGTGCTTATTGGGGATGAACGACGGTGCTTACCCACGGCATGTGCCAAGGGAAGGTTTTGACTTGATGAACGTCAGTCACCGTGCGGGGGACCGTTCGCGTCGAGACGATGACCGCTATTTATTTTTAGAGGCATTGCTTTCTGCTGAGCAGCGTTTATACATCAGTTACATTGGCCATTCTATTCAAGATAACAGTGAGCGCATGCCATCGATTTTAGTGGCGGAACTTTTTGAGTACCTAGCGCAAAACTATTGTTTGGCGGGCGATGAGACGTTAAGTGTTGATGAATCTGGCCAGCGTTTGATTCAAGCGCTATGTCATCAGCACCCTATGGTGCCCTTTAGTCCGCAGGCTTATCAAGGCGAACACGCCAGTTTTGCCTCAGAGTGGTTGCCGGTCGTCAATGGAGAACGCATTGCCAGCGCACCGCAAGGACAAGCCCTGTCTGATGTGACGCTAGACATGCATTTTCCCTATGAGCTTGACCTGGCGGAGCTACAGCGTTTTTGGCGTTTGCCAGTGCAATACTTTTTTAATCGCCGTCTTAAAGTCTCTTTTGAACATCAAACGTCATTAACCGTCGATGATGAGCCATTTTCACTGGACGGGTTGTCGGGCTATCAAATTCGAGAAACCTTACTTCAGCACTATCTTGCGCATCCTGAGCAACCCAGTGTTTCATTGGCCGAGTCCGTGAAACGACAATTTCAAGCTCAAGGCCGTTTGCCGATTGGCGCTTTTGGCGAGTTAGAATTTGAAGCGAACCGAGTGCAAATTGATGAGTTAGCGAAGTACTTACGGCCTTTTTTAGCCGCGCCTCATGCCGATATTGAGATCCGCTGGCCAGGAGGGGCGCTCAGTGGAGATCGCCAGGTATCCTTGCTTGGCTGGGTGACGCAAGTCACCTCTCAAGGCTTGCTGCGTTATCGACCCGGCGCGATACGACCACAAGATTTTCTCAGTGGCTGGATCGATCATTTGTCTGTTGCGGTAATGGGCCAGTCACAACCGACCCATCTCATCGGTTATGACAAAAAATCTGGGGTCGTTCACTGGATCTATCCCAAGGTTGACCCCCAACTCGCCAAGACAAGCTTGTCGGAATTGATCCATAGGATGTTTGAAGGCTTGTCACACCCTTTGGCGTATTTTCCTAAAACCGCTTGGGTGGCCATTGAGGCTGGGTTCAATAAATCTGGTGATTACCACAGTGATTTAGACAAAGCGACGAAAAAAATGAGCGCGGCCTTTGAAGCAGGTTATATGAGTCGTGGTGAAGGAGAAAATCCGTACATTGCCAGGATTTGGCCACAGTGGCAGCCATCACTCGCGCAACAAGCCCTGTTAGCGGCAGAGCAAATATTGTTGTTACCAAGAAGGGTGGTTGAGAAACAGGAAGATAAAAAATAAGTGGCTGGCGTTTTTTTAGAGTAGGGAGCCACACAGCCACTGAACAGAGGGAAAGACTATCTCGTTTTTTCTTTTGTTGTTATTTGCGGTCACTCTAAAGCCAAACTCATCGCAATACCGTGAATCGGATCGCGTAACCTGGTGATTAATATTTTAAAGCGGTTATTTTTAAGATTTTTGTAAAGTAGATCACAGGATTTTCTGGATTTTTAGCGGAGGAAATTGTCGGATGTCGACAGTCAATACACTCGATATGATGCGCTTCCCATTACACGGCACTCGTTTGATTGAAGCATCGGCGGGTACGGGAAAAACATTCACTATTACAGGGCTTTATATTCGACTTCTGCTTGGTCATGGCGATGAAGGGGCCCGTCACCCCATGCCGTTGACGGTGGATCAAATTCTGGTGGTTACTTTCACTGAAGCGGCGACGGCGGAGTTAAGAGATCGCGTGCGTCGACGCATTCACCAAGCGCGTTTGGCGTTTGAACGCTCGCACAGTGACGATCCCTTTTTGGCTCAATTGCTGCAAGAGATCCCCGCTCATCAACAAGCCGCTCAATGGTTGCTCCAAGCTGAGCGGCAAATTGACCAGGCGGCGATTTACACTATACACGGCTTTTGTCAAAGAATGCTGGTGGAAAATGCATTTGAGTCAGGCAGTCGATTTCAAAATGAGTTTATTACCGATGAAAGCCAACTCAAAGCGCAGGTAGTGGCGGATCACTGGCGGCAGTCGTTTTACGGGTTATCCGTTGATTTGACCGCGCAAGTTCGCCAGTTGTGGCAAAGTCCCAGCGCACTACTCAACGACATCGACCGTTATTTGACCGGCGCAGATGTAGAACTGATTGCGCCTATGGCTGATTTGGATTTGGGCCAAATACACAATGATATCATTCAACGCATCGATACGGTGAAAGCCCACTGGTTGCAACACCAAGAAGCGCTGTTGAAGTGCATTGAAGAATCTCAAGTCAGCAAAAAGACCTACAGTAAAAAATACCTGCCATTATGGATGCAAAAAGTGCGTTTTTGGGCAGAACAAGCAACCCGAGATTACGGGGTGCCTGATGAATTAAGTCGCTTTTCACAAGCCGTATTGATAGAAAAGACCAAGCCGGGTGAAAACGCGCCATGTCATCCGGTTTTTGAGCAGATCGAAGACTTTCTCGCTCAGCCTTTATCGTTAAAGGCGCCTTTGATGGCTCAAGCGATCCGAGCGTGTCGTCAGCGCTTAGCGGCAGCCAAAAATCGCGATGCCTTAATGTCCTTTGACGATTTACTCAGTCAATTGGCCGGGGCCTTTTGTCTTGAAGGGGGTGAACGCTTGGCGCAGAGAATTCGCAGTCAGTACCCGGTGGCGTTGATTGATGAGTTCCAAGATACCGACCCTTTGCAATACAGTATTTTTCGCCAACTGTACTTTGATTATGCCGAATGCGGTTTGTTTATGATTGGCGATCCTAAACAGGCCATTTATGCGTTTCGCGGTGCGGATATTTTTACCTATATCAAAGCGCGTCAAGATGTTAGCCAACATTATACCCTCACGACAAATTGGCGCTCTTCTGCGCAGATGATCAACGCCAGCAACGCCATGTTCAAGCAGTCGCCAGCGCCCTTTCTCTACGATGATGACATTCCTTTTATTGAGGTAAACAGCAGTCCGAAGGCCGACCAAATGCATTGGTCATTGGCGGGGCAAAAGCAACCGGCGATGACTATTTGGTACGACGAGGATGAGCAAAGCCCGATGAGTAAGAGTCAGTATCAACAGGCCATGGCCAAGCATACGGCAAATGAAATTACCCGGATTTTACAACTGGCCAGTGAAGGGCAGGCGTTTTGCCATCGCCAAGAAAAAGCGCGTCCGATTGCCGCGAAAGACATCGCGGTGTTAGTCCGCACTGCGGCAGAAGGGAGGTTAGTCCAACAAGCCCTTTCTGAACAAGGGGTGGCAAGTGTGTATTTGTCCAATCGCGACAGCGTGTTTAGCAGTGATGTGGCGGGCGAGTTGGTGTTGTTGCTCCAAGCGGTTTTAGGCTGCGAAGATGAAAATGCGATCCGCGCCAGTCTAGCAACGCATATCTTTGCTCTGGATTTAAATGAATTGGATCAACTCAATCGCGATGAACTGGCTTGGGAAACGGTCAGTCAAGAGTTTCGTCGCTATCGGCAAATTTGGCAACAAACTGGGGTGCAGCCGATGATCCGTCGCTGGATGGCCAATCGGCAAGTGGCTGAACGTTTATTGGCGTTGCCTCGAGGCGAACGAGTCTTGACCGACATCATGCACTTGAGTGAATTGCTCCAACAGGCCAGTCAAGAGATCGACAGCGATCACGGGCTGATACGCTGGCTGATCCAAGCGATAGATAATGCGCAATTGGGCAGTGGACATGACGAAGCAATACAGCGTTTGGAATCTGAACGCAATTTGGTACAAATCATCACGATTCACAAATCCAAAGGCTTGGAGTACGACTTGGTATTTTTGCCCTTTGTGTTTAGCTTTCGCAGCGCCAGTGAGGCAAAATATTACGATCAGAAACAAAAAATGACCTTTCTTGATCTCACCCTTTCGCCCTCATCGTTAGAATGGGCCGAAAAAGAGCGCCTCGCCGAAGAGTTGCGTTTGCTCTACGTGGCGATTACGCGAGCGGTGTTCGGTTGCTATATCGGCGCAGCACCGCTCAAACAAGGTCGTTCGTCAAAAGCGCAAACCAGTGCTCATCAATCGGCGATCGGGTATTTATTGCAGCAGGGTCAAGAAGGCGATAGCCAAGTACTGGCGCAGGCCATCGATCAATACTGTCGCCAATGCGGTGCGCAGGTCGAGAGGGGAATTGAAACCATCAAGCCGTTGTCGGTCGTCGAACCTCAGCAGCCCATATTACAGGCGCGACGTCTGAGTCACGGCGTCGACCGCAGTTGGAGAATGACCAGTTATTCCGGCCTGACTCGTTTTGCCAATCACCACAGTGGGCTGGATATCCCGATTGACAATCCGGCGTTTGATGTCGATTCATTCGACGATCGACAAGAGAAAGAGGCAGACCAAGAGGCATGGAATGTCTTTACGTTCCCGAAAGGGTCGACACCAGGAACATTTTTACACAGTGTTTTTGAGCAAGTGGATTTTTCACAAGCTGCAGACAGTGACGTTAATCAAACGGTGATCACCCAACTCCTTGAGCAAGATAATTTAGAGATGGCCTGGTTACCGGTGTTAACCCAGTGGGTTGAGCGGGTATTGACCACGCCACTCGATGGCAAAAACCTGTCTCTCAATCAATTAAGCGCTGAGCAAAAAAAAGTTGAGATGGAGTTTTTGTTGCCGATTGAGGTCTTAAATGCCGAGCAATGGCATCGCATCAGCGGTCACTATGATCCGCTTACTGCCAGAGCAGAGGCGTTGGGTTTTGAATCGGTTCAAGGCATGATCAAAGGGTTCATCGACTTGGTGTTTGAGTATCAAGGGCGTTATTACTTGTTGGACTGGAAATCAAACTTTTTGGGTGATCGCGTTGAGGATTATCAAGGCGCTCAATTGGAGCAATCGATGATCGAGCATCGCTATGATATGCAATACCAAATTTACAGCTTGGCCTTACACCGCTTTTTGGCGTCACGCTTGCCGGGTTACGATATTAACCGCCATTTTGGCGGAGTGTTTTACGTTTTTTTGCGTGGGGTAACCGGTGAGCCTTCGCAGGGCGTGTATTACAGCCGCCCGGCCAAGGAGATGATTTTAGCCCTCGATGCTAAGATCCGCGGCGAGGAGTTCGTCGATTTACTTACCCAAAATGGACAAATGGAGTTAGGGCTATGAAGGCGTGCTATCAAGAGTATTTGACCTACTGGGTAGAGCGTGGTCATTTGCGGCCGCTCGATGCGCAGTTGGCCGAGTTTATGGCCCGCTATTGTCAAGGCGAGAGCTTGCCTTTACTCGCAGCGTTGACCAGTGCCGAAGTGGGTAAGGGGCATTTGTGTTTGGCTCTCCCTCGTCAAGGACAAGCAACACGAGCGTGGTTAAGTGCTTTGGGGTGGTACGGCCCATCACTGCAAGAGGCACAGGCATGGTTAGACAACAATGATTGGCAGCAAGAATTAATGGCGTCGCCATGGGTGGCCAAACAAGAAGAAGCCGTACCCCTGGTGCTCGAGTCAGGACGTCTGTATTTGCATCGCTATTGGTTTTACCAGCGAGAGTTAGCCGATTGGTTACTCAGCCGCTCGGTGCCTTTGGCGACGCCGGATTTGGCGGCCAAGAGTTTAGACCGTTTATTTGCACGAGATTACTCGCGGCTGTGGCAAGCTTGGTTGCGAGAAGGGATGGGGTTGGCCAAGGTCGAGCGCCAGCAGTGGCTGTGTGATCAGCTCGATATTGTTGCGCCAGAATCGCTCGATTGGGGCGCAATCTTTCGCCTGTTTGAAAACGCTCATCACAGTGAGGCGTTACTTGCCTTAGACAATCACATTCCGTTATCCCAGTGTTTAAATTGGCAAAAAGTGGCTGCAGGTGTGGCACTGACGCGTCGTTTTAGCGTTATCTCGGGTGGCCCTGGTACAGGAAAAACGACCACAGTCACGAAAATTTTGGCTGCCTTACTGCAGTCGGCGCAAGCGACGGGACAGCCCTTACCCCTGATTAAGTTGGTCGCCCCGACCGGAAAAGCGGCCACGCGACTGAGTGAGTCGATAGGGCAAGCGGTTGGGCTATTGGCGGTAGAGCCTGAGATAAAGGCTGCGATTCCTACGGTGGCGAGTACCCTACACCGTTTGTTGGGGTCGATCCCCAATCAAGTTGAATTTCGTCATCATCAGGGTAACCGACTGCACTTAGATGTCTTGGTAGTCGATGAAGCCTCGATGGTCGATTTAACCCTGATGTATAAACTGGTCAGCGCCTTACCAGACCAGGCTCAGTTGATTTTACTCGGCGATAAAGATCAGCTAGCGTCGGTGGAAGCGGGCGCAATTTTGGGCGATATTTGTCATTTTATTGAGCAGGGGTACAGTGAAGCTCAAGCGCAGCGGTTGACGAGATTGACAGGGTTTCCTCTGAGTCAACATCATCCCAGTCAAGCCAGAGCGGGGATTGCCGATAGTTTGTGTATGCTGCAAAAAAGTTATCGCTTTGATGCGCGTTCCGGAATTGGCCAGCTTGCCAAAGCGGTGAATGGCGGCGATAAAGCAAGAGTGCATCAGGTGCTCGAGACCGGTTATCGCGACATTCGTTTTTATCCGTTAAGCAGTGAGCACTATAGCCAATGTGTTCGCGAAGTGGCAGAGGGGTATCAACACTATTGCCGCTTGATCCAAGAGCCGCCGACAGAACAAACTTGGAAAGCCACCGTCAAGCAAGCCCTATCAGCATTTAATCAATATCGCTTGCTTTGTGCGTTGCGCGAGGGCGATTTTGGCGTAAGTGGGTTTAATCAGCGTATCGAGCGTCGCTTGCGATCGCAATCTTGGTTGCCGCGCAGTGATGAGCTTTGGTATCACGGCCGGCCCATTATGATCACGCGCAACGATTACAGTTTAGAGCTTTATAACGGCGATATTGGTTTGTGCTTGTGGGATTATGATCACACAGAGAGCTTGCGCTTAAAAGTGTACTTTCAATCCCCTGATGGTGAGATCAAATCGGTATTGCCAAGCCGAGTGCCCAGTCATGACAGTGCATTTGCCATGACGGTTCACAAGTCGCAAGGGAGTGAGTTTTCTCATACTTGGATGGTGTTGCCACCGAAAAATGCCCCGGTGCTGACACGAGAGCTGGTGTATACCGGGATCACTCGCGCCAAGCAAACCTTAACCATGTATGGTCACCTTGATGTCTTAACCGAGGCGATTGGCAGCAAAACGCACCGAGAAAGTGGCTTGGTCGAAAAGTTGGCCCGCCCAACCCAAGGTGTGGGCCGGTAGATTAGGGGCGGTAGGCGACTTGCGGTGAAAACGAAATCATCGCAATTCGATACCGCTGTTGATAGCGTTTTATCATCGTGTGGACCGTCTCGGTCACCGGAAAAACACAGTGGACGTGTAAACCGTCCAGCATATTGTTGTCCGCCATATCCCAAAAGCTTTGCAGTGAATTGCAAATCACAGTTTTCATGTTATCGCTCTTATTGCTGAACCTAAAAGGGTAGAATGTGAGCGTTCCTTGCCAACTGAGCGTTCTTATAAGCGCTCAGTTCCATAATATAGAGAGCGCAAATTATAGGCAAAGCGTTGTCTAGGTCAATCCTTACGGGGCAAAACGAGATAAAGTTTCAATATTGAGCGTTGCGACAAGCTTTGCGCTCTAGTTTGTGCCGTCAAGATGGACATCGAGAGCAAGAATTTTTGATTTGCGCTGAAAGTTGTACAGGCGTTTTTTGGCCATCGGTAACTGCTCGACGTCAATCTCTTCAAATCCTTGTTCTCTAAACCAATGCAAACTGTGGGTGGTCAGGACAAAAAGCTTGTCGATGCCAAGTGATTTTGCCCTTTGCTTCATGTAATTTAACAACAGGCCACCGCGGTTGCCATCGCGATAATCGGAATGAATGGCGACGCAGGCCATCTCAGCCATTTTTTCCTCTGGGTAGGGGTAAAGGGCGGCACAACCAATGATCAAGCTGTCTTTTTCGATGATGGTGAACTGATTGATTTCCTGCTCGAGCTGTTCGCGAGAGCGGCGAACCAAAATCCCTTGCTCTTCGAGCGGGTGAATCAGATCGACAATGCCGCCGATATCATCAATTTTCGCTTGTCGGAGCTGTTCTGAGCTGGCCATGCCGATTTGCGTACCAATACCATCAAAGGAGAACAGTTCTTGGATCAAAGCGCCATCGGTCTTGTAGCTAATCAGATGACAACGAGGCGTTCCTGCTCTACAAGCGGTGACGGCACCTTTTAAAAAGCGCAGTGTTCCGGTATCGTGATTGTTGCCAACACCTGGCTCAGCCAAGAGTCGCTCAATGTGTTCGTCCGCTTGAGTGGGGAAGAGTTCAGCAATGGTGTTGCCCGACTCGTCAAGCACCCCTTGATGTGAGCAAAACCCGATAAGCTTGTCAGCTTTAAGGCGAATGGCGACCTGCGTTGCGACTTCTTCAGACAACAAGTTAAAACATTCGCCGGTGACAGAGCTTGCAACCGGGCCGAGTAACACGATAGAGCCCTGATCTAGGCTGCGATTGATGGCTTCGATGTCTAGGCGACGAATTCGACCACTGCTGCAGTAGTCGATGCCATCATCGACACCAAGAGGTTGAGCAATGACAAAATTGCCACTGACCACGGTGAGTTGGTTGCCGGCCATCGGGGTATTGTTGAGACTCATGGATAAACGCGCGGTAATTGAGAGCTGCATTTGGCCGGCCGCTTGCATGACATAAGGCAAGGCTTCGGGTTTGGTGACGCGAATGTTCTTGTGATATGGCGTATCAACCTGGTGCTTGTCAATCAGTTCATTGATTTGCGGACGAGCGCCATACACCAATACGATCTTGATGCCAAGGCTGTGTAATAAGGCAATATCATTAATAATATTGCTGAAATTTTTGTCGGCAATAGCTTCACCCCCAATCATGACCACCATGACTTTTCCGCGGTGTGCGTTAACATAAGGGGTCGATTGGCGAAAGCCTTTGACGAGAGCTGTACTGCGAATCTTCAAAATCCATTACCGGTTGTTTATTTATGCTAAAATAATGCCTTTTTATTCATAGTCTAGCAAGTGTTTTTTTGTCTTTATCCGCATCGTAAACCGGCTTGGTGACCAGAGCTTTACCCATGGCGAATTTCTGGCATCACGTATTGATAATAGGGTTAGATAATCTGCTCAATTGTGTTTATAGTTACTATTATTACTTTCAGTTTCACGTACGTCGTGTGTCTTTTTATGTCGGTTACTCGTTGGTTTCGAAAAAATAATGTTGCAGACAGCGAAGGTCGTAACAAACTCTGGTTAGAGCGCAGCTTAATGCTAGCGGCACTCACAGGAGCCTGTGTGACCGTTTACCTGTACAAGGGTGCCATTGCTCAATACTTAGCGCCGCCGGTGTCGACCAACCTCGTTTATGGTACTTGGGTTGAACAAAACGTTGCCCCTTATGCACGCGATGAGTTTGAAATCTCACCGCAAGGTATTATTCGCCGCGGCGCAATATTGACCACCTCTTTTGAATTTGACGGTCAAACATTGCACTTTCATTACGCCGGGCAAGATTTTCGTTATCGCATTCTCGATACGGCCTTCACTGAAATGCAACTCGACAGCGACGATTACTATCAACCTGTCTTTCACAAACAAGGGGCTAGGCAGCTTTCTTTGCGTTAAGTGTACGTTTTTTAATAAAAGCCTTGGTGGCAAAAAAACGCTGGCTAAAATAAAGGCCGTTCAAAAGTAAACTTGTTGTCAAAAGCATGGTGATTGGCTGTCGGCGTTGCTACACTGAGCAGACGTGTTTGGCTCAAAATGATGGATACCCTTAGTGATTAAACGCCTGTTAACGACATCTTGCATACTTATTCTTACCGCGTGTAGCTCAACGCCTACGGTTGACCGAGGTCAACAATATCGCGATGGGGATTTACCACAGCTGCTCAACAAAACCACTCAGGTCTCGTCAAACCAGCCGAAAAACCTCAATACGTTTGCCCGCCAAGCTCAAGCTGTCATCGACAACTCACCTCGCATGGCGAAGACCTACCAGCACTTGTATGTTCAAATTGAACAGTGGATACAAAAAAGTGGTGATCCGCAAACGTTAGCGGATTACGGGCTGCAAACCGCGCAAGTCGGTGGCAGTGACCACAAAGGCAACGTTCTGTTTACGGGTTACTTTTCACCGGTGATTGAATTGCGCCATCAAGCCGACGAGACCTTTAAATACCCGGTATACAAAAAACCGCAATGTAACGCCAATTGCCCAACCCGAGCGCAAATTTATCAAGGCGCATTGCAGGGCAAAGGGTTGGAGTTGGGCTATTCGTCAAATTTGATTGACCCATTTATCATGGAAGTACAAGGCAGTGGCTTTGTTCATTTTGGCGATGATAACACTCTGGAATACTTTGCTTACGGCGGCAAAAACAACCGCGCTTACGTCAGCATTGGTCGCATTTTGATTGAGCGTGGCGAAGTCGAAAAAGAAAAAATGTCGCTCAAAGCCATAAAAGAGTGGGTCATGGCACAAG
The DNA here is from genome assembly GCF_040957575.1 of Vibrio sp. HB236076. NCBI lineage: Bacteria > Pseudomonadati > Pseudomonadota > Gammaproteobacteria > Vibrionales > Vibrionaceae > Vibrio > Vibrio sp. HB236076. The sequence goes on from NZ_CP162601.1 coordinate 943,139, forward strand.
ATGAAGAGCGGGTACGAGAATTGTTAGAACAAAACCCATCTTATGTTTTCTTTGAACCGCAAAAAGCCGCGCCAGTTCGCGGTACGGCAGGGATCCCCCTATTGCCAATGGCCTCGGTGGCCGGCGATCGCAGTTTGTTCCCAATGGGGACACCGGTATTGGCTGAAGTGCCTTTACTCAATGCCGACGGTACCTTTAGCGGCACCTATCAACTGCGAGTGTTAATTGTGTTAGACACCGGCGGCGCGGTGAAAAACAGTCACTTAGATTTGTATCACGGCATGGGGGCACGCGCAGGCATAGAAGCTGGGCATTATCGTCATTTTGGCCGAGTGTGGAAGTTAGGCCTCGATGGAGACAGCACCCAATCACCTTGGACTTTGTCGCCAGAAAAGCTAAAATAATCCGCTAGACATAAGCAGTAAGAGTGCGTATAAATCGCACTCTTTTTTATTGTCAGCGGGTCACTGCTGATAAAGATGAAATAGGTGAAAGTGTAATATGCGTGAACTCGATACCCCAGCCTCAGATGGTTATCAGCAGCGATTTGGTGGTACACGCCGACTTTATGGCAATGATAATGTAGAGATTTTAAGGGCGGCTCACGTGGCTGTTATCGGTATTGGTGGCGTGGGCTCTTGGGCCGCGGAAGCATTGGCACGATCCGGTGTTGGTGAAATCACCTTGATTGATATGGACGATGTCTGTATTACCAATACCAACCGCCAAATTCACGCGTTGTCGTCAACCATTGGTGAAAGCAAAATCGAAGCGATGGCAGAACGTATTGCGCAAATTAACCCCGATTGTCAGGTTCACCTCATCGATGACTTTATCAACGCCGATAATCAAGCAGAGTACTTGAGTCGTCAGTATGATTATGTGATTGATGCTATTGATAGCTTACCCGCGAAAGCCTCATTACTGGCGTATTGTCGCAGCAACAAAATCAAGGTGATCACGATTGGTGGGGCGGGCGGTCAAACCGATCCGACTCAAATTCAGGTCGCCGATTTGACCAAAACCATTCAAGACCCTTTGGCCAAAAAACTTAAAGACCGTTTGCGTCGTCATCACAATTTCCCGACCAATCCGGCGCGAAAATTTGGTATCGAGTGTGTGTTTTCTTCCGAGCAGTTAAAGTACCCACAAGCCGATGGCAGTGTGTGTGCGGCCAAATCGAGTGCCTCTGGCCCCAAACGCATGGATTGTGCGAGTGGCTTCGGTGCGGCTACTGTGGTCACAGCGACGTTTGCTTTTGTTGCTGTGGCGAAAGTCATTGAAAAAATACTGGCCAAATACGGTCAACAGTAAGGCGCGGTTTATGAACAGTGCAAGACCTACTCTTTCTCAAGTGATCGATACCATGCAATCGATGCAGGGTTGGGAAAACAAATACCGCCAAGTGATTGTGTGGGGTAAATCGCTACCGACCATGTCTGAACAAGACAAACAAGCGAGTTTAGCCGTGGCTGGGTGTGAAAGCCAAGTCTGGCTGACGGTCACAGCGCAAAGCGGTGGCACCTGGTGGATTCAAGCGGATTCGAACGCGCGTATCGTGCGTGGGCTTATCTTTGTCATACTCGTCGCTTACCAAGGCAAAAGCAGCGCCGATATTTTAGCCTTTGATACCGAAGCTTACTTTGCGCAATTAGGCTTGCTTTCCCACCTAAGTCCCTCGCGGGGCAATGGTTTACGCGCGATTGTTGAAACGATTCGTCAACAGGTCAGCGGCGCGCACTGACCCCCTTTGATTGACTGGCCAGCTCAGCTGTTACGTTTCAGGCTGGCCGCCTAATTTGTCGTAATTGAGCTGCGGAAGTGGCACCATCGGCTGGACGACTTGTTTGGCGTGCGCCTTGCCAGACAGCTTGGCAATGATTTCTACAGAAAACTCTAAGGCGCTGCCAGGTCCTTGACTGGTGATTAATTTGTGGTTGATATCGACCGTCACTCGCTTACTGCGCCATTGTGAGCGGGGAATGGCGGCTTCAAAGTCGGGATGAGCGGTCATGATGGCTTTGGGGTAAAGCTGGTGAGACTGCAACACAACGGCAGGGGCGGCGCAAATAGCGGCCAACCATTTGCCATCGTAGCGGTGTTGCTTGAGCATTTCGATCAGTAAGGTACTGTCTCTAAAACATTCGGCACCGCCAACCCCACCCGGTAACACAATCGCATCAAATTCCTCATCAGCCACATTGACCAAAGGGCAATCGGCCTGTAGAGCAATGCCTCTCGAGCCGGTGATCTGACAACTGGAATCGAAATTGGCGCTGGCGACCACAACCTGATAATTGGCTCTGATCAGGGTGTCGATGACGGTGACGGCTTCAATTTCTTCACTGCCATTGGCAATGGGGACAAGAACGGTTTGATTCATAAAGACTCCGGTACAAAAGGGCGTTGGGTCAACTGTTGGTAGACACTTAAGTGGACTGGCATAGGATGACGCTTGGCTTTGGACAAGATAAATCCCGTAATGTAGTCGATTTCGGTTGGCCGTTGATAAAAAACATCTTGCTGCATCGATGAATAATTGCTGGCGGTGTTGCGAATGACTTGATGGACGAGGCGTAACATCTCGTCGCTTTGCAAAGATTGGCCTGATTGATTGGCGACCTCGCAGGATTCAAACACCAATTTTTCCACTTGAGCCGCCCAGTCAGGTTGCGTTAATAAATCGCCGTTGCGACACTGATACAGAGCGGTAAGCGGGTTGATCGCGCTATTGACAATCACTTTTTGCCACAACTTGGTTTCGATATCTTCGGCCCAGCTCACCGGTGAGAGCGCGTGATCAAACACATCGGCGATAAAAGTACACTGTTGACCTTTGTGGTTATAAGCGCCAATAAAAGTATCACCAAGGCCGGTGTGCTCTAAGGTGTCCGAGTGAGGGCGATAGGCACCATGGGTGGTGGTGGCGAGCAAAATAGGCTGCTGAGCAAAGTGTTTGGCGACTCTCTCTGCCGTGCCCATGCCATTGTGGAGTAAAACGATGATGGTTTGCGGCGCAAGCACGTTTTGCCAAGCCTGCAGTGCTTGCTCGACCTGCCAAGCCTTGACGGTCACCAGTACCACATCGGCTTGTTGTAACTCAGGTGTCTGTGCCGAGGGGAAGTGATAAGTTTGCCCGTTAAATGTTCGCTGGTAAGGCTCGCCGAGATGTCGCCCCAACAGGCTGACTCGATGGCCGCTGCGCTGTAAATGACACGCCCACAAGGAGCCAATCGCCCCGGGGCCTAAAATAACAATGTTCATAGTAAATTTTGATGACTGAGTTGGTCCCAACAAGGGGATACATAAGAATAAAGCCTAACACTGAAAGGAAGAATAGGGCAGGTGAAAAATACCAGCAATAAAAAATGGCGCTAAAGCGCCATTTTTACGTGGAGTGTGAACTTGTCACACGATTAGAATTTGTAGGTCGCCGCGATGTAATGAGCAAAACCGGTTGAATCAGCGACTGCAAAGCCATAGTCATGACCATCTTTGATACCGTAGATGTTTTTGAATGCTTTTAGGCCGTAACCAAGGGCATAGCGCTCTGAGTGCCAGTACAAACCGTTAAACATGGTACCGCCAGTGGAAGAAGTTGCTCCGTTCTCACTCTTCATGCCAAACTGCCAATCGATGTAACCTTGGTATGACAAGAACGAGCCATTGTCGAAGAAGTAAAACGGTTTAAACCAGTTGGTGGCAATATGATAGCCGTTCCAGTCTTTGTTGTTGCCGTCGTAAACACCGTAGAAGTTCAGGCCAATTTTGCCCAGCCATGGCACTTCAACGTCTGAGCCCAAACCAATTTTTTGGTTATTAACGCCGTCAGCACCGCCATCCCATTCAATTAGAGAGGCGACGTAGAGCTCTTTTACTGGGCCAAACGACAAATCTTTACCGGTTAATGCATCTAATGACATGCGCGGCGCAAATTTCATGAACATCTTCGACGAACCATCTTTATCACTGTCTGGATCGCTAGTTAAGTTAAAGACATCAACATAGCCGTAGAGGTCAAACAGACCAGAGCGACCGCCAAATTCCATTTCTAGGTAGTCGTGGTCTGAGCCATCAGGGAAACCTGGTAACTCGTTAAACGCACCCATTAGATTAAATTGAAGCCATTTGTAATCGTTTTTGTGAATGTCGCCATCAGAATAGTCGGCGGCAAACGTGGGCATTGAAGTTGCTGCTAAAAGGCTTAACGCTAAAAGTGATTTACGCATTTATTAACTCTCTATGTTGATAATCCATTGTACGCATTCCATGCGCTGTTTTTATTGTTCCTGCAAGATTGATAATAGCGTTTTATCTCCCAATTTAAAGTGGTCTGATTAGCACTTTTCACAATATTTGGTGATGGCGATCACTAATTGGAACAAAAAATTAAACTTTTATTAACCCTGTTGATTATTTCACCGAGTTGGTTGTTGCTTAAACGCATAAACGTTTGCGCAATCGATTTGTTGTCTTTTGCATGGGTGAGTTGCCTTGTCGGTGGCTTTTTCTCTTGCTGTTGGCCCGCTGAAAAAACGGCCAACGTGATCTTTTTGCAAAGGGATTCGTAACAAAAAAACAACAAATAAAGAGGGTGATATGGAAAGCTTAAGTTTATTTCCCCTGAGCTCAATCGTACTTCCTGGCGGTCAAATGAGACTGAGGATTTTTGAGCCGAGGTATCAGCGATTAGTCAAACAATGCCTGAGACACAATCAGCCGTTTGTGATGTGTTTGGCCCCAACGTCGAATCAAGTTTGGCATCAAGAGCCATTGGAATGGGTGGGGAGCGTGGTGAGTATTGTTGATTTTGAACAGTTGGAAGACGGTTTGCTCGGCATTACCGTACAAGGGCTAGAGCGCTGCGTGATCCACAGCGTCGAAACTGAGTACGATGGTTTGCGTTTGTGCAACATCGAGAAAATCGGCCGTTGGCCTAGTCAGCCTCTTTCCAAGGCCGACGCCATACTGGCTCACAGTTTGGGCGAAGTCTATCAGCAATTTCCTCAGTTAGAGCAGTTGAATCGGCCGGCCCATTTTGATGACTCGGCCTGGGTATCACAGCGCTGGTTGGAATTGTTGCCGCTCAATCAAGTGCCGCTTAAACAGCTGGTATTGGCACAAACCTGCCAACAAACATTGACTTTTTTACATCAAACGTTACTAAGCGATGATGGCGCAGCCAGCCAGCAAAATTATCATCATTGATCTTTATTTTACCAATTACGTATACACTTAAAATAAGCTTATCTTTAAGGACAATGAGATGAACAGCATTAGAGACGCGAGTTCCATGAGCAAAGAAGAGTGGGCTGAGTGTATGGCGCAGGTTCAGCAAAGAGACAAACGCGCTTTCGCTCTGTTGTTCCATTTTTATTCGCCCAAGCTAAAGACTTTTGCAGTCAAGCACGTCGGCAATGAGCAAGTGGCGATGGAAGTGGTTCAAGAAGCGATGACCACGGTGTGGCAAAAATCGCACTTGTTCGACAGCAGCAAAAGCGCGTTGTCGACTTGGATCTACACCATTGTTCGCAATTTGTGTTTTGATCTTTTGCGCAAACACAAAGGTCGAGTGAGTCATCTTTCTTCTGAAGATTTGTGGCCGGCAGAGTACTGCCCAGCGGATCTCATTGATGCTTATTCTCCAGAACACGACCGATTAAAACAGCAAGTCATTCAGTTTTTAGATCGTTTGCCTGAAAGCCAACGCGATGTGGTCAAAGCGGTGTATCTTGAAGAGCTCCCTCATCAAGAGGTGGCCGAGCGTTTCGACATCCCTTTGGGCACGGTAAAATCCCGTTTGCGTCTTGCTGTAGAAAAACTGAAACATTCAATGCAATTGGAGCAACCATGAACAACCATCCTCAATCTTTAATGCTTCGTGCGTATGCCAGTGGCGACATAGACGAGGCAACCGCTTTAATTGTCGCAACCCATCTTGAAAGCTGCGCTGAATGCCGTGCGCAAGTCAAAGCGTTTGAACAAGAATTCGCGCAAGCCGCATTCGATACTGATGCGTGTTTAGCGTCACTCAACACTGACGATGAGCAAAATACGCTGTGTTGGCAAGATATGTTTGACGAGATTGTCGATCAACCCGTTGCGGCGCAATCGGCACCAGTAAAAAGCCACTTTGATATCGATGTCAATGGCCAGACTTTCTCTCTGCCGCCTGCATTGCAATCGATCAGGCCTTATATTGGCAAATGGCGCAATTTCGGCGGCAAAGTCATGAGTGCGAAAATTGATCTCGGTGGTGAGCACAGCCCGATGAATCTTCTGTACATCGCGCCAGGGGTAACCATCCCGCGTCATACCCATCAAGGCATTGAATCGACTTTGATTTTACATGGCGGCTTCAGTGATGAAGACGGACACTATCACCAAGGCGATATGATGGTGCGCGACGCTTCCATTGAGCACAGCCCCAAAACCTCTGAGCTTGAAGATTGTCTGTGTTTGACGGTGCTGACCGAGCGGATGGTCTTCACTCAAGGGATTGCCAGGGTGTTCAACTGGTTGGGCAACCGAGTGTTCCCTTAAATTAGGGTCGCTCCCGTTTCTTTGAGTGCAAATTCTGTTTTTTGAACAATTCTGTTTTTTGTACAAAAGCCACGTTATCGCCATTGCGACGACGTGGCTTTTTGTTTGAGCTAGGCTATCGCAATAACTAGGAACGCGGTTTGACTAACAGCTTTTTGAAAAAATGGCGCAAAAAATACAGCATCAACAGACTGGGCACGATCATCACGGCGGTGAGCGTAAAAAACACGCTCCAACTGTCGAGGTAGTCCACGAGCTGGCCACTAAATGAAGCCAGTGTCGTTCGGCTAAGGTTGCCAAGTGACGCCAGCAGTGCGTATTGAGTGGCGGAAAAGGCTTGCCCAGTTAGCACAGTTAAAAACGACACAAAAGCAATGGTCGAAAACGCAGTGGTAAAGTTATCAATCAAGATGGTGGCCAGTAGCCAATGTGGGTCGGGGCCAACTTGAGCAATCACGGCAAACATGAGATTGCTGGCTGCCATGGCTCCCCCCCCAATCATTAGCCCTTTGACCACGCCAAAACGCACGTTGACGGCACTGCCGATTAAGGTAAAAAGCACCGTGCTGCCCCAGCCAATCAATTTTGAATAATCGGCAATTTGCTCGTTACTAAAGCCGATATCGCGATAAAAGGTGATCGACATACGGCCGAGAAACGCCTCGCCAATTTTAAACAAGAACACGAATAACAACAAAGTGAGCGCGACTTTCACGCCATTGCGAGCAAAAAAATCGCGAAAGGGTTCAACAAAGGAGACCAATAGCCAGCGAACAACCCGCGATTGTGCCTGTTGGTAGTGGTGCTCGGCATCTTGCTGTAGCTCGGCTCTTTGTGTGATGGGCTCTTTAACCAATAAGGTCATGGTGGCCAACAACACGCCAACGGCAGTCAGCTCGAGGTAAACATTTTGCCAGCCCACTTGGTCTGCGGTGACAAAAGCCAAATAGCCAGGTAAAGAGTAGCCTGTCCACCAGCCAATCACCGCAATGGCCGATGCTTGCGGCAACTTGTGTTCTTCGTGTTTGGCAAAACTGTCAATCCGATAAGCGTCAATCGCAATATCTTGTGTGGCAGAGGCGCAGGCGATGATCAGCGCAAACAACGACATGGTGATCAGTTGGTGTTGCGGCTCTAAACGAGAGAGTTGCCAAGTGGCCAACACGATGATCCCTTGACAGGCAAAGATCCAACTGCGTCTTGAGCCTAGCCACCGACCTAACAATGGTGGGGTGAGGCGGTCGATCATCGGTGCCCAGAGAAAGTTGATCGCATAGACACTAAAGACACTGCCAAAAAAGCCAATGGTGCTGCGGGTTAAGCCAGCATCGGTTAGCCAACCGGACATGCTTGAGCCAATTAAAGACCATGGAAAACCGCTCGAGCAGGCCAAAAGGAAAATGGCCAATAAGCGGCGGTCCCAATAACTTAACAAAACTTGGCGCCAAGACACGAGGTGAGTCATAAAGGCTCCTTGAAATGAGAGGGCAATAAGCCCTCTAGGTGATTAGTTTTCAGAGATCAGGGTCATTTTGTTGATGATGATCGGGGTGACTGGGACATCTTGCATACCCCCTTTCGATGCGGTGGGTTGCTGAGCCATTTTTTGGACCACATCAAACCCTTCGATCACTTGGCCAAATACCGCATAACCGGCAGAGCGAGCACTGTAGTCGAGAAATGGGTTGTCTTTGAAGTTAATAAAAAACTGACGAGTCGCCGAGTTTGGGTTTTGCGTACGCGCCATGGCAATGGTGGCGGCTTGATTGCTTAAGCCGTTATTGGCTTCATTGACGATGGGGGTGCGAGTCGCTAAGCGATTCATCGCTTTGTCAAAGCCGCCACCTTGAGCCATAAAGCCTGGGATCACACGGTGAAATTGACTTCCATCATAGCTGCCATCAGCGACGTAAGTCAGAAAGTTCGCAACGGTGATCGGCGCGAGGTCGCGATTGAGTTCTAAGGTAAAATCACCCAAGTTGGTGTTGACGGCGACTTTAGGGCCGGCAAACACAGAAGCGGAAATCAGGGTCAAAGACAGTAATAAAGTGCGCAGCATTAGAAGTTCTCCTTCATGTAATCGCGCAATTCTTTATCGTTGCCGATATCAGCGAGCGTCATATTGATCAAGTCGTTGACGACGCGAGTGATGTCTTCATCCGAAGCGCTCAATGGAGCCGAACGTTTAGCCGTACCGGTAAAGGTCTTGGTGAGCTTACCGCGCGGCGTTTCTGCTACCACCGTTAAGACAATTTTGCCATCCATTTCACTGCTTAGCACACTGTGTTTGACGTTGACCAGTAAGTCTTCGATGTCGAGCTCTACGTTGTTCTCACTGTTTAAATTGGCCGCGAAGCCTTGTGAGTTGAGCTGTTTTGCAAAGGTCTCTTCGAGTGTCACACGGAGGTTTTGACGGGTATGCATAGGAATGACATTGGCGTGGCCATTATCAATTAAAGCCACATACTGCGCCGTTCTAAGGTCTTTACTGGTTAAGGCGTAAGTTTTGCCTTGCACTAATTGAGCAGAGCTCAAGGTCGCAGAGGGGTGCAAATTGAGCTGCTGGGGTTGAGGGGCAGCACAAGCGCTCAGCAGAACGACCGCGGCAACGAAAGCCAATTTTTTCATTTTGCATTCCTTGATTATCATAATAGTTTTAACGAGTTAGTTTTAGCATAGGTTATCTTATCAGTGAAGACAGCCATAACACTATTTGGTTGCTAAAAATATGACAAACTTTTTATTACTGGCCACAATGTTGACATTTTGTTGGCCAAAAAGACGAGTCAACTTTTGTTGATAGCCCAAATGACGATTGCCAATTACTTGCAGTTGACCGCCCGGTTTGAGCGCTTTGTGGCTGTCGACAAACATTTGCCAAGCAATGTGATCGGTGACCGCTTGCTGTTGGTGAAAAGGCGGGTTGCACAAAATAAGGTCCACGAGGGGCCCTTGGTAACCCTCAAGACAATTGTTCACCAGAAAGCGGTGCTCGCGCACATCATCGGGCAAGTTTGTGGTTAAATTGTGTTTTGCAGAAGCGACGGCCATATGGCTTTCATCGACCAAGGTCAGGTGCGCATTCGGACACAGCTGCGCCACTCGTACCGATAACACCCCGTTGCCACACCCCAAATCAACAATGGACAAAGGTTTTTGGGTTTCAGGTAGATGCTCCAGCATAAAGCGTGCGCCTTGATCGAGTTTCTCACCGCTGTAGACGTTGGCGTAATTGGCCAATGTAATGCCGTATTCCCTGACTGGCCAGCACGTTAACGCTTCAATCGATGTCGATGTTTTTTCATTGTGAGCGAAAATGAGCCGGTGTTTTTTTTGTGCCAGTGAGGTGGTTGGCTGACCAAAGTGCTTCTCAATCAGGTTTAATGTCGAGGTGTGGATCTCTTTGACTTTATTGACACCGATCAGCGGTGTGTGACTTGGCAGTTGGGTGGCTAGCTGCTGTAAAATCCACACAAGGTGGCGGTTGATTTTAGGCATCACCAGTAGGACTAAATCGACGTGGTCTGGTAAGGTATCCAGAGTGGTTATAAAGTCAACGGCTTGGTCATCGATGTGATTGCGCCTTAGGTTGGCTTTCGCGCCTTGTTGGGCAAGATAAGAATCACTGACATGAGTGACCTTGCTTTGTTGCGCCCACCAACATGTCAGTGCACCAAAATGATCGTTGATAATTAAAATATGCTTTAACGGTTGCGCGCTATAGTGCTCACTGATGTATTGGATCAGGTATTCATCACCGGCATCCCAAGCTTGCAGTGTTTCGTTTTTTCGCACCGGGTAGCGAAACAAGTTCAGTTTTTGATCAAAAAGGGACAATTCAGTTTTCATTCGTATTCACTAACGTATTTATTCTCGCTACTATTGTCGCAAATGTCGTGACAACAGGGAAGGTGTGAGAGTGACAGCACGGAATAAGAAGCCGTTACGCAGCGTATGATTAAGCGACTGACAACGGCGTTCCTCGATCAGTTTTGATGTCCACTCAGGCTTTCTTGTCAATTGACTTTCTATGGATAATGACGTCAGGCGGTTTATATGATTCAAGAAGTAATAGAAACAAAACTCCACAACGCTTTTGCACCAGTGCATTTGCAAGTGATCAATGAAAGTTATCTGCACAACGTTCCGGCAGGTTCTGAAAGTCACTTTAAAGTTGTCGTGGTCAGTGATGAATTTGACGGGTTGCGACTCATCGCCCGCCATCGCCAAGTCAATCAGGTGTTGGCCGAAGAGCTCAGTGATCACATCCACGCTTTGGCCATTCACACCTATACGCCTAATGAATGGCAGCAAGAACAGCAACAGGTTCCGAGCAGTCCAAATTGTTTAGGAGGCGGGCGTACGACCTCTTAACAACCTGGCGTGAATGAATAAGCAATGAAGTGCATCTGTTGAGTAAGTGTGATCTGTGTCACTAATTTGCTTTCGCATTGATTGTCGCCGTTATATTGACATCAAGGGTTATATTTTTGTTGCTTTTTGCTCAAAGTCTCCTTGCAATTTAAGGGGTTAATCCGCTTGCGGTTATTTGAGTCAAATGTGAAAAATTTGTACAATCGAGGCGGAAATTCATTGAGAAGTGAGTGATTTAGACCACGAGTCGCACGAATTGTCATGGCATAGCTCAATGAAAAAGTGCTAAAATACGGCACCTGATAAATCTCGCCGTCAATTGTGACGAGAAATATAATAGGATGTTGCAACCTCATCGGTGGTTACCCGCCGAGGTTGGACACAATGTCGTGTCAATCAACTCATACAATTAATAACTATCTTTTTCCCAATAAAAAAGTGCAAGTGCGTATGATTACAATAAAGAAGGGTCTGGACCTTCCTATTTCAGGAGCTCCTGCCCAGGTGATTAATGACGGTAAACCTGTCAAAAAAGTCGCCTTGCTTGGCGAAGAATACGTCGGTATGCGTCCAACCATGCATGCCCGCGTAGGAGACGAGGTGAAGAAAGGCCAAGTTCTTTTTGAAGATAAAAAGAACCCTGGTGTCAAGTTTACTTCGCCTGCAAGTGGTAAAGTTATCGAAGTGAATCGCGGTGCAAAACGCGTTCTTCAATCCGTTGTGGTTGAAGTGGCGGGTGATGAACAGGTCACATTTGACCAGTTTGCTGCGGATCAAATCGCCGGTCTGGAACGTCAACAGGTGGTAAACCAGTTGGTTGAATCGGGCCTATGGACAGCTTTGCGAACTCGCCCATACAGCAAGATCCCGGCCATTGATGCCGAAACTCAAGCAATTTTTGTGACTGCAATAGACACCAATCCATTGGCAGCCAAACCAGAATTGTTTATCAACGAACAAGCCGATGCTTTCAAAGCGGGTTTGGATGTGTTGTCGACCTTGACTCAAGGTAAGGTTTACGTTTGTAAATCCGGTGACAGCTTACCTCGTTCTGCTCAGCCGAACGTTGAAGAACATGTGTTCCAAGGACCGCACCCGGCCGGTCTTGCGGGTACGCACATGCATCACCTATTCCCAGTTAATGTCAACAACGTTGCTTGGTCAATTAACTACCAAGACGTTATTGCATTCGGTCAGCTCTTTTTAACCGGTGAACTTTTCACTGACCGCGTTATCTCTTTGGCCGGACCGGTTGTTAACAACCCGCGTTTGATTCGCACGGTATTGGGTGCATCACTTGATGAACTCATCGACGGCGAAGTAATGGCCGGTGAGTTGCGTGTGATTTCAGGCTCAGTACTGTCTGGTACTCACGCATCTGGCCCACATGCTTTCTTAGGTCGTTACCATCAGCAAGTGTCGGTACTGCTCGAAGGCCGTGAAAAAGAGTTGTTTGGCTGGATCGCTCCCGGTAAAAACAAATTCTCAATCACTCGTGCTTACTTAAGTCACTTCTTCAAAGGTCAGCTGTTCAATATGACCACATCGACCAATGGCAGTGATCGTTCTATGGTGCCAATCGGTAACTATGAAAGAGTCATGCCGTTGGATATGGAACCAACATTGCTGCTGCGTGATCTGTGTGCCGGTGATACTGAAAGTGCTCAACGTCTTGGTGCGTTAGAACTGGATGAAGAAGATCTTGCCTTGTGTACTTTTGTTTGCCCAGGTAAGTATGAGTACGGTCAGTTGCTGCGCGATTGTCTAGAGACGATTGAGAAAGAAGGGTAATTTCATGAGCCTGAAAAAGTTTCTTGAAGATATCGAGCCTCATTTTGAGCCAGGTGGTAAACACGAAAAATGGTTTGCGCTTTACGAAGCGGCTGCAACGATTTTTTACACGCCAGGTCTGGTAACGAAAAAGAGCTCACACGTTCGTGATAGCGTTGATCTTAAACGCATCATGATTATGGTTTGGATTGCCGTCTTTCCTGCCATGTTTTGGGGTATGTACAATGCGGGTGGTCAAGCGATTGCCGCACTTACCCATTTGTACCAGGGCGATCAACTTGCTTCCATCGTCGCGGGTAACTGGCACTATTGGCTGACTGAATTACTCGGTGGCACGGTGTCTGACCAAGCGGGGTGGGGCAGTAAGATGCTGCTCGGTGCGACCTACTTCTTGCCTATCTACGCAACGGTATTTGTCGTTGGTGGCTTCTGGGAAGTGTTGTTCTGTATGGTACGTAAACACGAAGTGAATGAAGGCTTCTTTGTTACTTCTATCTTGTTTGCGCTTATCGTGCCGCCGACATTGCCATTGTGGCAAGCTGCGCTTGGTATCACATTTGGTGTTGTCGTCGCCAAAGAAGTCTTCGGTGGTACTGGTCGTAACTTCCTCAACCCTGCGCTAGCGGGTCGTGCCTTTTTGTTCTTTGCTTACCCTGCACAAATTTCAGGTGATTTAGTATGGACAGCGGCCGACGGTTATTCTGGTGCTACGGCGTTGAGCCAATGGGCACAAGGTGGCCACGGTGCGGTGGTTAATGCCATTACCGGTCAGCAAGTGACGTGGATGGACGCGTTCTTGGGTAACATCCCTGGCTCGATTGGTGAAGTTTCGACGCTCGCTCTGATGTTGGGTGCGGCCTTTATCGTTTACATGCGTATTGCATCTTGGCGCATTATTGCCGGCGTTATGATCGGTATGATCGTGACTTCAACCCTGTTCAACATTATTGGTTCTGATACTAACCCAATGTTTAACATGCCTTGGCACTGGCACCTCGTTTTAGGTGGTTTTGCATTCGGTATGTTCTTTATGGCGACCGACCCTGTTTCAGCGTCGTTCACCAATAAAGCCAAATGGGGCTACGGTATCTTAATTGGTTTGATGTGTGTGTTGATTCGAGTGGTGAACCCAGCCTACCCTGAAGGGATGATGTTGGCTATTCTGTTCTCGAACCTATTTGCACCGCTATTCGACCACTTTGTAATAGAACGTAATATCAAGCGGAGAGAAGCTCGCTATGGCAAGCAATAACGATAGCATTAAAAAAACGCTGTTCGTTGTTATCGCATTGAGCCTGGTGTGCTCAATCATCGTTTCAACGGCAGCGGTAGTCTTGCGTGACAAGCAAGAACTGAACGCAGTACGCGATAAGCAAACCAAAATTTTAGAAGTATCGGGTGTGGAGTCTAAAGAAGGCTCCGTTGCTGAGCTTTATAAGCAATACATCGAACCTAAATTAGTGGATTTTAAAACCGGTCAATTGGTCGATGAAACCGCGGATGGTATTGCTGCGTCTGACTACGATCAGCGTGCGGCGTCGAATACTCCGAGTGAGTCAACCAACCTGAGCGCTGAGCAAGATGTGGCCAAAATCGGCAGTCGTGCTGACTACGGCTTGGTTTACTTGGTCAAGCAACAAGGTGAAGTGACGCGTTTCATCTTGCCGATTCACGGTAAAGGCCTTTGGTCAATGATGTACGCCTTTGTCGCGGTAGAAACCGATGGCAATACGGTTGATGGCATTATTTACTACGAGCAGGGCGAAACACCGGGATTGGGTGGTGAAGTTGAAAACCCATCATGGCGTGCTCAGTTCCAAGGTAAGAAACTGTTTGACGAAAACCATAACCCAGCGATCAAGATTGTCAAAGGCGGCGCGCCGGCAGGGTCTGAACACGGTGTCGATGCACTGTCAGGTGCGACCTTGACCAGTACCGGTGTTCAAAACCAGTTTGACTTTTGGCTTGGCAAGTTAGGTTACGGTCCATTCCTTGCTAAAGTTCGTGACGGAGGTCTGAACTAATGTCTAGTCTAAAACAAGTGAAAAACAGTCTAGTAGCTCCAGTATTGGACAACAACCCCATTGCTTTACAAGTTTTGGGTGTGTGTTCTGCGCTGGCGGTAACCACTAAGCTAGAAACGGCCTTCGTTATGACCATTGCCGTGTGTTTGGTGACGGCTTTTTCAAACTTTTTCGTTTCTCTGATCCGCAACCACATTCCTGGTAGTGTGCGAATTATCGTTCAGATGGCAATCATTGCTTCTTTGGTTATCGTTGTTGACCAAGTGTTGCGCGCTTTCCTTTACGATATTTCTAAGCAGCTTTCGGTGTTCGTTGGCCTTATCATTACTAACTGTATTGTTATGGGTCGCGCTGAGGCGTTTGCGATGAAATCGGCACCAGTGCCCTCATTCATCGATGGTATTGCCAATGGTTTAGGTTACGGTTTTGTATTGTTGACCGTCGGTTTCTTCCGTGAACTGTTGGGCTCAGGTAAGTTGTTCGGCATTGAGATATTGCCTTTGGTCAACAATGGCGGTTGGTATCAACCCAATGGTCTAATGCTGCTTGCACCTTCAGCCTTCTTCTTGATTGGCTTCTTGATTTGGGCCATCCGTACCTTGAAACCTGAACAAGTTGAAGCGAAGGAGTAATACGCATGGAACACTTTATCAGCCTTTTCGTTAAATCTATTTTTATCGAAAACATGGCGTTGTCATTCTTCTTGGGGATGTGTACTTTCTTGGCGGTATCTAAGAAAGTGAAAACGGCATTTGGCCTTGGTGTGGCGGTCACCGTCGTACTGACCATCTCAGTACCAGTCAACAACCTGGTTTACAACTTAGTCCTGAAAGAGAATGCGATCGCGCAAGGCGTTGACCTTAGCTTCTTGAGCTTTATTACCTTTATCGGTGTTATTGCGGCTTTGGTACAAATCCTTGAAATGATTTTGGATCGTTTTTTCCCACCTTTGTACAACGCATTGGGCATTTTCTTACCGCTTATCACGGTAAACTGTGCCATTTTCGGTGGTGTATCATTTATGGTACAACGCGATTACAACTTCTCTGAGTCAGTGGTTTACGGTTTGGGTTCAGGTGTCGGTTGGATGTTGGCCATCGTCGCGCTTGCGGGGATCCGTGAGAAAATGAAGTATTCAGACGTACCTCCAGGCTTGCGTGGCCTTGGCATTACGTTTATTTCTGTCGGCTTAATGGCGTTAGGCTTTATGTCTTTCTCTGGTGTTCAACTGTAAGCCGGGTAAACCGCAACAATAAAGGAATAGTCAATGGACATTATTCTTGGTGTAGTGATGTTTACTCTGATTGTACTGGCACTGGTTTTGGTGATTTTGTTCGCTAAATCCAAGCTGGTACCAACAGGTGACATTACCATCTCAATTAACGGCGATCCGGATAAAGCGATCGTCACTCAGCCAGGCGGCAAACTACTTGGCGCTTTGGCAAATGCTGGTGTATTCGTTTCTTCTGCTTGTGGTGGCGGTGGCTCTTGTGGTCAGTGTCGCGTGCGCATTAAATCGGGTGGCGGCGAAATTCTACCTACGGAATTAGGCCACATTACCAAAGGTGAAGCGCGCGAAGGTGAACGTCTTTCTTGTCAGGTTTCAATGAAAACTGACATGGATATCGAATTACCAGAAGAAATCTTTGGTGTGAAAAAGTGGGAATGTGAAGTTATTTCTAACGATAACAAAGCCACTTTTATCAAAGAGCTTAAACTGGCGATTCCCGATGGTGAGTCAGTGCCTTTCCGAGCGGGTGGTTATATTCAGATTGAAGCGCCAGCGCATACGGTCAATTACGCTGATTACGATATTCCTGAGGAATACCGTGGCGATTGGGAGAAGTTTAATCTTTTCCGTTATCAATCGGTTGTTGATGAGCCGATCATTCGTGCTTACTCAATGGCAAACTACCCAGAAGAGTTTGGCATTATTATGTTGAACGTGCGTATCGCGACGCCGCCGCCTAACAACCCTGACGTGACACCAGGTCAAATGTCTTCATTTATCTGGTCACTAAAAGAAGGGGACAAGGTAACGATTTCTGGTCCATTTGGTGAGTTCTTTGCCAAAGACACAGATGCAGAAATGGTCTTTATCGGTGGTGGTGCTGGTATGGCGCCTATGCGTTCACACATCTTCGATCAGCTCAAGCGTTTGAATTCTAAGCGTAAGATTTCGTTCTGGTATGGTGCACGTTCAAAACGCGAAATGTTCTATGTGGAAGATTTTGATGAGTTGCAAGAGCAATTTGATAACTTCCAATGGCACGTTGCCCTGTCTGATCCTCAGCCTGAGGACAATTGGGATGGCTACACGGGCTTTATCCACAATGTCGTTTATGACAACTACTTGCGCGATCACGATGCGCCAGAAGATTGTGAGTACTACATGTGTGGTCCACCTATCATGAACGCCTCGGTGATCAGCATGTTGCACGATCTCGGTGTTGAAGATGAAAACATCCTCTTGGATGACTTTGGTGGATAATCATTCGCCATAATGGAAATTGGCTGGCTCTTAGAGTCAGCCTTTTTTATTAGAGAGAAAGACGATGAGATATTTTATAACCAAACGTCAAACGTCGGCATTATTTACTTTGTTGAGCGTGTTTTTGGTCGCTTGCTCTGAGCCAGTTAATACGGTGAAGTTACAAGGCCCCACCATGGGCACGCAATACAACATTACCTATTTAGCGACAGCGGATACCCCCTCTTCAGAGCAAATCTCAGCGGGAGTCAGTGAGCGTTTAGAGCAAGTTAATCAACAAATGTCGACTTACCGCCCAGACTCAGAACTGAGCCAGTTCAATCAATCTCGTTCATTAACGTCGTTCCCCGTTTCTGCCCCAGTCCGCACGGTAGTCAAAGAAGCTATTCGCCTTAACCACTTGACCCAAGGCGCACTGGATGTCACGGTTGGGCCGTTAGTTAACCTCTGGGGCTTTGGCCCAGACGCTCAGCCGGTAACCATACCGACTGATGAGCAGTTGTCGGCACTTAAAGAGTCGGTGGGTATTGAGTGGCTATCGGTGACAGAGACCGGCTTGCAAAAGAAGAAACCACAGTTGTATGTCGATTTGTCGACCATTGCTAAGGGGTGGGGGGTCGATGTTTTGGCCGACTATTTATCTGAGCAAGGGATTGAGAATTACCTGGTTGAAGTGGGCGGTGAAATTCGCACTCATGGTCATAACGCCGCTGGTCAAGTCTGGCGTATTGCCATAGAGAAACCGACAGCGGAACAACGCGTGATCCAAACCGTCATTCAAGCGAAAGATATGGCAATGGCGACGTCGGGTGACTATCGAAATTACCACGAAGTCGATGGTGTTCGTTATTCACACATTATCGATCCTGCGACCGGTAAACCTATCCATCACAAGGTGGTTTCTGTTACAGTATTGGACAAGTCGTCAATGACAGCCGATGGATTGGCGACAGGGCTAATGGTGCTTGGTGCAGAAAAAGGGATTGATGTGGCAGAACAACATCAAATACCAGTACTGATGATTGTCAAAACGCCTGATGGTTATAAAGAAATGGCGTCAGCAGCGTTTAAACCTTATCTCAGTCAAAAATAAAGTGAGTGTGAACGTATGAGTACATTTTTAATTACTTTCGGTTTTTTCTTGGCCGTGATTTTGGCCATGGCGGTGGGGTATATCTTTCAGCGCAAAGTGGTCCGTGGCAGTTGTGGCGGTTTGGGCGCGGTGGGTATTGAACGCGTTTGTAACTGTCCTGAGCCTTGTGATGCGAGAAAAAAACGCGAAGCAAGGGCTGAACGTCGCGCTCAGCAATTGGCCGCTTGGGAAAAAGATCGCATTGCTTAAATGGCATTGAATTTTATGTTATGAGTAGTAATCAGCCTAGTGTGTCGTCACTAGGCTGAATTTTTTGCTCAACGACAAAAAACGGGCGGCGTGTTATTGCCCTCGTACCCCGTTCCCATTGTTGTCAGTCAAACTGTTGACTGCATCCTATCCCTAGCGCTTAAGTTGGTTTCGCCCTTGTTGCTTGGCTTCATAGAGGTAATCATCGGCAATCAGCAATTTCTCTTCTAGGTTCCCGATTTGGTTGGTCGCTCCTAAGCTGATCGTGACTTGTAGAACATTTTGATAATAGGGAATGGTCATGGCTTCGATACGCAGACGCATTTTTTCCAAGGTGGCAATGAATTGATTAAAGTCTCCTTCGTATAAAATACAAAACTCTTCGCCGCCCATTCTTGCCACACAGGCATCGTCAAAGTGGAAGGCCAGAATTTTTGCGATGGTCTTAATCACTAAGTCACCACAATCATGACCGTAGTTGTCATTGACCTTTTTAAAGTGGTCAATATCTATCATTGAGACACACACGCTATCTGAGAGGGTTTTGGCCTGATTGAACAAATAGCGACGATTCCAAAGTCCGGTCAGCTCATCTTGGTTGGCTAGACGATAGAGGGTTTCGTTGGCTTCAATCATGCCTAAAATATAATGAATTCGACAGTTGAGCTCTTCTTGGTTGAAAGGGATATACAAAAAGTCGTTGGCGCCAGCTTTCAAAAATTGTGACGTCAATGTGCGATCTTCACTGCCAGACAGGCCCAAAATAGGCAAGGTATTGCGGTCGTGCTTACGGCGAATTTGACGCACAAGAGATAACCCATCTAGGTTGGGCATACTGTGATCAGTAATGGCAAACGTAATGTCTGGGTGCTGAGCGAGTTTTTCTAATGCTTCATTGCCATCACAGGCGACAGTCGTGCGAATGTACTGATGAGACAGAACTTGAGATAGGGATTTGCGAATAAACTCGGAATCATCGACCACCAAAGCGTGATGGGCACCGTTTTTTTCCAAGCGAGTGATCATTGACAACAAATCGTGTATTGCCGCATCACTGTCTTTAATAATGTAGTCGAGTACCCCTTGTTCAATGAAGTGGTCACGGGCACTTTGCCGGTATGTGGCCGTCACTACAATCACTCTTTGTTTGGCCTTGAGTGCCAAGTCAATCACTTCACCATCTTGAGCATCGGGGAGGCAATAATCCAATACCGTACACAAGTAGTCGCTGTTTTGCTCAAGCATGACTTTCGCTTGTGCGTAGGTCTCAGCTATATGAACCTCACAGCCGTGCTGAGTTAAGTTGCGAGTCAAGAAGTTGCGAAAAGCATAACTGTCTTCAACGACTAGGATTTTACTGGGCAAAAGATTTCTCACAGATAAATAGTTTTCCACTAATGATAACCATTATAATAAAATCCTCTAGTGTCAAACTCATTTTGTTGTGATTTATGCCAAGCGGCTCACGATTCTCTTTTGTTATGGATTTTTCATATTTTGTCGTAGTCAAAATATGAGGTTTCTCGTCGCCTTATTACGGTATCTTTTGCCTCGTGTTAGGTGTCTTGGAACGACGGCCAAGGTGACGGTTAAAATAATGACATTTGCTCGGTATGATGACGTTCGGGTAAATGGACGCTAAGGCCGATCAAGCGAATACCTCTTCCTTGTTGCCGCTCTAGTCCTTCTATCAGGAGTTGAGTGAAAAACGCTTTGTCCAACCGTCCTTTTCGGTGTTCAATGGTGGTCTGTTTAAAATCATCGAATTTGATTTTTACCCCTTGTTTGCTAATGGCGAGATCGGTTGAAACCCGTTGCAAACGTTCGACCAATTTGGGGTATAAGTGTTCAATGGCGCTTTGGCACTGTTCAGGCGTGTAAATATCTTGCATAAAAGTGCGCTCAACCCCGACGGATTTGCGAATGCGGTGAGGTTCGACGACTCGCCGATCGATGCCGTGGCAACGCTCCCATAAAATTTGGCCAAATTTACCAAAATGAGTGAGGAGTACCAGAGGATCGCAGTCGATAATGTCTTGCCCAGTGTGTAAATTAAGCGCATGCAGCTTGGCCAATGTGACCTTGCCAACACCAGAAATTTTGCCGAGATCAAGTTGAGCGATAAACGAAGGCAGTTTCTGTGGAGTGATCACGCAAAGGCCGTTGGGCTTATTGATGTCTGAAGCCACTTTAGCCACGAATTTTAAAGGCGCGACCCCAGCACTTGCAGTGAGCCCAAGTTCGTTTTCAATCGCTTGGCGAATGTCTTGGGCAATCAAGGTCGCTGAGCCTTTAAACCATGAGCAATCGGTTACATCAAGATAGGCTTCATCCAACGACAGCGGTTCGATCTTATCAGTGTAACGGGCAAAAATCGCGTGGATTTGTTTTGACACCGCTTTGTACTTGGCCATGTTACCTGAAATAAGGGTCAATTGGGGGCAGAGTTGTAAGGCTTTCTGAGTCGGCATGGCTGAGTGTAAGCCAAAAGCCCGTGCTTCGTAATTGCATGTCGAGAGCACACCACGACTGGATCGCTCGCCGCCAATCGCCAAAGGGCGGCCTCTTAGTTCTGGGTTGTCTCTCATTTCGACCGCAGCGTAGTAACAATCAAGATCAACGTGAATAATTTTTTGCATTCCTCACCCTCTCTCTCGTTGATATGACCAGGTTACCCACCTTTCGGTTATCTGGTATGGATTATACACAGTACTGTTTTAATATACAGCTTTGTGTTTAACGTGACCGCGAAATTGCTCAGTAATGACAACCACAACGTGTGTTGAGTTACTGTACAAGCAGCAAATTGTATTGATTGGCTAATCCGTCATTTTCCTCAAGTCATTACTGTGTACTATGATCTTTTGAGGTCGCTAGGCGATGATGTGGTCAAAAAAGTTAAGGTGTATTGAATGAAGTATTCATGGTTTGGTTTTACATTTATGACTGCGGTGCTAAGCGCTTCGGCTCAGGCGGCAGTGTGTCGAGTTGATACGGCGAATCAAGTGATGCTTGACTCGAAAAGAGTGCAGGTGACCAACTCATCCGGTCAAAAAGCCAGTATTTCTCCAGGAGGAGTACTCACCGTCGCTGGGCGCCCTGTGACGTTAACCACAGAGCAAAAAACAGCGATTAACCAATATCGACAACAACTGAACGATTACATACCAAAAGTGAATGCTCTGGCGACAGACGGGCGACAAGTGGCCAACCAACTCGTTGGTAAACTCGAGCAAGACTTTGCCCAGCCGGGCTCTTTTGCCAGTAGCAGAACGACGATGAACGGTTTTTTGGATACGGTGGAGGCGCGTTATCATCAAAATGAGCAATGGAGTATTCCACCTCAAGCGTTTAGTCAATTCGAGCAGCAATGGCAAAGCGAATTTAAATCTATGCAAATGACATTAAATCAGCAGTTGTTTTCCGATGGTTTAGCCGCGATGTCAAATGGCCAACAAGGCGTTAACTTATCGCAACTCAGCCAAAAAATGGCGGCACTTAAAAAAACATTAACCGTCGATTTCCAGCAGCAATCAACCCAGATAGACCAACAAGCGCAAACTCTGTGTGATCAACTGTTGAGATCCCAACAAAATGAGACCGCTTTGGTCAAGATGGTTCCGGCTTGGAAACCGTATCGAGTCTTTCAGCCTTAAGGTTGTGGTCGTGACACTGAGAAGTGATCAGCGTGTTGTGCCTTATTAAATTGATTGTTTTTTCTTCATAAAGCGTCTTTTTTGGTGATTATCTCCATCTAGTGGCAAATAACCTAGTGTTAAGAAAGTCAAAACTTGTTATTTGCCCTATTTTATAATAGTGTACTAGCCAGCTAGTATTTTGTGAGATGTCAACATGAGTAAACACGACGAACCGTCGCGAGAGCAATTTAGCTCTCGATTGGGTTTTGTACTTGCCGCTGCAGGCGCTGCAGTTGGCCTTGGTAATATTTGGGGCTTTCCGACTCAAGCGGCTAGCAATGGCGGTGGCGCGTTTCTCTTCGTCTATTTGTTGTTTGTCTTTATTGTGGCATACCCGATGCTGGTGGTTGAAATGGCCATTGGGCGTCACGGTCGCGCCAATCCGGTCGATAGTATGAGATCACTCACCCCTCATCCGGTGCTGGCAAAGGTGTCGTCTGGTGTGGGCTGGTTGGGGCTGAGCGTGCCAAGCGCAGTTCTGGCGTTTTACAGTATTGTTGGCGGTTGGTTAATTTGTTTTTTGTTGGCTGCTCTGTGTCGACTATTCAATGTCAATGAGTTGGCACAATGGTTTACCGCTTTCACTATTGAGCGAAATGCGTTTGGTACCGTCGCTTTCTATCTGCTGACGATCATCATCGTACAAGGCGGGGTCAAACAGGGTATTGAAAAATGGTCCACGCGTCTCATGCCGGCGTTATTTGCGTTATTTGGCCTCATGTTTGTTTACATTATGACCCAGCCTGGCGCTATTGACGGATTAGCCCATTACTTGATCCCCGATTTTGGCAAAGTATGGGACAAGCAATTACTGTTGTCGGCGATGGGGCAAGGGTTTTTCTCTTTGACCATCGGTGGGTGCTCGATGCTGATATACGGTTCTTATTTAAGTGACAAAGAAAACTTACCTAAGATGGCCTTGAGTGTCACTTTAGTGGATACCGCAGTGGCCTTTATTGCAGGCTTAGTCGTTATTCCTGCGATGTTTGTTGCCATGCAGCAAGGCGTTGACATTTATTCGAGCAGTGGCGAGTTACTCAGCTCCGATACTTTGGTGTTTACTGTCTTACCGCGTTTGTTTGAGAGTTTGGGCATATTGGGGCAGGTATTGGCAGTGGTCTTCTTTCTCTTGTTAACCATCGCCGCGCTAACGTCGTCTATTTCGATGCTAGAGTGCCCGGTCGCCTTAGTTTCAGAACGCGCAAAAGTGTCACGTACGGTGACAAGTTGGGTGATCGGTGGTTTGGTATGTTTCTTTAGTGTGGTCATTGTCTTTCACTTTGAGCGTTTATTTGGTTTAGTGGCCATGGTGTCGACGCAGTACTTGCAGCCATTTACGGCAATGCTATTTTGTGTGTTTGGTGGTTGGGTTTGGCAGCGTGCGAGTAAAGTTAAGCAGCTGGAACAAGGTTATCCGGGGTTTAGTTTGGGTTGGTTTGGCAAAGTCTGGCCATGGTATATCAAATTTGTCTGTCCGGTGTTTGTCGCGGCAGTGCTTTGGATGTCCTTGAGCTAAAAAATGACAATTTGACCGAGAAACGTCACAGGGAGCGAAAACACGATCCGCTCCCTTTTTTGATCATCGGGTTAACGAAATTGCCCAGCGTCGGGTAAAAATTGGTAATCTGCTTTGGCAAGTTGGTGCTCTAACGCTTGTCTGTCAATTTCAAAGAAACGACACAGCTTATCAAGATCACCGCCAAAGTCATCGCGCAACTTCATATTGACGATACTCATTAGCATTATTGGGTCCATAGTTTCAAAGTGAGTGAGATTCATTGGTCATCCTCGATATCGGAAATCAGTAAATTGGCCGCCGCGAAAGCCGCTTTATTTCGGGTGTCTTTAGGGAGTTGTTGATCGTTGGCAATGTCATTTAAGGCCAGCAAAGTGCTGCGCAGCGCTTGCGGAACATAGGCCAAATCGCCACTGCCTATCTGAGCGTAGAACTCGCGAACCAAGGGACAACAATCATAGACTTTCATGCTTTTCTCACTGTGATAATCAACCTTGGTATCATAATACGCCCATCGCGGGCTACAGTATTGAGCTCGCTCAATAAACCGCGTTATTGTAACAAGCTTCTTCGCACCTGTGATCACAAGCGGTGCAGAAAAAGTGTGGTCAGTGATTAAATCAGCGTGTTTTTTAACCTAGTGCTAGCAATACAGCGTTTATTCTTTTCATTGGCGTCATAAAAAAAGAGACAGCCTCGACTGTCTCTTTTTAGGGTGAAAGAATGGGGTTATCCCTTCACTTGGTCGGTGATGAAGTTGAGCATGTCATCGATAGCGACGGTGGATTTCTCACCGTTGCGACGGTTTTTGTACTCAAAATTACCTTCATCCATACTGCGATCACCAATGATAATCGTGTGTGGAATACCGATAAGCTCCATGTCGGAGAACATCACACCAGGGCGTTCTTTACGATCGTCAAACAAGACATCAATGCCTGCGGCCGTCAGTGATTGGTAAAGGGCTTCAGCCGCCTCTTGTACGCGTGTGGACTTATGCATGTTCATCGGTACGATCGCCACTTGGAACGGCGCAATCGCGTCAGGCCAAATGATGCCGTATTTATCGTGGTTTTGCTCAATCGCGGCCGCGACCACGCGAGAAACCCCAATACCGTAACAGCCCATTTCTAGGATGGCATTCTTGCCGTCAGGACCGAGTACACCACAGTTCATTTTTTCAGAATAATTGGTGCCTAACTGGAAAATATGACCGACTTCAATACCGCGTTTTAGTTGAATTACGCCTTTGCCACATGGGCTTGGGTCGCCTTCAACCACGTTGCGAAGATCGGCGATAGGACCAAGTTGGACATCTCTGTCCCAGTTAACGCCAAAGTAGTGCTGGCCATCAATATTAGCGCCTGCGGCGAAATCACTCATCACGGCAACACTGTGATCGACAATGAATGGCAAGTTCAGGTTTACTGGGCCAAGAGAGCCAGGGCCAGCACCAATTAGGTTGCGAATTTCCTCTTCGGTGGCAAATTCCAGCGGCGCGGCCACTTGAGGAAGGTTTTCAGCCTTGACTTCATTGAGCTCGTGATCGCCACGAATAATTAGGCCAATAATACTTGCGTCTACCTCATCGGAGGCTTTGACAAATAAGGTTTTAACGGTTTTGGTGATCTCGATACCGTGCTGTTCGACCAGCTGAGCAATGGTTTTGGCATTGGGCGTGTCGACTAAGGTCATTTCAACGGTAGGCGCGTCTTTTTGTGCTTTATCGGCAACCGCTTGCGCTTTTTCGATGTTGGCGGCGTAGTCAGATTCACTTGAAAATGCAATTAAGTCTTCACCGCTTTCAGCCAGCACGTGAAATTCTTGTGAGCCACTGCCGCCAATGGCACCACTATCGGCCAGTACCGGACGGTAATCTAAGCCCATGCGATCAAAGGCGTGACAATAGGCGTCGTGCATCGCATCGTAAGACTTTTGCAAGCCTTCTTTGTCGATGTCGAAGCTGTAAGCGTCCATCATGGAAAATTCACGGGCGCGCATCACACCAAAGCGCGGGCGACGCTCATCGCGGAATTTGGTCTGAATCTGATAAAGGTTAAGCGGTAACTGTTTGTAAGAGTTCACTTCGTTGCGAACCAAGTGAGTGATCACTTCTTCAGCCGTAGGGCTTAAGACAAACGGACGCTCATGGCGATCAGTAAAGCGAAGGAGTTCTGGGCCCATTTTTTCTGAGCGGCCGGTTTCTTCCCACAACTCAAACGGCTGAACCACAGGCATGAGCGTTTCAATCGCGCCTGCTCGGTCGATTTCTTGGCGAACAATGTTTTCGACTTTTCTCAATACGCGCAGACCGGTTGGTAGCCAAGTATAAAGACCTGAAGCTAGCTTGCGGATCATCCCCGCACGTAGCATCAGCTGGTGGCTCACGACTTCAGCGTCGTTTGGGGTCTCCTTTAGAGTGGAAAGAAGATAATTACTGGTACGCATTTATGGGTTCCGTTTCATTCAAAGTTAGAAAAATTGCCGAACCTCTTTGAGGGTAGGCAAGATAACAAGTAGGGGCTCATAATAACAGTCAAAACCGTTCGTCAAAAGTCTTCAATGCTCAATACTGCAATTCTATTACCCTGGAACTGGAATTTTACATCCCAATCAAACAGTCGCACGGAATAAACCTTATCATCGTGTTGTTTTTTATAGGCGGGGCGAGGGTCTTGACTTAGGACTTCACTGATCACTTGGCGTCGGTAATCGCGATCGCCACAGCGCTCGAGTTGGTGTTGTGCAGTCATGTCAAAAACGACCTCGAATCGGGTAGGTGGCTCTGGGGCATATCCCCCTTGCGCATCATCGATACCGTCGGCGTAGGGTAGGTAGGGCTTAATATCGATAATGGGTGTGTTATCAACTAAATCCGCGCCGCTGACTTCAACGTAATACTGGCCGTTAACGTGAATAATGCCCTCGAATTTGACCACCGACATCCCAATGTGATTCGGGCGAAATGTTGCGCGCGAGGCGAACACCCCCACCCGTTGATTTCCTCCCAGCCGAGGAGGCCTTACGGTTGGCTTCCAACCGGCGGCAATATTTTGATCAAATAAAAACAGCAGCCACAAATGTGAGAAAGCGTCTAAGCCTCGTACGCTGTCTGGGTGATTCACGTGATGGCAAAGCTTTATTTGCGATCGCACACTGGGTGCCAGGTTGGGTTGTCTTGGCACCGCAAACTTTTCCTTATAAGGACTATTTAGGTAGCCAATCGGGGATATGGAGTATTGTTGGGTTGTCATCATCATCGGAAAAAACAGGTAAACACAAAGTAAATTAGCATATTGCTATTCATTCGACTATCGCGAATAAAGAGGGATTGACCGATTAAGTAGATATGTTATGTTATAACATATCTTAACTTGGAGGGGCTATTTAATGAAAAAAAGTATTCATCCCACTTATCGAGAGGTGTTGTTTCACGACACCAGTGTTGATCATTATTTTTTAGTCGGTTCGACCATGGCAACAGATCGCACTAAAGAGTGGCAGGGGAAAACCTACCCTTATGTCACGATTGAGGTCTCGTCAGAGTCGCATCCTCATTACACGGGTAAGCAGCGCGTAGTGCAAAAAGAGGGCCGTGTCGCCAACTTTAACCGTCGTTTTCAGTCGTTCTCAAAAGGGGAAAAATAATGAAAGTGGTCAAGTCATTAAAAAGTGCGAAAAATCGCCACCCGGGTTGTCAAATCGTTAAACGCCGTGGTCGTATGTTCGTTATCTGTAAAGAAAACCCGCGATTTAAAGCGGTGCAAAAATAATCGCCACCGCTTTAAAGGCGATTAAACCTGTCGATATGCTTTTTCAAGCTGATTGATAAAGTTTTGTTTTTCTTGGGCCGAAAGCGCGTTAGGGCCGCCTGTCTGAACGCCAGAGTCTCTTAACGTTTGCATAAAGTCCCGCATCGCTAAGCGGGACTTTATCGTCTCTGAAACCAAGCGCTCACCTTTAGGAGTGATAACTTTGACATCGAGTTCAAGCAATTGAGCGGCGAGCGCTAAGTCTTGAGTGATGGCCAAATCTTGGCGATGAATTTGCTCAACGATGGTATCGTCGGCGACATCGAAACCTTTGGCAACTTGATATTGACGAATTAAATGGCGTTTGGGCAAGGGTAAAGTGTGGTTGGCAACAAAAATACACTCCGTTTCATTGCGCTCACTAAACCTCAGTATTATATCGCGGATGGCTTTAGGGCAAGCATCGGCATCAATCCAAATCTTCATGTTATTTTGCTTTTATTTGTCGTTCTAAAAACAGCAACTTCTCTCGTAAATGAGTCACTTCACTTTCTAATTCTGCCACTCTGGAGGCTAAGTCGCTGTCGCTTTGGTTTTGCACTTCGACTTTAGGAACACTTTTTTGTTGTTTCCAGCGTTTCATGGTCGCGATTAAGGCCGGCATGGGCACGGGTTGGCTTAGGCGGGCTTTGATTAAGGCAACGCTTGGGGTTTTATTCTCGCGCTCCAGTTGAGTTAAAATTTGCGTCAGTTCCGTTGTAACATCACGGCTATTATCCATTCAATTTGCCTCCTTAGTGATCTTAGAATATTGAGCATAACAGATGCCAATCGGCCCAAATAGAGCGTGATGGCTCATCGATTGTAAAGCCGTCTGCCTATCATGACAGCCTTCTCATTGGCTGTCGACAATGCGATAGGGGGGAATGTCCCACCGCTGAGCTCGTGGCCCATGCATGTGCAGTATGGCTTGGTAGCAATCATCACCAAGAGAAGAAAACTCGAACTGAAATTGATAAATCCAGCGCCACTCGGTCGTTGCACAAGGCCACTGTAGACGGTGTAAAGAGACACTGATCAACTGTAAATCGAGTTGTTTGCATTTATGGCTAATTAACACATGGGCGCGCTCTGCCTGCTGACGATGCTGCCAGAACAAACAAGCGAGTGCCATGATCAAGACAAGGGCGATCAGTGTCTGCATCTGGCTATCCTCTGGTTGCTTGTTGTAACTGCAATAACGCCTGCGCTAATTCTGCCGATGGTTGGCTGTGCAGCAGGGGTAAAATCACTTGGCGCAGTTGGGGCAACATAACTAAATCGGCAAACAGCTGATTGAATAAGGCCTGATCTTGTCGTTTTGCCAGTTGTAATAAAAAGGCTTCACTGTCGATGGGGTTGTCTAGCCAGTGCCAATTTCGCCCTGCAACAGCAATCAAGACCTCTTTGTGACACAAGTGAGGGTTGGCCCATAGCCAGGATAATACCGCTTGCTGTTGGCTTTTCGCGGCTCCGCTAACGGCGCGAAGCAGGGCACTGATCAGGAATATGTCGGCGTCGGGCGCTTGCGCTTGTTGGTATAGGCGCTGCTCTAAAGCGTTTAAAAGGGCTTTAGGGGGAGTGAGGTGTTCTACCATACCCAATAAAGCATAAAGAGGGCTAAGAGGCAATTGAGGTAAAGCGTCGATGAGATGAACGAGATTATTGTCCTCGTTTAAGCGGCAGCAGTAATCACTGATCCCTTGTAAGCCAAGGTGTTGCCAGTTGGACAGAGCACTTGGGCTGCGAAAGTAGGCTTGGGTTGGGGCGTAAAACTGACTGGCGGGTAAAGCAAGTTGCACGCTTAACTGGCTGTTGAATACGGCCAGTTTATCTTCTTTGGGCTTGAAGTTATACGGGTTGTTAGCCAAGTGCTCTTGTTGTTCTTCACTGAGCGGGGCGGCTAGGTTGTGACCAATGGCTTGAACAATGTACTGCAGATACTGGCCGATATCCGCAGCATTGAGCAGGCCTCTTTCGTCGAGTGGAAAGGTGAGAAACCAAATCCAAGGTTGTTGTTCTTGATTCCAATAAGCTAACGCAAACTGTGCGCGCTTTTGTACTGGGTAGGGATAGGCTTGTCTGCCTTGCTCGATATTTTCAAAATCTTGGCAAGTGATGGGCGTTACTCGGCGGCCTAAATCGTAAACTTGGTATTGGCACCCGCTTTGCGTCACCAATTGGCTCAGCGTATTAATCGCATTCATAGTGGTTATCTTTCATTGGTCTTTGGCTTATACATGGTATTCTATTGGCCATTTTCAAGATTAGATAGTGAAAGATGACCACAAGCGACCAATCTTTATCCCTTCTTTTAACGCAGCTAGAGTCGGCGTTAAAAGAAGCGCAGTGCTGGCAGGTTGAACCGCCAAGCTCTGAACAAATGGCTAGCCAACAACCTTTTTCGTTAGACACCTTAGCGCCAGAGGCCTGGTTGCAATGGGTCTTTATTCCTAAACTGCGCGCTTTGATCGACGATAAAAAGCCATTGCCACGTGGTTACTCAATACGACCGTATTTTGAGCAAAGCTGGCAAAATGACACTCGTTATCAAGCGATCTTGGCGGTCATTGCCGACATCGATGAGGTTGCCAATGCTTGAGATAGTGTATCGAGATGAACACTTGATTGCGGTAAACAAGCCGGCGGGCATGTTAGTTCACCGCTCATGGTTAGATAAGCACGAAACACAGTTTGTCATGCAAACGCTCCGCGACCAGATTGGCCAGCACGTTTTTCCGTTACATCGCCTTGATAGGCCGACCTCTGGCGTGTTGCTGTTTGCTTTATCGAGCGAGGTAGCCGCGCAATTTATGCCCATCTTTGCTGAGCATAAAATTGAAAAGACCTATCATGCGATCATTCGCGGTTGGATAACACAAGCGGGACGTTTGGATTATCCTCTGAGCCAAGAGCGCGATAAAATCGCCGACAAGCACGCCCGTGAAGACAAACCCGAACAACCGGCAGTCACGGATTATCAACCATTAGCGCAAGTGGAAGTGCCATTGCCTTCTGGCCGTTTTGATACGACGCGTTATGGTTTGGTCAGGCTACAGCCGTTAACGGGCCGCAAACACCAATTGCGTCGTCATTTGGCTCATTTGCGCCATCCCATTGTTGGCGACACCTCCCATGGTGATGGCAAACACAACAAGCGATTTCGCGAGGTCTACGACAGCCATCGACTGCTACTTCACGCGTCTCGTCTTCGCTTTGAGCACCCGCTCACCGGTCAAGCCATCGACATCAGCGCGCCTGTCGATGAAACCTGGCAGCGATTACTGGCTCAATTTGGTTGGCAAGGGATTTGGTAAGTCATCGTTGAAAGGGGAGGATCACTCCCCTAAGCCGCGAATGAAAAGCGCAGCGTATTCTCGCTGCGCTCTCGGTGTCGTGCGTTTTATATAGACCCGTGTTGAGTTGGCCTGGTTACTTTAATTTGGCTAGGTCTTGTTCAATCTGGCTGATCTTATCACTGACCACTTTTTCTAAGTGTTTTAAATCGAGCAAGATTTTTTCTTTGATGTCTTGCTCTTCGCTTGCCATAGGATGGGTGATGGCATTTAATTCATCGACGACTAAGGTCAAGTTGCGATTGATTTCCGTCACATCGCGATAGAGGTGACTGCCACTGTCGACCAAAACGCTTTTTTGTTGGCGAGGAAATTTAAATTTGACGCTTTTGGCAAACAACTCTCCCTTTTGTTTGTGAAAATATATTTTTAACACGTCTTTATTGGCTTCTTGACGCAACGTATAGCGGTCTATTTGCTGTGGTTCATGGATGCCCAGTGATGCGAGATGTGGATACATATTCAACCCTTTTTTTTGACCTCAAGATAGCGATAATTTAGCAGTGCTATTGTTTAAAATACAGACAAAATTAGCCCTATTACCTGCGTTATTTATCGGTGACTTCTTCGACAACTTGAGCGAGCAACTGTTGTTGTAAAGCCGTTTGCTCTTGTTCGCTTAACTTCTCGCCTTGGGCGTTGGTCAAGATAAACAAGTCTTCTGCTTTTTCACCCAGCGTTGAAATCTTTGCGCCGTGTAAACGCAACCCTTGTTGTGAAAAAATCGCCCCGACTTTGGCGAGTAACCCCGGGGTGTCGAGTGCCACAAACTCCATTAATGTATGCTTTTTGCCGCGGGTCGGTAAAAAGTCAACCCGCGTTTTCACCCGAAAGTGCTTGAGTTTTTGCGGAGTACGCTTAGGACGGATACTGCTGTCAAAGCCTCGTTTGAGCGCGTTTTCTATCACTTCGACCAAATGAGAATGGCGCTCGATATCGATGGCTTCACCGTGTTGGTCCAAAATCATAAACGTATCTAATACAAAACCGTCTTTTGTGGTCATGATAATCGCGTCATGGACGTTGAGGCTACGACGGTCAAGCTCTGCGACCACAGTGGCAAACAGCGCGGGTTGGTCTTTGGTGTAAACAAAGACTTCACTCCCTCCGCGCGTTGAACGCTCGCTTATCCAGACGTGGGGACGAGAGTCATCCCTGACAGACAGGATATTGTCACTTTGCCAAGCGATTTGCTGATGGGTATGACGCAAAAAGTAATCCGCTTTGAAGCGTTGCCATAATTGGCTGATCGCTTGTTGAGAGTAGTCGGCTTTGCGCAGCAGTGCCGACGCTAGTTGTTGGTTGTGCCGAATTCTATCTCGAACGTCCACGGGGTTTTCTAGACCGCGGCGCAACGCCCTTTGCGTGGAGTAGTAAAGCTCCGCTAACAAGGTGCGTTTCCAACTGTTCCACAAATCGGGGTTGGTGGCACAGATATCGGCAACCGTCAGACAGACGAGGTAATCGAGGTGCTCTTCGTCTCGCACCACTTTGGCAAATTCGGTGATGACTTCTGGGTCGTAAATATCCCGGCGTTGCGCGGTGACCGACATCAGCAAGTGGTTGAGCACTAACCAGGACACCAATTTGGCTTCAGGGCGAGACAGACCGTGTTCGATGCAAAAATCGTAGGCTTCTACAGCACCGATTTCAGAGTGATCACCGCCGCGTCCTTTGCCGATGTCATGGAAAATAGCCGCGATGATGAGCAGCTCCTTTTTGATGATTTTTGGGTATATCTCACAACAAATTGGGTGCTTTTCATGGTTGTTTAAATCCGAAAAACGGTGGATGTGATTGAGTACGCGAATGCTGTGCTCATCAACCGTATACACGTGAAATAAATCAAACTGCATTTGGCCTACAATCTGGTTCCACTGCGGAATATAGGCGGAAATAACCCCATAGCGGTGCATGAGCTTAAGGGCTCTTACCAAAATATTGGGGTGCCTCATTAAGGCCATAAAAAGCTCACGGGCTTCTTCGATGGTGTGCAAGTAACGATTGATACGCCGCCTTGCGGTGCGCAGTTGCCTTAAGGTAGCCGGGCCAATGCCTTCTAAGGATGAATCATTGGCAATGTGCAAAAACAGGGTCAAAATCGACTCAGGACGCGATTGGAACAAGGCGGGTTTGTCGGTTTCAACCCAGCGGCCTTGTCGGTAAAAGTTGTCGTCTAAGTGAACTATCGCCTCGTTGTTGCCGTCGCTGAGTATCGCTTGGTCAAAAATCTTGAGCAGCATTTTATTGAGCTCGGTGACCTGGCCTAAGGTGCGATAAAAGGCTTTCATCATGGTTTCAACCGCGCGGTTTGCGCCCTCGGTATAGCCTAAATGCTCGGCGACCTGAGCCTGATGGTTAAAAGTCAAACGGTTGTCGTAGCGCTTGAGCTCAAGGTGCAGAGCAAAACGCACTTGCCACAGGAAAGTTTGGCACTCACCGAGTTCGCGGTATTCTGCGTCGGTTAAAAAACCGTAGCGACTCATTTCAAGCAGTGAGGTGGCGCCAAAGTGGCGTCTGGCGATCCAGCTAAGGGTGTGAATATCGCGAAGTCCGCCCGGGGTGGATTTGATATCAGGCTCGAGATTGTAAGAGGTATCGTGATAACGAGAGTGGCGCTCGCGTTGTTCGGCGATTTTTGCGCGATAAAAGGTCTCACTGGGCCAAAATGAATCGGCAAGCACCATGAGTTTTAAGCGGTGAAAGTGATCGTGGTTGCCGGTAATAAAACGCGCTTCTTGTAAATTGGTGGCCACGGTGAGGTCGTCTTTGCCAATATCAGCGCATTCGTCAATCGTGCGTACCGCGTGGCCGACTTCTAGCTTTAAATCCCATAAAAAGGTGATAAAAGCGCTGACCTTTTCTTGCAGTTTTTGAGTCGCTGTGTGTTTTGACAACAAGAGAATATCGATATCCGATAACGGGTGTAATTCGCGGCGGCCATAGCCCCCAACGGCAACGAGTGTCAATTCGGGCCATTCATCAAAGCCAAAATAACCCCACAGGCGAGTTAACAAGGCATCCATGTAATCGGCGCGTTCAAAAATGTAGTCTTCAACTCGGCTGATATCGTGTAAAAAGGCGTCTTTCTGATAGAGAAAAAAACCATCGAGCTGCTGTTTGATTTCTTTGACGGTGATCTGTTGGTCGAGAAGTTGAGCCGGGGGTAGAAAAGACATCGGGGGTGCAATCCGTGCAAATAAAAATAATGGTATGATTTTGCCACTATTTTTCACAGACAACAAACCCCGCGATACGGGGTTTGTGAGTTGGGCAGCAGGTTTACTCTAGGTTGTTCATCAGGCGAGGAATCGTTTCGTCCTTGCGCAGGGTTAACACCTCACAGCCTTCTTCGGTCACCAAAAGGGTGTGCTCCCACTGGGCAGAGTTTTTGCCATCGGCGGTGTAAACGGTCCAGTTGTCTTCGTCGTCCAGACGGCAGCCAAACTTACCCGCGTTGATCATTGGCTCTATGGTGAAGACCATGCCAGCCTTGAGTACTGTGCGATCGTTGTTTTTGTAGTGAACCACTTGCGGCTCTTCGTGAAAACCGGCGCCGATACCATGGCCACAATAATCGCGAACAATGGAAAACTTAGCGCGAGGATTATTTTTATTGTTGGTCTTGATGTACTTTTCGATTGCGGTGCCGATTTCACCTAGGGTGGCACCTGGCTTCACTTTGCGCATGCCGATATACAGGCTTTCTTGAGCCACGTGGCAAAGGCGCTTGTCCGCTGGGCTGACGTCACCGACTAAAAACATACGTGAACTGTCGCCGTGGTAACCGTCTTTAATGACGGTCACATCAATGTTCATGATGTCGCCTTCTTTCAAAATCGCCGGGCGAGGAATTTGGCCAAAAGACTCGTCTTTGTCGTTGGGAATGCCGTGACAAACAATGTGGTTAATCGACGTGCAAATGGATTTTGGGTAACCGTGATAATTTAAGGTTGCCGGGATAGTACCTTGCTCTTCAGTCATAAAGCGGTGGCAAATTTGATCGAGTTCTTCTGTGCTGACGCCAGGTTTGACGAAAGGTTCTATCATTTCAAGGACATCTGCCGCAAGTTGGCCGGCAATGCGCATTTTTTCGATTTCTTGTTCAGTTTTAATAATGGGATTTGACATGAATTTTTCCAGTAGCCAATGAGAATAGCAGCAAGCGTGCAGTGGCGATATTGTATCAATGGTGTGACGATTGGCAAGGATCGGCATGAAATCAAGGGTAAAGAGGCCCTGAGCGATTTTTTACTGGTAATCTGACTGAAAAATATGGTATAAAGCGCCCGAATCTCAATGTCGTATGCTCTGATAATAACAGCGCTGCACATTTTTGATTCATCAAACTTAATTTAAACACACACACGTTTCGACACATTGTCCGGGGTGCTCAAGTTAGTGAGTCGGTACAATGGGAATCGTGGAGGCCTAACCCCATAGAGGAAATTATCATGGCAACTGTATCAATGCGCGATATGCTTAAAGCTGGTGTTCACTTCGGTCACCAGACTCGTTACTGGAACCCAAAAATGAAGCCATTCATCTTTGGCGCACGTAACCGCGTACATATCATCAACCTAGAAAAAACAGTCCCAATGTTCAACGATGCACTAGCAGAACTGGCTAAAATCGGTGAGAAAAAAGGGAAAGTTCTTTTCGTAGGTACTAAGCGTGCAGCGTCTGAATCTGTTAAAGAAGCAGCGATTGCAAGCAACCAGTTTTACGTAAACAACCGTTGGTTGGGCGGTATGTTGACTAACTACAAAACAGTACGTCAGTCAATCAAGCGTCTTAAAGACTTAGAAAACCAAGCTCAAGACGGTACGTTTGACAAGCTAACTAAGAAAGAAGCGCTAATGCGTACTCGTGAAATGGAAAAACTAGAGAAATCTCTAGGCGGTATCAAAGATATGGGTGGCCTACCTGACGCGCTATTCGTTATCGATGCTGATCACGAGCACATCGCAGTAAAAGAAGCGAACAACCTAGGTATTCCAGTATTTGCTGTTGTTGATACTAACTCTAACCCAGATGGTGTTGATCACATCATCCCAGGTAACGACGATGCTATCCGCGCAGTACAACTTTACCTAAACGCAGCAGCGTCAGCGATCAGCGAAGGTCGTAACAAAGACGTAGCAGAAGTTGCGGAAAAAGACGGCTTCGTAGAAGCTGAGTAATTTCGGCTCTGTGCCACACTTAATTAAGACTGTTACATCACTGACACAGTGTTGAAGCAAAAATTAAGTTATAGTTAGTATCAGGGGCCACCAAAAGTCGGCCCCTGATTTTTACCCAATCCAGAATAAATCGAGGAATACAGAATGGCTGTTACTGCTGCTCTAGTTAAAGAACTGCGCGAACGCACTGGCGCAGGTATGATGGAATGTAAGAAAGCACTTGTTGAAACCAACGGTGATATCGAGCTTGCAATTGAAAACATGCGCAAGTCTGGCGCAGCGAAAGCGGCAAAGAAAGCCGGTAACGTTGCTGCTGAAGGTACTATCATCATTAAAGATGCAAACGGTACTGCTGTCCTTCTTGAAGTTAACTGTCAAACTGACTTCGTTGCTAAAGATTCTAACTTTACTGCATTTGCTGAAGAAGTGGCGAATGCTGCTCTAGAATCAAAAGCTTCTGTTGAAGAGCTTCAAGCTCAATTTGAAGAAGCTCGCATTGCACTTGTTGCAAAAATTGGCGAAAACATCTCTATCCGTCGCGTTCAGTACATTGAAGGCAGCGCGATTGCTTCTTACCGTCACGGTGAGAAAATCGGTGTTGTTGTTGCTGGTGAAGGCGATGCAGAAACACTTAAGCACGTTGCAATGCACGTTGCTGCGTCTAAACCTGAGTTCGTAAACCCAGAAGACGTACCAGCAGAAGTGGTTGAAAAAGAAAAAGCGGTTCAAGTTGAAATCGCAATGAACGAAGGCAAACCAGCAGAAATCGCAGAGAAGATGGTTGTTGGCCGTATGAAGAAATTCACCGGCGAAATCTCTCTAACAGGTCAACCATTTGTTATGGAACCTAAAAAATCTGTTGGCGAAATCCTAAAAGAGCGCAACGCTTCAGTCGTTAACTTCGTTCGCCTAGAAGTGGGTGAAGGTATCGAGAAAGCAGCAGAAATGAGCTTTGCAGAAGAAGTTGCAGCAGCTCAAAAAGGTTAATCCTGACTGACTGTATCAACAAAGACCGCAGCAGTGTGCTGCGGTCTTTTTGCGAATACCGGTGTATTTTTAAATTTATCGTCACGAATACAGGCATTGGATGATAAGGCGTGATTGAGTTATGCTAACTCAAGTTCAGAGCCATTATTCATGACGGTGAGTGATAACTTTTGGAAAGGTAAAGTCCATGACAACAAACCCCAAACCCGCATATCAACGCATTTTATTAAAACTCAGTGGTGAAGCGCTTCAAGGCCCAGATGGCTTTGGTATTGATCCTACGATCCTTGACCGCATGGCTCAAGAAGTTAAAGAATTGGTCGAACTTGGCGTACAAGTTGGCGTCGTCATTGGCGGTGGTAACCTGTTTCGCGGCGCGGGACTGGCACAAGCTGGTATGAATCGAGTGGTGGGTGACCACATGGGCATGTTGGCGACCGTGATGAATGGCTTGGCAATGCGTGATGCGCTGCACCGCGCTTATGTCAACGCGCGTTTGATGTCGGCCATTCCTTTGCAAGGCGTTTGTGATGACTACAATTGGTCTGATGCGATTCGCGAGTTGCGTCAAGGCCGCGTGGTCATTTTTTCGGCCGGGACTGGCAACCCGTTCTTTACGACAGACTCGGCGGCGTGCTTACGCGGTATCGAGATTGAAGCGGATGTGGTTTTAAAAGCGACCAAAGTAGACGGTGTGTTTTCTGCGGACCCTGTCGCTAACCCTGATGCACAATTGTATGATAGACTCAGTTACCAAACTGTTCTTGAGAAAGAATTGAAAGTCATGGACTTGGCTGCGTTTACTCTCGCAAGAGACCACAATATGCCAATCCGCGTTTTCAATATGAATAAGCCAGGCGCATTACGTCGAGTGGTGATGGGTGAGACTGAAGGGACATTAATTACACAAGATGACGCGCAATAACGTCACTATTGATGATCTGATAGGTCCCCGAGATTTTTAATGAAGGTGAAACTGTGATTAACGAAATCAAGCAAGATGCGCAATCGCGCATGGAAAAAAGTGTAGAGTCATTGCGTAACAATCTGTCAAAAATACGTACTGGCCGTGCCCACCCAAGCCTGCTTTCAGGTATTAGTGTTGAGTATTACGGTGCGCCGACGCCCCTAAACCAAGTGGCCAATGTCATTGCAGAAGATGCGCGTACTCTCGCGATTACGGTTTTTGACAAAGAGCTGACGCCAAAAGTAGAAAAAGCGATTCTACAATCTGATTTGGGTCTTAACCCTATGTCTGCTGGTACGGTGATCCGCGTGCCGCTTCCACCACTAACGGAAGAGCGCCGTAAAGATTTGGTTAAAATCGTGCGCGGTGAAGCCGAGGGCGGACGTGTTGCTATCCGCAATATCCGTCGCGATGCGAACGCAGATTTAAAATCGTTGCTCAAAGAGAAAGAAATCTCAGAAGATGAAGACCGCAAAGCGCAAGAAGAGATTCAAAAACTGACGGATGCAGCCGTTAAAAAAGTGGATGAAGCCCTAGCGGCAAAAGAAAAAGAATTGATGGAAGTATAACGCCATCCTTTAAAGGCCAATAGAACGAGTTCCACTCGGTTTATTGGCCTTTGAGATAGCGACAGAATACACTATGCAAAATACGACCATTGACACTCAATCCCTCCCTAAACACATTGCAATTATCATGGATGGCAATGGCCGATGGGCTAAAGCAAAGGGCCAACCCCGTGTGTTCGGTCATAAACGCGGTGTCCAAGCGGTAAGAAAAACCATCATCGCTGCCTCAAAACTCAATATCCAAGCGATTACTCTCTTTGCCTTTAGCAGTGAAAACTGGCGTCGACCTGAAGAAGAAGTTGGCCTTTTAATGGAGCTCTTTATCAGTGTGTTGTCGAGTGAGATAAAAAAACTTCACAAGAATAATTTGCAACTGAGAGTCATTGGCGACACGTCGAAATTTAGTACGCGTTTACAAAATAAAATTGTTGAGGCACAAGAGCTAACGGCCAACAACACCGGTATGGTGATCAATATTGCGGCCAACTATGGCGGCAAGTGGGACATTACTCAGGCAGTGCAAACACTGGCTCTGCAAGTCGCCAGTGGTGAGCGACAAGCAGAATCGATCACAGAGACTGACATTGCTCAGTACTTGACTATGTCTGATCTGGCGGACGTCGACTTGTTGATTCGCACCAGTGGCGAATGCCGAATTAGTAATTTTATGCTTTGGCAAGCCGCTTACGCCGAAATGTACTTTACTGACCAATTTTGGCCAGATTTTGACGAAGACAGTTTAGTTGAGGCGATCACCTGGTATATGAACCGAGAGCGGCGCTTTGGGTGTACCGGTGAACAAATTAAAGCCCTAATCAAAGAATAATAGGATTTCTCCCTTTGAAACAAAGAATTATAACAGCCTTAATCCTAGCGCCATTGGTGATCGCGGGCATTTTCTTCTTGCCGATTCAAGGTGTGGCTGTCATTGCCGCCGCGGTGACATTACTCGGATTTTGGGAGTGGACTCAATTTGCTCCCTTGCGTCAGTATTCTCGCCACTATGCCTTGCTCCCTGCGGTGATCTTAATGGTGATCAGTGCAGGGGTTTTCTATCCAGGTTTAGTGAGTGGTGACTTGTCTGTTCCTTTGTTGATTTTATTTAGCTTAGCCACCTTGTGGTGGGTAGCGGCCAGTGCCTTGGCGGTCACTTACCCTAAAACCCGTACCTGTTGGCAAAATTCGACACTGCTTAAACAACTGTTCGGTTTTTTAACCTTATTGCCCTTCATGTGGAGCATTATTGTTCTAAAGGCTCAAAGCAGTAGCGAGGTGTCACATTACGGAGCAAAACTGGTCTTGTTTGTGTGTTTACTGGTATGGGCGGCCGACAGCGGCGCTTATTTTGTCGGTAAGCGCTGGGGGCGTAACAAAATGGCGCCTAATGTCAGCCCCAATAAGACCATTGAAGGTTTGCTTGGCGGCGTCCTTGCGGCGGGCTTGGTTGGCGTGTTTGTCAGCCATTGGTTTGAGCTCAGCTTTTCTTCTTATGGGCATTTAATCCTGACCATTGTGTTTACCGTTGTCATTTCCGTATTGGGCGACTTGGTCGAAAGCATGTTTAAACGCAATTCTGGTATTAAAGACAGCAGTCAGTTGATCCCCGGTCATGGCGGGGTTTTGGATCGCATTGACAGCCTTACCGCGGCTTTCCCAATCTTTACCTTGGCTTATCTTGTGTTTTAATTCCCCTTTGGTGACGTCGCTCACCACATGGGGTTAGTGGTATCTAGTATGCAAAAAATCACCATTCTCGGTGCGACAGGCTCTATCGGTGACAGCACATTAAAAGTGTGTGACCACAATCGCGAAACGATTGAAGTCTTTGCACTAACGGCCGCCACCGATGTCGAAAAAATGTTGCAGCTCTGTCAGCAGTGGCAACCTGAGTATGCCGTTATGGCCCAAGCGGATGCCGCCCTGCAGCTTGAAAAAAAAATCGCTGCTTTGTCGTTACCCACCCGTGTTTTGGCGGGGGAAGAAGGGCTTGAGTGGGTCAGTGCGTGCCCACAAGTCGATTGTGTCATGGCGGCCATTGTCGGGGCTGCGGGCCTAAAGCCAACCATGGCGGCCGTCAAAGCGGGTAAGCGTGTCTTGTTGGCCAATAAAGAAGCGTTAGTCATGTCTGGCCAGTTGTTCATGGATGAAGTACAGCGCTCTGGCGCCCAGTTAATGCCAGTCGATAGTGAGCACAATGCCATTTTTCAATGCCTGCCTAAGCCGTTGCAACAAGCCATTGGTCACGGCAATTTAGCACAATACGGTATTGAGAAAATTCTGCTTACTGGTTCCGGTGGGCCATTTCGAACTCGGCCTTTAGAGAGCTTTGGCCAGATTACCCCAGCAGAGGCGATCGCCCATCCTAACTGGAGTATGGGACAAAAAATTTCCGTTGATTCGGCCACGATGATGAATAAAGGCTTAGAGTTTATCGAAGCAAGATGGCTATTTAATGCCAACCCCGATGAGCTAGAGGTGTTGTTGCATCCACAGTCGGTGATTCACTCTATGGTGCGCTACAGTGACGGGTCGGTATTGGCACAAATGGGCGAGCCCGATATGGCCACCCCAATTGCACACGCTTTGGCGTACCCGGCGCGAATTCAGGCGGGGGTTAAACCACTGGATTTTACGCAAGTGGGGGAGTTGTCTTTTGCAGCGCCTGATCTTGCACGCTATCCTTGTTTGGCCTTAGCCATTGATGCCTGTTATGAAGGTCAGCACGCGACAACGGGGTTGAATGCAGCCAACGAAGTGGCGGTAGCGGCTTTTTTGTCTAACCACATTGCTTTTACCGATATTGCTTGGCTTAACCAACACGTGTTAGAAAAAATGTGTAAGCATTTCAGTCATATTAAATTAGATGGCTTGGAAAGCCTCATTGAGCTCGATAAAATAGCTCGCGATTATGCCAACGATTGTTTAGCTCAAAAGGGATACCGATGACGGGAATGTTGTGGAATTTTGCTTTTTTTATTATTGCACTGGGCACTTTGGTCACGGTGCATGAATTTGGTCACTTTTGGGTGGCAAGGCGATGCGGGGTCAAAGTTGAAAAGTTCTCTATCGGTTTTGGTCACTCATTGTGGAGCCGAATAGCAAAAGATGGTACTGAGTATTCTATCTCACTGATTCCGCTAGGCGGTTACGTTAAAATGCTTGATACTCGGGTTGAAGAGGTTCCCGATTCTTTGCTCGATCAAGCTTTTGACAAGAAGCCGCTATGGCAACGAACGGCTGTTGTTGCCGCTGGGCCTTTGTTTAACTTTTTGTTGGCACTGATTGTCTACTGGTGTGTTTTCATTATCGGTACGCCTTCGGTGAAGCCGGTGGTGGGTGAGGTGGCACCAAACTCTATCATCGCTGAGGCTGGAATTGAGCCTGGTATGGAACTAAAGGCAATTTCTGGTATCAAAACATCAAATTGGCAAGCTGTCAGTATGCAAATTCTCGCCCATATTGGTGACCCGAGCATGACAATGACGGTATCAATTCCTGGTGAAATCAATACTGAAGAAACCAAACGCTTGGATCTGAGCGCGTGGCAGTTTGATCCTGAGTTAGACTCGCCATTGGCCAGTTTAGGGCTCAGTCCATATTGGCCAGAAGTGCGCCCAGTGGTTAAGCAAGTGACGCCCAACGGCCCGGCAGACAAAGCGGGCTTTATGAGTGGCGATCGAATTGTGGTTATTGATGGTCAGCCCATGTCGTCGTGGCAAGAGATTGTCAGTGTGATTCAACAAAGCGCGAATAAAACACTGACGGTTGACGTGGTTCGCCAAGGGCAAACACTGCCGCTCACCTTGCTTCCCGAACAACAAGAACGCGGTGACCAAAACGTGGGCTTTGCCGGAATTGCACCGGAGTTTGAACCATGGCCCGATGACTATCGATTTGATTTGCAATACGGCCCTGTTGAGGCGGTAAGCAAAGCGTTTGAGAAAACCGGTCAAGTGATCCAATTGACGTTCACCATGCTCAAAAAACTGGTGATTGGCGACGTGGGTCTGAATAATTTAAGCGGGCCGATATCGATTGCCAAAGGCGCGGGTATGAGTGCCGAAGTCGGTTTGGTGTATTTCTTGGGCTTTGTTGCGCTGATCAGTGTGAATTTAGGTATTATGAACTTGGTTCCTTTACCTATGTTAGACGGCGGCCATTTGTTATTTTTTGCCATTGAGGCAGTAATTCGACGCCCCATTCCGGAAAAAATTCAGGAAGTGGGTTACAAAATTGGGGGAGCGGTGGTGTTTTCACTGATGGCTCTGGCCTTATTCAATGATTTTGCACGTCTGTGAGGCTTTCAGAGACAACCGCATCAGCAAGGAACAGTTTGAAATAATATGGCAATTAAACGACTTTTTTTATCGACGTTGCTCGCAACCAGTGTCAGTGCCTACGGTGCACCGGGCTTTGTAATACAAGATATCAAAATTGAAGGGCTACAACGCGTCGCTCTCGGTGCTGCACTATTAAAAATGCCGGTACGAGTGGGCGATACTTTAGAGCCATCGGATGTCTCGGACATTATCCGCTCCTTGTACAGCTCGGGAAACTTTGAAAATGTCGAAGTTTTTCAAGACGAAGGCACTTTATTGGTCAAGGTTCAAGAGCGCCCGACCATTGCGAGTATCTCGTTTTCTGGTAACAAAGCGATTAAAGAAGAGCAGCTTAAGCAAAACCTCGAAGCATCAGGGGTTCGCGAAGGCGACGCGTTAGATCGCACGACATTATCAAAAATCGAAAAGGGATTGGAAGACTTTTACTACAGCGTTGGTAAATACAATGCCAGTGTCAAAGCGGTGGTGACGCCTTTACCTCGCAATCGCTCTGATCTTAAATTTGTCTTTACCGAAGGCGTGTCAGCGAAAATCCAGCAAATCAACTTTATCGGCAACCAAGCGTTTAGCGATGAAGATCTGATTGATCGTTTTGATCTTAACGTCGATGTGCCGTGGTGGAACTTCCTAGCCAATGAAAAGTACCAAAAGCAGGTGTTGGCGGGCGATCTGGAAAACCTAGAGTCGTTTTACCACAACCGCGGTTACGTGAAATTTCGCATTAAATCAACCGAAGTCTCAATCTCACCTGACAAAAAAGGGGTCTACATTACCCTAGTCTTAGATGAGGGCGATATTTATACGGTGGATAAAGTGACGTTTAACGGCAACTTGATCGGTGAAGAAAAGACCTTTGCAGCATTAAACACGCTGAACAAAGGCGATGTTTACGACGGGTCACAAGTTACCTCACTCGAAGAAAACGTTAAAAAAGTCTTGGGTGAAGCCGGGTATGCGTATCCGAAAGTCAGCACCACACCGACTATCGATGACGAGACCAAACAAGTGTCTTTGACCGTTAATGTTGACCCAGGCAAACGCATGTATGTACGCGATGTTCGCTTTAGTGGTAATACCGTCACCGAAGACGAAGTTCTGCGCCGTGAAATGCGTCAAATGGAAGGGGCATGGCTCAACGCAAAATCCGTTGAAGCGGGCAAGTCTCGACTCGATCGCTTGGGGTATTTTGAAAAAGTTGATGTCAAAACAACGCGGGTACCGGGCACTGAGGATCAGGTTGACGTGGTTTACGATGTCAAAGAAGCGAACTCTGGCAGTATTAACTTTGGCGTTGGCTACGGTACGGACTCTGGCGTGTCGTTCCAAGTGGGTTTAACACAAGATAACTTTTTGGGCACAGGTAATGATGTTGGGATTAGCTTCACCACCAACGATTATCAGCAAAACATCACTTTGAGTTACACCGACCCTTATTGGACACTGGATGGCGTCAGCCTCGGCGGTAAGATTTTCTACAACAAATACGAATCGTCAGA
The DNA here is from genome assembly GCF_040957575.1 of Vibrio sp. HB236076. Lineage (NCBI taxonomy): Bacteria > Pseudomonadati > Pseudomonadota > Gammaproteobacteria > Vibrionales > Vibrionaceae > Vibrio > Vibrio sp. HB236076. The sequence goes on from NZ_CP162601.1 coordinate 987,607, forward strand.
AGATGGCATCGTCGATTACACCAACGAGAGTTACGGCACCAGTTTAACTTGGGGTTTCCCGGTTGATGAGCTAAACCGTTTGGATTTTGGTGTTGGTTACAAGCACAACAAGATCGGCAACTTGACGCCTTACATTCAAATTGAAAAGTTCTTAGCGGCCCAAGCGAGTAACATTGACTCCAATGGTACCCTCAATACCGATGACTTTACTTTGACTTTAGGCTGGACGCGCAACAACTTAAATCGCGGCTATTTCCCGACGGCGGGTAATTATCAAAAAGCGTCAGCGCGTGTGTCGGTCCCTGGTTCTGACGTCGAATACTTTAAGTTGCAATACGACGTCAAACAGTATTTCCCATTGACGCAAAAACAAGACTACACTCTATTGCTACGCGGGCGTTTGGGGTACGGCAACGGTTACGGATCCAACGGCGACAACGATAACCTATTTCCGTTCTATGAAAACTTTTACGCAGGTGGCTTTAGTACTTTACGCGGATTTTCGTCCAACACTGCGGGCCCGAAAGCCGTGTACCACGATACGTCCTCATCGAATAACGGTGATTACGAAGCCACCGATGATTCAGTTGGTGGCAATGCAACGGCGCTGGCAAGTGCTGAAATCTTCTTCCCGACGCCTTTTGTGTCAGAAGAAGCGCAAAGCCAAGTTCGAACCAGTGTCTTTTACGACATGGCCAGTGTTTGGGATACCGAATTTGACGTCGACAGTGTCGATTACGGTACCAAATATTATTACGACTACTCTGATCCCACCAAGTACCGCTCGTCTGTTGGCGTAGCGTTACAATGGGTATCGCCTATGGGGCCATTAGTCTTCTCGTTGGCAAAACCAATTAAGTCGTATGCCGGTGATGACGAGGAGTTCTTTAGTTTTACCATAGGCCAAACTTTCTAACCTGAGGAAACAATTTTGCAAAAAATGATCAAAGTCGCAACGCTTAGCTTAGTCATTCTCGGTTCGTCTGTCGCCGCTACGGCAGCGAATGCAGCACAAAAAATCGGCTATATTAATACGGCGCAAGTTTTTCAATCCCTTCCTCAACGCGAAGCGATCGTCAAACAAATGCAGGCAGACTTTAAAGACAAAGCCGCAGAACTGCAGTCCATCAAGAAAAAGGCGGAAGGCAAAATTGACAAGCTAAAGCGCGATGGCGAATTGATGAGCAATGATGAAAAAGATCAGCTCCGCCTCGATATTAGCCAACTTCAAAACGAGTACAAACTCAAAGGGCAAGCACTTGAAAAAGCCAGTGCTCGTCGCGAAGCAGAAGAAAAGCAAAAACTTTTCCACGTTATCCAAGATGCAACGGACAAAGTAGCGAAACAAAAGGGATTCGATCTGATCATTGATGCCCAGGCCGTTCGCTTTGCTAAACCTGAACTCGATATTTCCAAAGACGTTATCAAAGCAGTGAAGTAATATTATGAAATCAATCACATTGTCAGAACTTGCAACCCTGACTCAAGGGGAGTTGGTCGGAAGCGCGGATGTTGTTGTTCATCGCGTTGCACCTATGGACAAAGCGCAGCAAGGTGATGTGACATTCTTGTCTAATCCCAAGTACGCCAAACACCTCGCCGATTGCCAAGCCAGTGTGGTGATGGTCAAAGCCGAGCAAAAAGAGGCTTTTGCTGGCAACGTATTGGTGGTGGCAGACCCGTATATCGCTTTTGCCAAGGTCGCTCAGGCGCTCGATACGACGCCTTCTGCGGCGCAGTCTATTGCCCCAAGTGCTGTGATTGATGATTCAGCCGTGTTAGGCGAAGGCGTTTGTGTTGGTGCCAATGCCGTGATTGAAGCTGGTGCTGTACTTGGTGACAATGTGGTGATTGGGGCGGGCTGTTTTATCGGTAAGCAGGCCAGTATAGGGGCGAATACGCAGTTGTGGGCTAATGTGAGTATCTATCACCAAGTGCAGATCGGCAGTGATTGTTTGGTTCAGGCCAATACGGTTATCGGCTCCGACGGCTTTGGTTATGCCAATGAAAAAGGTGAGTGGCTCAAAATCCCTCAGCTTGGCACGGTTCGCATTGGCAACCGCGTTGAAATCGGAGCCTGTACAACCATCGACCGCGGTGCTTTGGATGACACAGTTATCGAAGACAACGTTATTCTCGATAACCAAATGCAAATCGCGCACAATGTTCACATCGGTTATGGCACCGCGATGGCGGGTGGCACCATTGTTGCTGGTAGCACCAAGATCGGCCGCTATTGTATTATCGGCGGGGCGTCGGTACTCAATGGGCATATTGAGATCGCCGATGGTGTGACCATTACGGGTATGGGGATGGTGATGCGCAGTATTAGTGAAAAAGGCGTTTATTCATCGGGTATCCCATTGCAAACCAACAAAGAATGGCGCAAGACCGCAACCAGGGTCCAGCGAATCGATGAGATGAATAAGCGTCTCAAAGCATTGGAAAAACAGTTGGGTGAGCAATAATTCACCTTTGATAAAGACTCGCTCATTGGCGAGTCTTTTTTTGGGTAGGGGGTGTTTTTACCAATCTCACTCAATAGCGAGTCACTCTAGCGGGTTAAATAACTCGATAACATCGTTAAGAAAATAATTTGTAGAAAAAGGCTCACTGTCTTGTATTGATAAGCAAATAGGTTGCCTGGTTCTCAAGCTTTTTTCTGCGCTATCATTGCGCACCTACTTAATCAGGTTGGTATTACGCGACGATCCTCAAGTTGGACAGAATGTGTGAATTTTTTTGCCCTTGTCACTTGAAATCATTAAACTACTGCTCAAATCATAATTTTAAATATTTGCATAGGAATAGAATCTTGACTACTGAAACTAAAACGATGGACATCACTGAAATTCGTGAGTTGCTTCCACATCGCTACCCATTTTTGATGATCGATCGCGTGATTGATTTTCAAGAAGAGTCATATTTACATGCAATTAAAAATGTCTCAGTGAACGAGCCACAGTTTACCGGTCACTTTCCACAATTGCCGGTTTTTCCTGGTGTCATGATTCTTGAAGCGATGGCGCAAGCAACCGGGTTGTTGGCTTTTAAATCGTTTGGCGCGCCAAGTGAAAATGAGCTTTATTATTTCGCTAGTGTCGATGGCGCTAAATTTCGCAAACCGGTTGTACCGGGTGACCAGCTTGTCATCGAAGTGCAATTTATCAAAGAGCGTCGCGGTATTGCCGCCTTTAGTGGGGTGGCAAAAGTCGACGGTGAAGTCGTGTGCTCCGCTGAACTGAAATGTGCCCGCAGAGAGTTTTAATATGATTGATAGCAGTGCTCAAATCCACCCGTCGGCGGTTGTCGAAGAGGGCGCCGTCATTGGTGCTGGGGTAAAAATTGGTCCTTTTTGTTACGTAGACAGCCAAGTTGAAATCGGTGCTAACACCGAGTTGATGTCTCATGTTGTGGTCAAGGGCCCAACGAAAATTGGTCAAGACAACAAGATTTATCAATTTGCTTCGATTGGCGAAGCTTGCCAAGACTTAAAATACGCGGGCGAGCCGACGCAGCTGATCATTGGCGATCGCAATACCATTCGCGAGAGTGTGACCATGCATCGCGGTACGACACAAGACCGTGGTATTACTCAAGTTGGCAGCGACAACTTATTTATGATCAACGCGCACGTCGCGCACGATTGTATTGTCGGCGATAAGTGTATTTTTGCCAACAATGCTACGCTAGCAGGGCATGTTAAGGTTGGTAACCAAGCCATTGTCGGTGGTATGTCGGCCATTCATCAATTTTGCCAAATTGGTGATCACTGTATGCTCGGAGGGGGCTCTATTGTCGTTCAGGACGTGCCGCCTTATGTGATGGCACAGGGTAACCACTGTGCGCCTTTCGGGATTAATATCGAAGGGCTCAAGCGTCGCGGCTTTGAAAAGGCTGAGATCCATGCCATCCGACGTGCGTACAAGTCCTTGTATCGCAATGGTTTGACTCTGGAACAAGCCAAAGAAGCTATCAAAGACGAAGTGAAAGACTTCCCTGCGCTAGCTATCTTTATCGACTTTCTTGACAATTCAACTCGTGGCATTATTCGCTAAATCACGCGGGTTGTCGACGAGTCGTACCCAAGATTACAAAGACCGCTGCAGGCGGTCTTTTTGTCTTTTCATTTACAAAGGGGAAAGCCGATGAGCAGACCTATTCGCATTGGTATTGTCGCCGGTGAATTGTCCGGTGATACATTAGGTGAGGGCTTGATCAACGCCATTAAAATGCAACATCCCGATGCAGAGTTTGTCGGTATTGGCGGTCCTAAAATGATGGCGGCAGGGTGCCAATCTCTGTTTGATCTCGAAGAGTTATCCGTTATGGGCTTGGTCGAAGTCCTGGGGCGGTTACCTAGGTTGCTCAAAGTCAAGGCTGAACTGGTGCGTTTTTTTCTGTCCAATCCACCGGATGTTTTTATCGGTGTTGATGCCCCTGACTTTAATTTGCGCTTGGAGTTGGATCTTAAAAAAGCCGGTATAAAAACCGTTCACTACGTCAGCCCTTCGGTTTGGGCGTGGCGGCAAAATCGGATTCACGGTATCGATGCGGCGACCGATTTGGTGTTGGCATTTCTGCCGTTTGAAAAAGCGTTCTACGACAAACACCATGTCGCGTGTGAGTTCGTCGGTCATACCTTAGCCGACAGCTTGCCTCTAGAGCCCGATCAGGCGACAGCCAGAAAAAAACTTGGCTTAGACTCGAAAGGCCAATGGTTAGCGGTACTGCCTGGTAGTCGCGGCGCAGAAGTTGAAAAAATCGCTCCGCCTTTTATTCAGGCTTGTCAGCGGTTGAAACAACAATTCCCGCAGCTCAATTTTATCGTCGCATTGGTCAATGAGAAGCGCCGCCAACAATTTGAGCAGCTTTGGCAAGATTTGGCGCCAGAATTGAATTTTGTGCTTGTCAATGATACCGCAAGAGACGTGATTGAAGCGTCTGACGCCGTGATGTTGGCATCGGGTACCGTGGCATTGGAATGCATGCTACTCAAACGCCCAATGGTTGTCGGTTACAAAGTCAACGCATTGACGGCGTGGTTAGCAAAGCGATTATTAAAAACGCGTTTTGTTTCCTTGCCTAATATACTGGCCGATCGCGCTTTAGTCGAAGAACTGTTGCAAGACGATTGTCAGCCAGAGCGCCTTTGTCAAGCGATGGTGCCTTTGCTCAATGGTGAAGGGCAGCCAATGGTTGAGGCGTTTTACCAAATGCATCAATGGATTCGAAAAGGCGCAGATCAACAAGCTGCCAAAGCGGTGTTGTCGCTGATTGAAAAAGAACATGAATATGAAACAACAATTTGAACCTTTTGTTTACCCCGAGGGCTACGCGCTTTTCGCTGGGGTTGACGAAGTTGGCCGCGGCCCTTTAGTCGGCGATGTCGTGACGGCGGCGGTGATTTTGGATCCGAATAAACCGATTGAGGGATTGAGCGACTCAAAAGTGTTATCAGAAAAAAAGCGCTTGGCCTTATTTCCACAGATACAAGACAACGCCTTGGCTTGGTCAGTAGGTCGCTGTAGCCCACAGGAAATCGATCAAATGAACATTTTGCAAGCGACAATGACGGCGATGCAACGCGCAGTGGCAGGCCTTAACATTTCGCCAGACTACGTTTTGGTTGATGGCAATCGCACCCCGTCGCTAGCGTGCCCGGCACAAGCGGTTGTCAAAGGTGACTTACGCGTCGCCGAGATCAGCGCTGCCTCTATTCTCGCTAAGGTGATCCGCGATCAAGATATGATAGAGTTAGACAAACGCTACCCACAATTTGGTTTTGCCCAGCACAAAGGTTACCCAACCAAAGCGCATTTTGCGGCAATAGAAGCACACGGTGTGATCGATCAATACCGGCGCAGCTTTAAGCCGGTTAAGCGCATATTGGGCTTGGATTAGAGATCTTTAAAGCAAAGGGCTTGCGTTAGGGGGAGGTTTACCCATATGGTTTCACCCCTAGGTTATTTTATTTGTCATTGTTGAAAATGGAAGAAAATGGTCGCAGTGTATTGATTTTTGCGGCCCTTTTCTAAGCTCAATCATCAAGTGTGCCGGCCAGTCCGGTGAGTGGTGATTGCGCGACATGGTTATCAACCCTCACTATCTTCAAAAGGCTTAGGCGAGTTTGATGTCAGAACCGAAATTTATTCACTTAAGAGTACACAGCGATTTTTCTATGGTTGATGGGATAAGTAAAGTCCCCGCCCTAGTAAAAAAAGCCGCCGAGCTTGGCATGCCTGCCATGGCATTAACCGATTTCACCAACTTATGTGGTTTAGTCAAATTTTACAGCACTGCACATAGCCAAGGGGTTAAGCCCATTATTGGTGCTGACTTTGCACTGCGCTCTGATGAGTTTGGCGACCAATTGACCACTTTGACCGTACTGGCAATGGATCAAGCGGGCTATAAAAACCTCACTCTGTTGATCTCTGAGGCGTATTTACGCGGTCACATTCAGCACCAACCGGTGATCGACAAAGAGTGGCTGGTGAAATTTAATCAAGGTTTGATTGTCCTCTCTGGGTCTAAAAATGGTGAAATTGGTCAAGGGCTGCTCAAAGGCAATGCCGCGTTGGTCAATCAGTGTGTCGAGTTTTATCAGCAACATTTTGCCGATCGTTTTTATCTTGAAATTACCCGTTGCGGGCGACCTGACGAAGAAAACTACCTTCACTACGCCGTTGAACTCGCCGAGCAACATCAGTTGCCCTTAGTGGCCACCAACGACGTCGTGCTGTTATCTGAGTCGCTGTTTGACGCGCATGAAATTCGCGTGGCGATTCACGACGGTTACACCTTAGACGATCCGCGCCGGCCTAAAAATTACAGCCCGCAGCAATACCTGAAAAGCGAAGAGGAGATGTGCCAGCTTTTTGCTGACATTCCAGAGGCGCTGGCAAACAGTGTTGAGATCGCCAAACGCTGTAATGTGACGGTTCGCTTAGGTGAGTACTTCTTGCCTAACTTTCCGACGGAAGGGATGACGATTGAAGACTTTTTGGTTAAAAAATCTCGTGAAGGCCTTGAAGAAAGACTGGATTTTTTATTCCCTGATCCACAAGTTCGCGAGCAAAAAAGGCCCGAGTATGACGAGCGTCTACAAATTGAGCTCGACGTTATTAACCAAATGGGGTTTCCCGGTTACTTTTTGATCGTTATGGAGTTTATCCAGTGGTCAAAAGATAACGACATTCCCGTGGGACCTGGTCGGGGCTCTGGTGCAGGCTCTTTAGTGGCTTATGCGTTAAAAATCACCGATTTGGATCCACTCGAATACGATTTGCTGTTCGAGCGCTTCCTAAACCCTGAGCGGGTGTCTATGCCAGATTTCGATGTTGATTTTTGTATGGACAAACGCGACCGCGTGATTGAGCACGTTGCCGAAATGTACGGTCGCAACGCGGTGTCACAAATCATTACCTTTGGTACCATGGCGGCCAAAGCGGTGATACGCGACGTGGGGCGCGTGTTGGGTCATCCATTTGGCTTTGTTGACCGCATTTCTAAAATGATCCCCCCCGATCCTGGGATGACGCTGGAAAAAGCCTTTAAAGCCGAGCCTTCTTTACCTGAGCTGTACGAAGCCGATGAAGAAGTCCGCGAGCTGATTGATATGTGTCGCTTGCTCGAAGGTTGTACCAGAAACGCAGGCAAACACGCCGGCGGGGTGGTCATTTCGCCGACCAGCATCACCGACTTTGCGCCGATTTACGCCGACGCGGAAGGTCATCATCCGGTGACACAGTTTGATAAAAACGATGTCGAAACCGCAGGCTTGGTTAAGTTTGACTTCTTGGGTCTGCGTACCTTAACCATCATTGATTGGGCGCTCGGTCTCATCAACCCTAGGCTGGCTGCAGAAGGCAAGGAGCCGGTTCAAATTGAATCGATTCCATTGGCTGATGAAGCCTCATTTCGCATGTTGCAAAATTCAGAAACAACGGCGGTATTCCAGCTTGAATCTCGCGGGATGAAAGAGCTTATCAAGCGTCTACAACCGGACTGTTTTGAAGACATCATCGCTTTGGTGGCTCTGTTCCGCCCAGGGCCATTGCAGTCGGGCATGGTAGATAACTTTATCGACCGCAAACACGGGCGCGAAGAAGTCTCCTATCCCGATGAAAAGTGGCAGCACGACTCGCTCAAAGACATTCTCGAGCCGACCTACGGTATCATCCTGTATCAGGAGCAAGTCATGCAGATTGCTCAGGTATTGGCGGGTTACACCTTAGGTGGCGCTGATATGCTGCGCCGTGCTATGGGTAAGAAAAAGCCAGAAGAAATGGCCAAGCAAAGGGCGATATTCCAAGCCGGCGCGGAAAAAAATGGTGTCGATGGCGAACTGGCGATGAAAATCTTTGATTTGGTGGAGAAGTTCGCCGGTTATGGATTTAACAAATCGCACTCGGCAGCCTATGCGTTAGTCTCGTATCAAACCCTGTGGTTAAAAGCCCATTATCCGGCAGAATTTATGGCTGCGGTGATGACCGCCGATATGGACAACACGGAAAAAGTGGTCGGTTTGGTCGACGAGTGCTTTAGAATGAAGTTGACCGTCTTGCCACCGGACATTAACGCCGGATTGTATCGCTTTAACGTCGATGACAAAGGTGCCATTGTCTATGGCATTGGTGCTATCAAAGGAGTGGGTGAAGGTCCTATTGATGCGATTTTAGAAGCGCGAGAAAAAGGCGGATATTTTAAAGATTTGTTTGATTTTTGTGCCAGAATAGATCTTAAACGCGTCAATAAACGCGTGATTGAAAAGTTGATTTTGGCCGGTGCACTGGACCGGCTTGGCCCACACAGAGCGGCCTTGATGGCGTCACTCGACGATGCGGTGAAATCGGCCAGCCAATACCACCAAGCACAAGCGTTCGGTCAAGAGGACATGTTTGGTGTTTTGACCGATGCCCCTGAAGAGGTGGAAAATAAGTACCATCAAGTTGACCCCTGGCCAGAGAAGGTGTGGCTCGATGGTGAGAATGAAACTCTAGGCCTATACTTAACAGGTCACCCGATTAATGCCTATTTAAAAGAATTAAAGCACTATACTCAATGCCGTATAAAAGATGCGACCCCTACTCGACGCGATCAAGTCGTGACGTTGTCGGGGTTGGTGATCGCCGCCCGTGTGATGACCACAAAGCGCGGATCACGAATTGGTCTTATGACTATCGATGATCGTTCAGGGCGAATGGAAGTTATGTTATTCTCTGATGCGCTTGAACGATACATGGATCTGTTAGAAAAAGACCGCATTTTGGTCGTTTCAGGACAGGTCAGCTTTGATGACTTCAACGGTGGCCTTAAAATGACGGCACGAGAAGTGATGGAACTTGGTCAGGCGCGAGAGAAGTACGCCCGAGGGCTATCGCTTTCTATGCTTGAAACACAAGTTGACACGGCGTTTTTTGATCGTTTTCAACAAGTGATGTCACCGCACAAAGCGGGGACTATTCCCGTACATGTGTATTATCAACGTGCCGACGCCAGAGTGCGGTTAACACTGGGCACGCAGTGGCGAGTTACGCCCAATGATAAATTATTAGATGATTTAAAACAGTTGCTTGGCAAAGACCAAGTAGAACTTGAATTTAACTAAAAGTCAGAGTCACCAACGACGCTGAATAACAAGGATCTTTAGATGAGCCTGAATTTTCTAGAATTTGAAAAGCCGATTGCTGAATTAGAAGCAAAAATTGAAGCCCTGCGTGACATGTCTCGTTATGGCGGTGAAGCTGCGGTGGATCTGGATAAAGAAATTGAACAATTGGAAAGTAAAAGCCTGGAACTCAAGAAAAAAATCTTCAGTGACCTTGGTGCATGGGAAACGGCGCAACTCGCTCGTCATCCTCAACGTCCTTATACGCTTGATTACATTCAACACGTCTTTTCAGATTTTGATGAATTAGCCGGTGATCGCGCCTACGCCGATGATAAAGCCATTGTCGGTGGTATTGCTCGTTTAGAGGGGCGTCCGGTCATGATTATCGGTCATCAAAAAGGCCGTGAAACACGTGACAAAGTAAAACGTAACTTTGGTATGCCAAAACCAGAGGGCTATCGCAAAGCATTGCGTTTGATGGAGATGGCTGAGCGTTTTAACATGCCAATTATCACCTTTATCGACACCGCTGGTGCGTACCCTGGCCTAGGGGCAGAAGAGCGCGGCCAATCAGAAGCGATCGCTCGTAACTTAAAAGTGATGTCTGGCCTTAGCGTTCCTGTGATTTGTAATGTCATCGGTGAGGGTGGCTCTGGCGGCGCTTTGGCGATTGGTGTTGGTGATTATGTCAACATGCTGCAATACTCGACTTATTCGGTGATTTCTCCAGAAGGCTGTGCCTCTATTTTATGGCGAGACTCGGAAAAAGCGCCACAAGCGGCGGAAGCCATGGGATTGACAGCACCAAGACTCAAAGAGTTGGAGCTTATCGATCACATTATTGAAGAGCCTCTTGGCGGCGCACATCGCAACCACAAAGCAATGGCGGACAATATGAAAGCGACGTTACTGGCTCAATTAGAAGAATTGGAACCGCTTGATAATGAGATGCTACTTGAGCGCCGCTACCAGCGTTTAATGAGTTACGGCTACTGCTAATCGAGTCGGGTACTCAGGTTATCCCATCGCGGCTCAACTTCGTGAGCTGAGCTAAGCTCAATCGATTGGATAACTATTAAAGGTAAAAAGCTGGCATTGACCAGCTTTTTTTCATTGAGACCAATCTGAGTCATGCTATTGTCCGTGATGTTCTTGGGGCGGTGACCGCGTTTTTACCAGCAACGCAATGCGATTGGTTTTCATCAGTGGGAAGAATTTGTGACTGTTTCTAGCGAATTTACGCGTCAACTGATGGCGCTTGATCCAGCGCCTCATACTTTAGTTGTGGCCTTTAGTGGTGGTGTCGACTCACAGGTGTTACTCGCCTTGGCCGTTGACTATGCGAAAGCGCATCGATTGGGGCTTCGCGCGGTTCACATCAATCACAATCTCAGTCCGAATGCCGAACAATGGCAGGCGTTTTGTGAGCGATATTGCCAGCAATACGAGGTTGAATTTTTTGCTCACTCTGTGCAGTTAACGAAAAATGGCGGTGACAGTCTCGAGCAAATTGCCCGGCAAGCTCGTTATCAAGTGTTGTCGCAATACGTTCAACACGGCGAGTTATTGTTAACCGGCCAACACCTCGATGACCAAGCCGAAACGTTTTTACTGGCGTTAAAAAGAGGCAGTGGGCCAAAGGGGTTATCAGCAATGCCCTTGTTAAAGCCCTTTGCCAATGGCCATTTAATGCGACCACTCTTGTCTCTGACTCGGCGTGAGATAGAGGCGTTCGCTCGGCAAAGGCAACTGACCTGGGCAGAGGACGAAAGCAATCGCGATGTCCGTTTTGATCGCAATTTCTTACGTCATCAGGTGTTGCCGTCACTCAATCAACGCTGGCCGCATTTTAGTCAAGCCGTGGCGCGGACGGCGCAGATTTGCGCTGAGCAAGAAGCCTTACTCCAAGAACTGCTGAGTGAGAAATTAGCCCAATATACAGCGCAAAACGGCGGGCTGTCGATTGATGGATTGGCAAATGAAAGCCCCACGTCACGGCGTTATTTATTGCGGATGTGGATGATGGAACAAGGCTGGCCTGCGGTTGAGAGAAAGCACCTTACCATTATTTGGCAGCAAATCGCCATGGCAAAAAACGATGCCAACCCTGTGTTTGAATACGGTCATTATTGTGTTCGTCGTTTTGATGGGTGGCTTTTCCTCGATACAGTCAAGCAAGACATCTCAAGGTGGCGTTCTCGCTTAGTACTTGAACAACCTCAAACCTTACCCGATGGCTTGGGGGAGTTGAGGTTAACGACGATGGCTTCTTCGCGACAACTGATGCGGCCACAGCAAGAGTGGTGGCTTTGTTTTGATCCTGCGGGGTTAGTCGCACACCCTGTCGAACGCGGTCGGCGACGAAAGCTAAAAAAAATATTTCAAGAATACGGTGTGCCAAGTTGGCAAAGGCGTCGGATACCGATTATTGTCACGCCCCAGCAACAAGTCGTTGCGGTGGCCGGTTTGTTTGTTGACCGGGCCTTTGCGGGCGATGACCTTGGTATACAGTGGCAACAAGAATCAAAAGGTAAGTGATGAAAAAAGAGGCGCTATTTTTATTGTTGGTATGCTGTGGCGTTACAAACGCCATGGCGCAAGGTGATGCACGTGTTGGGCAGCGTTTGTCTCAGCAATGTGCCGCTTGTCACGGAGCGCAAGGGATCCCATCGATGGCGGGTATTCCGACGATTGCCGGCCAAACAAAAGAAGAGCTATTCAACGCTTTGGTCGCTTATCAAAATGGGACCAGTCAAGGGTCAAAAGCGTTTATTATGAAATCGCAAGTCAGTCGTTTTAGTTTACAGCAACTCGATGATTTGGCGACCTATTACTCACAACTTCCGGCTAAGAAATAAACAGACCACTTCGCGAAATTGGCATGTGTATTGCGAGGTTTTTCTCGAGACAAGATTGAAACTCATCACGGCTTAATCAATAATAAGCCAGATATTAGGGTAAGGAATTGAACATGAAAAAAATAGAAGCGATTGTGAAGCCGTTCAAGCTCGACGATGTTCGCGAGGCGTTGTCGGAAGTCGGTATTACGGGGATGACGGTGTCAGAAGTGAAGGGTTTTGGCCGCCAAAAGGGGCACACAGAGCTGTACCGTGGTGCAGAGTATATGGTTGATTTTCTCCCTAAAGTAAAATTGGAAATTGTGGTGAGTGACGATGTGGCTGATCAATGTGTCGAAACCATTATCAACACAGCTCAAACAGGAAAAATCGGTGATGGTAAAATCTTTGTCACCAGCATTGAACGAGTGATCCGTATTCGCACCGGTGAAGAAGACGAAGAAGCCATTTAATGCCGATGGCAACCCCAGTTTGTGATCGGTTATGAAAGATTAAAGAGCAGTGACTGCTCTTTTTTTGTGCGTCTAATGAGTAATGAATGAACTTTCGAATGATAAAATTTATCGGGGTGTTGAGCGTTGTTGCGGCCTTTTTAACGGGGGGGATGGTTTATCAAAACCTTGACGTTTCAAAACAGGCTAAGCTAACCGAACTTGGCCAGCAGGTGTTGCGCACTCAACAGACGTGTATTCAAGAGCCAGCAAGACAAATACCAACGCTGCCTTTGGATGACCAAGGGCGTTTTTCCTTGTTGGTATGGAATATTTACAAGCAAAATACGCCGGGATGGAAAGGCGCGCTGACCGAATTAAGCCAAGATAAAGAGTTAATTTTATTGCAAGAATCTAGCTTAACCGCCGAGCTCAGCGATTGGGTTTCAAATCAGCACCTCAGGGCTTTGCAAGTTCGTGCTTTTCGTTTTTTGTCACAAGATGCGGGCGTCATGACAATGGCAAAAGTGTTGCCAAGACGCGCTTGTGGGTTTCTCCAGTCAGAGCCGTGGCTGCGCTTGCCCAAATCACTGCTTATTACTGAGTATACATTGAGCACGGGACAGACTTTGCAAGTAGTTAACTTACATGCGATTAATTTTACCCTGTCGACACAAGATTATCGACAGCAGTTGCAAGTTGCGCTTGAGCAATTGAGCCCGAGTTCGCCGGCGATTGTGGCAGGGGACTTTAATACATGGAGTCCTGAGCGTCGAGCCGTTGTGGCGGACTTGTTGCAAGGGCCGTCATGGCAAGAGGTGGCTTTTACACCGGATAAGCGAAGCCGTTTTTTTGGCCGCGCTGTGTTGGATCACGTCTTTTATCGCGGCTTGAGCGTGATACATGCTCAAGCTACACACAGTGACGCCTCGGATCACAACCCGCTGCAAGTCTCGTTTTCCCTGTCAGCGGATTAGTGTTTGATGACGAGGCGATTAACTAATGGCCACCCCAAGCGACCAAAATGAGAAAAAGCCCAACCAAGGTAACATGGCAATGGCGAGGGCTTGACCTCCCTCGAGTGGTGTCCATGTAAGTACAGCGCCGTAACCGAGTACAATATACCAGGGCATCAGCAAAGGAAACGCACTGGCGATTTGCGACCACTTTGAGGTTGGTTCTAAGTGTAAAAGGCCATTAAGGCTGTTGAGATCAGCACTGAAAATGACAATGGGTTCGTGTTGCAAGATGCCGCTGACGTAACTGGCCATATCGCCAAGCAGAGCGGGTAACATCATCACAGACGCGGCGGCAAACCATTGCCTGAGCGTGAGTTTAACGATGTGTTTGGTGGCGAGGTGAAACCAGATTGCCAATAATACAATGCACAGCGTTCTCGATAAAACATCGCTGATGATCTGCCCAGCTAATAAGGTCTGGGGATCGGGCAGTGACTGAGTTGGGTAAATTTGACTGAGCTGAGCGAGCAACCATTGTGGGTCTGTGCGCTCGAAATAGGCGCCCCAAAATAAAAACACGCTGAGCACTAAGGCCAGATAAGCGAACCAGCCCGCTTTGGGCTGGTGATAGAGTGTGATAAAGGCTTGCTGTGGCGAAGTGAAACCGTGCAGTATGACATGCCATGGTTTGATCTGATGCGTTGTCGTCATGTTAGACACTCACCTTGGTCACATCGACATAAAGCTTGAGGTCTTGCCCAGGCTGTAGGTATTTTTGTTGGTGTAAATTGTTCCATTGCACAATGTCACTGCGGTTGACTTTGAACTTCACTGCAATCTCACTTAAGGTATCACCGGATTTGACCTGATAGCTAACGCGACGGATCACTGAGCCCGGTTGGCCTTTTTTCCAAACGACCAGTGACTGCCCCGTTCTTAAGGTGTCTTTGGGGCCCAGACCATTCCATTTTGCCAAGGATTGATAAGAGACATTGTGGTGTTTGGCGATGGTCCATAGGCTCTCACCGCGTTGTACCACATGGCTGAGCTTGTATTGACCTTGACTTTTTGACTGGGTCGCCTTTAAGCGGTTTTGAGCGCTTAATGCGTATGTCGATGCATCTTGGATGGACTTGGGGACCAACAAATACTGGCCAATGCGAATGGTATTGCTGTCGAGTTGATTGGCGTTTTTGATCACTTGTGTCGTCGTGCGATAACGGCTAGCAATCTCGCTCAAGGTATCGCCGGATTTGACTTGGTAGCGTACCAGATGAAGGCCTTCGCCTTTGTGGCTAGCAAGGTTGTCATTAAACGTGTCAACGCTATCGATCGGCAATAACAAACTGTGCGGCCCAGACGGTGCTGTTGCCCATCGGTTATAGCCAGGGTTGTAGCTTTCTAGTTCTTTGACGCTTATCTCGGCGTACTTAGCGGCAATCGCTAGGTCGAGTTGCTCGCCTGGGCGAACCAACTCGAGTTGTGGTTCGTTATCAATTGCAGGTAGGGTTAAACCATATTTTTCGCGCTGGGCTAACACGTCAGCGAGGGCCAATAATTTCGGCACGTAATCGGTGGTTTCTGCCGGTAAGCTCAAAGAAAAAAAGTCGGTTGGCTTGCCGTTGGCTTTATTGGTTTTGATCGCACGATAAACCCGGCCTTCGCCACTGTTGTAGGCGGCAATCGCCTGCGGCCAATTGCCTTTAAATCGCTTGCCTAAATTAGACAAGTATTTGAGCGCAGCATCGGTCGCTGCATTGACATCGCGTCGGCCGTCGTACCAATAATTTTGTTTTAAACCGTATAAGCGCCCTGTTGAGGGAATGAATTGCCACAGACCTGCGGCACTGCCTTTTGAGTAGGCAAAGGCATCAAATGAGCTTTCGACAACAGGCAATAGGGCTAACTCTAAGGGCAGACCGCGCTGTTCAATCTTTTCGGTGATCAAATACAAAAAGGGATCCGCGCGTTTGGCTACGATGTCGAGGTGCTCAGGGTGATCGAGGTACCAGCGGCGATAATAGTCGACTCTTTCGTTTTCTGGGATAGGAAGGCGAAATTGCAAAACAATGCGATCCCATAAATCGGCTTGCTCTTGGGCGGTGAGCGCTTCGGGTTGCGCTTGGAAAGCTTTGCGAGCTGTTGCCGGTGAACGCTCAAACAAGCGTTTGTTCTTTGAGTCTTGTTTGGATGATGACGTGTTTTTATTGGTCGGGACCGAGGTCTTTGCTGTATCTTCAGTCGGCGTGGATTGACACCCGACCAAGAATAAAGCGATCACCCAAGAGTGTTTTAACCGCATGACTTCTGCCTTATTAATTAACGACCCGTGATGATACTTGTCTCAATGGGATTGAGACAAGTAAGAAATCGTTAAAATTCATTTTTCCATTGTCTGAGCGCGGTAAAAATGGAGAGTGGATCCTCACCTTGAGCTTTTTCTTTGACGGAATTAATCACACTGTCAACATGAGTGCGCAGAAAGGGATTAATGGCTTTTTCTTGCTCAATAGAGGTCGGCAAAGTGGGGGTGTTGTTGACTCGCAAGCGGTTGACGGTATCTCGGTATGCTTGTAGTGAAGTGTTATCAGGCTCGACGGCTAACGAAAAAGTGACGTTGCTGGCGGTGTATTCATGGCCGCAATAGACTTGCGTTTGATCAGGCAAGTTGGCGAGGGTTTGCAAAGAAGTAAACATTTGTTCAGGGCTGCCCTCGAACAAACGGCCGCAGCCGGCAGCAAACAGCACATCGCCACAAAAAACCGCGCCGTGACCATAGTAACCGATGTGACCTAAAGTATGACCCGGTAAGGACAGAACTTCAAACACAGTGTCGATGCCGAGTAAAATCTTATCCCCGGCTCGAACAGGGTGGTTCACTGTGGCGATGGGCTCGTCTTCCGGCCCGTAGACCTTGAGATCTGGAAACTGACGCACCAGTTCAGGCACGCCGCCGATGTGGTCATTGTGATGATGGGTAAGTAATACAGCGTCGAGTTTGAGCTGATGCTCAGTGAGGTAGTCCAGTACCGGCTGTGCTTGTCCCGGGTCGACGGCAATGACGCGCTGCGCTTGATTGTGAATGATCCAGATGTAATTATCGTCAAAGGCGGGTATGCTTTTCACATGCAACATAGGGCGTTCTCCATTTCCTCTAATAGATTAGGTTTACCATGCAGCCAGCGCTAAGCAAAAAACGATTACAACACCCTTATACTTGGTCAGAAATTCACAACGGCCAATGGGTGAAGGCATCGATTCAAGCTCGAATTGACGAATGGTCTCCCAAGTTTTTTGGTTATCACATGCTCAAACTCGGCGGGTTAAGCTGTGAGCTCACAAGTCATTATTGTACCATTCAACACCAAGTCCATTTAGATATCCAGAACCCTTTGCACAATGTCGTGGCAGATGGTTACAATTTGCCCTTTGTCGAAAAGAGTTTTGATGCGGTTTTTCTGGCTCATCAGTTAGATTTTTGCCGCGACCCACATCGATTACTGCGCGAAGTGGATCGCGTGATTATGGACGATGGTTACGTGATCATCACGGGTTTTAACCCGGTCAGTTTAGTGGGTATTGCCAGTGTATTACCCTGGCGAAAGCATGCACTGCCTTGGAGTGGGCGTATGTTTACTCCGCAGCGAATTACCGATTGGCTGAGTGTGTTAAACTATCAAGTCGTCCATCGTGAGCAATACGCGTTGTTGCCTACGGCAAAACATCAAGTGATGTGGACCTGGTTGGAAAACAGTTTAGGGGCAATGGGTACGCCGCTGTCAAGTTTGTATTTCATTGTCGCTCGTAAGCGCACTTACCCATTAAAACCCATCAAGCCTCACTGGGGCGTTAAGCGAAAGTTGTCTCCTGTCGGGGTGCTTAACTGTGAGGGCATCCAAAAAAAAGTCTGATCAAACCCCGATAAGCGATGAGTTTATGAGCGGGTTAGGCGGCTTGGTATCCAGCGTCATCGTCGCTGGGTTGACCGGCAGCCGTGCGGGCAAGCTCATCGCACACTTCATTTTCCCGGTGGCCTGCGTGGCCTTTAACCCAATGCCATTCCACGGTGTGTCGCTCGGTTTCGCGATCGAGCAGTTTCCACAAGTCTGCGTTTTTAACCGGCTTTTTATCTGCAGTTCGCCATTGCCTTTTCTTCCAGTTGTGAATCCATTGTGTGATCCCTTGTCGAACGTATTGGCTGTCAGAGGTCAAGGTCACTTGGCAAGGTTCTTTGAGGCTTTGTAGCGCAACGATGGCCGCCATCATCTCCATGCGGTTATTGGTGGTTAAGCGGTAGCCTTTAGAAAGGTGTTTTTCTGTGTTCTTATAACGCATAACTATGCCATAGCCACCCGGACCTGGGTTGCCTAAACAAGAACCATCAGTAAAAATTTCAACGTGTTTCATCATTTTTGATACACTATAGACAAACGAAAATAACCAATAGTCTGACACAATTATTATGACCAATACCAGCGACAATTCTGCCGTTCATCGCATTGTAGTACTCGATACGGAAACTACGGGCATGAATAAAGAAGGCGGCCCTCATTACCTTAATCACAACATCATTGAGATTGGGGCGGTGGAGATCGTCAACCGCAAGCTGACGGGCCGACATTTCCACGTTTACATTAAACCCAATCGAGAGATTCAACCCGAAGCCATTGAAGTTCACGGTATTACCGATGTCTTTTTGACCGACAAACCCCGTTACCGCGATATCCACCAAGAATTTATTGATTTTATTCAAGGGGCTGAGTTGGTTGCACACAATGCGCCCTTTGACGTTGGTTTCATGGATTACGAATTTGAATTGCTTGGCCAGGCTTCGTTAAAAACCACGGACTTGTGTACGGTCACCGACACGTTAGCTATGGCGAAGAAAATCTTCCCTGGTAAGCGCAACAACCTTGATATCTTGTGTGACCGCTACGGTATTGATAATTCGCGAAGAACCTTGCACGGGGCATTGCTCGATGCTGAGATCCTCGCCGATGTTTACTTGATGATGACCGGTGGTCAAACGGCTCTTCAGTTCAGTGGCCAGGATCAGCAAGGTGAGGCCTCGGGCGTTCGTCGTTTGCAAGAGCGAAAAAACCTCAAGGTTTTGCATGCGTCGGCCGATGAATTAGACTTACACCAACAGCGGCTTGATTTGATTGAAAAAGGAGGCGTATGTCTTTGGCGACAATAGTGAAGCGATGGAGAGTTTTTTGTGGGGTCATTCTCCTAGTATGGGCAAGCTCTGCCTGGCCGAGCGAAGCGACCTTGTCTCTATTAGACAATCGCTTTCGCGTTGATCCTACGATTAAACAAATCACGTTTCTCGTTTATCGCGCCAAAAACAGTCAACCTGTAGTGTTGGTCAGGCCCGACGGTCAAAAATATTACGCCTGGCAAACCTATGACGACGTTAAATGGTACCAAGAGTCAGACCTTGATATCATTTCAGTGGACAACCCAATGCCGGGGCCCTGGCAAGCCGTTGGTAAAGTGACCCCCAAAAACAATATAAAATTGGTCACGGACTTACAGCTTTATACCGATGACTTCCCTGCCAACCTTTACCAAGGCGAGAGCCTTAAATTTACCGCTCGTTTACTCAGTAATGATAAGCCGCTCAATTTGAGAGATTTTCTCGATCGGGTGAATTTAAAAGTGACCTTCACTAAATACGTTGAGAATGAAGACAGTTTAGCCAAAGACGCCAAGCCGATTCCCGTCGTGATGGGGACGTTTACTGATGACGGCCAAGGGTTAGATGAATACCCAGGCGATGGTGTCTTTACGGTCAACTTGCCGATTGAGATCGAACCTGGCAAATACCGCGCGCGGATCACCTCGCAAAATGGGGTGTTTTTAAGGGCACAAGAGCAAACGGTATTAGTGTACCCAACGCCTATCACGGCGACGTTTGTCCAGGCTCGACAAGCGCAAAATAACCATCAGATTTCCATTCGTGGTGAAGCCGGTATGATCGCCAAAGGGTCGCTGTTGACCCACATGGAAACCAGCGGCCCCAATGGTTATCTCGATCAAAAAGAAGGCCAAGCGGGCAGTGAAAGTTTGGGGATTAACCTCACTTTTGCCAATTTAGACCAACCCGGCGAGTACCATTGGCAAGGCAAGGTGTTTGCCAATGATGAAGCCACGGGAAGAGCGTTAAGTTTTGAACTGCCCTCCCATTCCTATAGCGTGGTGGAAGAAATCGATTTTTCCGAAATCCGCGCCGAACAAGAGCGCATTGCCGAGCAAGAAAAGCAAAAAGCTTTGGAAGACGCCATTATTGCTAAGCGCGCTAAAGACAGACAACAAAGCTTGATTTATATCGCCGTAGGCAATGTTGTGGTGGTGATATTGGTTTTATTGGTGTGGTTTATTGTTCGTAAGATCCGCGCCAAGAAAACCCTCAAAGAAGAGCTTGCATTTAACACCCCAGAGTAGCTCGCGTTGCCCCATAGGGTGATAAGGGTGATAAGGGTGATAAGGGTGATAAGGGGACAATATGGTGGTGCTTGGGCTTTTACTCTGTTGTGATTGTGCCAAAGACGGTGATTTAACATCAAATTTTCGCTCTTAGCTCTCGACAGTGTTTTTGGTTGCGGTAAACTTTGACAGCACGGTTATTATGGCCATTAACCCGATTATTTCAGCATAAATTGCTGTTAACTTAACTAAAAGAGATCCATTTATGTATCAAGATATTATCCGAGGCGAATTGACGGAAGCGGCAGCAGTGTTGAACCAATTTTTGAGTGACGATGACAATTTAGCTCAAATAGAAGCCGCCGCTCGATTGATTGCCGATTCGTTTAACAACGAGGGTAAAGTGTTATCTTGTGGTAACGGTGGGTCCCATTGTGACGCAATGCATTTTGCCGAAGAGTTGACCGGGCGTTATCGCGATAACCGTCCTGGCTATCCTGGTATCGCTATTTCGGATCCGAGCCACCTCTCTTGTGTCAGCAACGATTTTGGTTACGACTTTGTCTTTTCTCGCTATGTTGAAGCCGTCGGCCGCCGCGGTGATGTCCTTTTGGGATTATCGACCTCAGGCAATTCTTCAAATGTACTCAAAGCGATTGAAGCTGCAAAAGAGAAAGGGATGAAAACCATTGCTTTAACGGGTAAAGATGGTGGTCAAATGGCCGGATTGGCCGACGTTGAAATCCGAGTTCCGCATTTTGGTTATGCCGATCGCATCCAAGAAATCCACATTAAGATCATTCATATTCTTATTATGTTGATCGAAAAAGAAATGGAACCAAAAGCGTAACAGTTTGAATTGAGAGGCGCGCAAAGATGTGTGAGTTACTCGGAATGAGTGCTAATGTGCCCACGGATATCTGCTTTAGTTTCACAGGGCTGATGCAGCGAGGGGGGCGAACTGGCCCTCACCGAGACGGTTGGGGCATAACGTTTTACGAAGGGAAGGGATTTCGTACGTTTAAAGACCCTTTGCCAAGCTGCGAGTCAAAAATTGCTCGTTTAGTGCAAGAATACCCGATCAAAAGTTGTGCGGTGATCAGCCATATTCGCCAAGCCAACCGAGGGGGGGTGAGGTTAGAAAATACTCATCCCTTTACTCGTGAGCTCTGGGGGCAATATTGGACCTTTGCCCATAACGGTCAGCTTTCTGATTACCAAGAGCCATTGTCCACCACGACCTCTATCCCGGTGGGGCAGACCGACAGCGAATTGGCCTTTTGTTGGTTATTGGAACAGATACGTCAACGTTTTCCCACGCAACCCGACGACATGTCACAGGTATTTCAGTGGGTCGCGCAGTGTTGTGAGCAATTAAAGGTATTGGGCGTCTTTAATATGTTGTTGTCCAATGGCGAGTACGTCATGACCTACTGCACCAACCACTTGTATTGGATTACACGCCGGGCTCCCTTTGGCAAAGCTGCCTTGCTCGACGAAGACGTGGAAATCAATTTTCAAGAAGAAACGACCCCAAAAGATGTCGTCTCGATTATTGCTACCCAACCTTTAACTGGCAATGAGCGATGGCACCGGATGAAACCCGGAGAATATGGGGTGTTTTATTTAGGAGAGTTGATGCTTTCTAATGCCGATCAATTAGTCAATGTGCCTTATGCGGCGGCTAAACCCGCCAGTCAGGCGCCAACAGAGCCACTTGACTAAGGCAACACTGATGTTATCTGTAAAAAAATGACGGTATTCACGCCGTCATTTTTTTTGAGATTTCAATGGCTATCAATCTTGCTCGGCGGCGTAGCCATGAGGGCCTAGGCACTGACCATCTAGCCAAGCTTGATTGTCTTTCATGCTTAAACGCCCCGACAATAACCACTGCGTCACCAAAGGGTAAATCTTGTGCTCTTGGTGTAGGACGCGAGCGGCGAGTTGCTCGGCAGTATCCTCGGCATAAACCGGGACTTTGGCTTGTAAAATAACCGGGCCCCCATCAAGCTCTTCAGTCACAAAGTGCACACTGGTGCCATGTTCTTTATCTTGGTTATCGATTGCGCGTTGATGTGTGTGCAATCCTGGATACTTAGGCAACAAGGAGGGGTGAATATTAAGTAATTTACCTTGATAGTGTTGTACAAAGTCTTTGGTTAAAATCCGCATAAAGCCGGCAAGAATAACGGCATCAGGTTGGTATTGGTCAATGGTTGCAATCAAGGCTTGATCGTAATGAGCTCGCTCTTGATAGTCATTGTGATCAAGGTGAACCGACGCAATGCCATGACGCTCAGCTCGAGTCAGACCAAAAGCATCGCCCTTGTTGGCGATCACGGCGCTGATTTGGCCGTTAATATATCCGGACTCGCAAGCGTCGATAATAGCTTGAAGATTGCTGCCGCTGCCTGAAATGAGCACGACGATATTGTTTGAAGTTGAAGGGGAGGTCATAACACAATTTTGCTTATTTGATAAAAAAGAGGGAAGAGTGCTCCCTCTTTAAAAGTGAATTATTGAATAACAACTTGCGCTTGGTCGGCTTTCGCTTCCGCAATATGGCCCAATACCCACGCGTTTTCACCGGCGTTGTTGAGTAATGCGACGGCGTCTTCAGCTTGCTCTTGTGGGAGTGCAATCACCAGGCCGACACCGCAGTTAAAGGTGCGGTACATTTCGTGCTCCGTGACATTGCCTTTTTCTTGTAACCAGCTAAAGATGGCTGGCCATTGCCAACTGTCACCTTGGATCACCGCTTGTGTACCGGCGGGCAATACACGAGGAATGTTTTCCCAGAAACCCCCACCTGTGATGTGTGAGATGGCGTGAATGTCGTGCTTTTCAATCAATTCCAGTGCAGATTTGATGTAAATTTTAGTCGGTTCTAACAGCAGTTCTGCGATGGTTTTATCGCCGAGTTTCTCATTTTTGTCCGCGCCTGATACTTCGAGAATCTTGCGAATCAGTGAGTAGCCATTAGAGTGAGGACCACTAGAGCCAACGGCAATTAAAGCGTCACCTGCTGCGACCTTAGTGCCGTCAATGATATCGGCTTTTTCGACAACCCCAACACAAAACCCGGCGACGTCATAATCATCGCCTTCGTACATGCCAGGCATTTCTGCCGTTTCACCGCCGATCAGTGCACAACCAGATTGTAAGCAACCCTCAGCAATTCCGGTCACCACTTGAGCAGCCGTATCGACATCTAATTTGCCTGTTGCATAATAGTCGAGGAAAAAGAGCGGTTCAGCGCCTTGAACAATTAAATCGTTGACACACATGGCCACTAAATCGATGCCGATCGTATCGTGTTTATTAAGATCGAGTGCTAAACGCAACTTGGTGCCGACGCCGTCGGTACCAGACACTAACACAGGGTGTTTGTATTTAGTTGGCAATTCACACAGGGCACCAAAGCCACCTAAACCCCCCATTACTTCAGGACGACGGGTTTTTTTGACCGCGCCTTTGATCTTATCGACTAATGCATTTCCTGCATCGATATCAACACCAGCATCTTTGTAGCTAAGAGAAGAGTTATTACCACTCACAGGCTTTCCTCGGTTTTGTTAGAGATGAAAACGGCGTTATTCTAACAGGGCTTAAAGAGAAAGAGCAAACGTTTGCGCTGTTTTTTTTATCCTTGAATTAGTCAAGTAATTTCCCTTTTTTTCCTATATAATCTGAAAGTTTATTTTATTTTTGCTGGAGATGGACATGAAAGTTGTAGAAGTGATGCACCCATTAGTGAAGCACAAGGTGGGCTTGTTGCGTGAAGGGGATATTAGTACCAAGCGTTTTCGCGAATTAGCGACCGAAGTTGGCAGTTTGCTCACTTATGAAGCCACCTCTGATTTTGAAATGGAAAAAGTGACCATTGATGGTTGGAATGGCCCGGTGGAAGTCGATCAAATCAAAGGCAAAAAAGTGACAGTGGTACCGATTTTGCGCGCTGGCTTGGGCATGATGGATGGCGTGTTAGAGCATATGCCAAGCGCTAGGATCAGTGTTGTTGGGGTTTACCGCGACGAAGAGACACTCGAGCCGGTCCCTTACTTTAATAAATTGGCATCCAATATTGATGAGCGTATTGCCCTGGTTGTTGATCCTATGTTGGCAACTGGCGGCTCTATGATTGCGACGATCGATCTATTAAAAGAGCAAGGATGTCAATCTATCAAGGTATTGGTGCTTGTGGCGGCGCCGGAAGGGATCGAAGCACTTGAAAAAGCTCACCCAGACATCGAGTTGTATACCGCGGCTATCGATAGCAAGCTCAACGAGCAAGGGTATATCGTTCCCGGTCTTGGTGATGCGGGCGATAAGATCTTTGGTACTAAGTGATCCTTTCTCACTGAGCGATTGAAGGGGTTGTTATTTAAGACAATCTCGCTGTGTTAAGAAAAAACCGCCGCGATTGATACGGCGGTTTTTTTATTCAATATTTGTGCTTGCTAGCGGTCTTGATTTGGAACCGTATCAGCAATGTGATTGTCACCGATATCTCGTGGCAAGATCTGATTGAGTAAAATCGCCACAATGCCACATAAGCTTACCCCTTGCAGACTAAACTCACCAATGCCGAAAGCCATCCCCCCTAAGCCAAACACCAAGGTCACCCCGACAATGACTAAATTCCTGGATTTAGAGAGATCGACTTGATTTTTTATTAATGTATTGAGGCCAACGGTGGCAATGGAGCCAAACAGTAAAATCATAATACCGCCCATGACAGGCACCGGAATGGTTTGCAGTAATGCACCTAACTTAGCCACGAGTGCCAAGACAATGGCACTGACCGCTGCCCATGTCATGATCACAGGGTTAAACGCTTTGGTGAGCATCACTGCACCGGTCACTTCGCTGTAAGTGGTATTCGGTGGGGCTCCCAAACAGGCTGCCGCCATCGTCGCCACGCCATCACCGGATAAGGTGCGGTGTAAGCCGGGCTTTTTTAGGTAGTCTTTATTGGTGACTTGAGAAATCGCCAACATGTCGCCAACGTGTTCTACCGCAGGGGCAATGGCAACCGGGATCATAAATAAAACCGCATTGAGGTTGAACTCTGGCGCTGTAAAATTGGGCAGTGCTAACCAGGCTGCTTGCGTGACCGGGGTAAAATCAACAATACCAAAAGACAAGCTCAAAGCATAGCCAGCTAAAATACCACCAAAAATAGGCAAAAGTTTAAACCAACCTTTGGCGAATACACTGATGGCGATGGTTGTGAGCAGGGCCGTGGCAGAAACCCAAAGTGATAGTTGATGGTCGATAAGCTGTGCTGAACCATCACCGGTTTTACCCAGTGCCATGTTAACGGCGACGGGCGCCAAGCCAAGCCCGATGACCATAATCACTGGCCCTACAACGACAGGAGGCAGCAAGTGGTGAATAAACCCCGCGCCCTTTGCTTTGATAATTCCCCCCAAGATGACATAGACCGCTCCAGCGGCCATCAAGCCTCCCATGGTGGCGGCGATCCCCCACGTTTGCGTGCCGTAGAGAATTGGAGCGATAAAAGCAAAAGAAGAAGCAAGAAAAATCGGCACTTGTCGGCGAGTCATCAATTGAAATAACAAGGTCCCTAACCCAGCACCAAACAAGGCCACGTTGGGATCCAATCCGGTCAGTAAGGGGACTAATACCAAAGCCCCAAATGCGACAAACAGCATTTGGGTGCCTAAAATCATATTTTTCATGCACACTTCCTCAATAATTAACAGTTGGCGGGGATTTTAGCAGCTTGCAAACGATTGCCTAGTGAAAAATGGCAGAAAGTTTAAATAAGTTATAATGATGATAATAAAGGGTATTGAATTATCAGCTTTCAATGGCGTTGCATTGACGTTCCTGTTTCAGGGCCGTGCGCTTGCCCAGTGAGCGTTTGTTGCTTATTATCGCCCTAGTGTGTGTCAATTTAGGATCATTATGCGAGTTTTAGCTTTCGTCTTATGTGCTTTGGGGGCCTTTCCTCTTTATGCCATGAGCAATGTCAATGTATACCAAACTCAAGTCGCAGTCAGTGATGAGCAAAGCAGTAGCGCCCATCAAGCGCGCAAGCAGGGAATGGAGCAAGTGCTGATTAAGGCATCCGGTGATCCTAAGATCGCCTCCAACTCTGTTATCGCCAAAGCACTCAATGACAGTGCTCGTTATCTTTCACAATTTGGCTATCAGAGTGACGATGCGTCACAAGTGATGAGCATGAGCTTTAACGGTGAGCAAATTCGTCAATTACTGACTCAAGCTCAGGTGCCGATTTGGCCGGTTAAGCGTGAAAATATCTTGCTGTGGTGGGTGGATAATACCGAGTACGAACGCACTGTTTTGTGGGAAACCTCAGAGTCGCAGCCTTTACAAGATTTTCGACAAAGCGCAGACCAAATGGGGTTACCGGTTAGCATTCCGGTCGGGGACTTTGATGATGTGACCGGTGTCAGCGCGGCTGATCTTTGGGGCGGTTTTGTACAAAGTATTGCTAAGGCCAGCGCACGTTATCCGGTTGATGCGGTTTTGATTGTTAAAGCGCAAGGTGAGCAACTTCGTTGGCAGCTTTATGACGCCAAACCCAATGCGATCGCCAACACCGAGGTCAGCTTAAACGGCCAAGCGAGTGGCAGTGGCGCGGCAAAAGACATTGTCGCCAGGCTCAGCCGTTATTACGCTCAAAAAAATGGCTTGACCTTAACCACAACATCGGACTTGTCGGTTGATATTCAGGTCTCTGGTATCAAAAACGCCAGTGATTTCTTTCATCTCGAGCGCGGTTTAATCACGCTTAACGCCGTTGCGAGTGCCCAAGTGACGACTTTGCGCGGTGACAGCGCTGCGTTTCGCCTCGATTTACTCACCAGCCAAACGGGCTTTTTGTCAGAGGCGACCACAAAGCTGTCCTTGACCGAATCAAGACTCTCTGACTTGACATCAAGTCAAGAGCTCTTATCTGCTGAGTCGTATCAAAATGCCAATCGCTTAGAAACCGATGCGTCATCCGTCGCCGAGGTTGAGCATAGCCAAGACGTTACAGCGCCGGCGATTGACAATCAGGCGCAAACGCGGGCGGAGCCTTCACAGGGCAACACGCAAAAGATGGCGCCAGTGGTGAACGCCCCGCAACAAGCGACGTTTGATAAACCGGATTATCGCTTCATTTGGCAAGAGTAAGCTAAGCTCGCTCTGAACGCTTGACTTACTAGTCATCTAAAACGGTGTTTCAATCGCCTAAAGCGCGGAGTTGCTTTAGGCGATCTTTTATCAGGGTCAATTTAGCGTTTGAGGGTTTGACTGAGGCGAGCAAGACGCTGGCCTTGAGCTTTGGCCAGTTCACTTTCTTCTGTGGATAATTGACGCCCTTCACTGCAGTGACTGGCACCATAGGGTGTGCCCCCGGTTTGTGTGGTATGCAGCGCGGGCTCACTGTAGGGAAGGCCTAAGATTAGCATACCGTGGTGCAACAAGGGCAACATCATGCTTTGCAAGGTGGTTTCTTGGCCTCCGTGCAGACTGCTCGAGCCAGTAAAGACACAGGCGGGTTTGTCATTAAGCGCCCCGGAGACCCAAAGTGGGGTCGTCTGATCCCAAAAATGCTTGAGTGGGGCTGCCATATTGCCAAACCAAACGGGACTGCCCATGGCCAGGCCATCGCAGTGTTTGAGGTCGTCAAGGGTGGCAATGGGGTCTTGGGGATCACTGCTCATATCAAGAGGGGCGAGGCTACGGACAACGGCCTCACAGCCCGACACAGAATCGATACCGCGCGCGATGTGATTGGCCAGTAAGCGAGTGCGGCCATGACGGCTAAAGTAAAGGACCAGTATTTTATTCATAGTATCTCTAAAATGTTTTCCACCGGGCGGCCGATACGCGCTTGGCCATTGGCCACGACAATGGGGCGTTCGATCAATTTAGGGGTATTGGCCATCGCCAGCAGTAAGGTGTTCTGGTCGGCCTCGCGTAAGTTTTGTTGTTTGAATTCAGCTTCTTTAGTACGCATCATTTGCGTGGCGTCGGTCAGTTTAAGAAGCGTCATGAGGTTTTGCAGCTCTTCGACAGACAGGGGGGTCTCTAAGTAGCGCACGATCTCAACCTGGTAACCTCTTTCGGTAAGCAATTGCAAGGCTTGGCGACTTTTACTGCATCTTGGGTTGTGGTAAAGCGTAATCGACATAGGGTTTTCCGTTAATTTTCCAGTTGTAAAAATTGTTGCCGTTGTTGTGAGAGTTGATCGACACGAGCATCAAAACGCGCTTGTTGTAAACTGCCAATGTCAGCGAGTTGACTGGCTTGGGTGTAGTTGTTGATCGCTTGATCCCAGCGCGCTTTTAGGGCAAAGAGTTCGCCTTGCGCGGCCAGCTCTTGAGCGCGATCCCCCGTTAAACTGTATGCTTTTGAAAGCAGGTACCATCCATTGGTATCACCTGGCTGTGAGTGCGTGTAGCGCTGCAATACTGAAATGGCTTTGCTCGCTTGCTGGTGCTCAATTAACGCATTGGCATAATTAATGGTTAAAATGGGGTTTTTAGGGGTAAGGGCAAGGGCGGTTTCTAGGGTTTCGATTGCTTTGTTCGGTTGGTGCTTAGCAATCCAGAGATCGCTTAACGCATCGAGATAAAAATAATTATTGCTCTGTTGTTGGTACAATTTGGTGAGGATAGCTTGGGCTTGATCAAGCTTATTGTCATCGAGGTACACCAGTGCTTTTCCATATTGATAAGCGTCTTTAGTTTGCGCTGGTGCGTTGGCTTGGTGACGCTCTAACCAGTCAAGGGCGGCATCAGAACGCAAGCCGGCATAGCGCACCACCACGCGAACGCGAGCGAGTGTGTAATTTAAGGATGGTTGAGGCGATACGCTGGGATATTGTTGAGCTCGATTTCGGCTATCAGTAATGCGCGACTGAGGCAAAGGGTGCGTTAATAGCATTTCAGGTGGCGTGCTCGTGTAGCGATACTCATCGGCTAAGCGACCGAAAAATTGAGGCATCGCTTGAGGGTTATAGCCCGCTTTGGCCAGGGTTTTAATGCCAAAGCGATCCGCTTCTTCCTCATTGCTGCGGGTGTAATTGATCTGGCTTTGAATGTTACCTGCGGTGGTGGCGGTCAACGCGGCGACCCCAGCTTGCGGGGCCGCAATGGCCAGTAATAGGGAACCGGCTAACGCGGCTATGGTGGCAGGAGTGCGCTGTGCTTGCGCTTCCATGCTACGCGCTAAGTGACGCTGGGTGATATGGGCGATTTCATGAGCGAGCACTGAGGCTAACTCACTTTCGGTACTGGCGTGTAAAAATAGCCCTGAGTGCAGTGCGACGTAGCCGCCAAAAAATGCAAATGCATTGATTTCACGGTTCTGAATTAAAATAAAACGAAAGGGCGTTTTCACATCATCGGCATTGGCGACTAACTTATGACCGAGTTGATTGATGTATTGATTGAGCGTTGGATCATTAATAACGGGTTGATGGCGGCGCAAAATACGCATATAAGCATCACCGTATTGTTCTTCTTGGGCGATGGTTAAGGTTGAACTGGCCGTTGTGCCAATGTCAGGAAGGTTTAATCCATTGTCTGCATAGCCAAGGGTACTGCAAGTGATTGCTAGCATTGATAGATAAGCACCAAGGCGTTTTCTTTTGACCATCATGATAATCCACTACTCCATTTTATAACCTTTTGACCCCAGTTTTGCCGCAGAGTTTCTCTGAGATTAAGCGTATTAGGGGCGATGCCACCGACTGTTAAATTTTTATCGTTTTTTCAATTTGCTACTACCCATAGATAGGGATAATGCGTTAAAGTCGCTGTTAGTCCACAGTGATTTTTCCGCTCGTCAAGCGTGCTAAGTCATCGACATTTTTAAACTTCATATCAAGAAGATAACGAGTTTCTGTCTTGGTGTACAGGTAAGTTATCAAAGGAATTAATAACCATGCTGGAAATGATCAGTCGTTGGTACAAACGTCGTTTTTCTGACCCTCATGCCGCGAGTTTGGTGGCAATATTACTTATCGGCTTTATCATTATTTACTTTTTTGGTCATTTGATTGCGCCTTTGTTGGTGGCGATAGTGTTAGCTTACTTGCTCGAGTGGCCAGTGTTGCATTTACATCGTTTTGGCGTGCCGAGAACCTTGGCTGTGGTCTCTGTCATTTTTGTCTTTGTCGGTCTGATGCTGATTGCACTGTTTGGTTTGGTGCCGACCATTTGGGGCCAGGTGGGCAATCTTATTAACGACATCCCCAACATGTACTCGGATTCACAACGCTTCATCGCCAGTTTGCCGGAGCGCTTCCCCGAAGTGGCGCAT
This sequence comes from Vibrio sp. HB236076, assembly GCF_040957575.1. NCBI lineage: Bacteria > Pseudomonadati > Pseudomonadota > Gammaproteobacteria > Vibrionales > Vibrionaceae > Vibrio > Vibrio sp. HB236076. The sequence continues at coordinate 1,018,211 of NZ_CP162601.1, forward strand.
TTACAAATCGTCGAGTCGATGATCACCAATGTTAAAAACCAAGTTTTGTCGATGGGCGAGTCTGTCGTCAAGGGCTCGTTGGCGTCTTTAATCAGCATAGCCACACTGGCTATCTATTTAATTTTAGTACCTCTCTTGGTTTTCTTCTTATTGAAGGACAAGCGAGAGATGTTGGCCATTGCCAGCGGTGTGTTGCCGAAAAATCGTCAGTTGGCTTACCAAGTCTGGTATGAAATGAACGATCAAATCTCCAACTATATACGCGGAAAAGTATTAGAGATTATCATTGTTGGCGGCGTCAGCTACGTAACGTTTGCCGTACTTGGTTTGCGATACTCTGCTTTGTTGGCCGTCGCCGTTGGTTTGTCGGTGTTAATTCCCTATATCGGCGCCGCGGTTGTGACGGTGCCTGTGGCAATGGTGGCCCTCTTTCAATGGGGCCTAACCCCTGACTTTTATTGGCTGTTAGTGGCGTACGGTATCATTCAAACCCTTGATGGTAATGTATTGGTGCCGGTGTTGTTTTCCGAGGCGGTGAATTTACACCCCGTGGCGATCATTGTTGCCGTGCTTGTTTTTGGTGGATTATGGGGTTTTTGGGGGGTCTTTTTCGCCATTCCACTGGCCACCTTAGTCAAAGCCGTTTGGCGGGCTCTACCTAGCAATGACGACAGTCAAGTGGCCGAGTAATGCATGTGTTGCCCTTGCTTTGTCAAGCGCGATGACAAGCAAGGGCGTTACGGGTTATTTTTGCTGTTCTAAATAATCCAAGACAACCTCATGGTGGTCTTTGGTTTTGAACTTGTTAAAAACGTGTTCAACCTTGCCGTCTTCATCGATGAGGAAGCTGGTTCTGACTACCCCCATATTTTCTCGGCCCATGAATTTTTTCAGCTGCCATACACCGTATAATTCGCACACGGCGTGTTCTTCGTCGGCGAGCAAGGCAAAGTTAAGCGCTTGCTTGGTGATAAAGTTAGTGAGTTTTTTAGGGGTATCAGGGCTAATGCCAAGAACCACGACATTATGTGCGTCCAATTCGGATTTGGTATCGCGCAACCCCTGAGCTTGAGTGGTACAACCGGGTGTCGACGCGCGCGGGTAAAAGTAAAGTAAGACTTTTTTGCCTTTAAACTCAGACAGAGTAATCGGCGTGTTGTCTTGGTTGTTCAAGGTAAAGTCGGGAGCGACTTGTCCAGCTTCAATGGTCATATTATCAGTACCTTATGCGTTTAGCTTGCTATTATCGTGATAGCTAGGTTTTAGCGAGCGAATCAAAGCGTATTCTTGCCATATTTCACCGCGTTGTCCAGTCACTGTCTTTTATACCGTTTTGATTCAGTATGAGGTCAATGGTAGCGCAGGAAAAAAGCGTGAGAATTTTCTTATTGATACCAGAATCGTCATTGTTATTCGACAAGTGGGGGGATTAACCGCGTTATCGAGTTTTTTATCTCGCTTGGGTACTCCGCTATTTCGTGAGATGGGTATTACGCTCATCGAAAGTGTGCGGCGGTGATCAGTAAGTGTGTTGAAACGCTCTGTGGCTAGGTCGCTGCAGGGGATGGCGCGCCATACTGCCCACGCTCTGGGCCTGTTACAAGCATTTATCGATGTTATTTTCGGTCTTATTTAGCAGGGAGTGAGCAAAGATTGAGCGCTCAATGCGCGTGTCTCTCAATATTGTTATTTTAGCCAAAATATCACAGTGAATCTGCTTGTGTTGATGAAGTGGCTTAAAGTACCATGCTAGAACTAAAAGATAAGGAGAATAACATGTTTTCAGGAAGTATTGTGGCCTTGGTAACGCCGTTTAAAGCCGATGGTGAAGTGGATTTCGACGGCTTGCAGCGTTTAGTAGAGTTTCATATTGAGGCGGGTTCAGACGGTTTGGTTGCGGTGGGCACCACGGGTGAATCTGCGACCTTGACCATTGAAGAGCATGTTAAAGTCGTGACTAAAATGGTTGAGTTTGCCAATGGTCGCATGCCAATTATTGCCGGTACTGGGGCAAATGCAACCCATGAATCTGTAACGTTTAGTCGCTTGCTTAACGATTCGGGGATTGCTGGCTGTTTGAGTGTGACTCCTTATTACAACAAACCTACCCAAGAAGGTTTGTATCAACACTATAAAGCCATTGCTGAAGTCAGTGATGTGCCGCAAATTCTTTACAATGTTCCGGGCCGAACTGCGGTTGATATGCTGCCTGAAACCGTCGCTCGCCTGGCCGAGATCGATAACATCGTTGCGCTTAAAGATGCGACCGGAGATGTTAGCCGAGTTGCAAAACACCGTGAACTTTGTGGCAAAGAATTTATCTTACTCAGTGGTGATGACGCGACTGGACTCGAGTTTGTCAAACTTGGCGGTCAGGGCGTGATCTCTGTCACCAACAATGTGGCGGCCAAAGCCATGGCAGACATGATGCATTTAGCCTTAAATGGTGACTTTGAACAAGCTGAAGCGATTAACCAACGTTTGATGGGGCTTCACAAAGGTTTATTTGTTGAATCGAGTCCAATTCCAGTGAAATGGGCAGCCCAACGCTTGGGACTCATTGATGATGGATCACTTCGCTTACCATTGACCCAGCTAACGCAAGCGCATCAACCCACCGTTGAACAAGCGCTAAAGCAAGCGGGTTTACTTTAATTAGAATGTAAAGACTGGGGTGTTGTGCCCCAGTGTGTATTAGGAGTTACAATGAAGTTCTCTCGCCAGCTCGTGATGAGCTCAATGGCCTTGTTGGTATTAAGTGCCTGTTCCTCTGACCCAGCCAAGCGTCGTCAAGCGGATGATGGTTTTACCTACCTCAATAATCAGGCTACGGCCACACTCGAGTATCCGCAAGGGAACAAACCGCCATTTTATCAAGACTACGTGATTCCCGATGGCGACTACCAAGGCCCGATTGGTAAGCAGGTCGACATACGCCCTCCTCAGCAAGTGCTCGCTTTGATCCCTGGTGCGCGGATTGAACAATCCAGTGAAGGTGTCAACGTCTGGTTTGCCAATACTCAAGTGCAGCAGCAAACGTGGCAGTCGCTCATTGATGGGTTAGAAAAGCGTCAAGTGCAAATGAAGCGCTCCGATGACACCATAGAGACAGGGTGGATCAACTGGACTCGAAGCGATGAAGAGCGAAACTTCAACGCCCGTTATCTGCTCAGTCAAGTCAATCAAGCCGGTCGACCAGGCTTGCTCATTGAACTGGTGCAATGGCGTCAAGACGGTGATGTTAAACAGCCGGCTGTGCAAGATAAGCAGCGCTATACCAATATCATGGCCAACCTAATAACGACGGAATATGATGAGGCGCAAAGGCAAGCTCAAGAGCGCCAAGCGCGTAATCGTCAATTGGATATTCCATTGCTGATGGGTAAAGACCGCAGCGGTCTGCCAGTGATTATCGCTCGGGCAGATTATGGCATCGTGTGGGAACGCATGGCCGGGTTACTGGAGCCGATCGGTTTTAAAATTGAAGATCGCAATCAATCGCAAGGCAGTATTGAGACTGAATACAAAGCGGCAGACAGTGATTTTTGGCAAGCGATTGGCCAGCCACCATTAACGCTCTCACGTGGGGAATACACGTTTTTGATTGGTGATTTGGCAAACCGTACGTCAATCAACATCACAGATAGCAAAGGTAAACCGCTGAGCGAAGACAAACTGCAGGCGGTTGAAAATGTTCTCGCTGCCGTAATCGAGCAGCAAAAGCAACAAGCGGCTCAGTAGCTGATAAGACTTCACATCCATAAAAATGCTGAGTATGTCTACTCAGCATTTTTTATTGCATGCGGTCAATGGCGATGATTTGTTTTAGGAAACCACTCACAAACTAAGCTGAGTTTGATAACCGCTTCACGGTGTTGTCACTCGCTTAAATGGTTATTTTTTGCGTTCAATGTCAGACGACTGCGCTGCTTTTTTCTGCTCATCAGACTGGCGCAGTGCTTGATGTTTTTCATCGAGTTCAATTAAGCGCTGTCGCTGTTTTTGGCGATTATTTTTATTGAGGTAGCGCGAAGGGTCGCTATAGCGAAATGCCAACACATTGCCAACCAAAAAGATCATGATAACTGCGCTAATAAACCAGGGGCTTGTTAACCAATCCATCGCCTGCTCCTAAAGAGAAATATTAATAATGTATTGATGGTAGATTTTATCAAAGTGGTGGCGTATATGCGCCATCCCTTCAATAGGTTGTTGTTCAATACAGCTCAGTAGCTGAGTCGGAGTCAAGGCGTCTAAACAGGCGGTGGCGGATTCTCGGTGACTGATGTGCCATGGCTCGATAGCGACTCCCCCCAAGTCTTGATTATAAGGTAAGAAGAAGCCACAGTGTGGTAATGCTTCTTTCAACCAAGCAGAAAATTCACGTTGATGGCCTTGTTCATACTCCCAAGGTTCGAGGCGGATTGAGGTGCCTTTGGGCAGGGTATTGGTGGCGTAAACGTCAAAGTCGGTTCCCCAGTGATGACGACTGGCACCGGGTAACGCAGACCAATGTAAAATGGCCCAGAGTGCTTGTTCATCCGACAGTGAATCTCGGTCTAAAACTTGGCTGTCGCGATCGAGAATAGGCCTTTGACCAAGATACTTTCCATTCCAAATGCTGGCTTGGCGATGGAAATCTCGAAAGCCACTGGCAATAGAAAGCTCAAAGCCCGCTTGCGTCGCAAGCTGAGACAAATGGGCAAGAGGGGAGGCCACATTAGGATGCACTTTGATGTTGAGGGACGGATTGAGCGCTATTTGGGTTAAATGCTGCTCACTCAAACCACACAAGGACGCTGGGCTCATTGTCATGTTATTTCACCAATAAGTGATTAAGCGTTTCTTGATACATGTCGGTTAATTTTTCAAGATCGTCCACACTCACGCATTCGTTCACCTTGTGAATAGTGGCATTAACGGGACCGAGTTCAACGACTTGACCTTTCATACGAGCAATAAAGCGACCGTCAGACGTTCCCCCCGTGGTGAGCAGTTGCGGCTGCTGTTGATTGACTTTGTTGACACCGGCCACAACGGCATCCAGTAAGTCCCCTGTGTCGGTTAAAAATGGGTCGCCATTAAAGGTCCAATCGATGTTGTAATCGAGTTGGTGCTTTTGCAAAATTTGATGGAACGTCTCCATGATACGGTCGTTGTTGAGTTCAGTGCTAAAGCGCAAATTGAACTGAACGTTAAACTCCCCCGGGATCACATTCGACGCGCCGGTACCGGCCGCAAGGTTTGGGATCTGAATACTCGTGGGTGGAAAATAGTCATTGCCTGTATCCCAAGTATGAGTACAAAGTTCGTTTAACGCCATTAAAGATTGATGAACAGGGTTGCGAGCGAGATGAGGGTAAGCAACATGACCTTGCACGCCTTTAATCGATAAGTCGGCAGTAATGGAACCGCGACGACCGTTTTTGATGACATCTCCAACGTGCTCTGTGCTTGACGGCTCACCGACAATACACATGTCAATCATTTCACCACGAGCCATAAGCGTTTCAACAACCTTGACCGTGCCATTGATGAATGGGCCTTCTTCGTCGGAGGTGATCAAAAAGCCAATCGAGCCTTGATGGTCGGGGTTTTCGTTGATGAATCGTTCAACGGCAACGATCATCGCCGCCAATGAGCCTTTCATGTCGGCGGCACCTCGGCCGTAAAGTAGACCCTCTCTCACTTCGGGTGCAAAAGGTGGGCTGACCCACTCGTCGAGATCGCCTGGTGGTACGACGTCAGTATGACCGGCAAAGGCAAAGAGCGGAGACGCCGAGCCGCGGCGAGCCCAAAAGTTGGTTGTGTCGTCAAACACCATCACTTCGATCTCAAAGCCCAACGCCTTGAGTCGCTCAATCATAACGTCTTGACAGCCTTCGTCGGCGGGGGTGATAGAAGGGCGGCTGATTAAGTCTTTAGCCAATGATAAAACGGGACTTTCCGTCATCCTTTACATTCCTATTAGTTGGGTTTATCGCTGAGTAATGAACCGAGATTTTCGCCGATTACTGGGCAAAAATGGTCTGGTATTGCTCGGCTTTGAAGCCGAGGTGTAATTGGCCATCACAATCTAAAATTGGGCGTTTGATCATCGCCGGAGACGCCACGAGCAACGTTAAGGCACTGTTTTGGTCTAAGTTGTCTTTTACTTCTTGAGGGAGTTGACGGTAGGTAGTGCCTCGTTTGTTGACGACTTGTTGCCAATCAAGTTGAGAGAAAAAACGCTCGATCAAGGCCGGTTCAACACCTTGTTTTCGATAGTCGTGAAAAACAAATTCGATTCCCTCATCGGTGAGCCACTTTTTGGCTTTCTTTATCGTGTCACAATTGGGAATACCATACATGGTTACTGTCATACTGCGCCTTTATAGCCTGTCATTGATATCAAGATGCATCCTAGCAGGAAGTCACAAAACACACAAAAGTTGAATGTGAGTTGCCACTCTTGCGTAAATACCTCGGGATTATTGATCTTCCTCAACATGGTGAAATACAGAAAAGAAATAATGTCAGAAGGAAAATAGGAGGTCATAATGAAACTCAGTCCGGTATTTGCAAGGCGATTGTATCTCGCTCTTTTAATCGAACACTTAGAACGCCCTAATGTGCCCAAATTGATCCGGGTAACCGGGTGGCCGCGGCGTACCATTCAAGATGCTATCAAAGCGTTACCCGGTATCGGTATTCAACTTCACTTTGTGCAAGATGGCCGACGTCATAACGATGGCTATTATCAATTAAATGATTGGGGGCCTTTCAATCGTCAATGGGTGTGCTCCAAACAAAGTGATATTGCTTGTGTATTGGGTTTTATCAAAAATGTGGACACCCAAACCAACTATACAGCACAAAGCCTAGCCAACTCAGGATGAGTAACATCCAAGGCAACCTGGTCGATTGAGGGCTTTTCTCTTGGGTTGGCAACTCGTTGATAGGCTCAACGGGGAGGGGCTGCTGATGTTTTTGTGCTTTTTTTTTGGCTTTGTCCGCCTGACGAGCTTTTTCTTTTTGTTGTTTTTTATACAGCGCAATGCCTTTTTCAATGCCTTGAGCTATGAGCTTGGTTTGGGCTTTGGTTTGCCCAGGCTTTTGTGTCGCTTTGGCTATGTTTTCGGCTTCTAACTGTGTTTGAGCGGAAGGTTTGTCGGTGTTTTTCATGATCGCAATAAGAGGCTTATTCAACGGACTCGTGAGACTAGCATAAGTGGTGGTAAAAGTTCGACCTCCAACGCTATCAAGTTTTGTTATTGTTGACCGATAAAGGCTCTGTAGGGTTTTCTAAGGAGTGTTCATCGGTGGCGATAACCATCAATACCAATACAGCTGCATTGACCGCACAGCGACATCTGACTAAAGCCAGTGATCTGCTCGGCCAGTCGCTCGAGCGCTTGTCATCGGGTAAGCGAATAAACAGCGCCAAAGACGACGCTGCCGGCTTACAAGTGGCAAATCGATTAGCAACCCAGATGGGAGGCTTAGACGTGGCGGTACGCAATGCCAATGACGGCATTTCCATTATGCAAACAGCAGAAGGAGCGATGCAAGAAACCACCGCCTTGCTTCAGCGAATGCGCGACTTGTCGTTACAATCGGCCAACGGTTCAAATTCGGCCTCTGAACGTCAAGCGCTTAATCAAGAATACCGAGCCCTTAATGATGAGTTAAACCGAATTGCCGAAACGACCTCGTTTGCGGGGAAGCGTTTACTCAATGGGCAATTTGGTACCACTTCTTTTCAAATTGGCGCCGGTTCTGGTGAGGCCGTCAGTGTCACTCTGCCCAATATAAAAAGCAATGCACTCGATTTAGGTGGCTTTCACTATCTATCCGCCTTTTCTTTTACTGACCAGTGGCAAGTTGATGCCGCTAACCGGCAACTCAATATTGACTATCTTGACCACAGGGGCGAACCGCAAACCCTGTCTATAGAGGCTAAGGTTGGCGATGACATTGAAGCGTTGGCGACGTATATCAATGGTCGCAGCGACCACCTTTCTGCGTCTGTGAATGAAAATGGCCAGTTGCAGCTGTTTATGGCAGGAAAAGACAGCTCAGGGACATTGTCATTTTCTGGGACCTTAGCCGATGCATTGCAGTTGAATGTGACAGGTTATAAAACCGTTGATACCACGGATATTCTTACCGTGGGGGGAGCACAAGGTGCGGTGTCCGTGTTAGATACGGCCTTGAGTTATATCGATAGTCAGCGGGCTTATCTTGGCGCTTACCAAAATCGCTTTACTCATGCGATTAACAATTTAACCCAGAGTAATGAAAACCTTGCCGCGGCCAAAAGTCGAATCGAAGATACGGATTATGGCAAGGAAAGCGCTCAAATGGTCAAACAACAAATATTACAGCAAGCCAGCCTTAGTATTTTAGCGCAAGCAAAGCAGCAGCCAAATCTGGTGTTGGCGTTGTTGAAATAAAAAAGCAAAACTTATCGACTGCCACTGAATTTACTTGAGTATTTTTTTGTTTTTTTGTTGATTTTAGCCGTTTAAAGCTGCTTTTTACGCCAATTGCATTTTTTTTAAAAAAAAGAGTAAAGGTTTTTCCCGCGGTGCCGTTAATGATAATAACTTTGAGAGAACTACTTGGTTTTCCGAGACGTCGGAAACCGCTTTAATCGGAAAATCAATTGGAGAATTCATTATGGCTATTAACGTAAACACCAACGTCGCAGCAATGACAGCACAGCGCTACCTAAACAGCGCAAACAACGCTCAACAACTTTCTATGGAGCGCTTGTCTTCAGGGTTTAAAATCAACAGCGCGAAAGACGATGCGGCAGGTTTACAGATTTCAAACCGTTTAAACTCGCAAAGCCGCGGTTTAGATGTTGCGGTTCGCAATGCAAATGATGGTATTTCGATTGCCCAAACCGCAGAAGGGGCAATGAATGAAACCACCAACGTATTGCAGCGTATGCGTGATTTGTCTTTGCAGTCGGCTAATGGCTCCAACTCGAAAGCGGAACGAGTGGCGATTCAAGAAGAAGTCACGGCCTTAAATGATGAGTTAAACCGAATTGCAGAAACCACGTCTTTTGGTGGTAACAAACTGTTAAATGGTACTTATGGCACTCAAGCCTTCCAAATTGGTGCCGACAGCGGCGAAGCGGTGATGTTGTCTCTTAAAGATATGCGTTCAGACAACAACATGATGGGTGGTTTGGCGTATCAAGCGGGTGAAGGCAAAGATAAAAACTGGACCGTTTCAGGCGATAACAATGATTTGACCATTGAATACACCGACGCCAGTGGCGAAGAGAAAGAACTTAACATCAATGCGAAAACCGGCGACGACATTGAAGAGCTTGCTACTTACATCAATGGTCAAAACGACGATATCAAAGCTTCGGTTGATGAAGAAGGCCGTCTACAACTGTTTGCTGGCAACAATAAGGTCCAAGGTGAGCTTTCATTCTCTGGCGGTTTGGCCGGCGAGTTGGACATGGGTGATGCACAGGCACAAACAGTTAATGACATCAATGTAACCACAGTCGGCGGTGCTCAAGAGTCGGTGGCGATTATTGATTCGGCGCTTAAGTACGTGGATAGTCACCGTGCAGAGCTTGGTGCATTTCAAAACCGCTTTGATCATGCAATCAGCAACTTAGACAATATCAATGAAAATGTGAACGCATCGAAGAGCCGTATTAAAGACACGGACTTTGCCAAAGAAACCACGGCAATGACCAAGTCTCAAATTCTGTCTCAAGCTTCTAGTTCAATTTTAGCTCAAGCGAAACAAGCGCCAAATGCCGCTTTGAGCCTACTCGGTTAAATTAACTCATGGTGAGAGATGAGTGAGTCCAAACCCAACCGCAAGGTTGGGTTTTTTCGTTGTCGCAAATAAATCAAAAAAAGTGCAAAAAAAAGACTAAAGCTTATTTAAGGCCAGTCGTTAAAGAGATTAAGAGAAATGAAAGTCTTTAAGATGAGGTGAGAGACATCTTTAAGGCACAATACCCAGCCAAAGGAGATCTTATATGGCGATTAATGTAAACACCAATGTGTCAGCAATGACGGCGCAGCGTTATCTCAACCAAGCCGCAGACAGTCAGCAAAAATCGATGGAGCGATTGTCTTCGGGTTACAAGATCAACAGCGCAAAAGACGATGCTGCGGGTCTACAAATTTCAAACCGTTTGACATCGCAGAGCAATGGTTTGGATATGGCGGTTAAAAACGCGAACGACGGTATCTCAATTGCGCAAACCGCAGAAGGTGCCATGGACGAAAGCACGACAATCTTACAGCGTATGCGTGATCTGTCATTGCAATCGGCCAACGGTTCGAACTCACATTCTGAGCGGGTTGCCATTCAAGAAGAAGTGACCGCACTGAACGATGAACTAAACCGAATTGCAGAGACGACGTCTTTTGGTGGTAACAAATTGCTTAACGGCACTTACGGTACACAAGCATTCCAAATTGGTGCTGACTCCGGTGAAGCCGTGTCTTTGTCTTTGGGTAACATGCGCTCCGATACTGCGAATATGGGTGGCACATCTTACAAAGCAGAAGAAGGCCAAGCGGCAGATTGGACTGTGGGTGATAACACCGAGTTCACTATGAGTTACACCAACAAGCAAGGTGAAGAAGTCGAGCTATCAATCAACGCCAAACAAGGTGATGATATCGAAGAACTCGCGACCTATATCAATGGTCAAAGCGATGATGTTAAAGCGTCTGTGGATGATGAAGGTCGTTTGCAAGTATTCGCTTCTTCACAGAAAGTCGATGGTGAAGTCGAGTTTGGCGGCGCTTTAGCGGGCGAGTTAGACATGGGTGATGGCCAAAGTGTGACAGTCAAAGACATTGATGTAACCAGTGTGGGTGGTTCGCAAGAAGCGGTCGCTGTCATTGATGGCGCGTTAAAAGCGGTTGATAGCCAACGTGCATCATTAGGTGCCTTCCAAAACCGCTTTAATCACGCGATAAACAACCTAGAAAACATCAATGAAAATGTAAACGCTTCTAAGAGTCGTATTAAAGATACCGACTTTGCTAAAGAAACGACAGCAATGACCAAATCGCAAATCCTGCAGCAGGCCAGTACGTCGATTTTAGCTCAAGCGAAACAATCGCCTTCGGCAGCGTTGAGTTTGTTAGGCTAACTATCGCCTGATAGAGTTGTCTTGAATTTGCTGTTATAAGTATTGAAGACAGCAGAAGGTAGGAGGGAGATAGTTATGGAGATATCATCCAACGCATCGAACATCCAGCCTTATGGCTTAAATAATGGCACTAAAGTTGCTTATGAAAAGAATGGTGCTGCAAACCTTTCGCCACCTGAGGTGAGGGCAAATAGCCAAATAAACAAGGCTGAAGCTACTGACACACTTCACCCGGTTGAAGCTGCCTCCGAACTTGCTGAAGCAAGGGGGCAGATCAACAAAGAGCAGCGTGAAAAAATGGTTGAAAAAATGAATGAGTTTATTTCAAACATCAATCGTGGCGTTGCTTTTAAAGTAGATGAAGACTCAGGTCGAGATATTGTGACGATTTACGAGACCAAAACTGGTGATGTCATTCGTCAAATACCCGATAAGGAAATGTTAGAAACGTTGAATCGATTAGCCGATTATAGCGCTAACACAGGCTTGTTAGATGATACCGTTTAGTGAACACGAACGCGTATTGCCTAACCAGGCAACAATAGGACCAATGCGCTTGGCAAGTATGGATAATGACAGTGAGACTTTTTAGTTAATCTGTTCTTTGCCATGGTTGTCTTTGCGCATTTGTCTTGTTGTTAGTGTCAGGCCTATACTCAATCGCACAGGTACACGCAAAGGTGGGAGGAATGACATGAGCATAGGCTCGATCGGAATGGCTGGTGGCATGGATGTCAATGCAATGGTAAAAAAAGTGGTGGACGCTGAACGTTTACCCAAGCAGCAGCAAATTGACGCCAGTCGCCAACAAGTTCAATCGAGTATTAGTGCTTATGGCAAGCTGCGTGAGTCGCTTGATACAATGAAAAATCTGATGTCACAATTTCGCCAAGACAAAGCCTTTGCGGTGCGAAAAGTGGATACCAATGATGATACCATTGTCACTGCGACCGCAACCACGGATGCAATTGCCGGTCAATACACAATTGATGTGTTGCAACTGGCTCAAAGTCATAAAGTGGCGTCTCAGGCATTGCCAGAAGACGCCAAGTTTGGCCCGGGGAAAATGACCATTTCCCTTGGCGAGAAAGATTTTTCAATTAATGTTCGCAGTAATACCAAATTGACGGATGTGGTACGGACCATAAACGCCGTGCGCGATAACCCGGGTGTGAGAGCGTCAATCATTAACGACACGCAAGGGCCACGTCTCATTTTATCTTCTAATGTCTCTGGTGAAGATCAACGCATTCGCGTTGATGTGGATGCCAAAGACGATGATCCGCTCCATTATTTTTCATACCATACCATCGCAGAGCGCCAAACTGCTTTAGCCGATGCTCAGCAGCAGGCCAGTGAGTTGTTGTCTTCGGATGGCAACGAAGACGATGAAAAAAACAACGAGCAGCAAGCGGCTGAAAAAATGCGTTCTCTTGACCCGGCAGACAATATACCGGGGTGGACGGAAACCGCATCGGGTACGTTACTCGACTCGTATCAATCTCAAACTGAGTTAGCCCAGCAAAAAGCCCAGATCGAGCAAAAAGTTGCCGAGGAAAAACAAGCGCTTGCCGATCGCGTTGCCCGTGGTGAAATTAGCGCGGAAAAGGCCAGCGATCTTGCCAAAGAGAACTTGTCTGAAGCGGATAAACAAAGGCTAAATGACATTGAATCGTCAAGAGAGGCGTTGAGAAAAGCACAACAATCGGTAAAGAACTACCGCGGCATGGTAGAAGTGCAAGCAGCACAAGACGCCAAAGTTCGCCTTGATGGCGTTGCCGAGTTGTCGAGCAGTAACAATATTATAGAAAATGCCGTTGAAGGGGTCAGTTTAACTCTTAAAGGGGTGAGCAAAGAAGGCCAACCAGGTACTGAAATTGGGGTGGAATACGACCGAAATAGCGTACGAAGCGACATCGAACAATTTGTCGCATCTTATAATCAGTTTTATCAAACGGCGAAAGCGTTAACCGGGGTTAATAGTATCACTGGTGAAAAAGGCCCTTTGAGTGGTGACAGCACAGTAAGAGGCGCAGACTCGCGTTTAAAAAGCGTGTTCTCTACTCAAATAGAACAAGCTCCAGAAGAGATGAAAAGTCTGACTGAACTAGGGGTCACGACGACCCGTCAGGGTACCTTAGAAATTAATTATGCTATGCTTGACCGTCAAATTAACAACCATTTTACTGAGTTAGAAGACTTTTTTGGCGGTCGCAACGGGTTTGCCAAGCGAGTGGAAGACGCGATTCATGGTTTGACTGGAGTGACAGGCTCGATACGAACGCGGGAACAAACACTGACTGAACAAAACCGGCAAATGGCAGATGATCAGACGCGTTTAGATAAACGAATGGAAAGTTTAGAGCAGCGCACTCATGATAAGTTCACCGCCATGCAAGATGCGACCAGTAAAATGCAAGGCCAATTAAGTGCGCTGCAAAATGCATTAGGGTAAAGCATCATGTCGTTATTGTTAGCTAAATTGCGTGACATAGATCACGAGATTTTGGCCATGCTAAAAAATAATTCGATTATAGCTGAAGAAATTCATCAATTAGTCGATACAAGGGATCAGTTATTGCAAGAGTTCATCCTTGAAATCAAGGCGGATGCTCGCTTAGCTCAACACCCAAAAACGATTGAGCTCATGGACATGACAAAGTGTATTACTGAATTTATGAAGGCAGAAACGAAAAAAGCTTCTGACGATTTGAATCGGTTACAATACGGAAAACGCTCGGTCCAGCAATACCAACAGTTTAAATAAGAGGTTTTTATGCGCGGTTCTTTACAAGCTTATAAAAAAGTATCAGTGGATAGTCAGCTTAGTGCAGCATCGCCACACAAAGTGATACAAATGTTGATGGCTGGTGCAATTGAGCGAATTATTCAAGGTAAAGCAGCGATGCTAGCAGGCAATATTTCAGTGAAAGGCGAAAGGTTAGGCAAAGCCTTGGATATTGTTATTGCTTTGCGCGGGTGTTTATCGATGGACGACGGTGGTGATATCGCTCAAAACTTAGATCAGTTATACGAGTTTATGATCACGCAAATTACCAACGCAAACCACAAAAACGATGCACAAGCATTAGACGATGTGGTTGAAATTTTGCGAGAAATAAAATCAGCCTGGGATCAAATCCCTAATGAGTATCACAATTTGACCGCTTCACAAGTGGGAATATAAATATTTTGCGATTCTTCACTTTATGTCACAGTGGTGTAATGTAAAGTTGCCATATTTTGAAATTCCAATAGAATAAAGCCATTAGTTTTAATGGCTTTTTTTATTGTAAGACGCTTTTACTATAGTTTGAGAACATTTCTTATACTAATCTAATGAAGTCTAGGGTTAAGGTGAGCGCAGAGAAAAAGCTTGATAGCGAGACGGACATTGCGTTTTAGTCTTTCTATCCGGGATTTATCTCAATGCCGTTATCGAGTTTTAAAGCGCTTTAGTCACTGACCATTTAGCGAGATTGGTATTCATTAAAGATCATAATTTACCAAGGGCAACATTGTTCATTTATGCAAGGTTTGGCAAAAATACTCATTATTGAAGATGATCCAGAGCAGCGTCTTTATCTCAATCACATTCTTGAATTCATTGGGGAGAATTGTGAGGTTGTCGACAGCCAATCTTGTTATCAAATCGATTGGCAGTACCAGTGGACAGGCTGCATATTAGGGACAATTCACGCCTCAAAAATAGAGGATGTCGTCACTCTTATCGACAACGCAAATCACATCCCGTTATTGTGTTTCCGTCCGGTGCCTGCAGGGGTTTCACAACTGCCCAATTTCATCGGCGAATTAAAATACCCGCTTAATTTCCCTCAATTAAGTGATGCCATTCGCCATTGTCGTGAATTTTTAGGGCGATGTGGCGGCTTAGAGCAAGCCGGTTCGCGTAAAAATACTCTCTTTCGCAGCTTAGTTGGACAAAGTGCCGAAGTCCAACACGTACGCTATTTAATCGAACAGGTTTCGCAAAAAGACGCCAGCGTACTGATTCTCGGTGAATCAGGTACCGGTAAAGAAGTCGTTGCGAGAAACTTGCACTTTCACTCTCAATATCGCGATGGACCCTTTGTGCCGATAAACTGTGGTGCCATTCCTGCTGATCTGTTAGAAAGCGAGTTGTTTGGTCATGAAAAAGGGGCCTTTACTGGGGCTCTAACGACCAGAAAAGGGCGATTTGAATTGGCAGAGGGCGGCACCATTTTCCTTGATGAAATTGGTGATATGCCGATGCAGATGCAAGTAAAACTGCTGCGGGTATTGCAAGAGCGAAGTTTTGAGCGCGTGGGCGGTAATGAGACGATCAAGGTTAATGTTCGTTTAGTGGCGGCAACACATCGCGACTTAGAACAAATGATCGAGCAAGAGAAGTTTCGCGAAGATCTATTTTATCGCCTAAATGTGTTTCCGATTGAAATGCCATCATTAAAGGCGCGTAAAGAAGACATTCCTTTGCTGATCCAAGAGCTAACGACCCGTTTAGAGTCTCAAGGGGCAGCGCCAGTTTGCTTCACTTTGCGGGCGATAAATTCATTGCAAGAGCACCATTGGCCGGGCAATGTAAGAGAGCTTGCCAATTTGGTTGAAAGAATGATGATCTTGTATCCCAACATGTTAATTGACGTCAACCATCTACCCACGAAATATCGCTACTCTGATATTCCTGAATTTCAGCCAGAAGAGCATTCTCAAGTGACCGTCAGCGAATTAGAACGCGATGCGCTCGACGATATTTTTTCTGAAGACTTTTGTTTTGAGGAAGCAGAGAGTGATAGCACCGTCTCCATGTTACCTGCAGAAGGAGTGAACTTGAAAGAGATGCTCGCCAAGTTAGAAGTGGATATGATCAATCAAGCTCTTGATGCCCAAGAGGGCGTAGTGGCTAGAGCCGCGGACATGTTAGGCATGCGAAGAACGACGCTAGTGGAAAAGATGAAAAAATACCAAATGCAGCGGTAGTTGATATTGTCAAAAAAACGACTGTTCATAACTTATTGATAAATATAAAAAATAGCTTGGCGTGTAAATTGCATGTCAAGCTATTGTTGTTTTTCTGTCATAGACAAAAGGTATCAGTATTCGATGAGTGAGCAAGCCTATATTGATAGCTTGGAATCCCAAGTCTCTCGTTATCAGCAAGTCCTCGATGTCATGCCAGCAGGGGTCATCTTGCTGGATACTCAGGGTGAAGTACAAGAAGCAAACCCAGAAGCGCAAAGATTACTTGGGGTTCAGTTAATCGGTGAAAAGTGGTTTTCTGTAATTCAAGCGGCCTTTGATCCCCGAGAAGACGACGGCCATGAAGTGTCACTAAAAAATGGCCGTAAGGTAAAGTTAGCCATCTCGGCTTCGCCGACGGGTCAGTTGATCTTAATCACCGATTTGACGGAAACGCGACTGCTTCAATCCAGAGTCAGTGATTTACAACGCTTGTCCTCTTTAGGCAGAATGGTCGCCTCATTGGCACATCAAGTGAGAACGCCTTTGTCTAGCGCTATGCTCTATGCCTCAAATTTGGCGTCGAAAACGTTAAATAGCGAGATGAGACAACGCTTTCAAACTAAACTTATCGATAGATTGAATGACTTAGAAAAACAAGTGAATGATATGTTGTTGTTTGCCAAAGGGGGCGATAACAAAGTAATACGACCTTTCACTTTAGGCGAGTTGATCAGCGAATACCGACCTATGGTAGAAACCGCGTTAAAGAATCATCAGGTGGATTATTACGAAGAAATAGAGGCGCAAGAGACGCAATTAGTGGGAAATGCCAATGCAATCGCTTCTGCGCTGAGTAATTTGATTATGAATGCCATTCAAATCGTCGGTAAAGAGGCACAAATAGAAGTGTTTTTTCGCCCAGTAAAAGGTGAACTGAAAATATCGGTGCAAGACAATGGCCCCGGTATTGCCCCAGAGATTAAAGATAAAATCCTTGAACCTTTCTTTACCACTCGCTCTCAAGGGACGGGGTTAGGCCTTGCTGTCGTGCAAATGGTTTGCCGAGCTCATGATGGTCGGTTAGAGATTGAGTCACACGCTGAAGAGGGGGCTTGTTTTACAATGTGTATACCCTTGCAAACCGAATTAGCGGCAAATTCATCGGCCCCAAATTTGGCGACAATGGATAAAGGAGAGAAATAAACATGGCTCAAAATACAGTATTGATCGTTGAAGACGATGAAGGCTTGCGTGAGGCCTTAGTAGATACCTTAATGATAGCAGGTTATCAATGGATTGAAGCTGACAGTGCTGAGAGTGCGTTGTTGCAATTAAAAAAACACAGTGTCGACATCGTGATTACCGATGTACAAATGGCCGGTATGGGGGGATTAGCCCTGTTGAGAACGATTAAACAACACTGGCCAAATTTGCCCGTCTTGCTTATGACGGCTTACGCCAATATCGAGGATGCTGTCGCGGCAATGAAAGAAGGCGCGATTGATTACATGGCCAAACCGTTCGCGCCGGAAGTGTTACTGAATATGGTCAGTCGATATGTACCAGCGCAAAGTGCAGAAAATAGCGAAACCGTTGTGGCCGATGAGCAGAGTATTAAGCTACTTAAACTTGCCGACAAAGTCGCGAAAACCGATGCCAGTGTTATGGTGTTAGGGCCAAGTGGTTCGGGCAAAGAGGTGCTGTCGCGTTACATTCACAATGCCTCTTTGCGCAGTGATGGCCCTTTTGTTGCGATTAATTGCGCGGCGATCCCCGATAACATGCTAGAGGCCACCTTGTTTGGTTATGAAAAAGGCGCCTTTACCGGTGCGGTGCAGGCGTGTCCTGGCAAGTTTGAGCAAGCGCAAGGCGGTACTATTTTACTCGATGAAATCAGTGAGATGGATTTAAATCTACAAGCTAAGCTTTTAAGAGTGCTGCAAGAGCGAGAAGTGGAGCGACTAGGCAGTCGCAAAAGTATTCAACTCGATGTCAGGGTATTAGCAACCAGTAATCGCGACCTAAAGTCATTTGTGCAAGAAGGGCACTTTCGCGAAGACTTGTATTATCGATTGAACGTTTTTCCAATTGCTTGGCCGGCTCTAAAAGATCGCCCTGGTGATATTGAGCCTTTGGCGAATCATTTGTTGTCGCGTCATTGCAGCAAAAGTGGTATGCCGGTGCCAAAACTCGGTCAAGATGCGCTTAAGAAGTTACTGGCACACCCTTGGCCTGGCAATGTGCGCGAGTTAGATAATGTTATCCAACGCGCCCTTATTTTGGCTGAATCTGATTGTATCGATGCCGGTAGTATCTTGCTTGAAGGATTGGACTGGCAGCAATTTGGCGAGCCAGAAAAAGCGAGTAGCGATGCGATCAGTCAGTCGTTATTAGCCACGCCGCCCACTCCGTTAGAAGAATCAAAATCGAGTGAGAACTTGGGCAGCGAACTGCGCGAGCAAGAATACGCCATCATTCTTGAAACCTTAGTGGCTTGTGACGGCCGCAGAAAAGAAATGGCTGAGAAATTAGGTATTAGTCCCAGAACTTTGCGCTATAAATTGGCAAAAATGCGTGATGCTGGTATAGAATTTCCAGGCTAAGTAATAACGGTATATATTTTGCTTGTGTTAATTATTCAGACGGCCAAATAATGGCGACGTCAAAAAGATGACAACGAGGTCCATGATGAAAGTTGATGGTTTAAGCAATGAAATGCAAGTCATGATGCTACAAGCAACGAATTCTAATCCTATTGCAACCGGGGCCAGTGTTGGTCAAGATTTTGGCAATTTATTGTCAAAAGCCATTAATAATGTCAATGCATTGCAAAAAACATCGGGTAGTTTGCAAACTCGATTTGACAGCGGTGATCAAAGCGTTTCCCTTTCGGATGTCATGATTGCCCGTAACAAAGCTTCCGTGGCCTTTGACGCTACAGTTCAGGTCCGTAATAAATTGGTTGAGGCCTATAAGGATCTCATGAACATGCCAATTTAATTTAAGGTGTAAGAGTGGCAGAAGAAAAATCGACTGATCTTTCATTGGCGCAAGGTGACAGTGCGGCGTTAATGACAACAGATGATCTCAATTCAAATAACGCAAATGCAGAGCTTGATGAGCGAAGCAGTTCAAAATTCGATTTTGCCGTAGGGGATTTAGACCTTCTTCGTCAAGTGGTTTTGGTTCTGTCTATCTCCATTTGTGTTGCTTTAATTGTCATGCTTTTCTTTTGGGTGAAAGAGCCTGAAATGCGTCCTTTGGGCGTGTATGAAACGCAAGAATTAATTCCGATCCTCGATCATTTAGATCAACAAAAAATCGATTACAAACTCGATGGCAACACGATTTTAGTGGAGACCAATGAGTTTAATAGTATCAAGCTTGATATGGTGCGCGCCGGACTCAATGGCCAGACAGCCCAGGGCGATGACATTTTGCTCAACGATATGGGCTTTGGCGTTTCCCAGCGACTCGAGCAAGAAAGGCTTAAGCTGAGCAGAGAGCGACAGCTGGCGCAAGCGATTGAGGAAATGAAGCAAGTTCGCAAAGCGCGTGTCTTATTGGCTTTGCCCAAACAAAGTGTGTTTGTTCGTCACAACCAAGAAGCGTCAGCCTCGGTCTTTTTAACTTTAGCGACGGGAGCTAACTTAAAGCAACAAGAAATTGATTCGATTGTCGACATGGTCTCTAGCGCGGTTCCCGGCATGAAAAACTCTCGAGTCACGGTGACCGACCAACACGGCCGGTTACTCAACTCAGGGTCAGAAGATCCGACGTCGGCCGCTCGTCGCAAAGAGCAAGAGCTAGAAAGAAGTCAAGAGCAAGCACTACGAGAGAAAATTGACTCGGTACTGATCCCAATTTTAGGGCTGGGTAACTATACCGCTCAAGTCGATATACAAATGGACTTTACCACTCAAGAACAGACCCAAAAAACCTTCAACCCAGACAGCCAAGCAACGCGAAGCGAGTATGCGCTCGAAGATTACAGCAACGGCAGTGGCGTTGGTGGTGTGCCGGGAGCGTTGAGCAATCAACCACCTGCCGATGCTTCTATTCCGCAAGATGTCGCGCAAATGAAAGACGGTATCGGCAGCGGTCAAGGCTCGGTGCGCAAAGAGTCGACCAAAAACTTTGAAGTTGATACGACCATTCGTCATCAGCGTAAACAAAGTGGCGTATTAGCGCGCCAGACGGTTGCGGTTGCGATTAAGGAAGCGAAATCGGTTAATCCCGATACGGGCGAGGTGACTTACACACCATTGAGCGAGCTACAACTCAATTCGATTCGCCAGGTTTTGATTGGGGCGATAGGCTATGATCAGAATCGCGGCGACTTACTCAATGTACTCAGTGTGCAATTTGCCGAGCCCGAAGTTGCCCAAGCACAAGATGTGCCGATTTGGGATCACCCACAGTTTGGTGACTGGGTGAGATGGTTGGCAAGTGCTTTGGTTATCATTGTGATTGTGTTGGTGTTGATTCGCCCTGCGATGAAAAAACTGCTTAACCCAACTCAAGATAATGATGACACACTCTATGGCCCTGATGGTTTACCACTTGGAGAAGATGGAGAGACGAGTCTTATCGGTAGTGATATTGAAAGCAGTGAGCTTTTCGAGTTTGGGTCGAGTATTGATCTGCCAAACCTTCACAAGGATGAAGATGTGTTGAAAGCGGTGCGAGCCTTGGTTGCTAATGAGCCAGAACTCGCCGCCCAAGTGGTTAAAAATTGGATGTTGAATTAATGGCGAATGACATTGTAAAGCAAGACGAGCAAGCTGCGGCTGATGCAGTATCAACGGTGGACATTTCAACCGTTAGCGGCGAAGAGCGGGCGGCGATTCTCTTACTGAGCCTCAATGAACAAGACGCTGCCGGTATTATTCGTCACCTAGAGCCTAAGCAGGTTCAGCGCGTTGGTAGTGCCATGGCACGAGCGAAAGATCTCAGTCAGGATAAAGTGACCGCCGTGCATCGAGCATTTTTGGAAGATATTCAAAAATATACCAACATCGGTATGGACAGCGAAGGCTTTATGCGCAACACCCTGATTGCGGCATTAGGGGAAGACAAAGCCAATAACTTAGTCGATCAAATTCTGCTCGGCACTGGGTCTAAGGGGTTGGATTCACTCAAATGGATGGATCCAAGGCAAGTGGCCAGTATCATCATTAACGAACACCCTCAGATCCAAACCATTGTTCTTTCTTACTTAGAGTCGGATCAGTCGGCGGAAATTTTGTCACAATTCCCCGAACGAGTTCGACTGGATTTAATGATGCGAATTGCCAATCTAGAAGAAGTGCAACCTTCGGCATTGGCTGAGTTAAATGAAATTATGGAAAAACAATTTGCTGGCCAAGCTGGGGCACAAGCGGCAAAAATTGGTGGTTTGAAAGCCGCAGCAGAAATCATGAACTATATGGATAATAGTGTCGAAGGCATACTGATGGAGCAAATGCGTGAGCAAGATGAAGACATGGCCACGCAAATTCAGGACCTGATGTTCGTATTTGAAAACTTAGCCGAAGTCGACGATCAGGGCATACAAAAGCTGTTGCGCGATGTTCCTCAAGACGTGCTACAGCGAGCATTAAAAGGCGCAGACGAAACCCTGAGAGAGAAAGTGTTTAAAAACATGTCTAAACGCGCAGCGGATATGATGCGCGATGACATTGAAGCCATGCCCCCTGTTCGCGTTGCTGATGTTGAGTCGGCGCAAAAAGAAATTTTGGGCATTGCTCGCAAACTGGCCGACAGTGGTGAAATCATGCTTTCCGGTGGCGGAGATGAGTTCTTGTAACTTTTTTGTACAAGATACAAAAGTGTTCAGATAAGGATAAATAATGTCGAGAAAACGAGGCTTTATTCGCCCTGATAACCATGATGATTTAGAGCAATCTGCCACCGCTTGGGGGTTGCCAGATTACGGCGCCGGTCAGCAAACTCGCGCCCGAGAGACGGCCTTAAACTACGACCCAAGTTGGGCGCCTGCTGATCCTAGTCCTGTTGAAGAGCCGGTGTTGGAATTAACCGAAGAGCAGATTGAACTTATCAAGCAAGGAGCCTATCAAGAAGGCTTGCACCAAGGGCAAGAAGCTGGGTTTAACCAAGGCTTTGAAAAAGGTAAGGAACAGGGGCATCACCAAGGCTTAGAGGAAGGACGTGAACAGGGTTACCAAGACGGGCTTGAGCAAGCGCAAGAGCAGATCAATCAAACGGTTGACGCCTTTACGGCTTTGGCAGATCAGTTCAGTCAGCCACTGGCTCTAATGAATCAACAAGTGGAAAAACAACTGATTGAGATGGTACTCATGCTGGTAAAAGAAGTGGTGCACGTAGAGGCGACGTGCAATCCGCAAGTGATTCTTGAAGCGGTAAAAGAGGCGTGTGACGTATTGCCTATTACGGGCCATGAGATTCAATTGAGTCTCAACCCTGAAGATGCCGAGTTGGTAAGACAACACTACGATACTCAGCAACAAGCGCAAAAACATTGGCAATTAAACGATGAGCCGGCGTTAAAGCGCGGTGATGTGCAAATTCAGCTTGGCGATTCACACATTGAATACAAGATGGAAGATCGCATTCGTCAAGTGTTAAAAAACTTTTGTGAAACAAACCAGTTCCAGGATCAGAGTTGATGCTGGCTCTAGAAGAACGTCTCAAGCAATATAAAACCAAGGGCCTTACCACGCGCCCAGTGGTCTCTGGGAAATTGGTGCGCGTGATTGGTCTCACGTTAGAGGCCACCGGATGTCGAGCCCCTATTGGTAGTGTGTGCTTGGTTGAAACCATGCACGGTCAAATGGAAGCCGAAGTCGTGGGTTTTTCTGGTGAGAGCTTGTTTCTCATGCCCAGCGATCAAATTCAAGGTATTTTGCCCGGGGCGAAAGTGACGCCACTGACTCATGATTCAGGCATTCCTGTCGGGATGGGATTACTCGGTCGTGTGGTTGATGGCAGCGGTGAGCCGCTTGATGGTCTTGGCGCTATTTTTTGTGAAAACAAAGCGAGTTTTAATGCGAAGCCGATTAACCCCCTTGCCCGAAAACCCATTACTGAGCCTTTGGACGTCGGGCTTAAAGCCATCAATGGTTTATTGACCGTGGGTAAAGGGCAGCGGATTGGGCTTTTTGCCGGCTCTGGCGTCGGTAAGTCGGTGACTCTAGGCATGATGACGCGAGGGACCACTGCTCAAGTCGTGGTGGTTGGTCTGATTGGTGAGCGTGGGCGAGAGGTAAAAGAATTTATCGAAGAAATTTTAGGCGTTGATGGGCGAGAAAGAGCGGTTGTGGTTGCCGCGCCTGCAGACGCTTCTCCTCTCATGCGTTTGAAAGGATGTCAAACCGCGTTAACTATCGCTGAATACTTTCGCGATCAATGTCTTGATGTGTTACTGCTGCTCGATTCTTTGACGCGATACGCGCAAGCACAACGAGAGATCGCATTATCGGTTGGTGAGCCGCCAGCGACCAAAGGTTATCCGCCGTCTGTTTTTGCCAAGTTGCCCGCCTTGGTTGAGCGCGCTGGCAACGGCAGTGAAAATCAAGGTTCGATCACCGCATTTTTCACGGTATTGACCGAAGGCGATGATTTACAAGATCCGATTGCGGATGCTTCGAGAGCCATCTTAGATGGGCACATTGTGCTATCGCGTGAAATGGCTGATGCGGGTCATTATCCTGCCATCGATGTTGAAAAGTCCGTGAGCCGAGTTATGCCGCAAATTACCACCGATGAGCACATGTTGATGTCTAAAGCAGTGCGCCAGGTGCTGTCAATATGTCGTAAAAACCAAGACTTAGTCTCAATTGGCGCCTACAAGCCAGGGACGGATCCCGCGATCGACAGTGCGTTTACGCTCAAGCCCAAACTGGACGGTTTCTTACAGCAGCAAATGAAAGAGTCGGTGCCATACGATATGTGTATCAATATGTTAAAAAGCATTTTGAGCGGGTGATGAGGAATGGAAAACGCACTGGATTTTTTAATTGAGCAAGCGCAGTCGAAAGAAAAATCGGCAATCAATGCCATTGCTCAAGCTCGCGCTGAACTCGACAATTATTATCAGCAAGTGGCTCAAATCGAACAATATCGCTTAGATTACTGTCAACAATTAGTGGAAAAAGGCCAATCGGGATTAACGGCAAGTCAATTTATGCATCTCAACCGCTTTTTAACTCAACTTGATGACACGTTAACGAAGCAAAAACAAGCGGAAACCCACTTTAAGCAGCAAGTGGAGTCTGCTCAGCAACACTGGCATCAAGTTCGTCAGCAGCGACGTTCTTATGAAGTGTTACTTGAGAAAAAAGCGCAGGAAAAGAAAAAACAAGAGCAAAAGAAGGAGCAAAAATTGATGGATGAATTTGCTTCCTTGTCGTATCGAAAAACGCTTTTCTAGTTATGGCGTGATTATTGCTAACATCATTATTATTTACTTGGTTAATGATGACTGAGTTAAACCAAAGTTGCTTAGGTGAGCTATTGACTTAAGTGACCAACAAGTCGCTAGTTAACCGCTGTAACCGTGAGCGTGTTGTTGAAAGTGTCGAGCTGTATTTCACAAAGTACCTCTCCATGTATTAGTGATGATGCCTGTATTTTCTTGTTTTTGTTGAGACAAAGCCTATGAATGTATCTTTATCCCCCTCTGCTAAGCCTGCGAAAGAGCCCTCTATTGGTCAAGGTGACCGTGAAATTGCCTCGCTGAGCAACAGCGAAAAACACCAGTTTCAAGGCGTATTTAACGAAGCAATAGAAGCGCAATCAAGCGAAAAAAAAGCGAAGCAGCCAGGGCACCTAGCTGAAGCGACAACAGGGGGATCCAAGCCTTCTGCTGAGCTAAACGCGGATACGACTCATAGCCAGCAGTCAACGTCACTGCTGGAGTCGTCTGAGTCTGAACAAGAAAACAGCCTAGTGTTGCCATCGGCACCGGTCTCTGAAGGCGGTGGTGAGGAAGACGAGGCGGATTCAGTTTTGACAGAAGTCAACACAGCATCAAAATCGACCAGCTCAGTTGCTTTTGAAGGCAAAGTCATTGCGGGTACTCAAGCACTTTCAACCGCCCCTGTTCATCGCACCGCCGATGAAAAGACGAAGACTGCCGCTCAGTCTGATGAGGTGGTAGGTGCAGAGACGGAAGCACAATACAGTCAGGTTTCTCCTTTTCTTGACCGCCACGCTGCCAAAAGTGACTCAGTCGACAACGACGCACAGCACGTTATCCAAACAGTGAACGAGGCGAAACAACCTGAGGGTTTCGTTAATGACACCGCAGGCACCCAAGCACAAAAAGACGCACCAAAAGACGCACAAACAATTGAAGTAGAAACAAATTTTCAGGCTTCGTCTGGGGCTCGTTTATCACAAGAGACCCACAGTCAGCCGATTGTTGAAACAAGCAAGCCACTTGACTCTAGCGCCCTTACCAGCGTCCCTATTGATGAACAAGTGAAAATGCAAGCCGAGCAAACCATGAGTGATGGGCAAACGCTATTACAAAGGCTAAACCAATACCATCAAGCGCTCTTTGACAAAAGCGGCAAAGATTTGCCACTAACGCAAAACGGCGATGATATTGTGAGCCAAATGCCGAGTCTTCGTACGACTCACGAAGAGGGGCCGATAAGCACGCCATCCCTGGCATTTGTTGAACCAATGACTAAGCTCAATGCAGAAATACCCAATGGCGAAGATGGGATTGATTGGAGCGACTCGTTGTCGGATGAAGTGGCCTTAGCGGCACAATGGCATGCGCCGACAGACGAGCCAACTGGTGACCTTGATAGCAAAGCGGTGACAGAAACACTGCGTTCAAGTTCACCCAACCAACCGCTAAACCATGATGATCAACTGGCGCTTGAACTTACCCATCTGTTGATGCAAAGCGCGTCAGATAAGACAGAGATTCCTCGCGAGCAGGCCGATGCGGCATTAGATAAGGTCGCTCAGTCTTTGGCACAAGGTCAAGCGGTATCACCGACGCAGCAGCAATTACTGCAAGCCTTGGTTCATTCTCCGTTAGTACAGCCCGACCAAGTCGCGGTTGCTGAGCAGTTATTGTCTCAAACATTGATGGCGCAAACGGACGTGCGACCCTCTGTCATGGGCGCCGTTTCTGCTGATGAATTACCGGTGCCAGTGAGTACATCACCATCCCCACTCTCGCAAGTAAAGTCAGCACCGTCTGTGCCACAAGTGGGGGGGGACCTGGGTGTGGACAAGGGTGAATCTGCGCCTATGAGCAACGAAAAAATGCTCAATGAGTTTATCGCGCAAAGAGCAGCAGTCAACAGCCAAGGCACAGACAATGACCGAACTGTGCTCAAGCGTCAACGAACACAGATGATGAACGAATTGTCTTCTGTGACTGGCGCCGAGCACAAATCTGCGGCTGGCACGGTATCAGCAGGATATTCTTCTAGTAACCAAGGCTTATCAGCAACGCCGACATCGAGTATGGCACCGATGAGAACGGATTTCACCGCGATGAATATGACTCGAGAGTTGGCTCATGATCAACTGAACGAAAAAGTTCAGATGATGATGGCGAAAAACTTAAAAAGTTTGGACATACGATTAGACCCGCCAGAGCTTGGGCGTTTACATATTCGGATGAATTTACACTCCGATGGCGCTAACGTACACTTTACTGTTGCAACGCCACAGGCGAGAGATATGATTGAACACACCATGCCACGTTTACGCGATATGCTGTCTTCTCAAGGGGTTAGCTTGGGAGAAACCAGCGTGCAGCAGGAGGCCAGACAGCAGTCTAACTCCGGTGGTCTGGCACAAGGTGGCCAGGGCAGTCACAACGAACAAGGCGCTGAAATGGGCGCATTGAATGAGGATGAATCCGTTGTCAATGTGACGTTACCGACATCGGCAAACGGCGTTAGCTTTTACGCATAATCCCTCAGTGTGATGCGCGAATACTTAATGACAATAAAAAGAGAGTACCATGGCTGAAGAACAAGAAGAGACCCCAAAGGGCAAAAGTAAATTAATGCTTATCATCATTATTGCGGTTGTACTATTGCTCGGTGGGGGAGGCGCTGCCTTTTTTTTGCTCGGCGGTGAAGACGACGCCAGTACCGCCCCAGAAGGGGAAGTGGCAAGTCAGGTCACCAAACCGGAAGAGCCCATAGTTTATGTCAATATTCCCCAGCCCTTTATCTTTAATGTGACGGGGGATACACGAGATCGCATGGTGCAAATTAAAGTCCAATTAATGGTGCGTGGCAGTCAGCACGAAGAAGAAGCGCAATACCACTCACCTTTGATCGAAAGTACGTTGTTATCGACTTTTGCGACCGCGACTGTTGAGCAATTGCGTTCAACGACTGGCCGTATTGAATTGAGAGAGCGTGCCACTGATGATGTTAAAGCGGCCTTAGCCAAAGTGATCGGCAGCCCCGTTATCGAAAAGGTGTTGTTTACCGATTTTGTAATCCAATAATAGGTGACATGTGACAGATTTATTAAGCCAAGACGAAATTGACGCGCTATTACATGGCGTAGATGATGTCGAGGAAGAAATAGAAGAAACCAATACCGTTGCCGATGAAAGTGCGGTGAGTTTCGACTTTTCTTCCCAAGACCGTATTGTACGCGGTCGCATGCCGACCTTAGAGCTTATTAATGAGCGCTTTGCTCGCCACATGCGAATCAGCTTGTTCAACATGTTGCGAAAGACAGCTGAAGTGTCAATCAATGGCGTGCAAATGATGAAATTCGGTGAGTACCAAAATACGTTGTATGTGCCTACCAGCTTGAATATGGTGCGATTTCGGCCGTTAAAGGGCACGGCTTTGGTGACGATGGAAGCGCGTTTAGTCTTCATTTTAGTCGAAAACTTTTTTGGTGGTGACGGACGATTTCACGCCAAAATTGAAGGCCGTGAATTTACTCCTACCGAAAGACGCATTATTCAATTGTTGCTCAAAATCGTCTTTGAAGATTATCGCGAAGCCTGGTCACCGGTGATGGGGGTCGAGTTTGAGTACTTAGATTCCGAAGTCAACCCGAGTATGGCGAATATCGTTAGCCCAACCGAAGTGATTGTTGTCAGCTCATTTCATATTGAAGTCGATGGTGGCGGTGGCGACTTTCACATGGTGATGCCTTATTCGATGCTAGAGCCAATTCGCGAGTTGCTCGATGCGGGGGTGCAATCGGATAAGATGGAAACTGATGTGCGTTGGAGCTCAGCACTGCGAGATGAAATCATGGACTGCCAAGTGAACTTTAGGGTCAACTTACTTGAGAAAGACCTGTCTTTAAGGGATTTGATGGAGTTAAGACCTGGCGATGTTATTCCAATCAACATGCCTGAACACGCGGTCATGTTTGTTGAAGAGTTACCGACTTATCGGGTTAAAATGGGGCGCTCTGGCGATAAACTGGCGGTTCAAGTGGCGCAAGAAATCGAGCGGCCCCAAGTTGCTAAGACCGATCTGTCTTTTTTGAGTAAAGACATGATGGCCGAACTTGAAGATAATAACGAAGACGAATAACGATGCTTTGAGGAGCGAAAATGGAACCTAGTGACGATCAAAAATTGGCTGACGAGTGGGCGGCCGCCTTGGGTGAAGATCCTTCGGTGAACAATGACGATGACGTTCAAAGTGCCCCGCTTGAGGATTTAGAGGACAGCGCTTCACCTATCACTGATGACGAGCGTCGAAAGCTCGACACCATAATGGATATTCCGGTCACGATTTCTATGGAAGTGGGGCGTTCAAAAATCAGTATTCGCAACTTGCTACAACTCAATCAAGGCTCGGTTGTCGAACTCGACCGTTTGGCCGGTGAATCCTTGGACGTATTAGTCAACGGGACGCTAATTGCTCATGGTGAGGTGGTGGTCGTCAATGATAAATTTGGTATTCGTTTGACCGATGTCATCAGTCAAACTGAACGAATTAAAAAGCTGCGCTAATGAGTATGTATCGTCTTGCAGGGCTGGTGGTTTCGCTTTGCTTTATCAGCCGACCTTTGATGGCCGCAGAGCAAGGGCAAGGGCCCAGTTTAGAGATTGCTTCAAGTGTGTTGTCGCTGTTACTGGTGATCGCTTTGATTGTCATACTGGCTTGGGGGATTAAACGCTTAAATGGCGGGGGCTTGACTCAGCGTCATGGGCTAAAAATTATTAGTCAACTCCCTGTGGGCACCAAAGAGCGAATTGCGGTTGTTGAAGCTGGCGATGAACAATTTCTCATCGGGGTAACGGCGCAAAATATTCACCTGATAGCCAAGTTGGAACAGCGATTAGAATCCACTGCTGGACCGGCGGCATCCCCGTTTCAGCAGTTGCTGGCAAAGCGAATCAAAACAGATGAAAAATAAAATTCTCAAGACGTGGTTGGGGCTGATTTACACGGCCTTATTGTTGTTTTACAGCACATTTTCTTTTGCTGTGACCGAGGAACAAACCACCACTGTCACCAATGGTAGCGTGTCATCATCGTCGTTTATTAGCAATAGTGGCGTGGGTCAAGTTCAGACCAGTGGTGGTATTCCTGCGCTGACGGTTACCACCAACGACGATGGCAGTGAGGATTACTCAGTTACGCTGCAAATTCTCGCCTTAATGACCATGCTCGGTTTTTTACCGGCCATGGTGATTTTGATGACGTCGTTTACCCGTATTGTGATTGTCATGTCGATTTTGCGCCAAGCGATGGGGCTACAACAAACGCCATCCAACCAAGTGATCATCGGGATTGCTCTGTTCTTGACCTTTTTTATTATGTCTCCGGTGTTTGATCAAATCAATCGCCAAGCGGTACAACCTTATCTCAATGAACAGGTGACGGCCCGCCAGGCATTTGACAATGCTCAAGCGCCGATGAAAGCGTTTATGCTCAAACAAACACGCGTGAAAGATCTCGAAACCTTTGTCAATATGTCAGGGCAAGAGGTCGACACTCCAGAGCAAGTGTCGATGGCCGTGTTGATTCCCGCATTTATTACCTCTGAATTAAAAACGGCATTTCAAATTGGTTTTATGCTTTTCTTGCCTTTTTTGATCATCGATTTAGTGGTGGCCTCTGTGTTGATGGCCATGGGTATGATGATGTTATCGCCAATGATAGTCTCATTGCCTTTCAAATTGATGCTGTTTGTTTTAGTTGACGGTTGGAATTTGATTTTGTCGACCTTGGCTGGCAGTTTTGTCACCTAAGTAAAGAAAGGAGCGTTACATGACCCCTGAGTTATTTGTCGAACTCTTTCGCGACGCATTGTGGATGGTCCTGTTACTGGTCTGCGTGATCATCATCCCGAGTTTGTTAGTGGGCTTGATTGTGGCTGTTTTCCAAGCGGCGACGTCGATTAATGAACAAACTTTAAGCTTTCTACCGCGTTTGGTCGTCACGTTATTGGCGTTAATTTTCTTCGGTCATTGGATGACACAAATGATGATGGAATACTTTTACAGCTTGATTGAGCGAATGCCGCAAGTGTTGTACTGATGGAAGCATTTCCCGCCACTCTGATCCTCGACTGGTTAGCCAACTATTTTTGGCCTTTTACCCGTATTTCGTCAATGCTGATGGTGATGACCGTTACTGGGGCGCGCTTTGTGTCATCTCGCGTTCGCCTTTACCTTAGCCTCGCGATCACATTTGCCGTCATGCCAGCTATTCCCG
Source organism: Vibrio sp. HB236076 (assembly GCF_040957575.1). Lineage (NCBI taxonomy): Bacteria > Pseudomonadati > Pseudomonadota > Gammaproteobacteria > Vibrionales > Vibrionaceae > Vibrio > Vibrio sp. HB236076. The sequence goes on from NZ_CP162601.1 coordinate 1,048,973, forward strand.
CGGTGCCTTCTGATATTACTCTGTTGTCTTTTGATGGTTTTTTGATTTTGTTTCAACAAATTATTATTGGCGTCGCAATGGGGATGATCACACAGTTTGTTGTGCAAACTTTTGTGATTCTTGGCCAAATTCTCGGTATGCAGGCCAGTTTGGGTTTTGCTTCTATGGTTGACCCCTCCAATGGACAAAGCACGCCATTACTGGGTCAATTGTTTATGTTATTGACGACCTTGTTTTTTTTGGCAACCGATGGTCACCTCAAAATGATTCAGCTCGTCGTGATGAGTTTTAACACCTTGCCTATTGGTGAGTCGTTAGTGGCTGCTGATTTTCACAATATTGCCAGTTGGCTAGCGGTGATGTTCAAAGTGGCCTTGACCATGTCTTTGTCGGGGATCATCGCGTTGTTAACGATTAACTTATCTTTTGGGGTGATGACCCGCGCTGCGCCCCAGCTCAATATTTTCTCACTGGGTTTTGCTTTTGCGTTGCTGGTTGGCCTATTGTTATGTTGGTATATGATTTCAGGCTTGTATGGTCATTATCAGGTTTTCTGGCAATTTGCTGAGCAAGAAATTTGTCAAATTGCTCGAGTTAACTGTTAAGGGAGGACCGGATGGCGGAATCCGATGGTCAGGAAAGAACAGAAGAAGCCACCCCCCGAAGGCGGCAGCAAGCGAAAGACAAAGGGCAGGTCGCTCGTTCGAAAGAGTTGGCATCGGTATCTGTACTTGTGGTTGGCTCTGTGGCTTTGATGTGGTTTGGTGAATCACTTGCCAAAGCCTTATACGCAGTGATGTCGCGATTATTCCTCCTAACTCGTGAAGAAATTTTCGATCAATCCAAGCTGTTTGATATTGCGTTTGCTGCAATGGGGGAGTTGATAGGCCCTTTACTGCTGATTTTGTTAGTTTTATTTTTTGCTGCTTTGATCGGCGCAGCAGGGCTGGGAGGCATACAGTTTTCTGCTGAAGCCGCGCGACCTAAGCTGTCGAAAATGAATCCCTTGTCGGGGTTTAAGCGCATGTTAGGCATGCAAAGCTGGGTAGAACTGATCAAATCGATACTCAAAGTGTCTTTGGTGGCTGGGGTGGCGTTTTTTCTAATTCAAGCGTCCCGTTTTGATCTCGCCCAACTCTCGATTGACGTTTACCCACGCAACATATTTCACGCTTTGGATATACTGAGTCAGTTTGTATTGTTGATAAGCTGTTCATTATTAATTGTGGTCGCTATTGATATCCCATTTCAAATTTGGCAGCACAATAATCAGTTGAAAATGACCAAGCAAGAAGTCAAAGATGAGTATAAAGACACCGAGGGTAAACCCGAGGTCAAAGGGCGGATCCGCATGTTACAGCGCGAGGCTGCACAGCGAAGAATGATGGCGGAGGTCCCGCAAGCGGATGTTATCGTGACCAACCCAGAGCACTTTTCTGTTGCGCTTCGCTATGATCAAAGCTTGGACAAAGCGCCCATCGTGGTCGCTAAGGGCAGCGACCACATGGCGTTAAAAATTCGAGAGATTGCTCGTGAGCATCAAATTGACATTGTTCCTGCCGCGCCATTAGCTCGGGCACTTTTTTACACCACTGAGCTAGAGCAAGAAATACCCGAAGGCTTGTTTACTGCGGTAGCTCAAATTCTTGCTTATCTCTATCAGTTAAAACAGTATCGCAAACAGCGTGGTCAACGGCCCAATTTGCGTGATTACGCCTTGCCGATACCGCCAGATTATCGTTACTAATGTTATTTTTTAGTCAATACTAGTGTCACAATATTGACGTATACAGAAACTTTACCCTTGTGTAAACGTGGGTTTTGATTTAGATTGCTCTCGTCTAACTCGCTGTTTATAAAAGTGATTTATTTTTTGGAACCACTATGAAGTTTAAACTGCCATTTTCTCAGCAATGGTCAAAATTACCCAAGCAATCGATACCTGCTATTGGTGCGCCAGTTATGGTTTTGGCCACGTTGGCCATGGTGGTGTTGCCAATGCCAGCATTCTTGTTGGATATGTTTTTTACCTTTAATATCGCCTTGGCCATGGTGGTGTTATTGGTGACCGTGTACACGCGCCGTCCATTAGACTTTGCTGCGTTTCCAACGGTGTTGTTGATTGCCACTTTATTGCGCTTGGCACTGAATGTCGCCTCAACTCGGGTGGTGTTACTCAAAGGCCATGAAGGCGGTGATGCGGCTGGTAATGTTATCGAAGCGTTCGGTAATGTCGTGATTGGCGGTAACTATGCTGTCGGTCTGGTGGTGTTTTTGATTCTGATGATCATCAACTTCGTCGTTGTGACAAAAGGGGCAGGGCGTATTTCTGAAGTGAGCGCCCGCTTTACCTTGGATGCTCTGCCTGGTAAACAAATGGCGATTGATGCCGATCTCAATGCAGGTTTGATCGACCAAGAGCAAGCCAGAGATAGGCGTAACGAAGTCACTAAAGAAGCCGACTTCTACGGTTCTATGGACGGTGCATCCAAATTTGTTAAAGGCGACGCCATTGCCGGGATTTTGATCCTGTTTATTAATATCGTCGGTGGGTTGAGCATTGGTATGGCCCAATATGGCTTGGGCTTTGGCGATGCGATAGAAATTTATACTTTGTTAACCATCGGTGATGGTTTAGTTGCACAGATCCCATCTCTGTTACTGTCGATTGCGGCTGCGATGATGGTGACACGGCAAAATACCGATGAAGACATGGGTGAACAGCTGGTGTTCCAGTTGTTCGACAACCCCAAAGCACTCATGATTACTGCCGCTATTTTAGGGGTGATGGGGATTGTCCCTGGTATGCCACATTTTGCGTTCTTAACCTTAGCCTTGATGGCTGGCGGTATGGCTTATTGGATGGATCAAAAGCAAAAGCGCAAAAAGAAAGAACCGATGCCACTCACCGCAGAGCAAAACGCGGAAACCCCATCGCAAAAAGAATTATCATGGGATGATGTCCAACCCGTTGATGTTATTGGACTTGAAGTGGGTTATCGACTTATCCCACTCGTTGATAGAGAGCAAGGTGGCGAACTACTAGAACGCGTTAAAGGCGTGAGAAAAAAATTATCGCAAGATTTTGGCTTTCTCATTCCTGCGGTGCACATACGCGATAACTTGGAGTTGACTCCCAATAGTTATCGGATCACCCTGATGGGAGTTGCTGTCGGTGAGGCAGAAATTCGCGCTGATCAAGAACTGGCTATCAATCCAGGTCAAGTGTATGGCATGATCGATGGTGAGCCAACCAAAGACCCGGCCTTTGGTCTAGAAGCGGTATGGATCAAACACGACCAGAAAGAGCACGCTCAGGCTCTAGGCTATACAGTTGTTGATCCCTCAACCGTGCTGGCGACTCACCTTAGTCAACTACTTCTCAACAATGCAGCACAACTTCTCGGCCATGAAGAAGTACAAAACTTATTGGATATGCTTTCGAGAAGCGCACCTAAATTGGTCGAGGGCTTTGTACCCGACCAGTTGTCTTTAGGGGTCGTCGTGAAGGTACTACAAAACTTACTGCACGAAGCGATACCGATTCGAGACATCCGCAGTATTGTTCAGTGCCTGTCGGAGTACTCGTCAAAGAGTCAAGAACCTGACGTTCTCACGGCGGCAGTTCGCATTGCGCTTAAGCGATTAATTGTACAAGAAATCAATGGTATAGAGCCTGAGTTGCCGGTTATAACCCTGATTCCTGAGTTGGAACAAATATTGCATCAAACCATGCAGGCTTCTGGCGGAGAATCGGCGGGGATCGAGCCCGGTTTAGCAGAAAGATTACAATCTTCCTTAAGCCAAGCAACGCAAGAACAAGAGCTCAAAGGAGAGCCTGCAGTCTTGTTGACGTCAGGTGTACTGCGCTCGACTTTGGCCAAGTTTGTGAAAAATACCATTCCAAACCTCAGGGTATTGTCATATCAGGAAATACCCGATGAAAAACAAATTCGGATTGTTCAAGCTGTGGGTAATTAACCCGAGCAGGTAGGTTATAGATTTGAAGATAAAACGATTTTTTGCCAAAGATATGAAGTCAGCACTCAAGCAAGTCAAAAGCGAATTGGGTGTCGATGCGGTGATCATGTCAAATAAAAAAGTGGCGGGCGGCGTTGAAATTGTTGCGGCGATTGATGGTGATCAGGTGGCCAACAAACTTGAGCAATCCACGCAACGCGCAGCTCAAGCAAGCCGAGGTTATTTTTCACAAGAGCACGCTTCAACTCAAAATGAGTCTCGCGCTCTGGATGAAGACCGTGTCAACCTTGGTGGGGGGCATGGGATGTCGAAAAAGTTTGCTAATATCCTCAAACAGTTTGGGCAAGGCGATGAGGACAGCGGTCAACAGCGCTCCCCACAAAACGACAGTTTGTCTGCTTTACTCGACCGTCAAAGCCGATATCGAGAAGAAGAGCGACCATTGCACGAGTCGGCCCGTAGAGTGTCGCAAGCACTTAAAGATAGACGACAAAATACGCCGCCTCGTGATTCTCATCAAGGCGATGATGACCACCTTGAAATGCTGCGTGATGACATGAATTCAATCCGTCGTTTATTAGAGCATCAGGTGTCTGGATTGATGTGGCAAGAAGTGGAACGCAGAGAGCCTTTAAGAGCCATGTTGATCAAACGTTTAGAACGAATGGGCTTGTCGTCTGATCTCGCAGACCAACTGGCGTGTTACATTCCTGAAGACACCAAGCCGGCAAAAGCCTGGAAAGCATTGCTCTCTTTAGTTGCCGATCAGATTCACGTCACCAAACAAGACATTTTAAAACGAGGTGGTGTCGTGGCTTTACTCGGCCCAACTGGGGTGGGTAAAACGACGTCCATTGCCAAGCTCGCTGCCCGCGCGGCAATGGAATACGGCGCGGATAACGTTGCGCTTGTCACCACCGATACCTATCGCATCGGTGCCCATGAGCAGCTGGCTATCTATGGCAGAATTATGGGCTGTCCGGTAAAAGTTGCTAAAGATTCTAATGAGTTAGCCGATGTTATCTATCAGTTGAGAAATCGTCGTTTAGTCTTAGTCGATACCGCAGGTATGGGGCAAAGAGATGTGCGTTTGTCCGAACAGCTCGATACCTTGATGCAAGATAGCGGTGAAACCATTTACAGTTATTTGGTGTTGCCTGCCACAGCGCAGCGACAAGTACTGCAAGAAACCATCGATCACTTTAAGCGTATCCCATTGTCCGGCTGTATTTTAACCAAATTAGATGAGTCGCTCAGTTTGGGTGAGTTTATTAGTGTCACCATACAAAATGCATTACCGATTGCCTATATTGCAAACGGACAAAGAGTGCCAGAAGACATTGTGCTTGCTCAACCTAAATACATGGTAGCAAAAGCAAATGAACTGTTGGAGCGTTCAACGGAAAACGAGCCTCATTACTGGAATAGTGATGTTGAAGGGCTTTGAGGCGGCGAGTAGATATGACAAATAAAATGATACAAGATCAAGCTAGCGGCCTACGCCGTCTTACTCAACCTTCGTTAACTAAAGTCATTACTGTGACGGGAGGCAAAGGCGGGGTTGGGAAATCAAATATAACCTTGGGTTTAGCCATTGCTATGGCCAAGCAGGGCAAAAAGGTGATGGTGCTCGATGCCGATTTGGGACTGGCTAATGTTGATGTAATGTTGGGCATTCGAGCGAAACGCAATTTAGGTCATGTACTCGCCGGAGAGTGTGAACTGCAAGACGCCATCGTTGAAGGGCCTTACGGCGTCAGAATTATTCCGGCAACATCCGGGACACAAAGCATGACAGAACTCTCTCATGCTCAACACGTTGGCTTGATCCGTGCCTTTGGCAGTCTCGAAGAAGAGATGGACGTGTTGTTGGTTGATACCGCTGCGGGCATTTCCGATATGGTGGTCAGTTTTGCCAGGGCAGCACAAGATGTGGTCATGGTGGTATGTGATGAACCCACCTCAATTACCGATGCCTATGCTTTGATTAAGCTCCTCAGTCGCGAACACCAGGTTCAGCGCTTCAAGGTTGTGGCGAATATGGTGAGGAGCTACCGAGAGGGTCGAGAATTGTTTGCAAAATTGACCTTGGTCACAGAGAGATTCTTAAATGTTAGTCTTGAGCTTGTGGCATGTATCCCATTAGATGATAAAGTTAGACAAGCAGTTAAAAAACAGAAAATTGTCGTGGATGCATTTCCTCGCTCTCCTGCGGCCTTGGCAATGTATTCACTGGCGAATAAGGCATTAACTTGGCCGATCCCCAGTAGCCCGAGTGGCCATTTAGAATTTTTTGTTGAACGGTTAGTTTCACGTAAAGAGTATTTAGAGGAGCCGTTTGGTGAATAAAGCGCTGACATACGGCCAAGCAGTAAACCCGCAATCACAACGAGATTTTATCGAAAAGTATTCTGTGCTTGTTAAGCGTATTGCTCATCATTTACTCGGCCGCTTGCCACCAAGTGTTCAGGTAGAAGATTTAATACAAGCGGGGATGATTGGCTTAATTGAAGCTCGCAAAAACTATGACGGCTCAAAAGGGGCCAGTTTTGAAACTTACGCGGGAATTCGAATTCGAGGCGCAATGCTCGATGATATTCGCAAGGGAGATTGGGTACCTAGGTCGGTGCACAAGAACAATCGCGATATTAACCAAGCCATTGCAGAATTAGAAGCGAAGCTAAACCGCGACCCAAGCGACGCAGAAATTGCGCAGCATCTCGATATGTCACTCGCACAATTGCATGCTATGCAATCGGACATTAACAGCTCACGTTTGGTGGGAATTGAAGATTTGGGGGTAGCGGAAGATACCATCGGTCGCGTAGATGATGACCAAGCTATGGATAATCCATTTAAGCATGTGGCTGATGAATCGTTTCGCATGGCACTTGTCGATGCAATTAAGCAACTTCCAGAACGCGAGTCTGTGATACTATCACTTTATTATGATGAAGAATTAAATTTAAAAGAAATCGGTGCAGTATTAGGAGTGAGTGAATCTCGCGTTAGTCAGATACTAAGCCAGTCAATGCAGCGTTTGCGCACTAAACTCAGTGAGTGGACAAAAAATAAATAATGACACTGATAAATAACTTTCAGTGGAGGCGATTTTGAATAAAAACATAAAGATCCTTATTGTTGATGATTTTTCAACTATGCGTCGTATCGTTAAAAACTTATTACGAGATTTGGGTTTTAACAATACTGCAGAAGCCGATGATGGTTTGACGGCCTTGCCGATGTTAAAAAAAGGCGACTTTGATTTTGTAGTGACTGACTGGAATATGCCTGGTATGCAAGGCATTGACTTGTTGAAAAATATTCGAGCAGATGCCGAATTGAAACACCTGCCTGTATTGATGATTACAGCGGAAGCGAAGCGAGAACAAATTATTGAAGCGGCCCAAGCCGGGGTCAATGGTTATATTGTTAAGCCATTTACCGCCGCGACGTTAAAAGAAAAGCTCGATAAAATTTTTGAGCGCTTATAACAGTTAAAATGTCAGTAGCTTCACTGTTTAGAGGGAAGTAACTTGATATTTTTACGGTTGTTGTTAACGCTTAATATAATAATTAACAAGGTTTTATGGCAATGATCTCACTAGAGCAAGCAAAATCTTTAGTTTCGTTCCTCGAAGAGGGAAAGCAGGTTGAGGCCAATCAACTGCTCGCTTCTCTCGTGAAACAATCCGATGAGTCATTACTGCGCGAAGTGGGGTTGTTGACGCGTCAATTGCACGATTCTTTGCAAAACTTTCATTTAGAAGATCGTTTGTCAGAAATTGCACAAGATGAAATGCCTGACGCAAGAGAAAGGCTCAATTATGTGATTGAAAAGACCGAAGTGGCAGCCAATAAAACCATGGATTCTGTTGATGAATGTTTACCCATTGCCGATGCGTTACACCAGGGTTTGTTAAAGGTTCGTCCACAGTGGAATGAGTTGATGCATGGCCGAATTAACCTCACCGAGTTTAAAACCCTGTGCCACAACATCGATGATTTGCTCTCTCAAGTCGAAGGCAATAGTTCGGAATTAAAAAATCAACTGACTGAGATTTTGATGGCGCAGGATTTTCAAGATCTCACCGGCCAAATTATTCGTCGAGTGATCACTTTGGTTAATGAAGTCGAAGGACGTTTGGTTGATATTTTAACGCTCTTTAGTGGTCAAGGTGAAGAAGCGACTGCCGAGTCTCAACGCCCTGCTGAGGCCAAAAAAATCGATAAAGATGCAATTAAGAGTGAAGGACCTATTCTGCATCCTGAATTGCGCGAAGACGCAGTTGCCTCTCAGGATGAGGTTGATGATTTGTTATCCAGTCTTGGATTTTAAAGGTAACGTATGAGCTACGATTTAGATGAAGATATTCTTCAGGACTTTTTAATAGAAGCAGGTGAGATACTTGAACTGCTATCAGAGCAATTAGTTGAGCTCGAAAACAACCCTGAAGATAAAGATTTATTAAACGCGATTTTTCGCGGTTTTCATACCGTTAAAGGCGGTGCAGGCTTTTTGTCACTGACTGAACTCGTCGATACCTGTCACGGCGCAGAAAATGTGTTTGACATTTTGCGCAATGGTCAACGCCAAGTTACTGCAAATTTGATGGATACCATGCTCAAAGCGTTAGATACCATCAATAATCAATTCCAAGCGGTACAAGAAAGAGAGCCTCTAGAAGCCGCCGAGCCAGATTTACTTGCTGAATTACATCGTTTAAGTAACCCGCAAACCGAAGACGAAATAGAAGCCGCAGCGTCTGAATCGACCAAAGCAGCCGTTGACGAGCCAGTTTCCGTGACTGAGCCGTCGTCATCGCCCTCTGATAGCCACATCGATGCCAATTCGATTGATGATATTTCAGAAGACGAATTTGAACGTCTGCTCGATGAACTTCATGGCAAAGGCAGTGCGCCTGGTCGCGTCGCGGAGCCAGCAGTCGCTGCCCCAGCCCCTGTTTCTGAATCGGGTGATATTACCGATGATGAATTTGAAAAATTACTCGATGAGTTACACGGTGTCGGCAATAGCCCAACGAGCACAACGCCATCGGCTGAGGTCAAGGAGCCTAGTGCGCCCAAGTCTTTATCGCCTTCGGCTTCCGCGCCGATCGACAGTGAAAGTGTTAACAGTGACCTCATGACCGATGAGGAGTTTGAAAAACTGTTGGACGAGCTGCATGGTGCGGGTAAAGGCCCATCCATTGAAGAACTCGAAATGGCAACCAAAGCCGCAGAACCCGTGCCTGCTGGCGTAAAGCCCAAGCCGGCCGAGACCCAATCTGTTGTGAAAAAAGCCCCAGAGCCTAAAGCTTCAGAATCCAAAACAGCGGCGGTAAAAAAACCACAAGCGGATGCAACAGTGCGTGTTGATACCTCCACTTTAGACACAATCATGAATATGGTTGGCGAGTTGGTCTTAGTTCGAAATCGCTTATTGAGCTTAGGTTTAAACAGCAACGATGAAGAAATGTCTAAAGCGGTTGCTAATCTTGATGTGGTGACAGCGGACTTGCAAGGCGCGGTGATGAAAACGCGTATGCAGCCAATCAAGAAAGTGTTTGGCCGTTTCCCACGTGTAGTCCGCGATCTGGCACGAAGCTTGAAGAAAGACATCGTTTTAGAGATGCGAGGTGAAGAGACAGACTTAGATAAAAACCTCGTTGAAGCGCTTGCCGATCCCTTGATTCACTTGGTCAGAAACTCGGTTGACCACGGTATTGAGATGCCAGACGTTCGAGTAAAAGCGGGTAAATCAAAAACCGGTAAAGTGACGCTCTCTGCGTCACAAGAGGGCGATCATATTCAATTGGCGATTGTCGATGATGGCGCCGGTATGGATCCAGATAAATTGCGCTCTATCGCAGTCAAGCGCGGTTTGATGGATGAAGATGCTGCTGGGCGACTGACAGACAAAGAGTGTTTTAATCTTATTTTTGCCCCTGGTTTTTCAAGTAAAGAGCAAATTTCTGATATTTCCGGCCGTGGTGTTGGCATGGATGTAGTGAAAACCGCCATCAACACGTTAAATGGTTTAATCGATATTGATTCGGAACTGGGTAAAGGAACCAAGATTACCATCAAGGTGCCTTTAACTCTGGCCATCTTACCGACATTGATGGTGGGAGTGGCAAATCATCCGTTTGCTTTACCGCTAGCGTCGGTCAATGAGATTTTCCATTTGGACTTAAGTCGCACTAATGTCGTCGACGGTCAGTTAACGATTATTGTCAGAGATAAGTCTATTCCTTTGTTTTACTTGCAAAACTGGTTAGCACCTCGAGCAGAAAAAACGCAAGCTCGCTCTGGGCATGGTCACGTAGTGATTGTGCAGCTTGGCAGTCAGCGAATTGGTTTTGTGGTTGATACGCTCATTGGTCAAGAAGAAGTTGTTATTAAACCACTTGATAAATTACTGCAAGGAACGCCAGGTATGGCCGGTGCCACCATCACCAGTGACGGTCATATTGCACTGATTCTCGATGTTCCGGATTTATTAAAACAATACGCAGCCGCATCAAGAATATAACAGGTTAGAAATTAAGGATAATAATGGCCATAAAAGTATTAGTGGTTGATGACTCAAGTTTTTTCCGCCGTAGAGTAAGTGAAATTATTAACAGCGAGCCACGTTTGCAAGTGATTGACGTTGCAATAAATGGCAAAGAAGCGGTCGAAAAAGCCAAATCGCTTAAGCCGGATGTGATCACCATGGACATTGAAATGCCAGTGTTAGATGGCATTTCAGCGGTTAAAGCCATTATGGCAGCATCACCGACGCCAATTTTAATGTTTTCGTCGTTAACTCACGATGGAGCAAAAGCGACCTTAGACGCCCTAGATGCAGGTGCATTAGACTTTCTGCCGAAAAAATTCGAAGACATTGCCAGAAATCGCGATGAAGCGGTTAAGTTGCTGCAACAGCGGGTATTAGAAATTGCCGCGAAAAAGTCGATGATGCGCCGCGCCTCAACGTTTCAACCTTCATCTTCGAGTAGTAGAACGTCGACGGTGTCTTCGCGCTTTCAGCCGAAAGAGCGAGGGCTTGAACGGTTAGACAATACGACCACGACGAGAGCGCCGCGTCCGCTGACGCCGCGTGTTAGCACCAGACAATACAAAGCATCGGGAAAAAAATACCAGTTGACAGCCATCGGTACATCTACGGGTGGGCCTGTTGCATTGCAAAAAATCTTGACCGCACTGCCCGCGAATTACCCGCATCCGATTTTATTGGTTCAGCACATGCCAGCCACTTTTACCTCTGCCTTTGCCAGTCGGTTAGATAGCCTGTGTAAAATCAGTGTGAAAGAAGCTCAAGATGGTGATTTACTCAAACCAGGGGTGGCCTACTTAGCGCCTGGGGGAATGCAAATGATGCTAGAAGGGCGGGCTGGTACGGCGCGTATTCGCATTCTCGATGGAGGGGAGCGAATGAATTACAAGCCTTGTGTCGATGTCACCTTTGGTTCGGCAGCGAAAATTTATCAGGACAAAGTACTGTCGATGATCTTAACGGGTATGGGGGCCGATGGCCGAGATGGTTCAAGAATGCTCAAATCAGCCGGCTCTACCGTTTGGGCTCAAGATGAAGCGTCCTGTGTGGTTTATGGTATGCCTCAAGCAGTGGCTAAAGCGGGGATTTCGAGCGAAGACCTCCCTTTAGATGACATTGCAGCAAGGATCTTGTTAGAAGTCGGCTTGGCGTAGGGGCACCTTAAATGATAGTTTGGAGTGTTGCGAATCAAAAAGGCGGGGTTGGTAAAACCACGTCAACGATCACCCTAGCAGGTTTGTTGAGTTTAAAGGGCAAGCGGGTCTTGATGGTGGATACCGATCCTCATGCTTCATTGACGACGTACTTGGGTTATGACTCCGATCAGGTTGAAAAAAGCTTATTTGATTTGTTTCAATTTCGCGATTTTGATTATTATTCGATCAAAAAGTTAGTCATTGATACTCAAATTGAGGGCATTGATATCATCCCGGCGCATATGTCACTGGCGACTTTGGATCGCGTATTAGGCAATCGCAGTGGCATGGGATTAGTGCTAAAAAAAGCACTACAGACCCTTTCGGTTGATTATGATTATGTGTTGATTGATTGTCCGCCTATTTTAGGGGTCATGATGGTCAATGCCTTAGCAGCGAGCGATCGTATTTTGATCCCGGTGCAAACGGAGTTTTTGGCCATGAAAGGCCTAGAGCGAATGGTCCGTACTTTAGACATTATGCAAAAGTCGCGCAGCAGTGGCTTTGCGGTTACGATTGTACCTACCATGTACGACAAACGAACCAAAGCGTCGTTACAAACGTTGAATCAATTGAAAGCGGATTATCCAGACAAAGTTTGGAACTCTGCAGTGCCCATTGATACAAAATTTAGAGATGCGAGTTTAAAGCGCCTACCGGCTTCCCACTTTGCGTCCGGTAGCCGCGGGGTATTTGCTTACAAACAGTTACTCACTTATCTTGAAAGGTTAGCATTAGATGAATGAGCAACGTAAACCACTGTCTGGTGAACAAGCATTAGATGATTACTTTGCTGATTTGTTGGCAGAGGGCAATGAGAACGCGCTCGATAAGCGAGATGGCGACGCTGAGCAAAATGACGAAGAGGGCGCAGCTCAGATTGAAGATGAGACTGGTTCGGTTGGCTCGGAGCAAGAGTTACCCTTACAACAAGTAGAGGTTGAGTCGCCCAAACAAGATGTTGTCCCCACACCTGAGGTCGACATTTTAGAGCATCAAGACTCGTTACAGTATCAACCCAAGACGAGCTTTGTTCAGCCAGACAGTTATGCGCAGCGAGAGTCTGATTTAGTACCAAACCTTGAAGATGTTGAGCGTTTGTTAGGTCAATTGCAGGTCATGAACCACTCTAGTTTAGAGGACATTGATGATCTGATTGAAAGAAATACGGTTGAAATTAAATTAGAAAGGCAAGAAAGTGTATCGACTGCAGCTTCTTTGGCTGACAATGACATTGATGACCCCGCCGCCGCTCTAGATGAGATACAAGATTGGGAGACAGATTCGCTTGATACTCATGATGTGGTTATTGACGAGCAGGTTGTCGAGTCGTCCTTCTCTGAGTCTACTTTCGAGCCGACGAATGAATCTGTTTCGACAATTGAAACTGAACACGATGTGCACGCATCAAGCATGCAACATGCAGCGCCTCAATCACAGTGGCAAAGTACCCAAAGAGACACGGACTTTCAGGTCTTGTATTTCGAGGTGAACCAAGTGACGTTTGCCGTCCCTTTAGACGAACTGGGTGGTATTCATCAGCTCGGTGAACTCAATCACTTGATTGGTCGACCTAAGTGGTACTTAGGCTTACAAACCAGTAAAGCGCAACAACTCGATGTGGTCGATACGGCCAAATGGGTGATGGCAGACAAGCTAGCAGATGAAAGCTACAAAGACGGTTATCAGTATATCGTCATGTTGGGGGAAAGTATGTGGGGGTTAGCTGCCTCACAACTTTTGGGTACTGAGCTACTCAAAACCGAACAAATCAATTGGCGCTCTCAAGCCGGTAAGCGCCCTTGGCTTGCAGGAATGGTAAAAGAAAAAATGTGTGCTTTAATTCATGTAGAAGAATTAATTGCCATGCTAAAAGCTGGACTTGATGTAAAATCGTTGAATTAATTTTGTCATCAGTAATGACATCGATGAGGATTGACAATGTCTCAAACTAACGAATTAGAAGTAAAAAAAGACCAATCAAATGATGAAGTCTTACAATGGGTGACTTTTCAACTCGAAGAAGAGACCTATGGTATCAATGTAATGCAAGTGCGTGAGGTATTGCGTTATACCGAAATTGCACCGGTACCAGGGGCTCCAGATTACGTATTAGGGATTATCAATTTACGTGGCAATGTGGTTACTGTCATTGATACCCGTGCTCGATTTGGCTTAGTTGAAGGTGAAGTGACCGATAACACCCGTATCATCGTGATTGAGTCAGAACATCAGGTGATAGGCATCTTAGTAGACAGTGTCGCTGAAGTGGTTTATTTGCGTTCTTCTGAAATCGATACGACCCCGAGTGTGGGAACCGATGAGAGTTCTAAGTTTATTCAAGGTGTGAGCAACAGGGAAGGCAAGCTTCTTATTTTAGTGGATCTAAATAAATTGCTTACTGATGAAGAATGGGATGAAATGGCTCACCTATAATGGCGTTTGATTGGTTGTCTTTGCCGGTTGTAGTCGCCGGCATTAGTGTATTATTGAGTGTTGTGTTGATGCTGGCTTTAGTTCGCGTTGCGCGTAAGCTTGCCTTGAACTCTGATCACCAGCGTCAGCAGCAGCGTCAAGTGGAAAAAGAGCACCAAAAACAAAACAAACAAATCCTCGAGTTACGTTCGGTATTGGTTGGGCTCGGTCACAAAGTCAATCAGCAGCAAAGTGAACTGCAATTGCTCAATGAGCGCATTGCGGAAATCGAAAACGCCGATAAAGACGGACGTTTGTACAGTCGGGCGAACAAGATGGTTCAGCTTGGTGCTGATATTAATGAAATTATTGAAGAGTGTGAATTGCCCAAAGCCGAAGCGGAATTGATGCTTTCACTACAAAAAAAAATGGCGGCCCAGTCTTCAAAAAAACCTCGTAGTTCGTCGCCATCACGAACTCAACGCTCCTCTGTCGATCGACAACGTTAAAACTGAGGCCTTCTCGTTATTGTGTTATCGCTAGAAAATGTAACCGTTCGTCGTGGGCAACAAAAGATCGTCTCGGCTCTGAGCGTCGATTTTTCTGCTGGAGAGATTTGGCAAGTGATTGGCCCGAATGGTTGCGGTAAGAGTACATTATTACAGGTGATTAACGGCATGAGACCGGCCAATAACGGTCGCGTTTTGTTTTCTGGTCAACCGTTCGATACGCCTGATAGCCATTATGCTACGCAACGGCTTTTTATCGGTCATGACAATGGTGTCAATCCGGTTTTTACGCCAAGAGAAGAGCTTGGCTTTTTTGCTGACATGAACAAATTATGTGATGAGGTCGGTAAACCCGCCCCCCATTCAGTGTCTGAAGCGTTAGTTAAAGTAGGGCTAAGCAAGGTCGCCGATGAGCCGATTTGTCGACTGTCGTCAGGGCAGCAACGGCGAGTGGCTTTGGCAAAGTTATGGTTGAGCTCAGCGCGAGTTTGGGTATTAGATGAGCCGTTTAATACGCTTGATACTGAGGGGATCACTCTGATCACCCAACAAATAAGCCAGTTTGCCATGCAGGGCGGTTTGGTTATTTTTACCTCACACCAAGAGACGGATCTTTTTCCCCTTCCCATACGACCATTGGTGTTGTCTGACTATGTTATTTAATGTCTTTTGCGTACTACTGCGTCGGGAGCTACGCCACCATTGGCGCAATAAGGCCGATATTGTTCACCCGCTGATCTTTTTTCTTCTGGTCTTGTCTTTGTTGGGGTTATCCATGGGACATCAGCAGCAATCGTTACATAACTTAGCGCCTCATTTGGTGTGGATAAGTGTGTTGCTCTCGGTGTTAATGTCGTTTGATAAAGTGTTTAAACCGGATTTGACCAGTGGTGTTTTACTGCAACATTTTATGCGACCCAAGGGGATTTACCCGATGATTGCGGCCAAAATGTGTTCTCATTGGCTAGTGACTTGCTTGCCATTATTGATTTTTATGCCAATCATTAAGCTCGTTTTTGACCTGCCATGGGACGCTCTTGGCGTGTTAACCCTGTCGCTTTTAATTGGGGTTTTGGCCCTCACTGCTATTGGTACTATGGCTGAGTCTTTGGCCTTAGCGAAAGCCAAAAGCAATTATTTGGTGGCTTTGATTTGTCTGCCACTGCAAGTGCCCGTATTGCTGTTTGCCCTTTCTATGATGGAAAGTGCTCACTTTATGCCTAGAGTTCAGGCTTATTTGGCCTTATTGGTCGCGTTTAGCTTATTGACGTGTGTGTTTTGTCCATTTGTCACTAAACAAGCATTAACCATCAATTTACAGTAGAAGTTAATTTATGTGGAAGTCACTGCATTGGGCTGCTAACCCTCAACAACTGTATTTCTTTTGCCAGCGCTATTACAAGCGAATGGTCTGGGTCTCCACTTTGGTCCTGTTCATTGGGTTAACATGGGGAATAGCCTGGGCACCGACGGACTATCAACAAGGTGACAGTTTTCGGATTATTTATTTGCATGTGCCTACGGCGATATTGTCGATGGCGGTGTATTTTGCTATGGCAGTGTGTGCCTTTATCGCTTTTGTTTGGCAATGGAAAGTATGTCACTACTTGATGCGGGCCTTGGCTCCTTTAGGCGCATTAATGACAGTGCTCGCTTTGTGTACCGGCTCAATGTGGGGCAAACCCATGTGGGGGGCGTGGTGGGTTTGGGATGCAAGATTAACGTCAGAGTTGATTTTGCTTTTTTTGTACCTTGGTGTGATAGCTTTATATCAAGCGTTTGATGAGCCATTACCCGGTTTGAAAGCGGCGGGGTTACTGGCCATGATTGGCTCGGTGAATTTGCCCATTATTCACTACTCAGTGGTATGGTGGAACACCCTACATCAAGGCGCTTCTCTGTTTAAGTTCTCGGCTCCTTCCATTCACTCTTCAATGCTTTGGCCATTGTTACTGACACTATTTGGCTTTTTCTTGTGGGTACTCGCCATGGCGATGAAACGGCTTCAGATCACAATTCTCGAATTAGAAAGCCATCGTCACTGGTTGACAGAAACGGTGGATAAGGAGTGATGATGTTGCAATCCCTTTTCGAATGGGCTGCCATGGGCGGCTATGGTTTTTATGTTTGGGGCAGCTTGTCCGTCACGGTTACCGCGATGTTGTGCTGTGTTTTTAGCTTGCACTGTCGCCACCATGCTTTGCTCAAAAAAAGACAGCAACGCCAGAATAACGAAAATCTGTAAGGTCAATGGCAATGAACGTAAGACGTCGTCAAAGGTTAATGGTTGCGCTGAGTTTGGTGTGTGTGCTGTCTGTCGCTGCGGCATTGATTACCTATTCACTGCGCCAAAATATCAACTTGTTTTATACACCAGAGCAAGTTATTCACGGTCGAAGTGACGGTCGTCAAGTCGAGGCTAATCAGGTGATTCGCCTTGGTGGTGTGGTGGTTAAAGGCAGTGTCAAACGCGACTCAAAAAGTTTGTCGGTCCATTTTTTACTGACAAATAATGGCCGTGATAACGTTGCGGTTGAATACACGGGGATTTTACCTGACCTTTTTCGTGAAGGACAAGGCATCGTCGCTGAAGGACGCTTAGATGAAACAAAAACACTGCTGGCGACTCAGGTGTTGGCAAAACATGACGAAAACTACCAACCTCCCGGTGTGTCGGTATTGCCGTTAAGCGATGACAAATCAGAAGTCTCGCTGGTGCCCTCTCTTAAACGCAACAGTGAGGTCAAACCATGACCTTGAGCGCTGATATCGGCTGGTGGTGCTTGGTTTTGGCCTTAGCTTTGGCTTTGGTATTGAGTGTATTCCCTTTGTATGGCGCGCTGACTCAGCGTGCAGAGTATCAAAAGTTAGCCAGTCCTCTGGCTTTTGCCGTGTTTTTGTTCACCTTGTTGGCTTACCTCAGTCTAAGTTGGGCGTTTTATCACGATGATTTCTCATTGAGGTATGTAGCCAGTCATTCAAATCGCTTGTTGCCTTGGTATTACAAACTCAGTGCAGTGTGGGGGGGGCATGAAGGCTCATTGTTGTTGTGGGTGTGGATTCAGGCTGGCTGGCTTGCCGCGGTCGCCAAATGGAGCCAAAAATTACCCGAGCAGGAAAGCGCCCGTTTGTTAGCCGTGATGGGGATGATATGCGCAGGCTTTTTGCTGTTTATTATCGCCACGTCAAATCCCTTTGAACGGACTTTTCCCGCTTACCCAGTCGATGGCGTGGATCTTAATCCCTTATTGCAAGACCCGGGCTTAATTCTTCATCCGCCGCTACTTTATATGGGGTATGTGGGCTTCTCGGTGTCTTTTGCTTTTGCTATCAGCGCTCTGATTTCAGGTAATTTAGATGGAGTTTGGGCAAGGTGGTCACGGCCTTGGACCACGCTTGCTTGGCTGAGTTTGACTTTGGGGATCGCTTTAGGATCATGGTGGGCGTACACCGAATTAGGCTGGGGCGGATGGTGGTTTTGGGACCCAGTAGAAAACGCCTCACTCATGCCTTGGCTAGCGGGCACGGCTTTACTGCACTCATTGGCGGTCACCGAAAAACGAGCCACATTCAAAGCTTGGACCGTATTGCTGGCGATCATGACCTTTTCTTTGAGCTTACTGGGGACGTTTCTAGTCCGCTCCGGGGTCTTGGTCTCGGTGCATTCCTTTGCCGCGGATCCACAGCGAGGGTTGTTTATCCTCGCATTACTGTGTTTAGTGATTGGCGGCTCTTTACTGCTGTTTGCACTGCGAGGCCAGTCAATTCGTTCATCGACATACTTTTCTGTGTTGTCACGAGAAAATGCCCTCCTGCTCAATAATCTGTTGCTGATGACGGCGTTAGTTATCGTGTTTGTCGGTACGCTTTTTCCTCTGGTCTATCAACAAATCGGCTGGGGGGATCTCAGTATCGGGGCTCCTTTTTACAATCAATTGTTCGCCCTTTTATCACTGCCATTGATGTTGGTACTTGGCCTGACACCTTTGATTCGCTGGCGTCAGCAACCACCGGGTCAGCTTTATCACAAGTTACTTATGGCCGGTTTGTTCTCTTTCACTCTCAGTGTGATGTTCGTGTGGTTGAGTCCATTTGAGTTTTATTGGTTGGTTTGGTTGATCGTGGTACTTTGTGCATGGGTGTGTATTTTACACGGGGTCGATATCCACACTAAGGCGACTCAAAGACACGCTTTTTTCAAAGGATTGAGGAAACTCAAAGCCAGTTATTGGGCCATGCAGTTGGGGCATCTGGGACTCTTAGTCACTATTATTGGCATTACCTTTGTCGAGCATTACAGCACAGAGCGAGAAGTTAGGATGACACCAAGTGGCGCCTCTTATGTCATTGCTGGGTTTCAAGTGACCTTTGATAGCTTGTCGTCGATCCCGTCAAAGCGATACGATAGCTTGGTGGGGCGCTTTTCCCTCAGAAAAGAGCAAACCATCGCAGATACCCTTGTGGCAGAAAAACGCTATTATCGCGTCGCCAAAACAGTGATGACAGAAGTGGGACTGTATCGTTCGCTGTGGGGGGATGTCTATATTGCGTTAGGTGAGCCCCTTGAGGATGGCCAAACCTGGGCCATACGTTTGTATCACAAACCTTTAATTGCGTGGATATGGGGTGGGGCAATCTTAATGGCCTTGGCTGGATTAATCGCTGTTGCCGATAAGCGCTACCGTTTAAAACCCATAGGAGTCAGGCGATGAACAAACGTGTTTTTTGGTTTGTGCCATTGATGGTCTTTTTGTTATTAATGGTCGGATTTGTTGTAAAACTCGATACGCTTCAAGACCGTCCCGAGACGGCATTAGACTCGGCGCTAATTGGCCAGCCTTTACCACAGGTATGGAGTGACGATTTATCGGACTTGTCCAAACGCCATCGACTCGACGCATTGTCTGGGCAACCATTTTTACTCAACGTGTGGGCAACATGGTGTCCAACGTGTTTGGCTGAGCATCAGTTTTTAGGTCAATTAAAGCAGCAAGGCGTGACGATTATTGGTATTAACTATAAAGATCAGCGTCAACAGGCTTTGGAATGGCTCAATCAATACGGCAATCCCTACCAACTCTCGCTTTATGATCCCAAGGGGGAGCTAGGCATAGAGCTTGGTGTGTACGGTGCACCAGAAACATTTTACATCGACGAACAAGGCGTGATCCGGTATCGATGGGTTGGTGAAATGAATCAAAGCACCTGGGATAAGGTATTTAAAGACAGGTTCGCCGGTGCACAAAGGGAATCCATGTGAAAGCCATCATCATTTTATATGCCATGCTCCTGTCGTGTTTTACTTGGGCGGCCGTCGATGCGTTTGAGTTTGATACTCCGCAGCAAGAAGCGCAATATTACGACTTAATTCACGAATTGCGTTGCCCGAAATGCCAAAATAACAGCATCGCGGATTCCAATGCCGAGTTAGCAGGCGATTTGCGACTTAAAGTTTATCAACTGACAATGCAAGGCGATTCGAAAGCGGAGATCAAAGCATATTTGGTTGCTCGATACGGTATTTTCATTGATTATCGTCCACCGGTCACCAGGGCAACATTACTGCTTTGGGTATTACCACTGGTGCCATTTTTGGTCGGTTTTGTGTTTATTGTGCGCCGACAACGCCAGTTCAAACGGCAACCTAAGTCAGACTGGGGAGTGGCGCAAGAGCAGGCTTTTCAGAAAAAAATGTCGCAGTCGACCACTGACACGTGCGATGAGTCGTCTCGCAAAGGGGGACAATAATGGTGTTACTGGCGATCGGCCTTGGGCTTTTTTTACTCGCCTTATTGTTTTTTATCCCAGTTCAATGGGGAAGGCGAACTGAAATAAGTCGCAATCAGCTCAACAGTCTGGTGGTGGCTCAACGTCTGGATGAGATGGCCGTTGAGGCGTCCGATGAAGCTCATCGCCAAGTATTAGAGCAAGAGGCTAAACGGGATTTTATCGACCAAAGTGGAGAAGGTGAACGCGATGCTCAACCGCTTTCTCGTGTCGTCGAACCCCCTCGTCAAGAGGGCCGCCGAGCTTACTGGCTGGCAGCGTCGGCGTTTTGCGCGCTGGTGGTTGTGGTCGCTTTGCTCAGTGGCCATGTGTCCAACAGGGTCTATTGGCAACAACAACTCGAGTCTGGCGAGATCACGATACCTTCTGACGCCGTATTGTCACGGCAAACCTTAGTAACGCTTTATTTGCAACAGCGTGCGAAATTGGCCAAAGAGCCACAGCAACCGTCGGGCTGGGCAACGCTCTCCGAATGGGCGCTGCAACTAGGGCAAGGAGAAGATGCAATCAATGCGGCAACACGGGCTCATCAGCAAGACAAAGACAATCCAGCGTTCGCTTTGCAATATGCTAAAGTGAAGGTCATGACAGGCAGCGGTTCAGAGTCGGCGAGGCAAATATTACTCTCACAAGCCAAGTATTCGCCATTAAACCCGGAAGTCTTTGTCCTTTTAGGGGTTGATGCTTATCAACAAGCGCATTACCAAAGCGCGCTTGCTTTTTGGTCTATCGCCCAGTCCAATGGTGCGGCGAAACAGATCCCTCAGTACCCAGTGACTCAATATATCCAATCTGCATTACAAAAAACGCAAGCGTCGACCGCCGTGGAGTAATGTCTTGATAACAGTAAGAAGTTGCGTTTTATTCATACTTAAAGTTACGTCATATCAGTCAAAAAAATTGCGCAATTTAGGTCATATTGGCTTGGCATCAGTGAATTGACACGGGTTAATATTGACTTCTTTACCCGAACATGGGTAAATTTCCCAATCTTTAACTAAAATGAAACGCTGTTTTATTTCAGGAGCGGTTTATTTCGATGTATACGGGCCACATTTCATGACCAATCGACTCGCCATCTATGCAGTGGCTTTCGCAACATTATTACTCACCGCGTGTAGCAGTAAGCCAGAAACCGACGACGCTAGCTCGGTCAATGACCCAATAGAAGGGGTTAACCGCGTTATGTGGACACTAAACTACGATTACATCGATCCTTACTTCTTAAGACCCGTGTCACTTGCCTACGTTGATTATACTCCATCACCTTTGCGCACCGGCTTAAAAAACTTTTTTTCCAACCTCGATGAGCCGTCAAGCATGGTCAATAACTTGCTCATGGGCAATGGCGGCCAAGCGATGGATAATTTAGGCCGTTTTGTGATTAATACTACCTTTGGCGTTTTGGGTTTGTTTGATGTCGCTTCTTATGCCGGTTTGTCGAAAATCGATGACCGCTCCTTTGGCGATACACTAGGGCATTACGGAGTGGGTAATGGACCTTATTTAATGTTGCCAGCCGCAGGGCCGAACACAGTGCGAGGGTTAACCGATACCGTCGACAGTTACTATTTCCCGCTGGCTTATTTAAACATTTGGGGCACCATAGGTAAGTTCATGGTACAAGGGATGGAAGCTCGAGCGTCGCTGGTGTCTCAAGAGTCCCAGCTGAACAATTCTCCGGATCCATATACATTAACAAGAGAAATCTATCTTCAGCACCAAGACTTTAAAGCGCAGATTGAGCAGCCTAAAGAAAACAAAGAAGAAGAAGATTACTTAGACAGCTATTTAGACGACAATTTTTAGCAACGAATGATCGCGACCGGATTGGACGAACGCCTACCTAGTTAAAGTTGGGGTCAACGTGCTCGATTAGTGATAGGACCAATGTGTAACCCGCTTGAGGTAATAAAAAGGCATTACTGCAAATGAAGTGACCCCCAATAGTTGGACACCAATTATTGAGGGTCTTTTTATTTATGGCTGACTTTCATCGGTCTCTGATTGACAATAATTGTGTAAGCTCACCTTCAGAAATTGACTTAATACGTTGGCATCGTGAAACAGTTGCTCACGGTTATTGTGGTTTAACACATTGATGCGACGCCCACCCTTAGTTAACAAATTCAATTCGTAGCACCAGTAACTCAGAGCGTGTTTGGGTTGTATTTTTTTCTCGTTGATCTGCAGCGACATAATATTACAGAGTTTGACTTGGCGGTCGCGACGATTCTTAAACACCCCGCGCTCTTTATCAAAACTCGCTATGCGCAAGAATGGCTGGATTAACGTTATCCCAAAAGTCGCAATAGCGACACCAAAACCAACAAGGAAAATGACCAGGTCAATTTGCCGAGTTGAGACAAGTAAAAAACTGGCGAGCCCAATCAGAAAGAGCCCTACCACCACATACACGATGCAAAACATCATGGCGCTGATCGTCGGCTTTAGGTAAGCAATGTTGCCATTGATAACAACAATGTGAGATAGGAACTTAGGCCCTTTTGCCAAGAGGGGAATGCTTAAATCTATCGTCAGGTAGTTAGACTTCATCGTATCAACCTATAGTAATTTACCCGTGGCTAAACAGGGTAGGCGTTAAAAACCATATGCAGAAAAGAGCGAACGAATAACAAAAAAAGGCTGTTAAACCAATCGTTAACAGCCTTAATATAGATCAGATTGTGCGCTTTAACTCATTTTATTTGTCGTAACTTTTGATTTCACCAGATTTGATGCGAGCGACAAAAGAATGCAGTTCTTGTTTCACAATTGGCATCAAGAAGTAGAGACCAATGATGTTGAAGATAGACATTGCAAAAATCGCGGCATCGGAGAAGTCAATAACCGCACCAAATTGAATGGTCGCACCGACAATCACGAAGAAACAAAACATCAGTTTGTAGACTAACTCCGCTTTTCTTCCTTCACCAAACAGGTATGTCCATGCTTTTAACCCGTAGTATGACCAAGAGATCATGGTTGAGAAGGCGAACAATACGACGGCAAGTGCGAGTAAGTACTTAAAGAAGCCGGCTGTTTCAGTGAAAGAGGCAGCAGTTAGGGTCACGCCAGTCAAACCTTCACCATTAAATGGTGCTGTGTTAAGCCCAGCAATTGTAATCACCAAGGCCGTCATCGTACAAATCACCACGGTATCGATGAAAGGTTCTAATAGAGAAACAAGACCTTCTGTAACTGGCTCTTTGGTTTTTACCGCTGAGTGAGCAATTGCTGCAGAGCCGACGCCTGCTTCGTTTGAGAATGTTGCACGTTTTAAGCCTTGGATCAATGCACCAATGATACCACCCGCAACACCGGCACCAGTGAAAGCACCCTCGAAAATAGAGGCAAATGCAGCACCGACTTGTCCGATGTTAGAGATAATAACGATCAAAGACATACCGATGTACAGGACTGCCATCCAAGGCACGACTCGTTCAGTCACTGAAGCAATAGAAGGCATACCTCCGACAATCACGGAAAAAACCAATGCCGCAAGCACAAAGCCGGTAATAATGCCGTATTCACTTGGAACGTCAAAAGCATAAGTTAGCATTGCGTGGGCTTGGTTGGCTTGGAACATGTTACCACCACCTAATGAACCCAAGATACACATCAGCGCAAAGCCAATGGCCAAGCCTTTGCCTAAGCCTGTCAAACCCTTCTCGCTAAGCCCTTGACTGAGGTAGTACATAGGGCCACCTGAAATTGCACCCGATGGCAAAACAGTGCGGTACTTAACACCCAAAGTACACTCACAAAATTTTGACGCCATCCCCAGAAGGCCACACAGGATCATCCAAAAAGTCGCACCGGGACCGCCAATCGCAAGTGCCGCGCCCACGCCGGCAATGTTACCTAAACCAACCGTACCGGACAGGGCCGTGGTCAGGGCTTGAAAGTGGGAGACTTCCCCATCTTCTTTCGAATTGGGATCTGTGTATTTGCCTTTAATGATATTAATGGCCAGTCCAACCCGTTTAAATTGTATAAAGCCAAAATAAACCGTGAAAATGATTGCCGCGAGCAATAACCAACCAACGATCAGTGGAAAACTGGCGTCGCCGACAGGGACGCTTTTAAAAATGAGGCCCACAAACCATCCAGTGTAGTCATTAAAAAAACCATCGACAGATTGGCTGATAGATTCAATGGCTTGTTTAAAGCCACTGGGCTCTTCTGCCAGGGCACTTCCAGTCACGAAAGCGAGCATAAGTAGCCAAAGTTTTTTTGCTTTTATCATAGATAACATCCTTGTATTTTATCCCACAACTCAACGAGTTTAATAACAATCTCTCACATTTACCGTCAAATTAACAGTAAGAAAAATGATCGAGCAATAATGATTATATAAACCAGATTAGATTATAAATCTATATTTTAGTCACTTTTCGATGTGAAAATGCGTTGTATGTATAAATTTAAAAAGTGAACATAATGCAGAAAAGCATTTTAAGTAAATAAATCACTCACCCCAATAGCTAAGCCTATTAGAGCGCACTTGTAAAGCCATAAACGGTAAATACAAGAGAGAGATCATGCATAAGATACTGATTATCATTGAGTTTGTATTAAATTGGTTTCATTGTTTCCTCACTGGCGGGCCCGTGTTTTTGATCGTGATGATTGTCAATGAAGCCAAGAGGAAATACTGAGGCACTGTGTGATAGAACGTTGATTTAATATAAAACCAGGTGATTATTATATAGGAAATAATAAGTAAAAAAATCAATGGAATATTTAAATGAATACTGTCATTAATATTGTCGTTATTTGATAAACGTAACCATGTATTTGGTTTTATCTTCTATTATTTAAGGAACTGGCAATAAAACGTCTAGCCTAAAAGGCAAAGTAATAAAATTTTACTCTGTGGTATTGAATCAGCTTGTATCAAAAGAACGAAGAAAGTCAGCGGGGAAAAGGTCGGTGTGGGGGAGGTAAAACACTCAGACCTGAGCTTATCAGGTCTGAGTGGAAGGTTAAGAGGCCTCTGGCATGGGCGACATCATCGCGCCGATACGTTGAGCCATGGCAGCGAGATCTTCACCGGGCTGTCCGACTAAAATAATACTGGCATCCTGCATCGAATACACATAACCATCCATGCCTTGATCAGAAAACGCTTCGCTTTTTGTTGATTGCGGCACAAAAAAGAGGGTGACTTTGCCTTTTTCGCCTTGGTAAATCATATGTACCGCATTGCTCTTACCAAAGGCACAATGATTGATGTAGTAGATATGATACGGGAAGGCCCCGGCAATGTCATAGTTAAGTGGTTTGACCTTGGCCTTTAATTGCTGATCACTGGCGCGCTCATCTATAGTACCGACAAAGGCTTTTTCATCCATTACGTGTTGAATGGCCGTCTGCGGTATCGACGCTTGGGCCTGTGGCAGTAAGGCATTGCCCCAATTGATTTGTCCAGCCATCACGCCAACGACAAAAGCAATGGAAGCCGCTAAACTCAACGAGGGTTTACGCCATTGATTCCAAACCGGTTTCTTTTTGATGTTGTTTTGTGAAAACAATATCTTATCCGCGAGATCATCCGGAACATCGACCGTCATTGCTTGTTTTAGCTCAGCGTCAAACGACAGCATGTCTTCGGCAAACTTAGCGTTAGAATCACTGCCAGAGATCGCTTTAAGTACGTCTTCGTCGCGCAGTTTTGGGTCAGAAAAAAGACGGCGACGAAAATCTAAATCATCCATTTTTTTGCCCCTCGTGTTTGTGGTCATGGTCAACTAATTCTTTTAGTTGATTACGCGCTCTAAAAAGTCGAGTCATCACGGTATTGGTATTGAGCTGGAGTATATTACCAATTTCTTCGCCGTTAAACCCACCGATAATTTGTAAAAATAACGGCTCTCGGTATTCTACAGGCAGGTTCATTATTTGCCTTTGTAACCAAGTACGCTGATGCGTGACGTCATCATCAATGTGAACCTCATGACTGTGATCATCTATGTCAACAAGATCAAATTGTTTGCGTTCAAACCGGCGGGCATTTTCACGTCTGAGAATCGTGATAAGCCAAGCCTTGGTCGCTTTTTCATCGTTGAGTTGGTCAAGCGATTTCCAAGCGCGCAAACACGTTTCTTGCACTAAGTCCTCAGCGATACTGGCATCCGAACACAGCCAATAGGCATATCGGTAAAGATCGCGGTGATAGGCTCGGACTAATGCCTCGTATTTGGATTGTCTGTTCATATCCAAAGAGACCTTGTCAGGGTCTGATTTCTTTCGTGAAAAAATCGATATAGCCAAAATTTTTTTCCTTATGACAGTTATCCAGGTTATGTTTGGCGTGTAACTTATTCAGATCTATATTAATTTAAGTTTATCAATCTAGGTGTTGATAAATTTAAAAAAAGCACATGTTGCCTCAATGCTTGTCGAGTTACCACCTTTTACCTTCGACTATGGACGACTTTGGCACTTTGCGCGCAGATTATTTGCAGAAATGCGTTGAAGGTCAGATATTCGTTTGACCCGTTCATTGCCAATTGGTTCTCACCGCAGCGATTAACGTGCGTTTTCACATATTTAATCAGATTAGTGTATTTAGAGTGAGGTAACTCTCAGAGTACTGCTTTAAGGGGTTAATTTAACGATATTTATCACTACACTGATTTCATCTTTCTAATCGAGGCGTTTTTATGAGTCAGAATTCGAGCATTCACCCCCCCATGGAGCGAGTGGCTTTTGTTGCCGGTTTACGCACTCCTTTTGCCAAACAAGCGACGTCGTTTTCCGAGGTGCCAGCCGTCAATCTGGGCCAATCCTTGGTCACTGAATTATTGAGCCGAGAAGGATTAGATCCCAACTGGATTGAACGTGTGGTGTTTGGTCAAGTGATCCAAATGCCAGCTGCGCCCAACATCGCCAGAGAAATCATTTTAGGTACTCCTTTGCCTGTGACGATCGATGGGTACAGTGTTACTCGAGCTTGTGCGACCAGTTTTCAATCCGTAGTGTCTTTGGCAGAGAGTATTATGGTTGGCGATGTGCGCTGCGGTATTGCTGGTGGCGCGGATTCCTCATCGGTACTGCCTGTCGGGGTGAGTCAAAATCTAGCGCGCTGGCTGTTAGCTTTCTCTAAAACGCGAACCGTGACCGACAAACTCAAACTTGTCGGCCGGCTTCGACCGAAAGACTTTTTACCTGTGGCACCAGCGGTCAGTGAGTATTCAACGGGGCTTAGAATGGGGCAAACGGCAGAGCAAATGGCCAAGACTTATCAAATCAGTCGTGACGCCCAAGATGAGTTTGCTTTGCGGTCCCATCTTCTCGCGGCTAAGGCTTGGCAAGAAGGCAAAATGGATCGCGAAGTGATGAGCTTGATTGCAAAGCCCTATCAACAGGTGGTGACTAAGGATAATACCCTACGTCCAGACAGTACACTCGATGACTACCGGCGATTAAAACCGGCTTTTGATCGTCAGCACGGTACGGTGACGGCGGCAAACAGCACCGCCTTAACCGATGGGGCGGCGGCCCTCGTCATGATGAGCGAATCGAGAGCGAAAGAATTAGGGGTGCCGGTTTTAGGGTATTTAAAGCACTATGCGTTTAGCGCTGAACGAGTCGACCGCGACATGTTACTTGGACCGGCATATTCGACTGCCAAAGTATTACAAAAAAGCGGCTTATCCCTCAATGATATGACACTGATTGATATGCATGAGGCATTTTCCGCTCAAGTCCTCACGAATATCAAATTGTTTGAGTCGACTGAGTTTGCTAAACGTTCATTAGGTCAAGACAAGCCAATAGGAGAAATAGACATGGATAAGTTTAATGTCTTAGGAGGATCGCTGGCTTATGGTCATCCTTTTGCCGCCACAGGGGCGAGAATGATCACCCAAACGTTACACGAACTCAAACGCCGTGGCGGTGGGCTCGCACTGAATACGGCCTGCGCGGCGGGTGGCTTGGGTGTCGCGATGATTTTGGAGGTAGAAGCATGAGTCATTCAGCACTGTCTTGGCAAGTCGATGACGCGGCTATTTTATGGTTAACTATCAATGTACAAGGTGAGTCTGTCAATACCTTGCACGCAGGGTTAATTGAGGAAATGGAAGGTTTCTTGGACCGCTATGCCACCGACAACAATCTCAAAGGCTTGGTGATACAGTCAGGAAAAAAAGACAGCTTTATCGCCGGTGCGGACATCCATATGTTAGCACAGTGCCAATCAGAGCAAGAAGCGCAGACGCTGTCAGAGCAAGGGCAGAAAATTTTTGAGTGCTTAACGCATCTGCCTTATCCCAGTGTCGCGGTCATTCACGGGGTATGTTTGGGGGGCGGCTTAGAATTGGCGTTAGCCTGTGATTACCGAGTTTGCAGTCAGGATAATAAAACTTTGTTGGGGCTACCAGAAATTAAACTCGGCTTGATCCCTGGATCCGGTGGCACTCAGCGCTTGCCACGATTAATCGGCCTCACCGCCGCGATGGATATGATGTTGACCGGCCGCAGCCATCGCGGCTTAAAAGCTCAGCGTTTGGGGTTGGTCGATGAGTGCGTTAGTGTCGATATATTGGCCTCTGTCGCGGTGAGCAAACTCATGAAGCACCAAGGAAAACCCAGAGTCGAACGCCAACTCCCGGCAACGAAGCGGCTACTGACCCAGGTAAATGTAGCCGCGTCAATCACCATTAAACTGATTGAACAGCAAGCACAGAAAAAAGCGCGGCACCTATATCCTGCCATCGGCAGTTTGTGCCAAGTTGTAAAAGCGGGGTTGGAACAAGGGGCATTGGTTGGCTCTCAACAAGAAGCATTACAATTTGGCAAGTTAGTCATGAGCGCTGAATCGAAAGCGTTGCGTCACGTGTTTTTTGCCACTACAGCGCTAAAAAAAGACGTAAACTCGACTTCGCTAACCCCGTTGCTCACCCAAATAGGGGTTATCGGGTGTGGATTTATGGGGGCGGGGATAGCGTTAGTCTCGATAGACAAAGCTCGGCTTGGCACTCGACTTAAAGATCTGGATCATTCTTCGGTGGCTAAAGCGTTTCAATATTGTTATCAAGGGTTAAAAAAGGCCCAGAAAAAAGGCAAATACAGTACAAGACAAGTCGAACAACGCATGCAGTACTTGTCTGCTGATACACAATATCGCGGTTTCGAGAATGCCGAACTGATGGTCGAAGCGGCGATTGAAGATCTTGAAATAAAACAAAAGATCGTTCAAGACATACAAGGGTTATCCAATTTTAAAGGTGTGGTTGCCACGAACACCTCTTCGATTCCAATTGCTGACATCGCGGCTGGCGCACCTCACCCAGAGCAAGTGATTGGGCTGCATTATTTTAGCCCGGTAGAAAAAATGCCATTGGTCGAAGTGATCCCTCATGCTGGCAGCAGTGATGAGGCGGTGGCTACCGGTCTTGCTTTAGCCAAACAACAAGGTAAAACGGCGATTGTGGTTAAAGACAGCGCGGGGTTTTATGTCAACCGCATCTTGACGCCCTACATGAATGAAGCAGGGCGCTTGTTACTGGAAAATGAACCGATTGACTCGATAGACAAAGCGTTACTCAATTTTGGCTTTCCACTTGGGCCGATTAAACTTATCGATGAAGTCGGCATTGATATTGGCGATAAAATCACCCCAGTTTTGGTCGATAAACTCGGCGCGCGCTTTGAGCCTCCGGCCATCTTTAGCCCTTTGCTCAACGACAACCGCTTAGGTAAGAAAAACAAACGCGGTTTTTATCGTTACGGCAAAGGGCGCTCAGGTGTGGATAAAAGCGTTTATCAGACGTTAAATTTGCAACCGGAATCGAAGTTGAGTCAACAACAAATCGCACAGCGTTGTGTCATGTTAATGCTCAATGAAGCGGTACGCTGTCTAGATGAAGGGATTATCAGTAGTCCACGCGATGGCGACATTGGCGCCATTTTCGGTTTGGGCTTTCCGCCTTGTTTGGGCGGGCCGTTCCACTACATGGACTCAATTGGCATTAAAGCGTTAGTCGAACAGTTAAATGCGCTGTCTGAACGTTATGGTGATCGCTTCAATCCAGCCGATGGTTTACTGACTCGTGCTGGCAGTGGTGAGTGTTTTTATCCAAGATAATCCCACCGCCTAACAAAGGAAAAGTCGGCGAAGGTGAGCGCGGTCAATGACCGCCCTCACACTCGCCTACACATCAAAGCGTTTGTGAATCCTCATCCGTGGTTGCGATCGAGACGGCGTTTTTGAAACTCAGCGACATCGTCAATTTTTTTGCCGATGTTAAGAGGTTCATAGGGAACGTGAGCTAAACCATGGCTGTGCATAACCAATCGATTGGCCGTCCTAGGTTTCAGCTCATTGACCACAAAGCGCATCATATCGGCTCGAGTGAGGCTTTTGAGTTGCTCGAGTACCCGCTCTCTTTGATTGAATTCATTGTCTTTATTTCCAATCGCAACCCATAAGCGTTGAGAACGCATTTTCAATGTGGTATCCGGTGCCGAAATTTGATTCCAAAGTCCTTTTTTACTGCTGTGCCATTGATAATCGGTCAGTTCGAGCAACAGCAAATAAAAGGCGTTGAGAAACTCATCGATTGAGCTTATCAATGTTTGTGGCGAGGCGCTGGGCGATTGTACATACAAGACTAATCCCGGATGGCGATGCATGGGCATATTGCCTGTGCCGACCATATAACCTAATTGCTGTTTGGTGCGAATTTGATGGAAAAATTCCGCCGACATCAAGTGATTGGCCAAGGCATACAAGGCAATGCTTCTCGGTTCCGTATCCGGACACTGGTGATAGACCACCACGGCTGAATCCGACTGTTGACACTCGATTTCCCATTGATACGTTCCGTTTCTCCCTAGCATGACCAACGGACGAAGGCTCTCTTGATACGATTGGTCTTTGATGCGCAGCGCATTTTTTAACACCTCGGCCATTTGCAACGCTTGTGACTGTTGCCAATCGCCATGAACAAACATTTCAATATGCAATTCGCTGAGCAGTCGGCTGACAAAGTCCGGTAGGGATTCGACATCGACGTCATCAATGGCTTGCAGCAGTTTGCAATACGGTGGGTTGTTAGGCTGCAACAAACCGGCAATGCCACTGAACAGTTGAGATAAAGGTCGGTCTTGTTGGGCATTACTCCAACTGCGTTTCAGTTGTTGCTTTATGTTTTCAAAGCGTTCTTGACTAAAACTGCGGGTGGCAAACTTCTCTAAAATGACCTTGAGTAATTTAGGCTGTTGTTGACTAAAGCCCGACAATGTTAGGGTCACTCCGCCTTGATGGGCATAAAGGTTGTAATGCATGCCCGCAATTTCGGCTTGATAGGTCTGTTTGGCTAGCGCGTCGAGAAACATCTCAACACACAAACGGGTTTTGACAATATTGGTGACACTGGCAACGGCATGGGGACTGTCTATGGCGATGTAAATAATGCCCTTGGGCAACCTAAATTCACGGTCTTGTAAATGCCAAAGGCGAAACCCGGCTTTCTCTTCAATCAGTTCGGGATAATGAGCGTGTCCGGACAAGGCTTGTGGCTCGAGCTGATCACTAATAAATGGGTTGGGCAAAGGCAGTGCTAATGTCGAATCCGCGAGGGGAGTGCGGAATTGGTCTTTTTGCTGTGGTCGAAAGGGGGTCACTGAGTAAGGGGTTTGATACCATTTTGCATGGCGATCGACCTTGGCCTGCGGGTGAATTAAAGTCAAGCGAACATTATCGACACTGAGCAGGGATAAACGTTGTTCAATCATGGCTTGGTCATAGTCAGACATCCTATAATCGCCAAAGATGACATCCTCGTCATCATAGTGTTGCATGTTAATGGCGAGGTGGCTAACCAAGTCGATTGGGCGAGTTGGCTCTTGAAATTGAAACGCCGCCGCCATGACGGTTTTCTTTTCCTGATAACGCCAAGCATCCAAGCCTTGGCTGACAATCAAACCAATATAGTGGAAAATGTGCTGGACAATATCATCGACGTGCTCAAACCCTAACTCGGTGAGATGACAGCTGATGGTAAAGTCGCGGTAGTTGCTACCACTGGCACCACCGCCCGCGATCAGCGAGGTAATCCAGCCTTGATCTTTTAGGGTCATCATCAAACTGTTTTCACCTTCATAGCCAATGAGGTGGGCGATATAAGACAAAGGTTTGATGCGATAATCCGCTTCACTGCTTGGCAGAGGAAAGGTCAATTGCAGTTTGCGCAAGTCTTTCACTGGCTGAATTTCAACGAGGTGGCCGGTCGTGAGTTTTGCTTGGTAATCAATTGAAACCGTTTTGGGGAATAAATGGTGGTTTTCAATATCGGCAAAATAATGCGTTGCCCATTGCTCTAATACCGAGAGTGGTTCAGGGCTCATCAAAGTCAGCGTCATCAGATCAGCAGAATAGTGCTGCTGGTGAAACTGGACAATTTCGCTGCGGATACTTTGCCCATTGCGATCGTCTAATGTTGTTAAATTACCAACAGAAAATTTGGCAAAGGGGTGCGCTGGGTTGACGAGTTCTTTATTGACTTGATAAATACGCCGATTGTCGTCTTTGAGCTTTAATTTGAATTCTGAGTCAACCGCATGACGTTCTTTGTCGAGCGCTTCTTGATTAAATAAGGGGGCTGTAAAAAATTGGCTAAAGCGATCCAAGCCACGTTCAAACGCGTTATGATCGATATCAAAAAAGTAGCAAGTGTGCTCTGTGCCTGTCCAAGCGTTGTTTGCGCCGCCGTGTTGTGATACAAAATTTTGAAAGTCACCCACTCTAGGGTAGCGCTCTGTGCCTAAAAAGAGCATGTGCTCAAGATAGTGCGCCAGACCTTCACGGGACTGGGGATCGTCAAAGTGGCCGACGTTAACCGCCAAAGCAGCGGCGGATTTGCTGGCTTGGGGTTGATGGATCAATAACACCCTTAGTTGATTGCTCAAGGTAATATAATGGTATTGATTATTGTCATTAGGGCTTTGGTGCACTAGCGATACCTCCGAGCTCGACATACCTGTCTTATTATTGTTATTTATGACGATAACAAAAAGATGGTGTAATATTGGTCAAAAAGTTGGTGTGAAATTTGTATATAGATTTATCGTAAACTATACAGTTTTATTGCAAACGATGGCACACCCAACGAAAATATTCGTATTAAAACGACACTGTCAATCTTGTGGCTCTATTCCATTCTCGTTCGGAAAGAGCGTACGGTTAATCAGTCATAGGTCGAAGACCTAATAAGGTTATACAATGAAAATATTCATTATGCGTCACGGCGAAGCCGTATTAATGGCCAATAGCGATGCAGAAAGAGCACTTACCGACCAAGGACGACGTGATAGTGAAAAAGTCGCGCAGGCTTGCGTACAACAAGGAATTTCTCACTTTGACAAAGTGTTAGTCAGTCCGTACCTGAGGGCACAGCAAACCTGGCAACAAACACAAGACCACTTCACGTTTGGAGAGGTGGTTACTTGCCCTGATATCACCCCTTATGGCAATGCTGATCACGTCTTTGATTACGTCAACGCACTTGCACAAGTCGAACCGATAGAGTCTTTACTGATTGTATCACACCTTCCTTTAGTTGGATATTTAGCCGCTGAATTTGTAAGAGATTTATCGCCGCCTATGTTTGTGACTTCAGGGTTACTTTGCATTGATTTTCAAATTGAGAAGCAATTTGGCGAAGTGGTTTGGCAACTGTCACCTCAGTCCGTCGCTTAGCTCGCTAATTCTATCTTGTTCAAATGTCAGCAAGGAGCGGTTAAGCTCCTTGTTCTTTTTCAGGGATGGATATCAATACCAGCAGTGCCCCCGCTCCGCCAAATTCGAGAGGCGCTTGATGAAAGGCCAATATCTCCGGATGTTGCGCTAACCACAGAGGCGTTTTTTGTTTGAGAATGTGTTTCCCAATCCCGTGTTGAACACAGGCACAATGAATTTCATTGTTTTTACAATAGGCGATCATGGCGCCGAGTTCGCGTTTGGCTTCTTTTTGCGTCATGCCGTGTAAATCGAGAAAGACATCCGGTACATAATCTCCACGGCGGAGCCGCTTGAGTTCGAAATGGGAGACGCGGTCACTGACAAAACGCATCGGTCCTTCTTGGCTGAGCAAAGGGACGTACTCGTCAGAGAAATAAAACTCTTCATCTTTGGCTTGGCGAGCCTGTTTTATTTGCAGTTTGTTTTTAACGTTTCTTTTTACTTCGTGGGTTATGGTATCCTGACGCAACTGTTTTACGCCCTTTACCGCTTGTTGAAACAAAGCGAAGTCGTCAATGTCTTTGGGGTCTTGTGAGCTCATAGATAGGGATTCACTTTAAAAAAATAGTTATCGCGGTATTGTAGCGCTTTTTGGAGGCAATTTTGGATAAGATTTTTGTAGAAGAAGCGGTGAATGAATTACACACCCTTCAAGACGTCATTCGTTGGACGGTTAGCCGTTTTAATGCGGCGCAGCTTTTTTATGGTCACGGGACCGATAACGCATGGGATGAAGCCGTTCAACTGGTCTTGCCAAGCCTCTATCTACCCCTTGATGTGCCTCCTCATGTTTTGTCTTCTCGCCTGACCAGCAGTGAGCGTTTGCGAGTGATTGAGCGTGTCGTCAAACGCATTAACGACAAAACACCGACGGCTTACCTCACTAACCAAGCTTGGTTTTGTGGCTTGGAATTTTACGTCGATGAAAATGTGTTGATCCCGCGCTCGCCAATTGGCGAACTGATCCAAAATCAATTTCAGCCTTGGTTGACCAAAGAGCCTGAGCGTATTTTGGACTTGTGTACTGGCAGTGGTTGTATCGCGATCGCCTGTGCTTACGCCTACCCAGAGGCCGAAGTGGACGCGGTTGATATTTCCGCTCCGGCACTCGAGGTAGCCGAGCGCAACATTCAAGATCACGGATTGGAACAGCAAGTTTTCCCGCTTCGTTCTGATTTGCTTAGTGGGTTATCTGGCGCTCAGTACGACATCATTGTGACCAACCCGCCTTATGTTGACCAAGAAGACATGGACAGCTTGCCCGCAGAGTTTCGACACGAACCTGAGTTAGGGTTAGCGGCAGGCAGCGATGGCTTAAAATTAGTGCGTCGCATCTTGGCCAATGCGCCGAATCACTTGACCGAAGACGGTATATTGATTTGCGAAGTGGGTAATTCCATGGTTCATATGATGGAGCAATATCCAGGTATCCCCTTTACTTGGATTGAATTCGAACAAGGTGGGCACGGCGTCTTTATGCTCACTCGTCAGCAATTGCTTGAGTGTGCCGATCAGTTTTCTCTCTACCTCGACTGAGCCTTGGTTTGATGCGGCAAGAACGACTTGCCGCATCAGGTCAAATTGCCCGCTATAAAGGCTTTACAAGCGCAGGCATTCACGCCACTATGACAGCACGATGAATTGATAGATTTATTGTCGGTGAGATTAAGCATCGGCAATCACAACAGAGGAACTATGGCAGGAAATAGCATCGGCCAACATTTTCGAGTCACCACATTCGGAGAGAGTCACGGAATTGCACTGGGTTGTATCGTTGACGGGTGCCCACCTGGGCTTGAAATTTGTGAAGCTGATTTGCAAAGGGATTTAGACCGCCGTCGCCCTGGGACATCCCGTTACACGACGCAACGTCGCGAGCCCGATGAAGTGAAAATTTTATCCGGTGTGTTTGAGGGGAAAACCACAGGAACGTCGATTGGTCTGTTGATTGAAAATACCGATCAACGCTCAAAAGACTATTCAGACATTAAAGACAAGTTTCGCCCAGGGCACGCTGATTACACCTACCATCAAAAATACGGTGTGCGTGATTATCGAGGTGGTGGCCGTTCTTCTGCGCGTGAAACAGCGATGCGTGTCGCTGCCGGTGCGATTGCGAAACAATATCTCAAAGCACAATTTGGTATTGAAGTTCGCGCTTACTTATCGCAAATGGGCGACATTGCCATCGATAAAATCGATTGGGATGAGATAGAAAACAACCCATTTTTCTGCCCAGATGTCGATAAAGTGGCCGAGTATGATCAATTGATCCGCGACCTTAAAAAAGAAGGCGATTCGATTGGCGCTAAAATTCAAGTCGTGGCGACGGGCGTTCCTGTTGGTCTCGGCGAGCCAGTTTTTGATCGTCTCGATGCCGACATTGCGCATTCACTGATGAGTATCAATGCCGTCAAAGGGGTCGAAATTGGTGATGGTTTTGATGTTGTCGCGCAAAAGGGCAGTGAGCACCGCGACAGTCTGACGCCTGAGGGGTTCACCAGCAATCACGCCGGTGGCATCTTAGGGGGTATTTCGTCGGGGCAAGACATTGTGGCCAATATTGCGCTCAAACCCACCTCGAGCATTACCGTTCCAGGTAAGACGATTGACAAACAAGGTCAACCGACAGAACTTATCACCAAAGGCCGTCATGACCCTTGTGTTGGTATTCGCGCAGTGCCGATTGCCGAGGCCATGTTGGCGATCACTCTAATGGATCACCTGTTACGTCATCGCGGTCAGAACCAAGATGTCATGACTCAAACTCCAAAAATCTAAACGGTAAGGGCGCAGGTATTGCGCCCTTAGTCGTTTCTTTGTTGCCCTTTACCTGAGCGCAAAAAATGGCGACAATAGCGCGCGTTAATCATCACCTTAATCCTCAATGTTATGACCCATCGTTATCAAGATCTGATCGAACTGTTTGACCGCACCTTTTTTGATTCTTATCAAACGCGTTTAGTGCTCAGCCCCGACGAGCCCATTTATCTCCCCGCGGATGATGAGGTGCCATATCATCGCATCATGTTTGCTCATGGTTATTTTGCCTCGGCACTACATGAAATTGCCCACTGGTGTGTTGCGGGACCAAAACGACGTTTATTAGAAGATTTTGGCTATTGGTATCAACCTGATGGACGAGATGAGAACGCGCAGGCGCGCTTTGAGCAAGTGGAGATCAGGCCACAAGCCTACGAATGGATTTTATCGGTGAGTGCCGGTTTTCCGTTTACTGTCAGTTGCGACAACCTAAATGGCGACTTTGAACCAGACAGGTTGGCCTTTATGCACAGTGTGCACCACGAAGTGATGACGATTCTCGAACAAGGGCTTCCGACCCGAGTGGCTCAGTTGTCACAAGCTTTAAGGCAATTTTATGCAATTGCTCCCTTCACGAAAGACGATTTTGTCGTCCAATAAACTTCAACAAGAGAACCTTATGATTATTGAATTTGAAGAAATGATCCTGGCTAAAATCGATGCGCGAATTGACAACGCCTCAGAAGATGAGTTGTTTGCTGGTGGTTATTTGCGCGGTCACGTTTCACTGGCTGCCGCCGATTGTGAAGAAGAAGGTATTCAAGACGTTACCGTACTTAAACAGCGTATTGAAGAAAGTATTAACCTAGCGCGCAGTGAGCTTTCACCAGCGGATCGTCAATTGGTCTTATCTCTGTGGCAAACGCTGAGTACGGAAGCTGTTCAATAAATTTGAACAGCTTGGTCAAGTTTTTGCGCTTGAGCTTCACGGCGAGGGAGTTACTCTAAGTGAACCGAAACTTAGAGGGAATGAGTATGAAAATTATCGCTTTTGGTGCATCAAGCAGTTCGAGTTCAATTAACAAAGCATTGGCGAGCTACACCGCCAATTTAGTGGCAGAAGCGCACGTTGAAGTGTTGGATATTAACCAGTTTGATGTGCCTATGTTTAGTGAAGACAAAGAAAAAGAAATCGGCCAGGCACCTGGGGCTAAAGCCTTTCTAGACGCGATTGCCAGTGCTGATGCCTTGGTGATTTCTTTTGCTGAGCACAATGGGTATTATCCCGCGGCCTACAAAAACTTGTTTGATTGGGCCAGCCGAATTCAACGCGATGTCTATCAAAACAAACCCGCTATTTACCTAGCTGCCTCCCCAGGCCCTGGCGGTGCGCAAAATGTGCTGAAAACCGCGACCGAATCGGCATCGTTTTTCGGTGGCCAAGTTCTAGGGGCATTATCGGTACCCCATTTTTATGAGGTCTTTGACATGCAAAATAGCCAAGTAACGGATGAAAAGCTGCAACAAGACCTGCAAGCTTTAGCGATGACGTTACCGCGCTGATACCCAAACTCAATCACAACAAAAAGCGAGGCTTCAGTCCTCGCTTTTTTTAGATTTGTCCTTGGTCTCTTTGCGACTAGGTTTTACTGGGTTTGACGGTGATGGCTTTGCCTTTGCGCAGTTTTCTGATCCACATGCGACTTGGGTGCAACGCTTCTAAAACCGCTTTGGGCAAGGGCAGTGGATCCCCACAAATTTGCGATGCCAGCAGCTCCGCGAGTAGTGGTGCAGAAGAAATACCCCGTGAACCAAGGCCGAGTAAGGCAAACAAATTGTCGTGATAAGGCAGGCGGTCACACTGCGCCGTAAAGGCTTGCTCAGCTTGCTCTCGTTCAGAGATGTGGCCGACAAAGGGCAAGTGGTCGCGACTGACACAGCGTATGGCCTGGCGGGATTGATTGCCTTGGCTATCCACCTCATTGGGCCAATCTTGTTCGGGAAGGCAATCGATAAGACGTTGGCGATTTTGCGCTTGGGCGATGGGATCAAAGTCGGTGTCAAGTCGGTGTCTGTCGTAACTGGCGCCAATACAATGCTGATTGGTGGCAGGGTGCGCCGGGGTCAAGTAACCGTCGTAACAAAGCACGTTTTGTAGTTGGGCAAGTGCCGGTGTGGTTGGGATGTGACTGACTTGCCCCTTTACTTTGCCAAGCGGTAGGTCGTGGCTGGGCTTAAAGTGATCAAATTGATGGCCATTGGCTATAATCACGGTATCGTGATGTACGCGGTTTTCCATGTCATCACGACCTTCGCGGCGGGTGCAAGTGGTCAATTGCCAACCTTTGTCTGCAGCCTCTAACTCGGTGACCTCACAGTTGTAGTAAACGACCAAGCCCTGTGCAACGCATTCTTCGATGAGCCCCCGAGTGAGTTCTTTGGGGGATAACCAGCCGCCCAAAGGGTAATGTAGACTGGCACAAGAGAGCTCAATGCCGCTCACCTGTCTGGTTTGCTCGGCATTGTGTGCAGTGACCATCTCAAGGGGAAAGCCAAGCTCTGCCACAGGGGATAATTTCTTACTCGCTTTGTCGTTCCACATTAATTGGGTGACACCACACCACTGGTGAGCAAAGTTGACCGAGTCGCTTAATTGCTGATATTGCTGCTTGGCGTACAAAAAAGCGGAGGAGAAAAAGCGAGCAATGTTGTTGTGCTCTTGATTGAGCAAAGGATAAACCGCGCCTTGTTGATTACCAGAGGCGCCTTGTGCCACCTTGGGGTGTTGGCAATACAGAGTGACTCGCTGTTTGCGCCTTAATAATGCTTGAGCCAACATGGCGCTGGCGATCCCGCCACCGATAATGGCGATTGACTCTGATGATGTCGCCGGGTTGGCCGGTAGCCAAGGGTCACGGTTTCCGCCATCAAGCCTTTGTTTGAGGTGGCCTGCCAACATTTCTCGCTTGGTGCCAAACCCCTTGACCTTTTTCATTTCAAACCCGGCTTCGATGAGGCCTCGGCGCACAAAGCCCGCCGCGGTAAAGGTGGCACAGGTGGCATCGGCTTTGGCCAGTTGTGCCATGGCAGAAAACAAGCGCGGGTTCCACATATCTGGGTTTTTACTCGGTGCAAAACCATCGAGAAACCACGCGTCAACCAGGCCAGTTTCAGGTCTTGGCATTTGTGGAATCGAGTCGTGAATATCCCCAAACCACAAGTCTAAGGTAATGCGACCTTGATCTAACACTAAGCGATGGCAATCTGGCATGGCAATGGGGTAGTGTGCTTGCAGTTGTTCGGCATAAGGCTTAAGCTCGGGCCAAGCTTGATGTGCTTTTCTTAAGTCCTTCAAGCTCACTGGGTATTTTTCAAAACTGATAAAATGCAGTTCAGAAACCGCAGCGTTGGGATTTTGTTGGCGAAATTGGTCAAATTGCTGCCACGCGGCGAGAAAGTTTAGGCCGGTTCCAAAGCCTGTTTCGGCAATCACAAAGCGGCGATGGCCGAAGTCTAACCACCGATTGGGGAGCTGGTTTTGTTGTAAAAAGACATAACGGCTTTCTTCTAAGCCGTTGACATTGGAAAAATAAACGTCGTCAAAATGCTCAGAGACGGGCGTTCCTGAGTCGTTCCAATCGAGTTGGGCATGGGATATCGGTGATTTCATAACACTTTCATCGAACTTAAGGCATAATATTGATATTGATTGTACGGATTTCTGGGAAAGCTGACCACTTTTGCCGTTTATCTTAGTTATCATTTAGCGGAATTTAGATTAATAGGAATATGACATGAAACGAGTCGTAATCACTGGTATGGGCATTGTCTCTAGTATCGGTAACAACGTCGAAGAAGTTCTCGCGTCGCTAAAAGCAGGCAAATCGGGTATTACTGCTTCTGAACAATTCAAAGAGCAGGGCTTGCGCTCACAAGTATGGGGCGATTTAAAAATTAATCCTGCAGAACATATCGATCGCAAAAAAATGCGTTTTATGGGCGATGCAGCGGCTTACGCTTATTTATCGATGGAGCAAGCGATTGCCGATGCCGGTTTGAGCGAAGAGCAAGTGTCACATGACCGTACTGGTATTGTAGCGGGTTCGGGGGGCGCTTCTTCTTTGAACCAAGCGCAAGCGGTGGACACGCTTCGCGAAAAAGGCGTTAAGCGCGTTGGACCTTACATGGTGCCTCGTACTATGTCTTCGACCGTTTCTGCCTGTCTGGCGACTCCGTTTAAAATTCGCGGTGTAAACTACTCAATGAGTTCTGCTTGCGCGACATCGGCACACTGTATCGGTCACGCGATGGAGTTGATCCAATTGGGCAAACAAGACATCGTTTTTGCCGGTGGTGGTGAAGAGCTCGATTGGTCGATGACAATGATGTTCGATGCAATGGGCGCATTGTCAACCAAGTACAATGACACGCCAGAATTGGCTTCACGCACTTATGACGCCGATCGCGATGGTTTCGTTATTTCTGGTGGCGGCGGTATGGTCGTGGTTGAAGAATTGGAACACGCTTTGGCCCGCGGCGCTAAAATCTACGGTGAGATTGTTGGCTATGGTGCCACGTCCGACGGTTATGACATGGTTGCGCCGTCTGGTGAAGGTGCCATCCGCTGTATGAAAATGGCGATGGAGTCGGTTGAATCGGTCGATTACGTCAATACCCATGGCACGTCGACTCCGGTTGGTGATGTCAAAGAGTTAGGCGCAATTCAACAAATTTTTGGTGAAAACAGCCCAGCGATTTCTGCAACCAAAGCCATGACTGGCCATGCGCTAGGCGCGGCAGGGGTTCATGAAGCCATTTACTCCACCTTGATGTTGGAGCATGGTTTTATCGCGCCAAGTATCAATATCAGTAACTTAGACGAAGCGGCACAAGGCTTAGATGTCGTGACCAGTGCTCGCGATGCCAAACTGACCACGGTGATGTCGAACAGCTTTGGCTTTGGTGGTACGAACGCGACCTTAGTGATCAAAAAGTATCAAGACTAAGTCTATAACGATTAATGAAACGATACCCAGCTTGGCTGGGTATTTTTTTGTCTCATCCACAACTAGTGCTCGACAGCCCAAGCGCTTTTTAGCACAATCGCGGTTTATTTATTCCAATCAACTCTGACGGCACCGATAATGAAAAGAATACTCATTGATGAAAATATGCCCTATGCACAAGATTTATTTGCGCAATTAGGTGAAGTGATCATGAAACCCGGCCGCACATTGACAGCGGATGACCTCATTGATGTCGATGCGTTGATGATACGTTCAGTGACAAAGGTCAACGAAGATTTGTTAAGCAAAGCCAATAAATTGGCTTTTGTTGGTACGGCAACAGCGGGTATGGATCACGTTGACCAAGCTTTGTTAACCGATAAAGGGATTCATTTTACCGCAGCGCCAGGGTGTAACAAAGTCGGGGTCGCGGAATACGTATTAAGTGCTTTATTGGTGCTCTCTGAGCAGCAAGGCTTTTCTATCTTCGACAAAACCATTGGTATTATCGGTGCAGGCCAAGTGGGGAGCTATTTAGCCAAATGTTTTCAAGCGATTGGTATTAAAGTACTTATCAACGATCCTCCTAAACAGCAACAAGGCGACCAGCGTCAATGGACAGCATTGGACACCTTACTTGAGCAGGCCGATGTCATTACGGTTCACACACCGCTGATCCGCTCAGGGGCGTTCGCCACCCATCATTTATTTGATCAGGCGCGCTTATCTTCGCTTCGAGGCGATCAAATACTGATTAATGCCGCTCGTGGCCCTATTGTTGACAACCAAGCGTTAAAAACGCGCTTACAAGTGAATGATGGCTTTACCGCGGTACTGGATGTGTTTGAATTCGAGCCGCAAGTGGATATGGAATTGTTGCCGCTGCTGGCATTTGCGACACCGCATATCGCCGGTTACGGCCTCGAAGGCAAAGCTCGTGGTACGACCATGGTGTTTAATGCGTATTGTGAGTTTCTCGGTCTAGCGCATCGCGCTCAAGCCGATGATTTGTTGCCCTCGGCGCCCATTCCTACCTTGCATCTCGACCGAGTTTGGGATGAAGCGGTATTACACAGCTTAACTCAGGTCGTGTATGATATCCGCAAAGATGACGCGCTATTTCGACGCACCATCTCGATACCCGGTGAGTTTGATAAAATGCGCAAGCAGTACTGGGATCGTCGTGAATACAGTGCCATCAC
Organism: Vibrio sp. HB236076; assembly: GCF_040957575.1. Taxonomy (NCBI): domain Bacteria; kingdom Pseudomonadati; phylum Pseudomonadota; class Gammaproteobacteria; order Vibrionales; family Vibrionaceae; genus Vibrio; species Vibrio sp. HB236076. Next base: position 1,092,147 of record NZ_CP162601.1, read on the forward strand.
TCTTATCGGTGATGAAAAGTGTCAATTAGATGCTTTGGATAATTTAGGTTTTAAAATTGAGGTAACACAATGAGTCAACAATTTAACGTGGCCATTTTTGGCGCGACCGGCGCAGTTGGCGAAACCCTGTTAGACGTTCTTGCCGAGCGAGAATTTCCAGTGGGTGAGCTATTTTTACTCGCTAGTGAGCGCAGCGAAGGAAAAACGTATCGCTTTAATGGCAAAACCGTCAAAGTGGAAGATGTGGCCAACTTTGACTGGACTCAAGTACAGATTGCCTTGTTTTCTGCTGGTGGAGACCTGTCTGCTCAATGGGCACCGATTGCCGCAGAGGCTGGTGTGGTTGTGATTGATAATACAGCGCAATTTCGCTACGACTATGATGTACCGCTAGTCATTCCCGAAGTGAACCCAGAAGCCATTGCTGAGTTTCGCAATCGCAATATTATTGCCAACCCAAATTGTTCGACGATTCAAATGCTCATGGCGCTAAAACCGATTCAAGATGCCGTGGGTATTGACCGCATTAACGTCACTACCTATCAATCGGTATCGGGTGCGGGTAAAGCTGGTATCGATGAGTTGGCTGGACAAACGGCGCGCTTGCTCAACGGGCTTCCTGCTGAACCGGAAGCCTTTGGCCAACAAATCGCCTTTAACTGTATCCCGCAAATCGATCAGTTCACTGAAAATGGTTACACCAAAGAAGAAATGAAAATGGTGTGGGAAACACAGAAAATTTTCAATGATCCAACGTTAGCGGTCAACCCAACCTGTGTTCGCGTTCCGGTTTTTTATGGTCACGCTGAAGCGGTACACTTAGAAACGCGTGCGCCAATTGATGCACAAGAAGTTATTGCTTTACTTTCTCAATGTGAAGGTATTGAAGTGTTTGAAGGCCAAGACTACCCAACTCAAGTGCGCGATGCCGGCGGCAAAGACGACGTATTGGTCGGTCGCATTCGCAACGACATCAGTCACCCCAGCGGCTTAAATTTATGGGTCGTGGCGGACAATGTTCGCAAAGGCGCGGCGACCAATGCCGTTCAGATTGCTGAAGTTTTGATCCGCGATTATTACTAATTAATTATTATTAATGTTGTCACTAGCCTCACTTCGGTGGGGCTTTTTTGTCGATAGTTTGTTCATCCTTTGAATCTTGTCGGTATAAATTGGTAAAAGCCCCACATTTTTTGCCTTCAGCCCTGTAGTTTTCACTCAAATATCCGATATAGTAGAAAAATTACGATTTCTGTTTAGTCTGGGCTAAGCCTTCTTATGCGTTATAGTTCTTCTCATCTTGTATTCTGTTTATTGTTTAGCTTAATCGCTTCGGATTCTTCTGTGTTTGCCGAAGGCATAAGATTGCTCGGCCCTAATGGCGATGTTCAGCAAATTCTCAGTGATAGTGGTACACCAAACTCAAGCTCCGAATTAAACAATTCAGGCTCCCCATCGCGCTACTTTGGCCCGACAACCCGCAATCAGACCCTGTGGTCGGTCGCCAGTCAAGTGCGGCCGGATAACAGTGTCACCGTTCAACAAACCTTACTGGCTCTCTTTCAACTCAACCCCCAGGCGTTTGAAGATCAAAATATCCATCAGTTGATTCCCGGCTCTCGTTTGCGCATTCCATCGTTAAATCAAATCAGCGCTCTGAGCACGCAGCAAGCGATCACTGTGATGGCCGCCGATAAAGCCAAACTAACAGGTCAATATCCAGCGAATTTGACGCAAACGAATACGGCATCGGTTGCACCGTCGCCACCATCTAGCGAGGCGACACCGGTCGAGAAGGCGCCAGAAACACGCGCCGACGTTACGCCGCAAGCTCAACCTCAAGCGCAAACAGAGAGCCCTGCACCTGAAATCAGCAAACCAGAAACGCCTGCTCCTGCTGAGCCTGCGGTGAACCTGGCCACTGTCGAGGCCAACAGCGCTAAACCGGTACCGGTGTTGGCCATGACGCAAACCAATGACACCGGTTCGACGGTGTTGTCGACGGATCAATCGCAAGAGTTACAGTCACTGACTGAGAAAAATCATCAGTTGCGGGTGATGTTAGCCAATGTTCAACATGAATTGGCGGCTTTGCAAGGCGATGTCAACGACAAAGAACGCATAGAAAAAGAAGTGGCGCGCATTTTGTCTGAGCAGCGCGAGCAACAAATCGACTCACAAAGGCTGACGCCAACAACGTTCGATCAATTTGCGTCGAGTCCGTGGCTGGTCGCGGCGGCGGCATTTATTCCTGGAGCGCTGCTATCGGCATTACTGCTTTTGATCCTGGGTCGTCGCAAGAATGAAGCAGAGCAAGTCACAGAAACCGAAACTCAGGAGAAGGTGCAAGAGGCGCCTGTGGCTGAGCCAGCCGCAGAGGAAGCGTTGTTACTGATGCCTGATGAAGAGGCGGATCTTGACGAAGCGGAAAATGAAGAAAACACCGGTGACGCTGAGTTTGATGATTTATCGGATGGGATTAATTTTAATCTCGATGATGAGGAAGAGCAATTTAGTGACCTCGATGATGAATTGTCACAGATTGAGGCGTCAAATAATGGCATTGGTGTCAACGGCGATGAAGCTGCACTGGGCTTAAAAGACATGGAGCGCGCTTTAGATGAAGCGGGTGATGAACTGGTATTAGAGGAAGAGAGTCAAGATGCCTCTTTGGCTCTTGATGATGACTTTGACCTGACCGGTCTTGATGACGATGAACAAAGTTTGGAATTGTCGCAAGATGATTTGGATGATTTATTGTCTTCTGCCGCGCAAGAGGCCAGTGATGTCGATGCGGTCGAACAAGCGCTCGACGGTGCGGTAGCCAGTGATGATGATATTGACCAATTACTCTCACAATTTGAGGTTAGCGATGATGACAGCTCGCTAGACCCCTTTGCACTCGACGACGATGATGAGTCAAATGACTCTGAGTTAGAGAGTGAGCTTGACGCGTTGGCTGGCTTTAATGAGTCTAACACGGATAAGGATCAACCAACCAACGACAGCCGCGCCGATGACTTAGACGAACTCGAAGCATTGGCTGGTCTTAGTGAACTCGATGAAGACGACGCGTTGGCCGCTGAGCTGGCGGACAGCAGTGACCTGCTCGATGATTTGTTAAACGAAGATGCGCTTGCAGATGACGTTAGTGTTGATAAAGAGCGCAGCGATGAAGCAAGCGGTAATCAAGACGATGACTTAGATGAACTCGAAGCCTTGGCCGGGCTTAGTGACCTCGATGAAGACGACGCGTTGGCCGCTGAACTGGCGGACAGCAGTGAGCTGCTCGATGATTTGTTAGACGATGATGCGCTTGCAGATGACGTTAGTGTTGATAAAGAGCGCAGCGATGAAGCAAGCGGTAATCAAGACGATGACTTAGATGAACTCGAAGCCTTGGCCGGGCTTAGTGACCTCGATGAAGACGACGCTTTAGCCGCTGAACTGGCGGACAGCAGTGAGCTGCTCGGTGATTTGTTAGACGATGATGCGCTGACGGATGACGTTAGTGTTGATAAAGAGCGCAGCGATGAGGCAAGCGGTAATCAAGACGATGACTTAGATGAACTCGAAGCCTTGGCCGGTCTTAGTGATCTCGATGAGGACGAAGCGTTAGCCGCTGAACTGGCGGACAGCAGTGAGCTGCTCGATGATTTGTTAGACGATGATGCGCTGACGGATGACGTTAGTGTTGATAAAGAGCGCAGCGATGAGGCAAGCGAGAGCATTGACGATGAGTTAGACGATCTCGACGCCTTGGCCGGTCTCAGTGATCTTGATGAAGAAGACGAGACGTCCGCCGCTGACGAATCACTTGATGACCTGCTTGCCGATGATTTGTTAAACGACAATACGCTTACGGATGACGCTCGTGGTGAGGAGATTAATGTCGATGAACAGCGCGGCGATGAGGCCAGCGAGAGCATTGACGATGAGCTAGACGCCTTGGCCGGTCTTAGTGATCTTGATGAAGAAGACGAGACGTCGGCCGCTGACGAATCACTCGATGACCTGCTTGCCGAAGATTTGTTAAACGACAACGCGCTGACGGATGACGTCAGTGACGATGACGTTCGTGTTGATGACGCTCGTGGTGAGGAGATTAATGTCGATCAACAGCGCGGCGATGAGGCCAGCGAGAGCATTGACGATGAGTTAGACGATCTCGACGCCTTGGCCGGTCACAGTGATCTTGATGAAGAAGGCGAGACGTCGGCCGCTGACGAATCACTTGATGACCTGCTTGCCGAAGATTTGTTAAACGACAACGCGCTGACGGATGATACCAGTGACGATGACGTTCGTGTTGATGACGCTCGTGGTGAGGAGATTAATGTCGATCAACAGCGCGGCGATGAGGCAAGCGAGAGCAGTGACGATGAGTTAGATGAGCTAGACGCCTTGGCCGGTCTCAGTGATGAAGTCAATGATGTTGATCGTGATGAACTCACTGACAGTCGCACTGATGACCTCGAGCTGGTTGACGAAGCGCTTGACGCGCCAGTACCAGAGTCCGTTAGCCCTGAAGCAACAATGACAGAGCCTGACTCGCCTGAACCCGATGCCGTACCTGATGACAGTAAGGAAGAGACTGATGGTTTTGAGGATGAACGTGAATTAGCACAACAAGCCCTCGATGATGAGAGCATCGATAGTGCGGATGAACTGGCCGACGAAGAATCTTTGTTGTCGTCTTTGCTTTCTGAGCCCGATGAAGAGTCTGATACGAGAAAGAGTGCAGAGGAAAATACAGCGTTAGACGAGCAAAATATTCAGTCATTATTAGACGATCCTAATTCTGATTCAGACCCAGAACTCGATGGCGATCATGATTCACCACAAGCAAGCGAACCCGAAGAGGCCCAATCCGAAGTCGAGCCTGCTAAGCCATTTAATCGCAACGAATTTATTGATGATTTACAACAAGTTGCCCCACAAAAAGACGCCTTGCTTGACGAAGATTTTAATGTGCCAGATGAGGAGTCCAATGATGCTTTAGCGACGTCGTCACAGCGAGATGCGTCGCTCGATTTACCAGAGAATGAGTTTGGCAAACCAAGTGACGATGATTGGCAGTTTGATGACGTTGACTTAGACAGTTTGTTAGCCTCGGAGCCGCAAGAGGCACGAGCCGGTGATACAGAACAAGAGCGCACGGATTCACAAGATGACCCGGTTGTTGACCAAGTCGACAGCAATGAGGAAAAGGGCTCCGTCGCAGAGCACTCTGAGTCAGACACCTCATCGAGCGATCCACAAGCGAGCTTGGATGAAGAAGAGCAGCCGGTTGGATATACTGATGAAGAAGTCCTTTCGGATGATGACCTCTTTAGTGCAAAGGACAGTTTTGATGAGCTCGATGAACCCGATTTCGATGCGAAAGCCATTGCCGATAACCTGGTCAACGAGGGAGAAGAGCCGGTTGGTTTTAGTGACGACGAAGTCTTGTCTGACGACGCGCTATTCTCGGCCATCGAAGATGCTGAACTCGATTTTGAACCGGATGCTCGCCAAGCAACCACGTCAACCGCTGTCGACAGTGAAGAGCAAGACGCCTTGTTTGACATGTTCGAAAGTGACCAAGCTTATACATCTAAAGACGTTGAGCAATTTGATGAAAAAGCCATGGCGAACTTACTTTCAGAAGATGCTGAACCGGCAGAGTTTGATTTAAAGGCGCTGGATGACGGTGGTTCGAGTGCGGGGATGGATTTTGACGCCATGCTCGAAATGGGAGAAGACTGGAGCGGATTTAACAATAGCGAATCCGAACCCCCTTTAGACGATGACGAGCAAGCGATTTGGGCGGATAGCGAGGCGTTAAAACAGCCCGAGATCCAACAAGAGGATTGGCACAAACAAGACAGTGTTTCTTCATCGCCGAAGCAAAAGTACATGACCATTGACGAATTAATGGCGCAAGTAGAAGCTGAAGAGGCTGAGGATGCCACGACGGTTGACGACGAACTTCAGCTCAACGTGGGGTTGAGTGATTTTCCTGATGTCATCGGTGAATTGGATGAGGAAGACGTTGATCTCAACGCGGAAGCCGCCGGTAAATTGGATCTGGCAAAAATCTACATTGAGATGAACGACGACCAAGGGGCGAAAAAATTATTGGAAGAAGCGATCGTCGATGGCAATGATGGGATCCGCCGCGAAGCCAAATCCTTGATCGATTATTTAAATGACCGCTCTTATGAGTAACGGCGAAAGCATTGGAATTCTTATTTTGAGCGATTATACTGCGTGCCCAAAAGGTTACTAGCAAGGTTGAAATGAAGATTGCACTAGGCATTGAGTACGATGGTGCTCGTTATTACGGTTGGCAGAGGCAAAGAGATGTCATCAGTGTTCAAGAGTCATTGGAAAAGGCATTAAGTGTAATTGCGAATTGTCCGGTCGAGGTTCAATGTGCAGGGCGAACGGATGCGGGCGTTCATGGCACAGGGCAAGTGGTTCACTTTGAGACCAATGTCGATCGCAAGATGGTAGCATGGACGATGGGGGTGAATGCGCATTTGCCATCCGACATCGCTGTGAGATGGGCAAAGCAAGTGGATGATGAGTTCCATGCGCGCTTTTCAGCGACAGCGCGACGTTATCGATACATCATTTATAATCATGCGTTAAGACCGGGGATTTTGGGCCGCGGCGTTAGCCACTATCACGATGCGCTCGATGAGCAAAAAATGCATCTCGCTGGACAATATTTGCTTGGTGAAAATGACTTCACGTCATTTCGCGCCGTTCAATGTCAGTCGAATAGCCCGTGGCGTAATGTTAAGCACCTCAAGGTATCTCGGCAGGGTAACTATGTGATCATTGACATCAAAGCCAATGCGTTTGTTCATCACATGGTGCGCAACATCACCGGCAGTTTGATTGAGGTTGGCAAGGGCGCCCAACCGGTTGAGTGGATTGAATGGCTGTTGCAAGCCAAAGACCGGCGTCTCGCTGGTGCCACCGCGAAAGCAGAAGGTTTGTATTTAGTGGAAGTAGACTACCCCGAACACTTTGCATTACCGGCAATGCCGGTGGGGCCTCTCTTTCTAGATTAACGAAGTAAAAGCAGGTCGTTATCACATTTTTAATTGATATCGTGCCCGTTTGGTTTGAAATGTGCCTGAAAGTGATGAGTTAGAGCATTGAGAAATGCTAGGCTGGTCTCATAGCTAAAGTGCTTGAAAAATAGGTACAACCAGTTTTTTATCTACAGGCGCTGACAGATATGGTTTAATCTGCAGCGTAAATGATTTTTAATCTCTCGCCTTGCGAGCGAAACGACATAAAAGGTCTTCCATGAGTTGGCTTGAAAAAATTCTTGAAAAAAGCAATATCGTAAGTTCACGTAAAGCCTCGATTCCCGAAGGTGTTTGGACTAAATGTACTTCGTGTGAGCAAGTGCTTTATCACGCCGATGTCGAGCGCAATTTAGAAGTGTGCCCGAAGTGTAATCACCACATGCGGATGAAAGCACGTCGCCGCTTAGAAACGTTTCTTGATGAGGACAATCGCGTAGAACTCGCGAGCGAGCTAGAACCTAAAGACAAGCTCAAGTTCAAAGATTCAAAACGCTATAAAGACAGAATTGTCGCGGCACAAAAAAACAGCGGTGAAAAAGACGCGCTTGTTGTGATGAAAGGGGAGTTGTTAGGCTTGCCTTTGGTGGCTTGTGCTTTTGAATTCTCTTTCATGGGGGGGTCAATGGGCTCGGTCGTCGGTGCCCGTTTTGTGCGTGCCGTTGAAGCGGCAATCGAAAACAATTGTGCTTTGGTGTGCTTCTCGGCCAGTGGCGGGGCGCGTATGCAAGAGGCATTGATGTCTCTGATGCAAATGGCAAAGACCAGCGCAGCGCTAGAGAAACTTTCACAACAGGGCCTGCCGTTCATCTCTGTGATGACAGATCCAACAATGGGTGGGGTTTCTGCGAGTTTAGCTATGCTTGGTGATATTAACATCGGCGAACCTAAAGCGTTGATCGGTTTTGCCGGTCGTCGTGTTATCGAGCAAACCGTACGCGAAGATCTGCCAGAGGGTTTCCAACGCAGCGAGTTTTTACTTGAGCATGGTGCGATTGATATGATTGTTGATCGCCGAGACATGCGCGATCGCATCGGTGGTTTGATCGCCAAGCTGACTAATCAGCCATTATCACAGCAAGATATTGATGTCGAAAGTGAAAATGAAGCTGATTATGCTATACCAGAAGCGGACGAAAAAGAGTAAAGTAGTCGTTAATTAAAACAAACCAGTTTGACTGTGGTTACGTTAAATGACTGACTTTACAAAACCTGAAGCCACATCGCCATTATCGGTGTGGCTTGATTATTTAGCTACTATTCACACTTCTTCTATCGACCTTGGCCTTGAGCGCGTACTCAAGGTTGCAAAAGACGGTCAGCTGACCCAACCTAAAGCAAAAGTCATCACTGTAGCAGGTACCAATGGCAAAGGTTCCACTTGTGCCATGTTAGAGGCAATTTTACTCGATGCTGGGTATTCGGTTGGCGTTTACAGTTCACCGCATTTGATTCGTTATCATGAACGCGTCCGAGTCAACGGGCAAGAGCTCTCTGACCAAGACCACGTTCAAGCATTACACTATATCGAAACGCTACGCGCTGAGACCAGTCTGAGTTTTTTTGAGTTCACCACGTTATCTGCTTTGTATCTGTTTGAGCAAAAACAGCTCGATGTGATTTTACTTGAGGTTGGCTTAGGTGGGCGGTTAGACGCCACGAATGTGGTTGAGCACGACGTTTCTCTGATCACGAGTTTGGCACTGGATCACGTCGATTGGCTTGGGGATGATATCAATGTGATTGGTTATGAAAAAGCGGGTATTTTCCGCCCTCATAAACCGGCCATTTGTGGTCAACCCAACCCCCCGGCAACCGTGGCAGCCCATGCTGATGATATCAAAGCGGATTTTTATCAAGTCGGTATTCAGTTCGATTACCAACAACAAGGCGATACTTGGTCTTGGCAAAGCGGCGCATTTCATCTTGAGGAGCTTCCGGTTCCTGGCTTACCGCTCGCCAATGCCGCCACGGCGTTAATGGCATTGGGGACCAGTGGATTGGAGATCACGGATGTCAATATTGCCAATGGACTTCGCAAGGCCGCATTGGCAGGGCGAATGCAAGTTCTGGCGCAAAACCCAACGGTGTTACTCGATGTTGCCCACAATCCGCACTCTGCTCAATACTTAGTAGAACAACTGTCGCAACGGTATGGGGATACACCCATACACCTTGTGGTGGCCATGTTACACGACAAAGATATCGCGGCGACCATGAAGGTGTTAGAGCCGATAGCCAGTGTTTGGTACCCCGCTTCGTTGCAGGGCCCAAGAGCGGCCAACGCCGAGGAGCTTGCGCAGTATGTACCAAGCGGTAACCCTTTGTATGCCTCACCGGTTGAGGCTTTCAAAGCCGCGCATGAGCAAGTGAGCGAGGAGGAAATGATCGTGGTCGTTGGCTCGTTTCACACGGTAGGAGAAGTACTACAATACTGGCAGTCGCGAGGGTAATTTATGGCCAGCCAATTTCAAAACCGACTTGTCGGAACCATTATACTCGTATCATTAGGGGTAATAGTGATACCCGATATATTAGATGGGCAAAAACAGCACTATCAAGAGCAAAGCAGTGCCGTCCCCCTTAAGCCTGAGAGCGATGGCCGTTCAATGGCTGACGTGAAAGCGCCAGAGGCGGTCGATACCGATTTGCCAGAAGCGCCGGTTAAGGTGGTGACGATTGATAATACCCCTGCTGATCATGACAGTGGGTCATCACCTGAAAAGAAACCAAATCCGGTGGATACAGCGGCTGAAAAACCCCTGCCAGTCGCGATTGAAGATACCGAACACGGCGAAAAATTTGATGACAGTGCGTATGTGATTCAATTGATGGCGTTGAAAAATTCAGAAAACGCCATCAATATGGTGAAAGATTTACAAAAACGCGGCTATCAGGCGCATACGAAAAAAGAAAATGGCTTTACTCGAGTCATTATTGGCCCTGATGTCTCTAAATCAAAACTTGAACAACAGATCATCGAGCTGGAAAAAATTACCGGCTCACGAGGTCAACTGCTTAAGTTTCGTCCGATAAATCCATAAGAAAACGTTTGCGTCGCGTATTTTTCTGCTAGAATGCGCTCTAAATGAGATGATGAACCATGATGAACTGGTTAGATATAATAATTCTAGGTGTGATTGGCCTATCGGCTTTAATCAGCTTAGTCAGAGGGTTTACAAAAGAAGCATTGTCGTTGGTTATTTGGTTTGGGGCCTTTTTTATCTCCAGCCATTACTACAGCCGCTTATCGGTGTATTTTACCAATTTTGACGATCCAATGTTTCGCGATGGCGCGGCCATCACCGCATTGTTTATTGCGACCTTAATCGTTGGCGCTTTAGTCAATTACGTGATTGGACAACTGGTGCAAAAAACAGGCTTGTCTGGAACCGACAGGGTACTCGGCGTCGTCTTTGGCGGTGTTCGCGGTGTGCTGATCGTTGCGTCTTTGCTGTTTTTTGCTGATGCTTTCACCTCTTTACCCAGTTCAGAATGGTGGCAGAGTTCTCGCTTAGTGCCAGAGTTTAGTCGTGTGATAACGCCTTTTTTTGAGCACTTACAAGCAACATCCAGTTTCTTATCTGGCCCGTAACAGCGGGTCAGTTTTTATCGAAAACCGAGGAATAGACCATGTGTGGTATTGTTGGAATCGTGGGCACAACGCCTGTAAATCAGTCGATCTATGACGCACTTACGGTGTTACAGCATCGTGGCCAAGATGCAGCGGGTATTTGTACCATAGAAAGCAATCGTTTTCGTTTGAGAAAGGCGAATGGCTTGGTCAAAGATGTCTTTGAAGCGAAACACATGCAGCGCTTGCAAGGCACTGTGGGGATTGGTCACGTTCGCTACCCAACGGCGGGCAGCTCGAGCGCTTCTGAAGCCCAGCCATTTTATGTCAACTCACCTTTCGGCATTACCCTTGCTCACAACGGTAACTTAACCAATGCGCATGAAGTTCGACAAAAGCTGTTTGAAAAAGATCGCCGTCATATCAATACCACTTCCGATTCTGAAGTGTTATTGAATGTCCTCGCACACGAAATTGATACTGTACGCGGTAATGTAACAGCAGAAGACGTTTTTCGCGCGGTAACCAATGTGCACCATACTGTACGCGGCGCTTACGCTGTGGCGTCGATGATCATTGGTCACGGTATGGTGGCGTTTCGCGATCCTAACGGTATTCGCCCACTGTGTTTGGGTAAGCGCGAAGAAAACGGCAAGGTCGAATACATGGTGGCCTCTGAGTCTGTTGCATTAGATGCAGTCGGCTTTGATTTTATGCGTGATGTTGCTCCTGGCGAAGCGATTTACATGACGTTTGACGGTCAACTTTACACCAAACAATGCGCGCACAAGCCAAGCTTAACGCCGTGTATTTTTGAGTTTGTCTACTTTGCCCGCCCTGATTCGTTTATTGATAAAATCTCGGTGTATAGTGCGCGAATTGAAATGGGTAAGCGTTTGGGCGAGCGCATTAAAGAAGACTTTGATAATTTAGACATCGACGTGGTCATTCCCATTCCGGAAACCTCCTGTGATATCGCGTTGCAGATTGCACAAGCGATTGATAAACCTTATCGACAAGGGTTTGTAAAAAACCGTTATGTCGGCCGTACCTTTATTATGCCGGGTCAACAACAACGACGTAAGTCGGTTCGTCGCAAACTCAATGCCATTCGCTCTGAGTTTAAAGACAAGAATGTGTTATTGGTCGACGATTCCATTGTTCGCGGTACGACTTCAGAGCAAATTATCGAAATGGCAAGAGATTCAGGGGCTAAGAAAGTCTACATGGTGTCGGCTGCGCCAGAAGTGCGTTTCCCGAATGTGTATGGCATTGACATGCCAAGCGCCAGTGAATTGATCGCACATGGCCGTGACAATGACTCCATCTGCCGCCAAATTGGTGCTGATGCTTTGATTTATCAAACCATTGAAGATTTGATCAGCGCGGTGAAAGTGGGTAACCCAAGTATTGAGGCTTTCGACGCCTCGGTGTTTAACGGTGAATATGTGACGGGTGATATTGACCAAGCTTACTTAGATTTTCTGGAAGATATGCGCAATGATGACGCTAAAGTTCAGCGAGAAATACAGCAAGATTTAGTCAATTTAGAACTGTATAACGAAGGCGCTTAAAGCGGTTCGTTGATTAGCCATGTTTGATGGCATTGTTATAAAACTAGAGCGTTATAAAACCAGAGCCTCGGCTCTGGTTTTTTTGTTTGTAAAGGTGGGGCGAGTTGGCTTAGTGCGATTGAGAGATAATGAAATCAATAAACAGGCGCACCTTATCGGGTAAGTGATCTTTGTGGTTATAAATCATATAGACATCTCTTGGGTTAGCGCTCCACGAAGGCAACACTTGTATCAACTCTCCTCTGGCGATGTAATCATCGAGCATGACGTCAGGCATTAAAGCAATCCCCAATCCATCGGAGCAGGCGCTGCGCACCACATTGAGTGCATTGGCTTGAAAACGGCCTCGGTCGGTGTTGACCACCATATCGCCTTCCTCGTTGGTTAACGTCCATTTCAGCAAAGGAAAACCTTTTAACAGGGCGTGCTGGTGTAATTGGTCGGCGTGAGTTGGAATAGGGTTGTGGTTGAGATACTCGGGGCTGGCGATGAGTATGTCTTTTACTTCACCGATTTTTCGAGCTATGAGGCTGGAATCGCGCTGCGGCCCGACGCGAAAAATGACGTCCCACTCCGTTGGGTCTAATTGCTCTGAATGGTTTTCTGTGGTGAGGTCGAGGTTGATGTCCGGGTAGTGATGCATGAAGGCATTAAACAGCGGCATTAACATCAGCTTGGTCAGGTTGTACGGCGCAGAAAGCTTGATTTTTCCCGTTGCGCCTCGGCATTCATCCGTAATTTCTTCTGCTGTGGAAGTCAAACGCTGTAATAGGGGCGCGCATTCGCGAAAAAAACGCTCTCCTGCTTCTGTTAACGTCAATCTTCTGGCGTGGCGATTGAGTAAGCGCAAGTGTACGGAATCTTCAAGGGCCTGAATTCGGCGCGTAATGGTGGCGACGGGGATCATGGTCTTTCTTGACGTGGCCGTGTAACTGCCATTTTCTACGACAAGGCGAAATAAATTGAGATCGTCTAACTTCATTGCGGTAGGTCGCGTCCAAAAATAACAAGAGACTTACTTTGCTCTCAAACCCCTGCTTGTGTCAATAATGAAATCTCATTTTCAATAATGAAAAAATAAATGTGATCTTATTCATACTTAATCTTGTCAATAAGGTGATTTGCGTCTATGTTTTATGCGGAATGAGAAAATCGAATACCTTTTGTATGGCTTATTGATAAATCGTACAATAAAATTTCTGGCAGTGTTATTTAGCGGATGTAACTATGAATAAAATGGTCTCAGCTAAGGTTGATGCAAACAACAATTGTCAACCTGAGAAAGCCTATCAGATTATGATTGTCGACGATGACCCGGTCTTTCGTCGTATTACGTCCGCCTTTTTAACCCGCAATGGTTATCGAGTGAGCGAAGCTGAAAATGGCATCGATGCACTAAAAGCCCTGCGAACTCAAGTTCCGGATTTGTTGCTGTGTGACCTTGATATGCCGTTTCTCAATGGAATTGAGTTAGTCGAAGAGTTGACACAACAATACCCTTCATTACCACTGATGGTGATTTCTTCGACGTCAGACATGAAAGAAGTCGCCAACGCCATCCGATTAGGGATTAAAGAATTTGTTGCCAAACCGGTGGCAGACTACCAACAACTCCTGGGCTCTATCGAAGCGGTCATCGACAAAAGCCATGATGTTTATACTCAGCAACAAGCCTTTGGGGCTCATTTTTTCCCGCCGGAAACCAGTGAGGAGAGAGTCACGGAGGAGCAAGAGCTGCATTGGCATTTAAACCAGTTGCAGGAAAATCCCGCCCAAGCCCGTGATTTGCTGCGCGCCCTGTTACCTGAGCAAGACTCTAGTCAAGGCAATTGGCATTGCTCCTATCGATTATTGCAAACCACAGAAACCATGCCTTTTGTCTTTGACTATCGCTGGTTGATGCAAGGTCAATTCGCTTTTTACCTACTCGACTCTGATACCGAGCAAGATCACGGCGTGGTTAGTGCATTGTTGATACGCACTCTGTTTGACGATTATTTGCGCAAGGCGTATTTGGGCACTGTGGTCCTTAAAGACCTGGTCCGCCAAGTGGAGGCGGGGATCGCGTCTTATCGCTATGCGCCCCCAATTAAAGCCATGTTCGGCTTGGCGGATTTTACCACCGGGTCGATACGTTTTTTGCCTGCCGGTTTATCGGCGCTGTGGGATTGTGGCTCTGAGCGTCACGTGCTTCGCTGCTGCGGAATCTTGGGCGGGGAAACGGCGCCCACACTCGATGAGATTGAATTGCCAATTGGTCATTTAGGGCAATTGATGATGGGGGCAACCGGTAAGTCGAACTTCGATTTTACTTTGCGCAGCCGCCGAGTGTGATCGGGAGCAAAGCGTGTCAAATTTTCTGCTTGCGCAAACGTTTAAACCTGAGTGTTTTTGATTTTCCGTTGAATGGGTTATTGCTGTCAGAGGCAAAAATCTCTAGTATTATGCGCATGCTGCCCACGGTAAAATGCCGGATTTGATCATTTCCGACATTGTCAATTGGGCATATCTTCCATACCTTTTGTTTCAAGTGCGTTCATTTGAGCAAAGAGCTTGTCTTAACCAAGGACAAATGAGCTCTTCAACACAAACGTGCCTGATTCATCCAATAAGTAATTCAAGATTATGACGACAGAAACCATCAATAAGATTAAAGCCAGTATTCAAAGTATTGCCGATTACCCCAAGCCGGGCATTATTTTTCGCGACGTGACCAGTTTGCTGGAAGACTCCGAAGCTTATCAAGCCACGATTCAATTGTTGGTCGAAAAATATCAAGCAATGGGCTTTACCAAAGTGGTGGGGACTGAAGCGCGTGGTTTCCTTTTTGGAGCCCCTTTAGCGCTTGAACTAGGCGTAGGTTTTGTTCCGGTTCGCAAACCGGGGAAATTGCCACGTCAAACTATTTCACAGTCGTACGATCTCGAATACGGTACCGACACATTGGAAATTCATACCGATGCGATCAAACCGGGCGATAAAGTGTTGGTGGTGGATGATCTGCTCGCAACCGGTGGTACGATTGAAGCGACAACCAGTTTGATCCGTCAACTTGGTGGCGAAGTGGAGCACGCGGCATTTATTATCAACTTACCTGAGATTGGCGGCCAACAACGATTAGAAAAGTTAGGCTTAAACGTGCATACTCTTTGTGAATTTGACGGACATTAATATTTTAATTCAGGAAGGTGTATGAGTTATCTCGCACTGGCTAGAAAGTGGCGACCTAAACAATTTCAACACGTGATTGGGCAGGCCCATGTTGTCAAAGCGCTAGAAAATGCGCTAAGCCAAAATCGATTGCATCACGCTTATTTGTTCAGTGGTACTCGAGGCGTCGGCAAAACCACACTTGGGCGTATTTTTGCCAAGGGATTAAACTGTGAGCAAGGTATCACCAACCACCCTTGTGGTCAGTGCGACAGTTGTCTTGAAATTGATCAAGGGCGATTTGTTGATTTACTCGAAATTGATGCAGCCTCGCGAACTAAGGTGGAAGACACCCGTGAGTTGCTCGACAATGTGCAATACAAACCGACTCGAGGTCGTTTTAAGGTCTACTTGATCGATGAAGTGCACATGTTGTCGCGTCACTCTTTTAACGCCTTGTTGAAGACGTTGGAAGAGCCCCCTGAGTATGTCAAATTCCTTTTGGCAACGACCGATCCGCAAAAGTTACCGATTACGATTTTATCTCGTTGCTTACAGTTTCATTTAAAACCGATTCAAGTGGATGACATTCATCAGCAACTCGAATCGGTATTAGACAGTGAAGCGGTGAAGCATGAGCATCGTGCGGTGCACTTGATTGCTCAATCGGCGGATGGCAGCATGCGCGATGCGCTGAGCTTAGCCGATCAAGCCATTGCGCTTGGTGGTGGCGAGGTATTGACTAAGCCGGTTATGGACATGTTGGGCAGTATTGATACCGAGCATGCATTGAACTTGATTGAGTCGATAGTGGCCAAAAATGCGGCTCACTGTCTATCGACGGTGAAGCAGTTGGCTGAGCACGGTGTCGAGTGGGATGAGCTATTACAGCAGTTGATCAGTCAGCTGCACCGTATTGCAATGCATCAAGCCGTGCCAACGACGGATCATTTTGCTGCCAGTGACGCAGAAAAAATTGCCCGTTTGGCGCAACAGCTCACCCCGCAAGAAGTCCAGTTGTATTACCAGATTGGTTTAAAAGGACGAGAAGATCTGGCCTTTGCCCCCAGCGGTAAAATGGCCACAGAAATGCTGTTACTTCGTATGTTGGCTTTTCGTCCTGAGCCTGCAGTGGTGCACACGTTAGACAATGCACAGGCATTTTCTCTTGACAGTGCAATAGCCCCTGCAGACAATCAAGCACCGCAAGCACCGCAAGCACCGCAAGCACCGCAAGCACCGCAAGCACCGCAAGCACCGCAAGCACCGCAAGCACCGCAAGCACCGCAAGCACCGCAAGCACCGCAAGCACCGCAAGCACCGCAAGCACCGCAAGCACCGCATGACAGCGAACCAACGCAAAGCAGTGAAACCGCTCATCGTCCTCCATTAAGTGGCCTTCGACACCAGTTGCGCTCACAAAGAAAGGGCGCGGTAGCGAAAGACAGCCCAAAAAAGCCTGAGGCGGCATCGGCTCGTCCAAGCTCTGCAATTGAAAGAGTTGTAGCGCAACACGGACAAGGCGTCGTGCCGCCTGCTCAATCTCAGCCCGCAGCAGACAGTAAGCCACCTGATACCGATGAGGCCTATCAATGGCGTCCGCAGCAACCGGTCAACAAAGCAGAAAAAGCCTCGACCTTAACCCCGAGCTTGGTCAAGCAATCTTTGGAGCATGAAAAAACGCCAGAAATGCGCAAAAAGTTGTTTGAAGAAGCCAAGACACTCGATGCGTGGACGGAGATCATCAGCCACCTGAATATCGCGAAGTTGGTTGAGCAATTGGCGCTTAATTCGGCTTACGATAAGCAAGGCGATCACATTACGTTGACACTGCGCGAGAGTCAGGCTCATTTGAATTCTGAACGAGCACATCAAGAATTAAATCAAGCTTTGAACGAGCATTTGTCGACGACGTGTCAATTGAGCATTGTCATTGGCGAGCAGGGACAAACGCCGTTAGAGCTCAGGGAGCAACTTTACCAGCAGCGTCTGGAAAAGGCCTGTGAGAGTCTGAATCAAGATCAGAATGTAGCCATGTTGAGTGAGCGTTTTGACGCCCAACTCGATGAACAAAGTATTCGACCGATTTAATCCCTGTTATGGGTTGAATTTTGACGAATCTGACCTTATATAAAGATAAATCCAACCAATTAGAGAGACAGTTATGTTTGGTAAAGGCGGAATGGGCAACTTGATGAAACAAGCCCAGCAAATGCAAGAGCGCATGCAAAAAATTCAAGAAGAGATTGCCAATATGGAAGTGACTGGCGAGTCAGGTGCTGGCCTAGTAAAAGTCACTCTAACAGGAAGTCACAGTGTTCGTCGTGTCGATATCGATGACAGCTTGATGGAAGACGACAAAGACATGCTAGAAGATCTGGTTGCCGCGGCATTTAATGATGCAGCGCGACGTGTTGAAGAGCAGCGTGAAGAAAAAATGGCCTCTGTGGCGGGTGGAATGCAATTACCACCTGGCATGAAGATGCCATTCTAACGCAGTTGTTGTAAATCGATGCGTACCAGTCAATTACTGGAACAACTGATGGAAGCCTTGCGTTGTCTCCCGGGTGTTGGCCCGAAATCGGCACAGCGCATGGCTTTTACCTTGTTGCAAAGGGATCGTCAAGGCGGCTTGAGACTGGCCGATGCGTTGTCTCAGGCGATGACCGAAATTGGCCATTGTCAGCAGTGTCGTACCTTTACCGAAGAAGACGTTTGTCGTATCTGTGCCAACCCAAAGCGACAGGAAAACGGTCAAATTTGTGTGGTAGAGACGCCAGCAGATATCGCCGCCTTAGAAGCGACGGGGCTGTTTTCTGGCCGCTACTTTGTTCTCATGGGGCATTTATCGCCGCTTGATGGCATTGGCCCGAGTGATATTGGTTTGGATAAGTTTGATCGCAGGCTTGCGCAAGGTGATATTACTGAGGTGATTTTAGCAACCAATCCCACGGTGGAAGGCGAGGCGACCGCTCATTATATTGCGGAACTTTGCCGCGAGCATCAAGTGCGTGCAAGCCGCATCGCCCACGGTGTACCGGTAGGAGGAGAGCTTGAGTTGGTCGATGGCACCACCTTGTCTCACTCTTTATTGGGGCGTCAAACGCTATAATTGACTGTTGGGCAGTTCGTCAGTGACTTAGACGGTCAGCGTCTCTAAAAAAGTAATGTTCTCTAAGGCTTGAGTGTTGTTTTGCCCGCAGATATCCGGGCACGCTTTAAACTGCGCACACACATCAGGCCTTTCTTTTTTGCCAAATAGGCGACATAAATTATTGTCATCGAGCTGTACACAGCGAACCCCAGCCGGTTTGCCTTTGGGCATGCCAGGTATCGGGCTACTGATACTAGGGGCGATACAGCACGCGCCGCAGCCAAGTCTACATTCCATCATTTTTCCTCATTGCTCAGCGAGCGGCAGAGTCTATCAAAACTTCTCGAGAAATCCAGTTAATCTATTGCTCTGTGTTTTCGCTATACTGGTTGTATTCTTCCCGTTGTTGATGTGTTTTGGGGCTGATGGCGATAATGAGAGAAAAAGAGAGGTTGCCAGCGCTTGCATGTCAGTATCACAGTCGGTATAACCCTCTTCAAATAATGAGGTGAGCACAATATGAATTCAACAACTCAGCCTTTTTGGCAAACCAAAACACTAGAAGCAATGAGCGAAGACGAGTGGGAGTCTTTGTGTGATGGATGTGGCAAGTGTTGCTTACACAAGTTAATGGATGAAGACACCGAGGAAGTCTATTACACCAATGTGGCTTGCAGCTGGCTTAATGATCAAACCTGCAGCTGTAAAGATTACGCCAATCGTTTTGAGTCCGGCGAGTCGTGTTTAAAACTGTCGCGAGAGAAAATTGCTGAGTTTCATTGGTTGCCAAATACCTGTGCTTATCGCTTGTTGGCCGAAGGAAAGTCGCTGCCTGTGTGGCACCCGTTGATCACGGGAAGTAAAGACGCCATGCACGGCGCAGGGGAAAGCGTAAAGGATCAAGTAGTGTATGAAATTGATGTGATTGACTGGGAAGATCACATTATCAATCACCCAGGTCGCAGTGGCTGATCCTGTCAATCATTTTGTGTCACGCGCTTGCGTGGCACTAAGTCCGCTCGTCGCAGCTCGAACATGTTAATAAAGCGGATTAGGCTTGCTGGCTAGTGTTTGATTGGTAGTGTTTAGAAATCTGTGTCATTTCACTATAATCTACAAAAAGGAATGACACACGACTAAAGACTTCGATCTAGAAAAAACCATTAAAGCGCTATGGCTTTGACCATGTGCTAGAGAGGGCAAAGCGTATACTTGGAAAACGCTGCTAAATGCGGCGTTAGTTTACCAGTGAATAAATCCAATTCTAGGGTGTACACTTAACTACAGGTGGTGCTGCGGAAGTTGTGATTGACCGAGTACAGCAACAACTAAAATGAAGCCATCTTCTTTTGTCAAGTACGCGGTATGCTTGCCCACCGGGAAATAAAAACCACTAGGGTATATCTCATCGCAACTGCAACCAACAGCCGGGTTGTCAGCAAGCATTTGAAACCCTGTTAGTAAGGTATTTTTGTCGGTTTGCCACTGCATCTCAGAGAAATTGTTGACGGTATAGTTTTTGATTTTTTGTAAATGAGTCTGTGCTAATTTACTTAGCTTATATTCACTCTTTTTCATAATGGGTTATAAGGCGTTTAAAAAGTCTTCACCATCAACCACATTGCCTTGTGTCAAGTCTTGCTTCGCTGACTCGAAACAATGTCTCAGGTAATCAGTTTTCATTGCCTCCAGCGCTTCATAATCCTTCATCGACATAACAACTACGACATCTTTGCTATTTTTGCTAATTTTCACTGGCTCACGTTGAGCGCTCAGAAGTAACTCACCAAAATTACGTTTGGCATCATTTGCTGTTAAAGTGTGCACAATTACTCCAAATCTGGGATCACAGTTAAATTATAGTTGTTCGCATGAAATGGTTAATATAATTACATCGTGCGATTTGTGCGAAAGGTGAACTAACAAGCGTTTAGGGTTTCAAGATACTTTTACTAATCGGATATAAGCGGTTTACCTAATTTCGCGTAACTCGCATCTGCCCCATTATTTGCTAAAAAAATTTTCGATCGATAAATCCCGTCAGAATTTGCCCTATATTTCCTAATGTCGAACCAGAACCGGGGTGTGCACATTCAAAAGAGAACATTGATTAAAAAGGCTCTAATGACAAAGCAATCGTCAATAGCACTGGCAAAGTTACGATGCTTAAAAAGTTACCAAACAGAACCATTGAAGCGACCTTGGCAGGCTCAAGGCCAAACCTCTCAGCAAGCAGGTAATTCATGACTGCTGGAGGCAACATCGAAAAGAGTAACATCATCTGCAAATGCATGGTCGGCAGTGGAATAAGCATATAAATAATCCCAAAAGTAACTGCCCCTGTTGCCAACGACTGCAGAGTGCAAAGCAGACCGACTTTAAGACCGCTCAGGCGCATATTACACATCTGAGTCCCGAGGGATAAAAGCATAATTGGGACGGCTGTCTGCCCCAGAAGTGCTGTTGCATCATAAAGAGGCTCCCAGACACCAATGTCGGTCAAGTTTAGTATCAGAGCGACAATAGCCGCGATAAACATAGGCATACGTACAACCTGCTTAAGAGGATTCCCTTTGCTGACTAATGTCAGACCAAGACTGACATGCGTACAAACCGAAACGACGAGCAACAGTACTGCTGGTGCCATCGCATCCTCGCCAAACGTGTAAGTAAAGAGAGGTATTGCTAAGTTACCACTATTGCGAAACATATGTGGCGGAGCCCAGACTTTGTAAGGAAGTTTAAACAACCGACATATTGGAACCATTAACAAGCCAGGGATAAATATCGCAACAAGCGAAGCACTAAGCAGCGGCACTTGGGTCATATCAAGTGGCATCGTTCCTACTGAAGAAAACACCAGAGCAGGCAAGAACATATCCATGTTAATACGGTTAATGGGCCGAAAATCCATTTTAATCCAACGACCAATGCCGTACCCCATAGCCACGAGGGAAAATAGCGGAAACAGTATTCCAATGACTAATTCAAACATCTTACTACCTGTTTTCCAGTGCTGTCTGTAAACGCTCTAAAGCGATGGCAAGACTAGTGTGATTGGTACCGTAACAGACACGCAGGTGACCACACCCCGCCTCTCCAAATGCTTCCCCGGGTGCGACGCCTACTTTAGACCTCTCAATCATATCCAGAATAAATGGCTGGCTATTGTTAGCTAACCCATCAACCTTCAGGAAGGCATAAAAGGTTGCCGGCATTTCATACAAGGTTACGCCAGAGATATTACCTAATGCTTCACGCACCATATCTCTCGAATGACGAAAACGCTTCAGTGTCTGTTGTAAAAAGACTTCGCCCTGCTCAATTGCAGCAACGCCTGCGGCCTGAACAAAGGCAGGAGCACAGGAAACATTAAACTAAATCAGCTTGGTAATCGTTGGCCGGAGAGGCTTAGGCAGAGTAAGCCAGCCCAAACGCCATCCCGTCATACACCAGGTTTTGGAGAAACTATTACAAACAATAATACGATCATGGTCATCGATGAACTGACAAAAGGAAGGGGCAGATATTCCCTCATAAACATGGCGGTTATACACTTCATCTGAGATTACCCATACCCCGGTCTGTCGAGAAAACTCGGTTATCGCTTTAAGCTGTTGTTCGCTCGCCATCCATCCAGTCGGATTGGCTGGTGAATTGATAACTAATGCCTGGGCATCTTTCGTCACCGCAAAAAGCGCCTCCATATCCAGTTCGAATCGTCCTTCGACTTGAGTAAGCGGGAACTCTACGACTTCCGCACCAAGTAGACTTGGAATAGCGGTCAGTATCGGATAAGCAGGACTGATAACAACCACCTTATCCCCTGGCTTTAATACGGCCTGAGCGGCAAGCATTACCGCATTGGTACCAGACAAGGTCACTACGATATTCTCATCGGTAAACGGACGCTCAAACAGACGTGACTGGTAGTCAGCCAGCGCCTGGCGCAACTGCGGTATACCATTGTTTGGTGTATACAATGTCTGCCCCTGTTCCAGGCTTTCGAAAGCCGCCTGCTTAATAAAATCAGGTGTAACAATATCTGACTCTCCAAACCACAAGGGAATGACATCTTTTTGCGACATACCAAAGTTGGCAATAGCGCGGATAGAAGACTCTTTTAATTGTGACGCAACCGGACTGATGTCGCTAAGTATGGAAGACTGCATTGTTGTACCTCGGCTAAAAACTCGACTAATAAGCTCTAATCTTATCGGTCATAGCAGGAATTGCCTTGCTTTTCAGGTGTGACATAAACCCATTTTTGCATTAGTCTTCCAATTATTACCTCATTAATGGCGGAGTCTTTCTATGAAGAAGCTTGATAAAGTCGATATTGCTGTACTGCAGCGTTTGCAGCAGGATGGACGCTTAACAAATGCAAAGCTTGCCCAAGAGCTGGCAATCAGTGAAACCCCCTGTTGGAGGAGGCTAAAGCGCTTGGAAGAAGAGCGATATATAGAGGGGTATCAGGCTAACCTGAATCGCCGCAAGCTAGGGTTTGGCGTTCTGGCATTTGTTCAGCTTACCTGTACAAAGCATGATACTGAAACAACCAGGATTTTCGAGTCTATTATCCAAAGCTCTGAGAACGTGCTTTCTTGCCACAATACAACCGGCGATTCGGATTTTATGCTCCAGGTTGTCGCTAAAGATCTTGATGATTACAGCGATTTTGTTGAAAGAGAGCTAAGGCAGCTACCCGGCGTGTCTGTGATTAGCTCAAATATTTCTCTACGAGAGCTGAAGTCATCCACAAGGCTGCCGGTTTCTCTCTGACAAAACCAACCTATGTCACACTTTCTTTACATCTGAATTAGTCTTTCATAATTACGTTGTTTTATGAAAGACTATTTAGTTTTTGATTGATATCCAGGCAACCTTTGCAAGGTAATTTCTTCGCACAAAGATAGACTATTAACAACTGATACCACTAAACAGCACTGCGGAGAAGCCTATGAAAGCCGTCGTTATAGAAAAATTTTCATCTATTCCAGAAATCAAAAATGTACCGGATCCAACACCCGCTTCCCATGGTGTGGTAATTAAAGTTGAAGCGACTGGCGTATGTCGCAGTGACTGGCACTGCTGGCAAGGTCATGATGAGGACGTTGTACTCCCGCACGTACCCGGTCATGAATTTGCCGGTGTTATCGAAGAAGTTGGTTCAGAGGTGAATAGGTTCAAGGTTGGCCAGCGAGTGACAGTGCCGTTTGTAAACGCATGTGGCTCCTGTCCCGAGTGTAATACCGGTAATCATCAGGTGTGTGGTAACCAGACTCAGCCCGGCTTTACGCATTGGGGATCATTTGCTGAATACACCACTGTTGATCACGCTGACGTAAATTTGGTCACCCTACCAGAGCATCTGGACTTTGTTACAGCAGCCAGCCTTGGCTGCCGGTTTGTAACTTCGTTCAGAGCGGTAGTCGATCAAGGCAAAGTTTCTGCCGGACAATGGGTAGCAGTACATGGCTGTGGTGGTGTCGGCCTGTCAGCGATTATGATTGCGACTGCAATTGGTGCCAATGTAATCGCCATCGATATTGATGATACCAAGCTGGAAATGGCACGCTCGCTTGGGGCTGTAGCCACGGTAAATGGCAATAAAGTCGCTGATGTTGCAGAAGCTGTAATTGAGATCAGTAAAGGAGGTGCACATGTTTCTCTTGATGCTCTGGGGCACCCTATCACCTGTGTAAACTCGGTGAAGAGCTTGCGAAAATTAGGCAAGCATATACAAGTCGGGTTATTACTTGCTGAACAGGCCAATCCTGCTATGCCTATGGCTAAAGTTATCGCTGACGAACTGGAAATTATAGGTAGCCACGGCATGCAAGCACATCGTTACGATGCCATGTTAGCCATGATGATGTCCGGAAAATTAACACCCGAGAAATTGCTGGGCCGCACTATCAGCCTGGAACAATCGATTGAGGCTCTAACCACTATGGATTCGGCAACCACACCTGGCGTTACGGTTGTTACAGGTTTCTAAGGAGGGCGAAATGACACAAGATAAACAATCTCCGATTATCGGGTTTATTGGGGGTGGTAATATGGCCGCCGCCATGATTAGTGGGCTGATTTCGAAAGGTTTTCTGGCGCAAGATATACAGGTGTCAGAACCATCCGCAGAAAGAGTGGCATGGTTATCAGACAAATATGGTGTATCTACGGTAAGTAAAACGCAGGATGTCTGGTTTATATGCAAATGCCAACACCGATGAACAACAAAAGAAGCTTGCAACCACGGTCGCTGAATCTTTTGGTGAGTGCTTAGAAGTACAGAATGAAAATGACATTAACCTAGTCACAGCGCTTTCTGGTAGCGGTCCGGCGTATTTCCTGCTTATGATGCAATGCATGATCTCAGCTGGTGAAGAGCTAGGGATGAGATCTGATGATGTAAAGCGCCTGGTTGGTCATACAGCCCTGGGGGCTGCAAAATTAGCATCACTATCTGATGATGAACCAGATACACTTTGCCAACGTATTGCGTCACCCGGAGGAACCACTGAAGCGGCGCTTACTACTCTGCATGAGAGAGAAGTTGAAAGTGCTGTAAAACAAGCGGTTAAAGCGGCATACCAGCGTGCTTTGGAATTAAGTGTTTAAGTAGGCAGAGGCAATATATGAGCTACTTAAATGCATAGTTATGCGAACTACTAATATGCTCCAGCTTTTAAAAATGCTCACTGATGTCCAATTCCTGTTACGGCGACCACCGTTATAAATGGTGGTCATTGTCGTTTTGGTATACTAAAACTTATCGATAGAGTAGAAATCGTTCTATCGTCCTAAATTGAAAATGTCCAAAAGTTTGTTTGTCTGTGGTGGTATGTTGCTGAAGGGGTATTTTGACAGTATGAAATTGTAATGCCCAAATCAAGCCATCGTTATTATGGCAAAAATAAGACAGAGACAAACCCTACAAGCTACCCTGCTGGAAATGATACAATCTCGCCACCACAACAACTGAGAACCTTTATGTTTATCCATCGCGTTAACGACATCGACTGGCTGGTGATAACCGGTTTTGAAGAGCTAAAACCCTTATTTATCCAAGACGCCGGTTCCATCCCACACTGCTTTTCTACCACCAGTGAGTTGAGCCTTATTGACCAAGCCAAACGCAGTTACGGATACTTGCCAAATCTGAATGGTGTGATCACAGATACTGGCACGTTGGTGCGCGAAGGGGTTGAAGAAGATTTAAATCCGCAACTCGCTTGCTTAGTGGAAGGGCGAGGCCGAGTGTTTATTTATCATGGTGGTTATGTTGCGTTTGTCGATGAAGACCAAACTTTCGTTACCCGCATGGACTGAATGTAACTGCCATTTCTCGATGCCATTTGTCCAAGAGCGATCAAATGGCCTCAATCGACCGCAATTGTTCGAGGATCGCTTTGGTTTTATCTCGAAACAAATCCCTCAGTAGTCGAACCGTTGGGGTAATCGATTGACGGCTTGGACAAACGAGCCAAAGCTCTGTTGGCGTAGCTTGATACTCACGCATCACGCTGACCGCTCGCCCCGCTAACAGATCCTGCGACATATCTAGGCTCGACTTAATCGCAATGCCCTGACCGGCAACACACCAACGGCGCACCTGATCGCCATCATTGGACGCTCTATTGCCCTTGAGTTTGACTTTATGAGTATGCTCACCACGGTGAAATAGCCACTCATTTTGCAACACATCATGCAGTTGATAAAACAAAACATTGTGTTCGAGTAACTCATCGGGTTTTGTTGGGGTGGGGTGATGACTTAAATACTCTGGGCTGGCACACAATACCCTTGGCACATCACAGATCTTAAACCCATAAAGACTGGCATCGCTTGGAGATCCATAGCGAAGCGCCATATCGACAGAGTCGCGATAAAAGTCAATGTTGCTGTCACTGATACTGGCACGCAAAGACACATTGGGGTAGTGAGCTAGAAATTCATCAAGCCAAGGTGTCACCAGGTTTCTGCCCAAATCAGACGATAAGGCAATGCGAATTTCACCTTCAATGATCCCCAAATCTTCTTGCATACTCACTTTGGCGTGTTCGAGCATTTTGAGTGCGGCTTCACATTGAGGCAAATAACGCTCTCCTGCCGGGGACAACCTTAAATGACGAGTGGTACGTACAAACAGTTCCACACCTAATGCCGCTTCTACACGTTTGATAGCCGCACTGGCTGTGGCGGTGCGCATGTCTAAGTTGGTTGCCGCAGCGGTAATGCTGCGAAGCTCCGCCACTTTTAAAACAACGTTTAAATCTTCAGTATGCATAACTCCCCCTTATCCCAAATGACCCTTTATTCGCAGACATTTATAGGTCAGCAACGGGTAACTTTCAAAGTTTATCAAAAAATTTTTGAAAATAATTCAAATTAAAGGCGCTTTTTCATTAGTAATAGCGGCCTTATGATACTCGCCATACCCATACGGCAACGAAATGAGTCGTGTGAACAATCCAATTTGCCCTTATCCGACCTAAAACGGGATCATCCACTGACACAAAGGTAGACCAAATGAAAGCGATGACATCACTACTCACCATAGCGGTGACAGTAACCATTAACTTAGCCCACGCTGCCGACGTCGAAGTTGTCGCCGAGCTCCATGGCACTCGTCCTGGCAATATCACCGTCACGGAGCAAGGGCGAACCTTTCTTTCGATGCAGCCTCTGGATGCGCCAAAGTATCGCGTGGTCGAATTAATGGCCGACGGCTCAACCAAACCTTTCCCAAATGAAGATTGGTCTGATGGCCCAGAGCACGGTGAGGTGGGGATTTCTGCAGTGATCGGTATCGACAGTAGCGAAGGGGGCATTGTGTGGATTTTGGACATGGGCAGCGCTAACCATCCAGCGCAAATCATCGCCTGGGATACCCTCAATGACCGACTCTATAAGCGTATTGAAATAAATAAAGAGGCGATGGCGAGTAACTCATTTTTGCAAGATTTTGCACTCGATACTAAGCGCAATCTTATGTACATCGCCGATACCAGCTTGGGTAACTTGTTTGGTGATCCGGCTCCCGCATTCGTTGTCGTGGATTTAACCACTGGGCAATCTCGCCGCGTTCTTCAATCAAGTTCTGCGCTGGTTGCTCCGCAACACGATGTGATTATCGATGACTCATTAATGGCGACAAAACGCGAAGATGGTCACTCGGATGCGCTTTATCTGGGGGTGAATCCCATCACGATCGATGCTGATAATCAGTGGGTTTATTTCGGCACCGTCAACGGCAGTGCGATTTACCGTTTACCGGCCAGTGCTCTTGCCGACGCAACACTCAGCGAGCAAGCCCTTGCTGATACGATTGAATTTTATCAAGAAAAGCACCCAAGTGACGGCATGATCATGGCAAAGAATGGCGATATCTACGTCGGGGATGTCGAGAGAAATGCCATTAGTCTCGTTAGAAAAGACGGTTTAAGCACCTTTGCTCAAGACGACAAGCTTTTGTCTTGGGCCGATGGTTTCGCGATTCACGACGGCTATTTATACGCGACACAAAACTCGCTTCACCTTACTCCAGCGCTTAATGAAGGAGAAGAAGGAGCAACGAAGCCATTTCATGTTGTCCGATTCAAATTGGCCGGCAACGAGCAAAAATAACTTTCACGGCCTCAGCGCTACGCCTTGTCGCTCGCGTTAGGCCCTAACGAATTGATATCAAGCCAGTGCAGAATGCGTGCATCTTGCCTTGTACTGGCGCTTAACAGGAGAATCCTTATGTCATTACCATCTACTATGAAAGCGATTGGTTTTACTCAATCACTGGCGATTGCGGAACAAAACAGTTTATTTGAGTTTGAAACGGCGCTGCCCGAGATAAAAGAACGCGATTTACTGGTTAAAGTTAGCGCGACATCGATTAACCCGGCTGATGCCAAAATCCGCATTCGCAATGCCAAAGATAAAACTTTAGAGCAAGCCAAAGTATTGGGCTACGACGCCGTGGGTGAAGTTGTTGCTAAAGGTGACAAGGTCGATGGTTTTGAGATCGGCGACCGAGTCTACTATGCAGGCGATGTGACACGCATGGGGGCGAATGCCCAATACCAAGCCGTTGACTATCGAATTACGGCCCATGCCCCTAAAAGCTTGTCTGATGACGCTGCGGCAGTGATGCCACTTGCGACACTCACTGGGTGGGAAGCCTTGTTTGATCGTTTACGCGTTCGCCCAGAAGAGAAGAAGTCGATTTTGATTATTGGCGGCGCTGGTGGCGTTGGCTCCATCACCATTCAACTGGCCAAACAACTGACCAATCTGACCGTGATTGCAACCGCCTCACGCCCCGAGACCGAGCAATGGGTCAAAGAGATGGGCGCTGATTACGTTGTCAATCATCGCGATTTAGTGGCCTCTGTACGCGAGCAAGGCATTCAATATGTTGATTATATTTTCAACGTTGCGGATACCAAAGGCCATTGGGATGCGATGGTTGAGCTCATTGCGCCACAAGGTATGATCAGTTCCATTGTTGAGTTTGATGGCGGTGTCGATCTGTCTGCGTTACAAGGCAAATCGGCTGGGTTTGTTTGGGAGTTGATGTTTACGCGTTCACTGTTTAACACGGCAGACATTCAAAAACAGCAAGACATTTTGTTCCAAGCGGCCAACTTAATCGATTCAGGGCGACTTCAATCGACACTGACCACCACCTTGAACGGCTTTAGTGTCGCTACACTTAAAGAGGCGCATACACTGATTGAAAGCGGTGCTTCGATTGGTAAAACAGCGATTAAATACTGATCGCATCGGAACAAGGAGGGTAGCCATGAAACTGTTTATTTACCAACACTGTCCTTTTTGTGCTCGTGTGGCTTATGTGGCAAATACACTGAATCTCGAGCTAGAATACCAAGTGGTTGATTATGCCGATGCGCAAACCTTAATGGATTTGACTGGGCAAAAGCAGGTGCCTGTGTTGCAAAAAGAAGACGGCAGTGTGATGGCAGAAAGCTTAGATATCATGGCCTATTTCTTTGCAAAAGGAGGCCAAGAGGTCAAGAACACAGCGAGGAATGAGACCTTGGATTTTCAACGTGAGAGTTTGCCATTATTGCAAAAAATTGGTTACCCGCGTTGGCCAGCACTGGGTTTAAGAGAGTTTGCCACTTCGCACAGCATCGATACTTGGCAGAAGAAAAAACAGACTGCAGACCTCAATTTTGCCCAGCTACTGGCAAACACGGCAATGATTGTTGACGAAGTGAATGGGCAGTTACTCAAAGCAGAGCAACACTTGCAATTGAGCCACGAAGAGAGTGAATTACCGTTGATCGATCAGGCAATTTACTTTTCCTTATTGCGCGGGTGGGCGGTTGAGCCGAGTATGGTTTGGCCAAAAGCCTTACGTGCATGGTTGGAAAACAAGAGTATTGAGCTCAATATTGGGTTGCTGGCTTAAGCGACTTGATAATATCCGAGGGTACTCTAACGAGTAACCATTCGCTAAGGTCGCTAAAGAACTCATAAAGCGCCGTCATTTTGGTATGGGAGTAAAACCGGCCAAGGTGACGGCGCTTTTTGATTACTGGGCTTTATTTCCGGGCTTAGGCTGCAGCAATTGAATGACTAAATCACCGCCAGTAAAATGGTGCCAATAGTGGCGGCGGCTTTCGCATATTTACCGGCGGTATACGAATCGTCCTTGTCATCTTCCTGCTCTTGTTTCGCCGTCGCATCATCGATATCGTCATCATCTTTGGGGGGATCGAGACCAAGGGCACCATGGGTGAAGGATTCGACTTTATCACCAAAGGATTTGGGTTTTTCGACCGGTGGCGCTTCTTGATCAATTTCTTTTAGGGCTTGCAGTAAGGCTTTGCCTTCCGCAGAGAGAGAAACTTGAGTTGAAGGGGAGGGGGGCGTTGCTGCGTCAGTCTCTTTGAGTGTTTGATGAGTCGCAAGGCTGGCCTGATTTGCACCACTTAATGGGGAAGGTGAAGAAGAATGTTGAATACTCGTCATATCAGGCTCCGGTCACACGTTGGTTATTTTGTCGTCAAATACTGTATCGCCACTGTTGGAAAAAACTTGGGCAAAAAAAGACGGTCTATGTCTAATTTTTGCCCCAAAGTCGAGTGGATAGTATTCAGTTCAGCAAATAACGGGCCAAATTTTTACCGGCGTATCCAACGCGTGTCAGGTGTCAAAAAGATCGTTTACTCATCAGAAACAGTGGCGTTTTTTTGGTACAAGGCAATCGAAAAGTCGGCTTCACATTCAAAAGTTCGAGATTCAACTAACCGCTGTTTAAACTCATCACTGGCTTTCCAAGCAAAAGGGGTCATTAAGAGTAAATCGTGGGCTTCTTGACCGCTTAACGACATGGTATGACTTAACCTATTGTTTTCTAATAGGGTAAACCCTTCAATTAACTCAGGCTCTGCCGCGTGCAGACGCACATCGGTATAGATTTGCTCGCGAAGTTGATACAAGTGGCGTTGCGCAGGAGTCACGGTTAGCAGTAAGCCATTGGCCTTGAGCACGCGTTGTAACTCCGTTGCCTCACTCGGCGCGTAAATACGTACAACCCCATCAAGGCTTTGGTCGGCAAAGGGCAAATGGTAGCTAGAGCTGACACTAAAGCGGCATTGGCGGTAACGCTTTGCCGCATAGCGAACGGCGACTTTTGAAATGTCGATACCATAGACCTCAGGCACATTGGCGCGAGCGCTTAGCTCCTCGTGTAGACCTTGGGTGTAAAAGCCTTCTCCACAGCCCAAATCGAGAATGGCACTCGCATCGGGTGACAAGACACGGTTTAACTGTTGGGCCACGTGATGGCGCAGCGCATCGTAATGGCCAGAGCTTAAAAACCGGCGCCGTGCTTGCGTCATTAACTGGTTGTCACCGGGATCTTTAGATTTTTTTTGTTGTACTGGCAGTAAGTTGACATACCCTTCTTTGGCAATATCAAATTGATGGCCTTGTGGGCAGCGGTAACTGTTGGATTGCTGTTCAAGAGCAAAAGAACAAATAGGGCAGTGATATGCCATAAAGACCTCAGGTCATTGTCTAATGGCGGCAATGTTAGCAAGAAGCGTGATCGTCATCCAGCCTATTTATACCGACGACGCCGTTTGGTCGGCAAAGGTGACTTGGTAAGGGCAGGGGCGAAGTGGCGTGAGCAATGACTTCACTGTAGCGTGAAGTCATTGGAGCGGTGTTCAGCGAGCAGAAATGATGGTCGACAAGGTGTCGGTTTGCCCTGGCTCGACCAAACGACCCGTTTCAATCGTGTCAGCAAACACCGTCGATTCAATACAAACAAACTGCTCATAGCCGTTATCGGCCATATCTTTCATCGCTTGTGCACCGTGTTGCCAAGGGTTCCACGCGACCACACTGTTGTTATTGCCGTTGTGCACAGAAAGTTGCCTGTTGAGCGAGTCATCGTTGATGGTAATCGTTGGCTCCGCTTTTGTGTACACTCGGTCGACTTCTTGGTTGACGATTAACGGTAATAAGCTGCGCTTTTCTTGGCGTTGATCAAGGCTGTCCAAATAAAGTGGGCCTAAGCCTTTGACACTGGCTTGGCGGATATCGCCGAGTTTGAGATAACTGTGTAACGCACCTGAATAACGCCAGGGCTTGTCATCGCTGTTGGTGACCGAGAGGGAGACAGATAAGCTATCGGAAAAGATCACTGTGAGCTTGGCATCAAAAGCGAATGGCCAAATCTGCTGCGTCTGTTCGTTATTGCTCAGCACGAGAGTGACCGTTACCCCTTGTGGTGTTTCTTCATAGCTATCGAGCGCCCAGTTCGAAATACGGGCAAACCCGTGGCTGGGTAAACCTGCTTTATTAAACCATGGAAAGCAAAGTGGGATCCCCCCGCGCAAGGCGGTTTTTGCGTCAAAAATGGCTTGTTCACTAAGCCAAAGAAGATCGTCTTTCCCTTTGGGCTGACAACTGATCACATGGCCGCCAAATAAAGAAATGACCCCTTTGACTTTCGGGTGGATAATTCTCAACAAAGAACAAGATTGATAGTCAACACGCGAAATACTCGATGAGATTTCGTCAGTGGCAGCAAGCGTATACCAATTCATCACAACCTCCATAGAAAAACACGGGCATTAGAGCCAAAAAAGGCGACCCATGGCCGCCTTTTAAATTCAAAACTTAATCAACTCTCTTATTTAGAGATGTGTGCGATTAGGTCTAGAACTTTGTTTGAGTAGCCGATTTCGTTGTCGTACCAAGAGATAACTTTAACGAATTTCTCGTTTAGAGAAAGACCAGCTTTAGCATCAAATACTGAAGTTTGAACTTCGCCGATGAAGTCTTGAGAAACAACGTCGTCTTCAGTGTAACCTAGAACGCCTTTAAGTTCGCCTTCAGAAGCTTCTTTCATTGCTGCACAGATTTGCTCGTAAGAAGCCGCTTCTTTTAGGTTAACTGTTAGGTCAACAACAGAAACGTCAGCAGTTGGTACGCGGAAAGCCATACCAGTTAGAAGACCGTTAAGCTCAGGAAGAACTTTACCTACCGCTTTCGCTGCACCAGTTGAAGATGGGATGATGTTCTGAGAAGCACCACGGCCACCGCGCCAGTCTTTTACAGATGGGCCGTCAACGGTTTTTTGCGTTGCAGTCGTTGCGTGAACAGTCGTCATTAGACCAGATTCGATACCGAACTTGTCGTTAAGTACTTTTGCGATAGGTGCAAGACAGTTAGTAGTACAAGAAGCGTTAGAAACGATGTCTTGACCAGCGTAAGAAGCGTCGTTAACGCCCATTACGAACATTGGAGTTGCGTCTTTAGAAGGGCCAGTTAGAACCACTTTCTTCGCGCCAGCTTCGATGTGTTTACGAGCAGTTTCGTCAGTTAGGAATAGACCTGTTGCTTCAGCAACAACGTCAACACCAATTGCGTCCCATTTAAGGTCAGCTGGGTTGCGCTCTGCAGTTACGCGAACAGTTTTACCGTTAACGATTAGGTTGCCGTCTTGAACTTCAACAGTGCCGTTGAAACGACCGTGAGTTGAGTCGTATTTTAGCATGTATGCCATGTATTCAACGTCGATTAGATCGTTGATACCGACTACTTCGATGTCTTCACGCTCAACTGACGCACGAAAAACAAAACGACCGATACGGCCAAAACCGTTAATACCTACTTTGATAGTCATTATAGTTGCTCCACAACTTAATTTCTGAGTAAAGATAACTGGCATTGAAATTACAAAAGCCAGTAAAAATCTGCAACAGATAATCGGATCTTACTTGTTCAAAGTCAAAAAAAAGCCGACCTTTTTTTTGCTTTTTTCTTTTTCTGGTGTTTTTTTGTTCATTTGAGCGCAAAAACAGTGCATACCCGCGGGGGATGTGTGAACATTTGAGATAAGATCCAAATTCCAATGGCAGACATGCTATGGTGAAAAGGTATGAGCTACAACCTTACTTTAATGCAACCTTAGTTCTCATTTTTGAAATTTTATAAGTTGCTAATACATCATCGAATAAAACGTATTCATAAAGACACTCAATCAATCGATAGGAATTTTTGTGACTGATACCCCCTACAACCCAAAATCAGACCAACAATGGCGAGAAGAATTAAGCGAAGAAGCGTATTACGTTTGTCGTCAGCAAGGCACCGAGCCGCCGTTCAGTGGCAAGCTTTTACACAATAAAGACACCGGTCTGTATCACTGCACTTGTTGCCAAGCGCCGTTGTTTTCTTCGCAAAATAAGTACGATTCTGGCTGCGGCTGGCCAAGTTTCGACGCCCCGATTAACCCAGAAGCTATTCGTTATTTGCAAGATAACAGTCATGGCATGCAGCGAGTCGAAATTCGTTGTCAGCGCTGCGATAGCCACCTTGGTCATGTGTTTGAAGACGGCCCAAAGACCACAGGTGAACGTTACTGCGTGAATTCAATTTCGTTGGTGTTTGAAAAAGATGCCTAATCTGTGGCGAGGCTTCTCTGTCACCCTTCTCTGTCACCAAAGGTATTTGGTGACACGAACTCGATGTGATTACAAGGCCAGTGGCTTAGCGCTGGCCTGAGTACACGTGGTTAAGCACGTTAATCGCCTCGATACCATCGGCTAGCTTTCACTCGCTGGTTGGTCAGGGTCGGTCGCTAAGACGGACTCGGAGGCTTGATGGGTCATGGACGCTTTATAGTCGCCTTCCATGATCGCCTGATAAACGACTTTGGCGTCTTTTTTCAGTTGTTTCTCAGTATCGGCTTCGAGCGGAATCAAACGCTGCAATTGTTTGTCGCTTGCGACGGCAATGTCCATGTGTTTAGCAACTTGAGTCCACAGGTACGCGTGTTCTTTATCGCCCATTTGTTGGTACAAGCTCGCCAGTGTTTTGACGATATCTGGATTGACTTGATCGGCGCTCGTCAGCTCTAATGCCCGTTGCAAAAAGTGCAGGGTTTTTTCGCGGTCGTGTTGAACATAGTAGGTCGCCAACGCGTATTGAAGGTGAGCGGTTT
Source organism: Vibrio sp. HB236076 (assembly GCF_040957575.1). Taxonomy (NCBI): domain Bacteria; kingdom Pseudomonadati; phylum Pseudomonadota; class Gammaproteobacteria; order Vibrionales; family Vibrionaceae; genus Vibrio; species Vibrio sp. HB236076. Next base: position 1,127,107 of record NZ_CP162601.1, read on the forward strand.
CAACTTGTTTGCTACCTTCGAGCTGTAAAAATTGTCTTTGCGCTTCTTTGTCACCCAGTTGACTCCACAAAAAGTAAAGGGCGTCCGCGGAGCGTGAATCGCTCAGGCGTTTTGTCAACGCATCGAGCTCATCGATACTGGCGACCAAGGCTTCGTAGCGTTTGCGTTTGACATCGGTTTGCGTCAGGGTATTGATTTGCGATGCCAATTCTAGGCATTGTCGGTAGCTGGCGGTTTTGTAGTAGGCGTCGATCAAGTTGTCATCACTCGGATCTCTTAACACGTCAAAACGCTGCCAAATCACATCGGTTCTTGCTACGCGACACTGGCTGTCGTTCATATTGAGTTCTTGGCATTGCAATTGAGCGTGGCGGTCGCAAAGCTCTTGGGTGGTGTATTGTTTTTCAAAACAACCCGAGAGAAGCAATGTGCTGACTACAGTGACAGCGCCAGAGAGCAAAATTGTGTTCATTGGTAACGTAACCTAGTGATCCATTTCGATATTATCCATTGACAAGCTTGACCTGCTGCGAGCTTGGAGTAAGGTCTTAGTATAACCAATAGATGAGACAAAGTAATGAACACCGAGCAACTATTAGCGTCGATTACCCCACAAATTTACCAGCGTCTATTGTACGCTATAGAAACGGGACGTTGGCCCGACGGCGGCAAGCTCACCCAAGAACAACGAGATTCATGCATGCAAGCGGTCATGATGTATCAAGCCAAGCACAATGAAAACCCAGATCACATGTCGATTGACCAAAGTGGTGAAATTCACATCAAATCGAAGATGGACATGAAAAAAGAGTGGCAGATCAACCAAGGAGACGCCATTTTCACCACCAACCCCAATCAAGATTAATACCAATCTGATTAAGTATGTGGTCAATGATAGCGCAGAGAAAAAGCTTGAGAACAAGGCAACCTATTTATTTATAAATACAAGACAGTTAGTAGTTGTTCTACAAGTTATTTTCTTAACGATGTTATCGAGTTTTTTAACCAGCTAGGGTGACCAGCTATTTAGTTAGATTGGTATAAGCCGCTTAGAATCAAAAAATAGGCCAGATTTTGGCCTATTTTGACGAAGGTTGAATGTCTTTAACGAGGCTAGAGTGCCATCGCCACTTACTCGAGCGGTTTACAAACTCATTTCACCGCGCAAAACGCGCTGCATTTCTTGTTTGATCTCTTCATAAGATAAGTCTTGGCTCAACAAGTAATGCAGCTTGGCCAAGGCAGCTTCTGGGGTCATGTCGTAGCCGCTGATCACGCCTGCCTCGGCAAGCGCACAGCCTGTGGCATAACCGCCCATGTTGACCTTGCCTGCCAAGCACTGGGTAAGGTTGACCACGATCACGCCACGCTCTGAGGCTTCTTTGAGGTGGGCGAGCAATTCTGGGTTTTGCGGCGCGTTGCCGACACCGAAGGTCAGTAGAATCATCGCATTGACTGGCTGACGCAGTGTGTTGCGGATCACTTCATGCGATATACCAGGGTACATGGTGATCACCCCAATCGGTTGCGGGGTAATTTGATGCACTTTAAATGGCCCAGATGGCAGCCTGTTGACTTCAATATTATTGCTTACCTGAATGTTGATCCCCGCTTCAAGTAGGGGAGGCAAGTTTGGTGACGTAAAGGCGTTAAAACCGTCAGCGTGGGATTTGGTGCTGCGATTGCCGCGCATCAACTGATTGTTGAAAAACAAGGTCACTTCATTGATCGGGTAATTTGCCGCAATATGCAGAGCGTTTAACAAGTTGGCTTGGCCATCCGAGCGCAACTCCGCCAATGGAATTTGCGAGCCGGTGACGATGACAGGCTTGGCCAAATTTTCCAACATAAAGGAGAGCGCCGAAGCCGTGTAAGCCATGGTGTCGGTGCCGTGTAAGATGACAAAACCGTCGTATTTGTCGTAGTTAGATTGGATATCATCGGCGATTTGTTGCCAATCGGCTGGCGTCATATCAGACGAATCGATAAGCGGCGCATATTCATGAATGGTGTATTCGGGCATTTCTGAGCGGTGAAACTCAGGCATGTTTTTTAGCTGAGTTTCCATAAAACCAGCCACCGGCACATAGCCGTGAGCCGATTTTTGCATGCCAATCGTGCCGCCTGTGTAAGCGATATAAATGTGTTTTCTAGCCATGATCTACAACTTCTTTCATCAATCCAAATTATCGCAAAGTATAACCAAAGCGCGGCCAATGCACACGCTTTTATCCCCGTGTGCTATGGCGTCGAACAGTACGGCAACGGGGTACTGGCACCGCGGTTATACGTGAACTGGTTGCGGGCTTGGATTCTCGGCGTGTAGATCCAGTTCGAGGCGCTGGCCCGAGTGATCAAAAAAGTGTAGGTGCTGGTAGGCGCAAGTCAGTGATAGAGATTGAAAATGCGCAACCGCTTGATCGCCGGGCAAATAGACTTTAAAACCGTCGACCCCGCAAGATTGACCAAATAAATAGGTGCCATTGCCAAGCCTTTCGACCACTTCACTTTGAAACGGAAGGGAGACATCTAGCGCCGTATCGATGTTTAAATGTTCAGGGCGTATACCGACGCGAATGTTATCACCGGTTTTTAGTGTCGCTGAGTGGCAAGGCAAGTGAAGCTGGTGTTGATCTGGGGTTGCCAGCGTCAAACGGCCGGGCTGATTGTCAATGACGGTCGTTGGAATAAAATTCATTTTCGGTGAACCGATGAAACCGGCGACAAAGTCATTATTGGGGCGATGATACAGCTCGAGTGGGCTGCCGACTTGCTCGATGTTACCGGCGCGCAGCACCACGATTTTGTCGGCCAGTGTCATGGCTTCGACTTGATCATGGGTGACGTAAATCATGGTATTGCCCAAATCTTGGTGTAATTTGGCAATTTGCAAGCGCATGTCGACTCTGAGTTCTGCGTCTAGGTTTGACAGTGGCTCATCAAATAAAAATACCTCTGGATTGCGCACAATGGCACGGCCGATCGCGACACGTTGACGTTGCCCCCCCGAGAGTGCTTTGGGTTTGCGTTCGAGATACGCTTCGAGCTGCAGAGTTTTCGCCGCCTGTTGAACGTGTTCGGCAATGGTGTTTTTGTCGACGCCATTCATCTTTAAGCCAAATCCCATGTTTTCCGCGACCGTCATGTGAGGGTAGAGGGCGTAAGATTGAAAGACCATGGCGACCCCGCGCTCTGCGGGATCTCGCTCATTGATGCGCTGACCATCAAAGTACAACTCACCTTCGGTAATGTCTTCTAGGCCGGCAATCATGCGCAACAGCGTGGATTTACCACAACCAGATGGGCCGACAAACACCACAAATTCGCCATTGTTAATCTCAAGGTCGACACCGTGAATGGTTTCCACCTTATCAAATCGTTTCACCACGTTTTTCATTATAATTTCTGCCATTTTCGACTCCTTACGATATGGCTATTTATTTGAGTTCGGTCTTTGCCAAACACGGGCTCTTTGAGAGGTGACGTCAAACATACGTTTTTTTGCCTGTAGAAGAGAGAGGCGAAAAATGAAAAATTGATCGGTGTCATACTTATTGAGCGAATTTGAGTGATTTTTGTGGAAACGTTTACATTTCGCGTCAATATCCGTATCAATCTGGCGATGACTTCTTATGATAAGGGCAAATTAGTCTCGAATTCGCTCATTATTGATTCATTTTATCGTTCAAGTGAGCGTTCGAACGTTGACTTACATGCTTGGTCATGAGGATGAGTAATATGGACAGTTCAATGAATGCGACTTACCCCAAAAAGCGCATCAAGGCAACGCCGAACAAACGAACCTTGTCGAGTGGGATACTGCCTTGGGTGTTTTTAATGCCAAGCTTATTGGTGTTCGGACTCTACGTGCTATACCCGATTATACAGAGCATTTCGCTGAGCTTTTATCAGTGGGATGGCCTTGGCGAAAAGATATGGGTGGGGCTGGATAATTACCGAGAACTCTTTCAATCAGACGCTTTCTATACGTCGTTAAAAAACAACTTTATTTGGCTGGTGTTTTTTATGCTCGCGCCGCCAATTGGCCTGATGATTGCCTTGTTTCTCAATCAACAAATCGTGGGCATTCGCGCGGTAAAAGCGCTGTTTTTTTTCCCGTTTGTTATTTCGCAAGTGGTTGTTGGCGTTGTCTTTGCCTGGTTTTATGATCCTTCTTTTGGCTTGTTTAACATTGCGTTAGGTTGGTTTGGCATCGAACCGATTTCTATTCTCGCCGATGAAGATTATGTCACTTATGGCATTATTGCCGCTGGCTTATGGCCGCAAATTTCCTATTGCATGATCTTGTATCTCACCGGGTTAAACAACCTCGATCCAGAGCAAATCGAAGCGGCGCGTCTCGATGGTGCCAAGCGTTTAAAAATGTTGTGGTATGTAGTGATCCCGCAACTTCGTCCGGCCACTTTTATTGCCATTGTCGTGACCGTGATTGGGGCATTGCGCTCTTTTGACCTGGTCGCCACCATGACATCAGGCGGCCCTTGGGGCAGTTCGAGTGTCCTGGCGTATCAAATGTACGAAGAGTCAATCTTTAACTACCGCATGGGTTATGGTGCTTCTGTGTCCGTCGTGCTGTTTTTAATTATGGATATTTACATCGCCTATTTCTTGTGGCGTATGTTAAGGAGTGAAAAATAATGTACCCACAAGCAATACAAAAATCTGGAACACTGGCCAACATCAGTTATCGGATGGCTTTGCCTATCACCATTGTTTTATGGTTATTGCCTTTGATCGCCGTGATGATGACCTCAATTCGCTCGATTGAAGACATCAACAAGGGCAATTATTGGGGATGGCCGACCGACATTCAAATGGTCGAAAATTATACACAAGTTTTTACCGCAACGCCGATGGGGCAATACTTGCTCAATAGTTTACTGATTACCTTACCTGCGGTTTTTGGTGCGATTTGTCTATCCACGTTAGCCGGCTTTGCACTGGCAAAATACCGTTTCAAAGGCAATCTGTGGATCTTCGCTTTGTTCATTGCGGGCAACTTTGTTCCTTTCCAAATCCTGATGATCCCAGTGCGAGATTTAACCATAGGTTTGGGCTTATACGACAGCCACTGGGCGTTAATTGCGTTTCACATCGCATTCCAATCAGGGTTTTGTACCTTGTTTATGCGCAACTTTATTGTCGGCATTCCCGATGCCTTGATCGAGGCGGCGCGGGTTGAAGGGGTCAGTGAATGGCGCATTTTTTGGCACATTGTGTTACCGCTGGTCAGGCCGGCGCTGGCGGCTTTAGCTGTCTTGGTGTTTACCTTTATTTGGAATGATTACTTTTGGGCTTTGGTCCTAGTACAAAGTGATGAGGTCAGGCCGGTCACTGCAGGCTTGAGCGCACTCAAAGGACAATGGCTCGCCTCTTGGCAGTTCATGTCGGCTGGGGCGATTGTCGCAGCAATTCCTCCTGTCGTGCTGTTTTTTACCATGCAAAAACATTTTATTGCTGGGCTGACTTTGGGCGCAACCAAAGGCTAGTGAGGCAATGAGAACGCCCAATCGGGTTGATACGTGAAAGCAAGCTAAGATTGGGTGAGTGAGGTATGGCGTACCTGCCTGGGGTATAACCAAACGTGTGCGCCATCTCGAAAGTAATAAAAAGCAACAAAAACAAAGATAAAGACAAAATCGTTATTTAATCCAAGTGACAACGAGAAGGACTTTCACTATGAACAAGATGAAACACCTCATTGGGGCAAGTGCCATGGCGGCGATGTTGGCAAGCCAGGCATGGGCGGGTGAGTTGGTCATTAACTCGGATCAGGCTGACCCGGCACCGAAAGCGGCATGGGCGGAAGTGATCAAACGCTTTGAAGCGGCTAACCCCGACATTACGGTCAAATACAACCTCTACGATAAAGAAGCGTATAAAACGACGATTCGCAATTGGCTGGTGACTTCGCCGCCCGATGTGGTGTTTTGGTACGCGGGTAACCGAATGAAAACCTTTGTCGACCGCGGTCTTTTTGAAGATGTCAGTGATATTTGGAACTCACAAGGTATGAAGGAAGACTATAAGTCATCCCTGCCAGCAATGACGGTTCAAGATAAACAATGGGGCGTACCATACACTTACTATCAATGGGGGATGTATTACCGCAAAGATCTGTTTGCTAAGTACAATATTGACCAGCCAACCACTTGGCAAGAGTTTAAAGACGCGGCGGCGACCTTGAAATCCCACGATATAGCCCCTTTCGCTATTGGGACCAAATATTTGTGGACGGCAGCCGGATGGTTTGATTATCTCAATTTGCGCACCAATGGTTTGGATTTTCACATTCAGTTGATGGATGGCACCATTCCTTATACCGATGAGCGAGTCAAAAAAACCTTTGAAAACTGGAAGCAATTGATCGAGCCCGGGTATTACCTAAAAAATCACGCCTCTTACTCTTGGCAAGAGGCACAGCCTTTCTTGTACAACGGCGAGGCAGCCATGTACCTGATTGGTAACTTTATTACCCCGAACTTCCCGAAAGAGCTAGCAGGAAAAATGGGTTACTTCCCATTCCCGGTGATTGATCCGTCCGTGCCAATGGCAGAAGACGCGCCGATGGACACCATTCATATTCCCGCTAAAGCGAAAAACAAGGCCGATGCACGCAAGTTCTTGGAATTTGTCGCGACCCCAGAAATTCAGACCTTGGTCAATGCCAAGCTGTTACAAATCCCGACCAACAGCAAAGCGCAGCCGGCAGATGATGAGTTCTTAAATATCGGTGTGAAAGTGCTAAAAGAAGCCAGTGGTACGGCGCAATTCTACGACCGCGATACTGACCCCGCGATGGCAAAAGCTGGTATGAAAGGCTTCCAAGAGTTTATGGTGAAACCTGAGCGCATGGAGCAAATCTTAAATCGCCTGGAGAAAACGCGTCAACGCATTTACAAGTAAGTGCTACTTTGATTGGCTATCCATAATTAAAAAAACGCCGCAGTGTAAAACTGCGGCGTTTTTCTATCGAATACAGCGAGTAAAAAGACTCACTTAAACATCACTTGACCTGGCAATTTAAGCAATAGGTATAGATGCCTTTGGGGTCGTTAAATTGACTCAGTAACTGGGCATCTTGCGAGATTTGCGTCAGCGGTGAGACCAGCGCATCAGGTACCCAACTTTGTACCGAGACGCCGATATGAGCAGAAACCGATAGGACGAGTTGCTGCAACAAACGCTCTGTGGTGGACAGCGGTGTTTTCATAAAGTCGACCGAGTAGTCACCGTCGGTGAGCTCAGCCAATTGTGCCGCTTGATTGATCGCATCATCAAAGTCGCCGATTTGATCCACCAAACCGCGTTGCAACGCATCTTGTCCCGTCCAGACTCGCCCTTCGGCAATGGCATCCATGTCGGCCATTGGCAATTGACGATTGTCAGACACTAATTGGGTGAAACGTTGATAACCGTGATTAATGGCCAATTGCATTGCTTGTTGTGCACCTTCTGACAATCCTTGTGTGAGACCGTCACCAGAAAATGGCGAGGTGCCTACACCATCGGTAAAGACACCGAGTTTGTTTAGGCCTTTTTCAAAGGTGGTAATCACACTAAAGATGCCAATTGAGCCAGTCAGCGTAGTGGGCTGGGCGATGATTTTATCGGCACTCATCGAAATCCAATAGCCGCCAGAAGCTGCGAGACTCGACATGGACACCACCACAGGTTTACCGGCTTGCTTAAGCGCTAGGATTTCGTTGCGGATCACTTCAGATGCAAAAGCACTACCGCCAGGGCTGTCGACACGCAATACCACGGCTTTGATGTCGTCATCATTTTTGGCTTTGCGCAGGCGGTTGGCCAGGGTATCGCCACCGACTTGGCCAGCCGGTTGCGTGCCGTCGACGATGGCACCGCTCGCCACGATAACGGCGACGCGCTTGCTATGTGGCGTGGGTTCTGCAATGGTCGACTTATATTGGTAATAACCAATGGCTTGATAACTGTCTTTGCCATTGCTACCAAATTGTTGCGCAAGCTGATGGCGAACCTCTTGTCGGGTGGCCAATTGGTCAACCAAGCCTTTCGACATGGCCAGCTCAGCAAGGCTGCCTTTGGCGTTGGCAAAATCGGCTAAGAACTCATCCATACTCGGGTTGAGCTGTTGTTCATCAATTTGTCGGTTGTGACTGACATCTTGGACATAGCCATCCCAAAGTTGCCCCACCCAACGCGTGGAGGCTTGCTTGGCTTCTGGGGACATGTCATCGCGTAAGAAGGGCTCCACTGCAGATTTGTAAGTGCCGACTCGAAACACGTGAGTGGATACGTCAAGCTTTTCAAGTAGGGATTTGTAAAACAGCGAGTAGGCTTTGTAGCCTTTTAGGTACACGCCGCCATCAGAGGATAAGTAAACCTTATCGGCGTAGCTGGCCAGATAATACTGGCTCTGATTGTAATTATCGCCAACCGCGTAAACCGGTTTGCCACTGGCTTTAAATTCATTAATGGCTTTGGCGATATAGCGCAGTTTGGTCAAGTTGGTTTCTGGTAAATCGTGCAAGCTCAGCACCAAGCCGGAAATCGATTCATCGTCTTTGGCGTGGCGCAATGTACTCACCACATCCCATAGCACGTTTTCTTGTGGCAGTTCATCGCCCATTAACGAACGGGTAAGGCTGCTGGCGGGATTGATAAAGCGGCTTTGTTCAACAATGGGGCCAGAGAGGTTGAGCACTAGGGCTGATTGTTTGGTTATGGGGTTCGACTCGGAAGGAGACGAAAAATGAAACGCGAGGTAAATTAACGCCACTAAGCCAAAAAAGAATAGGTTCGTTAGTGCAATACGCACGAAATTTATCACTCGCCAAAGGCTCTTAAACAACCAGCCGATTGAACGAAACAAAGTTTTCATGGGGTCTCCAACAAAAAACGACAGCGTCGAGGCTTTTTTCATCGCCAAACCAACAATACGCCCCTGAATAGGGTATCGATCAGGGTGTTGTCCCAGCGCGTTTGAGGCCTTGAGCGGTAACGCGTTTGGCCCAGCGATGACAGTTCGTATTAGTTAACAGCGAAAAGCCAAGTTAATGATAGGGTTAGCTTAACACGTGCCAAGCGCTTGAGCACGGCTTTGCTGGTATTTGACGTCATTTATTAGCGTGTTTGCCGCATCACAGATTTGCGCTAAGAAAGCCGGTTGATATTGATCTATGTTACAAAAATGTAAAAGAGAATTGCGCCTTAAAATGACGCCAGATAATCTGGTCAGACCACAACGTTAATTGGTGAAGGTCTGTATGTATTCCTCATTATTTCAGCCGTTAGATTTAGGTTTTACGTCGTTAAAAAATCGCATTTTGATGGGCTCGATGCACACGGGCTTAGAAGAAGACAAGCAGGATCTCAGTCGTTTAGCGCACTTCTATGAATTGAGAGCCCAAGCTGGCGTTGGGTTGATTGTCACGGGTGGCTTTTCCCCCAATTTGCGCGGTCGATTGACGCCGTTTAGTGCTCAGTTTAGTCATCCTAAACACGTCACTCGTCATCGTGTGGTAACCGATGCCGTCCACCGACATCAAGGAAAAATTGCCTTACAGCTCTTGCACGCAGGGCGCTATGCCATGCACCCTTTTTGTCAGAGCGCAACCGAAATGCGCGCGCCCATTGCCAAATTTGCTCCCTCGGCCATGACGGAGCGACAGATTTTAGCCACCATCAAAGACTTTGCGCACTCTGCGGCTCTCGCCAGAGAGGCGGGATACGATGGGGTGGAAATCATGGGTTCAGAAGGTTACCTCATTAATCAATTTCTCTGTCAACGAACCAATCAAAGATACGATGATTGGGGGCGAGATCGCGAGGGCAGAGAGCGTTTTGCCTTGGCGATTGTCGATGCTGTGCGCCAAGCGGTAGGGCGAGATTTCATCGTCATTTTTCGCCTGTCAATGTTGGATTTGGTTGAACAGGGCAATCGCTTTGAAGACGTACTCCATTTGGCTAAGCAACTGGAGTCAAAAGGCGTTACCATGATCAATACCGGCATTGGTTGGCATGAGTCGCGTATCCCAACCATCGCCACCAGTGTCCCGCAAGGCGCGTTTACTTGGGTGACCGAAAAAGTCAAACCGCATTTAACAGTGCCGGTGATTACCTGTAACCGCATTACGCAACCCGAACACGCCAACCGCCTGATCGAAGAGGGGGTGGCTGACATGGTGTCGATGGCAAGGCCATTTCTTGCCGACCCACAATGGGTGGAAAAAGCGTCTCAGGGGCAGGCTGAACACATTAACACTTGCATTGGCTGTAATCAGTCGTGTTTGGATAAGGTGTTTAGTGGCCAGCGCGCCAGTTGCTTACTCAACCCTTTTGCTTGCCATGAAACGGAAAAAGTGCTGAGGCCGGCCGAGCAAAAAAAACGCATTGCCGTTGTCGGAGCTGGGCCGGCGGGCTTGGCCTGTGCGACCACGTTGGCCAAGCGAGGCCATGAAGTGGATCTTTTTGAGCGCAATGATCGCATCGGTGGTCAGTTTCGACTGGCGATGCAAATCCCCGATAAACGCGATTTTAGAGAAGCGATACGCTATTTTGCTCATCAAATTGAATTGACGGGGGTGAATTTATTGCTGGGACAAAGCCCGTCGTTAGCGCAATTGCAAACTTATCAAGGCGTGGTGTTTGCCACGGGAGTGAAACCAAGAGACATTGATTTACCAGGGGCAAAAGATTCCCCCTTAGTCATCGATTATCAAACTTTTTTACGAGAACGGCCCCCCTTGGGTAACAAGGTGGCGGTGGTGGGGGCTGGCGGTATAGGTATCGATGTCGCGACCCTGTTAACCGAGCCAGACAATCAGCCTGTTGACGATTGGTTGGAAAGTTGGGGCATTGATAAAACCTATCGTTATCGCGGGGGCTTATTGCCGACAGAAGCGGTGCCCTCATCTAGGCAAGTGTGGTTGTTGCAGCGCAGTGCGGGGATGGTTGGCCGAGGCCCTGGTAAAACCACAGGTTGGGTCTACAAACGGTTGTTAGAAAAACGCGGTGTGAAGATGCAAAATCAAGTGCGCTATCTGGGGATTGACCAACAGGGCCTTCACATCGAACGCGATGGCAAAGTGCAATGCTTAGACGTTGACCAAGTGATTCTCTGTGCTGGACAAGAACCTAATGTGCCTTTTTCTGAGCAGCAAATGGCATCGTTGTCCGATTGTCATCACATCGGGGGAGTGTTAGACGCTAGCGGCGTCGATGCGGCGCGCGCGATTGCCGAGGGCGTTGATTTAGCGCTAACACTTTAGAGGTGCAAGAGCGTGAACAAAACCTAATTGGTTAGGTGTGACGAGCAGGGCAAAAATTGGCCTGGTTTGTCATCGAATGCACAATAGCAAGGACGGGAAATGAGAGAGCTGATACACTTGAAAAAAATACAGCACATCAAGAGTTAAGCTATGGATGCATTGGATTTATTATTACACAGACGCTCGATGAATCAGTTGCAAGCACCGGCGCCAGAGGGGCAAGTGCTTGAGAATATTTTGCAAGCGGGGTTGCGCGCCCCGGATCACGGTCATCTAACGCCTTGGCGTTTTGTGATTGCCCAAGGGGACGGGCTGAACCGATTGTCGACCATTTTGTCGTCGGCAGCAAAGGCAAGAGGCAGCGATGAAGCCTTACAACTCAAGTTAAAAAATGCTCCGTTTCGCGCGCCTATGGTGATCACTGTCATCGCTAAGGTCAGCGAACATCCGAAAGTGCCGCCCCTTGAGCAATATTTGTCGGCGGGCTGTGCGGTGCAAGCGATGCAAATGGCTGCAGTGGCACAGGGTTTTCAAGGCATTTGGCGCTCCGGTGAGTGGATGTTCGACCCTCAGGTAAAAGCGGCGTTTTCAGTCTCAGGTGACGATGAGATCGTGGGTTTCTTATACCTTGGCACGGCCAAAGTCGAACCCGTAAAAGCCCAAGCATTGCCATTGAGCAAGTTTGTTGAGTACTTGTAGCCTTTACGGGCAGACATTAAGGTCAGAATACTGTATGAAATCCCAGTTTTTCTTGCCTAATGTGGGTGATTTTGTATAAGGTTGCCGAGTGTATTTTGTAAGGCTATTTGTATGACTCGTCTGTATATTGCAGAAAAACCCAGTTTAGGCCGTGCTATTGCGGCTGTGCTTCCCAAACCTCAGCAAAAAAAACAAGGCTATATTCAGTGTGGTAATGGCGATATTGTCACCTGGTGTATTGGCCATTTGCTTGAGCAGGTTGAGCCTGATGCCTATGACGAAAAATACAAAAAATGGCGGCTTGACGACTTGCCGATCATTCCAGAGCAGTGGCAACTCAAAGCGCGTAAGAGTGCGGCCAGTCAACTCAAAGTGGTTCGTCAATTATTAAAACAAGCCGATGAGATTGTTCACGCCGGGGATCCGGATCGCGAAGGGCAATTGCTGGTCGATGAAGTGCTGTCGCATTGCCGAGTTTCGGAGCGCAAAAAGGCGGCGGCGCTGCGTTTGCTGATCAATGATTTAAACCCAGCCGCGGTCAAAAAAGCCCTGGCCGCTATGCGCCAAAATCAGGAATTTGTGCCGCTATCGGTATCGGCACTCGCGCGTTCACGCGCGGATTGGCTGTATGGCATGAATTTGACCCGCGCCTATACCTTGCTGGGTCAGAAAGCGGGTTACCAAGGTGTGTTGTCGGTTGGCCGTGTACAAACGCCAGTATTGGGTTTGGTGGTGCGACGCGATGAAGAAATCGAGCAGTTTATCCCCAAAGACTACTTTACCCTCCATGCGCTAATTCCTTATCAAAGCGAGCAAGGCGCAGAGTTTGATATTCGCGCGAAATGGCAACCGAGTGATCATTGCCGGCCTTGGCAAGATGAAGAAGGCCGGGTGCTATCACGCAAACTGGTGGAAAATGTCGCGGCGAGAATTGCCGGCAAACCGGCCACAGTGACCAAGTCAGAACACAAGCAGAGCAAACAGTCTGCGCCGTTGCCCTATTCGTTATCGGCGCTGCAAATCGATGCGGCCAAGCGCTTTAATTTTAGTGCGCAAAAAGTGTTGGATATCTGTCAGTCACTGTATGAGAAACATACGCTTATTACCTACCCACGTTCGGATTGTCGCTATTTACCGCAAGAGCATTTTCGCGAAGCGGCGAGTGTGACCTCGGCCATCAAGTCGACCTCGACGTCTTTGTCTCAAGCGGTGGACGGGGCCAATTTGTCGTTAAAGTCGAAAGCGTGGAACGACAGCAAAGTCGATGCTCATCACGCCATCATTCCCACCACCAAGTCCAAACCAGCGTCGTCACTCAGTGCAGAAGAGAACAAAGTCTATCACCTGATTGCTCGCCAGTATTTAATGCAGTTTTACCCGCCGGCGGTGTATGCAGAAACCCAATTGGTGTTTGATATTGAAGGCGGCAGCTTTATTGCCAAAGGCAAAATCTTACAGCAGCCAGGGTGGCGCGCGCTGCTTGGCAATGATAAGACGGCCAGCGCTAAGGGCAATGAAAAAGCCGATGAGGAGCCGCAAGTCCCGGTTTTGGCCCAGGGGCAAGTGTTAACTTGTCGCGAAGGTGCAATCAAAGACTGTAAAACCGAGCCACCAAAACACTTTACCGAAGCGACCCTGTTACAAGCGATGACGGGCATAGGTCGATATGTGCAAGACAAGCAGCTCAAAGGGATCTTAAAAGAAACCGATGGCTTGGGTACAGAGGCAACTCGCGCTGGCATTTTAGATACCTTGTTCAAAAGGCAATTATTGACTCGTGAAGGCAAAAGTGTGCGCAGTACCGCGGCGGGTCGAGGGCTCATTCACGCTTTGCCTGCGCAGTCGACCCTGCCGGATATGACCGCTCACTGGGAGCATCAATTGCAAGCAATGGCCGAGAAAAAGCAAGCTTATCAGCCTTTTGTTCAGGCGTTACAAAGTCAAATTCACACCATCATTGAGCAAGTGAAGCAGGCTCCGGTACCGGCATCGTTACAATCGTTGCCACCGGTGGCCAATCGCTTTAAAAGCAAACGTCGGCCTCGTAAGTCGGCACCAAGAAAGAAAAAAACGGTCTAGTTTTGGCATCCGAACAGGGGACGGTCGCACACTGAATCTTCTAAATAGTCGTGTTAGCCCCTGACTTAAGCTCAAAAGAAAAGTATGCCCGATATAGCGAGAAAATCATGATCCCTTTTGTTTATCACCCCATGTATTCCCAGTTAGATTTACCCGATGGGCACCGGTATCCGATCAATAAATACCGCTTGTTGTATCAAGCGCTTTGTCAGCAGCAACAAGCCGATGAACATTGGCTTACTTTTGTGCATCATCACCCCAATGCGTTAACGCTTGATGAGGTCAAGCGGGTTCATCAAGCCAGTTATGTCGATGATTTAGCCCAGGGGAAATTACCCTTGGCCAAAATGCGGCGGATTGGTTTTCCTTGGAGTGAACGCTTAATTGAGCGAACCTTGTTATCGGCTGGCGGGACAGCAAACACCTTAGCATTGGCTTGGCAACACGGGATGGCGATTCATTTAAGCGGCGGTTATCACCACGCGCATTATGATTTTGGCAGTGGCTTTTGTCTGTTTAACGACTTGGTACTGGCAGCCGAACAAGCAATTGCTCACTGCCAAGGCGTCGATAAGGTGTTGATCATCGATAGTGATGTTCACCATGGTGATGGCACCGCCGCCCTGTGTCAGTCGCGTGACGATATCATTACTTTGTCGTTTCACTGCGAGAAAAATTTCCCGTCGCGCAAACCAGAGTCGGATTTGGATGTGCCTATGGCCAAAGGGGTACAAGATGAAGAATTTCTTGAGCAATTCAAGCAGGTCGTCGATTTGGCGGTGCGCTGTCATCAACCCGATGTGATTTTGTATGACGCCGGGGTCGATATACATCAAGAGGATGAGCTTGGGTATTTACATGTATCAACCTCGGCTTTGTATCAACGCGATCACTTTTTGTTCCAATATTGTCAGCAAAGAGCGTTACCCGTTGCCGCGGTGGTGGGGGGCGGATATCGCACCGAGCACGGGGATTTAGTACCATTGCATTGGCAGCTTTTACAAGCGGCGTTCGATGTGTCGACCAGCAAAGGAGGCTAGAATGGAGCACAGAATACGCGCGGCGGCAGTGATACTAGACAAGCAGCACCTGTTGATGCTCAAGGTCGCCGACGATAATGGAGAGTATTGGATTTTACCAGGTGGTGGGGTAGAAGACAGGGATGCAGATTCTCGACAGGCTTTACGGCGAGAGTGTTGGGAGGAAGTGGGGGTAACCGTTGACGTTGGTGAGCTATTAGCGGTCAATGAATTTAAAGAAATCGTTAATCAGCGTTATCAATTAGAGCTGTTTTATGCCGCGTACATTGTTGAGGGCCAACCTCATTTACGTCATCTAGTTGGGTTAAGCGATCAAGATTACATTCAATCTTGGGCATGGGTTCCTTTGGTTGAGCTTGAAAATTATCGTTATTTCCCTCGCCGATTGAATGACTTAGTGGCACTTTGCCAAGAACAACGCCATTCTTATCATTTAGGGTGTGATCAAGCTTAGTCAGATTGAGCATCAAAAAGTGCTGCTTGGTTCTACTCTTCAAAATCTAGTGAGTCATTGAAATCTATGATCTTGATCGCAATTGCTGAGATAAATTGCCACAAAAAATACAAATGATAATCAATATCATTCAACTTTTTGTTTTGGGTTGCTATACTCGCGCCACACGAATGAGCTCGCTCATTGGTTATTGGTTAGAACACCGCTCATAAGAGAAAGGATAGTAACATGGCAATACCAAAAATCGCGCCTTACGCATTACCTCAAGCTGAACAACTGCCTGAAAACCGAGTGAACTGGGCGTTTGATGCTCAGCGCAGCGTGCTGTTAATTCATGATATGCAGGAGTATTTCCTCAACTATTTTGATGTCAGCAAAGCTCCGATTGCCGATATCATCAACAACATTCAGGCGTTGAAAGCCATGGCCCGACAAGCCGGTATTCCGGTGATTTACACCGCGCAACCGGCCAACCAAGATCCCAAAGAGCGTGCATTGTTAACCGATTTTTGGGGGCCTGGTCTTCAGCAAGAGACGGCGATTATTGATGATCTCACTCCACAAGAAGGCGATATTCAATACGTCAAATGGCGCTACAGCGCGTTTAAAAAATCGTCATTAGAATCCTTTATGAAAGAACAAGGCCGCGATCAGCTGGTGATTTGTGGTGTCTATGGCCACATTGGTATTCAGGCGACCGCATTAGAGGCCTTTATGTTGGACATCAAACCGTTTGTTGTTGCTGATGCGATTGCCGATTTTAGTCAGCAGGAACATTTACAAACCTTGGGGTTCATTGCGGGTCGAGCGGGGCAAGTAGTACAAAGTGAGCAATGGATTCGCGCGATTGAAAAAGAGACCACGACATCGACTCAACAAAGCGAAGGTTTGTCCTTACTCGTGATGAAGCAAGATGTCGCTGAAGTCTTGATGCTTGATTTGGCCGATGTCGATGAAAACGAAAACTTACTCTTTCTCGGTTTAGACTCGATTCGAGCCGCGACCCTACTTGAAAGATGGCGTGCTTATGGGGTCAACTTGTCCTTTGCCGAGTTGATTGAAAAAGTGAGTTTACAGGAATGGTGGCAACTGATTGAGTCAACCCAAAAAGGAAAGTCACTCACTGCCGTTGAGGGGTAGCAGTTAAAGGCGATGTTTTTGGTTATTTAGATGCTTCGCGTACTGCTTTTTCACACAGTGTCTCATCTGTGAATAAATCGACCTAGCCAACTTTGGCTAGGTTTTATTTTTGTCTTTTGGTTTATTTTCTTCTCGTTCATGTCAAGCACCGCGGCCACACCCCATTAATTATTTCTATGCGTGAAATCAACTCGATTGAATAACTTCTACTCATGACACATCTGAACATGAAAGTTTTTCTTTCCAGTTTAATGATGAGGTGACCACAACCGTTCGATACGTACCGGAATACACCGGAACTTATAGCGATGGAACCGTGTATGAAGATGGCGTATTAGTGTCTGATTCTTCTGACTCGGATGAATCGACCAGTAGCTCTAGTGGCTCATCTGGCGGCTCGTTGGGACTCTTTGGCTTGCTAGGCATGATCGGATTGGCATTTTCAAGAAGAAAGTGTAAAGCAGGAAATAGAAAACAGACTTATACCAATCTGATTAACTCACCAAGGCGCTCACGATGGAGTGCCTTGGTGATTAGCGAACGGGTTGTAAACCTTTCAATCAATCTGCTACTGAGCCGACTTTGTTCGCACTGTTTTCACTGGCTGGTGACAGCGCAATAAGCTCTGAGGCGATTGCTTTGAGTATCTCGCCAATGGTTTGGCAATCTTCCAGCGAAAAGGTCAGCGGAATGCGCATGTCACACAAGGTGGCGAGCACCTTTTTGGTGTTGGGTAACTCTGGGGTTGCCTCCATGTAATGCCAACTGTCAAAAGCGCTAGTAAAGCCAACCGGCTCTTGATGGCCAAACCATTTTATCTCGACACCGCGCTCGTGACAGGCTTGAAGAAACCTTTGGATGAGGTGCAGGTCCTCAGTTTGAACGGTAAATTGAATCGAACTGCCAACGAACTCTTCTTTGGGCTCTCTGGGCGGGCAGGTTAACAGCGTTGTGGCGTTGATCGCTTGTTCTAACACGCGGTAGCGCTGGTTCCATCGCTGACATTGATGATCCAGGTTGGCAAGTTGCGGTCTTAAAATAGCGGCTCTGAGGTGATCGAGACGGCAAGAGTAATTGGGGACTTGGGTTTTTAATGCTTCAAAGGTGGCGAGGTCAGGGCGAGCGGTGTGTCGCTCATACAGCATGTAAGACCCAGAGTGAATGATGGCCCGAGCAATAAGCTCTGCATCATCAGTGACCAATAACCCTCCTTCACCAGAATTAATGTGCTTGTAGGTTTGAGTGCTAAAACAAGCAACATGGCCAAACGAGCCTGACTTTTTGCCATTCCACGCGGCGCCCATGGTATGGGCACAGTCCTCGATTAAGGTTAATTGGTGGGTCTTGCAAATCTCGATGATTTTGTCCATGTCCGCGATGTGGCCGCGCATGTGAGAAAGCAATAAAAAGCGACTGCCACTGGTGGCCGCTTTGTGCGCCAAATGGTCTAAATCAATTTTGTAATCGTCAGTGATTTCAACCAATTCGATACTCGCGCCGGTATTTTCAATGGCACCCGGGACAGGGGCGAGGGTATAGGCATTACACAGCACTTTATCACCGGGTTTCACACCGGCACTTTTCATGGCGAGGTACAGCGCACTGCCGCAAGAGGCGCAAGCCAAGCCGTATTTCTTGCCAATATAGGCCGCGAACTCTTCTTCGAGTAAACTGGTGTGGCCTTGTTCGCCGGGGTCTAGATTGTAGCGATGTAATTTTCCCGTTTGTAAAATATCGACGGCCATTTGGATGCCTTGATCACTGATCGGCTCTTGTTGGGTAAAACTTTTGCTGAAGGTTTTCAATCTAATGTCCTTATGTACGTTGCCGAGCATTATCCTTTGCTCTAATGGGGGCCTTAATGGCGGCCTGAGACTCGCTGACAATGGTCAGTGTTTCCACGAAACTAGGGCAGTTGGTCGAGGTAAAAAAGCACCAGAAAAATTTTTTTCTAGTACCAAAGCCAGGACAACTGGCATTCTAAAATGAGAGAGTCACAATTAAAAATACCACGGGGAATGCAACAGGGAATGGAACAGAACAAGCAAATGCTCATGATACGGCCCTACCAAGAGTCCGATGCTGAAACACTATGGTCGCTGTTTTATCACACAGTAAGGACGATTAACCGGCGTGATTATACCCAAGCACAAGTCGAGGCTTGGGCACCAGCGGCGATGAGTATGGATGTTTGGCGCACGACTTTGCAGAAAAAGGCGACTTATGTGGCAGAGCAAGACGGAAAAATACTGGCCTATGCCGTTTTGCAAAGCGATGGGCTTATTGATCATTTCTTTTGTCATCATCAACACCAAAGGCAAGGCCTTGGTCGTACCTTAATGACTTATCTTGAAACTGAGGCAAGCAGGAAAAAGATAGACACGCTTTATGCTGCGGTGAGTATCACCGCTGAGCCGTTTTTTACCCAATCGGGTTTTGAGGTGATAAAAGAGCAAATCGTCACGCGCCGCGGGCAAACTTTGCGCAATATTGTGATGAAGAAAACCGCCACTTCGACATAACCGCGGCTAAGCAGGCACCAGATCATCTCTGACCTAGTGCCTGTGCTGGGTTCTCAAGCGTTAAACGTAAATTAACTCATCGGGATTAATGGCTAAATACACCCTTTGTTTGGCTTGCCATCTTGGCTCGTTGGCCGGCCTAGAAACCAAAAGCTCGCCAGCAGACGTTAACACTTCATATTCCATGCGACTGCCTAGGTAAGTGGCATTGGCAATTTCGCCGCTAAGTTGTGTCGCTTGAGCTGACAGTTGAATCAGTTCGGGTCGAATCGAGACCACGGTTGGACCATCAGAGCGGTTTTGGGCATCGATTTTCCATTGCTCAAGATGCAGTACGCCTTGGGTCACCTCACCACTGAGCAAATTGGCATCACCAATAAAGTCAGCCACAAACTGAGAGTTTGGATGTTGATAGAGATCTTCAGGCGTGCCAACTTGTTCAATTTGACCGCTTTTCATTACCACGACTTTATCAGATACGGCGAGCGCTTCTTCTTGATCGTGCGTGACATAAACGGCAGTGATACCAAACCGCTGCTGAAGTTCGCGAATTTCTCGACGCACCTTGCGTTTTAACTTGGCATCGACATTGGATAGGGGTTCATCAAACATCAATACATCGGGCTGTTGTACAATCGCTCTGGCAACCGCGACTCGCTGCTGTTGTCCGCCTGATAGCTCTGAAGGATATCGGTGTGAAAAGCCATTTAATCCGATTAAAGCTAACACGTCATTGGCGCGTTGCACGGCATCGGCTTTTTTTTCGCCGCGGGTAATCGGGCCGTAGATAACATTGTCCATGACCGTCATATGTGGGAACAAAGCGTAAGACTGAAACACCATGCCGACGTTTCGGTCTGCCGCAGATTTTTGACTGACGTTTTGGCCGTTAATAATGATATCGCCAGAGCTAGGTAACTCAAGGCCAGCAATCAGGCGCAATGTGGTGGTTTTACCACACCCCGACGGACCTAAAAAGGTGACCAACTCACCTTTGTTGATGGTCAAGTTGATATGATCGACCGCGGTGGTGTCATTGAATTTTTTGACGATATTTTTTAATTCGATAGCAATGTTTTTCATTGGCTGACTTCCATATCCGTTAGCGCAACGGATGTTTTTCGTTGCTTGGCTCGTTTGCCAAGGCCTTTAGTAATAAGAGCGACGCAGATGATCATAATCAGCATCAACACCATTGAGTAGGTAATCGCGAGGGCGTACTCGCCATTTTCGACACGGCCCATAATGTAGGCGGTTGCCATGTTGTAACGGGCACTGACTAAGAAAATTACCGCTGAGACGGCGGTCATGGCAGTGACAAAGGCGTAGATGAGTGCGGTAAAAATCGCCGGTTTGATCAGGGGTAAAACGACGTTTTTTAGGGTTCTATCACTGGTTGCGCCCATGGTTAAACTGGCTTCTTCCATCGACTTGTCAATCTGAGATAACGCGGCCATTCCCGCTCGCATCCCGACAGGCATATTGCGAAAGGCGAAGCAAATGACCAGTATGACTAAGGTGCCCGTGATATCGACAGGTGGGGTGTTAAAGGCAGAAACATAGGACACCCCAACCACAGTGCCGGGTATGGCAAAGCTGAGCATGGTCATAAATTCAAACTGACGCCGACCGTGAAATTGCATGCGTGTGACCAGCCAAGCGGTAATGATGCCGAGCACGGCCGTAACCGGTGCCGCCAATGCCGACACCCATAATGTGGTGAACAGTGAATCCCAAGCAGAGCCGTAGAACTGCAGTCCATTTTCATTGACGTCAATATTAAAAGCTGTACTGAGGTGTTCAAGTGACGGCGTTAAGTCCCAGCGACCGATGTCTTGGACAAAGCCACCAAGTGTGATGATGGCATAGATAATTAACGTCAGACCGATGAAGGGCAAGGTGATACCCAAAGCACTTTTCGAGACGAGGTTCGGCAGCGGCATCATACTGCCCGCATCGGACTTACCGGTAACCGTGACATAGCTTTTCTTACCTAACCATTTGGTTTGTAGCCAAAAAGCCAATAGAGTCAGGCTTAATAATATCAGTGACAGTACAGCGGCATTGTTTAAATCGTATTGGGCGCCGACCACGGCAAAGAAAATCTTAATCGACAAGACTTCAAAATTACCACCGACCACGATGGGGTTGCCAAAATCGGCCAAACTTTCGATAAACGCCAATAAAAAGGCGGCGGCCAGACCGGGTTTGAGTAGGGGCAAGGTCACCAATCGAAAGCTTTGGAGCGCTTTTGCCCCCATGGTTTGCGACGCTTCTTCTAACGTTGGGTTGATGGCCTCTAACGCCCCTTGGATCACTAAGAAAGTCACGGGGGTAAACGCCAACACTTGGGCGATTAAGATGCCAGGTAAGCCGTACAACCAGCGCGTTGGGCGCATACCCAATAGATCAAAAACAAACTCGGTGACTAAACCACTGCGGCCAAACAAGACGATGATCGCCACGCCGACCACAAAGGGTGGGGTGATAATAGGCAATATGGACAGACTTTTCAGCAGCCCTTTGTATTTAAAATCCGAGCGCACATAAAGGAGTGCTAACGCCAAACCGAGCAAGGTCGAAATGGAAGCAGAGAGAAAGCCAAGTACTAAGGTATTGATCACCACGCCGCAGCGGCCACTTCCCGTGACACAATTGAGTTGCCAAAGTTCTGCTGAGGTCAAAGTCGGCACCATATGGCGTATTCCCCAAGAACCCTCTGGGCTGATAAAGGCGGCCATCATTAATTTGGCGATCGGGAAAAAGACAAACGTCAGTAACGACACACTGATAAAAACAATGGCCGCACTGGCAAAGCGGTCACCCTTACAAAGGCCTTTCGCTGCCAAACAATGCGAAAGCAAACCAAAGCCACCAATGAGAAAGGCAAAACCGCCCCAGCCTAAGCCGGTTTGTTGGATCTCGAGGGTGGGAAACCAGTTGGTGATCTCCGTGAATTGTGGGCCGTGCAATGAAATCGTAAAAGCTTGCAATAAGGTATAAGCAAGGCCGAGCACTAAGCTCAATAACAGAGGGGTAGAGGCAAAACTTCGCCCTTTAACAATCAATAACAGGCTGAAAAAAGGAGCAAGTAACGTTGGGAGCAACCAAGGCATTTCATCCATGGCCAAAAACAGCGCACTGCCTAGCGGGCTTGATTGCGTCTTATGCCAAGGGAGCAAAAGTGCAGAAGCAAGGTATAAAAAGAGCCAGCTAAAGCCAGCTCTTTGCGTTGATAGATATGAAAACATTAGCGAAGCGATCCAATCTCGTTGTCCCAGCGCTTAAGAAGCGCACTGCGCACTTCTGCCGAGCCATAGCGTTTAAAGTCGTAGTCGATCAATTTAATGTCGGCGAGTTTAGGCGCCAAAGCCGGTACCGTCGCGTTCTTGTTCGACGGCACTTGATAGGATTGAGCTTGGCCAGCCAAACTTTGAGCCTCAGCGCTTAGGGCCCAGTCGTACCACTTTTTCGCGTTCTCTGGGTTTGGACCGCCTTTGACCATACTCATAGAGCCAATTTCGTAGCCCGTGCCTTCACAAGGTGAGACGGTCACAATGGGGGCGCCCTGTGCAGCTTGTGCGACGGCGTCATGCATAAACACGATGCCCACGGCGGTTTCACCCGTGGCGGCGGCGCGGATCGGTGCACTGCCTGATTTGGTGTACTGGTTAATGTTGCCATGCAGCTTTTTCAAATAGTCAAAAGCTTGATCCTCACCAAATAATTGCACCATGGTGGCCAGCATGGTGTAGGCCGTTCCCGATGAATTTGGATTGGCCACTTGAATGTCACTTTCATATTTCGAGTCAAGCAGATCTTGCCAACAGCGAGGCGCTTGGTCACGGATCAGATCGCTGTTATAACCAAATCCTAACGCCCCCGCATAAATTCCGACAGTTTTATAATCAGACGATTTGGCTTGGCGTACCGCCCAATCTTGCAGCTGTGAGAGTTTGTCGGATTGATATTTTACCGTTAAATTCTCTTGAGCGGCTTGTAAGTGAGGATCTCCAGTCCCTCCCCACCAGATGTCGGCACGAGGTTGGTTGCTTTCAGCGCGTAGCTGAGCATAAGTCTCTCCAGAGGAGCGGCGCGTCATGAGAACATGGATGCCTGTCTCTCGCTCAAACGCTTCCGTCATGACTCGACACCATTGCTCACCGGTGGAGCAGTAAACCACGACTTCCCCTTTGTCGGCTGCGTGAGTCACTTGTAAGGGAAACAAGCTTGATGCCATCGCCCCAAATAAAAATAATCCTTTTTTCATTTTTCACTCTCTAGTGTGATGTGATTGATAATATGAATGTTTCATCGCTACTTGACATATATCGGTAAAAATAACCTGTTAATTTTGAAGCGTGAAATAAGTGGTTAACGGATAGGCGGATTAAATCATGGGTTTGTTACTAAAATATTAAATAAAATGCATATAATTATAGGTATATGTAATATAAATGTGTGACCATTTTTATTTCAGCATCAATGGCTAAGGAGAAAGTGTGAATAAGCAAGAAAAAATTAACAAACTCAAAACGTGTATTCACTTGGCAGGGGAACAAGCACAACAAATTCGCCGAGCTGGGCTCAATATTGATGTCAAAGGAAAAAGTGACTTTGTCACCCAAGCCGATAATACGGTGGAAGCCTTTTTACAAGCACAGCTGCAATTGCTCTTTCCTGAAGATGGTTTTTTAGGCGAAGAGGGTGGATTGATTACCGGGACCCAAGGCACTTGGGTTATAGACCCCATTGATGGGACGTCAAACTATTTACAAGGGATGGATTATTGGTGTATTTCCTTGGCCTATGTCGTGCAAGGTGCGATTCAATTGGGCTTTATTTACGCCCCTGATCGAGATGAATTTTTCTTTGCAGAGCAAGGCCAAGGCGCTTGGCTTAACGAACAACCCCTAATCATGGCTAACAGCATCAGCGGGCAAGAAATCATCGGTATCGGTCATTCAAACCGTGTGCCATTAACCTCGTATTTTGAGGTGATTTCAATACTGGATAACCACGGCGTTGATCACCGACGATTTGGCGCCGGCGCCCTGATGTTGGCTCACGTGGCGTCTGGTCAGGTACACGGGTATTTTGAAGCGCATCTTAACAGTTGGGACGCCTTAGCAGGGGTATTATTGGTCCAAGAAGCAGGCGGTAAAGTGTCACACTTTTTGGACCACAATGGTTTATTTGAAGGCAATGCCATTTGGGCGAGTACACCAAACTTATGGCCATTACTTGAGCCGCTGAGCACTCAGTGCTTCCTCAACGACTAACACACTTGGCAAAGCCTCACCGTTACGCGATGGATCTCGCCCATCGGCAAATGACCGTATTTGCAAGCGTGACGGTGTACGCCTTTTTGATGCTCGGTGATTCGAGTGCGCTGTTTAAACACAGTGCGAAACGCGCTCAGTGTTTTTTCACGTACACGCGCTCTGGGCGGCCGACTTTACCGTATTCATTTTCAGCACTGAGTAAACCATGGGCGGCACAATACTCTAAATAACGGCGTGCGGTGGTTTTACCAATGCCGATTTCTTGGCTCAATTGCAGCGCGGTATACTTGCGGCCAATATTTTGCGCAAAAACGCGTTTTATTTTTTCCAGTGTCAGGCTCTCAATGCCTTTGGGTAACGTCTGTTGTGGTTTGTCGCGCAATTGCAGATTAAATAAATCATCAATTTGCCGCTGTTGAACATTGTCATAAGCGTTCATGGCGTTGTTGAGCGACAAATAACGATCCAAGGTTTCTTGTAAGCGAGTAAACGAGACTGGCTTGAGTAAATAATCAAAACAACCGAGTTGCATCGCGCTTTTTACCGTTTCAATTTCGTCGGCCGCCGTGACGAGAACCACATCCATTTTCGCACTCGACTTATCCGCGACCAGTTCTCGGAAAAAATCGATGCCAGTACCATCGGGCAAGTAATTGTCGAGAATAAGTAAACTTGGCTGATGAACTTTGACCATCACTCTGGCCATTTGCAGTGTTTCTGCGATCGCCACGGGGTTAAATCGCGACGTTTGCCGCAACATTTCACTGTGAATTTCGGCAATTTTGACATCATCTTCAATAATTAAAACGTCAATCCTATCCATGTATTTGACCTTATTAAACGGAGAGTAGACGAAGGACTACTCGGGTATGCGATTGGGAATAAACACCGAAAAAATACACCCTTGTGGTTCGGCATCGTCAATGGTAACAAAACCACAGGATTGTGTAACATATTGATGAACCAAATATAATCCAATGCCATGCTGACTTTTATCGGTTTTGCTGGTCACCCCTTTTTTCCAGATGTCGTCGCGCTGTTCATCTTTTAACCCCGTGCCATTATCGGTGACCTCAATCACCAAATCTTCACCTGCATCGGAAAGCAAAATACCCACCTTACGGCTGCTTTGCGGGTGGTTTTGCGTGCTTTCAAACGCGTTGTCAATTAAGTTACCAATAATGGCGCACAGCTCACTTTCAGATAGGTGACCATGAAGGGCGCTTAACTGGCAAGTCGGATCGAAAATAAGTTCGATGTTGAGCTCTTTAGCGCGAAAAGATTTGCCCAGTAGTAGCCCGGCCACTTGCGATAGGTGAATGCGCTGAGAGATAAAGTCGAGGATTTGTTGTTTATTATCGTTTTCTTGGGCAATCAGCGACTGTGCCTCATCATGTTTACCCATTTGGATAAGGCCGGCGATGGTCGCCAAGCGGTTGGAAAACTCATGGCGTTGTACTCGCAGATTGTCGCTGTATTGTTTGATTTGGGTCAGGTCAGCGGTTAACGAGTAGATCTCGTCTTTGGCGCGAAAACTTATCACCCAACCTGTAAGTTGCTGTTTATCAAAAATGGCGACTCGGTTAGCAATCAAACTGTGTTCGTTGATACGCACCATTTCATCGCGCAGGTTGTCTTCGAGCGGCGAGCGAAAAAAGAAGTCGCAATGAGAGACAAATTCCATGATTTGTCGGTTTTTTAGATAATCGATACCCTGAGAGATGGCCAGAACCTTGCGCGCTGAGTCATTAATATCAAGAAAGTACCCTTTTTTATCAATCGCAATCACGCCTTCATAGACGGAGCTTAAAATGGACTTTTGCACGTTGAGGGCGAGGGCTATTTGATCGGGCTCCATGCCATACATTTGTTTTTGAATATGGCGAGAAAACGCCCATGAAGCAATCAAGGTCAGCAGCAAGACGATGAAGATTTCAATAAGCAGTGGTTGCATGTACACGTCGAGCCATTGTTCGAAACGATTGAGCAAGTAGCCGACCGAAACCACACCGATAATTTGCTGCTCTTCATTGATAATCGGGGTTTTACCACGTAAGCCATAACCTAGGCTGCCTTGCCTTAATGTCACATAGGATTCACCGCGTTCTAACGCTCCGGCGTTGTCTCCTCCTTGCATGGGCAGGCCAAGGCGATCGGGCTTAGGGTGGGCGAGTCGAATGCCCTGATCATCGCCCACCACAATAAAACTCGCATCGGAGATTTTGGCCAATCTATCGATTAAATGGGAGACGGCTTGCGTATCTTTATTTTCCACGTGTGCAATCAAAGCCGGGTCGGAGGCAATCTCTTTGGCTTGGATTAATGCCCGTGTGCCGACTTGGTGTTTAATTGACTGATAAAGGGTATTGTCAAAATGCCACACAATCACCACCACTTGTAGCAGCAATAGGCTCAATAAGAGTAAAAATATTTTGGTGCGAAAGGCCATTGATTTCATGGGTGAGGTTGCCGTGTCATTGTATTAAAATCGTTTTTTATCATGAGGTAATGGTTCATCTCGTGCAAATATGAACAGGGGGTAGCATAGTGGAAAGTGGGGCGCTGCATTGTGATGGCTTGCACTTTTTATTACTGAAAGTAAAAAAAGTGCCCACTTATTATGCCAAAGTACACGGTTTGGCGACAGCGGCGCGCAAAAAAGGCGCTTAAGCAAAAGTTGCAGTTAAGCGCCGATTGATTGACAGTATGGTACTGGGTTTACTTACACAGTGTTTCGTTGACCGCAGCAGGGCGTTTTCGCTGTCTTAAAAAACCAAGTATAGGCAGAGCAATCGAGAGAACAATCACCGCAATCAAGGCTTGAGAAATACCGGATTGAGCAAAGGTATCGAGGTTTTGATTGGCAATGCGAAACGCTTGACGAAAAGACTGTTCCATCTGGCTGCCGACAATCGCTGCTAAGATCATCGGTGCGGTGGGGATGTTTACTCTCCCCATGATAACGCCAGCAATGCCCAGTAAGATTAAGATATAAAAGTCCATCACTGAAGCGCTGATGGCATAGCAACCGACAAAGGCCAACCCCAACACAATCGGGTAGAGGACTTGAGCCGGAATGGCCAACAATCGAACCAAAACACCAGCCAAAGGGATGTTGACGAACGCCAAGATGATATTGGCGACAAACATACTGGCAATCAAACCCCACGCCGTTTCTGGGTATTGAGTAAACAACAATGGCCCAGGTTGAATGCCGAGCATGAGCAAGGCGCCCATCATCACCGCCGTGGTGCCCGAGCCCGGTACGCCAAGAGAAAGCATAGGGATCATCGCGCCAATCGAAGCGGCATTGTTGGCTGACTCAGGGGCGGCGAGTCCTTCAATGGCCCCTTGGCCAAACTCTTCTTTTTGCTTTGAAAGTTGCTTTTCGTTGTTGTAGCACATCAGAGATGCCATGGTGCCGCCTGCACCGGGCAAAGCGCCGATGATAAAGCCGACCGGAGCACTGCGTAGAATGGGCCATTTTGACCGTTGCCACTCGGGTTTGGAAATCCATATTTTTTTGAATTTGGTCTGTACTTTTTTGCTGCCATCGCTGAGTGTTTTAAAGCTTTTAAACACTTCACCCATGGCGTAAATACCAATGATGACGACCAAAAAATCAATACCGGTTTGCAACTCTAGATTACCAAAGGTAAAGCGCTGTAAGCCCGATTGCCCATCAATGCCCACGGTAGAAATCGCCAGGCCTAAACACATGGACAAGAAGCCTTTGAGCATATTGCCTTTCGACATCGAAATCGTCATGGTTAAGGCTGCTACCATGAGTAAAAAATACTCCGCAGGGCCAAATTTAATCGCAAAACTCGCCACCGGCTCAGCCAATAACGTCATGAGCACTGCGGCAATGGTACCGCCTATTAACGAGGCAATGGCGGAAATGGCCAATGCAGACTCAGCGCGTCCTTTCATCGCCATTGGGTAGCCATCGAAGGTGGCCGCTAGGGCCGCGCCATCACCGGGTGTGTTGATCAAAATGGAGCTGCGCGAGCCACCAAACATGGCACCGATGTATACACCGGTCATGGTGATCAGCGACGCGGTTGGTCCCATCGAAAAGGTCATTGGCAATAACACCGCCACACCGGTGGCGGGACCAAGCCCTGGCAACATGCCAATCACGGTTCCTAAAATACCGCCAAATGTGATCAGAAAAAGGTAATAAGGCTGTAACGCAACACCAAAACCATTGATTAAATTATTAAAAATATCCATCATGATTTGGCTCCATTAATTGATAAAGGGAAAAGAGGGCAAGTTCACTGCCAGCAATTGGTTAAAGATGAGGTAAACACCAAGCGCAAACACCAAGGCAATAAACGCGTTCTTTTTCCACTTTGCCGCGCCACAGGTGACCATCAACATGGCAAACATAAACACAAAGGTACTTAACACGTAGCCTAAGTGCTCGAAGGTGGCGGCATAAATTAAGCTGATCACACAAGTAATGGCGATTTTTCGGCGGTTGTTTTTGTGTTGCTCACTCTCGTTAAGCAGAGAGCGAATGGCCAACCAAGAAGGGCGTAGGCCGCCTTTAACGATCAGCAATCCGCCGATAAAGATGGCAATGGCAGCGATGGCGAGCGGCATAAAAATCGCTTCAAGAGGGTTGCCAAACATAGGTTGTGGCAAAGCAAGCGCATAGCCGCCATAGGCACAACCAAAGGCGATACTAAACAGGCCGGTTACGCCATCCCAGTTAGCACGCTCAGAGGAAGAAGCTTGATTCGATTGCACAGACATAAGATGCCTCATTATGATTTGGGAAAAGAGGAAAGCTGCCATTCACAGCTTTCCGTGGTAGAGAATAGAAGATTAACGACCAAACACTTCTTTGATCAGAGACTTGTATTGCTCGTTGGTCTTAGCTAAAAACGCGTTGAAAGCGTGGTCATCTTGATAGGCGTCATCCCAGCCATTGCGTTTTACTGCCGCTTGCCACTCCGGTGTTTTGACCATTTTGGCAATCGCATCGCGCCAATAGCTGACCGCTTGCTCTGGCATGTCTTTTGGGGCAAACAAACCACGCCAGTTTTCAAACGTCACGTCGATGCCACTTTCTTTTACTGTTGGGATCTCGGCAATACTGCCTTCGCCAATTCGCTTGTCCGCGGTTTGGGCTAAGGCATGCAATTTACCGCTTTTGACCAATTCGGCGACATCACCTAAGCCGGTTGAAATCAAATCGACATGGCCGCCCAGTGCTTGAGCGACCAGGCTACCGTCTTGGAACGACACATAATCAATTTGACGAAGGTCGTTGACGCCAGCCGCTTTCGCCACGAGTAAAAATTGGATGTGATCCATCGAGCCCGCCGTTGACGTGCCGCCAATTTTGACCGATTTAGGATCGGCCTTAAGGGCGTCCATCACTTCTTTGATGGTTTTGTATTGAGAGTTTTCTGGTACCACAAAAGCCGCATAGTCGGTGATCAAGCGTGCAATCGGGGTGGTGTCTTTATAGCTGTATTGAGTCAACCCAGTGAGATTGGTTAGTAAAATGGGCGGTGAGTAAACAGAAATTAGGTTGCCTTTGCCTTGCTGGGTTTGCATGTAAGCAAGGTTGACGGCACCACCGCCACCGGGACGGTTGGTCACCGGTAAGTTACTGCTGACAATGCCGGTGTCTTTGAGTGTTTTGGCGACGGTTCGTATGGTGAGGTCCCAGCCGCCCCCAGCGCCACTTGGGGCAACCATGTTGATGGTTTTTGGCGGGTAGTCAGCGGCCTGAGCGTTATTCAAACTCATCATTGAAGAGAGGGCAAATAAAGTGGCAATTATCGTTTTTCTCGCTTTCAGCATCATAAAATCCTTTTGTAATGTCGTTTTGTTGTTTGACACGTGAGGGGAACAGCGCATTATTATTTTGTCGTCAGCGCTAAACCTAACGTCCTTAAAGTGATTAGGCTTTGAGAACTGTTATTTTTGTTAAGACGCATTTATTCGATATATCAATTGGTTAAATAAAATCCAATCAAATATGTTAAATAAATGTTTCTTGGTGGTCATGATAAAGAGGTCGAGAAAAACGAAATGCGAGCCGGAGCAATTTACATCAATAAATTAATGGCGCTTATGGTTTTTATGGCGTTAATGGCTCGCTCTCTACTTATGTTGTTGATTTTTAATAAGAGGTAAGGGGGCCTGTCGATGGTGGCTTGACGATTAAAGCCTTTTTTTGTGACCTGGCATTGATTTTTTTACCGTGACAGAGCGCGCCATACCCGCGAGTCCGTTTACTGCTGTTTATTTCAATGGCAAGAGTCAGACTCAATATTGAACCTAAATCTCACCATTGAAATTACTCATGACTCGGACTCTAAGCCCTCGTATCGGTGTGACAAAAGGGCGTGAACACTTTGTCCTTCTCGCGTTTTTTATACTTTGAATTGTTCAACCAAGTTCTTTAATTCTATAGAGAAGCGCGCGATGGATTCACTTGAGCTACGGGTTTGTTTACCGGCCTGAGCGCTTTCTTGAGAGACTTGTTTGACTTGGGTGATGCTGTGATTGATTTCTTGGCTGATTTGGGTTTGCTGATCAGAAATCGCGGCGATGTCGGCGTTTAACACCTTCATTTTTGAGATGACTTGGGCAATGTTTTCCAATGAGTCGTGGGTATTTTCTGCTTGTCCAACGCATTGTTGTGCCAAAGCTTGACCTTGACTCATCACATTAACGGTGTCGGTGGTACCGGTTTGCAGTTTTTCAATGATTGACTGGATCTCTTGGGTTGAGTGTCGAGTCCTTTCGGCAAGAGATCGCACTTCATCCGCGACGACGGCAAAGCCTCGGCCATGCTCCCCAGCGCGTGCGGATTCTATCGCTGCATTCAACGCTAATAAGTTGGTCTGTTCGGCAATCGATGTAATGACATCTAAAATCGACGTGATATTTTGCGTGTCCTGCTCGACTTGCGCCAGTTGACTTGAAGACTGATTGACACTGCCGACTAATTGATGAATAGAAGTCATCGACTCAGACATGATGACCGCGCCTGATTTGGCTTCCCGGTCCGCTTGAGTCGCACTTTGCGAGGCTAACTTGGCGTGCTCGGTGATCTCAAGTACAGACGACGACAAGGTTTTTATCGATTCCGCGACTTGGTTGGTTTCCTTCTCTTGAGCGATGATCCCTTGTGTGGTTTGCTCGGTGACAGCGGATAACTGGCTCGACTCAAACGCCAGTTTTTCACTCGCACTTGAGATGGTGGATATCATGGTACGCAATTGTTGCGCGGTATTTTTGATCGCCTCGATCAGCAATCCCGTTTCATCTCGGTTGATGGCCTGTACCTTGAGGGTGAGATCGCCATTGGCCAGTTGATTGGCGGCGTTAACGGCGAGCTTGATTGGCTTGGTGATTTGCAGGCTGAGCCAATAGGCCGACCCCATTCCGACCAGTAAGGCAAACACCGCCAAGGCAACCGAGTAATTGATGCTCATGTGGTTGGTGTGTTTGATGGCATGACCAAGCTGAGTTTGATCATCCAAAATAAAGGTCATCGTTTGGTTGATTTGTTCACTTAGCTCCGGACCTAGACTGTCGAGGGTGCTTTTAATGACGCTATCACGTTGAGCGATCATCGTTTGCATCGCTTGCAAACTGGCGACGTAACCTTGATGAGCGAGGCGAAACTTTTCCAGTAATTCGCTCATTTCTTCTCGGTTTAAGTACATATTTAAGTCGTTCAAATCTTGCTGGATTTTTTCATTGTTAACGGTACTTAGCGCGCTCTCGAAATCTTGGGCTTGCCCGGATTGATAAAATTGCACCGCCTCTAGTTGCCCTGAAAGCAGCGTTTTTTGAATTTGCGCGGCATAGTAAGCGGATTCACTCTCGCTTTCATCGTAAGCCAGATAGATGATGGTGTTTATGATCTCATTCATCGTATCACCGCGCACCAGCAATTGTTGTTGGTAGGTGTTGGCGATGGATTTGATGAGGTCAATCACCTGATTCACACCGTGATGGTAGGTTGTGAGGGAGTGGTCGATGGCGGCCAACAGCGCTTTTTTCTGTGGGTGAGAAGTGGTTTGTTGCAGTGTCGCGAGCGCGTCTTTGATTGCGTCTCTGTTTTGTTGGTATTTGGGCAACTCTTGCTCATTGTGTGTGGCGAGATACCCGCGAAGGTGGGTCCGCATCATTAAAATATCGGCTTGTAAATGCCGAGCGGTATCGATTTGTTCGGCAAAATCTTGATACTGATTCATGCCTTGATTGGCTTTGTTGAGCGCTGTGGTATTCATGAGCAGCGCAAGCGCCAAAATAATTAAAACCACAAAGAAACTCAGCGCAATTTTTTTGCCGATGGTTAGTTTTATTCCCATAAGTCATCCGTTACTTATACATACAGTCGTTTTCTGCGCGTTTTGAACACCCTGGGTGAACGCTCGCATCCCGTTAAATGAACAAGCAAAATTTGTGCAAAGTGTCACAAATTTTCCTTATTGTGGGAATGAGGATAGTCAACAATTGCATGTGGGAAATAGAGCCATAATCAAACTTTTATGGGCCACTAAAAATACGGGGTGGATGCACCAAATCAAGGCGTTAGTTGCACTATTGTTAAGGCGATAAGCAAACGGCAAGGATAGACTATCGTACCCCTAGTTCAGTTCTGTTAAACTGACGGTTATTGACAATCCGTGTTGGTTACTCGGCATGGTTATTATCTATTACTTACTCTCGCGAGTTTATGAGGTTAGTCTTACCATGACTGATGAAGAAAGAATTGAGTTACAAAAAAATAATCCATTACACGGGTTAAAATTAGAAACCTTGCTTGAAGAGCTGGTGGACTTTTACGGTTGGGATATTCTTGATACGGCGATGCGCTTTAATTGCTTTCACACCAATCCGTCGATTGCGAGTAGCGTCAAGTATTTAAAGAAAACCCAATGGGCGCGAGAGAAAATAGAAAACTTTTATCTG
Organism: Vibrio sp. HB236076; assembly: GCF_040957575.1. NCBI lineage: Bacteria > Pseudomonadati > Pseudomonadota > Gammaproteobacteria > Vibrionales > Vibrionaceae > Vibrio > Vibrio sp. HB236076. The sequence continues at coordinate 1,160,554 of NZ_CP162601.1, forward strand.
TACCGTTTTAAGCGTATGCCACGTGCATCGAACGAAGAGTTTGCCTTGCCGCCGCGCGCGCGCACCTTCCCGCACGGCCTCAAACCCAAGCAACCAATGGAATTGACCGTCGACTCCATTTTGGCCTCGCAAGCGAAAGCGGCTTCTGCCCACAAAGAGCGCAGTAAACTACGTTAATCATTGCGCTTTTGCCTTCGTGTTAAACAAGCGCGGTGGTAAAGGCGTTTCCCCACCAAGAGGAAAGAACACCATGAGCCAAGAGCAACCTAATAACCCGCTGCACGGCTTAACGCTGGAAAAGATTTTGGTTCGCTTGCAAGAGCACTATGGCTGGCAAGGCCTAGATGCGCAAATTCAAATCAATTGCTTTTACAGTAACCCGTCGATTAAATCCTCGCTTAAATTTTTGCGCCGGACACAGTGGGCGAGAGATAAAGTCGAAGCCTTATATATAGAAACGTTTTGCCGTTAGTTTCTATCACCTTCTGATTCAATTCTATATTTTCCTTTTCATGGCTGTGTTCCTGCCTTTAACTATTGGGGTTGGCAAAGCATATAAATCACCGTCGCCGCCAAACACAGCGCCAAGCCGCGATTGAGCAAAGCCGCCTGTTGCTGTGAGGCGATGATTGATTTGAGTGCCGAACCAAAATAAGCCCAGAGCGATGTACACAAAGCGGTGATGGTGATAAATACCGTAATAATGAGAGTAACTTGCATGACATAGTGGTCACTGATTTGGATAAATTGTGCAAATACTGTCATGGCGGCAATCCAGGCTTTGGGGTTCAAAATTTGGATCAAAGCCCCGGCCAGTAGCCCTTGAGCGGCTTGTTCTGGCTGTTCGTTATCTATTTTTAATCGCGCGATACTCCACGCGGTATACAGCAGATACACAGCCCCTAAGTATTTCAAAATTTCAAACACCTGAGGGTAATGACTCATCAGGTTGTACAAGCCGGCACTGGCACCAACAAATACCACCAAAACGCCTAATGATGTACCGGCGACAAAGGGCAATGCAGCGACAAAACCGTAGCGATTGGCAATACTCAGCAAAGTGAGGTTACCTGCGCCTGGGGTTATGGTCATCGAAACGGCAAAGATCAAAAAAGCGATAAAAATTTGTGTGTCCATGAGGCGAGAGTCACTTGTTAGTGGTGGTATAAGGTTTATTTACGTTTTATTTTATGCAAATAGAGAGGAAGAACTTTGCTTTATCCTTTATAATTTTACCACCTTTAAAAAGAATCTTGCTCAATTTATTATGAATAAGAAAGAAACTTCTCATGAAGTGTTAGATGATACTGATGTATCGATTCTCAAAGCTTTGCAGACCGACGGCCGTATTAGCAACAGTAAGCTCTCTGAAAAGGTGCACTTGAGTGAAACGCCTTGTTGGCGTCGCTTAAAGCGGCTTGAAGAGCAAGAGTACATCAGTGAATATACGGCGGTGCTCAATCGCAAAAAGCTCGGTTTTTCTGTGGTCGGATTTACCTTGGTCAGTTTGGGCAGCCACGATATAAAAAACACCGATATTTTTGAGCAATTTGTCGCGCAAAGTGATTGGATTCCCTTGTGTCATTGCATTGCTGGCGGGGCGGATTATATTGTTCAAGTCATCGCCAAAGACTTGGATCAGTACTACGACCGCATCAGTGAACTAAGGCGAGTTCAAGGCGTCACAGCGCTGCACTCCAACATTTCAGTCAAGGAAATTAAGCATACTCACACCATTCCTTTGTCTGATACCAATCTCACCTAAAAGAAAGTTACCCATTGGTAAAGTCAGGATGCAATGGCGGCGTTAGTAGTGCTGCTGCTTGCGACTTGCTACACTCAAGGGTCTGATAAACAATGAAAGTGGATATCTATGGTCAATCACTTGGACGAATACGACAACAAAATTTTACAGCTGTTACAAGACAACGGCCGCCTGACCAATCAAGAGTTGAGCGCGTTGGTTGGACTTTCCCCTTCACAGTGCTCTCGTCGTCGAATTAATCTAGAAAATCAGAATCTTATCTTGGGTTATTATGCCCGTTTATCCCCAAGCGCTCTCAAGCAAAATGTCGTTGCAATGATTGAAGTGAAACTGCTGAGTCATGAAGCAGATAAAACACAACGCTTTTTGCAATTTGTCAGTGATGAATCGGCGATTCTCGATGCGTTTAAAACCACCGGTGATGCCGATTATTTGATTAAGTGTGTGGTCTCTGATTTAGATACGCTCAACCAGTTGATCAATCGCATTTTTATCACTCAATTAATTGCTCATATCAAAACCTCGGTGGTCCTTGAGCGAGTAAAAGAGCACGGCTGTCTAGTGAACGGCTAGGTCGATTGCACCAAAATCGACATCCACCTTTCACAATTTGGTGCAAAATTTAGCTAATGGTGCATGAAGCGCTCGTATTTTAAAAATATTTGCACACAATGCTCGTTTTGGTAATAATTACGCACAAATTGAGCTTTGGAGGGATAAGGATGTCAGAAGTGGTATTGAACAAGACGAGCCATAAGTGGTTTGAAGATGCCATTGCGTTGTTGATGGGCACGAGTTTGGTTGCCTTCGGCGTGATGTGTTTAAAGCAATTGGGTATGGTCACTGGTGGTACTGCAGGGCTGTCACTGTTTTTGAGTTATCACACTCATATCGAGTTTGGTACGCTGTTTTTTCTGATCAATTTGCCTTTTTATTATTTGGCGGCGCGCCGAATGGGATGGTTGTTTTGTCTTAAGACCTTTACCGCCGTCGGTTTAGTGTCGTTTATTACCAATACCCAAGGGCAATTAATAGAGATCAGTTCACTCAATCCTATTTATGCCGCGATTTTTGGTGGGTTTTTATTTGGTGCCGGCTTTATTATTTTGTTCCGCCACAAAGCGAGTTTGGGTGGCTTTAATATTTTAGCCCTGTATTTACAAGATAAGTTTGGCTGGCGTGCTGGTTGGTTGTTGATGGGGATCGATGTCACCATCATGCTGGTGTCTTTGTCGGTTGTGGGTCCTTATGAGCTGGTCTTATCGATTCTTTGCGGCTTGATTCTCAATTTAATCATTGCCTTAAACCACCGTTCAGACCGTTATTTGGTTTAAAGACTGAACCCTTATCTGGCACCCGTTGGTGTGTCGAATTCACGGTTAATTAAGCGACTTTTAACGCCTAGCCGCACCAAGGGTTAGGCGTTTTTTTTTGCCGGTAAAATCGTTACCTCAATCACTGAGAAGAGTGGGTAAGCGCTTCGCCTAACAAGCCAAAATACTCTTGTAAGGCTTGATGAATGATGACTCGATGCGCTTGATCGGGATAAATGTGACCTTGTTTGGCTTCGGTTGTGCCCGACACCAAGTAAGCGTTGTTGATGTCCGAGCAAGATTCAACGGCGGCTTCAAACGCCCTTGCCATCATCTCGGTCGGTCGAGAAAAGTAATCACATTGCATAGCTTGGTCGGCAGAGACGCTGCGCGCGACATAATCGTGTCTATCTTGGCCATCTTGGCTTAACAATGTGGCATCAAAAATGCGCACCAGTCTTTGATTGAGTGGGTGAGGCCTGAGTGGCGCGTGATGTAACCAACAGTCGCTGGCAAAGACTATTTTTTTCTGAGGGCCTGAACGCTTGCCAATGGCAAAGGCTTTTTCGGCGATATAGTGATCAAACGCGTGCCAAAATTCGTGAGCAAGTGCCCCAGCGCCGGCATTCTTGGCCAGCGCTAACTCTCGCTGGTTAGGCGCGTAGTGCGCTTGTACGCCAGGTTGCCCACCGGTGCCAAACGCCAATCCCAGTGTGCCACGAAGGCCAATCGCGTGGGGAGGCAGTGCCAATAAGTAAGCCAAATCAGCCAAAGAGTCAAAAATCAAATTTGCGGCCAATTGCTTTTCTTCACGGGTGACCCACTTACCCACTCGAATGCTCCCCAAACCAAAGGTGTGTTTGATGTCCAAAAAAGAGACGGGATCACCGTGGCGGTAATCGGGCCCGCGACGAGTGTGATATTTAAATCGTGTCAGTTGCAAATTGTGCCTTTACGCGCTGAGTTGAGTCGGTTCGATGTGAACTTTATTTCGCCATTATAGCGGATCTTGTGCTGTGATTTCACTGTAGTGACAGAGCCATGTGCTTAGCCATATTGGGTAAGATCGCATTAATTTACCCAAGTGATATAAAATTGATTTAATTTAAAGTATAAATGCTAGTGTGGATATAACTCAGCGGTAGAATAAAAATAAACCGCCAAGTCGTGCCCGTTTATTGTCAATAATCAGCAAAAAATCATCAAAGGATAAAAATGCGATGGAAAATACCGACCAAGTTGAATTAAGTCAACGTGATTTAAGTTTACGTACCCATGCTATTGCGGTGTATATCATCATGTTAGCGGGCATGTTGTTATCGGGAGGGCTGATCTCCATCGCCGGCTTAATTTGGGCTTATGTGAAGCGTTCTGATGCAGAAGGCAGTATTTATTTTAGTCACTTTAGTAATGCCATCCGCACCTTTTGGATCAGTGTTTTGCTGGTGATCATCGGAATTGTGACCTTTTTCCTTGGCATTGGTTGGATTATTGCCATCGTTGCCGCGGTGTACAGTTTATTTAAATACATCAAGGGGCTAATTCGCGTTATCGACAATAAAGTCTTTGATTAATATTGTTTTTATCTCGTATTCATCACAAGACTTTTGGGTTAACCGACTTAGATCTGCACTAGAACGGTGCGAAAGGTGTATTGTTGTGATGAATATCAAATAAAAAAGGGGAATTAGGGCTATGCTATTGGCCTGATTTGTTTGTTAACTTACTGTTTCTTAAAGTTTTAAGTGTCACTTTCGCTTATCATGTAATTTGGAACAGATATTGCTCTTTAACGGTTAAAGAAAGTTGTACAGATCGGAAAAGACTTCTGAGTCTGTTTTTCGCCGTTAAAGAGGATATCCATGACCGCCAGTTTTCGTCATCAGCACGGATCGCAGATCTATACCTTCCACTCCTTAGCCGAACTCATGGCAAAGGCGACACCAGAGCGCTCTGGCGATATGCTAGCTGGCGTGAGCGCAGAGTCTGCTGCCGAGCGTGTCGTCGCACAAATGACGTTGGCCGATGTGCCACTAAACACTTTTCTCAATGAAAGTGTGATTCCTTATGAAAGTGATGAGATCACGCGCTTGATTATTGACAGCCATGATCGCCAAGCCTTTGCCCCTATTGCCCATTTAACTGTCGGCGACTTTCGCAATTGGCTATTGAGTGAGCAAGCCGATAGCAATATGTTGCAAAAAATTCGCGCCGGGGTCACCCCTGAAATGGCAGCGGCAGTCAGTAAAATCATGCGCAATCAAGATTTAATTGCCGTGGCGAAAAAATGCCAAGTAACAACCGCTTTTCGCAACACCATAGGTTTGCCGCAGCGTTTGTCGACCCGTTTGCAACCCAATCATCCCACCGATTCTTTAAATGGGATTGCTGCCACTATTTTCGATGGTTTGATGTACGGCAATGGGGACGCTGTGATTGGCATCAATCCTGCGACCGATAACGTGCCACAAGCCATTAAGTTGATGCAATTAATGGACGACGTTATTTCTCATTATCAGATCCCGACGCAGTCCTGTGTACTCACTCATGTGACCAATACCATTGAGGCCATCAACCTAGGTGCGCCCGTGGATTTGGTGTTTCAGTCGATTGGTGGCACACAGGGAACCAATGACAGTTTTGGCGTTGATTTAGCCGTGCTAAAGGAAGCAAACGAAGCCGCACTTTCACTCAAGCGCGGCAGTGTCGGCAATAATGTGATGTATTTTGAGACCGGACAAGGCACAGCTTTGTCGGCCAATGCCTATCATGGGGTCGACCAACAAACCTGTGAGGCGAGGGCGTATGCTGTGGCTCGGCAGTTTGATCCGTTACTGGTCAATACCGTGGTGGGGTTTATCGGCCCTGAGTACCTATTCGACGGCAAGCAAATCATTCGGGCGGGGCTTGAGGATCACTTTTGCGGCAAATTACTCGGTTTGCCGATGGGTTGTGATATTTGTTACACCAATCACGCTTACGCCGATCAAAACGATATGGACAACTTACTCACCTTGCTCGGTGTTGCGGAATGCTCGTTTATTATGGGTATTCCGGGTTCGGATGACATCATGCTCAACTATCAAACCACCTCGTTTCACGATGCTTTGTACGCACGCAAAGTGCTGGGCTTAAAGCCCGCGCCAGAGTTTGAACGTTGGCTTTTACAGATGGGAATTTTTGATGATGTCGAGCAGGTGCGCTTAACTAAGCGTCTTGACGGCTCGTTTGCTAAGACTCTGGAAAAACTCAACCGAGGGACGGCGCATGGCTAAATCGACACCGTCTCAACCGAACTCGTATGAGGTTGCTGAGAGCTCAGACACCGTGGTTGACAACCCTTGGCAATCGTTGCGTGATTTTACCTCGGCGCGCATTGCATTAGGGCGTTGTGGTAATAGTATACCGACCAAACAGTTACTCGCTTTTCAGCTCGATCACGCTCAAGCAATGGATGCCGTTCATTGCCCATTAGACGATGGAAAATTACTCGATGCCTTACTTCAAGATCCGGTGATTGCGAATGCGACCCTATCTGAGCCCTTGGTGGTTGAGAGCCGAGTCACCGACCGGCTGATGTATCTGCAACGTCCCGATTTAGGTCGTCAATTAAATGAGGCGAGTTGGCAGCAATTAACGCAAGTTGCAGCGCAATACCGCCGCAGTCCGGATTTAGCGATAGTGATCGCCGATGGTTTATCGTCGGTCGCCATCGCTGACCACGCCTTGCCTTTTCTTCAGCGTTTGATTCAAACACTGACCACCGATCAAACTACGCCTTGGCAGTTAGCACCGATTACGATAGTTAAGCAAGGTCGAGTGGCGGTTGGCGATGACGTGGCGGAGTGCTTGAAGGCCAAAATGGTGTTGGTTTTAATCGGTGAGCGTCCGGGCTTAAGCTCGCCCGACAGCATGGGGTTGTATCTCACGTGGGGAGCGAAACGCGGGTTTAAAGACTCACAACGCAACTGTATTTCCAATATTCGCCCGGAGGGCCTCAACTATGATGATGCTTGTCAGCGTGCCATGTACTTATTGCTAGAGGCGCGCAAATTGAGTCTGTCGGGGATCCATCTGAAAGACCGGTCAGTGATGAGTGAGGAGAGCGAAAGCCATCTTGACGATAAAGAAAAGGGTAATTTTTTAATTTCACCACAGTAAAAGGATTTACTATGTCGACACACAATGAATATTTGGCTAAGCGCCAACTGAAAAGAGGCACCGCCGGCTGGCTATTGTTAGCTGGGCTGGGCGTGTCCTATGTGATCTCTGGCGATTTTGCCGGGTGGAACTTTGGTATTGGGCAAGCTGGCTGGGGCGGTTTTATTTTAGCGGCCATTGCGATGGCAGTGATGTACTTTACCTTGGTTTTATCGCTGGCTGAAATGTCGGCGGCGATCCCTGCCGCGGGAGGGGGTTATAGCTTTGCTCGTCAGGCTATGGGGCCAACAGGTGGCTTTATGACAGGCCTTGCAGTGTTGATTGAATACGCTCTGGCTCCGGCGGCGATCGTGATTTTTATCGGTTCGGCGGTCAATGAATTACTCGGCCTCGATGGGCCTTTGGTGTACGCGATTTTCTATGCTGCTTTTATCGCTATCCATCTTGCTGGCGTGGGCGAAGCGCTCAAAGTGATGATGGTGATCAGCGCACTTGCGGTATTGGCCATTATTGTCACGGCCGTGGCATTAGTGGGCGATTTTGACAGTCAGAACCTCTTTGATATTGCCCCGGCTACGTCACAAGCGAGTGAATTCTTGCCTTTTGGTTGGTATGGGGTTTGGGCGGCGTTGCCTTTTGCGATGTGGCTGTTTTTGGCCGTAGAAGGCGTCCCTCTGGCGGCGGAAGAAGCGAAAAATCCAGCTCAAGATGTGCCGAAAGGCATTATCGGCGCCATGGTGTTTTTGTTGGTGACCGCCGTTCTTGTGGTGTTTTTGCTCGCTGGCGCAGTGGGTTCCTCAGTGATTGGCGACAGTGCAGTTCCCTTAGTTGATGCACTCAAACTGACTGGCAGTCCTACCTTAGCAACCATGGTTAACGTCTTGGGGTTAGCAGGCTTAATTGCGTCGTTTTTCTCCATTATCTACGGTTATAGTCGCTTGGTGTTTGCCTTGTCTCGCGCTGGCTATTTACCGCAAAGCCTATCATTGACCAATGAGAAAAAGGTGCCGGCTCGCGCTTTAATTGTGCCAGGGGTTTTTGGCTTCTTGGTGTCGTTAACTGGAGAAGGGGATTTGATTTTGGCGATGGCTGTGGTCGGTGCGACGGTCTCTTACGCGTTAATGTCACTCAGTCATATTTTATTGCGCGTTCGCCAACCTGATTTGCCACGTCCTTACAAAACGCCCGGCGGTGTATTGACTTCTGGCGTATCCTTGGCGTTGTCTTTGATTGCACTAACCGGCGTATATGCCTTTGACCCTTCAGCCTTTTTCATGACATTGGGGCTCTTTATCATTGGTGGGGCTTACTATGCACTTTATAGCCGTAACAAGTTAGTGGCTCAATCGGCAGAGGAGGAGTTTGCCATGTTAAGTGCTGCTGAGCAGGATCTCGAGGCCAAAGCGAGTTAAGGCTATTTGTTTGGCTGTTTACCGGCCAGACACTTTTTAAGGCCGCAATCAATGCGGCTTTTTTTTCTCTGATTTCGGTGTTAAAAGCCATTGTTTGATATAATGTCTGTCGTGTGATTTTTTGCTCTACAGCAACAGTTAAACAAGGAATATCATGAAATTATATATTTATGAGCATTGTCCATTTTGTGCTCGAGTTGCGTTTGTCGCCAATGCATTGAATCTAGATCTTGAATACCAAGTCGTCGATTACGCTGATGCCAACACCTTGATTGACTTAATTGGCAAAAAAATGGTGCCAGTGTTAGAAAAAGACGATGGCACAGTGATGGCAGAAAGTTTGGACATTATTGCTTTGTTTATCGAGCAAGCGGGTCTGGATACCACACATCAACCCAGTGAGGCGGTGCTGGCTTTTCAACAACAGGCCTTTCCTTTAGTACAAGGTATTGGTTACCCAAGATACACCCGTCTGGGGCTAAAAGAATACCCGACTCAAGCCAGTCACGAGGCGTGGCGAGCGAAAAAAGAAACCCCAGAACTGAATTTTGAGCGTCTTTTGGCAGAGACGGACCACTTAGTCTCTCAGGTAAACGAGCGATTGGTGTCTGCACAGCAGTTATTGGAAATCGAACAGGGGCAATCAGCACTGAGCTTAGTCGATCAAGCGGTGATGTTTTCATTATTGCGAGTGTTTTACGCCGAATCGAGTATTGAGTGGCCTGAAGACTTGCAGCAATGGATGGAAAAGAACGCGGCGAAAGAAGGGGCAACCTTATTGCGAGCCTAGTTCCGTTGTTACTTCATGGCCAATGGGTTACGAAGAAGCAGACATAAAAAAAGATGGCCGAGGCCATCTTTTTTTGCGATCTTATTGCGATGCTTATTCGTACTCAGTCGCGTAAGTTTCTTCGTACGTGTGAGAGTAAAGCTCAAACAAGTTGCCAAACGGGTCTTCTAGGTAAACCATTTTTGCAGGCTTGTTGTCATCTTCTGGGTGGTAACGCATGATGTCCATACGAACCTTACCGCCAAACTCTTCTGTGCGAGCAATCGCAGCTTCGAAGTCGTCAGTTTGTAAGCAGAAGTGGAAGATACCAATGCGTGAGAAGTCGACTTCATGGCGCTCTTGACGCTCTTTCATTTCGAACAACTCAACACCAATGCCGTCAGTCGTTACTAGGTGGGCAATGTTAAAGCCTTTAAATCCTTCACCGAACACGGCAATACACATACGGCCAATCGCGGTTTCTCTTTCTTCGATAACTTTAGTGTTATCCATCACAATGCTAAGGCCAAGGGCTTTGGTATAAAACTCTACCGCTTTATCCATGTCGCCAACCATAATACCAACGTGATTCATTTTCATAACTGTCTCCAAATAATGGGTTTTGATTTGATGTGAAAGAGTATATGAATGATTATTGATGATTAAAAATTATGGTTTTTTATTGTTGTAATAATTTTTTGTTATCAAAGGTTGGGTTGAGCATTGGTATTTATAGGTTGTTGAAAGCGAAGATAAATGATCATGTTTACCGAGAACAATGCGCTCGGTATTCAAATAAAACCGGCAAAAATAACTCTTTGGTGATGTTCGTGATAAGGGAAAAGGCGGTGTTTGAGGCTTGGCGAAAATTGAGTGTTTGTCGCCGTTGTTTGGATGACTGACGTAAGGTACTTGAGTCAACTTCGGCATGGCGACGTGGAGGACAACGATGAGTGATTCAATCTAAATATAGATAGGAAGACCTTTTGGGGTGTCGACTTGCCTCACCGATAAATGCGTGTGAATATCTTTGACACTGGTGATTTTGTGCAGTTTGCGCGTGAAGGCTTCATAACCATTGAGGTGCGCGGTGACCACTTCCAATAAATAATCATAAGCGCCAGAAACCACATGGGCTCTGATCACTTCTGGCATATTTGCCAATTCATCTTCAAAACTTTGAATCGATTTTTCTTGATGATTGTTCAAACTGACCTCGACAAAAAAGGTCATGGCAATGCCGACTCTCTCTTTGTTGACATTGGCTTGGTAATCATTGATGTATCCCTCGTCTTCTAAGCGCTTGAGACGCCTTGCGCAAGGAGAAGGCGATAAGCCGACTCGTTCAGATAACTCGGCGGTTGATAGGCGTCCTTCTTGTTGTAACACTTCAAGGATATGACGATCAATTCTGTCCACTTTATTTACGCCTTTTTCAGTTAAAAATTGATGATAATTTAGTGGTTTCCGCTAATTAACCTTATACATCTTACTTTATTTGCCAATTAAAAGCGCTGTTTTTAGTCAATAATTACATTCTACTTTCAACGTTAGGATGAAGCTGTTATGAGTATAAGCCTTGAATATGGTGAAACTTCGGAAAAACACAAAGGCTTGTCACCAAAGATAAAAGGCTACGGTGCCATGGTGTTGGTGCTGGTGATTTGGTCTGGGTTTGCTTTGACAGTTCGATCCATTACGAGCTCACCACTCACTATGGTTGATGTTGCTTTGATTCGGTTTTCGACGTCGTTATTGATTTTAGCGCCTTTTATTAAGACTCACTTTCGGGCTATTTGGGCTTTGAGGATCAGTGATTGGCTATTGATTTTATTGGGGGGAGCGCCGTTTTTGTTCTTGGCGTCTATAGGGGCTAGCAGCACGCCAACGGCTTATGTTGGCAGTATTCTAGCGGGTACGCCTCCCTTATTGATCGCTATCTGCAGCTTTATTGTTTATCGAAAAAGGCCGACAGGACTACAACTGATGGCGTTGTTGTCTATTGCCATAGGTATCTTAGTGATGATTGCAGGTGGGCATTCACATACTCAATTAAGTCATGGTGTGGTGGTATTACTCGGGGCTGCTTGGTTATGGGCGGGTTACACCTTTGGGCTAAAAAGAGTTGGGCTTCATCCGATTGCGGCGGCCATTGTTCTTGCTGCGTCTTCTTTAGTGGTGACGGGATGTGTTTTACTTTTTAATCTATCGCCCAGTCATTTAGGTGATTTTTCTTTTCAACAGGCATTGCCTTATGGGATAGTTCAAGGTATTGGGGTTGGCGTGATCTCCACCATCAGTTTTTGTTATGCAGTACAGCAGTTAGGTTCTCAAATCGCGGCCACTTTCGGTGCTATGTCACCAGGGTTGACGGCACTGCTTGCCATGGTCTTTTTTAATGAGCCATTATCATTTTTGATGTTAGTGGGGATAGGATTAACCGCGGTTGGCGTGCTATTGACCAGCCGTGTTATCGATTTTTCACAGGGAGAAAATCATTCATGTTAGAAAATTTACCATCAATTAGCAGTGATCCGCTGTTTGATTTAATACGGAAATACGGTCAAGACCAACGAACCGAAAAAATGGATCTCTTGGTTGGTGTCTATCGCGATGAACACGGACAAACACCGGTGATGAAGAAGGTGCAGCAAGCCGAGCAGTTTTTGGCTGCACAAGCAACCTCGAAAGCCTATCGCATTTTGTCTGGCAATTTGACCTTTAACCAGCAAATGGCCAAATTTCTGCTTGGTGATGATCACCCGCGTCTTAACAGTCAGTGGACGATGCAAACGGTGGGGGCTTCAGCAGCGTTACGTGTCTTAGGGGATTTTATCGCCCAATTGTCACCACAAGCCACTGTGTGGAACACTGAGCCAGGTTACATTAACCACCGTCCAATTATGGAAGGTGCTGGGCTAAACGTCAGTTCATTTCGCTGGCAAAACAAAGAGGGTCAATTGGATATTGAAGCCTGTTTCGCCGATCTGGAAGCCGCGAAAGAAGGCGATATTTTATTGCTGCACGGGTGTTGTCATAACCCCACGGGCATTGATCCTACCTTTGAACAATGGCAGCAGTTCTCGACGCTTTGCCAACAGAAAAAGTTGATCCCATTTATCGATATTGCTTATCAAGGCTTCGGTGCCACGCCTGAAGAAGACGCGGCAGGACTTCGTTTGATGATCGATGAGCATGAACAAGTGTTAGTCACCGCGAGTTGCTCAAAAAATATGGGCTTGTATTGTGAGCGTACTGGGGTGGCGATGGTGATGGCGTCTAAACCTGAGCAGGTTAGCGATGTTCGAGCGGTTATGGAGCGTATTACCCGCAAACTTTATTCTATGCCTCCTCATCATGGCTCGGCCATTGCGAGCTATTTATTTGACGATCCTCAGCCTTGGCTTGAGGAGTTGGCTAGCTATCGTCAGCGTGTTATCGAAACGCGTCAAACCCTTTGTCACGAGTTTGAAGCGCTTGGTGCGCCGAGTGAATGGCAAGCGATCGCCAATCAAAAAGGCATGTTTTCACTGCTGCCACTGACGCCTGAGCAAATGGGCCGTCTACAATCTGAATTTGGCATTTATGGGTTGCCCAATGGGCGTGTCAACCTAGCGGGTCTAAAACCGTCTGACATTGCGACTCTCGCCCAAGCCATGGTGGCGGTGTGTTAGTGCTTAGTCGATAACATTCAATAATTCAGCGCTGGTGAGCGGACTGGCGCTGTTGTAATCGCTTCTTTCCTGATTCAACATTATTCGAGCGGCCACTCATTTTCTGTGATGATTTTTTCCTTGATTAGAGCACTTCGTCGCTGCTTAATTTTATCTTTTAGTTCGTCACGTATTAATCGAATGGCTGGAGAAATGAGTTGTCGACTTGGCAAAACTAACCACATTTCTGTGAGTGGAATTTGATATTCAGGCATAATTCTTATCAAGCGCCTCTCAAGTAAATCATCGGCGATATCGATCATCGATTTTTTGGCAATACCTACGCCATCAACACTCCAACGGCGAACAATATCGCCATCATTTACCGCTCGATTGCCAGATACTCTCACTCGATAATGCTGCCCTTCGCGATAAAAGTCCCAAATATCGTGGATAGTGTCGTAAAGTTTGTAGTGTAGAGTATTGTGATCAACCAGTTCATTGGGATGCGTTGGGAGATCGTTTTTTTCAAAATATAAGGGTGAAGCACATAAGGAATGCGGGATATTACAAATTTTAAAACCGTGTAAATTGAGTTCTTTTACTGTTTCTTTGGTCATTGCTCTTAACGCGACATCAACACCGTCGCGATAAAAGTCTGCTCGGCTGTCACTGACATGTAACCTCAAAATGATTTCTGGGTGTTGTTCTAAACAGGAATTAAGTAACTCGCGCATCAAGTTACGTCCCATTTCTGAAGACATGGCCATGCGAATATCGCCGCGAATAGTTTGTTGTTCTTCGTTGATTAAGGACTGCCCTTGCTGCAATAGCGCCAAGGCTTGCTGACAAAGAGGAAGGAACTGTTCACCCTCAGGTGTCAGTCGAATCTTACGTGTTGTGCGAATGAAAATCTGCGTTCCTAGGCTTTGCTCAATGCGTTTTAAGGCAATACTGGCTGCTGAGGAGCTAATATTAAGCTGCTGGGCTGCCAAGGTGATCGATTGCAACTCTGCAATGACTAAAACGGCCTTCAAATCAGAAATTTTCAAATTGTTCATGATGATTATCCGTGTTTTTACAAAAGTGTTTTCAAGATGAACCCATTTATCAAATTAAACCTGAAACCTATGATATTCGCCATATCAATAAGAGAGGTTTGGTTATGAAAAATAAATTGTTTATCACCACAATGGCGTTGAGCGCTGGCGTTTTTTCTTTCAATGCTTTGGCCGCTGAGCCAAGTGGCAAAGTTATCGCAGCGGATGACATTGAATGGGGTTACCTCAATCCCTTAAGAGGGGCGCTTAGTCCTGGTGCTGCTGATTTATGGGGTGACCGTACTACTGACAGCGCGACGGGGATGTTAGTTCGTTTTAATAAAGGATTTGAATCGCCACCTCACATTCACAATATTACTTATCGCGGGATTGTTATTGATGGATTGATGCATAACGATGATCCCAAAGCCGAAAAAATGTGGATGCCAGCTGGTTCATTTTGGACTCAACCTGCCGGCGAAGACCATACAACAGCTGCAAATGGTGAGCATAACTTAATTTATTTGGAAATCGATTCTGGACCATACCTGGTCAAGCCATCGAAAGAGCAGTTTGACAATGGCGAGCGTCCATTAAACTTACATCGAGACAATATTGTTTGGCTGGACAATAGCGATTTACATCAAATTGATAGTCAAGGCGTAAAAGCGACGTATGTCTGGGGCAGCAGTGCCGACATGGGCGGTTCTATGGTAAAGCTACCGGCTGGGTTTCGAGGCAATATTGTCACTCAAGCATCCGAATTTAAAGCGGTGATCATCTCCGGGGATCTTGATTATCAGTCTTCGCTTCAGTCACAGACACAAACACTGGCTCCAGGTAGTTTTATTGAGTCAAGTGATAAGGTTGAACACCAGTTTGAAAATAAGAGTGATAAAGAAGCGATTGTCTATATTCGAACCAATCAAGCTTATCAAGTGAAGGACCGTTAATCCGGTGGTTTGATCTTTTTACTTTAATAAACCCAATGACAACGAGGACTGCGAGTGTGACGTCATCGTTGTCATATAACCAGTAGATGATCAGTATGAAAAGAGTTAAAGCAGCTTGGATTGCTCACTTGTTACCTGCGAGCTTATTTTTTGTGAGCGCATTACTGTACAGCCATGCGATTTCTGCCGAGGATGTTGATTCAAACACGCCGCAAGTTGCAGAGCTTGAATGGGCCGATCTTATCCCCGAGGGCGAAAGAGTGAAAGCCAACGCCGAGGCGGGCAAACCCGTCGATCATAGTGGGTTAAGTGCCTTACAAGCTAGGGTGGGATCGATACGTCCTGAATTGAGTGGCCAACAAGTTCGTATTCCTGGTTTCGTGATTCCATTGGAAGTGAATGGCGAGACCCTGTCTGAGTTCTTATTAGTGCCTTTTTATGGTGCTTGTATTCACGTTCCGCCACCGCCGCCAAATCAAATTATTCACGTGAAGTTTGCCAAGGGAACACCGCTAAAAGATCTGTGGGATTTGGTCTATATTACGGGAACGATCAATGCTGAGAGTTCAATTGATGCTACATTGGGTATTGAATCGGGATACCAAATAGACGGTGCGATATTGGATAGCTATACCCCGTCGTAGCCGAGGTTAGCCGTCGAACCCGGGGCGAATCTATTTTGTCAGCACTAGTATTCATCGAATGGTCACTGAGGTAAACTGCCAGAGCAGAATTTACCTACAGAGATAAGGATATCAATATGTCATTGGAAGCGGCGGTCACCTTCTTTTTGGCTATTTTTGTGTTTGGCATTACCCCAGGGCCTGGTGTCTTTGCCATTTTGGCTCGGTCGATGACGCAGGGGCCAAGGGCTTGCTTGAGTTTGGCGCTCGGAATGACGATGAGCGATCTGGTGTATTTGTTATTGGCTTGCTTTGGCCTTGCGGCCATCGCAGAGCATTGGGAGGCGCTGTTTTTAGCCATTCGCTACATTGGCAGTGCTTATCTGATTTATCTTGGCTACAACATGTTTCGCGCTGTCGTGAGCTCAGAGTCCACCCTTGATGAGGCAGAGCTCAAAGCGCCAACGCGCGCTTTTGGCGCAGGCTGGCTACAAGGCTTTTTGATTTCCGCCTCGAACCCCAAAGTCATCTTGTTTTATATTTCGTTTTTACCCACCTTTATCGATCTGAGTGTGCTGTCTGGCCGTGATCTGGTTTTGATCAGCGTTTTGTCTTCACTTGCCCTGATGATTGGGCTGATGTTGATTGCGCTAATGGCCAGCCGTATGGCGCGTTTGTTTAAAACACCTCGTGCTCAAAAGCGTCTTAATCAAGGCTCGGGCAGTATTATGATTGCTGCTGGTGCGTATTTGGCGTTAAATCGATAATACTTGCCCTGTCAGTGTTTGCACACATTGACAGGGCGTTTCTCGTTTAGGATGTTGGTATTGGCGCTTTTATTTCAGAGGCGTTGTCCTTAACTCGCTTTTGCTTGAGTGGCTTTAAGATCAAACCAATACCCATTAAAAACAACCCGGAAGCCAACACTTGTGGCCAGCTCAGTGTTTCTGCGAAGAAAAAGAAACCACTTATCATCGCAAACACCGGCACCAATAACGGCAGGGGGGCAACTGTGCTCAATGGGTATTGGATGACCATTTTATTCCATACCCAATAACCAAATAGTGTTGTTGGGTAAGCTTGAAAGGCAACTGCGAATGAGGTTTGCCAATCCCATAGTGCCACGGCCTGTGAGAAAATCGTTGGGCCGCTTATGGCTAGGGCAAACAGCACCAAAGGCAAGGGAGCAAACAACATACCCCAGACGTTAAACGCAAAGGCTTGGGTTGTTTTTGCAGATTTGATAATGACGCTCATTAACGTCCAGCTGCAGGCGGAAATACTAATTAAGATCAACCCTTTCATGGTGATGTTGCCACTGGCGGCAAGCACTAAGGTCGCTAGAGCGACTAAGGCTAGCAAAGCGCCAACCACTTTTGCCGGTGTGAGGGTTTCTCGGTAAATAACGATACCGACGACCATACCAATCAAGACATTACCGGACAATAAAATAGAAGCGATACCCGATGAGAGCCCGGCGCTGATCGACCAAGAGGCCATGCCCCAAATTCCGACGCCAAACACCACTCCATAAGCAATCAAATAACGCCAAGCGACTTGCGGCCGGGCGATAAAAAAAATGGCGGGAATGACCGCGAGTAAAAAGCGAGCAGCGGTGGTTAATAGGGGGTTAACGTGCGTTACCCCCATTTTGATCATCGAGAAATTAAACCCCCAGATGGCCATCACGGCAATGGCGAGCCATAGGTCTTGTTTTTTCATTATTAGGCATGTCCTTTTTTGTCTGTCGATTGACGGGGCAGGTGAAAAATGGATTATGGCTTGCGAACACAAAAGGGTACAGGTACAGTTTTTCCTACAAAAAAGAGTACAGGTGAAGGGTGGGGCGGTGAGTTTATACCAAGAATTAGCAGGACAGTTTATTTCAGAAATAGAACAGGGTGCACGTTATGTTGGCAGTAAAATGCCTTCCTTGAGACAGTTGGCTAAGCAGCAAGGGATCAGTATGACGACGGCGCTTAACTGTTATCAAGAGCTTGAATCAAGAGGTTGGATCGAGGCACGTCCGAAGACCGGCTACTTTGTTTCCTCACGACATATCGATAGCAATACCCCTGAGTGGGCACATTTTACCAGTATTGTCACTCAGGTGGACTTGTCGTCCCATCAACAAAGCCCTAACGCCTCCGGACCGTTGGGCATGGCGAATATGCCCAACGATGCGCTTTCTGTGACGGAGTTAGAGCGCAGTTTTCGGCGCAGTATCAAACGCATGGGCGAGCGGATCAATGATTATCCAGAGCCACAGGGCGATCTCGGTCTTCGCCAGTCTCTCGCCGCTCACTTTTCTTCCTCTGGGCTTGTGGTGGCACCACAAGATTGGGTGGTGACATCGGGGTGTATGATGGCAATAAAAATGGCGTTAATGGCTTTGACGAAACCCGGGGATACCGTTGCGATCAGTTCACCTTGCTACAATGGTATTTTGGCCTTGCTCGGTCAGTTGGAAAGAAACATTATCGAGATCCCTTCATTAGATGAGGGTATTGACCTAAGACAGCTTGAGCATCATTTTCAGTTGGGGGAAGTAAAAGCCGCGGTTTTTTGTACCACGCATATGAACCCACAAGGGATAACAATGTCACCGGCTCAAAAACAAAGGTTGGCACGACTTGCCAATCAGTACCGGATTCCAGTCATTGAAGATGATGTTTACGCAGAGCTATCCCATGGCGGGCCGATGCCATTACCAGCTAAGTACTATGACCGTGATGGTTATATTATTTGGTGTGGCTCGATCACGAAAAGCGTTTCGCCAAGCTATCGGCTTGGCTGGTGTGTTCCTGGCCGTTTCCTCGATAGGTTTTGCGAGCAGTTTGTCAGTGGTACTGACGGCGTTGCTTTGCCGATCCAGTTAGCCATCCGTGATTTTATCGATAGCGGTCAGTACAGCAAGCACCTTAAGCGCCGTCAGCATTGCTTAGTGCAATTGAAAGAGGCTTACCTTAGCTATTTGCGCACACATCTTCCAGCGAGTGTTAATATTAGCCAGCCTTTGGGTGGGATGGTGTTGTGGCTGCAAATTCCGGGGTTAGATGCAGAGAAACTCGATAGGCTTTTGAATCAGCATGCATTGGATATCAGAGGAGGAAGACTATTTAGTACACTTGATTTATATATTAATTGCGTTCGGGTTAACTTTGGCTATGAACTAACCCCAAAGTGTAAGCGGGATTTAGTGAATTTAGTGGATGCGATCAATTCTTCTATTGAGCCAATGGCAATGGACGTTTAGTTTATAGGACAAGCGACGATTAAACGGAAGCGATATCCTAAGAATAGGAAAGGAAACTTGATGACCAACGAAGACTTTACTTCAGAAAATTTCAAAGCCAACCTTAAATTGGCCGTTAGCTATTACCCTTCTATTTCAGAAATGTGTCGTAAATTAGGGATCAATCGACAACAATTTATGAAATATTTGTCTGGTCGTTCATTTCCCACGCGATATAACTTGCGTCGTATTTGTGATTTTTTTGGTGTCGATGAGTATGAGATTTTAATGCCTCATGATCAATTCGGAAATATCATCCGTTTACGTCCCACTCATACTCGCGATGATCTGCAAGTGCCTCCTGGTGTTGCTTCGGTAATTAAAGAAACGCAACGACATCGAAACACGTTAACCAAAATGCACGGTTATTATTACGAATATTATTTGTCATTTACTACACCTGGCCATATATTGCGTGCTTTGACTTATGTCTATGGTTGGAAAGATTTTACTATGTACAAACGTATTGAAAGGCTTAACCACATAGATCAAAAAGGTCGCCCTGATGTTCATAAGTATTCAGGGGGAATTTCTTTGGTCGGGGACAGAGTTCATTTATTTGATACGGAAACAATAACCGGTGCTGAATTGACTCAAAAAGTACTTTACCCTAATTATAGGAATCGGATTTCCATGTTATCGGGTTTAATTTTGGGCGTGTCTGCGGGTGATACTCATGAGCCATCAGCATCAAGGGTACTTTTAGAATACATAGGTCGTACGACACACGTCAAACAAGCCTTATCGCAATGTGGTTTGTTTCCGATTTCCTCGATGCAAATTTCTCGTTCTGTTGCCTTTCATTTGACGTCTGCTGGTGAATTTGAACAACCTCTAAGAGCAACGACCTTTGATGCAAATTTTCGTCTATAAATAGCCATAAAGACAACGATTGAACAGACATTTCTTTGGTTGATTTTGATTTGACCGTTCTGGCCTGGAGGGGGCTCACTGTGTAAGAAGTGACAGCTAGTTGCGACTGGTGTCCTTTGTTGCGTCAAGTAGCTTCATTATGTACATTCAATGCTAAATTGAGCTCTGATATTATTTCGTTTATCTGAATATTGGTTATTAGGGCTAGGCGAACATGTTGAATACAGAACCCTCGCTGTCGATTCAGACCAAAGCTTCTTTATTAGAAGAAACGGTCACTATTTGTATTGAAAAAATAAAAAAACAAAACACTAAATGGCATGCTATTGCAAAACTACTGGAACAAAATGCTGTAGATCAAGTTCAGCAGAAACAGAAAATATTTGCTGAAAGTGGTGAAATCGGCCCTTTGGCTGGACTTCCTATTGTTGTTAAGGAACTGGTCGATATTAAAGGATTAACGACAGAGTTTGGCTCATTTGAATACGCTCAAGGTCCCGCAAAGGCGAATGCACCGGTTATTGACCTGTTAGAACGGGCAGGGGCAATTGTGCTAGGCACTGCTCATATGGTCGAGTTTGCGATTGGTAGTTGGGGAACCAATCCTATGAAAGGAACGCCTTGGAACCCTGCCGATCCCAAAGTTCACCGAGTCGCAGGCGGTTCAAGTAGTGGATCTGCGGTTGCCGTTGCTGCCGATTTGGTGCCTGCCGCGATCGGTAGCGATACCGGGGGATCGATTCGTATACCTGCCAGCCTTTGTGGCGTCATTGGTTATAAGCCAACCTATGGTTTAATCTCAAACCAAGCGGTGGCGCCATTGGGGCCAACTTTTGATACATTGGGCCCACTTACTCATACGGTTGAGCAAGCAAAAATACTGACAGAGGTTATGTCTGAACAGGATTTGTCACACGAACCGGTTCAGCTCAAAGGTTTAACTGTGGCGATAGTTAACCCAGGATTACTTGAACCGATTGATGAACAAATCAAAACGGCCTATGATTTGGCTTTACAGCGCTTAGAAGACTGCGGTGCAACTATTTCAGAAATAAAATTGCCACTGAGCTTCACTGAGTTTCAAGCTTTAAATGGCGATATTGTCAGTTATGAAATTTATAATTTCTTAGGCCATATTGCCGATAGGCCGACTTCTAATATTGACCCTGATATTAGAAAAAGAGTGTTGGCGGGAAAAAAAGTGACCAAAGAAGATTATCGAAAGTTGTTAGATCAGCTAAGTCAAGTAAGAGAGACATTTTATCGTCAGTTTAGAAACTTTGATGTTTTAATTTTACCCGGAACACCAATTTGTGCGAAACGTCTATCGGAAGTAGACGAAAGTGAAATCCCGATGTCTCGATATACTCGTATAGCAAATTGTTTAGATCTATGTGCCATTTCACTGCCACTCACTTTATCAAAAGAACTTTTGCCTATCGGATGGCAATTGTGCTCTTTAGCCCACCGTGATGACTTTTTATTATCGCTTGCTCAGACCATTTCAGTCGATGAAATATTAGGAGATAGACTTAGAGCATTAGCTAAGCGAAATACAGTGTAGAAAAATAGATACTTTAAATATTGAAAGGATTGGTTGCTTGTAAACCAATCCTTTTTTTTTGTGATTTTTATACTTAAACCGTGAAATATGCTCGATGAGAATTGTAAGCCATTAAAGCTCTCCTTATTTTCAACTGGGTATGTGTGAGTGGGTATTGAGCTAGTGACTCATTTTTTGTCTTTGAAGGCAAAATAAGCGAACAGGTTGAATCTTTTTGTGTTCTTATTAGCGTCAAGTAGCATCAGTTTGGCTGGAGACGATTTTAGATCCCTTTGCTAGACTGAGTACGAAATCAGTTATCCAAATCAATTAAAGGAATAGTGATGAAAAAAGTAATGAATGGACTTAGTTTGGTAACCCGAAGCATTAAAGGGGTGTCTTTGGGGTTAACTTGTGTAGCAGCAGTTGCGTGTTCTTCTGCAGTAATGGCAGATAACTTGCGATTAAAATTTGCTGGCACATTACCCGTTGAGCATCAAGGCAGTAAAATCATGGAGCAAATAGCCGACGAAATCGAAGCTGCCGATGTCGGTTTAAAAGTTTCTGTTTTTCCTGCTAACCAATTGGGCTCGGGCGAGGAATTATTAGAAGACGCGATCAGAGGTAATATCGATTTAGTGATGGGGTTCATCTATTCCCACAAAGACCCGACGTTTGAAATCAATTCTATGCCGTATCTAGTCAGTTCATGGGATGAGATGGAAAAAACGGTCCGTAACCCCGACTCTGCGTTTAACCAAATTATCAGTGAGCGTTTAACTAAGTTAGGTCTTCGTTTGATCGATAATAATCCAGAAGGCTTCTCAAACTTAGTCGCCCAAAAAAAGCCACAAAACGTTGCAGGTTTGGGTGATAAAGGGGTGAATATTCGTGTCTGGTCATCTAATGCAGTGAAGGACTCTATGGAGGCGATGGGATATAACACTACGACAATGGCGTACGCTGAAATATTTGCTGCGGTTCAATCAGGTGTCGTTGACGGAGCTATTTGTTGTACCAAGCAATCCGCTCATGCCATTTTTGCTAAATCAGGCGTGGGTAAATACTTTGTCGATTACAATGCTTTCATGGAGCTGACGACATTTTATGGGTCACAAAAAACGTGGGACAAAATGAATGATGAGCAGAAAAAAGTCGTTCAGGCCGCTTTTGATAAGGCATCAGATGAGTACTTCAAATGGAATAAAGCCAATGATGAAAAATATGCAAAGGCACTAATAGAAGCTGGGTATGAAATTGTAACCCCAACTCCAGATGAGATTGCAATACTGAGTGAAAAAGTTCGTGCTACCGTTTGGCCAACTATGGCTGACGTTGTTGGTCAAGATGTCATTGACCGCTTGCAAGCCGACCTAAAATAAGGGGACATTGGGCCTTTCTTAAGGCCCATTCCAAGGATAGAAAGGTGTACTCAGGATGAAGGATCTCACAGAGTCTTTTTCTGGACGTAGTTTGAATGTGTTACGTCTTATTCGCCAGGTCATGAATGCCATTGTTATTGTTTCAGGTTGTATTATGGCACTGACTTTTTTCTTTGTTGTTATTTTAAGATATGGATTTGACGCGGACTTATTTGCTTATGAAGAATGGTTAATGACCATTGCTTTTTGGATGTTTTTCATCGGTAGTGCCCTTGCTACTCATAATCGTTGCCATATTAATGCCGATATTCTTGGTATTGTTATGCGAAACCCTACCTACATATGGTATCGAACTCTTGTTGTCCAAATTATTGAATTGATGATTTTAGGATATCTTAGTTATTTGGGTATTGCGATGATTGTCGAGGAAATAATGGCTTATCCAATGTGGCAAAAATCCATCGCTCTGAAAATTCCCTTTATGGTACCAAGGCTAGGTATTGCCATTGGTTTTATTATGATGACCATCTATACCCTTCTTTATGTTTATCTACTGTTGAAACATGGCCCTAGCAAAGTGTTGCTTTCTGAAGATATTCAGCAAGCAGAGAAAATGGTTAAATAGGAAGTCACCATGATTATTTTTTCAAGTCTAATTCTATTGTGTGTTTTATTGCTTATTGGTGTTAGTGTTCCTTTGGCTTTTGGCGGTATCATGGTGTTACTGGCCAGTGTAGGTCAATTTGATGTGAGTGGTTATTTACCATCTGGTCATTGGAAAATGAATTCGTTAGTTTTGCTGGCCATTCCGCTTTTTATTATTGCTGGTCAGATCATGGAAAAGGGTAAAATAGCCGCACCTTTGGTACATCTAGCTGAGCTTGCCGTAGGGCATATTCGTGGAGGCCTGTCGGTTGCTGCTGTTGTGGCCAGCGGTATTTTTGGCTCTATATCTGGCAGTGGCAGCGCGACGCTTACCTGTATTGGTGGTGTCATGATGCCGCACTTAAGAAAAGCCAAATACCCTGCAGGGCTCAGTGCAGCTTTAATCACAAATGCAAGCCCGCTTGGTATGCTCATACCGCCAAGTTCCTCACACATACTGTATGCTTGGGTTGCCCAGCAATCGGTGTTGAAATGTTTTTTGTCGACTTTGGTTCCAGGCGTCATCTTGATTGCTCTTTTGTGTATCGTCAATCAAGTGCAGTTGAGAAAATATAAAAACTTAGACCTCAATGAAAAACCGGAATATTTTAAATTTGAATTTAAAAAGCGTTCTAAAAAAGCTTTTCCGGCTTTATTAATGCCACTGTTTATTTTGGGAGGTATTTATGGCGGGGTAATGACACCAACCGAAGCGGCAGGTTTTGCTGTAGTTTATTCGATTCCTGTGGCAATTTATGTATATCGGGGAATGACCTGGCAATCATTTCGTGAAACCATGCTGAGTGCTGGGATCACGGTTGGTGTTGTTATGTCCATGATTTTTATGGTGTTGATTGTCAGTAGATTTTTGATGTTTGAAGATATCCCAGGCATTGCAGAAGATTTCGTATATATGATTTCTGACAACCCGATAGTTATTCTGTTAATGATTAATGTGGTATTAATTTTGATTGGCATGATGATGGATGACATCAGTGGGCTGTTGTTAGCGACTCCGATTCTTTTACCCATAGCTCAAAGCGCCGGCATGGATCCAATTCATTTTGCTGCAGTATTAGGCGTAAACCTAGGTATGGCAAACGTGACTCCTCCTACAGCTCCGAACTTGTATCTCGGTTCACGAGTAACAGAGACCCCGGTTGTTGAGATGTTAGGACCAACGATGATCTTCATTTTGTTTGCGTGGATGCCGACTTTATTATTAACTACGTTTGTCCCTCAGTTGTCTTTATTTTTACCTGAGTTACTTTTAAGTTAAATAGTACACGTAGCAAATGAATTAATGGCTATTCTTGCTACGTGTTTTCCTATGAGCTTATAAGCAATTGTGGCAATAAAATCAATCAACACGCCTTCAATAAAAAATACTCACCTTTGGTCATTTTGCTAAACATGGGTAGTAAGAATGACCATGACTTTGGATTGTTGCTAGGGAATGTGCTCTTATTCCATCAAGGTTAACTATTGCTGGGCTTGGTTTTCCCAGGCCTAATTTGACCTATTTCACTTTTAATTTCCTCATGGCAATGACTTTTCATCTTGGCCATATTGAGTGGCAATACTTTTAATCGTTGCGGGTGTTGTCCCGCAACACCCGCCAACAATGCGAACGCCCAATGCTTGCCACTGTGCAATGTGCTCTTGGTAAGGTTTACTGTGTTGACACTGTTGCCAGGTTTTGGTGTCTGGATCGTAATGATCGCCTAAATTACCATAGGCAATGAGCGCTTTTGACGTGTGATTTTTGATCTCGCCAAGCAGCGATGTAATGATTTCTGGGGCGGTGCAGTTAATGCCAATCGCTTGGATACAATCATAGTGCTCTAGGGTTTGCACGCATTCAACAATCGATTGACCATTGCTTATTTGCGTTTTGTTTTTGGCGCTGAAGGTGATCCAGCACTTGGCGCCGATCGCTTGGACGATGTCGGCGATCACCTGAGCTTCTTCCAAGCAGGGAATGGTTTCCACGGCGAGGATATCGACCCCTTGTTGCCACAAAATCTCGATTCTGTGACGGTGAAAGTCATGCAGTTGCTGCGCATTGATTTGATAATCGCCGCGGTATTCAGAGCCATCGGCGAGAAAAGCGCCATAAGGACCAATCGATGCCGCCACTAGTGGATAACGTCGGCCTGAGGCTTGTCCAGATTCTTGCCACCACTGTTTGCGCGCGGTGAGTAGGTGAGTCACTGAACTCTTTAGTAAGGCAATGGCTTGCTGCTCGTCAAGCCCCGCTTTGACAAAGCCTTCGACCGTTGCTTGGTAACTGACGCTTTCACCAATATCGGCCCCTGCAGCAAAGTAATCTTTGTGCAGTTGAACTATCTGCTCGGGTTGTTCTTTTAAGATTTTAGCCGTCCACAAGGGATGGTTGAGATCACAGCCCAAGGCTTCAAGGTGTGTGCCTGCGGCGCCATCGAGAACCAGCAGTGGCTGGGTTGCCAATCGTTGAGATAAGTCCATTTTTTTACTACCGAGTTGTACAGCTTAATTATCACTTACAGCATCACATTATAGGTAAATTAAAGTGTGTATAGTAGTCAGTATACGAGTTTACTCATCACTGGAACTTCAGGAGTCAAGGATGCAGCTGTACATAGGGAATCAAAATTACTCGAGTTGGTCATTGCGGGCGTGGCTGATTTTTTCTCAATACAATCTAGAAACCGATATTATTAAACTTAAGCTCTTCAGCCCAGAGTTTTATCAGGTTCTGGCCCCTTTGAACGCCCAAGCAAAAGTGCCGACGTTAGTTGATGACAGCACCGTAGTTTGGGATTCTTTGGCGATTTTGGAATACATCAATGAAGCCTACTTACAAGGCCAAGCTTGGCCAGAATCGATTCCATTGCGCGCAAAAGCCAGGGCAATAAGCGCTGAAATGCACTCGGGGTTTATGGCACTTCGCAATGAATTACCCATGAATATTCGCGCCAAACGGCGAGTGGAATTAAGCGATGCGGCGAAAAAAGACATCGCCCGAATTGATCAAATTTGGTCTGAGCAGATGACAAGCTATCCACAAGGATGGTTGTTTGGAGAGTGGTCCATTGCCGATGCCATGTATGCGCCAGTGGCATTGAGGTTTGAAACGTATGGGATCGAATTATCTCCGACTGCACAGTCGTATCAACAAAAAGTGTTGCGCAGTGACTCGCTGCAACCCTGGTTGCAGCAAGCGAGCTTAGAAACCGATATTGTGGCAGAAGATGAAGCGGGTTATGATGTCTAAACAGCTTGTATGCGATGATCAAAAAAACACATTTTCGTTTGATTAAAAAGGGGCGATAAAGTCAATTTCTGTAGAGTTAAATCGTTCGCTTAAGTCAAGTTAATCATATAAAACAAATGGATATCTAGGTTCTAAACTCGTTCGTTATTGAGCTTTTTCTATGATAACTTATGACAAAAATGTGAATTTACAACAATTTTTGAAATGAGATAACTTTTTTTGCTATCATCTCGGCTCATTTTTACCGCATGTTTATGCAGTTTGAGGGTTTATGAGTCGAGATATAGACAAATATAGTATAGATAACACGGACTACACCGTGGGTCAGGATAATGTCGAACGCTGGGGGTTTGATGTTCACAACCCGGTATTCGGCATCAGTGCCGCTTTGGTCATCGTTTTTATTTTAGCACTTCTTTTAGTTGAACCAGAGACCGCCAAAAGCACATTAGATGGCATTAAATGGGAAATCATCGCCAAGTTTGATTCCTTGTTTATGTGGGCGGGTAACATCTTCTTAATTTTCTGTTTAGGTCTTATTGTTTCGCCTTATGGCAAAATTCGTATCGGTGGTGCCGAAGCGGAACCTGAGCACTCCAATTTATCTTGGATCGCCATGCTGTTTGCTGCAGGTATGGGTATTGGTCTTATCTTTTGGGGCGTTGCTGAGCCGACCGCACACTTTACCGGTTGGTACCATACCCCACTGGGCGTTGAGGCAAACTCAGAGGCCGCTCGTGAAATGGCGATGGGCGCGACCATGTTCCACTGGGGGCTTCACCCGTGGGCCATCTACGCTATCGTTGGCCTATCAATTGCTTTTTTCACTTATAACAAAGGTTTACCGCTTTCTTTGCGTTCCGCTTTTTACCCAATTCTCGGTAACCGTACTTGGGGCTGGTTTGGTCACTGTATTGATATCCTAACGGTACTTGCGACTTTATTCGGCCTTGCGACATCATTGGGTTTAGGGGCACAACAAGCCGCAAGTGGTCTTGGCCATGTTTTCGGCTTTGAGTCGACGGTTTATGTGCAATTAGCTATTGTGGTGTTCGTCACGGCGCTTGCGGTCGTTTCCGTTATTCGCGGTATCGATGGTGGGGTTAAAGTCCTGAGTAATCTAAACTTGCTTGCGGCATTTGTTTTGTTGCTTTTGGTTATTTTTGCTGGCATCCACGTCTTTTTCGACTCATTGAGCCTGGCCGTGACTGGGTACGTGAAAAACATCATCGCTCTTAGTACCCCGAGTGGTCGTGAAGACGAAGGTTGGCTTCATGGCTGGACGGTATTCTATTGGGCGTGGTGGATTTCTTGGTCACCATGTGTTGGTATGTTCATTGCTCGCGTATCGAAAGGGCGTACCATTCGCGAGTTTTTAATCACTGTTATCCTTGTTCCAACGGTGATTACTTTTGCATGGATGGCGGCCTTTGGCGGGTTAGCCATTGACCAAATCATGCACAAAGTGGGTGAGTTGGGCCAAAATGGCTTGACCGATATTACCTTGTCTTTGTTCTATCTCTATGAAGATTTGCCGTTGAGCAGTGTTCTGTCTTTTGTGTCTGTTATTTTGATTATGGTGTTCTTTATTACCTCTTCAGATTCGGCATCATTGGTCATCGATAACATCACTGCAGGCGGTAAGATGGACGTACCAGTGCCACAACGTGTGTTCTGGGCATCGATTGAAGGTGTCGTCGCAGGTACTTTGCTTTGGGTTGGCGGCACGGAAACAGTGCAAGCCTTGCAAGCCGGTACCATCTCAACAGGTCTGCCATTTACCCTGGTGTTATTGACCATGTGTGTGAGTTTATTGATGGGGTTACGCACGGAAATGACTCATCGCAAGCACACCTATGCCAGCGTGAGATAAGCGAAATAACAATGGGGGCTGATTTATGTTGAGATAGGTCTCACTCTTGTCACCCCAATGTTCGCGTTATATTTGAATTAAAGCCAGTGAGTTGTTCACTGGCTTTTTTTGACCCAGTATTCTTTTTACTTTCTTGAACATCCGTTCAAGTGGTGTTAGGTTGATAGGATCTCTATACAATAAGGATCAATCAATGAGTTCAGTAATTAAGCTTGATATCGTGTCTGATGTCGTATGCCCATGGTGTATCGTCGGCTTTAAACATTTGCAAGCCGCCATTGAAGAATTGGGTTTACAAGAACGAGTGGAGATTGAATGGCAACCTTTTGAACTCAACCCGGATATGCCTGCCGAGGGGGAAAACCTCAGGGCACACGTGGCCAGAAAATACGGCGCCTCCGTTGAAGACAGTCAAAAAGCGCGTGAGGAAATCCGCCAACGTGGCGCAGAATATGGCTTTGAGTTTAACTATTTTGATGAAATGAAAATGGTGAATACGTTTGATGCTCATATCCTGCTTGACTACGCGAAAAGCCGCGGTAAGCAAACCGAATTGAAATTGCGCTTGTTTAGTGCTTTTTTTAGTGAACAAAAAGACGTGTCTTTGCATTCGGTGTTGCTCGATGAAGTGGAAAGCGTCGGCCTAGATAGAATCGCTGCTCAACAGTGTCTTGCGAGTGATGAAGCGAAACGTCAGGTTAGAGAGCAGCAAGCAATGTGGACTCAAGCTGGGATCAGCAGTGTACCGACGGTGGTCTTTAATCGTGAAAGTGCTATTTCAGGGGCGCATCCTGTTGAAACGTTTAAGCAAATTTTATCTGAATTGTCTGAATCATAACATCTTTAGTCATTGTTGATAGGTCCTATTGACGTGTCGATTCGGATGCCGTGGTTGATGTGAATTGATCACGGCTATTGAATAAAAGGTTGCGCCAGTCGTATTGGTCGATAAAAATGAGTTATTTTGACTACCTGCTAACGCCGTTGAGGATTTCACTGTGCCAGTAAAAGAAAGCCTATCGATACGCTCGTATTCCCTCAATCAACAGGGTCATAGCCATGACTTTTATCAATTAGTATTACCACTTAGTGGGGTGATTGACATTGAGTTACCAGGTTATCAAGGCAAGGTTAAGCCAGGGCAGTGTGTGGTGATTGAATTAGGTGTCTTACATCTGTTTCGTGCCCAAACTCAAGCCAAGTTTTTGGTTGCTGATCTTAAGCGTTTACCCAAACATTTGTTGGCTTTGCCAAAGCCTGTGATAAAGATCAGTCAGGCTTTAGAGCATTACTTGCCGTTTGTCGAACATCAACTTGAAAGTCAGCTTGGCGATCAAGTGGCCGTTTCAATGTTGGCTCTATTCTACCAACTTTTGGAGCAACAGCCGCTTTTATGCCAAAGTGACGAACGAATACAAACCTCGATCGATTACATCGAACAGCACTTGGCTGAGCCTATCAATATCGAGGTGTTAGCCAGTGTCGCTCACCTAAGTACTACGCAGTTTAAAAAGCGTTTTAAAGCCCAAACTGGGCACACAGTAGCGCAATATATTGCTCATACCCGAATAAACAAAGCGTGTGCATTACTTCGTCATACTGATTATCCGATCCATGTCGTTGCCAATCTGGTGGGGTATTGCGACTCCAGTGCCTTTACTCGCCGTTTTCAAGCGATAACGGCTATGACCCCCAGTCATTTTATCGGCAAGAGAGCTCAAAAGTAAAAAGGGTCTGTTAGCCCGAAAAAAGCGTCCGAACAGCACATTTCTGTGCCCTGTATTCCCATAAAATAAGACTCTCTTTCTTGTGATATAGAGTGTCATCATCAATGGAAAAAAAGAAATATTATCAGGGAATACTTTGCCTTGTGGTGGCGAGTTTACTCTGGGGCACCACCGGTACCGCTGCCAGTTTTTTGCCTCAAGTTAATGCATTAGCGATTGGCGCCATGACAATGTCTCTCGGTGGGGTGTTATTGGCCTACCGTTCGCGACGCAGTATATCTGCCGATAAAAGTCGTTTGCGACAACACAACAAGACGGTTCTCATTGGCGCATTGTGTGTATTTACTTACCCATTGGCTTTTTATTTGTCGATGAGGCTGTCTGGAGTCGCTATTGGTACTGTCATTTCAATTGCGAGTGCGCCCTTCTTTTCAGCCGTGTTGGACTATGTCATCAGCAAACAGGTTATATCTCGTCGCTGGTGGGGGGCATTTTTGCTCGGCGGAGCGGGTGTTTTCTTATTGTGTGTGCCGTCTTCGCAGCAACTTGACGCTCAAAGTAGCAATGCCTTCGGTGTCGGGTTAGCACTTGTTGCTGGGTTGAGTTACGCCGGTTACACCAAGGCTGGAAAACGCTTGATGGACGCTCAAATTTCTTCATCATCGGCTATGGCCAGTATGTTCTTGGTCGCGGCTTTTCTTTTACTCCCGACCTTGTGGTTCACCGGGGAAGGGTTATCGATACAGTGGCAAACCGTTGGCGTGCTGATTTATCTTGGCGTGATCCCCATGTTTGTTGGTTATGTGTTGTTTGGTCAAGGGTTGTCGGTCATGCCTGCCAGTCAAGTTACTTTGATAACCTTATTAGAGCCAGTAATCGCAGCGGTTTTGGCGGTTTGTATCGTAGGTGAGCATTTAGGGATAAGAGGGACATTAGGCGTAGTCATGGTCATTTTGTGCATACTAGTTCAGTCTCGTCAGAAATCAACGATGAGTGATTAACTCACTAAATCGAAGAGGGGTTAGTGGGCAAACCATGCTGATAACCGCGTGAAAGATCATAGAATTATTATGGTTTACGTCTTTTTATCGGAAATTTCTTAATACGAAGCGCTTGTTGTTATTGCTCACTCACTGAATGAGAGAGGTGCAAACTGCTTTATAAAGTCAACACAGCATGACTTTTTTGTTTTATAATACCCTTATATTTTATATTGATTTATTTTGAG
This sequence comes from Vibrio sp. HB236076, assembly GCF_040957575.1. Lineage (NCBI taxonomy): Bacteria > Pseudomonadati > Pseudomonadota > Gammaproteobacteria > Vibrionales > Vibrionaceae > Vibrio > Vibrio sp. HB236076. The sequence goes on from NZ_CP162601.1 coordinate 1,192,065, forward strand.
AGTATTATGTCATTGCCTCCATGTCCTGCGTGTCAGTCTGAATATGTTTATCCCGATCAAGATTTATTACTGTGTCCAGAGTGTGGCCATGAATGGAATCCAAATCAGATCGACAGTGAAGAGGAAGGATTTACCGTCAAAGATGCCAATGGCACGTTATTGGCTGAAGGGGATAAAATCACCCTCAGTAAAGACTTAAAAGTCAAAGGCAGTTCACAGGTATTAAAAATTGGCACCAAAGGCCTGATCAGAAGAATCGTTGAAGGCAAAGATCATCAACTAGATTGTAAACTCGATGGCGTTGGTGAAATGATGGTGACCGCGGCTTTTGTGAAAAAGGCATAAGCTCGGATTATCATTTGAGGGGATGTGAACCTCCAAAGAAAAAAGGGTGAGCCAAGTGCTTACCCTTTTTTATGGTTTATTCGAAACTTGTTTCGGTCTTATTAGAAGGTGACGTTGATGAGATTAATGTTATTGGCCATTTAATTTTAGCTGAGAAAAAGTCACACTGTTGTAATCACCGTTGGCTTTATCGACGGTAAAATCGCCAGTGCCTTGACAGCCAGGTCCCCAAACGGGATGTGTTTCACTGACACTGCATTGCCCGTAAGCCCCAGCTTTGAAATAGAAAGCATCTTTTGCATAGCCCTGTGGATAATCTTTATCATCAACGCCTTTACTTAAGTCAATCTCGTATGTCACCGTTTTGTGTTTATCAGAGGTGAATGTCAGGTGCATTATTGAACCTTTGACATCGACTTTATAACTAAAAGACTCACCAAGTGCTACACCCTGATTACCGGGATCGTTGGGGTTTTCCCATGTATTGCCCCAGACAGGGTAGGCGATATCCATTCGATTCGGGTCATTTTTCGCAAGATTTCTTTCGTAGTTCCAAAATACTGAGCCAGTATTATGGCCCGGAAACTTTTTGTAGAAAATCTTTAATGGTTCATTACCATGACCGAAACCAGATTTATCTTTGATTTGTTGTTTATCTTTTTCGGCGTGAATTTGCCCAACAACCACCGAAAATGCGGGGTACTTTTCAGGGTATTTTGCATGTAATGATACATGATTCACTTTTAATGTCGCCTCAAGCGTTCCGCCAATGGCGCTGAATGTGTCTGCTTGCGGGTGGCTACTTAACGCCCAGTTGTTTTTCGCGTCATGAGTGCCAATTGAAAAGTCGGCTCCGCGAGCCATTTGTCTGAGCTCTGAACGCGCGTTTTTCGAGTTTTTAGTAGTGATGGCTTGGTTTTGTACTTCAAAGACCAAATGGCCTTGGTCATCGAGGTGAAAAAAATCATCATTGGAGTAGGTCAGCATCGCTACCCCTTCAATTTCATCGACTCGCCCATCTTTATTGATATCTTGTGGCAAGGTGATTTTCCAGTTGTTCATATTAAATTGCTGCCCGGGCGCACGCGTATCTGTTGAGCTGAGCACCGGTGCAGAAAGGCTACAAAGTACAGCGAATGAAAGCAGGGTTGGGGTTTTCATGTTTCTCGTTCCTTTAGTCTTGTTGTTATTGAAAGTGTGGTTTAAAAGGATTTGTCAGAGTATCTTGGTGATCATCACACCCGTCATTAAGCGGATCTGAGAGAACAAAAAAGGCTTAGTTCTCACTAAGCCTTGCGTTGTTCAACTGTCATTAAAAGCTGTATTTAATACCGAGGCGAGTTCTGGCTTGACGGTCTCCAGACGTTGAACCGTAATCAACAGTCCACAGCTCAACGTATGGACGGAATTTACCCATTTGATAACCGACGATGACACCTGCATCCCAATCATAGTTTTTGTCGCCATCTGAAAGGCGGACATCGTCGTAGTTGTGATTGAGGTTGATTTCATAGCCGAGGCGTAGCTTTTTAAGCTCTTGGTCTTTAAAGCGATAAGAGCCGGTGAGTGTCCATTTCCCTTGCTCTACCGTTTTGCCTGCCACGCTAACACTGGTACCATCGGTCAGTGTTTTATTGCCTGCGCCATCAGAGTAAACTTGAAATTCATGACGGTAACGAAGCGCAGTCGTCAATCCAAAGGACGACTTGTAACCAACGCGAACCTGAGGTTTGTAAGTGGTTTTTTCATCATCATCACCAAAAGTGATTGGCATACCTGGCTGTATGTACCATTGTTTATCAACAGCGTAACGAAGGCTCCAATCAAACTCTGAATCACCCGCGACAATTTGATCCCAATATTTGCTGTTATCGAAACTATGAAATTTTTGTTCGATACCAAACGATAATTTCAAATCATCAGACAAACTTGTGCTGTCGCCGAGTTTAATACGGTGGGCGTAGGTTTCGTCTTTGTGTTTGTATTCTGCGCGATAATCCAAGGTGGCGGCTGCGGCAGTGCCGGCTAAAAGTGTAGTAACAACGAAGGTGGCCACTGAGGTAACTGCTTTCATAATTATTTCTCGCTCTTTATAATCGTAGGATTAGAATGGTGTGATGTTCAAAATTTATTATCGTTACAATTAAAACGTCATATTGCATTAATGTATGACAAATATACTTTCCTGGGCCATTCTATTCTGTGATATTAGTAGTATTTTAATCGACTATTTCGATGAACTAATAAAATCACGATCGCGATCACTTTCTCTCTATTTTCATGGTAGATAAATTGAGAGGTAGCTCGCATAATTTTTGCTAACGAAATAGCGAAGTGATTGAAATATAAAAAACTCAGTCAACCGCAGGCTGACTGAGTTGGGGTGGGAAACATTCAGATTGCTCAGTAGAGAGCACTCTGATTAGTCAAAAAGATCGGAATCTAAATTATCGAAGTAAGTGTATGTGCCAACAGATGAGCTGTCACCGACATAAAGCGCGAATAAGCTCGGTGCTCCAGTGTCATTTTCTGCTTTTAAATCAAAGCTTGTACCTGAATCATCTGAGTATGTTGTATATTCCACACCATCGACCGTTACCGTAATGTCATAACCGTCTGAGTCATCGGCTTGCCATGCAATGGTGACATCGACCCAGGTGTCTTGCGCGTAATTGGCTAAAGCCACTTGTGAACCGGACTCATTTCTGAACTTGACCTCAGTAGAGCCAAAGACGACTTCGGTAAAGCGAGAACTGGAACTGCCACTTTCAGACGTCCCTAAGTAGAGGTAACTTGATTTTTCATAACCCTCTGCCGGAATATACACTGACGTTGATACTGAGCCACTCTCTGCAGCCCCATTGGTAAAACTGCGCGCGACAACGGGTTTGGTTTCGGCGCTATTATCATACAAATAGAGGGAGTTATCTGCAGACTCAGATTGGGTATCATCAATATTGGCCAGGGTCGTCTCACCATCCACTCCTGACACCGTGTATAAAGCGTTAGCACTGTCTATTTGGTCGCCAACGGTATAGGCATCAAAGTTGTCCGTTACCTCACTGCTGTCGGTGCTGTCTGAGCTTTCGCCATCCGTGAACACGGTCGCTTCATTGCTACTGCTGTTATATACGGTAGAAAGATCAAGACCATTGGCATAGCTGTCAAAATCTTCTTCCAATACGCTGGTTTCTGTACCGCTGTCACTGGAATAAATTGTGATGTTATCGCCGAGGACTTCAAAATTGGTTGTCCCAGCATTATCGCCCAGCCTTAATGCGATGACAGTCACATCACTGCCATCGGCAACCGGAAGGTTATCACCATACGTCACGCCATTGACTGAAAATGAAAAAGCTTCCGCTTCCCAAGACACTTCTACCGATAAAGTATCGCCATTTTCAAATGTCCCTTCTGTATCTGTGAGTGTCCCATTTGAATCTCGATAGCGAATTTGACCATCGTTAAAAATGACCTCGCCATGTAATGACGATGTTGACGTTGAACTGGCATACAGTGAAATGTAGGCGTTGTTACTGCTGCCATCGTCTTCTTCTGTCGTGTCTTCGTCTTCTTGATAAATGACATCAAGGGTTAAGCGTCCAGAAGCAATTGAGTCGACATCGGTAGAGTCAGACAAGCGAATGCGCAGCTCGCCTGTGTCTTCTTCTGCTCCGGCATTATTGGTGTCATGGATTAAAACATAATTGTTCAGTCCTGCCTCGGCGTTTGCCGCGGTGATAGCATCAGTGACGTCAGTATTGTCGGCATTGTCTGTTCCTGTGAAGTCGCCGGCATTGGTATCTGTGATGGTGAGCGCACCGTCAGTCACTGAATAATTACCAGAAAGTTCAGTCACATTGGTCAAATCGGAGCTGTCAGAGTAGTAATTAAAGGTGATTGTTCCCGCGTCTTCATCTTCAGTAAACGTACTCGTATAAATGGTATAAGTACCAAAGTTGTCGTCGTCGTTGTAGTACTTTTGCGTGGTGCCATCAAAAACATAAACATTGGGAAGATCGTCTGTGGTTGCAAAGGCTTGAATACTGGTACCAGAAGCGTCCGCGCTTAATTCCCAGTAACCAGCGGATAAGGCACTAGCGGTAGACGAGCCCGATGAAGATGAGCTGCCTGAGTTGTCTGAATCTCTTAAATCCGTATTACAAGCAGTAAGCGTACCGATTGATAAAGCAATGGCGGCAGCGGTTTTTGTTATTCTAATCATTGTGACTTCCCTTTATTTACCGTATTGGATTAGTAGTATTGTTATACAAATATAGTTCAACAAACAAACATTGATAATAGATATGATGATCCGCTTCACATCTGTTGATAGATAAAACGTTAAACTATTAAATAGCTCACATTTTAATCGTCATTTTTTTGGCGTTGCTCAGCCAAGCTACAAATTAGGCGACTTTTTAGTGCTTTTTTATCAAATTATAGGCTTTTCGGGAGCCGTATTGAGAAAAGCTCAATGAGTGAAGAGATGATTTTCGACATGTTTGCAGAAGCGATTTTTATTCATTTGGCGTGATCTGGATTAAAAAAGCAGGTTTTGGATAGAAAAAAATACCACTTTTCGTCACGTTTTGTGATTTGTCACTCTCATTTGTAATACAAAATAATTTATGTTGATACAACAAAACGGTCTTGGAATGGGTTGAAGTGTCGGATTTGACGCTTGCAACGCAATGCCGATCTGATAATAAGTAAAGGGTAAATCATGAAACAAAGAATAAAGAAGAACATCATTGCCGCTTCCGTGTTATTTGTACTTGCCGGGTGCGCATCGAACGACGATGGACGTACCATTGTCACTCCGAGTCCGGTTAAGCTTGCCGCTTCAAGTCACGATGGAAATGGCCCAGAGCGCTTGATAGACAACAATTTAACCACTCGCTGGTCCGCAAATGGTCAAGGTGAGAGCGTCACCTTTGATTACGGTAAAGCGGTTGCGTTTGACGCGGTTAAACTGGCTTTTCACAAAGGCGATCAGCGCACGACTAAGTTTTCAATCCAAGTCAGCAACGATGGTCAACAATGGCAAACGGTACTGAATGATGCACAAAGCACGGGCAAATCGTTGGGATTAGAACGGTTCGATTTTCCTGAAGTCACCGCTAGATACATCAAGTACATCGGTCAAGGCAACAGTAAAAACGCATGGAATAGCGTCACGGAGTTTGTCGGCGTTAATTGCCAGGTTGACTATTGCTCCAATCAAGAATTGCCTAGGCAAGATATTTTAGAGCCAGTTGAGATCACGGCAAGTACCCACGATGGCAATGGCCCTGAGCGTTTGTTCGATCATGATATCACCACTCGTTGGTCTGCGAATGGCCTTGGTGAGTCAGCAACGTACGATTATGGCAGTGTACACACGTTTGATGCGGTGAGACTCGCGTTTCACAAAGGTAATCAGCGTCAAACAAAATTTGATATTCAAGTGAGTACGGATGGCCAACAGTGGCAAACCGTACTCGAAGGGGCGATGAGCTCTGGTCAAGTTAACGGGTATGAGCGTTTTAGTTTTGATGCCGTTGAAGCGCGCTATGTACGAGTGGTGGGTCAAGGTAATAGCAAAAACGCTTGGAACAGTGTCACTGAGTTTGCTGCCCTAAACTGTGCGATTAACAGTTGTCCGGACAACCATATTATCACTGATGACGTGATTGCTGCTGAAAAAGCCGCCGCAGCCAAAATGGCCAAATCGGATCAAGGTAAGAGCAATGCCGATAAAATGAAAGCACTTCGTTCTGGCAATTTTGGTGTGAAAGTTGCTAAACCTTGTGATAGCGCTTGTCAGTGGGATGTACCGCTCAAAGTGCCCACGATCCCGGCGACACCAAAAGCCGGTAATACGCCTGGGCAAAATTTTGATTTGACGACCTGGTACCTTTCTCAACCCTTTGACCACGACAACGATGGTAAACCAGATAATGTTTATGAATGGGATTTGGCCAATGGTTATCAACATCCAGAAATTTTCTACACTGCCGATGATGGCGGCTTAGTGTTCAAAAGTTATATCAAAGGGGTTAGGACATCGAAAAACACCAAATACGCTCGAACTGAAATGCGAGAAATGCTCAGGGCTGGGGACAAGTCCATCTCGACCAAGGGCGTGAACAAAAACAACTGGGTATTTAGTTCTGCGCCGATTGAAGATCAAAAAGCCGCTGGTGGTGTCGATGGGGTATTAGAGGCGACGTTAAAAATTGATCATACGACAACCACAGGTGAACTGGGTGAAGTTGGTCGCTTTATTATTGGTCAGATCCACGACCAAGATGATGAGCCAATTCGCCTTTACTACCGCAAATTGCCAAACCGAGACACGGGAACCGTTTATTTTGCTCATGAGAATACCCTCAAAGGCACCGACCATTTCTACCCGCTGGTAGGGGACATGACGGGTGAAACCACCGATGGTATTGCACTGGGTGAGAAGTTTTCATATCGAATCGCCGTGAAGGGCAATACCATGACGGTCACGGTTATGAGAGAAGGCAAGCCAGACGCGGTTCAAGTCGTTGATATGAGTGACAGTGGTTATGATGTTGGTGGCAAGTATATGTACTTTAAAGCGGGCGTGTACAACCAGAACATTTCAGGTGATCCCGATGATTATGTTCAAGCAACCTTCTATCGCATTCACAAAACCCACGATCAGTATCAGTAATTCTTGTTGCTTTTAGTTATGATCAACATGCGCTCATTGAGCGCATGTTTTGTTTCATCGTTAAAGTAAAATGAATAACGGGTTTTGGTTGTTATGACGATGAAATTCGTTTAACAGCGAATATTTTTTTGCTCTATGCCTCAAAAATAGCTTTTAAACTGACACAGAGGTTGATCTCCTTAACGGGTAGCGATATTGTATCTGTAAATTAAATCATACAATATTACTTTAGGAGTTCGGTATGACTAAACCCGTGATTGGATTTATTGGTTTGGGCCTAATGGGCGGCAACATGGTTGAGTGTCTACAAAAAAATGACTTTCAACCTATCGTAATGGATTTAAACCAAGAAGCAGTGGATAAAGTCCTTGCTCGTGGTGGTAAATCAGCAAGCTCTGCGAAAGAGTTAGCGGAACAAAGTGATATTGTGATGCTGTGTTTGACCACGTCAACGATCGTTGAAAAGCTGGTTTATGCCGAAGATGGTATCTTAGCGGGTATTAAAGAAGGTGCGGTACTGATTGACTTTGGTACATCCATTCCTGCTTCAACGCGTAAAATTGGCGCTGACTTAGCCGCTAAAGGTGCGGGTATGATCGATGCACCCCTGGGTCGTACGCCTGCTCATGCAAAAGATGGTTTGTTGAATATTATGGCTTCAGGCGATGCCGATACTTTTGAAAAAGTGAAGCCTGTACTAGAGGTGTTGGGTGAAAATGTCTTTAACCTTGGCGCTCTCGGAGCAGGACATACAACAAAACTCATCAACAACTTTATGGGCATGACGACTGTTTGTGCCATGTCTCAAGCTTTTGCTGTGGCAGAAAAAGCCGGTGTTGACCGTCAGCAATTGTTTGACATTATGTCAACAGGGCCTTCTAACTCACCATTTATGCATTTTTGTAA